>JAYRVH010000022.1:0-122217 GCA_041918615.1 Acidimicrobiales bacterium
ACGGCGACTTCGACCTCGCCCGCACCCTGCGCTGAACAGACCGGAACGATGTCCTGGCGGAACCCGGTCTCACACACCGGAACGATGTCCTGTCGGCTCACCCACCTCCACCAGAGCGGAACGATGTCGTGGCGGGTGAGATCTAGGGTCCCGGTCCGTGGACAGCGGAGGGGGCGACTCCCCGGGCCGGGCCGAGAGCCGCTGGAGCACCGACAACCCGGGGAACCGGGCCATTCACGACGATCGATCCGCCCGGCTCGTGGCTGCCGCGCTCCGGGCCGGAAGCTGGCCGGTGCCCGGCTCGCGTCCCCTGCTCGACCTCGGTTGCGGCAGTGGCGAGGGCCAACGGGACCTCGTCGATGCCGGACTGCTCGCCGTGCTCCGGGTCGGGCTCGACCGCAGTGGCCGGCGCCTCGGACAGGCTCGTCTGCGCTCGCCGGGACTGCGCCCCGTGCGGGGAGACGGCGTCGCCCTGCCGTTCGCCACCGGGGCATTCGACGCCGTGTCGGCGTTCACGGTGTTCAGTTCCATCCCCGGGGCGCTCCGCGCCGAGATGGCGGCCGAGGTCGGGCGCGTGCTCGCGCCGGGTGGCATCGTGCTCTGGTACGACATGCGTCTGCCGAGCCCCGGGAATGCGGACACGAACCCCGTGCCCCGGAAGGAGGTGGTCGCGCTGTTCCCGGGCTTCGGGGCCGACCTGGAGCGGGCGACGGTGCTACCGCCGCTGGTCCGCCGACTGGGCCCGCTGACCTCGACCGTCTATCCCATGCTGGCTCACGTGCCCGGGCTCTCCACCCATCTGGTCGGCGTCCTGCGGCGCCCCTGAGCCCGAGGGACGAGGGCGGGGCCCGAGCGGCCCGGCGCAGCGGAGAGCGGAAGACCTGAGCCCGAGGAAGAAGGCGGGGGCCCCGGCCTGCGTGGCCTGAACGCAGAACGAGCGGCCCGGCGCAGCCGAGAGCGGAAGACCTGAGCCCGTCAGCCGCGTTCGGAGGCCCTCCGCCACAGGGGGCGTGGGAGGTGGCGGAGGCCCGACATCACCACGCGCAGCGGTGCCGGCGCCCAGACCACCGAGCTCGACTTGGCCAGGCCCGTGGTGATGGCCTCGGCGACGACCTCGGGAGTGGTGGAGAGCGGCGCGGGGTCCATGCCCGCGGTCATGCGGGTGTGGACGAAACCCGGCCTGACCACCAGCACGTGGGCGCCGGTCCCGACGAGGGCGTCGCCCAGGCCCTGGGCGAAACCGTCCAGGCCGGCCTTGGACGAGCCGTAGACGAAGTTGGTCTTCCGGACCCGCTCGCCCGCCACCGAGGAGAGCACCACCAGGGTCCCATGCCCCTGCGAGCGGAGGTGCGAAGCGGTGATGAGCCCGGCGGACACCGCGCCCACGTAGTTCACCCGGACCGCCTCGACCGCGGCTTCGGGGTCGGCATCGAAGGCCGCCTGGTCGCCGAGCACTCCGAATGCGAGCAGGACCACGTCGATGTCACCGTGGCGGGCAAAGGCGTCGCCGATGACCGCGGCGTGTGAGGCCGTGTCGAGGGCGTCGAACGCCACGGTCTCGACGGTCGTGGCGCCTGCCGACCGCAACTCGGCTGCGGGCGAGAGCAGGTCGTCGGGATCGCGGGACGCGAGCACGACCGTGCGGCACCGATCGGCCACCATCCGTCGCACGGTGGCGAGGGCGATCTCGGACGTGCCGCCCAACACCAGCACGGACTGCACTCCGCCGACGGCATCCTGCATGGGGGGCTCCTAGGGGCGAGAGGGGTTGGTCAGAGGACGATGAGGACCTGGACGGTGAAGGCCACCAGGATGGCGATGCCGCAGACGAGTGCGGCGATGATCAGGGTCTTCGTCTTCACTCCCGGGAAGCCTAACGGGGGCGCCCAACGCGGCGACGCGGTCCCCGGCCCTCCGTCAGTAGGCTCGCGCGATGCCTCAGCACTTCGACGTGGTGGTCATCGGTGGCGGCCCCGGTGGGTATGCGGCAGCGCTCTACGGCGCCGGCCTCGGCCTCGAGGTCGCCATGGTCGAGATGGACAAGGTGGGTGGCACCTGCCTGCACCGGGGCTGCATCCCCGCGAAGGAGCTCCTCGAGACCGCCTCGGTCTTCCGGTCGGTGGCGGACGCGGCGCACTTCGGCATCACGACCACGGCGCCGGCCCTCGACTTCTCGGTCACCCAGGCCCGCAAGCAGAAGGTGGTCGACCAGCTGCACCAGGGGCTCACCGGCCTCCTGTCGAACCGGAAGGTCACCACCTACCACGGCGTCGGCTCGCTTCACGCCGGTCACGAGGTCCGCGTCAGCGGCGGCGAGTCCGGGGAGATCAGCCTGCACGGCGATGCCGTGATCATCGCCTCGGGATCGACCACGCGTTCGATCCCCGGTTTCGATGTCGACGGCATCCTGGTGGTGACCTCCGACGAACTGCTCTCGCTCGACGCGCTCCCCGCAAGGGCGGCTGTCATCGGCGGCGGGGCCATCGGCTGCGAGTTCGCCTCGATGCTGTCCGACCTCGGCAGCCAGGTGACCGTGCTCGAAGCGCTGCCCAAGATCCTTCCTGGATGCGACGAGGACGTCACCAAGGTGGTGCTCCGCTCCTTCAAGAAGCGGGGCATCGACGTCCGCCCGGGGGTGTCGGTCGCCGGTCACGAGCCCGGGGCGACCGGCACCACGGTCGTGTTCGGGGAAGGCGAGCGGCTCGACGTCGACCTGGTGGTGATGTCGGTCGGCCGGCGCCCGCTCGCCGACAACCTCGGACTCGACGGGACATCCGTCGAGGTCGACGGCCGGGGGTTCGTGGTGGTCGACGAGGTCTGCCGCACCGGCGAGCCAGGCGTCTGGGCAGTGGGCGACGTGGTGGCCACCCCCGCCCTCGCCCACGTCGGCTTCGCCGAGGGCATCTGCGCCATCGACGGCATCCTCGGCGAGGACCCCGTCGGCATCGACTACACGGCGGTGCCGTGGTGCATCTACTGCCGACCCGAGGTGGCGTTCGCGGGCTACTCGGAAGCGGCCGCGACGGAGGCCGGGTTCGACGTCGTCACCTCGAAGCACCGCTTCGCGGGAAACGGGCGGGCCATCATCGTCGGTGAGACCGACGGGCTCGTGAAGGTGATCGCGGAGAAGCAGCCCGACGGCACCGCCGGGCGGATCCTCGGCGTCCACATGGTCGGTCCCTGGGTCACCGAGCAACTGGGGCAGGGCTATCTCGCCGTCAACTGGGAGGCCACCGCGGCCGAGGTGGCCGGGCTGATTCAGCCCCATCCCACGATGAGCGAACTGTT
Source organism: Acidimicrobiales bacterium (assembly GCA_041918615.1). Taxonomy (GTDB): domain Bacteria; phylum Actinomycetota; class Acidimicrobiia; order Acidimicrobiales; family DATDAH01; genus JAEUJM01. The sequence continues at coordinate 3,289 of JAYRVH010000022.1, forward strand.
CGGCGAAACGATGATGTCCCTCACCGGAAGGTCACTCCATGGCTGATGTCGAGATGCCCCAGTTGGGCGAGACCGTGACGGAAGGCACGATCACCAGGTGGTTCAAGGCCGTGGGGGACCCGGTTGCCCTGGACGAGGTGCTGTTCGAGGTCTCGACCGACAAGGTCGACTCCGAGGTGCCGTCGCCGGCCGCGGGCTTCCTGAGCGAGATCCTCGTGCCAGAGGGCGAGACGGTGGACGTGGGCACGAGGTTGGCGGTGCTCACCGACGCCCCGCTATCCGGCGCCGCCGCACCGGCCCAGGCCCCGGTCGAGGCCGAGGCGGCCCCGCCACCCGCACCACCGCCACCCGTGCCACCGACGCCGGCAGCCGCGCCGACGCCGGCGCCCGCCATCGAGACGGCGCCCTCCCCGGGGGCCGGGCCCGAACGGGCGCCGGTCGCCGATCAATCGGATGCCGGGACCGCTCCCAGGCTGCTCTCGCCGCTCGTGCGGCGCCTCATCGCCGACCACGGCATCGACGCCTCGGGCATCCAGGGAACCGGCGTGGGTGGGCGCATCACCCGCCAGGATGCCGAGGCGGTGATCGCGGCGCAGCGGGCGGCGGGCACCGTGGTCCCGGGGGCCGCGCCGCCCGCCGTGCCCGCCCCGGCACCGCGCCCGGCCCCTCGCGTGCCCGGTGCGAGCCGCGATGTCGTCGAGCCCCTCAACAACATCCGCAAGCGCACCGGTGAGCACATGGTTCGCTCGCACGCCACGTCGCCCCACGCGCTCACGGCCGTCGAGGTCGACTTCGAAGGCGTCGATCGCGTGCGCCGTGCCCATCGCGAGGCGTTCAAGGCCACCGAGGGCTTCAGCCTCACCTACCTGCCGTTCGTCTCCCGTGCCGTGGTCGACGCCATCGAGGACTACCCGCACCTCAACGCCACGGTCGGCGACGGAGAACTGATCGTCCACGGCGAGGTGAACCTGGCCATCGCGGTCGACCTCGACTTCCAGGGCCTGCTCGCCCCGGTGATCCACGACGCCGACACCAAGCGCCTCCCTGCCCTCGCCCGTGAGGTCCACGACCTCGCCACCCGGGCCCGGAGCAGGCAGCTCTCGGCCGACGACATCGCCGGGGGCACGTTCACCATCACGAACCCCGGTCGCTACGGCACGATGATGCAGTTCCCGATCATCAACCAGCCGCAGGTCGCGATCCTCTCCACCGACGGTGTCCACCGCAAGCCGGTGGTCGTCACCGATGCCGCCGGCAGCGAGTCGATAGCGATCCATTCGGTGGGCGTGCTCGCGCTCGCGTGGGACCACCGGGCGTTCGACGGTGCCTACGTCGCCGCGTTCCTCGACCGGCTCCGCGAGATCATCGAGACCCGCGACTGGTCCGTCGAACTGTGACCGCGGCCCGGTGACCCTGCGGGTCCGGTGGTTGGGCGCCGTCCGCTACCAGGACGCCCACGCACTCCAGCACGGCCTGTTCCGCGAGTCGGCCGACGACCACCTGCTCCTCCTCGAGCATCCCCACGTCTTCACCCTGGGGGCCCGCGGTGACCAGGGTCACCTGCTGGTCGACCCGACATCGGTGGGGTCCGAACTCGTGCGGTCCGACCGGGGTGGCGACATCACCTACCACGGGCCCGGCCAACTGGTCGGCTACCCGATCCTGACGGTTCCCGGGAAGGGCAACACCGACGGCGGCATGGTCGACACGGTGGCCTACGTGCGCTCGGTCGAGCAGATGGTGATCGACGTGCTGGCCGACCTCGGCCTCCCCGGCGCCGACCGCCTGCCGGGCTACCCCGGCGTCTGGGTGGGGGCGCACACCGACCATCCCCGCAAGATCGCCGCCATCGGGGTGCGTCTCACCCGGGGTCGCACGATGCACGGTTTCGCCCTGAACGTCGACCCGGACCTCGCCTACTTCGGCCACATCGTCCCCTGCGGCATCGCCGACAAGGCCGTCACCTCGTTGGCGGCGGAGGGGGTCGACGTGACGATGCGCCAGGTGGTCGACGCCGTGACCGCCCGAGCCACCGGGCAGTGGGCCTCCGACGGCGACTGGGAGCGCCAGGACACGGCGTGGAAGGTCCGCGACCACGACCTGGCGGCGTTCACGCGCGACGCATCGGCCGAGGCGGGCGAGACCTCGGTGCGGCTCGTAAGGCGGCTGCGCGACGCCGGCGTGCCGGGCGGGCTCGGCGTGCGCGAGCGCAAGCCCGACTGGCTGCGGGTGCAGGCCCACCTGGGACCCGAGTACGCCGGACTCGGGCGCACGCTCCGCGAGCTCGACCTCGTCACGGTCTGCGAAGAGGCGGGGTGCCCCAACATCTTCGAGTGCTGGGCGGACGGCACGGCCACCTTCATGATCAACGGCGAGCGGTGCACGCGCGCCTGCGGCTTCTGCCTGGTCGACACGCGCCGTCCCGTTGCCCTCGACCCCGGTGAGCCGGAGCGGGTGGCCGAAGCGGTCGAACGCATGGACCTGGCCTTTGCCGTCGTGACCGCGGTGGCACGCGACGACCTGGCCGACGGTGGTGCCGGGGCGTTCGCCGCCACCATCGCGTCGGTCCGGGCCCGTCGGCCCGGGACCGCGGTCGAGGTGCTGATCCCCGACTTCCGGGGCGACGACGCATCGTTGGCCACGGTCTTCGCGGCCCGGCCCGACGTGTTGAACCACAACATCGAGACGGTGGCACGCCTCCAGCGTGCGGTGCGGCCGTCGGCGTCGTATGCCCGCAGCCTGTCGGTGCTGGCCCGGGCCAAGGCCGAGGGCCTCGTCACCAAGTCGGGCCTCATCGTCGGCATGGGCGAGACCGACGACGAGATCGTGGCCACCCTCGCCGACCTGCGTGCCGTCGGCGTCGACATCGTCACCATCGGCCAGTACCTGCGTCCCACCGCCCGGCACCTGCCCGTGGTGCGCTTCTGGGAACCGCACCACTTCGACCGGTGGCGCGAGACGGGCGAGGCCCTCGGCATCGGCCGCGTCGAGTCGAGCCCCCTGACCCGGTCGAGCTACCACGCCCGCTCTGCCGCCGCGAGTGCGACGGCGCCATCCACACCATGAGCTCGCCGAGTTGGAGGGAGTACCCGGGGAAACCCGTCCGCTGCTTCCCCCAGAGTGACCGGGGGTGGCGCCGATGAGTGGCGTGCACGCCGACCGCCTCGCCCGGGTGCGCTCCGCCATGGCCGCGCAGGGCGTGGACATGGTGTTGTTGTCGGTGGGTGCCGACCTGCCGTGGCTGTGTGGCTACGAGGCGATGCCGCTCGAGCGGCTCACCATGTTGGTGGTGCCCCGTGACGCCGAGGCCCACCTGGTCGTTCCCCGACTCGAGGCGCCACGGGTGGCCGAGCGGCCCGGGGTGTTCTCGGTGGTGCCCTGGGACGAGACCGACGACCCCGTGGAGCTGGTGGCCGCGCTCACCGGCCCGGCCCCGGTGGCGGCCATCGGCGACCGCACCTGGGCCCGCTTCCTCGTCGATCTGATCGGCCGACTCCCCGGCATCAGGTTCCGGAAGGCGAGCGAGATCGTGGGCCCGCTGCGTGCGGTGAAGGACGACACCGAGGTGGCGGCGCTCCGGGTGGCCTCGGCGGCCGCCGACCGGGTGGCAGCGCAACTCCAGAGTGGCGAGATCGGGTTGGTCGGTCGCACCGAGGCGCAGGTGTCCGCCGAGTTGAGCCGCCGGCTCCTGGCCGAAGGCCACCACCGGGTGAACTTCGCCATCGTCGCCTCGGGCCCCAATGCCGCCAGCCCGCACCACGAGGCGGGCGCCCGGGTCATCGGGCCCGGCGACGTGGTCCTCTGCGACTTCGGTGGAACGATGCCGGCGGACGACTCGGGTGCGGGCTACTGCTCGGACATCACCCGCTGCGTGTTCGTCGGCGAGCCTCCGGCCGCCTTCCGCGACCTCTACGCCGTGCTGCAGGAGGCCCAGCGTGAGGCCGTGCGAGCAGCCACGGTGGGTACCCCGTGCGAGGACGTGGACGCGGTGGCCCGGCGGGTGATCGCCGAGGGCGGCTACGGCGACTACTTCATCCACCGCACCGGCCACGGCATCGGCATCGAGGAGCACGAAGACCCCTACCTGGTCGCGGGCAACTGCACGGCCCTCGTCCCCGGTCACGCCTTCTCGGTCGAGCCCGGCATCTACGTGCCGGGGGAGTGGGGTGCCCGCCTCGAGGACATCGTGGTCGCGGCCGAGGCGGGGCCCGACCCACTGAACCACGCCGAGCACGGCCTCGTCGCGGTCGACGGCTGAGCCCAGGTGGAACTCGACGCGGGAACCGTCCTGCTGCAGTGGGCCACCGGCGGCCTGGCCTTCCTGTGGGTCACCACACGTCACCGCCTCCTGGGCATCGGGTACGGCTGGCTGCTGCGCGCGGTCTACGGGCTCATGGCCGCCGGAGCGGTGTGGGTCGGTCAGAAGACCGACCCCTACCTGCCCCGCGATCTGGCCGCAGCCGGCGTGGCGGTGGCCGCGGCGGCGGCCCTGGCGGTGTCGTACGCCCGGCGCAAGGCCGGGGTGGCGGGCCAGCGCGAGGTGGTCGAGGCCCGCTCGGCCCGGGTCACGGCCATGACCGGCATCGACCGCCGGGAGACTGTCGGTGATCGCTCGTTGCCCGAGTTCCCACCGTCGCTCGACCTGATCGCGCCGGTCATCGGCCTGCTCGGCCTGATCGCCGCCGGGGCCCACATCGGCGACCCGGCCTGGCTGTCGGTGGCTCGCACGGTGGTGGGCGCGGCCTTCCTGGGCGCGGTCACCGACGCCATGTTGCTGGGCCACTGGTACCTCGTGCAGCCCGGCCTGCCCCGCGACCCGCTCCGTGAGCTGGTGAAGTGGTCCGCTGCGATCTGGCCGGTCGAGGTCGTGCTGCTGCTCTGGCCCGTCGGCATGGGCTCGGCCCTCTCGGGCACGATCGACGACGGGTACGGCGGCATCCTCGGCTGGTTCTGGGTGGCGTGCGTCGTCACCACCATCGGCCTGCTCGCCGTCACCTGGGCCGCGCTCAAGGAGAAGGAGTACAGCGCGGTGATGGCCGCCACCGGCCTGCTCTACCTGGCCATCCTCACGGCCTTCGGCATGGACCTCGTCGCGAGGGCCATCCTGGCCTGACACCCAAATCCATCTCGTCCCATCTCGACCGCGGAACCACCGGCTGGACAGTGGACTTTCCTCGGCGCCTGCTCGTATCTTGGACCCATGCCTCGCCGAAGCCTTCCCCGCCGCATAGCGGGCCGAGTCAAGCGGGCCTTCCGGCCTGCCGCGCCGACCCCGCAGCCGACACGCCCAGCGGCGGACCAGGAGCGGGCGCCGGTCGAGCCGTCGGTGGAGGAGCCACCGACGGTCGAGCCGTCGGTGGAGGAGCCTGGCGTTGCCGGGGCCGCCGAGGCCCCTCGCGAGCGTCCCACGCTCCGCACCATCGCCGCGCCGCCCACGCTGGTCGACGATCGGGCCCAGGCCGAGTTCGAGGACCTGGGGTTCACGGTGATCGACCTGCTGTCCCCAGAGCAGGCCGAGGCGCTCCTGGGCGAGTGGCGGGGACTCCACCCGGAACCCGGGAACACCGGCGCATGGGAGTGCGACTTCTACAGCGACGACAGCGAGGTCAAGGCGCGCGCGTACGACGCGATCCAGGACGCCCTCCGCGCATCGATCGAGGCGCACTTCGTCGATCACGAGACGTTCCTCCACAACTTCGTGATGAACTGGCCCGGGACCGAGGGCGGCCTCGAGCTCCACCAGCACTCGTCGGTCGTCGACGAGGACCGCTTCCGCTCGGCCGTGATCTGGTGTGCGCTCACCGACAGCACCGAGGCCAACGGCACGCTGAACGTGGTCCCGAAGAGCCACCGGGTGCTTCATCACCACAAGCCCGAGCGCAGCCCCGAGTGGTTCGACGGCCTCCACTCGTATCTGGTCGAGAACCATCTGACCGCCGTGAGCCTGCGTCCGGGCCAGGCGCTCGTCTTCGACAACGGGGTCCTTCACTGCTCTTTCGCGAACACCACGGACAGTCCCCGTGTCACCGCGGTCGCGACCCTGGCGCGACGTGATTCGGCATTGCGCTACTACGACTGGGTCGGCGACGGTTCGGTCAACATCTACGAGCTCGAGCCGTCGTTCTTCATCGAGCAGGTCGCCGGCCAGTTCGAATGGGCCAAGCCCGAGGGCCTCGACGTGGTCGGCGTGGAAGAGATCGACTTCCGGGTCCTCACCGAGGACGAGGTCGCCGCGCTCCTCCCGGAGGGCTCGGCGGGCCGGGGCGACAAGGTCGCCGGCTGGCTGTAAGTGGCAGGCTCAGCGGGCCACGAAGTACTTGGCCCGGGGATGGTGGCAGATCAGCGCCGAGGTCGTCTGCTCGGGTTGGAACTGGTACCCCGTCTCCGCGTTGACTTCGAGCCCGATGCGATCGGCGCCGAGTAGCTCGGCCACCTTCACGTTGTCCTCGAGATCGGGACACGCGGGGTATCCCCAGGAGTAGCGACCGCCCCGGTACGACTGGCGGAACAGGCCCTGGAGGCTGGGGCCGTCTTCGTCGGCGAACCCCCACTCCTCCCGGATGCGGTGGTGCCAGAACTCGGCCAGGGCCTCGGCCATCTCGACGCCGAGGCCATGGAGCAGCAGGTAGTCCTGGTAACGGTCGGCGGCGAAGAGTTCGGCGGCGCGCTCGGAGACCGGCGCGCCCATGGTGACGATCTGCAGGGCGGCATAGTCGGTGTCGCCCGAGTCGGTCGGTCGGAAGAAGTCCGCGATGCAGAGCCACGGCGCCTTGCGTTGGCGGGGGAACCCGAATCGGAGCCACTCGGCGGTACGGGACCCGTCCTTCCAGACCACGAGGTCATCCCCCTCGGCATTCGCGGCGAAGAAGCCGTAGACCACCTGGGGCACGAGGAGGTCGTCTTGCTTGGCGAGGGCGAACTGCTCGCGCAGGATGGGCCGTATGCGGTGCTTGAATTCGTCGTCCGACTCGCCCGTCTCGGGGCGGAACTGCCACTGGTTGCGGAAGATGGCCGTCTCGTTCAGATAGGCCGCGATGTCGTCGAGCGCAATGCCCTTCACCACCTTCGAGCCCACGAACGGTGGCACGAGGACGGGGTTGTCGGTCGTCGCCTCCGGGGACCGCGGCGGGATGGGCGTGCCGTCGTCGTCTGAGGCGAACCGGGCCTTCACCCGTGCGGGCACCACCGAGTCCGACGGCACCCGTCCGTAGGTGGGATCGTCCTCACCGGTGCGGCGGATCTCGCCCAGGCGGTCCATCACCCGGAGCCCTTCGAACGCATCCTTTCCGTAGAACAGCCGACCTTCGTAGATCTCGCGAAGGTCGCGCTCGACGTACGACCGAGTGAGGGCCGCACCTCCGAGCACGACGGGGATGCTCGACAGATCGCGGAGATTCAGCTCCTCGAGGTTGTCGCGCATGATCAGGGTGCTCTTCACGAGCAGCCCGCTCATGCCGATGGCGTCGGCCTTCACCTCGAGGGCCTTGTCGATCATCTCCGAGATGTTGATCTTGATCCCGAGGTTGTGGACCTCGTAGCCGTTGTTCGTCAGGATGATGTCGACGAGGTTCTTGCCGATGTCGTGGACGTCACCCTTCACGGTGGCGAGCACGATCGTTCCCTTGCCGGTGTCGCCCTCGACCCGTTCCATGTGGGGCTCGAGGAAGGCCACCGCCGCCTTCATGGTCTCGGCCGACTGGAGCACGAAAGGCAGCTGCATCTCGCCGGTGGCGAAGAGCTCGCCCACCACCTTCATCCCGGCGAGGAGCGTGTCGTTGACGATGGCCAGGGCAGCCGTGCCCGCGTCGAGGGCCTCCTGCAGGTCATCGTCGAGTCCGTCGCGCTCACCGTCGATGATCCGCTGGGAGAGGCGCCGCTCGAGCGTCCAGTCGGAGCGATCCTCCTGCACCACATCGGCGGCCTGCACGTCCTCGAACACCGCGAGCAGCGCTTGGAGGGGGTCGTACCTCGGGTCGTCGCCGCTTCCCCCGGCGGTGCCGCGACGGTCGTGGACGAGGTCGAGGCACACCTCTCGTTGCTGTTCGGGCACCTTGTTGAGCGGCATGATCCTTGCAGCGTGCACGATGGCCGAGTCGAGGCCGGCCTGCACCGCTTCGTGCAGGAACACCGAGTTGAGTACGTGGCGCGCGGCCGGCTTGAGCCCGAACGAGACGTTGGAGACGCCGAGGGTGGTGAATGCGCCCGGGATCTCGGCCTTGATGCGACCGATGGCGTCGAGGGTGGCCATGGCGTCGCGGCGCAGGTCGTCGTCGCCCGTGGAGAGCGGGAAGGTGAGGGCGTCGAAGATGAGGTCGGACGCCTCGAGGCCGTAGCGGTCGACGGCGATGCCGTGGATGCGATGTGCGATGCGCATCTTCCACTCCACGTCGCGTGCCTGGCCCTCCTCGTCGATGAGGAGGCAGATCACGGCGGCGCCGTACTCCTTGCAGAGACGGAACACGCGGTCGAGGCGTGAGCCCTCGGCCTCGCCGTCCTCGAGGTTGGCCGAGTTGAGGATGGCCCGGCCGCCGAGCCACTGGAGGCCTGCTTCCATCACCTGTGGCTCGGTCGAGTCCATCACCAGGGGCGCACTGGCCTGGGTGGCGAAGCGCTTGGCGACCTCGTCCATGTCGGTGGTGCCGTCGCGTCCCACGTAGTCGACGCACACGTCGAGCACATGGGAGCCCTCCTTCACCTGGTCCTTGGCCATCTGGACGCAGGTGTCCCAGTCGGCCTCGAGCAGGGCCTCCTTGAACTTCTTCGACCCGTTGGCGTTGGTGCGTTCACCGATGATCATGAACGAGGTGTCCTGGTGGAACGGCACCTGGCTGTAGATCGACGTCGCCCCCGGCTCGTGCTCGGGGGTGCGCGAGGCCGGGGTGAGGTCGCGGCACTGCTCGACCACCTGGCGGAGGTGCTCGGGTGTGGTTCCACAGCAGCCGCCGACCACCTGCACGCCGAGCTCGGTGATGAACCGGGTCTGGTACTCGACCAGTTGCTCCGGCGTGAGGTCGTAGTGCATCTTGCCGTCGACCACGCTCGGCAGCCCGGCGTTGGGCAAACACGAGATCGGCATGCGTGCGTGCTGGGAGAGGTGTCGCAGGTGCTCGCCCATCTCGGCCGGACCGGTGGCGCAGTTCAGCCCGATGATGTCGGGCCGCATGGGGTCGAGGGCGGACAGGGCGGCGCCGATCTCGGTGCCGGGGAGCATCCGGCCCGTGAGCTCCATGGTCACCTGTACCTGGAGCGGCACCTCGTGACCTGCTGAGACCATGGCCCGACGCGCCCCGTTCATGGCGGCCTTCACGCTCAGGAGGTCGAACATGGTCTCGATGATCAGGAGGTCGACGCCCCCCTCGAGGAGCGCGGCGGCCTGGATCTCGAAGCCGTCCCGCAGCTCGCCGTAGCGGACCTGCCCGAGAGACGGGAACTTGGTGCCGGGACCGATGGAGCCGGCCACGAACCGGGGGTGGTCGGCGGTCGAGTAGCCGTCGGCCACCTCTCGGGCGATGCGGGCCGCCGCCAGGTTGATCTCGTGTGCCCGGTCGGCCAAGCCGTACTCGCCCAAGGTCACCGGCAGTCCGCCGAAGGTGTCGGTCTCCACCACGTCGACACCCACCTCGAGGTAGGCCTTGTGGAACTCGGCGACCACGTCGGGCCGGGTGATCGCGAGGTACTCGTTGCACCCCTCGAGCTCGGGGCCGCCGAAGTCGTCCGCGGTGAGGTCGAGGGTCTGCAGGAAGGTCCCGGTCGCGCCGTCGTACACGACCACGCGTTCGCTCACCAGATCCAGGAATGCCATCCGGGCAGGCTACCGACCGGCCCTGCGGATCGAGAAAGCGGTATTGGCCCCCTGCGGCCCCGGCTCCCGATTCCTCGTCGTCCACGGGCCGCGCGGTAGTCTGGACGGGTGCCGAAAGTGAATGGCGATGGCTCCAGGCGGTTCAGCTTGCGACGCCGCAGCCCACAGCCCGCCTCGCCGGACGCTTCGTCGCCGGCCGCGCCCTCGCCGGACACGCTGTTGTCGCCCGAGCTCGAGGCGGCGTTCCGGCGAGACGGCTACGTGGTCGTCTCGCTGCTCGACGACCACGGGGTCGAGGCGCTTCGCAGGGCCTTCGAGGACCTGGGGCGCGCGCCGGGTGACGCCTACCTGGCCTGCCACTCCTCTCGCCACAGCTACGACGCCAGCTATCGCCGTGCGGCGGCAGGGATCGTCCGGGCCCACATCGCTCCCCACCTCGACGAGCATGTACAGGGACAACGGCCGGTCGGAGGCGAGTTCCTGGTGCGGTGGCCGGGGTTCATGGGGGGCGCGGGGCTGCACCGCGACGCCGCAATCGTCGACGAGGGCGTGAGCCGGTCGGCCACCGTCTGGTTGGCCATCAACCGGGTCGAGTACGACACCGTGCCGTTCTGGTTCGTGCCCGGCAGCCACCGCTGGTGGCCGCAGGGCGTGGTGGGCGACTTGCGGGACGTGGGTGAGCGCATCGCGGCCCAGCACAGCGCGCCGGTGCTCCTCGACCCTGGTCAGGCGGTGATCTGCGACCGTGCCCTGCTGTGGTTCACGCCGCCCAAGACGACCGACCGGCCCGCCCTCTGGGCGACGCTGGCCCTCGTCGCCGACGGCGCCCCGTTGATCCGGTCGGTGGCGAGGCCGGGCGATGGGATCGAGCTCTTCGAGGACGACGAGGCGTCGATCCTCGGCCGCAGCGCCTTCCTGCCCGAACTCGTGGGCGGGAAGCCGCTCCGAACACTGCCGGCGGCGGCGCCCCTGACGGTCGAGGCGCTCGACGCCTTGGTGGCCGAGGGTCGGGCGGTGCGTACCGACACCCCCTGCGCCGCCACGCTCAACGCCCACGCCCAGTGGTGCCACCGCTGCGGCGAGGTGGATCGGTCGGCCCCACCGCCGGACCCCTGGGTCGGCACGGTCGAGCACCTGTGCGATCGGTGTCGGGCCGACGAGCCGGCGCTGATCGCCCACGCCGACGCGCGGGGTGAGTACGCCGACCTCGACGTCGAGGCATGGGTCGGTCGGCGGCCCGCGCCCCGCGAGCGCGACGAGTGGGCGCGATGCACCCACACGTCCGAGCAGGCCATCACCCACCTCGGCGCCGATGCTGATGCCCGCGTGCTCGTCGACCCGGTGCTCGATGACCGGTTGCGCCGCGACGGCTACGTCGTGTTCCCCGAGCCACTGATCGACCGGGACGCCGCTGCCGGCCTCCGCGGTGAGTTCGCCCGCCTCCGGGGCCTCGCCGGTGACGGCTTCCACAACGACTTCAACGATCGCGACCGGGTCTACCGCCGCAACGCCGACGCAGCCATCGCCGCTGCGCTCGACCCCGTCATGCAGGGCGTCTTCAACGGCTACCGGGCCTTCATCAGGCCGTTCCTGTGCAAGTTCCCTGGCGAAGGCAGCTACTTCGAACCGCACCGCGATTGGATGTACGTCGACGAGCACCGGGGTGTCAGCTCGTTCGTCTTCTTCGTGGCCCTCGAGGACATCGACCTCGAGAACGGCCAGGTTTGTGTCCTGCCTCGCAGCCACCGCTTCGACGACATGTTGCGGGGGACCGATCTGTGGTCGCCATGGGTCGCTCACGAGGCCGTCCTCCGCGATCGCTTCGAGACGTTCTCCCTCAAGGCTGGCCAAGTCGCCGTTTGGAACCATGCCGCGGTCCACGGCTCGTACCCCAACGTCACGTCGGATCCACGGATCGCGGCGGGCATGTGGGTGTGTCCCGAGGACGCCCAGTTGGTGCACTTCCGGCGTATCGACGGGTCGACCGCGGCCCGCTACGAGGTCGACCCGGAGTTCTTCCGAAGGGAGAACCCCTACGCGATGCAGGCCGCGCCGCCGCGGTTGCCGGTCACCGAGATCTTGCCGGTCGGCGGTCGGGACCTCGATGCAGACGAGCTGGCCGAGGCGCTCGACCGAGAACTGCTCGCCCAGGCCTGAGCAGTCCTCGCGAGCCAGTACCGGGGCGGCCACGGCCGGCCGCTACAACAGCGGGGAAGGCAGAGCGGTGGAGGAGAACGCGGGAGGCGCGCCTGCCGCCTCTCCCGATCGAGGTCGGCGGCAACGATGCCGCGGTGTGCGGCCGTGACTCAGGTCAGCACCAGAAGTGGAGGTACTTGCCGTCGATGCTCGGCGCGCTGAAGCCCCCGTAGGTGATTCGGGGGACCTTGCCGCTGACCTCGTCGACCCGATGCCAACGCCAGCCGCCACCGAAGAGCACCATCTCACCAGGGGCCAGGGAGATCTTCATGGCGTTGAGCTCATCGAACTCGTGGTCGTCGCGGCCATAGGTCCACTCGGTGGTCTCGTCGGGCTTGAAGGTGTCCCAGAGCAGGTCGTAGACGGAAAGGGCGCCGCCGCTGTCGGGCGGCTGCAGCATGGCGAAGTAGCTCAGGTGGTCGTGGGTGCGCGTGGTGGTGATCAGATGGCTCATGGCCCCGTCCTCGTGCTGGCCACGGAATTCGTTCCCGACGTGTGCCTTCAGCCCACCCCAGCCCGGTTCGTACCAACGAACATTGCCCGGGTTGTAGTCGCGGCCGTTCTCCGACGGTGCCGCTGGCTCGAGCCCACCGGCCATCGGACGCACGATGTCGCCGATCCGATCCTGGGGGTCGAAGCCGAAGGCCTCCCGGTAGATCGCCCGGCACTTGACGGCGTCGTCGATGTGCTCGGATCGATCCGAGCCCTCCGGCACCTGGTAGAGGGGCATGCCCAGCATCGCGCCGAAGAACTCGTCGGTGGCCTCTTGCTTGTTGGCGTTGAGGATCGGCAACGCCCGCTCGATCTCCTCGGGTGTGAAGACCCCGGTGATGGTCATGCCGTCGAGTTGGTGCGCGATGACATCCGCGACCGCGGTCGGATGCTTGGGAGTGTCGGCAGCCGCGATGGTCTTCCACCGAAGATCGAGCCGCGAGGGCGTGTTGTTCCGGCGCTTCCGATTGAGGAGCAATCCCACGTGGTGAACCTCCGAGTCGAGTGCTGAGGACCCATGATAGTCGACGGCTCCGTCTTCGAGCAACGCTCGACCACGCCGCCGACGGCGCGCGCGGAGGCTCAGCCGACCGACCCGCTCCGTGGGTCCGGTCGCCGGAATCGGGCGAAGAGCGACGACAGGGGCCCCTGGGCGCGTTCGGGGCCAGACCGGCTGTCCCCCGGGGAGCGGAGCTCGACGTAGGCGGCCTTGGCCACGCCGAGCAACGGGACCGCGACCAGGGCACCGGGCACACCTGCCACCGAGACCCCCACGATGGCGCCGACCATGGTGGTGGCCGCCGACAGGTCGACAGCGTCCCCGATCACGATCGGCGAGAGCACGTGGTTCTCGAAATTCATGTAGAGCAGGAAGAAGACAGCACAGATCACCCCCGTGGTGGCGCCCTGGGTGAAGGCGAGGAGCACGAACGGAATGCCGCCGACCGCGCCCCCGATCTGGGGAACCAGGTTGAACACCATCGCCCAGACCGCGAGCAGCGGTGCGAGCGGCACGCCCAGGACGAGCCCGACGACGAGGACGACGAGGCCCTGCAGGACAGCCACCAGCACCGACCCGGCGAAGTACTTGCCGACGACCGCGTAGAAGAGCCGACCCAGGCGGTCGCCCTGTGCCCGACGGTGGACCGGCACCAGTCGTCTACCCGCCCGCACGAGCCGCTGGCCGTCGAGCAGCAGCGTCACCATGAACAACAACGTCGTGAAGCCGGCCAAGGCGCCGCTCGCCACCGACCGTGCCGCGCTCGTGGCCGCGGTGTCGCTCCCGGCCAGCCGGTCGGGGAGGGTGGTCAACCAGTCCTGCACCTTGGCGGGGACGTCGTTACGGGCCAGCGTGTCGCCGACGAGCGGCAGGTCGGTGAGCTGGTCGACCACGTCGGGGATGTCGCGTTGAAGGCTCCGGGCCTGGCGGACGGTCTCGGGGCCGAGGGCGAAGCCGACCAACAGCAAGACGGCGAGGAAGGCGAGGAGCACGGCGCCGACTGCGACGCCCCGCCGGCATCGCAGGCGCTCCTCGGCGTACTCCACCAGCGGGTTGAGCGCGAGCGCCAGCAGCCCGCCGATCACCAGCCAGGTGAGGGTGTGGGGTGTCGAGCGGATGAGGCCCGCTACCGCCGCGAGGCCGATGCATGTCGCCACGACGACGAGCGGCGTGTGCCAGTCGAGATCGACGGTCTCGATGTCCGCGCCGGCCCCGGGCCGCGTCGTGCCCTCCGCCACGTCGGTACTGTATCGAGGCCATGCCCCGCGGCTCCCGAGTCCCTGCCACTGACGCCGCGTCACTACGCCGGGCCGTCCGGTTCAGCGGTTCCTCGTTGGTCCGCGCCGTCTTCCTCTTCGGTGCCGGCCTGTTCGCCGTCTTCGCCTTTCTCGCCGCCAAGCGCCCGCTCGGGTGGCTCCTGGTGGCGATCCTCCTCGCGGCCCTCCTCGCTCCGTTGGTCGACCGGCTCGCCCGTCACGTCCCACGGGGGCTCGCGGTCGCCGTCGTGGCCCTTGGTGGGCTGGCCCTCGTCGCCGGCGTGACCTACCGGGGCGTCGACGAGGTGCAGCGACAGACCCGCCGGGTCGAGCGGGCGGCGCCTGCCGCGGCCCGCGAGCTGCAGCAGTCAGAACGCTTCGGTGAGGTCGCCCGTCAGGCGCAACTGGAGGACAAGGTCACCGCCTTCGTGGATGAGCTGCCGGCGCGGCTTCGGGGCGGAGACACCGTTGCGGCGATCCGGTCGGCAGCGAGCAGGGGCGCGGCCTTCGTCGCCACGTTCGTGCTCATGGTGTTCGTCCTGATCTCCGGTCCCCGATTCGTGTCGGGCGGGTTGGGCCAGATCCGCGACTCCGAGCGCCGAGCGAGGGTCGAGGCGGTGCTGGTCGGCGCGTACCCCCGGGCGTGGCGCTACGTGTTCCTCTCTCTCGCACGCGCCTCGGTGGCCGGCGTGTTCACCTGGGCCGTCTGTGTTCGGGCCGGCGTCCCTGGCGCGGTGCTGCTGGGGCTGTGGGTCGCCGCCTGGAGCCTGGTGCCGTTGGTCGGTGTGATCGTGGGCGCGCTGGCCGTCGTGCTCCTTGCGGTCACCGTGTCGCTCGACGTCGCCGGTGCACTACTCGTGCTCTTCGTCGCCTACCAGGTCGCCGAGGCCCTGCTCGTCCAGCGGCGGCTCGAGTCACGCTCGATCCACGTCGGCCCGTTCATCTCCCTGCTCGCCGCCGCCCTCGGGCTCGAGCTGTACGGCATCGGTGGCCTGTTCGGCGGACTGGCCATCGTGGTGTTCGGTCTGTGCGTCCTCGACGGTCTGGCGCCCACGGATGCGAGCGACCTGTCCGAATCGGCGGCCGGGCTCGCCGGAGCCGCCGAGCGCACGGGATTCGGCCCGGGATGAAGAACGACGTCTACGGGATCCTGCTGCTGGATCTGGCCATCGTGCTCGTGGCTGCCCGCCTCGGTGCCTGGGCGTTCGCGCGGCTCCACCAGCCCCCTGTCATCGGCGAGGTGATCGCGGGGATCCTGTTGGGGCCCACCCTGCTCGGCGGCCTCTCCGCTGACCTCTTTCCACTCGAGGTCCGCCCGCTCCTCCGCGGACTTGCCACTCTGGCCGTCGTCCTGTTCATGTTCGTGGTCGGTCTCGAGGTCGATCGGGTGAGCCTCAAGCTGCAGGCCCGGATGGCCGGGGTCGTTTCCGTCACGTCGATCGCGGTCCCGTTCGCCCTCGGTGTGGCGCTGGGGTTCGCGTTGCGGCCGTACTACCCGGAGGGCGACCTGGTGCCCTTCGTCCTCTTTCTCGCCACGGCCATGTCCATCACCGCCTTTCCCGTCCTGACCAGGATCCTGATCGACAACGGCCTCAGTCGCCGGCCGCTCGGCGTGATGGCGTTGGCCGCCGCAGCCGTGGACGATCTGCTGGCGTGGATCATGCTCGCTACGGTGGTCTCGCTGGTCAGCTCGGACGACCTGCTCGACGTGCCGATCACCGTCGCGCTCACGGCGCTCCTCGGGTGGGTCCTGATCGTGCTCGTCCGCCCGCGACTGCGTCGCTTCGCGGATGCCGACCTCACGCCGACCGTGTTCTCGGCCGTGGTGGCCGCCGTCTTCCTCTGTGCCTTCCTGACCTCGGCAATCGGTGTGCACGAGATCTTCGGTGCCTTCCTGTTCGGCCTGATCTTCCCGCGCGGCAGCCTCGCCGTCGCCCTGCACGCTCGGCTGGAGACGATGGCGTTGGTGCTGCTGCCGGTGTTCTTCGTCGTCACGGGGCTGAACGTGGACGTGTCGGGAATCGGCGTCGCGGGAACCTGGCAACTCCTGGCCATCATCGCGGTGGCCTTCTGCGGCAAGTTCGGCGGTGCCTTCATCGGCAGTCGTTCCCAGGGGATCGCCACCCGTGAGGCGATGGGGATCGGTGCCCTCATGAACACTCGAGGGCTGGCTGAGCTCATCGTGTTGGCGGTCGGTCGCGAGCTCGGCGTCATCGACGACACCCTGTACGGCCTGCTCGTGGTGATGGCGATCGTGACGACCGTTGCCACCGGGCCGCTGCTGCACCTCATCAAGCCCGATCCCGACCTGCCCGGCGGGACGAGACGCCGGCCACCCGGGGTGCTCGGTCCCGACGGGTCCGACCCGTGGGCTCCCTAAGGTATCGAGATGAAGATCTACACTCGCAAGGGCGATGACGGTACGACGGGCCTGCTGCACGGCGGGCGGGTGCCGAAGGACTCGGTGCTCCCCACCGCCTACGGCGACGTCGACGAGGCCCAGGCGGTGCTCGGCATTGCTCGTGCCGAGGTCAGCCGGGGGAGCGCGATCGATGCCCTGTTGATCGCCCTCGAGCGTGACCTGTGGGTGCTGATGGCCGAACTCGCCACCGGGCCAGAACACCGTGACCGCCTCGAGGAAGGCACGAGCCTGGTCACCGAGTCGATGGTGACCGCCCTCGAGTCGCACATCGACGAGATCTCAGAGAAGTTCACCCTGCCCACCGAGTTCGTCGTGCCGGGTGAGAACCGCACTTCGGCTGCCCTCGATCTGGCACGCACCGTGGTGCGTCGGGCCGAGCGCCAGGCGTTGTCGGCCGCCACCGATGGCTCGATGGTCGTGCCCTACCTGAACCGACTCAGTGACCTCTTGTGGGCGCTCGCCCGGTGGCAGGGCGGTGACTCGCTCAGCGCCCGAGGCGGGCCGCGATGACCATCGAGCTCGGCGTGGCATCAGCGGTGCCGGACGACATCGACGTCGTCGCGGTCCTTGCCGCCGAGGGTCAGTTGGAGGCACCGGGTGTCGACTGGGACCTCGTACGTCGGCTCGGTTTCGAGGGGAAGGCAGGTACGAGTCAGGTGGTGCCCGGCTCGGACGGTCGCCTCGTCGCGGTCGTGGGCCTCGGCCCGCCCGGCGCGGTCGACGCGTCGGCGCTCCGCACGGCTGGCGCAACCCTGGCTCGGGCCGTCCGTCGTCACCGCTCGATCGCGGTCAGCCTGCCAGCGTCGGCCGACCTGGCTGCTGCCAGCGCGGTCCAGGCCTTCTCCGAGGGCGTGTGCCTCGCGAGCTACTCGTTCGATCGCTACAAGTCCGCGGCAGAGCCGAGCCTCGTCGCCCGTGTCTCGCTGGTCGGCCCCGCCGATCCGGCCGGGGCAGAGGCCGCGCTTGCACGGGCAGCGCGGATCTCGGAGGCAGTGGCCTGGGCCCGAGACCTGGTGAACGAGCCGGGCGGGACCCTCACGCCGCAGGCGCTCGCCGACGCTGCTGTCGAGATGGCCGACCGTGAGGGCCTGGACATCACTGTGCTCGACGAGACCGCGATCGCCGAAGCCCGTCTGGGCGGGCT
The DNA here is from genome assembly GCA_041918615.1 of Acidimicrobiales bacterium. Classification (GTDB taxonomy): domain Bacteria; phylum Actinomycetota; class Acidimicrobiia; order Acidimicrobiales; family DATDAH01; genus JAEUJM01. The sequence goes on from JAYRVH010000022.1 coordinate 21,100, forward strand.
CCTCGGCGTCAACCGCGGTTCCACCCAACCACCCCGGTTCCTCGAGCTCCGCCATCTGCCTGCCCACGAGGCTGGCGGCACGGTCGCCCTGGTCGGCAAGGGGATCACCTTCGATTCGGGGGGTCTGTCGATCAAGCCCGCCGACTCGATGATGGCCATGAAGGCCGACATGGGCGGTGCCGCCGCCGTGCTGGGTGCCATGTCGGCGGTCGCCATGTTCGCCCCGGACCTCGAGGTCCGCGCCTACGTGCCCGTGACCGACAACATGGTCGGCGGCGACGCCACCCGGCCGGGTGACGTGCTCCGGGTCCGCAACGGCACCACCGTCGAGGTGCTCAACACCGATGCCGAGGGGCGGCTGGTACTGGCCGACGCGCTCTGCCTGGCGGCCGAGGGCGAGCCCGATGCGATCATCGATCTGGCCACCCTCACCGGTGCCTGCATGGTGGGGCTCGGTGAGCGGATCGCCGGCCTGATGGGGAACCACTCCGGCTGGCGGACCCAGGTGACGCAGGCGGCCGATCGCGCCGGCGAGCGGGTGTGGTCGCTCCCGCTGCCCGATGACTATCGCTCGTTCCTCGACTCTTCGGTGGCCGACCTGAAGAACATCGGACCCCGTTACGGGGGAGCGCTCACTGCCGGGCTGTTCCTGCGCGAGTTCGTCCCGGGCTCGGTGCCCTGGGCTCACCTCGACATCGCCGGACCGGCCTGGGTGGACGAGGAGGAGGGGATCAACGCGAAGGGCGGTACCGGATTCGGGGTGCGCACGCTCCTGGCGCTGCTCGAGGGGTTCACGCCGTTGGGCGACGCGCCGAGCGAGCCTGCCCCGGTCTGACCGCACCTTGCGGCGCGTCAGGCTTCTGCGGAGCGGTCCCGTGCGGCGCGAGCGGCCTTGCCGTGGCTGCGCCCGTGGTTGCGCCAGTGCTCGAAGGCATGCGCGAGGCCGGCGAAGCCGGTGTGGAGCAGCGGCACGCGCGAGATCTCGTCGCCGTAGTGGGTGGGGATCGCGACCTCGGCGATGCGGTTGCCGTTCTCCAACAGGCGGAGGGTGATCGCCGTGTCGAAGTCGAACCCGCTGGGAAGCTTGGCCAGGTCGACCTGCATGAGCGTGGGCACGCAGTAGGCGCGGTACCCGCTGAACCACTCCGAGAGGTCGGCACCGCTCAACACGTTGAAGATCCGGCTGAGCACCCGGTTTCCGATCCGGCGGTCGAGGGGCATCCGCCCCCGTCGAGCGCCGCCGGCCAGCAACATCCGCGAGCCGTGCACGACATCGGCGGTTCCCTCAACGATCGGGCGCACGAGGTCGTCGCTCATCTCGGGTGGGTACTGCCCGTCGCCGTGGAGGAGGATCGCCACGTCGACGCCCTTCTCGTGCGCCCACTGGTACATCGCCCGCTGGTTCCCGCCGTAGCCGAGGTTGACCGCTTGGCGGATGACCGCGACCTCGAACTGAGGGTTGCGGGCCGCCCAACGCTCGACGAGCTCGAAGGTGTTGTCGCTGCTGGCATCGTCGGAAACGAGCACGAGGGGAGCCGCTCCTGCGATCGTCTGCGGGATGCGGTCGAGGAGCTCCTCGATGGTGGCGGACGCTTCGTAGGCGACGACGGTGACGGCAATCAACACGGCGGTTCGATCGGGTGTCGGAGCAGCGCGTGGCCTCGGCTAGACCGAGATCAGGGTGTCGAAGTCAGCGCGGGCGTCGGCTCGGGCTCGGTGCGAGGGGCGGCGACGCCCCGCTTCTTGGCCGGCTTCGCGACCGGGGCGAGGTTCTTGCGCTTGGTGCGAACCATCTGGTCGAGGTAGGTCTCCTCGGAGCCGGTGATCTGCGACTTGAAGAACGCGAAGGCTCGACGTGGGCGGCGGATCCAGTTCACGATGTAGAACGACGAGATCATGAACAACTGCATCAGGCGCATCTGGCGGGCGCTCATCCTGGGGTTCCAGCTGCGGTGTTGGGACGAGCCGCGGGAGAGGCCGACGTAGTAGGACGCCTCGTCGATCGTGTGGCGGCCGGACGAGACGAGCGCCTCGAAGTCGGCGCTGCCCGGATAGGGGCAGAACATCATCACTGCGGTGTCGGAGCAGCCCAACCAGGACGCCTTGAGCATGAACCGGACGGACTTCCACAGGTCGGACCAGGTCTCTTCCGGATGCCCGATGAGGATGTTGATGGTGGTCTGGAGCCCGATCTCACGGCTCTGCTCGACGGCCTCGAGCACGTGGTCGAGCTTCACCCGCTTGTCCATGATGTCGAGCATGCGCTGCGAGCCGCTCTCGGGGGCAAAGGTGATGTTGCGGCACCGGGTGTCCCAGATGCGTTGCAGTACCTCGCGGTCGATGGCCTCGATGCGGGTGCCGACGGGGAGCTGCCAGTCGACGCCGGGGAGGCGCTTTTCGAGTGCGTCGCACAGGCCCAGGGTCCACTTGCGGTTCGTGGCCGCCGTCAGGTCGACGAAGTTGACGTTCTCGATCCCGTACTTCTCGACGTATTCGGCGATCTCGTCGACCACGTCTTCGGGCTCACGGACGACGTACTTGGTGGTCCACATCTGGGGCGACGAGCAGAACGAGCACTTGTAGGGGCAACCGCGCGTGCCGAGCACCTGCATGGCCCGCCCGCGGTCGACGCCGAAGAACGGGTAGTGCTTCCAGTACTTCTCGAGTGGCACGAGGTCCCACGCCGGGCGGGGGATGGTGTCGTTGACCTCCTTCTTGGTCATGCGGATCGAGAGGCCGGTGTCGACCAGTCCGGCCCCCGGCTCCTGTTCGTGCATCGCGATGCCGGTCATGCCGCTCAACGAGCGCCCGGCGGCGAGTCGCCCGGCGATCTCGACCATGGTGGCCTCGCCCTCGCCGAGCACGCAGCAGTCGATGGCCTCGCTCTGTTCGAGCATCGTGCGGTGGAACGCCGTGCCGTTCTCACCGCCGATCACGAGGAAGACCTCGGGGCGACGCTCCTTGACCAGTGCGGCCAGGTCGCGAACCGTGGGCCATTCGTGCAGGAACATGGTGGTGATGCCGACCACGGTGGTGGCCGGGTCGATCTGGTCGACGATCTCTTCGAGGGACAGGCCGATCTGGTGGAGGGTGCCGACCGGAGAGTCGATCTCGACCCACTGGTCGATCGCCTCGCCCGCCCCGTCGATCAGGTGGACCTCGTGGCCGGCCTCGCGCAGGGCGGCGGCGACGTAGGCAGCCCCGAGGGGCGGGGTGGGACCGTGGGTGGCCAGCGCGCCGGGCATGACCACGACCGGGGGACGCAGCAGCGTGACGACCGAACGTGGTGCTTCTGACCTGATGGTCGCCGCGCGCGCACCGGAACCCTGGGTGGGATCGCTGGAGTTGAGCATCAAGAGTCCTTTACGTCGACGGGAATCCGCCCCCCGACTCTAGGCCGAATCCCGAACGCTCTGACGAACCAAGCAGCCGTCGACCTCGATGGCCGAGGTGGGCGTGCACCGGGTGCCCGCGCATCTGGCGCCACCCGGTCGTGGCCCATCGACGGCGCGATCAGGTCACGGGGTCTGCGGACGCGGCGGCCGAGTCGAACTCCCCGATCAGCTGCCACTCGACCTCCATGGGAATGCTGATGTGCTCCATCTGGATGCGTGACCCAACCTTGAGGTCCTGCCACGCCTCGGAGGTGATGATGCCCTCCCGCTCATCCACTGCAGAGACCACGACGTACAGTTCGCCGAGCAAGGGGTTGTCGGGCACGCACCCGCTGAACCGGTATCGCCCGATCTCGGACAGCGGACCGCCTGCCGGGACGACGACCTGCGAGAAGAACGTCCGCTCGGCTCGCTCGGTCGTGAGGTCGCCGACATGGACGAGCCCCACCCCGCCCGACCATTCGATGCTGCGACCGCGTGGCGCCATGTAGCAGAACTCGATCCGAACGGTCGGGCTCGGCTCGAACACCTCGATGATGCCGTCGAAGTCGAGTCGCCCATCTGCCGGCACCTGCCGGGGGTGCAGTTCGAGCTTGTCCACCCTCACGGGGCTCGTGTGCTGGATCACGCCGCCCTGCCAACCCGTGCCGCCGGCACGATCGACGACCTCGCTCGCGGGACCGTCGTCGACGATCACGCCCTGCTCGAGTCGGATGACCCGATCACAGACGTCTTCGACGAGTCCGAGGTCGTGTGAGACGAACACGACCGTGGTGCCGTCCGTCGCCAACCGGCGGATGGCCTTGACCGCCTGCTTCTGAAAGGCCCTGTCGCCGACGGCCAGCGCCTCGTCGATGAGCAGCAGTTCGGGTCGGGAGTGAACGGCCAGTGCGAGCCCGAGCCGTGCCTTCATGCCGCTGGAGTACTGCTTGACCGGGGAGCCCACGGCGTCGCCGATCGCGGCGAACTCCATGATCTGTGGCAAGCAGCCGGCGATCTCGTCGGGTGACATCCCGAGCAGTCCGGCCGTCTCGCGGAGGTTCTCCTCGCCGTTCAGGTCAGGGTGGAATCCGATGCCGAGCTCGAGCATCGAGACCATTCTCCCGCGGGTCGTCATGGAGCCCGAAGTCGGGGCCATGACACCGGCCACCACCTTCAGGAAGGTGGACTTCCCCGAGCCGTTCGGTCCGATGACGCCGAGCCTCTGCCCTCTCGGCACCTCGAGGTCGATGCCGTCGAGGGCGACGATGGAGCCGGCCTGCTCGGTGGCCTCCAACCAGCTCGGTGTGCCAGCTCGTATCCCACCGCGCCGGAGGCCCGCCCGGAATCGTTTCGTGAGCTGCCGGCCCTCGACCATGAGCGGCCCCTCGGCACTGCTCAACCGTGGAGCGGCGGCCACATCATCTCGAGCCTTGTCGTTGGTCCTTGCAAGCGCGAATTCGAGCTCGACCGCGATCTGTGGCGGTTGACGGGTTGTCGGGCCGTCGATCGAGAACTCCCCGTGCTCGCGGTCGAGGACGCGCTGGGACAGGTCTTCGACGAGGGCGACGCTGACCTCGACGTGTCCCCGATCAACCGGCACACCCGTGGTCCGCCCCCGGACGCGGTAGCCACCGGCCCGTCGGAGCTCGGCCGGGAGCGGCGAGAAGTTGCGCACGAACGGCGTGTCGGGGGCCGAGGTGGGCCAGGTGAGGTCGAGGGCCATGAAGGGCTCCGGAGTGTCATCGGTCACCACGACCTCTGCCTCCAGGTCGAGCCCGTCCTTCGGCTGCAGCAGGGAACTCCGGACCTTGAACGACCGGAAACGCATGCTCGGGTCCGGTGCGGTGTCGAGCTCGATCGGTCTCGGCATGAGGTACCGGTGGATGACATCGAGGCCGGGCCCGTCGTCGACGATGCGACCGCGCTTGACATGGATGACCCGCTCGCAGACCTCGTTGACCAACCAGACGGCATGCGAGACGAAGACCAGCGTCGTCCCGTTGGTTTGCATCTCGGCGATCCGGTCCACGCAGCGAAGCTGGAACTCCGAGTCACCGACGGCCAGCACCTCATCGATCAGGAGCACGTCCGCGGGAACGTGGACGGAAACTGCGAAGCCCAGACGGGCCCGCATGCCGGTCGAATAGTGCTTGAGGGGCGTGTCCATCGCGTCCTGGAGGCCGGCGAACTCGATGATGTCCGCCATGGCCGCGTCTGCCTCGCTCGGCGTGAGGCCGAGGATCGTGGCGGTGGCGCGAGCGTTCTCATGGCCGGTGAGCTCGGGATGGAAGCCGAGCCCGAGCTCGATCATCGAGCCCACCCGACCCACGCACTGCACGGTCCCCGTGGTGGGCGCCATCACGCCGGCGAGGAGCTTGAGGATCGTCGACTTCCCCGCGCCGTTGGCGCCGATGATGCCGACCGCCTCGCCCGGCTGGATGTCGAGGTCGACCTCGTCGAGCGCTCTCATCTCGTGTCGTGGCTCGACGGTGCCCCACGGGAGTGCCGTCGCCCACAGCTTGCGGGCGTTGCGGTCGAACACCTTCGTCACGTTGCGCAGGCGGATCGTGCCGGTCGCCAGCGCGGTGGGCTCAGAGGACATCGGCCATGCGCAGCTCGATCTTGCGCATGTACAGCAGGGAGGCCACGAGCAACACGACGCCGATGATCGACTGGATGGCCAGCACCTTCCAGTTGGGCCAGATCCCGCAGAGAAGGGTCCGGCGCATGCCGTCGATGCCCACTGCTATGGGATTGAACTTCGCCGTCCAGGCCAGTGACCCGAGGAACGAGACGTCGTACATCACCGGGGTGGCGAAGAACCCGGCGCGGAGGAGCAGCTGGACCACCTGGGTGAGGTCGCGGATGAACACCGCGAGGGCCGCCCCGAAGATGCTGAGCGCGCAGGTCCAGATCACGATCTCCATGATCACCGGGATCGCCCCGATGACGGTGATCGTGGGCCTGATCCCCTGGGCTCCGGCAACGACGAAGATCGTCACCAGCGCGATGGCGAAGTCGATCAGGCCCACGCCGACGTCCGCGAGCGGGATCGTCTCGCGCGGGAAGTAGATCTTGCTGGTGAGGTTCGACGCCCCGATCAGGCTGCTCGTGGCCGTGGCGAAGGCCGTGGAGAAGAAGGTCCAGACGACAAGGCCGGTCCAGGCCGAACTGACGTAAGGCGCACAGGTCCCGGTTGCGCCGAAGGCCTTGGTCAAGATGATGCCGTACACCGCCAGGATGACGAGCGGCGTGATGATTGCCCATGCAAGGTCGAGCATGCTCTCGCGGTATCGGACCCGGAATTCCCGAGGTGTGAGGATCTTGAGAAGCGTCCAGCTCCGGGACAGGCGCTGGCCCATGGGGAGGGGCGTGAGCGTCGAGCGTTCTTGCATCCCGCGCATGCTAGGAGGAGCGGACGCCACCGCCCCAAACGCTCGGCGGGCCTGACTTGCTACGATCCCGCGGCGGCGTCGTGTCGCACGAGGTCACCTCTGGAGGATGGTTGAGGTCGCATGGTGGAGCGTAAGGCCCATGTCTTCCTCGACGCCGAGCGCCAGGTCGAGTTCGACGATCAGGGCTATGCGGTCGTCCCCTTCTTGTCGGCCGCAGAGGTGCGTGGGCTGATCGACGGCTACGCCGAGATCGTGCCCGAACCCGATGAGGAGATCATCGCCTTCGACTTCACCCGGGACGACCGTGCGGTCATGGACAGCGTGGCCGCGCTGCTCAGCCCGGTCTTTGATCGGCACGTCCCCGAGCACTTCGTGGGCCATGAGGCCATCTTCTGGACCTTCGTGATCAAGCCGCCCGGTCCCCACAGCGAGATGTGCCTGCACGACGACCGGACCTACGTCGACGAGACCAGGAACCGCGCCTGCACGGTGTGGATCCCCCTGGTGGACACCAGTCCCGAATTGGCGAACGGCTGCCTCTACGTCGTTCCGGGCAGCCATCGGATCATGCCTGCGGCGAGCGGGACCAACATTCCCAACTGGATCGAGCCCTACGAGGCATATCTCAAGCGGTATGCCCGTCCGGTGACCGTGCCGGCCGGTTCCGCCTTGATCTATGACGTCAGGACGCTGCACTGCTCGCCCCCCAACCTCTCGGGGAAGTCGAGACCGGCCATCGCCGCCGCGGTCGTCCCCGAGGGCGAGCAACTGGTGCACGTGGTGGGCGACGGGCCTCACAAGCGCCGCGTCTACGCCGTCGACCGGCAGTTCTTCATCGATCATCATCCGTACTCGATCGAGTCGGGCATGCCGTCGGGCTACCAACTGCTCTCGGAGTATTGGGAGGAGCGAGTCAGCGCTGACCCCGACGCCGTTGCTCTCGTGGGTGACCCGGGCGATGTCCCGGTACCGACGGGCCCGGCGACCCCGCCCGCGCCGCGCCAGAACCCGCCCGCTGACGACGTGGCGGTCACTGCTCCGACGGGGTCGCCGGACCCTGCCCGTGCCGAGGTGCCGGCGGCCGCGCCTTCGCGTGGGCGGTGGTCCGGAGTGCCGCTCTGGACGCGGTTGAAGGGCCTTCTCCGCTAGCGGGTGGGTGAAGGCCAGCGCCATCGAGGCGGATGCCACCGTCACCCGATGAGTTCGCTATGCGGCGTCTCCGCCGAGGGCCGGCGTCGTGGCGGCTTGGCGTGCCGCGGCCCTGGCGGCCACCCGATGGCGGTCCCACGCCCAGGCCACACACTCATGGGCGAGTGCCGGATGGAACTGCCAGCGGTGGAGCTGGCGTTCTGCTCCCTCGATGCCCTCGCCGAGCTCGAACAGGCTGAGGGCGAGCCGGCGGGCCCGCCGGCGTTGCTCGTCGGCGGGCGTTGCCTGGAGGGCCGCCTCCAGCCAACTCCGGTGCGCCTGCTGCAGCACGAGGGGGAGTCGGGCAACCTGGTGGCGGTTCAGGGGTGGGAGCTTGCGCCTGACGTCGAGCTCGTGGTCGCCCTGGTGCCGGGAGAGGCCGAATTGCCGGCTGCGCTCGAGTGCGCGCATGAACGGCGAGTTGCGACCGCCCCGAGCGCCGAGGCCCAGCGACTGCGCCGTGCTCGGCAGGTCGAGGTCGAAGCCCTCGGGCTGGTGCTCGAAGCCCGTGGCCAGGCGTCGCAGGAGCCATGTGGTCGACGGGCCGAGGATGGCCAACCAGAACTCCTCGACGTAGGGCGAGCGGGGATCGTGGCCGACGCGGTCGACCACGGGGTCGAGCCAAGGGCGAATGGCGAGCGTTTCGAGGGCGGACGGTTCGGTGTTGATGGGCATCGGGACTCTTCCGAGGGGTGGCGACGGGTCGTAGGGGGAAGCGATCGCCGACAGTCCACCATTTCGATATCTTTCAGTCAACTTCAATATCAATCGTCGCTGCCGGCCGCCGGCCGGAGGCCCGATCAGGGGTGTGACGGGCCGGGCCGAGGCCCCGGAATGAGGGAGCTGGCCTGATTGTTGACCGGATCGGTAGGCTTTCGTCCCCGGTCGCCCCGATGCGACCCCGACCGACACAGAGAGATCCATGGCCAGCTTTCGCGACCTCCTGAAGGACACCAAGGCGCAGATCCGCGAGATCGACACCGCCACCGCCGACACCGCGCGCCGCGAGCCGGGCGCGGTGCTCCTCGACGTCCGTGAGCCCGACGAGTACGAGCAGGGGGCGATCCCCGGCGCGGTTCACATCGCGCGGGGCAACCTCGAGAGCTCGATCGAGGGTCGGGTGCCCGATCGCGGCACGCCGCTCATCGTGCACTGCGCGGGTGGCGTTCGTTCCGTGTTCGCGGCGAAGACGCTCGCCGACCTCGGCTACACCGACGTGGTGTCGGTCGCCGGCGGCTTCAACAAGTGGAAGGACGAAGGGCGCGAGTGGTCGACGCCGCGAACCCTCACACCAGAACAGCGGAACCGCTATCAGCGCCACCTGCTCCTACCCGAGGTCGGCATCGAGGGGCAGCTGGCGTTGCTGGACGCGAAGGTGCTCCTGCTCGGTGCGGGCGGGCTCGGCTCGCCGGCTGCGCTCTATCTGGCCGCCGCCGGCGTCGGCACGATCGGCATCGTGGACATGGACGTCGTCGACGAGTCGAACCTGCAACGTCAGATCCTCCACAACATGGACCGGATCGGTGATCGGAAGGTCGACTCGGCGAAGAAGACGCTGACCGCCATCAATCCCGACGTGAACGTCGTGACCCACGACCTGCGCCTGGCGGCCGACAACGTGGTCGGGATCCTCAGCCAGTACGACGTGGTCGTCGACGGGGCGGACAACTTCCCCAGCCGGTACCTGCTCAACGATGCCGCGCTCAAGACGGGCGTGGTCGTGGTGCACGGGTCGATCTTCCGGTTCGAGGGCCAGGCCACGGTGTTCAAGCCGTACGACGGGCCCTGCTACCGATGCCTGATCCCCGAGCCCCCGCCGGCCGAGCTGGCCCCCTCGTGCGCGGAGGCGGGGGTGCTCGGTGTTCTGCCGGGGATCATCGGCTCGATCCAGGCGTTGGAAGCGATCAAGGTGATCCTCGACCTCGGCGACAGCCTGTCCGGCCGACTGCTGGCGTACGACTCGCTGGAGCAGTCGTTCCGCACGTTCAAGGTGAACCGCGACCCGGCGTGCCCCGCGTGCTCCCTCGATCCGGACCAGATCGTGATCGCCGAGTACGACGAGCTCTGCATGCCCCACGCGGCCGTCGCGCCCGCCTGAGCGACCGCTGGTGGGGGTGGCAATGACCGCCCGGTTCTCACGGGCGGTGCCGTGCGACTGAAGCGGGCCGCGGGGACCGGCCTCTCTCGACCCTTGGGCCGAAGTCACGGTCAGTCGGTGGGTTCGAACCCCTGCAGGCGGTCCTCGTCGAGGGCGACGCGGATGCCGAACGCGTACGCCAGCTTCTGACCCAGCCAGGCGCCGACGGCCAGCGTCACCAGCCCGAGGCCGGAGAGGACGAGGGCCGTGTCGGGTGCAGGTTCGTGCCAGGCGAAGCCCGAATCGCCCCTGATCAGGTAGGAGGCGCCGAACAGCGCCAGTGTCACCACCATGACGAGCAGATGGCGGACGCCGGTGGCGAAGGCCCGGGTGCCGCGCTGGACGGTGAACAGGTCGAACAGGCCGAGGAGGGCTGCCACGGACCCGATGACCAGACCGGCCCCGATGAGCAGATAGGCGGCTCGCGCGTAGATCCACGCCGTGTCGGCTCGGTGGGCCACGGCGTCGAAGGGCAGGCTGCACACCCATGCGCCGCCGGCCAACAGCGCCAGCAGTGGGTGCAGCGGTCGCCCGTAGGGACCGCTGAACCGGCCGTAGGGACGGGAGGCCTCTGCGGCCGCCGCCGAGGGCACAGGTGGTTCCACGGCTTCCATCTGGTCAGTCTGTCACCCACTCCGGCGGGGGAGGCCCTCGTCGCACCGTGCCACCCCCTGGTGACGCCGTCGATCAACGGCGGGGCTCGGCGTGCTCGGAGATGTGGACGACGACCTCGGCGCCTGGCAATGCCGGGCTCCCAGACCGACTGGACAGGAGCTTGCGGAAGAAGGTGATCCCTTCCAGGCGGAACCGCCAGGCGAAGCGGGCCAAGGCGACGAAGCGGTAGTTGAACACGAACACCGAGAGGTATCCCCAGAGCTGGAGGCGCTCCAGCTCGTGACGGGCCAGGCCGTCGAACTCGAGGGCATCACCCAGTTGCTTGTTGTAGTCGTTCCAGTCGCGGGATCGGATGCGAAAGCCGCCCTCGCCCCGCTCAGCCATGGCGGCCACCTCGGTGCCGGGGTAGGGGACCATGATCCCGAAGATCGGGAGATCAGGGTTGAGCCGACGCGCGAGCCTGATGGTGTTGCGCGCCGACCCGCGGGTCTCGTCGGGCTGGCCGATGATGAAGTAGGCCTCGACGGGCAGCCCGGCCCGCTTCGCCGCCCGCCGGGCCTCGACCACCGTGTCGTAGGACCGGATCCCCTTGTTCAGCGAACGGAGCTTCTCGAGGTCGCCGGTCTCGATGCCGAAGCCGACCATGTAGGCGCCGGCGTCCTTCATCTTGCGGAACAGGCGCTCGTCCACGAAGTTCACGTGTGTCTGGGCCATCCACTTCACCCGCTCGTGGAGCCCGCGGGCGATCATGTCGTCGAGGATGAGATGGGTGCGCTTCTGGTCGACCGAGAAGATCTCGTCGCAGATGAAGAGCCGCTCGGGTGCGGCGTGTTCGACGAGCCACTCGACCTCGTCCACGAATCGTCGCGGCGAGCGCTTCCTCACGATGCGGCCGTTGGGGTTGGCGCAGAACTGGCACGAGAACGGGCACCCGCGCAGCGACATGACCGTGTACTCGCGTGCCCGCGGAAGCAGGTCCCAGGCGGGCATGGGGATCGTGTCCTGGTCCCTGATGTTCTCGCGTGGGGCATTGCGCACGAGCGAGCCGTCCCGCCGCCAGATCAGCCCGTCGACCGGGGCGAGATCGGCGCGGGCGTCGAGCGCATCGCACAGCTCGAGCAGCGTCTGCTCGCCTTCGCCGATGCAGCCGAAGTCGATCTCGGGGAACTCGTGCATGGTGCGCTCGGGAATGGCCGTCATGTGCACACCGCCGAGCACTATGCGGATGCCCGGGAATTCCGCACCGATCCGGCGGGCGACCTCGGCACACGCCTTCACCTCGTTGGTGAAGGCCGTCAGCCCCACGAGGTCGGGCCGGTATTCCCGGACCCGCTCGAGGACGGCGTCGTCGTCGAGGCGTTCGAACTTGGCATCGACGCAGTCGACCGTATGGCCGTGGGGCCGGAGGTAGCCGGCAAGGGTCGCCAGCGACAGTCGGACGTAGTCGGGCGTGTCGTACATGCGCTCGACCACCTGGAAGGGTGGCGCGTTGATGAGCTGCACCCGCATGGTCGGTCCTCGTCGCGACGGTGGCCGTGGCCACGCTAGCCCGCCGCGCCCCTCTGCTACTGTCGCCGCCGTGCCATCGCCCGCCGCGTGCCTGCGCCCGAGCGAGCTGCCGGCCTCGGCATGCGCTCTGCACTGAGGTCGGGACGCGAGACGCTGGCCCGCTACGCCGGGACCGGTCTGTCCACCCGGGCCCATGTCACGATCCGCTGGTTCTCCTGCCCGTTCGCTGCGGTCGAGGCTGCGCTTCCCGAGGGGCGGATCCTCGACGTCGGATGCGGCCACGGTCTTCTCTCCCTGCGGCTGGCTGCCACGCCGGGACGTGAGATCGTCGCCATCGATCCCGACGGGTCGAAGTTGGCGGTGGCGAAGCAGGCGGCGGCCGGGTCGCCGCCGCTGATCTCACCGCTGACCATCGAAGAGATGGCACCTGGTCACCTGCCGGACGGGATGATCGACGCGGCGGTGCTCAACGACGTCCTCTACCTGATGACGCCTGAACGCCAGCGACGTCTGCTGGGCGACCTGGTCGACCGGCTGCGGCCGGGGGGGCGCCTGGTGATCAAGACGAACGCTCGGTCGCCGCGCTGGAAGCTCGCGCTGGCGACGGTCGAGGAATGGTTGGCCACGGGCGCGCTGGGCATCACCCGCTCCGACGGTGAAGGCCTGCACCTGTGCCCGCCCGACGAGATCGCCGGCTGGCTGCAGGAACGGGGACTTCTGACCGAAGGCCGTCGGATCGACCGGTGGTACCCGTGGCCGCACTACCTCCTGGTGGCAGTGAAGGGCTGATCTGATCACGGCGGAGGGGCCAACCACACCTCTGCCCCGACGGGGATGAGCTCGGTGAAGACCCGACCCGCCAGGTCGGCTGGAAGTTGCGGGGCGGTCACCAACTCGGCGTGGTAGAGCGCGAGGATCACGTCGGGAGCGGTCTCCACCAACCGGTTGGCCTCTTCGGCGAGGTCGAGGCCCTGATCGCAATCGGCCGGGCGTGGGCCTTCTGGCGGGCACAGGTGGGGGGCCGTGCCGTAGAGCGTGTTTGCCTCGGTGTAGCGCTGTGCCGCATCCAGCCGGAGGGGCCCCGCGGTCCGAAGGAACTCCCGCACGTCGTCGGCCAATCGGCCGGCGGCCAGACGGGCATCGGCCGCCGGCCGCCAGACGGCGATCCGCTCTGCCTCCCGGGGAGCGTGCCTCGTCCCCGCTCGGAGGACCCAGAACGTGCCGGCGACCTCGGCGGTGTCATCGCCGAGGCGACGACCGGCGCCGAAGTCGGGAACGAGCGTCCTGGTGAGCGTGTCGACCCCTCGGCTCTCCAGGTAGGCGAGCAGGGTCCGGGAGAGATCGCGCATCCGGGTCCCCCCGCCGTACGCAACCGCGAAGGGCCCACTCTGACCGGCGGCCGCCGCCACCGCCGGTGGGCCGAGCGCGGCGATGGCCTCGTAGTGCCAGTTGTCGCCCTGGTCGAGCGCGGGCCACTGCAGTCGGGGCAGGGAGACCGCCACCAGGGCGAGCGTGGCGATGGCCGCCCACATGCCGCGGCATCGTCTCCCGGCGCGGGTCGGTGCAGATCCGATCGCGACGGCGATCACCGCGAGCCAGGCGAAGGCTTCGATCGGGATCAGCCAGATGGTCGAGAAGGGCTGGTAGCCGCTCTCGGTCGGTATCCGGCTGGCGCTCAATGCCCCCGCGCCCAGCGCCGCGGCGGCGGCAGCGACGAGACGACGGGTTGTTCGGTCAGAGCGACGCCACACGAGCGCCACCGCAATCGCGAGGCCGAGGAACAGCGCCAGGGAGACCGGCGACCACGTGGCCGTGACCGCCCCCTGCCCGTAGTAGCGGGTGGGCAAGGGAGGACGCGTCATCGTCCGGAGCGCGGCGCTGGCATAGGGCCAGCCAAAGGTGGGCACGTCGGCGACGGCGGCCTGGGCGAGGGCTCGCACGTTGCCCCCTGCATTGACCACGGCATCGCCGGCGGGTGCGGACCAGCAGACGGCCAGGACGACCGCGCTCGCGATGATGAGCCGGTTGGGCGACGTCCCGGTCGGATGCCGGCGCGACGCCCACCATCGCCGGCCGACCACCAGCGCCGCCACCGCCAACGCTGCCGCCGCGATGGCGGCGGCGACCACCCAGGCGGTGCGTGATCGGGACGCCGAGACCACGGCCAACAGGGCTCCGATGGCCACGGCCACGGTCGCACCGATGGCGAGGTCGTCCGCATCGGCCCGCCGCGGCTGTGCCCGTGGTGGCGATCGGTGTCGGCCCCGGAAGGCGGTCAAGGCGTCATGGACGGGAATCGCCATCACCACGGCGGCCATGACGGCAACGAGGATGCCGAAGCCGAGGTGGGCCTGGAGCACGAACGAGCCCGCGAGGACCCATGCGGGAAGCAGACGGTGATCCTGGTCGGCGACCGCCCAGGTCAGCAGGAGAAAGCACAGGAACGGGAGGACCGGGATGGCGCCGTTGAGCGGTCGGTACAGCACGGCCGGCGTGATGGCGAGGTAGACGGCGATGGTCAGGAGAACGGCAACCGAGGCGATCCATGCCCCCGAACGCCGATTGGCCGTGACGGCGATGCCGATGGCGGCGAGGACGTTGACGGCCGCGGCGCCGAGCAGGAGGCCGGTGCCGTAGCCGAACAGCCGCACCGGCACCGCGTACGCCCAGAACACGAGCGGGCCGGGGTGGTAGCTGTAGACCCCGATGAGGCGCTCCGTCGACGACGGCATGCCCAGGAGGGGCGAGTTGGGCCCGAGGACGTCGTCGGCCCGCACGGCGTGCACCGCCTCGTCGGCTGCAGGGAAGTAGCCCAGCCGGCTCGCGGCGACCGCACTTCCCACGATGAGGGCAAGGAGCAGGACGGTCAAACCGGCAAGGACCATCGAGCCCGACCGGGCGGGGCCTCGCCCAGGGAGCCGGCCCGGTCCGTCTCGGTTCTCGGGCGCGGGACCACTCGTGGAACCCCTCACCACATCTGGGCTCAGGCCCACGTGAAGTACACCGACGAGCCCGTGGGCCGGCCCTGATCATCGGCCTCGGGGCAGGCCAGGACGACCAGCTCGCGACCGTCGGCCAGCCGCACCCGATGCAGGCTCCCGCCGACTTCGTCGCGTTGCGGCAGGATCTCCTCGACCGCGGCCAGGCAGGCCGACACGACATCGGGGAGCTCTGCGCCCCGGCACCCGAGTGCGGCGGGAAGGAGCCCCAGCACCCGGTCGTCGCTGCCGCCGGTCACGATGCCGACGGCGTCGAGGCGCAGGCACGGCGCATCGACGCCGACGGTGTCCTCCCGCAGCGAACGGTGATCGTCGTCGGGCGTCACGCTCGCGCCGTCCGCCACCGCCCGCCGCTGGGCCTGTTCCCCGTGATCGTTCTCGCCCTGGTGTGGGCGCACGAACACAGGGCTCTCGCGCCAGGTGTCGATGCGGGCGATCGTTCGGCCTTCGCGCCGGTCGTCGAGGTGCGCCCGGAGCTTCGCCAGCTCACCTTCCCAGGTCGGCCGACTGCGGGTGAACTGCGCGGGATCCTCGCGTCCCAGTTCGGTGACGATCTCCTCGAGCTCTGGCACGGGCAGCTGGTACGGCGAGAGCCTGAGCGGATGGGTCACCGTGTTGACCGCGCAGTCGATTCCCCGTGCGTCGGACAGCCGGCAGAAGGCGGCGAGCTCCCGCCAGTTCTCGGTCATCAGGCAGTACGTGACGGTGACGTCGGTGTCCCGCACCGCCGCATGTTCCTGGAAGCGGTCGAGGTTGGCCTGCACGACCGACCAGGAGGACCCGACCCGGATGCGCTCGTGGGTCTCGGCCGTTGCCCCGTCGAGGGAGACGGCGATGTCGATCGGGCACATGTCCAGGATGTGCTCGACCCGGGGGGTCCAGTGGGTGCCGTTGGTCGTCACGTGGCAACGCGTCTGCAGGCCGGTGTCCACGATCATCTCCATGACACGCAGCGTCTCGCCGGCCAGGAAGGGCTCTCCGCCGAGGAACTTCACCCGCTGCAGGTGGGGCAGGAAGTCGGCCAGCTGGTCGAAGAACGCGTCGGTGTAGACCGCGGGCAGGGGCTCTTTGCCCTCGCGTTGCGAGCGTATGGAGGAGGACCACTCGCCGTCGCACATCACGCACTGGAGGTTGCACGTGTTGCTGAGCGCCAACTCGAGCTGCCGGGGCCACAGGGGGTCAGCGCCGGCGGGCTGGTGGTCGCGGTACCAGCGGGAGAAGGCCAGCTCGGGGCGGCCGGCATCCACCTGCCACTGGCAGAAGTCACAGCCCAGGTCGAGGTCGTGGCGTTCCATGGCCCGCCGCAGCGTCTGGGCCTGCTCTCCCCGCCAGATCTCGACGAGCGGCCGTTCGGTGACGTTGCCCAGCAGGTGGAAGTCGTTGACGCAGCAGGCCCGGACGAAGCCCCGCTGGTCGAGGTACATCGACACGAAGGGGGCATGGCACGCCGTTTCGACCGGACGAGCCGGTGCCCGGCGGCGGGCTCGGAATCCGAGGGGCACGGTGCGCGAATGCTACTCCCGGAGGCCCCAGCCGTGACCGTCAGCGCCGGCGCTGGTGCTCGAGCTGCCGGACCCGGTCGGGCATCTGGCGGAACGACGGGAAGAAGCGGTACTGGCGCTGAGTGAACCGGTTCAGCCACGAGAGCGGGAACCGGAGCGGCATGGCGGTCTCGATCATCATCAGCACCCGACGGGAATCGGAGTCGTTCCACGCTTCGTGCAGCGCCCCGAGGTCGAAGACGACGCTCTCCCCCTCGCGCCAGTGCACCATCTCGTCGCCGATCCGGATGCGGCAGTCGCCGACCCGACCAGGAACGACGATCGGCAACTGATAGCGGAGCGCGCCGCGGTTGGTGCCCACGTGCTCGGCGATGTGCGAATGGGGCTCGAGGGCCGAGAAGCCGACCGTCGTCATCTGCGGACAGTGCCTGACCGCCTCACGGAGGATCGGGAAGTACCGAGCGGTCTCGTCGATCCAGCGCTCATTGGCCATGAGGATCAGGACTCGCCACTCGCCCCGGTCGATCGGTGCGGACTGCATCGCTGCTTCACTGCCAGGATCGAGTCCCGCCACTTCGGCGACGTGGGGAATGGACTCGTGGCTCTCGAGGTAGCGCTCGAGCTCTTCGCCGATCCTCGTCCACGCCGCCTCGATGCGCTCGATCCAGGGAAAGCCGTCTGGGTCCCAGATCGCCGGCAGGTCGCCCCCGAAGCGGGTGATCGCCGCTTCGTTGAGGTCGAACAGTGACATGACCATGGCGCCCCGGACGACGGTCCAGCGCCGCCGGACGGGTCGGTCCAAGTCCTCGGTCGGGACGAGGTGGCGGGCTCGAGCCAGGTTGGTGCGCCAGCGACTCCTCACGGGGGCCGAGGGTACCGTCGGCAAGCCGCCGCGCCCGTGGCGCTGGTCCGGCATGCCTCCTCGCTCGGATGTCAGGAGCAGGCTCGACGATCGATCTGCCCCCGTTCCCAGTGCGGTCGGCTTCGGGCCTTCGTGGGATGCGACGATGTCCGACCCGACCGTGCGCGGATGGGTCACAATCGTGCTCGTGACATCCCCGAGAGGCCGAGATGACGCCGATGACCCGACCCGCGCCGGCCAGGCAGGGGCCGGACGAGCACGAACCGGCCACCGGGAGCCCGAGCCCCCTGCGGGGTCGGATGTCCCTCCGCTGCCGGCCGAGGGCATGGCGCTCGCCTCGCGACCAGGGTCGGTCTTCGCCGGGCCCGCCGGGCACCCCGTCCACCCGATCGTCGGTGCCGTGGCGATCGGCGCGTTCGTCGGCAGCGTCGGGCTCGATCTGGGCTCGTTCGTGGCCGACCCGGCCTGGGCCTACGCGAAGGCTGCGTACGTCCTCGGCGGCTTCGGTGTCGTCGTCGGCGTGCTGGCGGCCCTGTCCGGCCTGACGGATCTCGTCCGCGTGCCCCGGGGCACGATCGCATTCCGGACGGGCATCCGCCACCTCCTGTTGATGGACGCCACGCTGGCGGCGTTCGCCGTATCGTTCGTCCTCCGTCGGGGCTCGGACTTCGCGGTGAGCGATTCGCCCGACGGGGTGGCCGTCGCCCTTTCGGTTCTGGGGTTCGTCACCCTCGCTGTCGGCGCATGGACGGGGCTCCGCCTGACCTACACGCACGGTGTTCGCGTGCGTGCGGGCGACCATCGCCTCGAAGGGTTCGGCACGGCGGAGGGCTGAACCCGGTCGATCCGAGCGCGATCATCACCGCCGGGGGGTCATGCAACCCGGCCGAGCGGCCCCACGGTCCGGTTTGGGTGCCGGAGGAGCGGCGCCCGGTAAGGTTCGGCCCTTGTTCAACGAAGTGGCGGGGCTGCCCGCTCGGATCTGGCGGAGCCCGCGCAATCGCAGGTTTGCCCTCGCGGTGCTCGTCGGCTTCGCGTTGCGCCTTGTTTGGGTCATCTGGGCCACCGGGCCGATCAGCGAGCCGTTGTCCGACCCGGCGCAATACCTGAACGCCGCGGTGCGGTTCTCGGGCCTCGGGACGCCCACGATCTTCGGGCAGCACACCGCCTTCCTGCCACCCGGCTACTCGCTGTTCCTCGCCCCTGCGGCCTTCGCGGCGCGCCACACCGGATGGATCAGCCTCAACTTCGCGGCCTCGTTGCTCAACGTGGCCCTGGGAACGGCCACGATCGTGATCACCGCGCTCCTGGCCCGAGCGTGGGTCGGCGAGGCCGCCCGCAACCTGACGGCATGGATCATGGCCCTGGCGCCGGGCCACATCTACTACACCTCGGTGGCACTGTCGGAGACGCTGTTCGCAACCATGACCGTCGGCGTGCTGCTCGCCGCCACCATCCTGTTGCGAGACGGGGAGCGCCGACGCGCGGCCGCCCTCGTCGTGCTGGGGTTGTTCGTCGGGTGGGCGATGCTGGTGCGCACGCCGGGGGCCATGCTCCTGTTCGCCCCGGCGCTCGTGCTGCGTGCCTCGTGCGGTTCCTGGGCGGGTGCCGCGCGGGCGACGGGTTGGGCGTTCGTGGGCACCCTCGTGCTCCTGGTCCCGTGGACCATCCGCAACGCGGTGCAGGTGGGTGTCGCCGTGCCGATCTCCACGAACAACGCCGCGTTCATGTGCACGGGTCACAACGACAACGCCAGCGGCGGCTTCGACGCCACTCCCGAGGGCCTGCGTTACTGCTTCGGCGGTTCGGCCTACGACGAGGGCAACGCGGACGAGGCGCGCTGGTACGGGGCCACGAGCAGGCGAGCGATCGGCTGGGCATTCACCCATCCCGTCGAGGAGATCCGGCTGACGCTCTGGAAGACCTACGACACCATGTCGGATGATCGCGAGGCGCTCAGTGACGCACAGGACTTCGGCGCCCGCCCGCTCGTCGGCGATCGGGTCCAGGGCCTGCTCCGCACGCTCGCCAACGGCTGGCACTGGGCCGTGCTCGCGTTCGGCGCGGCAGGGCTGGTGTGGTTGGCGGCCTGCCGGCGGGCCCTGCCCTTGTGGGTGACCGGAGCGGCGTACCTCGTGGCGGTCTGGGGTGGCCTGGCGCTGTCGCGGTACCACCATGCGGTGATGCCCCTCCTCGCGGTCTTCGCCGCGGCGGCACTGGCGGCGATCATCGATTCCGGCGAATCGCGGCCAGCCGGGGCAGAGGCGAGATGAGCCCGACCGAGCGTCACGTGTTGATCACCGGTGGTGCCGGCCAGCTGGCCCAGGCGGCGGGGCCGGCCTTCACCGCCGCCGGGTGGCGGGTGACGGCGCTCGACATCGACGAGCTCGACATCAGGGATCGCGACCTCGTGTTCGCCGTTGCCCGAGACCTGCGCCCCGACGCGATCCTGAACCTGGCGGCGATCCGGGATGCCGACCACTGCGAGGTCGACCCCGAGAACGCGTGGAAGACCAACGACCTCGCCGTCCACCACCTCGCCGCCGCCTGCGAGGAGGTCGGTGGGCACCTCTGCACGATCTCGAGCGACTACGTCTTCGGCGGGGACCACGACGTCCCCTACGTCGAGTCGGACAAGGCAGAGCCGCTGTCGGTCTACGGCAGCTCGAAGCTGGCGAGTGAGGCGGTGGTCGAACAAGGCGCCACCGTGGTGCGCACCGCCTGGCTGGCCGGACGGCGGGGCAGCAACACCGTGCGCACCATCATCGAGCTGTGTGCCGACCCGAACCGCGCGCTCGCCTTCGTGAACGACCAACGCGGAAGCCCGACGGTGGCCGAGGATCTCGCGCCCGTGCTCGTGCGGCTGTCCTCGGAACGTCGCCCCGGCGTCTACCACGTCACCAACCAGGGCGAGGCGACGTGGTATGAGCTGGCATGTCACGTGCTGGCGTCTGCCGGGTACGACCCGGGCCGTATGCGCGGCATCAGCACCGACGAGCTCGAGCCGCCGCGAGCGGCCAGGCGACCGGCCTACTCGGTGCTCGACAACGCGGCGCTCCGACGCGATGGGATTCCGCTTCTCCCGGACTGGAAGGACGCAGTCGGCGATCTCGTCAGAGACATCGTGAGCGGCCGACCTGGCTGACCCTCCAGAGCAGGGGCGTCGACCACGGCGAGGGCTAGGATCAGCGGATGGCGAAGGCGATGCTCATCAACCCGTCCTACGCTCGCACCTACGGGTCGAACGAGGGCGGGTTGGCCTTCCCGGTGTACCCGGTGCTGAACCTGGCCGCCATCGGTGGGGCGGTGAAGGAACGCGGCCACGACCTGAACATCCTCGACCTGTCGTACCGCATCTACGACGCCGAGCTCGTGGCCAAGGAGATCGAACGAGAGCAACCCGACGTCATCGGGATCACCGCCACGACCCCGCTGGCCAACCAGATGCGCGACATCTCCTTCCTGGTGAAGGACCGCTTCCCCGGGATCACCACCATCGGCGGCGGCGCCCACCCCACCGCCATGCCCGCCGAGACCATGCGCGAATCGGCCCTCGACCTGATCGCCAACGGCGAGGCCGACTGGACCGTGGCCGACCTGCTCGACGGGAAGCGGCACGAGGACATCCCGGGGCTCTGGCGGCGTGACGGGGACGGGCTCGCGAGCAACCCGGTGGGCCAGCTCGTCGAGGACCTCGACCTGCTCCCCATGCCGGCCTGGGCCGACTACCCCCTCGAGTCGAACTCCCGGGTCACCCGGCTCGTGGTTCGCCAGCGCCCGGTCACCACCATCGAGTTCTCCCGTGGCTGCATCTACTCGTGCGACTTCTGCGGCTCGAAGAACACGATGGGCCGCGGCTACCGGAAGAAGTCGCCCGAGCGGTGTGCCGAGGAGATGGCGCTGGCCCAGAGCCTCGGCTATCGCGAGGTCACCCTGGTGGACGACATCTTCACCACCGACAACGACTGGGCCGCGGCGGTGTGCGAGGCGATCATCGCCAAGGGCGTGAAGGTCGGCTGGACCTGCAACAACGGCATCCGGGTCGACAGCGCCAACACCGAGCTCTTCACCTTGATGAAGCGGGCGGGCTGCTACCGGGTCTACTTCGGCTTCGAGAGCGGTAACGAGGAGGTCCTCAAGGGCTTCGGCAAGGGTGGCCGGGCCAGCCTCGAAAAGGGCATCGACGCGGTGGAGATGGCCCGGGAGTCGGGACTCGAGCCGAACGGGTTCTTCATGGTCGGGCTGAGCGGTGACACCGAGGCGTCCATGCAGGACACCATCGACTATGCACGCAAGGTGCGGCTCGACACCATGAAGTGCGGCATGTGTGTCCCGTACCCGGGCACGCCCATGTTCCGCGACCTCCAGCGCGAGGGCAAGATCAAGACCTTCGACTGGGACGCCTACACCGTCTACAACAAGGCCGAGAACATCTTCGACCACCCCGATCTCTCGTGGGACACCATCACGGACTACTTCCGGCGCTTCTACAAGGAGGCGTACCTGAAGAACCCGCGGTACCTGTGGCGACGGGCGGTGTTCATGGTGCGCAACGGCGAGATCTTCTGGAACGTCTTCTACACGTTCAAGTTCTGGCTGATGCTCTTCGGCAAGCCCAAGGAGCGCTCGACCGAGCACTACGGCTACGAGGACCGCTGGCGGCCGCTCGACACGCGCCCCGACGCGGAGGTCCAAGAGGTCAAGGTCCCCATCGTGCGTCGGCGCGGCACGGCGCTCACCCGCAAGCGCGTGGCCGCGTCCTGATACCCGTTGCCCACCGACCTCGAGACCGCGTGAACCGCCCGTCGCCGGCCCCGATGCTGGCTCGGCTGCGGGCCCGCAACCCGCTCCCGTCGGGCACCACCACGGTGGGCGTCGGACTCGTGGTCAACGGGGCGATGACCCTCGTGTTCTTCGCCCTCACCGCACGGCTGCTCGGGGCGGACGACTTCGCGACACTCGGCGTGCTGTGGGCCAGCGTGTACGTGGTCGGCCCAGGCTTCTTCCTCCCGCTCGAACAGGAGGTGGCGCGCGGGCTGGCCAACCGCTGGGCGCGCGGCATCGGGACGGGCACCCTCGTCCGCCAGGCGGGCACCATCGGTGCCGGCCTCGTCGCGGTGCTGCTCCTGGCGACCGTGGTGCTCTCGACGCTGCTGCTGGAGCATCTCTTCGACGGCAACGACCTGATCCTGGTCGGCTTCGCCCTCGCCCTTCCGGCCTACGCGCTCGCCCTCCTGGTGCGCGGTGAGCTGGCGGGTCTCGGGCGGTTCCGGGGCTACGGGGTCTACTTCGGCGCGGAGAACACCGTTCGTGTCGCCTTGGCGGCCCTGCTCGCGATCGTCGGGATCCGAACGGTCGGTCCCTACGGGATCGTCGTCGGCGTCGCGCCGTTCCTGGCCGTGTTCCTCGCGCTGCGGGGCGAGCACGACCTTGCCTCGGAGGGCCCCGACGCCCCGTGGCACGAGCTCTCGGCGGCGCTCGGCTCGCTGCTGGCCGCCTCGGTCTTCGCCGCCTTCATCGTCAACGCGGGCACGCTGGCGGTCACCGTCCTGGCCTCGCCGAACGAGCAGCACGAGGCCGGCATCTTCCTGGTGGGGCTCACGATCGCGCGCATCCCCCTCTTCCTCTACCAGGCGGTCCAGGCCGCCCTCCTGCCGCACCTCGCGGCGCTGGCCGGTGCCGGGCGCTTCAGCGAGTTCCGCGGGCGTCTGGGCCGCCTGCTGGCCATGGTCGCCGCGATCGGCCTCGCCGGCACTCTCGTGGCGTTCGCAATCGGACCGCCGGTCATCCGGCTTCTCTTCGGGCCAGATTTCGACCTGAGCCGCCGAGACCTTGCGCTCCTTGCTGCCGGCAGCGCCACGATCATGCTCGCCGCCGCGCTCGGGCAGTCGCTCATCGCGCTGTCCTCGCAGCGGCGCGTCGCGGTGGGATGGTTCCTGGGCGTCATCGCGTTCCTCGCGATCGTGGCTGCGGGCAACGACCTGTTCCTCCGGGTGGAGCTGGGCATCCTGGGTGGGGCACTGGTGGCGGCCCTGGCGATGGGGGTCTTCACCCAGACACGGCTGCACGAGCACCTCCGAGCCCTGCCGCACACGCTGACCGCGCTCGACGAGGCCGTCCGTTGACCGACCGTCGGAGACGAGAAGGTCCCGTGCGGGTCAACCCCGAGCCGTCGCGAGCCGATTGACACTGATCATGGCGCGGACGCACTTCGACAGATCGGGCGTGGCCCGTGCCGGCATGGCCCTCGCATCGTTCGCGGCGATCGCCCTCGGCCTCGCGGGGTGCGGCGTCCGTGGTGACCACACCGCCGGGGCCGTTGAAGGCGACGAGCGGGCGACCCTGCCGACCTTGCCGCCGGCGGAGGAGCGGCTCGACCGCCTCTATGACGAGAACGGGTGCCTCCTCCTCTCGGACGGCCCGCCGGATTGTGGCGCGTCAGCCGAGTCCCTCGATGAGGCCTTGGCCGGCGAAGGCCGGGACGCGACGCGGACACTGGCCGGCTTCGAGGGGCCGCTCTTCGTCACCGACGTGAGCGGTGACTCGGTGCTCGTGCTCGAGGACACTGTCACGGCTGCCACCTCGGGCGCTTGGCAGGCGTCCGGTCTCCTGCGCAACGAGACCACCAGCCCGGTGCTCGCCCCGGTCGTCACGGCCACGCTGCGGGCGGCCGACGGCACCGAGCTCGGCCAGGCCAGGGGTGAGGTCGCGGTGGCGCCGGTGCGTCCGGGTGAGCCGGCGCCGTTCACGATCGAGAGCGACATCGATGCCGGCACGGTGGCTGCAGTCGAGTGGGCCGTTGCCGACACCGGCGTCGAGCCCACGGGCGGGACCCGCGACCTCGAGCTCACCACCTACTTCGTCGAGCCCTCGGGTGAGCGGCAGCCGCTCGACCTCTACCTGTATCGCGAGACCGCGGGTGGCCCGTACCCCTACGTCCTGTTCGGCTCGGTGACCGACCTGGCGGGGATCGACACGCCACGCCCGACGGTGGTGGCGGCCTGGCTCGGCGAGGACGGCCGCGTGCGCGCGGTCACCGAAGCCCCGGCCGTGGACCCGGACGGCTCGGTCACCACCTCGTTGGCGCCCGGTGGTTCCGC
The DNA here is from genome assembly GCA_041918615.1 of Acidimicrobiales bacterium. Taxonomy (GTDB): domain Bacteria; phylum Actinomycetota; class Acidimicrobiia; order Acidimicrobiales; family DATDAH01; genus JAEUJM01. The sequence continues at coordinate 45,784 of JAYRVH010000022.1, forward strand.
GGACTTCCTGCTCCGGGTGGACGATCCGGTGGCTGATGGGCTCGACAGCTCCGAGCTGCTCCTCTGGGCGACCAGTCGATGAACCGGCGACTGGTCGTGCTCCTCGCGGGCCTGATCGTCGTGGTGGGCAGCCCGTTCGCCGGGGCCGCGAGCCCCGCCGCCGATCGAGCAGAGGCCCGGGCCTTCGGGGACGATCCGCTCACCGATGTTCTCGCGGCGGCCGCCGCCCACCAGGACTGCGGCCTGAACCGCGACCAGCTCGCGGCGGCGATGCTCGCGCCGTCGTGGCCCGAGACCGGCGCGCCCGCCAACCTGTCGCCCTCGCCGATGACCCTCAGCCGCTACGACGACGCTCCCGGCCTCTGGGCGTTCGCCGGGCGCTCCTACCCCCGGGCCTTCTGGCATCCCGGAGTGGGCCTCTGGCAGTTCGACTCCGCAGGCCTCGGAGCCCCGTTCACGGCCAGCCAGCGCATCGACACCCGGGTGATCGCCGACGAGATGGCACGGGTGATCTCGAGTCGGTACTGCACGGCGACGGGGACCGGGGCCCAGCGGCTCGCCTACGCGTGGACCCCCTGGCACGCGTGCACCGGCGGCGACGGCCGGTGCCTGCTCATCTTCGCCGAGATCTACGACGGCAACTCCCGGACGCTCCGGAACCTGGACCGGATCGCGTCGGTGCTGTCCACAGGGGGCATGCAGCAACGCACCTGTCGCGGCGGCGGGGTCGCGGGCACGTTCACGTGCTGGAGGGTCGACCCGTCGTTGGCCCAGGGCTACAACGGCTTTGCCCAGCCCGGGTACAGCTCCCGGACGCCCATCACCGCGCCGTTCTACGTCTACCAGGCGGGCGGCAGGGAGTATCGGCACTGGCTCAGGGCCGACACCGGATACGCCACGGGTGTCTGGGCGACCCGGCCCATCGGGCAGAACGCGCGGACCAGCCTCGCATGGCATGGCGGTGAGACGCTCTGCGACGTGACCCGGGGGGCCGGTGCGTGCTGCCCGGCACTTCCCGTGCGCTACTCGTGCCTCGCGGCGAACGTCGACGGCGACTACACGCCGATTCCCGGCGACTTCAACGGTGATCGCATCGACGACGTGCTCTGGTACGGGCCGGGGCGCGACCGTGACTTCCTCTGGCAGGGCACGATCTACGGCCGATTCGTGGGCCGGTCGATCACCGTCAACGGCACGTACACCCCGGTTGCCGGCGACTTCGACGACGACGGTCGTGACGACATCTTCTGGTACGGCCCCGGAAGCGAGGCCGGTGACCAGGTCTGGTACGGACGGCGGGACGGCAGCTTCGCCGGCCGAGGTGTCAACGTGCCCAGTGTCTACACGCCGGCCGCCGCGGACTTCAACGGCGACGGCAACGACGACGTCTTCTGGTACGGGGAGGGCCAGGCCAGGGATTACGTCTGGTATGGCGGGAACCGAACCTTCACGAGCCGACGGTTCACGCAGCGGGGTGAGGGTCTCGTGCCCCTCGCTGCCGACTACGACGGCGACCGGCGGGCCGACGTGTTCTGGTACGGGCCGGGGGGCATCGCCGACGAGGTCTGGTATGGCGCGGCGGGCCGGACCTTCACCTCGAGTCGCCGCACCCAGATCGCTGGTGTGTTCGACCCGGTGGTCGGCCGGCTCAACCCCGGTCGCCGTGCCGACATCCTCTGGTACCGACCCACCGCCGACAGCGACCCGCTCTACTTCGGGCGTCCGGGCCGCAGGTTCGAGGCCAGGGTGGCTGCGATCGACGATGCCTTCGAGTCCTTCGCCGGTGACTTCAACGGCGACCGCGTCGATGACGTCTTCTGGTACGCCCCGGGCGCCGGGCCCGACAGCATCACCCTCGGCGGGTGAGCATGGTCAGCCACGCTGAAGCGGCTTCCACGGTGGTGGCGACGGTGAAGCCGTCGCGGTCGGCCAGCCACTCGCGGTTGCGACGGTGCACGGGGTCGGTCTTGCGGTAGCGGTTCAGCACCACGAGGACGGGTCGTGCGGGCCCGAGGGCGGACACGGACAGCCGGACCGAGTTGATCGTGCCGAGCTCGGCGTCGGCGACGAGCAGGACAGCGTCGGGCGCGAGCGACTCGATCACCGAGACGCCGTCGCCGTCGCCGGCCTGGGGTGACCGCAGCCCTCCGGCCAGTTCGACCACCCCGATGCCGGGTGCCGGCGCCCGCCACCAACAGGCAGCGACGAGGTCGGCGAGGGTGGGGACGGGGCGACCGAGCGCCTCGGCCGCCATCGGCGGGCACAGGGCGATCGGATAACTCAGGGAATCGCCGCAGATCTCGCCGGCGGGCTCGCCCGTCGCCGCCGCCAGCACCTCGGCGTCGGTGGGGTGGGGATCGTCGGGGTCGAACGACTGCGCCGGCTTGCGGGCGGACACCACGGTCCCCGACGAGCGCAGTGTGCCGAGCACCTGGGCCGCGACCCACGTCTTGCCCACCTCGGTCCCTGTGCCTGCGACCACCACGAGGCGATCGGGACGGGGCACGGTCGGCTCAGACACCAGAGGCGACGACGTCGAGGTCGGCGAGGAGGTCGGCGAGGGCGTCGGCGAGAGCCTCGACCTGGGCCGTCGTGTGGGCCGCCGACAGTGCGATCCGGAGTCGGGACGTGCCGGGGGCGACGGTGGGGGGCCGGATGGCCGGTACCAGGAGGCCTCTTTCCAGCAGTGCCTCGGCGACGGCGAGGGCCCGTTGCTCGGTGCCCAGCAGCACCGGGATGATCGGCGACGGGTGGTCGGTGCGCAATCGACCGACGTGCCCGCGGAGGGTGGCGACCAGGTCGTCGCCCTCCGTCGAACGCAGGATCGCCAGAGCCGCCCGGGCCGCGGCCGCGTCCCCGGGCGGGGTGGCCGTGGTGAAGATGAACGACCGGGCCGCACTGGTGAAGAGGTCGATGTAGGCGCTGGGGCCTGCCACGAAGCCGCCGAGCGAGCCGAGGGCCTTCGACAGCGTGCCGACGACGAGCACCGTCGTTCCCGGTCGATGCGGTGCCGCCGGTCCGAGCACGGCGTGGGCCTCGTCGAGTACCAGCATCGCTCCGCGGCGCTCGCAGACGTCGGCGAGGTCCTCGGTGGGAGCGACGTCACCGTCCATCGAGAAGACGGCGTCGGAGACGACCACCGATCGCCCCGGGTGCCCGTCGATCAGAGCGGCGACATGGTCGACATCTGCGTGGCGGTAGACCGCGACGGGCGCCCGCGCGAGTCGCGTGCCGTCGATGATCGATGCGTGGTTCAGCTCGTCGCTGAGCAGCAGCGTGTCCCGGTCGGCGCCGAGTGTCGTCAGGACGCCCAGGTTGGCGGCGTAGCCGGTGCTGAACAGCAGGGCGGACTCCGTGCCCTTCCAGGCAGCGAGGTCGTCTTCGAGGGCCCGGTGGACCGGTCGGGCGCCGACGATGAGGCGGGCCGAACCGGCACCGGTGCCCTCGTGCGACGTGGCGTCGAGCGCGGCGGCGATCACCGCCGGGTGCTGTGAGAGGCCGAGGTAGTCGTTGGAGGCGAAGGACACGACGGGGCGGCCGTCCGCGCTCAGCGCGGTACGGGGGTGCCCGCCGTCCAGGTCGCGCACGTGCCGTCGCCGCCCCGATGCATCGATGGCCCGGTTCCGCTCACGGACCCAGGCGTCCCACGGACTCGGGTCGGTCAAGGCATCACGCGGTGAGGTCCAGCACGGCGGCTTCGACCGTGCTCACGATGCGTTCGATCTCATCCGCCGTGGTGGTGAGCGGGGGCATGACCACCACCACGTCGCCGAGGGGTCGGATCAGCACCCCGCGAGCCACACAGCCGGCGCTGACCCGGCGGCCCCAACGCAGCCCCGCGCCGGGTGGTCGCAACTCGATGCCCGCCATCAGGCCGTGGTGGCGCACCGCGCCCACGGCGGCCATCGGAGCGATCCTCCGGTCCAGCAGCGTGCCCAACTGGGACGCCCGCTCACGCACGGCGTCGAGCACGTGCCACTCGTCGATCAGCTGCAGGTGGCGCAGTGCGACCGCGGCCGCCAGGGCGTTCCCGCTGTAGGAGTGGCCGTGGTAGAAGGTGTGGTCCCCGAGGTCGGGGCCGAGAAACGCCTCGTGGACGGCGTGGCTCGCCACGGTCGCCGAGAGCGGCAGGTAGCCGCCGGTGATGCCCTTGCCGAGGCACAGCAGGTCCGGCGTGAGCTCGCACTGCTCGGAAGCGAACAGGGTGCCCGTGCGACCGAAGCCCGTGGCGACCTCGTCGCAGATCAACAGGACGCCGGCATCGCGGCACACGGCGCCGAGAGGGGCGAACCGCTCGGGTGGGAGCACCTGAATGCCGGCGGCGCCCTGTACGAGGGGCTCGACGACGACGGCGGCGAGGCGGTCGGCGTTGGCGCGGACCAGCGCGCAGGCCGCCGTGATGCACTCGGGGTCCTCGAATCCCGGCGCCCGCAGCACCTCGAACCGCAGCGGATCGAACACGTCGGTGCCGAACCCGCCGGCGCCGACGGACAGCGACCCCACGGTGTCGCCGTGGTAGGCGCCGCCGAAGGCCATATAGGTGTCGCGGCCCCTGACGCCCTGGTTCGTCCAGTATTGGAAGGCCATCTTGAGCGCCTGTTCCACCGCGGCGGCGCCGTCCGAGGCGAAGAGGACATGGGGACGGTCGACCGGTACCACCGCGGCCAGCGCCTCCGCGAACTCGATCACGACCCGGTTGCCGTTGCCAAGCATCGTCGAGTGGGCCACCCGTCCGAGCTGCTGGATGAGGGCGGCATCGAGCTCGGGGACGCGGTGGCCGAGGGTCGTCACCCACAACGACGAGATGGCGTCGAGGTAACGCCGCCCGTCGACGTCGATCAGCTCGCGCCCTTCGGCCCGCTCGACGATGACCGGGGCGTTGTCGGCGTAGGTCGACATCTGGGTGAAGCCGTGCCAGACGACGGCGGCGTCACGCGCCACCCACTCGTCGCTCGCCGTCACGGCCGGTGTCGGGCGACGAGGCGAGCGAGCGGCTCGGTGTAGTGGGGGAGCAACTCGATCCCCTCGAGCCGCAACGCGGCATTGTCGAGCACCGAGTTCGGCGGACGGTGTGCCCGTCGGGGCGGGTCGAGGTCGCTGGTTGCGATGGGCTGGACCCGTTCGGGGTCGAGCCCGGCCGCCTCCATCACCGACCGGGCGAACCCGAACCAGTTCACCGCGCCCTGGTTGGTGACGTGGAAGAGGCCGGGTCGGCGCTCGACGACGAGTCGGGCGATCATGTCGGCGAGGTCGGTGGCGCACGTCGGGTGCCCGTACTGGTCGTCCACGAAGCGCAGCGTTTCGTGCTCGCCGACCAGCGCCAAGATGGTCTTGACGATGTTGGCGCCATGCTCCCCGAAAACCCATGAGGTGCGCACCACCGTGTGCCCCGGTTCGAGCTCGTGCTCGCCGGCGAGCTTCGACCGCCCGTAGACCGACCTCGGGGAGGTTCGGTCCCATTCACGGTACGGCTCGGGCGCGTCACCGTCGAACACGTAGTCGGTCGAGACGTAGCAGACCCGGGCCCGCACGAGCCGTGCCGCCTCGGCGACGTGGCGGGTGCCGAGGGCGTTGACGGCGAACGCCCGGTCGGGATGGGCCTCGCAGTCGTCCACGGCGGTCCATGCGGCCGCGTGCACCACGGCGTCGGGGGCGGTCTGGGTGATGGCGCCGAGCACCGACTCACGGTCGGCCACGTCGAGCATCGAGCGATCGCAGGCGATCACCTCGTGGCCGGCGAAGGAGCGGACCAGCTCGGTGCCCACCTGCCCGCCCGCCCCGGTGATGAGGACCCTCACGGGAGGGTGGCGACGGGCACTAGCGCAGCTTCTCCCACCACGGGCGGTTGTCGCGGTACCAGGCGACCGTCTCCGCCAAGGCCTCGTCGAGCTCACGCCGGGGCGCCCAGCCGAGGGCGCGGATCTTGGTGGTGTCGATCGAGTAGCGGCGGTCGTGGCCGAGGCGGTCGGTCACCGGCTCGATCATGGACTCGTCATGGCCGGCGAGGGCGAGGATCTTCAGGGTGAGCTCGCGGTTGGGCAGTTCGTTCCCCGCGCCGATGTTGTAGACCTCGCCGACCGTGCCTCGGCGCAACACCAGGTCGACGCCGGCGCAATTGTCCTCCACGTAGCACCAGTCCCGCACGTTGAGGCCGTCTCCGTACAGGGGCACCTTCCGTCCGTCGAGCAGGTTCGTGACGAACAGCGGGATCACCTTCTCGGGGTATTGGTAGGGCCCGAAGTTGTTGGACGACCGGGTGATCACCACCGGCAGTTCGTAGGTCTCGTGGTAGGAGAGCGCGATCAGGTCGGAGCCGGCCTTCGACGCCGAGTAGGGCGACCTCGGACCGAGCCGATCGGTCTCCCGGAACGAGCCGACGTCGATGGAGCCGTAGACCTCGTCGGTGGAGACGTGTACGAAGCGGCGCACCTCCAGGCGTCGGGCGATGTCGCACAACACGTTGGTGCCGTCGCAGTTGGTGCGCACGAACGTGTCGGGATCGACGATCGATCGGTCGACATGGCTCTCGGCGGCGAAGTGAACCACCGCCTCATGGCCCGCCATGGCCGCGGTCACCGCGTCACGGTCGCAGATGTCGCCCTGGACGAATCGGTAGCGGGGGTCTTCGGCGAGCCCGGCGAGGTTGTCGAGGTTGCCCGCGTAGGTGAGTGCGTCGAAGACCGTGACCTCGTCGTCTGTCGTGTGAAGGACGTGGCGCACGTAGTTCGAGCCGATGAACCCGGCCCCGCCGGTGACGAAGAGCCTCATGGCCTCAGGTGCGCAGTGCTGCGTGGGGGCGCGAGCCCGGCTCGATGTCGGCGCGCCGTGGATTCTGGCGGTCGCGGCCCGACAGGATCGGATCGGCGATGCCCCAGTCGGCACCGATCTCGGGGTCGTCCCACGCCACCCCCAACTCGTCGGCAGGGTTGTAGTAGCTGTCGACCAGGTAGGTGATGGTCATGTCGGTGAGCGACGCGAACCCGTGGGCGACGCCCGGGGGGATGAACACGCCCGCGTGGTTCTGCGACTCGCCGATGGGCGCCCCGAGCTCGACCGTCAGGGTGGCGCCGTCGGTGGGGCTGCCGACGCGCAGGTCGTGCAGGACCACCCTGGCGAGGCCGTTGGGCACATACCAGTAGTCCGCCTGATGGAGGTGGTAGTGCAGGCCCACGATGGCCCCCTCCTGGCGGTCACCACGGTTGCCCTGCACCATCTCGCGGCCCAGAGGGAACCACGATCGACGGTAGGTCTCCACGAAGAAGCCCCGGTCGTCGCCGTGGATGTCGGGAAGGACGTGCTGGACGCCGGCGATGACGTCGGACTCGGTGATCGTTGCCATGGGCTACTCCAGGTCGATTCGGGAATGGTCGCCGAGCATGAGGCGGGTGGCGCGGGGTCGCTGCCCGGAGCGCTCCACCTCGACCTGGCGGCCGATGAGCGAGTCGGTGAGACCGGAGATGCCGACGATGCGGCTCTCCTCGAGGACGACAGAATGCTCGAGCTCCGCGTCACGGATCTCGCAATCGGACGACACGGACGTGTAGGGGCCGATGTAGCTGTTCACCACCCGGGTGCGCTCGCCGATGATGGCAGGGCCGCGGATGGTCGAGTTGATGATCTGGGCGCCCTTCTCCACGACGACCCGTCCGTCGAGATGGGAGTGCACGTCGACCTCGCCGTGCACGGCGGACCCGAGTCGGTCGAGCACGAGCCGGTTGCACTCGAGGAGCGGGTCCTTCTTGCCGGTGTCGATCCACCAGCCGTCGAGCACCTCGTGTCGCACGCGATGGCCATGGTCGATGAGCCACTGGATGGCGTCGGTGATCTCGAGTTCGCCACGATCGGACGGCTCGATCGACTCGACCGCCTCGATGACGTGGTGGTCGAAGAGGTACACACCCACGAGGGCGAGGTCGGACGGCGGCACCTCGGGCTTCTCGACCAGGTGGAGGACGTGACCGGCGTCGTCGATCTCGGCCACGCCGAACTGGCGCGGGTCCTCGACCCTCGCGAGCAGGATCTGGGCCACAGGGGCGGGGGTGGTGTCGCCGAGGGTGGGCGTGTGCGAGCGCAGCCGGTCCTCCTCGAACCGCCCGACGAACTCGGTGAGGCCCTGCTCGAGCATGTTGTCGCCGAGGTACATGACGAAGTCGTCGCGTCCGAGGAAGTCGCGGGCGATGAGGACGCAGTGGGCCAGCCCGAGTGGCTCCTCCTGGGGGATGTAGGTGATGCGGAGCCCGAACGCCGATCCGTCGCCGACGGCGGCACGGATCTCCTCGCCGGTCTCGCCGATGATGATGCCGACGTCGGTGATCCCCGCGGCGGCCATGTCCTCCAGCCCGTAGAAGAGGATGGGCTTGTTGGCGATGGGCACGAGTTGCTTCGCGCTCGTATGGGTGATCGGGCGCAGACGCGTACCAGCGCCTCCCGAGAGGATCAGACCCTTCACGGCGGCCGAGGCTACCGGGCGCATGCGGCGAGGAACATTCCCACGACCGCGTGCGCTGCTACCGTGGCGCTGCAGAGGCGGAGGCCGAGGGCGGCCGGTCGTGTCGTCAGGCTCATCAACACGGTGGTTCCCATGTCTCGCTCGCAGTCGCCCCAGTCCCCAGCGGCGCACCCGCGTCGGCGCGCGCTGGCCCAACTCTGTCTGTCCGGTGTCGTCGCCGCGCTCATGGTGTGGGTGCCCGCCCCGGCGTCGGCGACCGGCCCCGAGGTGCCGACCGGCACGTCGGTGCGCGGGGTGAGAACCGACACTTCGGTGCCCGAGCTCCGGGCCGTGCCCGCTCACGGGGCGACGGGGGGGACAGGAGTGACGGGCACGGACGGTGCCGAGGCGGAAACGGTCCGCTCCACTCGCGTGTTCGGCGGGGAGCGGGACATCGCCGAGTTCGTCCTGATCGGTGTCGGGTACCGGTCGGCTTCCGGGGGCCCCGCCAGGGTGCGGGTGCGCACCGATGGCGAATGGGGGGCGTGGACCGGCATCGTGCGCTCGGGCGACCACCGTCCCGATGCCGCCACCTCCGAGCGGCGGGCCGAGCAATCGAGGGCCATGGGCAACGGTGCGCCGGTCAGCGAGCCGATCTGGATCGACCATGCCGACGCCTACCAGCTCGATCTCCCCGGCGACGCGGTCGACGCCGAGGTCTTCCTGGTGCGGGAGACGAACCGCCGCGTGCGAGTCACCCCGGCGACCGACCGGGCCGGTGCCGCCCCCGGCGAACCGTTGATCCGCCCCCGTGCCTCGTGGGGAGCGGCGCCGTACCGGGGGACCCCCGAGCTCAGCCCGCCGCTGCGCAATGCGTTCGTCCACCACACGGTGAACGCCAACGACTACAGCGAGGCCCAGGTGCCGGGCATGCTGCGGTCCGTCCAAGCGTACCACCAGGACGCAAGGGGCTGGAGCGACATCGGCTACAACTTCGTCATCGACCGCTTCGGCGGCATCTGGGAGGCGCGTGACGGGGGGATCCGCAATCCGGTGATCGGTGCCCACGCCAAGGACCACAACCGGGGCTCGTTCGGCGTCTCGTTCCTCGGCGAGGCGACGGACTCGGTTCCGGCGGCCACGATCGACGCCTTCGGGCGGCTGATCGGCTGGAAGATGTTCATCTCGGGGGTGCGACCGACCGCCCAGAACATCATGGGTCACCGCGACGTCGGTCAGACCGCGTGCCCCGGCAATGCCCTCTACGCGAACCTGGGGCGTATCCGCAGCCTGGCCGCGGACCGTTACGGCGCGCTGGTGGGCCCCGGGACCTTCTCGGCCAACGCGGTCTCCGTGAGCGCGGCCTTTGCTCCGCTCAGCGGCGACTTCAACGGCGACGGCTACGGCGACATCCTCTGGTACGGCGCGGGCGACCAGCCGGACGGGCTCTGGTTCGGCACGTTCACGGGGTTCACGGGTCGGCCGCTCACGGTGAGCGGCACCTACACGCCGACGGTGGGCGACTTCAACGGTGACGGCCGGTCCGACGTGTTCTGGTACGGCCCGGGCGCCAGTCCCGACGCCATCTGGTTCGGGCGCACCGACGGCTCCTTCGCCCCGAAGGCGTTCACGGTGGGCGGGGTCTACGAGCCGCTCGCCGGCGACTTCGACGGCGACGGGAAGCACGACGTCCTGTGGTATGGCGCAGGGGCACTCAATGACGTCCTCTGGTTCGGTACGTCCAGTTCGACCTTCGTGGGTCGGGCCACCGTGGTCGACAGCACCAGCGAGCCGTTCACGGGCGACTTCGACGGTGACGGCCGGACCGACGTGTTCTGGTACGGCCCGGGTGCCGCAGCCGACTCGCTCTGGTTCGGTGAGGCCAACCGCGGGTTCAGCGCCCGTCCCGCGACCATCAGGGGAACGTATGTCCCCATCGTGGCCGACGTCACCGGCGGGGGTGCCGACGACATCGTCTGGTACGGCCCGGGCGCCGCCACCGACGTGCTCTTCCTGGGCCGGAGCGATCGGACCTTCGGCCGACGGTCCGTGACCATGGCCGACGACTACAGCGCCCCCTTCGCCGGCGACTGGAACGCGGACGGTCGCGGCGACGTCTTCTGGTACCGACCGGCCGGCAGCGATCTGCTGTGGCTCGCCCGTGGCGCCGGCGCCTGAGGCTCCGGAGCGGCGCAACCGTCCCGACCCGCCCGTTCGGAATCCCTCCGGCGGTGGCGGTGCCGAGGCGGTGGGCCCGTCCGGTTCGACATCAGCCGTGTCATCCTCCGACCGTTCGCCGCTCGTTCGGGCCGTCGTCCTGAACTTCAACGGCGGTGACGACGTGCTCCGTTGTCTCGGCTGCCTCGAGTCCCTCGACTGGCCGCGCGACCGCCTCGACCTGGTCGTGGTCGACAACGCTTCGAGCGACGGGAGCCCCGACGCCATCCGCGAGCACTTCCCCCACGTGACCGTCATCGATTCGGGCGGCAACCGGGGCTTTCCCGCCAACAACCTGGCCATGGACGACCCCGGCGGTGCCGATTACGTGGCGCTGGTCAACCCCGACGCCTTCGTGGACCCGGGCTGGCTCGCTCCGCTGGTCGACGCGCTCGAGGGCGATCCCCGGGCGGGTGCCGCCACGGGCCGCATGCTGTTCGCGCCGAGCTTCGTCGACGTGGCGATCGAGAGCCCGACGTTCGTTCCTGGGGCAGGGGGCGACGTGCGGGCGCTCGGGGTCCGGGTCAGTGGTGTCGAGGTGAACGGCTCGGACGAGTTCGACGGAGCGCAGCTGGTCGATGGGTTCCACGGCCTCGAGCACGGCGGGGCGCCTGAAGGACTGTTCCGGTGGTCTTCGGCACGCGCGGTGGTGCGGGTGCCCGTCCCGCCGGGCCACCTCGTGTCCGGTACCGCCCGCCTCCGACTTGCCGCCGAACGCGTCAAGACCGTCACGCTGACCGCCGGCGGCGAACGGGTCGAGGTGGCGGCCGGGCCCGAGCCGACGTGGGTCGAGATCGCCCTCGGCGGCGAGCCCTACGACGTGGTGAACAACGTCGGCTCGGTGCTGGTCGAAGGTGGCTACGGGGGCGACCGCGGCTTCCTCGAGCCCGATGTCGGCCAGTACGACGAGCCGGCCGAGGTCTTTGCCTGGTGTGGTGGTCAGGCCGTGCTGCGGTCCCGGTACCTGCGGGAGGTCGGCCTCTTCGACGAGCGGTTCTTCCTCTACTACGAGGACACCGACCTGTCCTGGCGAGGCCGGGCCGCCGGTTGGCATTACCTCTACCGGCCCGAGGCGGTGATCCGCCACCTGCACGGTGCCAGCGCCGGCGAGGGCTCGGCGGTCTTCGCGCACTACGTGGAGCGCAACCGGCTGCTGGTGCTGGCCAAGAACGCCCCGCCCCGACTCGCCTTCAGTGCTGCCTGGCGCTACCTGCTGAGCACGGCGTCGTACGCCCGCCGTGACGTGCTCGGCCCGGTCCTGCGGCGTCGCCGCCCCAACACCGTCCTGGCTCGACGGCGCCTGCGGTCGTACCTTGCCTTCCTGCGTCTGTTGCCGGCGATGCTCGTGGAGCGCCGTCGCCTGCGGTCCCACCGCGTGGTCCCGAGCACAGAAATCGTGTCGCGGTGGACGGTCACCCGGTGACGCGGCGAAGGGTCGCGGTCTACAACAAGTACTGGACCACCGGCGGGGGAGCGGAGAAGTACGGGGGCCTCGTCGCCCAGGTTCTCGCCGCAGACTCCGATGTCGAGCTGCTGGGCCCCGAGGACTTCGACATCGACGCCCTGGCCCACCGGCTCGACCTCGACCTCACCGGTGTCTCGAACCGTGTGATCGGCGCGCACCTCGGGGCGTTGCGGTGGGTGAGCCATGACTACGACCTCCTGGTGAACGTCTCGTTCATGAGCCACGAGGCCGTGAACTCCCGGCGCAGCATCTACATCGTCCACTTCCCCGCCGAGGTGACCAAGGACCTGAGCCGTTTGCAGACCCTGGCCATCGGCGCCCTGGGCGGCTTCGTGCGCAGGGGTTCGGTGAACACCGGCTGGGGCGAGGGCTTCTATCCCCCCGAAGGCCGTCGACCGCGCTACTTCTGGGCCTCCGAGCAGGCGTCGTTCCACATCGAGCCGCGAGCGAGCGAGCCCGCCGCGCTCAGGGTGGTCTTCTGCCGCCGTCGACCACCGGGGCTCGACCCGGCCGACGTGACGATCGAGATCGACGGTCGGGAGGTGCAGAGGCTTCGGATCGACGAGGGCCGATCGGCCCTGGCCCGTCGGCGCCGGATCCCGGTGGTCGTCGACATCGCTCCCGACCCGACCATGGCGCCCGTCGAGGTGACCATCCGTGTGGCCAACCCCTTCGTGCCCGGCGAGGTGCTCGGGGGGCCGGACCGGCGGTCGCTGGGCGTGGCCCTCACATCGCTCCAGACCAGCATCGGCCTCAAGGCGCGACTCGGCGCCCGGCTCGGCGCCTGGCTGCCCCTCCTGCACCGTGACCCCCCATCGACCGACTTCATAAAGAGCTACGGCACGGTGGTCTCGAACTCCGAGTTCACCCGGGGGTGGGTCCGCCGCTACTGGGGCACCGACAGCGTCGTGATCCACCCTCCCGTCACCATGCACCAGCGAGGCGTGAAGATGCCCGTGATCCTCGCGGTCGGACGCTTCTTCGCCGCCGAGGCAGGCCACTCGAAGAAGCAGCTCGAGATGGTCGAGGCGTTTCGCCGTCTGATCGACCGTGGACTGTCGGGTTGGACCCTCCACCTGGTGGGCGGTTGTAGCGATTCCGACCGTCCCTACCTCGATCAGGTCGTGGCGGCGGCCGTGGGACTGCCCATCGAGTTCCACGTGGACGCACCGGGTGACGAGCTCCGCGAGCTCTACGCCCATGCCTCGGTGTACTGGCAGGCCACCGGGCTCGGCGAGGACGCCGAGCGCGACCCCGACCGGCTCGAGCACTTCGGCATCGCCACCGTCGAGGCCATGTCCGCCGGCGCCGTGCCGGTGGTCATCGGCCTCGCCGGCCAACTCGAGATCGTCGAGCACGGCACCAGCGGCTACCACTTCTCGACGCTCGACGAGTTGGTCGAGCTCACCGAGCAGGTCGTGGAGGACGACGCGAGGCGCGCCGAGATGTCGAGCGCTGCGGAGGCCCGCGCCCGCGTGTTCTCGGTGGAGGCGTTCGCCGCCAAGTTCAACGACGTGGTGGCCCGTCTGGGCTGAATCTGCCGTTCACGACGCCGTCGGCCGGCGTGGCGGCCCGGCCGTCGACGGGTCATGCCGTCGAGCAGAAGGAGGCAGCGGGGCTACCCGCCCTTGATGCACTCCCAGGTGAGGAACATGTAGGGGGGAAGGAGAGCGAGGCGGCTCGCGGTCGCGTCGTCGGCCACCGACGTGAGGTCGTTGCGGATCACGCCCGACGTCATCGAGGTGACGTCGAACTCGGGCGAGGTGTCCCCGGGCCATTCGTCGGCGCCGCTGTCGAGGTAGGCGAGGAACCCGTCGGTGGCCAGGAGCCTGGTCTCGAACCCGTGCTCGCGCAGCTCGGGCGTGAGGTCGAAGCCGAAGCGCCAGAAGACCGGGGTGTCGTCGCCGTGGAACTCGGGCTCGACCGGGGGTGCGGTGAACCCCTGGAGCACCGGTACCTGGAGGTACATGCGCCCGCCCGGAGCCAGGACCCGACTGATCTCGTCGAGGGCGCGGTGGGTGTCGGGAACGTGCTCGAGCACGTGCGGCGTCAAGATGGCGTCGAAGCTGGCGTCGGGCCGGTCGATGTGTTGGAGGTCGAGCTGTACGGCTCCCCGGTGGGCCCGCTCGTCGTAGTCACTGCACGTGTAGTCGAACCAACCCGCCATGGCCTGGCGGTAGTCCTCACCGAGACGAGGGCTGGTCTCGAGCACGCGGGCGCCGAGCGACTCGGGGGTGCGGGCCACGAAGCAGTGGAACAGGTAGCGGTCACGAGAGATGCTGCCGCACTGCGGGCAGTTGGCCGCCTCGCTGTGGAATCGACCGGCGAAGGCGTCACCCGTCCAGCGGCAGATGTTGCACCACGCCGGCGCGCCGGCCTCGGCGCCGGTGCGCGGCGCCCAGGGCGACACCGGCCGCTCGGACCACAACGGCGGTTCGGCGGGGGCGGTCGCCTCGCCGGGGCCCCTGGCGCCGGTGGCGGCGCGGCGCACACGCCCGAGAGTCGATCGCAACGACGTTGAACGGAGGGCCATGACCAATCAGCGCACTCGGTGGGAGGGGGTAGGGTCAAGCCGAGCCGGCCCGGTTCTGCTACCGAGGCGGTGAGTGGTAACATCATCGTTTGCTTGCGCGACTATGAGCGGCTCCCCTCCGTTCATGCTCCCGTCGTTCGAGTCCGTCACGTCTGGAGGCGTCACCCAACCATGATCGCGTACCTCGACCCCGGCACCGGAAGCATCGTGCTGCAAGTAGTCGTCGGCGGCTTTGCCGGCCTTGCCGTCTTCTTCAAGATGTTCGGCCGCAAGCTGATGTTCTGGCAGAAGAGCGGCACCGAGCTCACCGCCGGTGACGCCGCCACGACCGATGCTGGCGAGCCCGCCGAGGCGCCGCCTGCCGAGGCCAACTCCTAGGCCCAGTCGGCGCCGCCGGTTCACCCGGCGACTCCATCGCTCATGACGACACCACACGCAGACCCGGGGTCCTTTCGGGACCCGATGAGCCGCGTCTTCGTCACCGACGACGCCGTCATCCGCTCGCTGTCGGGGGAGGCGCTCCTCGACTACGAGGCGGCCGCCGCCTCTACGTTCTTCGGAGCGGCGCTCGCCGACGGTCGTCTCATCGGCACGGAGCGGGTGGAGGCCGACGAGGTCGAGGCCCTCGTCGGCGGCGAGGGAAGTTGGGAGGCCGCCCTCCGGCACGAGCGCATCCCCTTCCTGTCCTACCCCTACGAGTGGACCTTCGAGATGCTCCGCGATGCGGCCCTGCTCCAGCTCCAACTCACCCGCCAGGGACTCGACGAGGACGTCATCACCAAGGACGCCACGTCCTACAACGTGCAGTTCGTGGGAGCCAGGCCCACCTTCATCGACATCGGCTCGTTCGAGCGCCTCCGGGCCGGTGAGCCGTGGTACGGCTACCGCCAGTTCTGCGAGCTCTTCCTCTACCCGCTGATGTTCCAGGCCTACAAGGACCTGCCCTTCCAGCCGTGGCTCCGCGGCGCGATCGACGGCATCACCCCCAGCCAGGCGCGCGAGGTGATGTCGTTCCGTGACCGCTTCCGAAGGGGCGTGTTCACCAACGTCTACCTGCAGGCGGCCTTCGAGAACCGCTATTCCGACACCGACTCGGACGTGAAGAAGGACCTCGGCAAGGCCGGGTTCAAGAAGGAGCTGATCGCGGCCAACCTCGACAAGCTCACCCGCCTGGTCACGCACCTCAAGTGGAAGCGATCCGAGTCCACCTGGTCGGGATACAGCGAGCGGGGGCACTACACCGATGCCGACCTCGAGGCGAAGTCCCACTTTGTCGAAAAGGTCGTGAACCTGCGCGCCCGGCCCCTCGTCTGGGACCTCGGCGCCAACGACGGCCACTTCTCCCGGCTCGCCTCGAAGACAGCCGACTACGTGGTCGCCGTCGACGCCGACCCGTTGGTCGTCGACACCCTCTACCGGTCGCTCCGCGACGAGGGCAACACCACGATCCTGCCCCTCACCATGGACCTGTCGAACCCCTCGCCCGGGCTCGGCTGGCGGAGCGCGGAGCGCAAGGCCTTCACCGACCGGGCCAAGCCCGACCTCGTGCTGTGCCTCGCGGTGATCCACCACCTCGCCATCACCAACAACGTGCCCCTTCCCGAGTTCGTGGCGTTCCTTGCCGACGTCGGCTCGGAGGCGGTCGTCGAGTTCCCCACACCGGAGGACCCGATGGTGCAACGACTCCTCCGCAACAAGCGTGAAGGCACACACGACGATTACACGGCTACCGTCCTCGAACGTGCCCTCGGCGAGCATTTCGACGTCATCGAGCAGGAGACCCTCCCCTCGGGCAACCGGGTCCTGTACCACGTCCAGCCCCGCTGAGTCCTGTGGGTGAGGAGGGCCCGTCGCAGCCACGGTGGCGGCGGGTCGCCCGCCGACTCCGGCTGCGCGAGGTCGTCGGTCACAACGCCCTCGTCGTCGCTGCCCTCTGGGGCCTGGCCGTCGCCCAGCCCGTGCTCGACCTCTTCGGGAAGAACCCCGAGTTCTTCGTCGCGAACGAGTTCAGCCGGTACGAGGTGGCCCTCTTCGGCGTGACCGTCGCACTGGCAGTGCCGGTCGCGCTGGTGGGCATCGAGATCCTCGCCTACGCCGTCAACCGCCGGTTCGGCACCGCGCTCCACATGGTGCTGGTGGCACTCCTCGGTGCCTTCCTGGGCCTGTCGCTGTTCCGTCAGCTCGACCTCGCGTCAGGTGTGGCCGGGGTCGGTGTTGCACTGCTCAGCGGGGCACTCGTGCTCTACGGCGAGCGTCGCGTCGCCTGGGCCCGCCTCGGCCTGCACTACCTCGCCGCCGCACCGCTGGTCTTCCTCGTCGCCTTCCTGGCCTTCTCGTCGAGCTCGAAGCTCCTCACCCAGGACGAGGCGACGGCGGCCACCGGCGTGACCATCGGGAACCCTGCCCCCATCGTGATCCTGCAGATGGACGAGTTCCCCATCTCGTCGATCATGCTTCCTGACGGCACGATCAACGCGGAGCGGTTCCCCAACTTCGCCCGCCTGGCCGACGAGACGACGTGGTTCCGCAACGCCAGTTCGATCTCGCCGAAGACCACCGACAGCGTGCCCGCGATGCTCACGGGCCTGGCCCCGAGAACCGGCCTGCTGCCGACCTCGGCCGACCATCCGCGGAGCCTGTTCACCATGCTCGGCTACCAGTACGAGCAGCACGTCACCGAGCCGGTCACCAGTATCTGCCCGAGCGAGATCTGCGTCGGGCGAGCGCCCCGCGAGAAATTCAACTACCGGCGCGTGCGGACGTCGTTCCTCGACGCCGCCGTCGTCTACGGGCAGTCGACGCTCCCGTCCACCCTGCGTGAGCATCTCCCCGCCGTGGACCGCTCGTGGGGCGGGTTCATCACCGACGCCAACGTCGAGCCCGCGGGTTCCAGTGCCACCCTCGATCCCGCCAGCGGTTCAGCCGCCACTGACAGCGGTAGCGGGAGTGGGCAGAGCGGCGCGGCGCCGAGCACCGATCCGTCCTTCAAGTGGCGGGCGCTGGGCCCGGGGGGGTGGTCGCCCCGTTACCAGGCCAGCCTCATGTCCGACATGATCGACAGCATCGGTCCCTCCGACCGGCCCGGCCTCTTCTTCGCCCACGCCACCTTTCCCCACATCCCGTGGCTGCTCAGCCCCGAGGGGTACCAGTACGTCGTCTCCGACTCCCGCTTCGTTCCCGGCCTGCTCGGGAAGGGTACCTGGGCACGTGACGAGTACCTCGTGCGCCAGGGCTACGCCCGTCACCTCCTGCAGATCGGGTACATGGACCGTCTCGTCGGCGACATGATCGACCAGCTCGAGCAACAGGGCATGTGGGACGACGCCATGGTCGTGGTGCTGTCCGACCACGGCGTCGCGTTCACCCAGGGCGCGTCCTTCCGCGCCTCGCGCGCCGAGACGGTCCACGAGATCTACAACATCCCGATGTTCGTCAAGTACCCCGGTCAGGAACGCGGCGAGGTGAACGACGACAACGCCCTCAACCTGGACGTGTTGCCCACGATCGTCGATGCCCTCGACATCGACAGCGGCTGGCAGTTCGACGGCCAGTCCCTCTTGAGCGGGCCCCACCGCGACGACAAGCCGATCTACTGGCCGTCGGGGCCGAGCCATGACCCGGTCGACTTCCAGGGTGTCCTCGACGTGGTCGACCGCAACGCGGCCCGGCTCCCGAACGGCGACGACTGGTTGGGGGTCTACGCCGTCGGCCGCTACGGCCCCCTCGTCGGCTCCTCCCTCGATGCGCTCGACGTGCGGGGCGACAGCGGCCGGACCTGGACGGTCGACCAACAGGCCCGGTTGAACGACTGGCAACCGCAGGTCGACGGCCTGGCGCCGATGCTGTTGATCGGATCGCTGGAGGCCGGCGATGGGGACCTGCCGGACGAGGCCGTCGTGGTCGTGAACGGACGGGCCGCGGGTGTGGCGGGCGAGTTCACACGCGAGGACGACGGTCGCGTGAGCCTCAACGCGATGATCTCGCCGGAGATGCTGCGCCGCGGTCACAATGACGTCGTGCTCCTGTTGCCGACTGCGACCGGCTCCACCGAGTTCGAGACCGCGGCGCTGGGGTGATGGCCGACATCACCACCGCCGAGTTGGTGGGTCGGCCCGAGCCGGCCGAGTCGGCCGAGTCGGCCGAGTCGGCCCGGGCCTCGAGCGAGGCAACGGCGAGCCTCCCGCGTCGTGTCGCGGCGCGACTCAGCCTGCGGCGCGTGCTGGGCTACGACGCCCTGTCCTTGCTCGCACTGTCCGGCCTCGCCGTGACCCAGCCGCTGCTCGACCTCTTCGGGAAGAACCCGGAGTTCTTCCTGGCCGCGGAGGCCGATCATGGCGAGATCGTTGCTTTCGGTGTGGCCGTCGCCTTCGCCGTACCGGTGGTGGCCGTGCTCATCGAGCTGCTGGCTCACGCGATCGGCCCACGCGCGGGCGCGGCGAGCCATGCCGTGCTGATCGGCCTGCTGGGCACGGCCTTCGGGGCCACGGTCGCCCGGCAGTTCGACTTCTCGCGCTCATGGCCCGACGTGCTCGTCGCGATGGGCATCGGCGCGCTCATCCTGCTCGCCGAGCGACGCACGCACGCGATGCGCATGGGTCTGCGCTACCTCGCCGTGGCGCCGCTGCTGTTCCTGGCCCTCTTCGTCTTCACCTCGGGTACGTCCCGCCTCCTCTGGGAGGACGAGGCGGTGGCCCAGACCGGCGTCGCCGTCGCCAACCCCAAGCCCGTGGTGATGATCGTGTTCGACGAGCTGCCGTTGGCCTCGCTCATCACCCCAGAGGGCCAGATCGACGCCGAGCGGTTCCCGAACTTCGCCCGTCTGGCCCGCCGAGGCACCTGGTTCCGCAACGCCACCAGCCTGTCGCCCAACACCCCGGGAAGCCTGCCGACCATCCTGAGCGGCCTCGAGCCCCAATCGGACGTACTGCCCACCTCTGTCGACTACCCCCGCAACCTCTTCACCCTGCTGGGTGGGAGCTATCAGATGGACGTGACCGAGACGATCACCCAGCTGTGCCCGAGGACGCTGTGCGAGCGTGCCGAGTCGCCCCGCGCGGCCGGGTGGTTCCAGTTGCTGCGCCAGAACCTCCTGGACGCCTCGATCGTCTACGGCCACGTCACGCTCCCTCCGCGGCTGCGGGGTGACCTGCCGGGCGTCGACGGGTCCTGGGGCGGCTTTGCCGACGGTGGGTCCTCGGCGGACGTCTCTGAACCCACGGACGGGAGTCCCACCGCCACCCCGAGCTCCATCTCGACCACGACCACCATGCCGACCATCGACGACTTCATGACCGCCCGGAACCGCCAGATGCGAGCGACCCAGCCCCAGGGAACGGGCGAGCTGCTCCGCCTCCTGACCACCCGCGTGGGCACCGAGCGCTCCTCCCAGCTCTACTTCGTGCACGATGCGCTCCTGCCGCACTTCAACTGGCTCACCACCCCCGACGGCCACACGTATCGGGGCGAGGGGGGTCCCCCGGGGACGGTCGACGGGACGTGGCGTGAGAACGACTTCCTCGTCCGCCAGGGTCAACAGCGCCACCTGCTCCAGGTCGGCTACGCCGACACCCTGCTCGGGCAGCTGATCGACCGGCTCCAGGTCGAGGGCATCTGGCATGACGCCGTGGTGGCGGTCACCGCCGATCACGGCATCGCCTTCACCCCGGGGCTGCCCAAGCGGACACCCGCCGACGATACGGTCGATGAGATCTACCGGGTGCCCATGATCATCCGGGTCCCCGGAGAGCGCGAGGGCGAGGTGTCCGACGAGAACGCTCTGCTCGACGACATCCTGCCCACGATCGCCGACGTCCTCGATGTCGACACCGACTGGGACTTCCAGGGCCGGTCGCTGTTCGGTGACACCCCTGCACCCGTCGACAAGCCCGTGTTCTACGGAGTGGGACCGAACTCCGTCTCGCTGTCGCTCGACGGGCTGTACGCAGTCGCGGCCCGCAACCACGAGCGCTTCCCCGAAGCGGGATGGCGAGGCGTGGCGGCGGTCGGCGGGCTGGGCCGGTTCGTCGGCGAGCCGGTGAGCGCGCTCAACGTCACCGACGCCCCCGACACGTTCATCCCTGACGCATCCTGGCGCCTCGAGAACCCTGAGGCGCTCGACGATGTCCAGCCCGGCACGGGCGCGATCCCGCTCGTGATCCACGGCGCGGTCACGATCGGGGGCGACCGGGTGCCGTACGCGGAGGCGCTCGTGGCGATCAACGGGGAGGTCGCGGGCGTGGCGGGCGACTTCGTGCTCAGCGGCCCTGCCTGGCGCTTCTCGGCGCTCTTCGACTTCGAGCAGATCCGCGAGGGCGACAACGCCATCGATCTGCTTCTCGTGGCGGGCGGCGGCGACGATCCGCCGTTCGTGCGTATCCCGCTCGTGCCATGACGGCGCGGGGTGCGCCATGGTGGAGGAGCGAGGCGTGCAGCGGCGGGCTGGTGCTCTTCGCGCTCTCGGGCATCGCGTTTGCGCAACCGTTGCTCGACCTGTTGGGGAAGAACCCGGAGTTCTTCGTGGCCGCCGACGCCGGGCGGGCCCAGATCGTTGCGTTTGCACTCATCGTCACGTTCGCCGTTGCGGTCCTCGCCGTACTGATCGACCTCGGTGCCCGTGCCATCGGCCCCCGGGTCTCGGCGGCAGTCCACAGCGCGTTGGTCGGGTTCTTCGCCCTCCTCATCGGGGGGACGGTGGCGAGGCAACTCGGCATCGACGAGACCGTTCCGTTCCTGGCCGTGGCGGTCGCCTTCATGATGCTCCTGGTCGTCGGGGAGCGACGTGTCCGCGCCGTTCGGGTCGGCCTGCAGTACCTGGCCGTGGTGCCGATCCTCCTCTGCGGTCTCTTCCTCTTCGGCTCGGCCACGTCCCGCCTGCTCTGGGAGCGTGAGGCCGAGGCGGCCACCGGTGTCCGCGTCGAGCACCCGCACCCGGTCGTCCTCGTCGTGTTCGACGAGTTGCCGCTTGCGTCGCTCATCACATCGGATGGTGACATCAATGCCGAGCGATTCCCGAACTTCGCCCGGCTGGCCGCACAGAGCACCTGGTTTCGAAACGCCACCAGCCTCGCACCGAACACGCCCGTCAGCCTGCCGGCCATCGAGAGCGGTCTGGTCCCGGATGCGGGATCCCTGCCGACGTCGACCGACTACCCCCGGAACCTCTTCACCCTGCTGGGTGGCAGTTACCAGATGGACGTCACCGAGACGGTCACCCAGCTCTGTCCCACGTCGGTGTGCCCACGTGCCGGCAGTGCGTCGAGCGGTATGGGAGGTCTGCGGGAGCTCCTGGCCGAGGCCGCGCTGGTCTACGGCCACACGTCCCTTCCCCTCCAGTTGCGCATGCACCTGCCAGCCGTCGACCAGTCCTGGGGTGGGTTCCTGCGGCAGGGCTCCGGCGAGGGCCGTGTGCGCACCCCGGGTACCCGAGCACCTGGCTCGTCGATTCGCTTCGGCCCCTTCATGGCGGCGCGACGACGGGAGATGCGGGCGAACCTCCCCCAGGGCAAGGGCGCCCTCCTTCGTGCCTTTGTCGGGCGGGTCGGCTCACAGCGATCGCCGGCCCTCTACTTCCTCCACGACAGCGACTTCCCGCACGAGAACTGGGTGACCATCCCGGATGGGCGCACCTACCCGGGCTCGCCGGGTCCGCCGGGGACGGTTCGCAGCACGTGGGGGGACGACGACTTCCTCGTCCGACAGGGCCAGCAGCGACACCTCCTCCAGGTGGGCTACGCGGACACGCTGCTCGGCGAGCTGATCGACCGGCTCGAGTCAGAGGGCCTCTGGGACGACGCGGTCGTCGCGGTCGTCGCCGACCACGGCTCGGCGTTCATCGCGGGCCAGCCCCGACGGGACCCGACCGACGAGAACGCACAGGAGATCTACCGGACGCCGATGTTCATCCGTGCGCCCGGTCAGCCCGAGGGCGCCGTCCGCGACGACAACGCGCTCAACACCGACGTCATCCCGACCATCGTCGACGTGCTCGGGGTCGAGACCGACTGGGACTTCGACGGTCGATCGCTCTTCGGTGAGGACCCGCCCCCGGCGGACAAGCCGGTCGTGTACGGGCGAGGACCGTCGTCGGTCGACCCCGACTCACTCGACGCGCTCTACGCGGTTGCCAGGCGCAACGAGCGCCGGTTCCAGGGACTCGACTGGCGCGGCGTCTTCGCGGTCGGGCCGCTGGGCGACCTGGTCGGCCGTCCGCTCGCGTCCCTCGACGTCAGCGTCGACCCATCGTCGTCGTGGAGCAGTCGTGAGGCCGACCGACTTGCTTCGGTCGACGCCGGAGCCGGGCCACTCCCGCTGATGCTGCACGGTGCCCTCCTTCAGGAGGGGGCGTCACCCCCTGATGAGGGGCTGGTCGTGCTCAACGGCACGGTGGCCGGCGTGGCCGGCGACTTCCAGGAGCAGTCGCCGGGCTCGTGGGACTTCAGCGCGGTCCTCGACTTCGAGCAGTTCCGGCAGGGCGAGAACCGCGTCGAGCTCCTGTTGCCCACGGGTGATGGCCAGGCGCGTTCCTTCCGTCGCATCCTGTCGGGGTGAGGGCGGGCGGGTCAGGGTGCGCACACGGTCACGCCATCGCCCACCTCGAGCGTGACCCGGAGCCGTCCGCCTCCTTCGGCGCTGACGATTGGGAACAGGCCTGTGCGCGCCTTGAACGTCCCTCGCACGGACCCCCATTCGATGACACGACGGCCCGGTCCGTCAGCGTCGGATGCCGTGAGCAGCACACGGGTGCCCTTGGCGGCCGAAATCCAGAGCGGGCGATTCCCGACGATCGTGTACCGGACCGTATCGCCGGCACCGGCGAGCGTCCTGCACGCGGTGGCGACCGGCGGACGGGGATCGTCGTCCGATCCGGGCCCGAACCCGACACGGAGCACGCCCCGTGCCTCCTCGACGACGCTTCGATCGGCCGGTGGACGCCATCCGTCGGCGACCAGGCGGGCCAGGCCGTCGGTCGTCAGCGGTATCACCACGTACGAATCGGTGACGAACGGCTCGTCCGAGGCCATGAGGGCGGCCGTCGTCTCGACGAGGGGCCGTTGGCGCCGGGCCTGCTCCTCCAGGGTGTTCTGGATGTCTCGCAGGCCGACGAGGTTCACCACGAGCAGCGCGGCCGTGCCGGCGAGCACGAGTGACACCGCGACGCGGGAACGGGGGAGCCGCAACCGTGGGACGACGACCAGCATCAGCAGGAACACGGGCTCGTAGGCGTAGCGCGCCGGGACCGCACCCTCGGCCGTGATCGTGCCGCTGCGCGCCCAGGTGACCGAGAGCAGGAAGAGTGCGAGTGTCAGGAGGGTGATCCCGTCGAACAGGTCCAGCCGCCCTTGCCGCCACCAGGTCACGAGCACGGCCGCGACGGCGATGGCCAGGACGGCTCCCGCTGCCGGTCCGAGCCCGACGAGGTCGCCCAGGCCGTGCAGGAGGACCCGGCCGATCGTGCCCGGAACGGACGCAAGCTCGTTCAGCTGCGAGCGCGGTCCCGAACGACTGCCGTGCCGGAGGTGCCACCAGGCGTACGCCGCCACGGGGACGGCCAGCCCCGGCAGCCAAGGCAGGAGACGACCGCTGACCGCAAGGGCCACCGCGGTGGCGGCGACGAGGAGGACCCCGGTGCCGAACGACGTGACCGCCAGGAGCAGGACGAGCGCAAGCGCGAGCTGGTCCCGTCGCGACGGCGGGTCGTGCCAGGTCACCAACACGCCGACGCCGAGCACGGCGGCCATGCACACGTAGGCGGCGATGCCCCGGTGGCCACCGGTCGCGCGGAGGGCCATCAGGACCACAACCGCCGCACTTGCGACCTGGGGCGCGGCGCCGCGCGCGATGAGGAAACGCCAGGCCGCGAGCGCAAGGAGCCCGGCGACGATCAGCCGGGGAAGGAAGTACCAGGGGAAGTAGTCGGTGCCGACAAGGGCGTGGAGCACCCGGTAGACCGGCACCGTCGTGGCGGTCCAATGACCCGCGTGCGGCCGGAGGTAGTCGTCGAGCGAGCCGACCCGGCGCTGGGTGAGGAAGTCCCAGTCGTCGTTCATGAACCACAGGTCCCGGCCCATGAAGCCGATGACCACGGCGATGATCGTGATGGCGGCGACCGTGAGGCCCCACCACCGCCGACCCGGAGCGTCGTGACGCTCCACCTCATGGACTGGAGGGGCCGTCGTGGTCATCTAGTCCCGGAACGCATCGAGGAGGCGTCGGGCCGCAGTGGTGGGGGAGAGGGCCCCGTCGCGTACCTGTGCCTCCAGCTCGGTGGTGCCCGCCGGGTGGCGGCGAAGACGGTCGGCCAGCGCATCCTGGACGTCGCTCCACATCCACGCGACGGCCTGGTCGCCCCGCAGCGTCGCGAGCTCGCCCGAGGCCCTCCAGGCCGCGTGCAGGTGCTGCACAGCGTCCTCCACGGCGGCCACTCCCTCGCCGGCGAGCGCCGAGCAGCTGATCACCGGAGCGGAACCCGTACCCGTCTTGGGTCGGAGGAGGTCGAGGGCGCTGCGATAGTCGGCCGCCGTGCGCCGCGCGGTGGCAGCCAACTCACCGTCGGCCTTGGTGATGACGACCACGTCGGCGAGCTCCATGATCCCCCGCTTGATCCCCTGGAGGTCGTCGCCGCCGCCCGGGGCCACCAGCAACACGAAGACGTCGACCAGGTCGGCGACGGCACCTTCGGCCTGTCCGGCGCCGACGGTCTCGACGATCAGCACGTCGAAACCGAAGGCCTCGCACAAGGTGATGGCCTCACGGGTGCGGCGTGCCACCCCGCCGAGGCTCGATCCCGAGGGTGACGGGCGGATGAACGCGTCCGGGCTCGTCGCCAGCCCAGGCATGCGGGTCTTGTCGCCCAGGATCGAGCCCCCGGTGCGCCTGCTCGACGGGTCCACGGCCAGGACAGCCACCCGGTGTCCCTTTTCGACCAGCCCGAGCCCGAAGGCCTCGATGAAGGTGGACTTGCCGACCCCCGGGCTCCCCGTGATGCCGATGCGCAGAGCGCCGCCGGCCTCGGCCATGAGCCCGTCGAGCAGTTCGGCCGCCTTGGCCTGATCCACTTCGAGGGACGACTCGACCAGTGTGATCGCACGAGCCAGCGTGCGCCGGTCGCCGGAACGGATCCCGGCGGCCAGGACGGCCACCGGCTGCTCGTCGATCAAAGGAGCTCGAGGACCTGCGCCGCGGCCTGGGGAATGTTGGTGCCGGGGCCGAAGATGGCGGCGACGCCGGCATCCTCGAGTGCCTCGTAGTCCTGCGGTGGGATCACTCCGCCGCACACCACACGGATGTCGCCGCCGCCGGCGGCCTCGAGCGCCGCGACGAGCTGTGGGACGAGCGTCTTGTGGCCGGCGGCCTGGCTCGACACGCCCACCACGTGGACATCGTTCTCGACGGCGTCCCGGGCGACCTCGGCCGGCGTCTGGAACAGCGGGCCGACGTCGACGTCGAACCCGATGTCGGCGAAGGCGGTGGCGATCACCTTGGCGCCGCGGTCATGGCCGTCCTGGCCCATCTTCACCACGAGGATCCGGGGACGACGGCCCCGTTGCTCGGCGAAGGCAGCCACGGCGGCACGGATCGCCTCGAAGCCCTCGTCGCCTTCATAGGCCGCGCCGTACACGCCCGAGATGCTACGGATCTCGGCCCGATGACGACCGAAGACCGCTTCCATCGCCGCCGAGATCTCGCCGACCGTGGCCCGCGCCCGAGCGGCGTCGACGCACAACTCCAGGAGGTTGGCGTCGCCCCTGGCGCCCTCGGTCAGCCGCTCCAGGGTGGCCCGGCACCGGACCTCGTCGCGCTCGGCCCGAATCGCCTGGAGGCGTGCCACCTGCTGTTCGCGCACCCTGGTGTTGTCGATGTCGAGCACGTCGACCTGCTCCGGATTCTCGGGGACGTACTTGTTGACGCCCACCACCACCGCCTCGCCCCGGTCGATGAGGGCCTGGCGTCGCGCCGAGCTCTCCTCGATGGCGAGCTTCGGCATGCCCGACTCGACCGCCTTGGTCATGCCGCCCAGTGCCTCGACCTCTTCGATGAGCGCCCACGCCTTGTCGGCCAGCGCCGTGGTGAGGGCCTCCACGTAGTAGCTGCCCCCCAGCGGGTCGACCACGTGGGTGACGCCGGTCTCCTCGGCGAGGATCAACTGGGTGTTGCGAGCGATGCGCGCCGACGACTCGGTGGGCAGGCCGAGGGCCTCGTCGAAGGCATTGGTGTGCAGGCTCTGGGTGCCGCCGAGCACGGCGGCCATGGCCTCGTAGGCGGTGCGCACCACGTTGTTGTAGGGGTCCTGCTCGGTGAGCGACACGCCCGAGGTCTGGCAGTGGGTGCGGAGCATCAGCGAGCGGGGATCCTTGGGGTCGAACTGCGACAGGACCCGCGTCCAGAGCAGTCGGGCGGCCCGGAGCTTGGCCACCTCCATGAAGAAGTTCATGCCGACGGCGAAGAAGAACGAGAGGCGGGGTGCGAACACGTCGATGTCCATGCCCCGGTCGAGTGCGGCCCTCGCGTACTCGAGGCCGTCCGCGATGGTGAAGGCGAGCTCCTGGTCGGCCGTGGCGCCTGCTTCCTGCATGTGGTAGCCGGAGATCGAGATCGAGTTGTAGCGGGGCATCTTCTCGGCCGTGTAGGCGATGATGTCCGCCACGATCCGCATGCTCGGCGCCGGAGGGTAGATGTAGGTGTTGCGGACCATGAACTCCTTGAGGATGTCGTTCTGGATGGTGCCGCTGAGGGCCTCGACCGGGACACCCTGCTCCTCGCCGGCCACGATGAAGCAGGCGAGGACGGGCAGAACAGCACCGTTCATGGTCATCGACACGCTCATCTGGTCGAGGGGGATGCCGTCGAACAGGATCAACATGTCCTCGACCGAGTCGATGGCCACACCGGCCATGCCCACGTCGCCCTCGACACGCGGATGGTCACTGTCGTAGCCGCGGTGGGTGGCGAGGTCGAAAGCCACCGACAGGCCCTTCTGGCCGGCGGCGAGGTTGCGTCGGTAGAAGGCGTTCGACTCCTCGGCGGTGGAGAACCCCGCGTACTGGCGCACCGTCCACGGTCGGTTGGCGTACATGGTGGCCCGCACGCCTCGGACGAAGGGCTCGCGGCCGGGCAGTGATCCCAGTCCCTGGGCGCCGTCGAGGTCCGCCTCGGTGTACAGCGGGGCGATGTCGATGCCCTCGGGGGTCTCCCAGGTGAGGCTTTCCACCGCCGCGCCCCTCAGGTCCCTGGCCGCATCTGCACGCCATTGTTCCAACGAGGGGCCCGAGCGGCCGGGGTCGGCTTGGTCGTCCATGGTCTCAGCGTACGGTTTGGCATGGCGCAGCCCGAAGTCGACCTCTTCTGCTTCGAGCGGGTGTCAGTGTCGGTCGACGGCGCCACCCTCCTCGACGAGGTGGACGTCCGCATCCGGTCCGTCGGGCTCACCGCGATCGTGGGCCCGTCGGGGTCCGGGAAGTCCACGCTGCTGCGGCTGTGCAATCGCCTGGAGGTGCCGACCTCGGGCCGGGTGCGCTACCGGGGCGACGACCTGGCCGGCCTCGACCCGCTCGTCCTGCGCCGGCGGGTGGGCATGGTGTTCCAGCGCCCCACCCTCTTCCCCGGGACGGTAGGCGACAACCTCGACGTGGCCGTGCCCGGCATCAGCGGGGCGGACGCCCGCACCTCGCTCGGGCGCGCCGCCCTCGACGCCACGTTCCTCGACCGCACGGCCGATGATCTCTCCGGCGGCGAGGCACAGCGGGTCTGCCTGGCCCGGACGCTCGCCACGTGCCCGGAGGTGCTCCTCATGGACGAGCCCACGTCGGCGCTCGATGAGGAGAACACCCTCGTGCTCGAGCGGCTCGGCCGCGAGCTCGCGGTCGCTGGGGTGCCGGTGCTGTGGGTCACCCACGATCCGGGCCAGGTGCAGCGCATCGCCGACGGCCTCGTGGTGCTGGCCGAGGGCCGGGTCGTGCCGGACGGAGGTGATGGCCGTGTCGGGTGACGTGACCTGGTCGGGGCTGGCGGCCTCGCTGATCCTGGTCGGGGTCGCCGTCGGCCTGTCGCGGTGGCGGGGATACGGCCTGGAGCGTCCGATCCTGTGGGCCAGCGCCCGCGCGCTCGTGCAACTGCTCCTGGTCGGCGTGGCCCTCACCGTGATCATCGATCCCGACAGTCCCCTCGCACTGTCGCTCCTCTGGGTGCTCTTCATGGTGGGCTTCGCGTCCCTGGTGATCGCCCGGCGAGCACCGGAGGTCCCCGGCCTGCTCGGCGTCGCGGCGCTGGCCATCGGTGCGGCCGCGACCGTGAGCCTGGGGGTGATCTTCGGGTTCGGCATCTTTCCCCTCGAGGGCCGCACCATCGTGCCGCTGGCCGGGATGATGGTGGGCAACGCCATGACTGCCACCGTCGTCGTGGCCCGCCGCATCGTCGGCGAGTTGAGCGACAAGCGCGCCGAGGTCGAGGCCCGACTGGCTCTCGGCCAGCCCTGGCCGGTGGCCTCGCGCCCCTACACGCGCGCCGCCGTCCGCACCGCCCTGACCAGCCAGATCGAGACCACCAAGGCGGTCGGCCTCGTCTTCCTGCCCGGGGCTATGACCGGTCTCATCCTGGCCGGGGTCGACCCGGTCGATGCCGTGCTGGTGCAGGCGGCCATCATGTTCCTGATCCTCGGGGCCGCGGCGACCACCGTGACGGTCGTGAGCATCGGCCTCACCCGGCGCCTGTTCACCGCCGATCACCGCCTGGTGCGCCTGGACCGCCTGACCGCCTGACCTCCAGCAGGTCGCAGCTACGGCAGCTGATCGACCGCTTCGTAGCCTGGCGCGAACACCTCGGGTTGGGCCTCGGAGTAGGGCGGGAACGGCCCGTCGGAGTAGATCGCCACACCCTTGCTCTTGAAGGCCGCCGCCGTCGCGGCATCACGGATGCTGTGGACGTAGGCGACGGCTCCAGCGGCCCTCAGGCGGCCGGCGAACGGGTCGGTGTACCGGCGCCGTTCGCTCATGTTGCCCGCGAGCGAGAGCGCCGGGTTGCGGGTGCCCGCCCACATCATCACCGCCGGCGCCCGATTGCGGCGCGTGAAGGCCACGGCATCGTCGTCGTCGAGCAGGTTGCGGTGCTGGCTCCGGTAGAGGGCGACCATGAAGCTGTGCACGGGGTACAGGTCCTGAACCTGGTCGAGTTGGGCCTGGTCGTAGATGTGCGGGATCACCCGCTCCATGACCGCCGGGTCGCCGGCCGCGTCCCGCAGGAATTGGGCGAACAGCGCCACGTCGGATCCCTTGGTGTCGAGCACGAGGTAGACGTCGGGGTGCCGGCGCATCAGCTCGACCACGTCGTCGCTGAAGAACGGCGTGTAGTACCGGTTCCGGGCACGGAAGCGGCGTCCGGCCATGTCGGCCCTGGTCACCTCGCTGAAGCGCCGGTCCAGCCCGAATGACCGTTCGAGGCCGTCGTGGGCGGCGAGCATCGAGCCGTCGGCGAGCCGGACGAAGTCGGCTTCGAACACGCGGAAGCCTCGTCCGAAGTTGTGGTCGAACGACTCGAGGCTGTTCGTGTAGCTGGCGCCTTCGGGTGTGGGTCCCATCGCATGGGCGAGCAGGCCGTGGCGGTCGTAGTCCGATGCGACCGCTCGCCGGTCGACCGGTGGGGCCAGCGCCGGATGGATGTCCACGATCGACGACTTGGACGTGAAGCTGTCGCCGCCGGCTCCGTACCAGAGTGGGTCGGGCAGAGCGCCGGCCGCGTACCACAGGACGTCGGTGGCCCGATTGCCGTCGAAGTCGGCCAGGATCGGCACGGCCCCGGCCGGCGCTTCCCGGGCGGTGACCGAGAAACCGGTCGGGTGGCCGTACCAGGCCTCGTCGGGGGCCGGCCCGGGTTGGTGCCAGAGCAGGTCGTCGACACCGTCGCCGTTGAGGTCGCCCGGCGCGGGCGCCTGCGCGGAGCCGGACGTCACGCCTGCGCCGCGGAACGAGCCGTTGTCCGCTCCGTACCAGACCACGTCGGCGGCGGCGCCCGGGCCGAACCAGAAGATGTCGTCGCGCCGGTCGCCGTCGAAATCGCCGACGCGCGGGGTGACCGACGGTCCCACTTCGACGGCTCGGCCGGTGAACCCCCGCGTCCGGCGTCCTTGCCACAGGCTGTCCGGAGCGGCATTCCCGCCGTACCAGAGGATGTCGGCCGTCCCGTTGCCGTCGAAGTCGCCGACGACCGGGGTCGGTGCGCCCGAGACCCGGACCGATCGACCCGAGAAGGAGCCGTTGGGGGTGCCGTACCAGACGAGGTCGGCGCCCGGGCCGGGGTGGTACCAGTAGATGTCGTCGCGCCGGTCGCCGTCGAAGTCGGCCGAGAACGGCTGGTAGGTGCCTGTCACCGTCGCCTCGCGCCCCACGAATCGTCGACCCGTGGCCCCGAACCACGCGTAGTCGCTCGACGGGCCGGATCCGTACCAGAAGATGTCGTCGTGGTCGTCGCCGTTGAAGTCGCCGGTGAGTGGCCGGTAGTCCCCCCGGACAGCGACGGGCTGCCCGGCGAACCGGCGCCCGGCCGCGCCGAACCAGAGGTGGTCGTCGGAGCGCCCGGGCCCGTACCAGAGGAGGTCCGCACGCTGATCCGCGTCGAAGTCGCCCACCACCGGGACCGGAGCTGAAGGGTCGGCCTCGGCAGGGGCGGGCGGGGCGACCTCTTGCCCGCCGGCGGGAGCGGCGGTGCCGAGGGAGCCGGCGGTCACCAGCAGCGCGGGCGCGACCACCAAGAGGAACCCGCTCGACCAACGCACGATGAAAAACCTACTCTCCGGCAGGGTGGATTGGCCGTCATGGTCGGCCCCCGTAGGCTGCGGCGGTGGCTACCAGGTTCGTGATCATCGGCGGCGGACCGGCCGGCAATCAGGCGGCGACCCAGGCGGCGAAGCTCGGGGCCGAGGTCACGCTGGTCGAACGCGACATCGTCGGGGGAGCCGCGCATCTGTGGGACTGCATCCCCTCGAAGGCCATGATCGCGACCGGCGGGGCGATGTCTCAGCTCAGGCAGGCGCGCGGCATGGGCCTCGTCGAGGTGGCGGCCCGTCTCGATCTCGCGGCCATCAAGGAGCGCAACGCCGCCATCGAGGATCGTCTCGAACGGTCGATCACCCAACTGCTCGAGAGCCAGTCCGTGCGGCTGATCCGTGGCACCGGTCGGCTCGTCGGGCCCAACCAGGTCGTCGCCGACACCGAGTCGGGACCGATCGAGCTCGAGGCCGACGCCATCTTGTTGAGCACCGGGAGTCGTCCGCGTGTCCCCGACTGGGCACCGGTCGACGGTGACCGGGTGCTCACCACCCGCGACGCCTACCCGCCGCCCACGATGCCGGGGCACCTGGTCGTGATCGGGTCGGGGGTGACCGGGGTCGAGTTCGTCCACATGTTCTCGTCGTTCGGTTGCGAGGTCACGCTCATCGTCAGCCGGCAGCAGGTGCTGCCGCGAAAGGACGCGGAGGTGGCGGCCGCCCTCGAGGAGAACTTCCTCGCCCGTGGCGTGAAGCTGCTCAAGGGAGCACGGGCCGAGGGGATCGACGTCAACGGGGACGGCAGCCTGGTGGTGCGCTGCGACGACGGCCGGACCCCCGGCGGCTCGCACGTGCTGCTCGCCATCGGGTCGATCCCGAATTCCGACCGCCTGGGCCTCGAGACGGCGGGCGTGGCGGCCGACGACGGCGGCTACATCCCCGTCGACCGGCACTGCCGCTCGAACGTGGGTCACATCTACGCCGCCGGCGACCTGTCGGGAAAGCTGCCGCTCTCGTCGGTCGCCTCCATGCAGGGCCGCAAGATCGCCCAACACGTCATGGGCCTGCAGGCCCGAGCGCACAAGCACCTCGACTACGACAAGGCGGCGTCGGCCATCTTCACCGATCCCGAGATCGCCGACGTCGGCCTCGCCGAGGCCGACGCCTTCGCGGAGGGGCGCAAGATCAGGGTCACGAAGGTGCCCTTCTCCTCGAACGCCAAGGCGCTCATCCTCAACGACCCGCGCGGATTCGTGAAGATCCTGTCCGACCCCGCCACGGGTGTGGTGCTCGGAGGCTCGATCGTGGGTCGCAACGCAGCAGAGCTCATCTCGGTGATCGCCCTGGCCGTGACGGCTGGGCTCCGTGTCAGCGACATCGATGAGAGCCTCCTCGTGCATCCGGCGCTCGCCGAGGCGCTGGCCGAGGCCGCCGAGTGACCAGGCCGGGCGACGAGGTCGGCGACGACGCCGGCCCTCTCGGCGCGGACGGCCCAGAAGCGTTCCCGCTCGACGGCGACCTGACCCTGGCGCCTGTCTGGAAGCGGGCACTGGCCCGGCTCATCGACGTCTTCCTGATCTTCAACGTGGCCGGACTGCTCACGGTCGCGCTCGTCCGCCCCCGGGAGGGCGACACCGGCACCGTCAGCTTCCTCGTGGTGGAGACGGTGTTCCTGGTGATCGCGGGTGTCTACGAGGCCGGCATGGTGGCCTGGCGGGGTCAGACCCTGGCCAAGATGCTGCTGCACATCCGGGTGGCCCGCCGCAGCGACCTGGCCAACCCCACCCCGGCCGAGGCCGTGGTGCGCTTCGCGGTGCCGGCCGTGTGGCTCTACCTGACCGTGGTCCTGCCCCTGGTCGGCGAGGCGCTGTGGGTGGTCGTCTTCCTGAGCGCGATCCCGAACCCGCGTCGCCAGGGCTGGCACGACCGGGCCGCCGCGACCCTGGTGCTGTCCACCCGGTGAGGCCTGCTCCCGAGTCCTCCGCCGTCCTGCCTGAATGGTCGGGCCGCACCGATCTGCCGTAGATTGGGATGATCATGCGTCGTTCAACCGTGGGCCGTGTCGCGGCCCTGGCGGGCTGAACCATGGCTTCGACCACCGCCGTCGCCCGCAAGGGCCTCGTGCCGGGACCGGTCCTCGAGCTCTGGGGCTACCGCACGCTCATCGTCAACCTCACCGAGCGCGAGTTCAAGGCCAAGTACAAGAAGAGCATCCTCGGGTGGCTGTGGTCGCTCCTCAACCCCCTCGCGACCCTGGCCGTCTACAGCCTCGTCTTCGGCACCTTCCTCGGGAACTCGGCGCCGGTGGCCGGCAACGGTGAACTCGACTCGTTCCCGATCTTCCTCTTCTCCGGCCTCGTGGTGTGGAACCTGTTCAGCCAGATCGTGAACGGCTCGATGGCCGCCCTCGCCCTGAACGCCGATCTGCTCAAGAAGGTGTACTTCCCGCCCGAGTGCCCGGGCATCGCGAACGTGCTGGCCGTGTCCGTCCAGTCCGTCATCGAGACGTCGGTGCTCATGGTGATCCTCATCCTCGTCGGCAACGCCTCGTGGACGTTCCTGCTGTGGCCGCTGCTGATGTTGTGCGTGGTGGCCTTCTCGCTCGGCGTCGGCCTCGTCCTGAGCCTGCTCAACGTCTACTTCCGCGACGTGGAGTACCTCATCAGCATCCTGATGCAGCTGCTCTTCTACTGCACCCCGATCGTCTACTCGATCGCCGTGGTGGGGCCGCGGGCGATCGGCCCGTTCACCGCCGAGCAATTGCTCCGGCTGAACCCGTTGACGCAGTTCGTCGGCGCCGCACGTGACCTCGTGTGGTACCTCCAGGTGCCGAGCCTCGAGCGGTGCCTCGGCCTCTTCTTGATGTCGCTCTTCTCGCTGGTCGTCGGCTGGGGCCTGTTCCGCCGTCATTCGCGCAACGTGAGCGAGGAGCTGTGAGCACCAACGAGACCGAGCCCTCGGCCACGCCTGCCATCGTCGTCGAGGACGTCTCCAAGCGCTTCCGGCTCTACAACGAGAAGCCGATGCACCTCAAGGACCGGCTCACCGGTGGGTCGAAGGCCCGGTTCGACCTGTTCTGGGCGCTCAAGAACGTGTCGCTCACGGTGCCGACTGGCACCATGTACGGCCTCATCGGCCACAACGGCTCGGGCAAGTCCACGCTGTTGCGAATGATGGCCAACATCTACCGGCCCACGAGCGGCAAGGTCACCAGCCACGGGCGGATCTCGGCGCTCCTCGAGCTCGGCGCGGGGTTCCACCCGCAGCTCTCCGGTCGCGAGAACATCTACCTGAACGCATCGATCCTCGGGCTCGGCCGGCGCGAGATCGGGTCCAAGATCGACGAGATCATCGAGTTCGCCGGTCTCGAGAACTTCATCGACACGCCGGTCAAGGTCTACTCGAGCGGCATGTACGTCCGCCTGGGGTTCTCCGTGGCCGTGCACGTGAACCCCGAGATCCTGCTCATCGACGAGGTGATCGCGGTCGGCGACGAGGAGTTCCAGCGTCGGTGCTTCGACCACCTGTTCTCGCTGCGCCAACAGGGCGTGACCATCGTCATGGTCACCCACAGCATGGGCCTGGTGCAGACCATGTGTGATCATGCGGCGTGGCTCGAGCACGGCAAGGTCCTCACCGAGGGCAAGGCCGTGCGGGTGGTCCGCGAGTACCTGCGGAAGGTGAACGACGCGGAGGGCGACCGCCTGGGTGAGGAGGGCGGCGAGCTCGTCACCGGCACGGGGCGACGGGCAGGCACCGGTGAGGTCAAGATCGAGCGTGTCGAATACATCAGCGCCCGCCGCAAGCCGACCCCCGTGGGCTCGACCGGCGACCCCCTCGTGATCCGCATCCACTACCGGGCCGACACGCCGGTGGAGAGCCCGGTGTTCAAGCTCGGGTTCCACCATGACGGCGGCACATTGGTCGCCGAGCCGAACACCCGCCTCGCCGAGTTCGACACGGGCCGGCTAGAGGGCGCCGGCGTGCTCCACTACAAGCTGCACCGCCTGCCGCTCACGCCCGGCACCTACCACCTCAGCGTCACGGTGATGGACAGCCACTCACTGCACCGCTACGACCATCACGAGCGCGAGTTCGAACTGCACGTGCAGCCCGGTCGGAGCAGCGAGAAGGTCGGCTTCGTCGACCTCGGGGGTGAGTGGGCCTTCCCTAGGAACCGGGCGAAGGAGGCGGCCGAGGGCGGCCTCCGGGTCGCGGGCGCGGAGGACGAGGCTGTCGGCTGACCGGGGCGCCGCAACGGGCTCGCGGTCGGGCTCGCCCGAGATCGGCAGCGGCGTGCTCGTGCTCGGCATGCACCGAAGCGGGACGTCGGCGCTCACGCGAGCGCTCGGTCTGCTCGGGCTGGGGACGGGTTCCGGCGGTGCCCTGATGGGGGCGTCGCCCTCCAACGAGTCGGGCCACTGGGAGATCACCGCACTCACCGAGTGCAACGACCGCCTGCTCGCCCTGGCCGGCGGGCGATGGTCGGCCCCACCCCATGAGGAGGTCCGCTTCGCCGACCTCGCGACGGAGCCCATCGGCGACGTTGCCCGGTCGTTGGTGGCCGAGACCCTTCCCGCGTCCCCCTGGGCTTGGAAGGACCCGCGCCTGTGCCTCACGCTGGCGTTCTGGAAGGCGGTGCTCCCTGCGACGCCCGCCATGGTGGTCTCGCTCCGAAACCCGCTCGAGGTCGCGGCGTCGCTCCATCGTCGCAACGGCTTCTCGACCGAGTACGGGCTCGCGGTGTGGGAGCGCTACCTTCGGTCGCTCTGGCGGGAGCTCGAGGGCTCGGCGGTGATCGTCGTCGACTACCGCGACCTGGTCTCCGAGGCCGGTCGGGTGATCGACGACCTGGCCGCATTCGTCGAGGGGCACTCCGGTGTCGCCCCCTCGGGTGCTGCGCAGGCCGAGGCCGCCGCGTCGCTCGACGGGCGCCTCCGCCACCACGTGGCCGACAGGACCGAGCTGGCCACCGACCCGGCGATGGCGCCGACGCAACGGGCCTTGTTCGAGCAGTCGTTGGCCCTGGTGGGCACACACGCATCGCTGCCGGCCGTGCCGCTCGGCTCGGAGACCCCCGGCCTCCAGCTCGCGTTCGACGAGCACACCCGCATGGCCGCCTACGAGGACGAGTCGTACCGCCTGCGTGCGGGCATCGAGGAGGTGCGCTCCGAGGCGCGGGCGAGCCTCGATCGCCACACCCTCTTCTTCCACCAGGAGCTCGAGCGGCGGAGCGCGGAGGCGTCGGTGCTCGCGACGGACGTCATGGCGGCGCGCGAGCGCTTGGCAGCCCTCCAGGGCACGCTCGACCGAATACGCCGTCGCCCGCCGGTGCGGCTCTACCTCTGGGCCCGACGTCATCTCCCCGGGCGGGGCTGAGCGCCAGTGCGACTCGTGATGACCCTTCTCGTCCGAGACGAGGCCGACATCGTGCGGGCCAACCTGGACTTCCACCTCGCGCGTGGCGTCGACTTCGTGATCGCCACCGACAACCGTTCGGAGGACGGCACCGTCGAGATCCTCGAGGAGTACGAGCGCCGAGGGGCGCTGCACCTCATCCACGAGCCGGCCGACGACTACTCGCAGGGCCGATGGGTGACCAGGATGGCGCGCCTGGCCGCGACCGACTTCGGGGCCGACTGGGTGATCAACAGCGATGCCGACGAGTTCTGGTGCGCCCGTGCCGGGACCCTCTCCTCGGTGCTCGCAGCGGTCCCCGCGGACTGCGACGCGGTGCTGGCGCCCCGGTACAACTTCGTCGTTCCCG
The DNA here is from genome assembly GCA_041918615.1 of Acidimicrobiales bacterium. Classification (GTDB taxonomy): domain Bacteria; phylum Actinomycetota; class Acidimicrobiia; order Acidimicrobiales; family DATDAH01; genus JAEUJM01. Next base: position 82,947 of record JAYRVH010000022.1, read on the forward strand.
CCGGCCCCGACGAGCGCCCCTTCCACGAGCGGATGCTCGTGCGCTACGCCGTGCCGTTCGATCCCGTCAACGAGCGGCCGATCCAGCCCAAGATGGCCCACCGGGCCTCGGCGGAGGCACAGGTGCTGCAGGGCAACCACGACGTGCAGTGGCCCGGTCGTGCCGGCGTCCTCGACGACACCCCGATCGAGATCCTGCACTTCCCGATCCGGACGCTGGCACAGTTCGAGAACAAGATCGCCAAGGGCGGGGCGGCCTACGAGCGCAACGAGGAACTGCCCGAGCACTTCGGTCACCGTTGGCGCTCGCTGTTCGACGCGCAGCGTCGAGGTGAGTTCACCGCTGTCTTCGAGCGCGTCCGACTCAGCCCCGCGGCCGTCGCCCAGGGCCTGGAGTCCGGCGAGCTCGTCTCGGACCGACGGGTCGCCGACGCATGCCTCAGGGTGGCGGGGCCCGACCGGGGCTGAGACGGTGGACAGCAACCGGAGCGTCCTGAGGCGCACCGCCGAGAGGCTGTCGGGCCGGAGGCGTGCGGATCGCACGGTGCTTCCCGACTTCATCGTCATCGGCGCGCAGAAGAGCGGAACGTCGTCTCTGTACCGCTACCTCGAACAGCACCCCCAGGTCGTCGGGGCGCAGAAGAAGGAGGTGCACTTCTTCGACCTCAACCACTGGCAGGGGGAAGCCTGGTATCGGTCGCGGCTGCCGAACCGAGCTGTGCTGGCCGACCGCGAGCGAGCAGTCGGCGGGCCCGTGATCACCGGGGAGGCCACGCCCTACTACGTCTTCCACCCGCTCGCCGCGGGCCGGATGGAGGCCCTCGTTCCCGATGCGAAGCTGATCGCACTCCTGAGAGACCCCGTCGATCGAGCGCTGTCCCACTATCACCATGCGGTCCGGTTGGGCTTCGAGGACCTGCCCTTCGAAGAAGCGATCGAGCAGGAGCCGGCGCGTCTCGACGGCGAGGTCGAGCGGCTGCTCGCCGACCCGTCGGCCGCCAGCTCGGCCCACCAGGAGCAGTCGTACCTCGCCAGGGGGGTCTACGTCGACCAGCTCAGGCGCTTCGACAGCTACCGCTCACGCGGTCAACTGCTCATCGTGAAGAGCGAGGACCTCTTCGGGGATCCGCAGGGCACGTACGACCGGGTCCTCCGGTTCCTGGACCTGGCCCCTGCGGCGCTGACCGATCCCCGGGCCCGCAACACCGGGGACTACGCACGGGCCGACTCGCCGGTCGAACAGCGCCTTCGCTCCTACTTCGAGCCGCACAACTCGGCCCTCTACGAGTACCTCGGCCGGGACCTGGGCTGGTAGCGGCCCACTCGAGACGGACCGGTCAGGTCCACAGGCGACCGGTTACGAGCTCGGACTCCCCCGGGCGGCCGCCGAGAAAGGAGGGTGGCCGCACCACGGTCGCGTAGGGCGACCCGGTGATCTGCTCGTACTCCGCGGCGAACCCGTGCCAGGGATGGTCCGCCATGGCGACGTTGGTGGCGACGCCGCCATGCACCTGGTGGAAGGTGGCCTCGCCGAGCAGCATCACGGGGTCGACCGTGGGGTCGAGCAGGGCCCGGTTGAAGAAGTCGAGGTTCACCAGGCCGCCGCCAGGGGAGCAGAAGCGCTCGTCGAACCCGCCCAGGCGTCGGTACTGGGCCTTGGTCAGCGCCACGCAGTTGCTCTCGGACAATGAGGAGAAGAACCCCTGCTTCGACGACAGGGCCACCGTGGCGATCTCGAAGAGCCGGTAGCCGTTCTCCTTCCAGGTCACCGACTCGAGGAGGCGGTCCTCGACGTGGCGGTCGTAGCCCGTGGTGATGCTCTCGTTCTGCACCTGGTGGCCGAGGTGCATGCCCAGCGTGTGGACGAAGGGGTTGTCGAACGCGCGGAAGGCCCTGGTGGCGTAGTCGAGGATGCCGGGCGACAGGATCCGGGCGCCGTCGATCACGAGCATCACGCGATCACCGCGAGCCAACGACACCCCGTGGTTCAGGGCGGCGGCCGGCGACGGGGCCTCCGGGGAGAAGCGCACGGCACGGAAGTTGGGGCCGAACCGCGTGACCTCGGCGGGGTCGAGTGGCTCGGTGGAGCCGTTGTCGACGGCGATGACCTCGTAGTCCTCGACGCGCAGGCTGTGCTGGTAGCCCGGCGTCAGGGAGAAGAGGGTGCGGGCGGCCTCGCGGGCCATGTTGTAGAAGTTGACGACGACGGTCAGGCGGGGCGTGGGCACGGGGTCAGCCGAGGGCCCCTGCCCGCGACCGCAATTGCCGGTAGAGCCGGTCGACGTCGGCGGGGAGCGGCGCATCGAGGTCAGGGTCGTGGTGGCGGAGGTCGTCGCTGAAGAAGGTCGGTCGGCCCGGGAGGTCGAGGTGGGCCGCGATGGCGGCCACCCCCGCGGTGTAGGCGGCGCCGGCAAGATCGAACGAGATCAGTGGAAACGCGCCGCGGTCGTGGGCGGCGAGGAGGCGCTCGTTGTAGTCGGCCCACAAGGCGAGGCCGGCGTCGACGGCGAGTCCGTCTCGGCGGGCGAGCGACGCGGCGACGGCGAGCGGGTGCCGGAAGGTGCCGACCAGCGCGAGGTCGGGGATCCCCTCCTCCCAGAAGGGGAGCGTGAGCAGTGTGCGGGGATCCTTGAAGCCCCATCGCCACGACGCCGCGTGGGCGGCGATAACCGCCGTGCGCTGCGTGCGGAAGTCGCCATCCCAGGTGAGCGAGGACGGGGGACGGTCCCATGCCCCGCCGTTGTGCTCGAGCAGGCGATCGTTGAGGTCGCGCACCGCGAGGCTCTCACGGTTGCCCTTTCGGTTGTGGGGAGCCTCGGTGACGACCTCGCCCAGATGCAGGCCGGCCTCCTCGAGGGAGCCGGCGAGACTGCTGGTGCCGCTTCGATGCATGCCGAGCACCGCGACCGGGGACGCCACCGATCAGTCGATGACCGCGACGATGTCGCCGGCTCCGACCGAGTCCCCGGGGGCCACCTTGAGCTGGGACACGGTGCCGGCCCGGTCGGCACTGATGTTGTTCTCCATCTTCATGGCCTCGAGAACGCAGATGGCCTGTCCGGCCTCGACCTCGTCGCCGGCCGCGACGAGGACCTTGACGATCGTGCCCTGCATCGGCACGACGACGGTGCCGGCACCGGCGCCAGCCGCGGCTCCGGCGCCGGCCGCGCGGCGGGGACGTGCCACCGCAGGGCCGCCGACCACCGGAGCAGCCGCGGTCTCGGGCACCCAGACGCTCACCGCGTAGCGCCGGCCCTCGACCTCGACATCCACGTCGCGTCGCACCTTCGGTGCCTCGTCGTCGTCGGTGGGGGCGGGGGCCTTCGGTGCGCTCACGCCGGACAGGTCGAGCACCTCCTCGACCCATTTCGTCGAGTGCTCCGCCGCCGCGAAGTCCGGATGGCTGAGGATGGCCACGTCGGCGGGGATCGTCGTGGCGATCCCCTCGACCCGCATCTCGCCGAGCGCCCGGAGCATGCGCCGGCGGGCCTCTTCACGGTCTCGCCCCCAGACGACGAGCTTGCCGACGAGGTTGTCGTAGTACTGGCTGACCTCGTCGCCCGACTCGTAGCCACCGTCCCACCGGGTGCCGAAGCCGTCGGGGGTGACCAGGGTGCTGAGGCGCCCCGGCGACGGCAGGAAGCGACCACCGGCCGGGTCCTCGGCGTTGATGCGGCACTCGATCGCGTGGCCCCGTGAGCTCACGTCGTCCTGGGTGATCGAGAGCGGCTCGCCGGCCGCCACCCGGATCTGCTCGGCAACGAGGTCGATGCCCACCACCATCTCGGTGACGGGATGCTCGACCTGAAGGCGGGTGTTCATCTCGAGGAAGAAGAACTCGCCGTCCTGCAGCAGGAACTCGACGGTGCCGGCGTTGACGTAGCCGCAGGCCTCGGCCACGTGGACGCTCGCCTCCCCCATGGCGCGACGGAGGTCGTCGGGGAACGAAGGGGCCGGGCTCTCCTCGATCAGCTTCTGGTGGCGCCGCTGGGCGGAGCAGTCGCGCTCGCCCAGCCAGACGTAGTTGCCATGGGTGTCGGCGATGATCTGCATCTCGACGTGGCGCGGCCAGGTGAGGTAGCGCTCGAGGTAGAGCTCGTCCCGGCCGAAGTAGGCGGTGGCCTCGCGCCGGGCCGACTCGATGGCGGCCTCGATCTGGTCGGCCGCGTGCACCACCTTCATGCCGCGACCACCCCCGCCGTGGGCGGCCTTGATCGCGATGGGGTACCCGAACTCCTCGCCGAAGGCCCGGACCTCCTCGGGGCCCTGCACCTCGTCGTTGCGTCCCGGTACTCCCTCGACACCGGCCTTCTCGGCGGCCAGTCGGGACGAGATCTTGTCGCCCATCACCTCGATGGCCTCTGGCGGTGGGCCGATCCACGATACCGAACCACTGGCGATGATGGCGCGGGCGAAGTCGGTGTTCTCCGAGAAGAACCCGTACCCCGGGTGCACGCCGTCGGCGCCGCTCCGCTCGATTGCGTCCATGATGGCGGCGGTGTTGAGGTAGCTCTCGGCGGCGGTCTGGCCACCGAGCGCGTAGGCCTCGTCGGCCAGACGGACGTGCAACGCGTCCCGGTCGAGATCGGAGTAGACGGCGACGGTGCCGATACCCAGTTCACGGCAGGTGCGGATGACCCGGACGGCGATCTCGCCCCGGTTCGCGATCAAGATCTTCGAGAGCACCCCCTATGGTTAGTTCCGTGCCGGGGGGTGATGCCAGACCGACGGCGTCCGACGTGCGTCGCGACCTCGTCGGCACCCGCTTCGCCGACCTGCGGTGGGTCGCCCAGACCGGGTCGACGAACCGGGACCTCATGGCTCTCGCCGCCGACGGTGCACCCGAGGGGATGGTCCTGGTGGCCGACCACCAGACCGCAGGGCGGGGTCGGTTGGGTCGGGTCTGGACCGCACCGCCACGGGCGTCCCTGCTGCTATCGGTCTTGATGCGACCTCGGATCGCGGTGGCCGACGCCCACCTGCTCACCGCGATCGTCGGCTTGGCCGCCATCGAGGCCTGTGTCGAGGTGGCCGGCGTGCAGCCAGGGCTGAAGTGGCCCAACGACCTGGTCGTGGCGTCGCCGCTCGCCGGGGGGGCCGAGCGGAAGTTGGCGGGGGTGCTGGCGGAGTCGTCGGTCCGGCACGGCCGTTTCGACGCTGTGGTGGTGGGGCTCGGCCTCAACGTGAACTGGCCGACGTCGCTGCCGGACGAGGTCGACGGCGTGGCGGTGGCGCTCAACCACCTGACCGGCGGCGTGGTCGAGCGGGGTGCGCTGGCGGTGTCGCTCCTGCGCGCACTGGACCGCCTGTACACCCGGCTCCTGGCCCCCGGCGGGGCCGGGGAGGTGCACCGCCGCGAATGCTCGGCGTCCCTCACCGTCGGTCGGCAGGTGCGCGTGATCCGGGCCGGCGACGAGATCGAGGGGACCGCGGTCGGCATCGACCCCGACGGCACGCTCCGGGTCGAGGTGGGTGGTGCCGTCGTCGCCGTGCCCGTGGGCGACGTCGTGCACCTGCGCCCAGGAGGGTCGAACCACCCTCGGTGGCCTGGCGGTGAGGATGCTCCGCCAGGTTAGGCACCACGGTCGGGCTCAGCGGGCGTGCGACTCCGAGAGCAGTCGATCGAACAAGGCGCCGCAGTGCTGCTCGATCTTCGCGCGCAGGTGGTCGTCGTCGATCCCGTCGAGCACGTGGTGCTTCACGGGGCCTCGGAACTCGTGGGAGCGGTCGAGCGCGAGGGTCTCGGCCGGAACGCCCGCGAAGGCGGCCAGGTCGGCGATGCGGTCGCCGATCTCCTCGGTGCGCAGGACCAGGAGGTGCTCGGGCGGGACGTTCTCGAGCACTCGTCGGTTGTGGCGCGCCCACTCGCCGAAGTAGGCGTCGAGCGTGGAGAGCCCACGGTCGGCCAGGGCCTGCTCCTCGGCGGGGTGCGGTGCCGTGGTGCCGACCCGCAGCGCGCGCAGATCGAGCCACTCGAGCGATCGGTACGAGAGGGTCTGGTTGATCATCGAGTCGAGCCACGACCGTGGCTCCCGCACCGTGAGCACGTGCTTCGCCCGGGGATAGCAGCGGGCCAGGGTGTCGATCACCTCGCCGTTGAGGAACGACGAGTCGACCTCCAGGCGCAACCGGCGGTCCTTGGAGCGGAGATACCGCTCGAGCTCGCCGGGCCGGAGTTGGCCACGACGGCTGCGGCTCACGAGGGCCCGGAGCTCGGGGACCTCGGGCTCGTGGGCGGACCGGTAGGCGCTGAAGAGGCCGGCGATCGAGTGGGTGCCGGTCTTCTCGTTGCCGACACCGAAGAGCCGGAGCCGCCGGTCGTGGCGCCGCCACGGCCACGACGGGGTCATGGGTCGAGAGTACTGGCGGCCAACTGGGCCAGCAAGCGCCCAGCGACCGCGGTGAGGGGCCCCGGGCAACTCCCCAGCGGCCGGCCGTCGACGTGGGAGATCGCCTGCACGTCTCGCGTGCTGGACGTCAGGAAGGCCTCGTCGGCCCCGGCGAGGGCTTCGAGGGGGAGATCGGCCTCTTCGGCCCCGGTGACCTCGAGCACCAGCTCTCTCGTGATCCCGGCGAGGCACCCGCTCGCGAGGGGCGGGGTGAGCAGCCGCCCGCCCCTGCCCACGAACACGTTGGAGCCCGTGCCTTCACACAGCCGCCCACGCGTGTTGGCGAAGATCGCCTCGCCGGCCCCGCGGTCGTGGGCGTGGGCGATTGCCACCACGTTCTCGGCGTACGACACCGTCTTCAGGCCGACGACGGCGCTGCGCTCGTTCCGGGGCCAGGGCACCGTGACCACCGGGGTGCGGTCAGGCCACGCCGTGGCCGGCGAGGTGGCGATGATCACGGTGGGCAGGGCCGCGCCGCGGTCTGAACCGAGCGGCCCGGGGCCACCGGTGACCGTGGTCCGCAAGCGTCCGGCGGCCGCACCGTTGGCGGTGACCACTGCGCCGATCGCCGCTCGCAGCTCGTCGTCGGTATAGGGCACGGCCAGGCCGAGGCCGCCGGCCGATCGGCGGAGGCGGGCGAGGTGGCGGCTGAGGGCGAAGGCCACGCCGTCGACCACCTTGGTGGTCTCGAAGACACCATCGCCCACGAGCAGCCCGTGGTCGAACGGTGACACACGGGCATCGTCGACAGATTGCAGGTCGCCGTCCAGCCACACCATCTGGTCTTCGGTCCGGCCGGTCACAGCAGTCCGCCGACCGGAGCGGGGGCGGACGAGGCGACGCGGAGCAGGTGCCTTGCCTTCAGCTCGGTCTCGGCCCATTCGCCCGCCGGTGTCGAGTCCCACGTGACACCCCCGCCGGTGCCGAAGTGGAGCTCGCCGTCCTGGGCCCAGAACGTGCGGATGGCCACATTGAGGTCGCCGCGCCGGTTGTCGGCGTCGACCCAGCCCACCGCGCCGCAGTAGACCCCGCGGGGCACGGGCTCGAGCCGGGCGATGTGCTCGAGCGCGGCGAGCTTCGGGGCGCCGGTGACCGATCCGGGCGGGAAGGTGGCATCGATGAGCCCGGCCCAGCCCCGACCGGGCAGCAGGCGCCCCGTGACGGTGCTGACGAGGTGCACCAGACCGGGGTGGGGCTCGATCGCGAGCAGGCTCGGCACCTCGACCGAGCCGTACTCGCAGACACGCCCCAGGTCGTTGCGCACGAGGTCGACGATCATGACGTTCTCGGCGTGGTCCTTCGGGAGGAGGTCGCCGGCGGTCGCCGCCGTGCCTTTGATCGGGGAGGACGAGACGCGGTCACGGTCTCGCCGCAGGAATCGCTCCGGCGAGGCCGAGGCCACCTGGACGCCGTGGCGGGGCAGGTCGACGACGGCGCTGTACGGGGCCGGGTTGCCTTCGGCGAGTGCCGCTCCCAACGCAGCGATCTCTACGGTGTCGGCGAGCGGTGCGCTGAGTCGTCGGGTGAGGTTCACCTGGTAGACGTCGCCGGCCGCGATGGCGTCGCGGACGGACTCCACGCCCCGCTCGAACCCGGGCCGGTCGAGTGAGCTGCGCCAGGCGTCGGGGGCCGGACCGCGCCACGGTGCTCCCGGCCACGGCTGGGCGGGACGCTGGCTGGCGAACCGGGCGCACACGGGTGGTCCCTCGAACGGGAGGACGACCGCCCAGAACCCTCGGTGATCCAGCGCCTCGAGGTCCTCGGTGACATCGATCAGTTCGGTGCAGAGCGTGCCCCCGACCACGGCCAACGATCGATTCGCACCGAGCACGGGGACAGGATAGGCCCCGTGCGACCGGACCGATCCGAGCCGTGCCGATGTAGATCCGGCCGTTCCAGCCGTTAGATTCGATCTTCGTGTCCGCCGCAACCGCAGGGCCCTCCGGGCGTCGGTCCTGGCCCCAACGCCTCCTCATCACCTTCAACGTCGGGCTGATCGTCATGTGCCTCGTGATCGCCGGCGGGCTGGGCTACTTCAACTACAAGTTCGCCCGCCTGCCCCGCGTCGCCATCGATCCCGGGGTCCTCAGCGCCGAGGAGGCGCCGGGCGAGCCGCAGAACTTCCTCGTCGTCGGCACCGATGACGCCGCCCGCCTCGACCCGTCCGACCCCGTCACCAACGGCCGTGACGACCTCGGCGTGCTGTCCGACACGATCATGGTGCTGCGGGTCGACCCGAGCCAGACCGACGCCCAGCTCCTCTCGCTCCCGCGCGACCTGTGGCTGCCGATCGCCGGCGGAGGCGAGCAGAGGATCAACACCGCCCTCAGCGTGGGCGGCCCCGAGGCCCTGATCACGACGGTGCAGGACTACTTCGGCATCGAGATCAACCACTACATGCAGATGGACTTCCTGGGCTTCGAGGAGCTGGTCGCCGCGGTCGACGGCGTCCCGATCTACTTCGCCAACCCGGTCCGCGACCACAAGACCGGGCTGAACGTCCCCTCACCGGGCTGCATCACGCTGAGCAGCGAACAGGCCCTCGCCTACGCCCGGTCCCGCTCCTTCGAGTACCAGGACGAGGACGGATGGCACACCGACGGCACGGGCGACCTCGGCCGGATCAGTCGCCAGCAGGACTTCATACGCAGGGCGCTGCAACGGGCCGTGGTGAAGGGCGTCCGCAACCCGGTCACGCTCAACCAGCTCATCGACGTGGGCGTGGGCAACATCACCGTCGACGACACCCTGACGGCCCAGGACATCTTCTCGCTCGGCAAGCGCTTCCGGACCTTCGAGCCGAGCGAGCTGGTGACCCGCTCGCTCGTGGTGGTCGACGACGTCATCAACGGCGCCCAGGTGTTGGAGATGGCCGACAGCGAGGAGAACCAGGCCACGCTCGACATCTTCAGGGGCGTGGCCGGCGGCGGTGAGGACCCGGCGAGCGTCCAGGTCCAGATCCTCAACGGCTCGGGCGCCAGCGGGCAGGCCACGACGGTTGCGGACGACCTGGGCGCGGTCGGCTTCACCGTCATCGGCACCGGCGATGCCGAGCGCTTCGACTTCGCCAACACCGTGGTCCGCCACACCCCGGGCAACGAGGCGGCCGCCGACCTGACCATGCGCTACCTGGCGGCCGGCGCCCAGGTCGAGGAGGTGGCCGAGCTCCCCGCCCCGGTCGTGGTCGTCACCGGGCTGGACTACGCCGGTGTGAATTCGGACCCGGCCCCGTCGGCGCTGCCCTCGACGACCACCTCGACCCCTGCGGGCCCGGGCGCGACCACCACCACGACCCCGGTCATCGGTGAGGTCCCCGGACCGCCTCCCCCCGAGGTCCAATGCGGTTGAGCGCGCCGGCGCACGCTCGTGGCCGCTGCCGGTCCCGTGCTACAAACGGACGATGAGCAGCAGGGTCGCCATCATCGGAGCGGGCTACGTGGGGCTCACCACGGCTGCCTGCTTCGCTCATCTCGGCCACGAGGTGTTCTGCGCGGACATCGACGCCGACCGCATCGACCGCCTGAACCGTGGCGAGGTCCCGATCCTCGAGGCGGGCCTCGAGCAACTCATCATCGAAGGGGTCGCCTCGGGCCGCCTGCGGTTCATGCACGGTGCCGCGACGGCGGCGGAGCAGGCCGAGTTCTCGTACCTCAGTGTCCCCACGCCCCAGCGGCTCGACGGGCGCGCCGATCTGTCCTACATCGAGGCCGTCGCCCGTGAGATCGGCCCTGTGCTCCCTGCCGAGGCCATCGTGGTCAACAAGTCGACCGTTCCCGTGGGCTCCACCCGGGTGGTCGAGCACGCGCTGGGGCGCAGCGACGTGTACGTGGTCTCGAACCCCGAGTTCCTGCGCGAGGGCTCGGCCGTCTCGGACTTCCTCCATCCCGACCGGGTGGTCATCGGCAGCGAGGACCAGGGCGCGGCCATCCGCGTGGCGTCGCTCTACGTCGGCGTCCCGGCGCCCCTCATGGTCACCGACCCGGCGTCGGCCGAGACCATCAAGTACGCGAGCAACGCGTTCCTCGCCACCAAGCTGTCGTTCGTCAACGCGGTGGCCGCGGTCTGCGAGGCCGTCGGGGCCGATGTCAACGACGTCGTCCTCGGCATGGGCTACGACAAGCGCATCGGCCACGACTTCTTGAAGCCCGGGCCCGGGTACGGCGGGAGCTGCTTCCCGAAGGACACCTCGGCGCTCGTCCGGATCGCCGAGGACGGTGGCTACGACTTCCGGCTCCTCAAGGGCGTCGTCGACGTCAACGAGGAGCAGTTCGACCGGGTCGTCCGCAAGGTGGCCGACATGGTGGAGGGCGACCTCGCCGGCGCACAGGTCGCGGCATGGGGCCTCACGTTCAAGGCCCGCACCGATGACCTGCGCGAGTCGCCCGCCCTCCAGATCCTCGGTCGCCTGATCGCCGCGGGCGCCGCCGTCCGGGCCTACGACCCGGCGGTCGAGGGACGGATCGAGAGCCACCCCGGGATCGAGGTGGTCGACGACCCCTACGCCGCGTGCGCCGGGGCCCGTGTGCTCGTGGTCCTCACCGAGTGGGACGAGTTCCGCTGGCTCGACCTCGACAAGGTGTCCGACGTGATGGCCGAGCCGGCGGTGGTCGATGCCCGGAACCTCCTCGACCGGGCGGCCGTCCAGCGCCGGGGCTTCCGGTTCGAAGGCATCGGGCGTCGCTGAGCGTGGCTCGTGTCGTCATCACCGGGGGGGCCGGCTTCCTCGGCTCACACCTGTCCACGCTGCTCATGGAGCGCGGCGACGAGGTGGTGGCCATCGACAACCTCGTTTCCGGATCGGTCGACAACATCGAGCACCTCTTCGGGCGTGACGGCTTCGCCTTCGTCCGCCACGACGTGAGCCAGTACATGTGGGTCCCCGGGCCGGTGGACGGGATCGTGCACATGGCGAGCCCCGCGTCGGTGAAGGACTACCTCGACTTCCCGATCCAGACCATGAAGGTGGGCAGCCTGGGCACGCACAATGCGCTCGGGCTGGCGAAGGCAAAGGGTGCCCGCTTCGTGATGGCGTCGACCAGCGAGGTCTACGGCGACCCCCAGGTCCACCCGCAGTCCGAGGACTACTGGGGCCACGTGAACCCGGTGGGGCCGCGCAGCGTGTACGACGAGGCCAAGCGCTTCGCCGAGGCGATGACCATGGCCTACCACCGTGAGCACGCGGTGAGCGTGGGCATCGTGCGCACCTTCAACACCTACGGCCCCTCCATGCGGCCCCACGACGGGCGGGTGGTCTCCAACTTCCTCGTGCAGGCGCTCCAGGGCGATCCGATCACGATCTACGGCGACGGTTCGCAGACCCGCAGCTTCTGCTACGTCGACGACCAGGTGCGTGGCTACCTGGCGCTGCTCGACTCGCCGGACTTCACGGGGCCGGTGAACATCGGCAACCCCAACGAGTTCACCATGATCGAACTGGCCAGGGAGGTCATCGACGTCACGGGTTCGTCGTCCGAGATCGTCCATGAGGCGCTGCCGGTGGACGATCCCATGCAACGCCGTCCCGACATCACCCTTGCGGGGGAGCGGCTGGGCTGGGCGCCAACGATCGAGCTGCGCGAGGGGCTCGAGCGCACGGCCGTGTACCTGCGGGAGCGGCTCGCGCTGGCGTGAGCCGATGTCAGGCGGGTCGGGCCTCGGCCTCCTGGCGGTTGGCCAGGTACCACTCGTGGGTGCGGGCAAGGCCATCGGCGAAGGTGGTGGTGGCCGAGAAGCCGAAGAGCGCCGCGGCCCGACCGGCGTCGACGCGGCGGCGGGGCTGGCCATCTGGTTTGGAGTGGTCCCAACGGACCTCGCCCTCGAAGCCGGTGACGGCGACGATGGTCTGCACCAGCTCGGAGATGGGTGTCTCCCGGTCGGCGCCGAGGTTCACCGGGTCGCCGCCGTCGTAGTGCTCGGCGGCCGCCAGGATGCCCTCGGCCGCATCGTCGACGTAGAGGAACTCGCGGCTCGCGGCGCCGGTGCCCCACACCTCGATGTGGTCCGCGCCGGCATCGATTGCGTCGACGCACTTCTTCATCAGCGCCGGGATCACATGCGAGACGTCAGGGTGGAACTTGTCGCCGGGGCCGTAGAGGTTGGTGGGCATCAGGTAGATCGCGTTCTGGCCGTACTGCGCCCGATTGGCCTGCGCCTGCATGAGCTGGGCGAGCTTGGCGATGCCGTACGGCGCGTTGGTCTCCTCGGGGAAGCCCTGCCAGAGCGAGTCCTCCCGAAAGGGCACCGGCGTGAACTTGGGGTACGAGCAGATCGTGCCGATCATCACCGTCTTCGGGGTCTCGCGGCGTCGGGCCTCCTCGAGCACGTAGGTGCCCATCAGCAGGTTGTCCAGGTACAGATCGGCAGGGCGGGCCTGGTTGGCGCCGATGCCGCCCACGCGGGCGGCGAGGTGGATCACGATGTCGGGCTCGGTGTCGTCGAAGAGCCGCTTCGTGGCGTCGGCCTGTCGCAGGTCGTAGTCGGCACTGCTCGGGGACAGGACGGTGTCGGCGGCTCGGGCATGGAGGCCGGCGAGCACCGCCCGGCCGAGGAAGCCGTGCCCACCGGTGACGAGCACGCGGCGGCCTGGCCAGAACGTGGGCGTCATGGCGAGGGCTCCACGGGCCCGGCACTCGTCGGGCCCGTGCGGTGGCGCGTCGCCCACCGGGCACCCCGGTCGCGTCGGCAGTGCCTCGTCCGTCGTGGCCCTGCGGACCTCGTCGCCCGGCACAGGGGGCCCAGGGCAGCGCTCATGGGTCGCAATCGTATCGGGCGACCTGACACACTCCCGCGGTGGTCGCCGTGCCCCGGGTCGCCGTGACCCTCGAGCAGTGCTGGCACGCCGTGCCCGGCGGCACGGCCATCTCGGCCATCGCCACCACACGCGCCCTGGCCGATCGCGAGGACGTCGACCTGGTCGGCGTGGCGGCCCGCCACCGGCGACCACCGGCCCCTGGCTGGGTGCCCCCCATCGTCACCGACCAACTGCGTCTGCCGAGGCTCGCCCTCTACGAGGCGTGGCACCTCCTCCGCGCCCCGAAGGTCGAGTCGGCGACCGGCCCGATCGACGCCGTCTACGTCACCGGCGTGGCCGTGCCTCCGCGGTCGGTGCCCCTGGTGCTGACGATCCACGACCTGGCGTTCCTGCACCGTCCCACGCACTTCACCGCGAAGGGCAGGCGGTTCTTCCGCCAGGCCCTCGACCTGGCGCGGCGCGAGGCGGATCTGGTGCTCTGCCCCTCGGCCTCGACACTGGACGACTGCGCGGCCAACGGGTTCGACCCGTCGCGGTTGCGGCTCGTGCCGTGGGGTGTCGATCAGGGCCGCCCGGGGGTCGACGAGGTCGACCGGGTCCGCGCCGGCTATGGCCTCGAGCGGCCATACGTGCTGTCGGTGGGCACCGCCGAGCCTCGCAAGAACCTCGGTGCGGTGCTCGCTGCCTTCCGGCGACTCGACCGCCCCGACGTCGATCTGGTGATCGTGGGCCCGCGGGGATGGCACGAAGACCTCGAGGCGATCGTGGGCGACGCCCGGGACCGGGTCCGGCTCCTGGGCTTCGTCCCGGCGGAGGACCTGACGGCCCTCTACGCCGGCGCTGCGGTGTTCTGCTATCCGAGCCTGCTGGAGGGCTTCGGGCTGCCGGTGCTCGAGGCGATGGCCCAAGGCGTGCCCGTGGTCACCTCCGAGGGCACGGCGACGGCCGAGGTCGCCGGAGAGGCGGGCCTGCTCGTCGAACCCACCGACCACGAGGCGATCGCGACGGCCCTCGCCGGCGTGCTCGACGACGAGGCCTGGGCGCGGCGACTCGGCCGGGCGGGTCGTGAGCGGGCCTCCGAGTACACCTGGGAGCGGACGGCCTCCCTGGTCGCCGCCGCCATCCACGAGGTCACGTCATGAGCGCGCCCAGCGGCTCGAACGTCGGAGCGAGGCGGGTCGGCGTGAACCTGCTCTGGCTCGTGCCGGGAGTGGTGGGCGGCAGCGAGGAGTACACGATCCGGGCCCTGCTCGGACTGGCCGAGCAGGCGCCCGACGACCTCGAGCTCACGCTGTTCAGCCTGCGCGCCTTCGTCGACTCGCACCCCGAGGTCGCGGCGGCCTTCCCCACCGTCACCCTGCCGTTGACCGGTCGGGAGAAGTCGATCCGGCTCGCCGCCGAGAGCTCTTGGCTCGGCTACCAGAGCCATCACCGTCGCATCGAGCTCATGCACCACGCCGGCGGCATCATGCCCGCCATCCGCGGGGCGCCCGGGGTGCTCACCATCCACGACCTCCAGCCCCTCGTCATGCCCGAGCACTTCAGCGCGGTGAAGCGGAACTTCAGCCGCGTCGTCGTCCCGCGCTCCGTCCGGGCCGCCCGCCTCGTGCTCACGCCGAGCGAGCACACCCGACAGTCGGTCATCGAACTGATGGGCGCCACTCCCTCCGAGGTCGTGGTCGTCCCGCACGGTGTGGCGTCGACCCCGCAACCGGCCACCGCAGCCGAGGTGCTGCGAGCGCGCTACGAGCTCTTCGGTCCCTACTTCTTGTTCCCCGCCATCACCTACCCCCACAAGAACCACGCGCTCCTGGTCCGCGCCCTCGCGGCGGTTCCGGAGGCCCTGCTCGTCCTGACGGGTGGCGCCGGGCCGTCCGAGCGGGCGCTGGAGGAGGAGGCCGAGCGCCTGGGGGTGACCGACCGCATCCGCCGGCCCGGTCGCGTGCCCCGGGCCGACCTCGACGGGCTCATCGACGGCGCGACGGCGCTGCTGTTCCCCTCGAGGTTCGAGGGGTTCGGCGCGCCGGTGCTCGAAGCCATGAGCCGGGGCTGCCCGGTGGTGGCCGCCGACGTGACCGCCTTGCCGGAGGTGCTCGGCGACGCCGGTATCTTGCTCTCTCCCGACGAGCCTGAGGAGTGGAGCCGGGTGATGCTGGACTTGCTCGAGCACCATGATCGACGACGGGCCCTGTCCGATGCCGGCCGCGGCCGCGCCGCGTCCTTCTCGTGGCGCCGCTCGGCCGACGCCCTCCGTCACGCGTACCTCAAGGCGCTGGAGGGCACGTGAACCTGACGATCCTGTGCCCCCACTTCGCGCCCGACCTGGCCCCGACCGGCGAGGTGATGACGAGCATCGCCGAGGGATGGGTCGCGGAGGGCCATCGGCTGCACGTGGTGACCTCGCTTCCCTGGTACATGCATCACCGGATCGAGCCGGGATGGGGCGGGCGCCTCGTCCGGCACGAGGACGTGGCCTGGGGTCGGATCACCCGGGTCCACCCGTTCCCGACGGACAAGGCCAACATCCCCGCCCGGGCCTTGGCGTTCGGCGGGTTCACCGTGTTGGCCGGGATCGTGGCCCTTGCCGGACGCCGTCGGCCCGACGTCGTGGTGGCCATGTCCCCCCCGCTCACCCTCGGCCTGGCGGGTTGGCTGGTCGCCCGTGCCCGTCGAGTGCCCTTCGTGTTCAACATCCAGGACGTGTTCCCCGACGTGGCGATCGAAGCCGGCGTGCTGCGTGGGCAGCGGGCGATCGAGGCGGCCCGCAGCCTCGAGCGGTTCACCTACGGACGCGCCGACGCGGTCACCGTTCTCTCGGACGATCTCCGCGAGAACGTCGCGGCCAAGCTCCCGGCCGGCCAGGCCGCCAAGGTCCATGTGATCCCCAACTTCATCGACACGGGGCGCATCGGGCCCGGCGAGCGGGAGAACGCGTATCGGCGCGAGTTCGGCCTGGTTGGCAGGACCGTGGTGATGTACGCCGGCAACCTCGGCTTCTCCCAACCGGTGGACCTGTTGCTCGACGCGGCGGAGGCGCTGCAGGGCAGATCGTCGGTCGTGTTCGTCATCAACGGTGGCGGCTCGGCCCGGCCGGCGCTCGTCGCCCGGGCCGCGGGCATGGACAACGTCCGCTTCGTCGACCTGCAGCCGAAGGACCGGCTCGCTGAGGTGCTGGCGGCCGCGGACATCCACGTGGTGCTGCTGCGGTCGGGCCTGGCCCGTTCGAGCGTGCCGTCGAAGCTCTACTCGATCCTCGCCGCGGCCCGACCGCTGGTGGCCTCGGTCGACCCCGGCACGGAGGTCGCCCGCACCGTCGAGCAGGCCGGTGCGGGCCTCGCGGTGCCACCCGGTGATCCTGCCGCGCTCACAGAGGCACTCGGGCGCATGATCGAACGACCCGACGAGGCCGAAGCCATGGGCGCGGCCGGTCGAGCCTTCGTCGAGGAGTGGCCGTCGCCCGCCGAGGTGGCCGGCCGGTACGAGCGGTTGTTCGAGAACCTGAGGGGCCGCCGGTGAAGTTCCGGTCGGGCCTCCGCTGCCACTGCGCCGACGAACCGGGCTTTCGCGGCGGGTGACGAGAACCTTCGCTACCCGCGGGTAACATGTGGGCCTCATGGGTAAGGCATCGTCAGCGAAGAAAGTGGCCCGCGTGGCTCGTGCGGGAGGCAACAGCAAGGGCACCAAGCGTGGCCGGAACCTGCTCTTCCCCGTCGGCATCGGACTGATCGTCCTCCTGGGGACGTCACTCGTCGTGTTCGCCCGCACCTCACGTGACGAGGCGGCAGCAACGCCGCCCGTGGCCAACCAGGACCATTGGCATGCCGCCTACGGCGTGCGCCTGTGCGGGCAGGGCTTCTCGGCGCCGACACAGGTGCAGGACGACCCGGTCGGCATCCACACCCATGGTGACGGCGTCATCCACATCCACCCCTTCACCAATGCGGCGAGCGGTGACAACGCGACCTTGGGGCAGTTCTTCGACGCGGCCGGCTTCAACATCGACGATGACCAGATCGACCTCGGTGGCGACGTCTCGGTGAAGGAGGGGGAGGACACCTGCGGGGCCCGCGACAAGCCCGGCATCGTGCAGGTCGCCCACTGGGCGAACGCGCGCAAGGCCGACACCGATGACCCCGTGATCATCACCGAGAACATCCGCGACATCGCCTTCAAGCAGGACGGGTCGGCATACACCATCGCCTTCGCGCCTGAGGGCGCCACCATCCCGCCGACGCCCACGATCCCTCAGCTCGACAACCTCACCGACGTGCCGTCGTCGGGATCCACCGCCACCACGGTCATCGACCCGGCCACGGCCACGAGCTCGGTCGTGGTCACGCCCACCACCCAGGCGGGAGCCACGGGCAGCACGCGCACCACCGCCGCACCGTGAGAGCGGTGGTGCTGGTTGGCGGGTTCGGCACCCGTCTGCGGCCCCTCACCGCGCACACGCCCAAGCAGATGCTGCCGGTGGTCGACCGGCCCATGATCGAGCACGTGATCGCGCACCTGGCCGCACATGGGGTCGATGACGCGGTCCTCTCCCTGGGGTACCGCCCCGACGCCTTCACCGAGGCCTACCCCTCGGGCCACTGCTGCGGGGTGTCGTTGCACTACGCCGTCGAGCCTGAGCCGCTCGACACCGCGGGAGCGATCCGCTTCGCCGCACTTGATGCGGGCATCGATGACACGTTCGTCGTGCTGAACGGCGACGTGCTCACCGATTTCGACCTCGGCAAGCTCCTGGCCCGGCATGCCGAGACAGGGGCAGAGGGCACCATCCACCTCACGCCTGTCGACGACCCGTCGCGCTACGGCGTGGTTCCCACCGATCGCGAGGGACGAGTGGAGGCATTCATCGAGAAGCCGCCCCGCGAGACGGCACCGAGCCGCTGGATCAACGCCGGGACCTACGTCCTCGAGGCGAGCGTGATCGGGCGGATCCCCGACGGGGGCAGGGTCTCGATCGAGCGGGCGACCTTCCCGGCCATGGTCGAGGATCGCTCGCTCTACGCCGTCGAGTCCGACGACTACTGGATCGACGCGGGCACGCCGGCGGCCTATCTCGCGGCCCAGCTCGATCTGATCGACGGTCGGCGCCGAGGCGTCCGACCGCCAGCGGTGCATCCCGCTGCCACCGTGGAGCCCGGGGCCGATGTCGGACACTCGGTCATCATGGAGGCGGTCACGGTGCACGACCGAGCCCACGTGGTCGACTCGGCGATCCTGCCGGGGGCCACCATCGAGGCGGGAGCGACCGTCGTCGGCTCGATCGTCGGGCCCGGTGCGGTGATTGGCGCCGACGCCTCGGTGACGGGGCTCTCGGTGGTCGGCGGGCGCGTCACGGTGCCGCGCGCGTCCGTGTTGAATGCCGAGCGCTGCCCGCTCGAGGAGGAGCCCAGATGAAAGCGCTCGTCACCGGCGGTGCCGGCTTCATCGGATCGACCCTGGTCGACCGCCTGCTCGCCGAGGGGCACCAGGTGGACGTGGTCGACGACCTCTCGGCCGGCTCGCTGGCGAACCTGGCCGACGCCCGGTCCGACAGTGAGAACCAGCTCACGTTCCACCAGATGGACATCCGCGACCCGGCCCTCGTCGACCTGATGGCCCGCCAGGCTCCCGAGGTGGTCTTCCACCTGGCCGCCCAGGCCGATGTGCGGGTGTCGGTGGCCCGCCCGGTCTTCGACGCCGAGGTGAACGTCGTCGGCAGCCTCAACGTCATGGAGGGTGCCCGTGCCGCCGGCGCCCGGAAGATGGTGTTCGCGTCGAGCGGCGGCACGATCTACGGCGAGCCCGACCCGTCCGACCTGCCGGTCAGGGAGTCGCACCCCCAGCAGCCGCTGTCGCCCTACGGCGTCGCCAAGAAGGTCGTGGGCGACTACCTCTTCGCCTACCGGGCGCTCCACGACCTCGAGTTCACGGCCCTCGCGCTCGCCAACGTGTACGGGCCACGGCAGGACCCGCACGGCGAGGCCGGCGTGGTCGCCATCTTCACCGGACGCCTGCTGGCCGACGAGCCGTGCACCGTCTTCGGCGACGGGACCCAGACGCGCGACTTCGTCTACGTCGACGACGTCGTCGACGCCTTCGTGCGGGCGGCCGACAAGGGAAGCGGCCTGCTCGCCAACATCGGCACGGGTCGGGAGGTGTCGGTCAACGAGCTGTACCAGACCATGGCCGCGGCCGCGGGTGTCGATCGCCCGGCCGAGCGGGCCCCGGCTCGTGTTGGCGAGCTCGCCCGGTCCGCCCTCGACCCGGGTCGCGCCGGCATCCATCTCGGCTGGTCGCCCTGGACCACCCTCGAGGTCGGCACCACGCAGGTGATCGACTGGTTCCGCGCCCGTCGCTGAAGGGCCACCGGGTCCGGCTGCACGACCAGCGGACGACGATCAGCGGACGAAGATCAGCGGAAGAGGTCCTCGGCAGGCGACCGGACGATCTCGTCCTTCACGGATCCTGTGCGGAGCCAGCTGGCATCGACGCCGCGGACGACGGCCACGGGGACACCCGCGGACTTTCCCATGACGAGCTCGGCGGCGCCGGCCAGCTCGTCCACCACGGCCACCTCGGTGACCTGCATCTCGCGACCCACGGCGTCGGGGGTGCCTCGCAGGTCGACGATGGCGCCGATGCCGGCGCAGCCGAGGGCCACGTCGGTCAGGCCCCGGCGCCAGGGACGGCCGAACGTGTCCGACACGATGACCGCCACGTCGACGCCCGCCCGGGCCGCCAGGCCGTCGCGGATTCGGCGGGCCGAGCGGTCGGAGTCCACGGGCAGGAGGGCGGCGCGGCCCCGCTCGACGTTCGACAGATCCACTCCCGCGTTGGCGCACACGAACCCGTGCCTGGTCTCGCTGATCACCAGGTCGCCGCGGCGGCGCAGCACGCGCACCGACTCGTCCTCCACCACCTGACGGTGGCCACGGGGATCGTCGGGGTCGACGTCGACCATCGCGCCCTCGGCCTTCGACACGACCTTCTGGGTCACGACCACGACATCGCCGTCGAGCAGGTCCACCGCGGCCGCGATGAGGCCCGCCAGATCGTCAGACCGCCTCACCTCGGGCAGTCCGTCCACCCCGATGACCTCCAGCCGCCGGCTCATCGCCGCCGCCCGCCGAGCGCCGTGCCCGGACGACGATCGTCCGTGGCTGGCACGGTCACAGGGCGCAGACCGCCCGGCCGAGGGCGGCGGCCTCGTCGGGGCCGGACATGATGGTGGGGGCCACGACGCAACGCACGCCCTCGGCCTCGACCGCAGGGGCGAGGTCGGCATCCGCCGTGTCCACGATCAGGGTGGCGGCCAGGTCCCGGTAGAGGCGGGCGACACCGACCACCGACGCCTCGTGGCCGAGCTCGCGCAGCAGGCGGTCGGCGGGTCCCTTCAGCGCCGCGCCCGCCACGATGGGGGAGACGGCCACGGTGTCGGCCCTGCGGGCGGCAACGGCGGCTCGGAGGCCCGGGACCGCCAGCAGGGGGCCGATGGAGACGATCGGGTTCGACGGCGCGAAGACCACCAGACCGGCGGCGCGGATCGCGTCGAGGACGCCGGGCGCGGGGCGGGAGGTCAGGTCGCCGTCGAAGCGCACCGAGCGCACCGGCACGTCGTGGTGCCGTTGCACGAAGTACTCCTGGAAGCCGATCTCGCGGACGACGCCGTCGCCGTCGTCCACCGTGACCATCGTCCGTAGCGGATCGTCGGTCACCGGCAGGACGCGCAGGTCGAGACCCCACGCCCGGACGATCTCTCCGGTCACCTCGGAGAGGGGTGCGCCGTCGGTGAGGCGCTGGGTGCGGTACAGGTGCGTGCCGAGGTCCCGGTCGCCCAGGTTGAACCAGGTGATGCCGCCGTAACGGCGTACCGTCTGCATGGCCTGCCAGCTCTCGTCGACGAGGCCCCAGCCGGTCTCGGGGTTGATCTGCCCGGCGAGCGTGTACGTGACCGTGTCGAGGTCGGGGCTCACATGGAGCCCGTGCAGCACCACGTCGTCGCCTGTGTTGACGACGGCCGTCACCTCCGCGGCCGGGTGGACGGCGAGGATGCCGCGTAGCAGCCGGGCGGCACCCACCCCCCCGCAGAGGACCGTGATCATGGCCGGTGCAACGTCAGGACAGGGCCCGGAGCTTCCCCGTCAGCAGGTCGATGTCGGCATCGACCATCGATTCGACCAGCTCGGTGAAGTTCGTGCTGGGTGTCCAGCCGAGCACCCGCTCGGCCTTGGAGGCGTCCCCGACGAGGAGATCGACCTCGGCCGGGCGCATGAACCGCTCGTCCACGACCACGTGGTCGTTGTAGTCGAGCCCGACGTGGGAGAAGGCCACCTCGCAGAACTCCCGTACCGAGTGGGTCTCGCCCGTCGAGATCACGTAGTCGTCCGGCTCATCCTGCTGGAGCATCATCCACATGGCCTCGACGTAGTCGCCGGCGAATCCCCAGTCGCGCTGCGCCTCGAGGTTGCCGAGGGGGAGCTCGGCGGCCCGTCCGAGCTTGATCTGGGCCACGGCGTGCGAGATCTTCCGCGTCACGAACTCCATCCCCCGTCGGGGACTCTCGTGGTTGAAGAGCATGCCCGACGAGGCGTGCAACCCGTAGCTCTCGCGGTAGTTGATCGTGATCCAGTGCCCGTACACCTTGGCCACGCCGTACGGGCTGCGGGGGTACAGCGGCGTGGTCTCCCGCTGGGGGACCTCGACCACCTTGCCGAACATCTCGCTGCTGCTCGCCTGGTAGAAGCGCACGTCGGGGTCGACGATGCGGATGGCGTCGAGCAGACGCGTCACGCCGAGGGCGGTGGTCTCACCGGTCAGCACCGGCTGCGAGAACGACGTCTGCACGAATGACTGGGCCGCCAGGTTGTAGACCTCGTCCGGTCGATGGGTGCGCAGCACCTCGATCAGCGATGCCTCGTCGAGCAGGTCGCCGGGAGCGAAGGTGATGCGGTCCTGGATGTGGGCGATGCGCTCGAAGTTCACCGTGCTGGTGCGACGCACCATCCCGATCACCTCGTAGTCCTTCTCGAGGAGCAGTTCGGCCAGGTACGAGCCGTCCTGGCCGGTGACCCCTGTGATCAGCGCGCGCTTCTGCATGCCACCGTTCTACCCTGGGCTCTCCAACCCGTCTGCTAAGTGGATTGGCACATGCCTACCGACGCCCATTCTCCGTTGCTCGCCGGCGACGACCCGCCTCCGCCCGAGCGCCTGGGGCGTCGTATAGCGGGCCACCGGGCCAAGCTGGGCTGGACGCAACAGGAGTTGGCGGAACGGCTCGCCGTCTCCCGGGTGGCCGTTTCGCACCTGGAGTCCTCGCTCAGCACGCCGGGGGAGCGGACCGTGGCCCTGCTCGCCGGGGTCTTCGGCCTCGAGCCCCACGAGCTGGTCGCGGGCACCTCGTACCCCGTGGCGAAGGCCGATCGCCTGCCACTCGTGGTTGCCCGCCACACCGAGCTCGAGCTCCAACTGGCGCTGCTCGACCAGGACCTCGCGTGGATCGAACACACCGCCGACCGCCATGCGGTGGCACTGCTCGACGCCTGGGAGGCCCGACTCAGGGCGTTGCGGTCCTCGCTCCACGACCACCGACAGCGGGCTCTGGCCGAGGAGGCGACCGAGCGGCTGCGCCTGCTCCGGGACGACCGCTCTCGCTGAGCGCGCCTCCGTCAGGTCGAGGCCCCGGTGGGCGCGATCACCGAGCGCCAGTGCGCGAGCAGGTCGGCGAGGGTCTGGTGCAGCGGGATCTCGGGCACCCAGCCGGTGGCGGTGCGAACGCGGGTGTTGTCGCCCCGCAGCACCGGGATGTCGACCGGTCGTTCCAGCAGCGGGTCTGTCTCGAGGCGCATGGGCCGCTCGGCCAGCGCCACGAGCTGGTCGGCCAGGTCGGACACGGCAACGTCGTGGCCGCTGCAGACGTTGTAGACCTCGCCCGGTGTGCCCTTGGTGACGAGGAGCCGGTAGGCCCGCACGACGTCGCGCACGTCGGTGAAGTCGCGCCGTGGGGTCAGGTTGCCCACGGGCACGACCCCGCCACCATCCCGCTCGTTGCGGGCCACCCGGTGCGCGAGCGCCGAGGCGACGAACCGGTCGGTCTGGCCCGCCCCGAGGTGGTTGAACGCCCGCACCCGCAACACCCCGAGCCCACGCCCCAGGAACGCCTGGAGCGCCAGGAAGTCGGCGGCGACCTTCGACGCGGCATAGGGGCTCACGGGGCGGAGCGGGGCCTCCTCGTGGAGCGGGAGCTCGGCCTCGGTCACCTGCCCGTACACGTCCGCACTGCTCACGGCCAGGACCCGGGGCACCTCGACGTCGGCGCAGGCGCTCAACACGTTCAGCGTGCCCTCGGCGTTGGCCCGGAAGGTCTCGACCGGCGCCGCCCAGGATCCACCGACATCAGCCTGGCCGGCCAGATGGTAGAGGGCATCGGGCCGTTCACGATCGACGAGCGCGCGCCAGCCTTCGGTGTCGAGGAGGTCCGGGCCCTCGTGGCGGTCGACGCCGACGACGCGGTCGCCCGACGCCTCGAGATGGGCGACGAGGTAGCGGCCCACGAAGCCGTGCGCACCGCTGACGAGGGCCTTCACCGAGCCGAGTGTACGGCCCGCCGGTAGAGGTCGATGAGACCGTCGACCGCGGTGTCCCAGGAGAAGCGCCGGATCCGCTCGAGTCCCGCCGAGCGGAGCTGCCGGCGGAGGCCCTCGTCGTCGAGGAGACCGGAGATGCCGGCCGCCAACCGCTCGATGTCGCCGACGGGCACGAGGAGCGCGGCGCCACCGAGGACCTCGGGGAGCGACCCGGCGTCGGATGCCACCACGGGGATGCCTGCGCTCATGGCCTCGAGAGGAGGGAAGCCGAACCCCTCGTACTTCGACGGGAACGCGAAGACGGTGGCGCCGTGGACGAGCGCGTCGCGGTCCGGGTCGTCGACCCAGGGGATCCGGGTGATCCGATCGTGGTGTCCGCTCGCATCGACGGCGGCCTGGAACGCGGTCGCTCCCCATCCGTCGGGGCCGGCGACGACGAGCCGCACGCGGGGGTCGTCGGCGGCCACCAGATCGAAGGCGCGCACCAGGCCGGGGAGGTCCTTGCGCGGCTCCACCGTGCCGAGCGCGAGGATGTAGCGCTCGCCCCCCGCCAGGTCGCGGCCGCGGCGAGGGTCCGCCGGCGGGAGGGGCGTGACGCCGTCGTGGATCGCCACCACCCTGTCGGGGTCCACGTCGAAATGTGATCGGATCTCATCGGCGACGAACGATGATCCGGTGTGGACCCATGCGCCGCGGTCGATGGCGGCCTGAATGAGCGGCGGGAAGCCCAACGTGTCGGCGGTGCACAGCTCGGGGTAGTGGACAGGAGTCAGGTCGTGCACCGACACCACGGCGGCGCCGCTCCGGGTGGGTGGCACGACGTAGTTGGGGCCGTGGACCAGGTCGACGGGCCCGCTCCACCATTCGATCGGCGGGCCACCCACCCGGGACCAGGCGGCGCGCAGCGGGCGCGCCGCCATCGGCCGGTTGATGGCGCGGACACCGGACGGCACGAGCGAGGGCAGCAGCCCGCGGCCCCGCCAGGTGGCGGCGTAGGCCGACACCGAGAGGTCGTGTCTCGACCCCAGACGGTGGAGCACCTCATGGGTGTAGACGCCGACACCCGTGCGGGGGCCGAAGAGGGGCGTGGCGTCGAGGACGACCCGCAGCGGCGTCGTCACGGCCGCCGTCTACCGGCTGACGACCTGTGAGCCGAGCTTCTCGAGGCGGTCCTGCAACTCGCGGCGGCGGACCTGGGCCTTCTGGTAGGTGAGCACCCCGGCGCCGACGCTGAGGTAGACGGCGTCCATGGCGACCTCTGCCAAGTCGGCGACGACCGGTTGGACCTTGCGTACGAGCACCTGTCCGACGCTTCCGCTCATGCTCTCCACGGTATCGGTCGGTCGATACTTCAGCAAGCACCCCGGGCATCCTCACCGGTGGCCTCCGGGGCAGGGGGGGTCCCCGAAACGACGGGCTGTGGGGGCTACGTTGGCGCCATCGTGGACAGTCCGATCGCCGATCCTGACGCCGACGCGCCCGCGTCCCTGCCGTCCGTCGTGGCGGTGGTCGTCGCCCACGACCCCGGCCCCTGGTTCGAGGCCACGATGCAGAGCCTCGCCGACCAGGACTACGACCAGTTGGCCGTGCTCGTCATCGATGCCGCCAGTCGAACGCCCGTACGCGATCGTGTCGCATCGGTCTTCCCGTCCGCCCTCGTGCGTCGGGTCGAGGAAGACCCCGGCTACGGCGCGGTCACCAACCAGGCCGTGGGCATGGTCGAAGGTGCCCCGTTCGTCCTGCTGTGCCACGACGACGTCGAGCTCGCGCCCAACACGGTGCGGGTCCTGGTCGAGGAGGCCTACCGCTCGAATGCGGGCATGGTCGGTCCCAAGCTCGTTCGTTGGGACAAGCCCCGCGAGATCCTCCAGATGGGTCTGGCGGTCGACAAGACCGGGTTCCCGACCCCGATCGTCGAACGCGGCGAGTTCGACCAGGAGCAGCACGACTCCGTCCGCGACGTGTTCGCGCTCCCCAGTGCCTGCCTGCTCGTCCGGGCCGATCTGTTCACCGCGGTCGGTGGTTTCGACGAGGCGATCGACTTCCTCGGCGACGACGTCGAACTCGCCTGGCGGATTCAGCTCGCCGGGGCCCGGGTGGTCCTCTCGCCCGATGCCAGGGTGTGCCATCTCGAGGCCCTCGGTGAACGCCGAGGGGTCGACGACCGACGCCGCCTGCAGGCGCGGCATCGGCTCCGCGCCACGTTGGTCTGCTACGGGCCCTGGCACCTGTTGCGGGTGGTGCCTCAGGCGGCGCTGCTGAGCCTGGTCGAGATCGTCTACGCGCTGCTCGTCGGCCGAGGTCGCCAGGCGCGCGACATCGCCACCGCATGGACGTGGAACCTGCGCAGCATCGGCTCCATCCACCGCGCCCGCCGCCAGTTGGCCGGCGTGCGACGCGTGCCTGACCGCGACATCCGCCCGCTGCAGAGCAGCGGCTTCGGGCGGCTGAACGCGTTGGCGCGCGGTCAGATCGGGCGCACCGGTGATGACCGCCTCACTTCCATCGGCACCGCCAGGCGCGATGTCGTCGAGTTCTTCCGGCGTGGCCCGAGCCGGGCCTCGGTGCTCGTCTGGGTCGCCGTGGCGATGCTGTTCGTCGTCGGGAGTCGCCACCTGATCACCCGCGAACTGCCCGCCATCGGGCAGTTCGCGGACTTCCCGGGCTCGCCCGGCGCGCTCATGGACCAGTGGACGAGCGGCTGGAATGCCGCGGGGTTGGGCTCTGTGGCACCCGCCCCGACCGGCCTCGGGCTGCTCGGGGGGGCCGGCTATCTGTTCCTCGGGGCGATGGGGCTGCTCCGCAAGGTGCTGATCCTCGGCATGTTGCCGTTGGGTGCGTTGGGTGCGTGGCGCATGCTCGCGCCCACGCGCTCGCGGTGGACACGGCTGACCACGCTGATCGTCTACGTGGCGATTCCGGTCGCCTACAACGCCATCGCCGTGGGGCACTGGGCGGGTCTCGTGATGTACGGCGCGGCACCCTGGATCCTGGCCCGACTCGCCCGAGGCTCCGGCCTCCCCCCCTACGGGCCCTTCGAGGCGGCCGCACCCGGGGAGGCCGTCGACTCCGACACGCCGACCGAGGGGGTCGTCCCACGGTCGGGTCGGCACCACGTCCTCGCCCTGGGCGTCCTCATCGCGGTGATCAGCTGCCTGGTTCCCCTGGCCGGCCCGGTGGTGCTGGTCATGGCGGTGGGCCTCGTCCTCGGTGGGCTGCTGAGCGGCACCACCGCGGGCGCCGTGCGCATCCTCGGCGTGGCCGTCGGCGGCGCTGCGGTCGGTGTCGTCCTGCAACTGCCGTGGGCACTCGACCTGCTGCCCCCACGTTTCCAGTGGTCGGCGGTCGGGGCCGAGGCCACGGCGTCTGTCGGCGGGATCGACCTTCCGCACCTCCTCCGGTTCGAGAGCGGCCCGCTCGGGGCGGCCCCGTTCGGTCTGGCGTTCCTGGTGGTCGCCGCGCTGGCGTTGCTGCTTGGACGCGACTGGCGACTCGGCTGGGCCATCCGGGGATGGACCATGGCGCTCGCGTGCTGGGGGCTGCTCTGGGTCAGCGAAGCCGGCTGGCTCCCGTTCGGCCCGTCGTCGAGCGAGATCCTCCTCGCCCCGGCCGCGGCTGGGCTCGCCCTGGCCGCGGGGCTCGGGGTCACGGCGTTCGAGCGTGACAAGTCGAAGGCGTTCTCGTGGCGGCAGATCGCGTCGGTGCTGGCATGGGGCGCGCTCGTCGTCGCCGTCCTCCCGGTGTTCGGCGCGATGTTCAACGGCCGCTGGTCGGCGCCTCGGGGCGACTTCTCCTCGTCGCTCTCGTTCCTCGACGACGAGAGCGAAGTCGCGCCCTTCCGGGTGCTGTGGCTCGGCAATCCGGAGGTCATGCCGCTGTCCGGCTGGGAGCTCGAGGACGGTGTCGTGTACGCCACCACCGATGACGGCGAACCGACCGTCGCGAACCTGTGGGCGGGATCGTCGCACGGGGCGACCCAGCTGCTGGGGGACGCGCTGCACGCCGCCGACTCGCGGCAGACCAACCGCCTGGGCCGGCTGCTGGCGCCGATGGGCGTCCAGTACGTGGTGGTGGTCCAACAGTTGGCACCCGAGCCCTTCAGCGACATGGCCCGACCCGTGCCCCCCCACCTCACCGGTACCCTCAACGAGCAACTCGACCTCGAGGCGATTCAGGTGAACCCGGCGCTCGACGTGTACCGCAACATCGCCTGGGCGCCTTCGCGGGCGATGCTCACCGATGAGAACGCGGGGGCGGGCACGGGGTCGGCGCTCGCCCAGTCGGTCGCCACCGACCTGGCCGGGCTCGAGGTGGCGCTGCCCGACCAGCAGGGGTTCACCACCTACAACGGCCCCGTCGAGTCCGGCGACGAGGTCTACCTCTCGGCCGCCGAATCGCCCCGTTGGCAGTTGCGGTCGGGTGGCGAGTCGGCCGAGCGGCGTGAGGCGTTCGGGTGGGCCAACGCCTTCAGCATCGCCGCCTCCGGCCCGGCCACCCTGACCTTCCGCACGCCGGCGAGTCGTTATCTCCTGCTCCTCGTGCAGGTCGGTCTGTGGGGGCTCGCGCTGTTCGCGCTCTTCCGCGGCCAGGTGGCGAACGTCGATCACCGCAGGGACGCCCCATGAGCCCGAGGTACGAGGGCGGGGACCCCGGCCTGCGTGGCCTGAACGCAGAACGAGCGGCTCGGCGAAGCCGAGAGCGGAAGACATGACTGCCGGTCGCTGGCCCGCGCTCCTGGTCATCCCTGCCCTGCTCATCGCCGCCGTCGTGGTCGACCGGAGCCGCGACGAGACGATCGCCACCGAGGCAGGTGGCGACGCCACCCGCAGCCTCGAAGAGCAGGGCCTCCTGCCCGTGGCGGCGCCGGCCACCGCGCTGGGGGCGACCTGGTACTGCGCGGGCGGCACGGTCGGCGAGGAGGGTGACGCCGACCACACCGTGATCGTGGCCAATCCCGGCGACACCGACCTTGCCGGCACCATCACGGTCTACGGGGACGCGACCGCCGAGGGCGAGTCTGGGCCGGTCGAGGCGATCTCGGTGGGCGCACGGTCGACCATCGAGGTCCGCGTCGCCGACATCGCCGAGGTGGCGGACGGCCAGGCTGCGGCCCTGGTCGAGCTCGCCGGTGGCGAGGCGGTCGTCGAGCACCGGATCAGCGGCCCCGATGGCACCGATGTGAGCGCCTGCTCACCCACGGCGTCGCCGACCTGGTACTTCGCGGCCGGATCGACGACCAAGGACGCGGTCGAGACGCTGGTGTTCTTCAACCCCTTTCCCGACGATGCCGTCGTCGACGTTTCCTTCCGCACCGATCAGGACCTTCGGACCCCCCAGGAGTTCGAGGGGCTGGTCGTCCCCGGCCAGTCCGTGATCGCACGGGACGTGGGTGAGGTCGTCACCCGCCGGGAGCACGTCTCTGCCAGCGTCGTCGCCCGCTCGGGCCGGCTCGTGGTGGACCGCATCCAGAGCTACGACGGCTCCGAGGGCCCGAAGGGCCTCACGGTCTCCCTCGGGGCGCCGGTCCCGTCCGACACCTGGTACTTCCCGGACGGCGCCGTGGGCAACGGCGTCGAGGAGCGGATGGTCGTGTACAACCCCACCGACTCGCTCGCCGAGGTCGATCTCGAGATCGTGGTCGACGACGTCGCGCGGTCCGGCGAGGTCGAGCCGTTCGAGCTCACCGTGCCGCCCGAGGGGTTCGAGGAGATCCTGCTCAACGAGGAGGCCCGCATCACCTCGGCCAGAGGGGGAGGAGAGGGCTCGCTCACCCACGCGAGCATCGTCAGATCGGTGAACGGCGTGCCGATCGTCGCCGAGCGCCAACTCGTGGGTGGTTCGGACAGCGACCTGGCCGGGGTCGACCTGACCCTCGGTTCGCCGCTGCTGTCCGATGAGGTCGTTCTCGCCGCGGGCCCCGTGGACGGCGGCGCCGCGACGGTGTCGATCCTGAACCCGGTGTCGGCGCAGGCGGCGACGGTCGCCATCATGGCCCTCGAGGACGGCGAGCTCTCCCCGGTCGACGGGGTCGACGACCTCACCGTCCCCGGCGCCGGGCGGCTGCTGGTGCCGCTCGATCGGCTCGCCGACGGCACGTCACTGGTGGTGTCCGCTGACCAGCCGGTGGTCGTCGAGCGCAGACTGGTCTTCGACGGTGATGTGTCGGGGGCGATTGCCGTGCCCGTCGCCGGGAGCCTGTCGAAACCGCCGGGCTGACCGCCGTGGATCGCCTGCTCGTCGCCGGACTGCTCGTGCTCGGTGCCGTCGCTCTTGCCTACGTCCTGCAGCGGCGTCAGCCCGACGAACCGATCCGCTCGGCATGGAGTGCGCCCTCCTGGGTGGATCGAGCCGACTTCGTCGCCCCCGATGCTCCTTGGCTCGTGGTCGTGTTCACCTCGGCAACGTGCCGGTCGTGCCGGAACGCCGCCGAGGGGGCCCTGGCGCTGGCGGACGAGGCCGTCGCGGTGCAGGAGGTCGAGGTGCAGGAGGCGCACGAGCTGCACGAGCGTTACGGCATCGATGCCGTGCCCACCGTCGTGATCGTCGACGCCGCGGGGGAGGTCCGGGCATCCTTCGTCGGTCCACCGGCGGGCACCGAGCTGCCCGACCGTCTGGCCGAGCTGTGTGAGCCGCCCGGGAGCGCGCCGCCCGGAGGTGGGCCCGCCTGATCAGTCGTCGGCGGTGACCGTCTCCGGATCTCGCGCCGGGCCGTCGGCCGCGGGGCGGTCGTGGCTGAGGGCGATGAGGCGATTCACCTCGTCGCCGTCGATGGTCTCGTGCTCGAGCAGGGCCCGCGCCACCAGGTCGAGTGCGTTTCGTTCAGCGATGAGCGTCTGGCGGCAGCGTTCCTCGCCCGAGCGCAGGATCTGCTCGACCTCCTCGTCGATGATCCGGGCGGTCTCGTCGCTGTAGTCGCGGGTGTGCATGAGGTCCTCGCCGAGGAAGACCTGACCCTGTGAGCCCCACGCCATGGGCCCGACCCGTTTGCTCATGCCCCATTCGCGCACCATCTTCCGCGCCAGCTCGGTGCTCCCGACGAGGTCGTTGTTGGCCCCGGTGGAGTAGAGCCCGAACACGAGCTCCTCGGCGATGCGACCTCCCATCCGGACGACGAGCGAGTCCTCGATGAAGTCCTGGCGATGGATGTGGCGTTCCTCGATCGGGAGTTGCATGGTGACGCCGAGCGCCATGCCCGTGGGCAGGATGGTCACCTTGTGCACGGGGTCGGCGTGGGGGAGCACCGCGGCGCACACGGCATGGCCGGCCTCGTGGTAGGCGATCGCCTCCTTCTCGTCGTCGGAGAGCGCCATGGACTCGCGCCGCTGGCCCATGAGGATGCGGTCCCGGGCCGCCTCGAAGCTGGGCCCGTCGATCGCGTCGGAGCCGTGGCGCACGGCGTAGAGGGCCGCCTCGTTGACCAGGTTGGCCAGATCGGCTCCGCTCATCCCCGGTGTGCCGCGGGCGACCAGGTCGAGGTCGATGTCCTTGCCGAGGCGCTTGTGCTTCACGTGCACCTCGAGGATCGCCCGGCGGTCACTCAGCTCAGGAAGGGGCACGGTGACCTGCCGGTCGAAGCGGCCCGGACGGAGGAGCGCGGAGTCGAGGATGTCGGGACGGTTGGTGGCCGCCATCATCACGATTCCTTCGGTTGCCTCGAAGCCGTCCATCTCGGAGAGCATCTGGTTGAGGGTCTGCTCACGCTCGTCGTGGCCGCCGCCGAGGCCCGCTCCTCGCTTGCGGCCGATGGAGTCGATCTCGTCGACGAAGATGATGGCGCGTCCCAGCTTGCGGGCCGACTGGAAGAGGTCACGGACACGGCTCGCGCCGACGCCGACGAACATCTCCATGAAGTCGGAGCCCGTCACCGACAGGAAAGGAACGCCCGCCTCGCCCGCGACGGCGCGGGCGATGAGGGTCTTGCCGGTGCCCGGCGGACCCACCAGGAGCACTCCCTTCGGGATGCGGGCACCGATCTCGCTGAAACGGTCGGGATGCTTCAGGAAGTCGACGACCTCGGTGATCTCCTGTTTCACGCCCTCGTAGCCGGCGACGTCGGCGAAGGTGGTCCCGGGCCGCTCGGTGGAATAGGTCTTGGCCTTTGAGCGGCCGATCGACATGATGCCGCTCATCTGGCCCTGGGCCCGCCGCTGCATCCACCAGAAGAAGCCGATGAGCAGTGCGACGGGGAGCAGCAGTGGAAGGACCGTCGCGAGGAAGCTCGACTGGGGAGTCTTGAACTCGACCGAGACGCCCTGCTCGCGCATCAGCGTGAGATCTGCTTCGGGGATTCCGCCCTGCAGTGGGCCGACGGTGGTGAACTCGGCGCCGTCGGTGCGCTCGCCCCTGATGTGGGCGTTGTCGTTGTTGATCTCGACGCTCTTGACCTGGCCCGCCTCGACGCGGTCGAGGAACTTGTTGTAGGTGATCGAGTTGTCCTCGCTCGTCGACAGCAGGCTGGAGGCCACGATCGAGGCGGTGACCAGTCCGAGCAGCACCCACAACGACCAGCGCGGCCACCCGGCATCGGAACGACCGGAACGGCCCGGCCGCTTGCCGCCGGACGGGACGGGCGGGGGAGGGGGCGGCAGGTGGTCTGGGCTCACGCGCTGCACCCCTGGCTGTGGTGGGCCGCTCGGGACCCGCCCTCGTTCCTCGGACTCATGACGTTCCATGCTAGGCGCCGCGGCATCCACCGCCACGGAGGCCTCGAGCCCTATTCTCGGCCGACATGAACCGATCTTGCGCCCGGCCCGGATGCAGCGAGCGGGCGACGGCCACACTCGCCTTCGACTACCACACCAAGACGGTCTGGCTCGAGACACTCGCCTTCGAGGTGCATCCGGCCGCCCACGACCTGTGCGCGCGCCATGCCGACCGGTTGTCGGCGCCGCAGGGCTGGGAGCTCCACGACCTTCGTGTACCGGTGGTCGAGCCGATGTTCCGCACCGCACGCGCCTCCTGACCCGGCCCTCTCGGTCGGGGCGTCTCGACCCTCGGTCATCCGGCGTCGCCGGTACGATCGGCCGTCCATGCGACCCTCACCGACGTTGACGGCCGGCCCGCCCGTTCGCTGGGGTCTCGGCGACGCGTGGCTCGGCCTGCTCCTCGGCAACGTCGCGTCGGTGGTGGTCGGGGTGGTCATCCTCTCGCTCACCGGCCATGTCGGCACCCCGCCGGACGAGTTGCCCCTCACCGTGATCGCACTGCTCCAGGTGCCGCTCTGGGCCGGCTACCTCACGATGCCGATCGTGGCCTCGAGCCGGAAGGGAAACGGCCTGGTCGCCGATTTCGGCCTGCGGGCCCGAGCGCTCGACGTGCCCCTCGGCATGGCGATCGGCGTGGCCACGCAGCTGATCGTGGTGCCGGTGATCTACGTCCCGATCTTCTGGATCATCGGCGAACGGGACGTCTCGGCAAGCGCTCGGGCACTCACCGACCGGGCAGACAGCCCCGTCGGCGTCGTGCTCCTGATCCTGATCGTCGTGGTCGGTGCGCCGATCGTGGAGGAGCTCTTCTTCCGCGGGCTCCTCCTTCGCAGCCTCGAGAACCGATGGGGGAGAGCGTGGGCCGTCGCGCTCTCGTCCCTGATCTTCGGCGCGGTGCACCTCGAGCCGCTCCAGTTCCCGGCACTGGTCGCGGTCGGCGTGATCCTTGCGCTCCTCGCGGTCCGGACGGGCCGTCTGGGCCCGGGCATCTTCGCCCACATCGCCTTCAACGCCGTCGCCGTGACCACCCTCCTGATCGATCGATGAACGCGCCGCCTGCATCCTCAAGTCGTTCTGGCGCGCGCCGATTGGTCACGGCCCGCCCGCTTGGAGATCCGTACCGTGCCTGCTCATCGTTGCCCCCGTTGCGACGCCCCCGTCGTGGAGATCACCATCACCCTCGGCGGGACCGAGGCGACCATGCGTTCGTGCTCGGAGTGCGATCAGCGGGTCTGGACCTCGGACGGTCGAGACGTCGACCTGCATGGTGTCCTCAGCGACCTGAGCGTCGAGCCCCGGCAGACCTGACCCTCGGGGCCGCCCGGCGGGTGCCACGATGAGTGGCGCCATGACAGACACGAGCCAGGCCGAGCGCGTCGCGGTCGCCGACCCAGCCGACCCTGCGGCCGCGCCCATCGCCGACACCCCGGAGCCGGCGACGCTCCCGCGCTGGCGCCGTTTCCTGGCGATGCCCGCCGAGGGCTGGATCACCCTCGGTGTGGTGACGGCGTGCGTCGTGTTCACCCTCTCGCACCTCCAGCCGGACCTGATCCTGGCGAACACCACGCCGGCGGGTGGGGACATGGGCGCCCACGTGTGGGGACCGGCGTACCTGCGCGACCACCTGCTCACCCACGGACGCCTCACCGGTTGGACCCCGGACTGGTACGCGGGCTTTCCCGCCTACCAGTTCTACATGGTCATCCCGTCGCTGCTGATCCTCGCCCTCGACGTCTTCCTGCCCTACGGCGTCGCCTTCAAGCTGATCACGGTGTCCGGGGTCCTCACCCTGCCGATCGCCGTGTGGGCGTTCGGCCGGCTGTCCGGCCTGCGGTTCCCGACGCCCGCCATGCTCGCCGTGGCCACCGTCCCGTTCCTCTTCGACCAGAGCTTCACCATCTACGGCGGCAACATCGCCTCCACCCTTGCGGGCGAGTTCGCCTTCTCGATCAGCCTGTCGATCGCCATCGTCTACCTCGGGGTGGTGGCTCGCGGGCTCGAGACGGGTCGACACCGGGCGTGGGCCGCGGGCCTGCTGGCGCTCTGCGGCCTCTGTCACCTGATACCGGCGTTCTTCGCCCTGGCGGGCACCGCGCTCTGGCTGCTCCTGCGGCTCGGGAGGATGCAGGTCAGGTGGTTGGTGACCATGCTGCCGGTGGCGGGCCTCTTGGCGTCGTTCTGGGTGCTCCCCTTCTTCGCCAGGCGCGCCTACCTCAACGACATGGGCTGGGAGAAGCTCACCGACTACTGGGTCAACCTCGTCCCCCACGACAACCGCTGGCTGTTCGTGTTCCCGATCGTCGGGGCGGTGCTGGCCGTCGTCCGACGGAGCCGTGCGGGGATATGGCTGGTGCTCAGCGCCGGCGTGTTCGCCCTCGCCTTCGTGGTCATGCCGCAGGGCCGTCTGTGGAACGCCCGACTCCTGCCGTTCTACTTCCTCTGCCTCTACCTGCTCGGCGGGTATGCCATCGCGGAGGTGGGCAAGCTGCTCGCCCGCCTGTTCGCCCCCGCCGGTCAGGCCGGCGTCCGAGGCGTCCGGCTGTTGACGCCCGTCGCCGGCCTCGGCGTCGTGCTCGTGCTCGTCGCCCTCCCGCTGCACGCCCTTCCGCTCGGCCACACCGGTGCTGACGGCGTCTACCGTTGGTTCGGCCTCCACACCGCCGATCGCAGCTTCGTGGACGGTTGGGCCCGCTGGAACTACTCGGGGTACGAACAGAAGAAGGCCAACGCGAGCGGCGGGGGGTACACCGAGTACTACGCCCTGATGCAGACCATGGCCCGAATCGGTGACGAGAACGGCTGCGGGCGGGCCATGTGGGAGTACGAGCGCGAGCTCGACCGGTACGGCACGCCGATGGCCCTGATGCTGCTGCCGCACTGGACCGACGGGTGCATCGGCTCGATGGAGGGCCTGTACTTCGAGGCGTCGGCCACGACCCCGTACCACTTCCTCAACCAGTCGGAGCTCTCGGTGGCGCCGTCGCGTGCGCAGCGCGACCTTCCCTACCGGGACTTCGACCTCGATGCGGGCCTTCGTCATCTCCAGCTCATGGGTGTCCGCTACTACCTGGCCTTCTCCGAGAAGGCGGTGACCGAGGCCGACGGGCATCCGGACCTCACGCCACTGGCCACCTCCGGGCCGTGGCACGTCTACGAGGTCGCCGACTCGGAGCTGGTCATACCCCTCAGCAACGAGCCGGCCGTGCTCGAGGGCGTGACCGACGACGGCCGATCGTGGCTCGCTCCCTCGATCGCCTGGTACCAGGACAACGCCCAATGGGACGTCGCCCTCGCCTCCAGCGGGCCGGCTGCCTGGCCGAGGGTCGTGCCCGGTGAGACGCCGCTCCAGGTTCCGGTCGATCCAGCTGAGGTCACCGCCATCTCGAGTGACGACGACTCGATCTCCTTCGATGTGGATCAGGTGGGCTCGCCCGTGCTCGTCAAGGCGAGCTACTTCCCGAACTGGCAGGCGTCCGGTGCGGACGGCCCCTACCGGGTGGCACCGAACCTCATGGTGGTGGTCCCCACCGGTCGCCACGTCGAGCTGCACTACGGCTACACGAACGTGGACTACCTGGCCTGGTTGCTCACCCTCGCCGGACTGATCGGCCTGGTCTGGCTGGCCCGGGTGCCCCCCCTCCGGGTGCCGCTTCGCACGGCCGTCAGCGTCGAGACGGGCCCGCCGTCACCCGATCCGGAGGACGGCGCGCGTTCCCGGACGGGCCCCTCCGAGGGCGAGGGCGAGGGCGACGGCGACGGCGACGGCGACGGCGACGGTCTGGTCGTCGCCGTTCGCGCCGGTCCCGAAGAGGCCGCACAGGTCGGCGCCGTCGACCCGTGAGCCACGGGCTCCGCCGCCTCGCCGCCGTCGGCGGGCTGTCGACGCTCGCGGACGTCGGCATCTTCGTCCTCCTGCGACAAGTGGGTGGGTGGCCGCTCGTCCCGGCCGACCTCGTTGCTCTGGGCCTCGCCGCGTGGGCGTCCTTCGGCCTCCACCGCGCCACGCTCACGCCGGGCGACCCGTACGAGCGATGGGTCGACCGGCCCTCCGCCTTCGCGCGCATCGCCGTGATCGGCGCCGCCGTCGACGTGGCACTGGTGCTCGCCCTCGCTGCGATGACCGGTCCGACGACGGTGGCGGGGCTCCTCCTCGTCAAGCTGCCCGCGGTCGCGATCGCGGGCGCGGCGCGGCTCGCCGGGGAGCGGCGTCTGCTGTTCCGTGTCGTCCGCGGGGACCAGGACCGGCGGGTCGGCCGTGCCGACCCCGTCGGCGACGTTCGCTTCAGCGTGGTGATCCCGGCCTTCCGGGAGCGCGACGGCATCGGTGCCACGGTCGGGTCGCTGCGCCGGGCGCTGGCCTCGGTGGCCGAGGACGGCGGCCTCGAGATCGTGATCGTCGATGACGGGTCGGGCGACGGGACCGCCGAGTCCGCGCGTGCGGCCGGGGCCGACCTCGTCCTGGAGCAGCCGGTGAATCGGGGCAAGGGGGCGGCCGTGCGTCGCGGGGTGCTCGCTGCCCACGGGCGCGCCATTGCCTTCACCGACGCCGACCTGGCGTACTCACCGGACCAGTTGCTCCGGCTCCTCGCCGAGGTCGAGGACGGGTGGGATGTCGTCGTGGGCAGCCGCCGCCATGACGACACCACGACGCTGGTGCGGGCGGGCCGGCTGCGAGAAGTGGGCGGGCGGGCCATCAACCTCTTGACCCAGGCCGTGCTCCTCGGTCAGTACCGCGACACCCAGTGCGGCCTCAAGGCCTTTCGCGGCGACGTCGCGAGGCTCCTGTTCGGTCGGGGCATGGTCGACGGCTTCGCGTTCGATGTCGAGCTCTTCCATCTCGCCGAGCGGTACCGGCTCTCGCTCACCGAGGTCCCGGTATCGGTGGCCAACTCCTCACGGTCCACCGTTCGGGTCGCCCGCGACGCCGTCGTCCTGGTCCGCGACCTCCAACGTGTCCGGCGGTGGGGCAGGCAGGGACGGTACGAGAGCGGCGCTTCGCCACCGGATGGGCGAGCACTCCCGGTCAACTGAGGCCCGATCGACGGCCCTTGGCGCTCCGGAGCCGGGGGGCCAATGTAGTGTGCTCTAGCTCATGGCACAGATTGATGCGGTCTTCAAGGCCTACGACATCCGCGGGACCGTGCCCGACCAGCTCGATGCCGAGTTGTGCGAAGCCATCGGTGCCGCCTTCGCCCGGTTCGCGACCGCCGACATGGGGTCGCCACGGGTGCTCGTGGGCCGCGACATGCGGCCCTCGGGAGTCCAGCTCGCGGCGGCGTTCGCTCGCGGCGTGCGCGCGCAGGGCGTCGACGTGGTCGACCTCGGCCTGTGTTCCACCGACATGCTCTACTTCGCCTCCGGGCGCGAGGATGCACCCGCCGCGGTCTTCACCGCCTCGCACAACCCGGCGGCCTACAACGGCATCAAGATGTGCCTGTCCGGTGCCCGCCCGGTGGGCGAGGAGACCGGCCTGCGCGAGATCAAGGCAGCTGCCGCGGCGGGGGTGCCGGTGGCGGGGACCACGCCGGGCGAGGCCACCAGCATCGACGTGCTCGACGACTTCGCCGCCCACGTCCACTCGTTCGTCGACCGTGATGCCCTGAAGCCCCTCAAGGTCGTGGCCGACACCGCCAACGGCATGGGCGGCCTGGTGGTCCCCGCGGTGTTCGCGGGCCTGCCCTTCGAGCTGGACCTGCTGTATGGCGAGCTGGACGGCACCTTCCCGAACCACCCCGCCGACCCCATCCAACCCGAGAACCAGGCCGACCTGCGGGCGAGGGTGCTCGCGACCGGCGCCGACATCGGCCTGGCCTTCGACGGCGACGCCGACCGGGTGTTCCTGGTCGACGAGAAGGCCAACCTGCTGTCGGGGTCGCTCACCACGGCCCTGGTGGCCAGCGGCATCCTGGCAAAGCAGCCGGGCTCGACGGTGATCCACAACCTCATCTGCTCGAAGGCGGTGCCCGAGGTCATCCGCGAGGGTGGCGGGACCCCGGTGCGCAGCCGGGTGGGTCACTCGTTCATCAAGGCGTTGATGGCCGATACCGGCGCCGTGTTCGGCGGCGAGCACTCGGGCCACTACTACTTCCGGGAGAACTACCGGGCCGACTCGGGCCTGATCGCCGCGCTGGTGGTGCTCGAGCAGCTGTCGCAGGCGGGGGTGCCCCTGAGCGAGTTGCGCACGCCCTTCGAGCGGTACGCGGCATCGGGCGAGCTGAACCAGGAGGTCCCCGACCCCCGGGCAATCATCGACCTCGTGGCCGATGCCTTCGCCGACCAGTCGCAGGATCGGCTGGATGGTCTGACCGTCGACCTCGGGGGCTGGTGGTTCAACCTGCGTCCGAGCAACACCGAGCCGCTCTTGCGGCTCAACCTCGAAGCGGCGGACGAGGCGGCGTGTGCCCGCCACGTGGACGAGGTCAACGATGTGATCGAGGCGGCTGCCTCGAGCCTCTCCCACCGAACGGAAGACTGATGGCACTCGACCGGCAACTGCTCGACATCCTCGCCTGCCCTGAGGACAAGGGCCCGCTCCTGTACTTCGAGGACGAGGACGCGCTGTACAACCCGCGACTCCATCGGCGCTACGCGATCCGTGACGACATCCCGGTCATGCTGATCGACGAGGCCGAGACGGTCGACGACGACGAGCACACTCGGCTGCTCGCCAAGGCCGAGACCGAGGGCATCACGCCCACGTTCGACGCCGACGGGGCATGAGCGGAGCGGTGGCCCGAGCGGCCCGGCGACGCAGTCGCCAGGAGCGGATGGGCATGAGCGGAGCGGTGGCCCGAGCGGCCCGGCGACGCAGTCGCCAAGAGCGGATGGGCATGAGCGGAGCGGTGGCCCGAGC
>JAYRVH010000023.1:0-47737 GCA_041918615.1 Acidimicrobiales bacterium
CGGGGGTCGGGGGTCGGGGGTCGGGGGTCGGGGGTCGGGGGTCGGGGGTCGGGGGTCGGGGGTCGGGGGTCGGGGGTCGGGGGTCGGGGGTCGGGGGTCGGGGGTCGGGGCAGGTCGTTGCTGGCGCATGACCGCATCGTCCGCGACGCCGACACCCCGATCGATCGCCCCCCGATGTATCTCACTGGCCTTCGGGTAAGCGTCACCTCACCATCTGGCAAGCCCCGCATTCTCGAGGCAATAGCGGTCGGATTCCGACCGCTATTGCCTCGGGTTCGGGTGGGTTCGGGTGGGTTCGGGTGGGGGTCAGCGGGTGAGGGCGACGAAGGGGGTGCCACGATCCGACCACTCGGCGGACGCGTGCGCGAGAACGGCCCGCAGGGTGGCGGCGTCGGCCGGCGCCTCAGCGGTGAGCCTGCCCCAACCATCGATCAGCACGAGGTAACCCTCGGCCGGCGGGAGCCACGACAGGTCGACGAGGCAGTCGCTGAGCGCATCCCAGTTCCGGCCGAACCAGGCCGGGAAGCGGCCCGCCGCCGCGAGCCCTTCGAGCACGGTCACCTTTCCGTTGGCGGCGTCGGCGGCCAGCGCGACCCAGCCCTGGGCCCCGGCGCGCTCGACGAGTTCGTCGGTCGAGACCGGGTCGTGGAGCGGATACACGCCACTGGAGACCGAGCCGTCAAGCACCGCGTCGACGAGCCCGCCGTCAGAGGTGGGCATCGGTGACTTCGACGAACGACTCGTAGTGGTCGCTCGTGTAGTAGACGTCGCCATCGGCGCCCACGATGAACCGCCGCGCGCCGCGATCGTCCGACCCCGGCGTCTCGACCGTGTACTCCCGGTAGTAGCCGTCGTACTGGTCGGGCAGCAGGCCCTCGCGGTTCCCGAAGACCCCGTCGTCCTGGTCGTAGGGGTACGGCCCGCCACCCTCGATCAGGGCCAGGGTCTCGGCCGCTTCTACGGGCAGGCCCTCGATCGACGCGACGGGCAGGTCGGAGACCGGTCGAGCGGTCTCGACGGTGGGCCCGTCCGGGGCGTTGTCGGCGCGAGCGGTGACGGGCGGGGTCCCGGTGGTACCGACGGTCTCGACGGTCGTCGTCACCGCGGGTTCGACGCCCGTGCTGGTGGTGGTCGAGGCGTCGGTCCCGCCGTCGTCGCGCACCCAGGTGTTCCAGGCCGCGACGGCAACCACCACGACGATCATCGACACGATCGAGCGGGTGCGCTTGGACACGGCGCCACCGTAGGCGCTCCCCCGGATGCCGAAGGCGCTCCGCCGGAACCCACGCTGCGCAGCGGAGCGAAGCAGCGAGCACCCACCGAACCGGATGCCGAAGGCGCTCCGACGTAGTCGGCGCAAAGCAGTGGTGGTGCCAGCACCACCAGCGAGATGCCTGCCTGCGCCCTTCAGCAAGCCCTGTCGCCGTGCGACGATCGGAGCATGGGAGCCGTCTGGTACCGGGCTCGGGCGATCCTGCGTCAACGCCTCGCCGGCACCCTGGTGCTGATCGCCGTGGTCGCTCTGCCCGCCGGCGTCGTGCTGGCATCGGTCGCCGGGGCCGCCCGGATGCGCGAGGCGCTGCCCGACTTCGTGGCCTACAACCGCGCCTACGACACCCTGGTCTTCGCCGATCCCTCACCCGATCTGCAACAGGTCCTCGACCAGGTGCGTGCCCTGCCGGACTGGGAGGTCAGCGAGCAGGTCGGCGCCGTCGTCGTGAGCGTCCGCGACGGCGACCACTGGGTGGCGGTGGTGCCCTCGGCCTACGTCGACGGCCGCCCCCATGTCGACCAGGAGCGGCCGCTCGTCGTCGAGGGCCGGCTCCCCGGCCCCACCCGGGCCGCGGAGGTGGCGGTGAACGAGGACTTCGCCAGGGACCTCGGGCTTCACGCGGGTGACACGTTCGCCCTCCGCACGTTCACCCCCGCGGGGCTACCCGCCATGACGAGTGGCCAGGCCAGCCGCGATCCCGACGGTGAGGACCTGACGATGACGGTGGCCGGCGTCATCCGCCGGCCGGCGGACCTGCGGACGTCACTTTCGCAGCAGGCCGAGGACCTGGGCAGTGACTCGTGGTACGTCGGCGTCGGCCCGGCTTTCGTCCGGCGCTTCGGCGACCGGTTGGCGAACTTCGGCTTCGGCGTCGCCGGTCGGGTGACGCCCGGACGCCAGGACGACCTGGCCGACGCCATCAGCGCCCTCGGGCGCGACGACCTGGCCCTCCGATCGACGAACGAGTCAGCCGAGCTGGTCAGCTCGATCGGTCGGGGCATCGACTTCGAGGCGAACGCACTCCGGTTGTTCGCGCTCATCGCCGCGATCGCCGGGGCGGCCTTCGTGGGCCAGGCCATCGGGCGACAGGTCTTCGGCGACCTCGACGACGACGAGGCCTCGCGCAGCCTGGGCGTCGACCGCCGCCACCGGGTGGCCGTGCCACTGGTCCGCTCGGCGATCGTCGCGGCCGGAGGAGCGATCGGCGCGGTGATGCTGGCCACTGCGCTGTCACCGGTCTTCCCGATCGGCCTGGCCCGCCAGGCGACGCTCGATCCCGGTGTCCGGGTCGATCGCCTGACCCTCGGCGTCGGGGCCGCCGCGCTGCTCGTCTTCGTCCTCGGCTGGGCCGCCATCGACGCCTGGCGACTCACCGGGGACGGACGCGCCCGTGCCGACCGCCCCCGGAGTGAGCGTGCGGCCACCTCGCTCAGCGCGGTCGCCGCACGCGCCGGGGCGCCGGTGAGCGTCACCGCGGGCGTCCGCCTGGCCCTCGAGCGGGGCCGCGGTCGCACCGCGGTACCCGTCGTGGGTGCGCTGGTGGCCACCACTGCCGGCGTGCTCGTCCTGTGTGGCGTCCTGGTCTTCGCCTCGAGCCTCGACCACCTGGTGACGACACCGGTCGAACAGGGCTGGAACTGGGACTCGGTCGTGGGCAACTTCAACAGCACCGCCGAGGTCCGGGCCGGAGCCCAGGCGCTGCGGGCCAACCCCGACATCGCCTCGTTCAACGGGTACACGGCGTCGCCGGTCCAGATCGACGGCCACGAGGTCTACTCGCTGGTCCTGGGTCCCGGCGACCCCGCCCTCGGGCCTCCCGTGATCGACGGCCGACTGCCCGGGTCGGACGACGAGACGGCGGTTGGCACGCAGACACTTGCCGCGCTCGACAAAGGCATCGGCGACACGGTCACAGCCCAGGTTCCCGGCACCCCAGGGGGCCCTCGCGAGTTCCGCATCGTGGGCACGGTCGTGCTTCCCGCCGGCCTGGACACGGAGCTCAGCCTGGGACGGGGTGCCGTCGTGACGCTCGCGGGAGCCCGCGCCACCGTCGGCGGTGGCCCCGAGGCTGTCATCCCCCAGGAGTTCCTCGTCCGCTTCGCCGACGAAGTGACCCCGGCGCAGGCCGCCGACTCGCTCCGGCCCGCCTTCGGTGACGGGTCGCCCGGACCGCGGCCGGCCAGCGACGTCACCAACCTGCAGCGCGTGCAGCGGATGCCGCGGGTGCTGGCCCTGCTCGTCGGCCTGCTCGCCCTGGGGACACTGGCCAACGTGCTGGTCACCTCGGTCCGGAGGCGGCGCCGCGACCTCGCTACCTACGCCGCGATCGGCTTCCGCCGGCGTCAGCTCGCGGCAACCGTGGCGTGGCAGGCGACGACCTTCGCCCTGCTGGCGCTGGTGGTCGGCATCCCCCTCGGCCTCGCCGCCGGCCGCACCGTGTGGACACTCGTCGCGAACTCGATCGGCAGCACCACCGATCCGGTAGTGCCGACGGCCCTGCTCGCCCTGGTCGTCGTGGGCACACTCGTCGCGGCCAACCTGATCGCCGCCCTGCCCGCCCGCGCCGCCGCACGCACCCGCCCCGCCCAGATCCTGCGGTCCGAATAGTGGGCGCCGTCTGGTACCGGGCACGCGCCGAGCTGCGCCGAACGGTCACCACCACGATCCTGCTCACCCTCGTCGTCGCGGTCACCGGCGGCATCGTCCTCGCCGCGGTGGCCGGAGCGCTCCGAGGACGGGCCGCGCTCCCCGACTTCCTCGAGTACAACAACGCGTCCGACATCTCGGTGTTCAGCTACGCCGGATCCCTACCTGCGGACGAGGAGCGACAGCTCGTCGACGACCTCGTCGCTCTGCCGGAGTGGCAGGTGGTCCGTGCCGGTCGGCCGGTGGTCGTGAGCCTGCGAGTAGACGGCGAATGGGTCGCCACCTTCTCGAACGCGGTCATCGACGGCCCGTACCTCACCGAGATCGCCCGGCCGATCCTGGTCGAGGGCCGCCTGCCCGATTTCGACCGTGAGGACGAGGTCGTGGTCAACGAGGCGCTGGCCGAGGCGGCCGCGCTCGATGCAGGCGGCACCCTCGACCTCCGCACCATCTCGCCGGCACTGCTCGACGCCGTCACATCCGGGGAGACGGCGGTCGACACGGACGGCGAGCCGGTGACGATGACGGTCACGGGCATCGTGCGAAGCCCGGTCGACCTGAGCCTGGACCAGGCGGCCCGGAAGCGCCTCGGTTCCGACAGCTGGTTCCTGGCCCTCGGCCCCGCGTTCGTCGAGCGGTTCGAGGGGCAGTTGGCCACCTTCGGCGTCGGCGTCGAGGGCCGCTCCCGTCCCGGTCAGCGCGAGCAGCTGACCGAGGCCCTTATCGACCTCGGCGGACCGGGTGTCAGCGTCGAGCAGGGCAACCAGGCGTCGGAGCTGGTCGGATCGGTCGAGCGGGCGATCGACTTCGAGACGAAGGCCCTCCTCGCCTTCGCCCTCGTCACCCTTGTCAGCGCCGCCGCCCTGGTCGGTCAGGCTCTCGGCCGCCGGGCGTCGCTCGACCTCGACGACAACGAGGCCCTGTCGAGCGCCGGAATGCGCCGGCGCGAGCGCGCCACCGTGCCTATGGCACGAGCGTTGGTCGTCGGCCTGGCCGGCGCGCTCGGAGCGACGGCGATCGCGATCGCCACATCCACGGCCTTCCCGATCGGGGTCGCCCGCCGAGCCGAGCGCACGCCGGGGATCGACGTCGACCCAGCCGTCGTGGGGTGGGGCGCGCTCCTGTTGGCGATCGCGGTCATGAGTCGCGTCGCCGTTGCGGGGTGGCGGGCCGCCGCCCTCCCGACGACGAACCGTCCCACGGGTCGGGAGCGCGCGTCCCCCGTGAGCAGACTGGCCGCAGCCGCCGGCCTCCCCATCACGGTCGAGACCGGTGCCCGCATGGCCGTCGAGCGCGGACGGGGACAGACCTCCGTTCCGGTCCTCGGCGCGACGATCGCGGTGGCGGTCGGCGTGCTCGCGCTCACGGCCACACTGGTGCTCACCGCCAGCCTCGACCGGCTGATCGGCACGCCCGCGTTGCAGGGCTGGACCTGGGACACAGCCATCGGCAACCTCAGCAACCGCGACGCCGTGGCCGCCACCACCGCGCGCCTTCGTGCGAACGAGCAGGTCGACGGCTTCATCGGCTTCAGCTCGGGGACGATCGTCATCGACAGCGAGGACTCCTATGCCGCGGCGTTCGGCCGGGGCGACCGCTCGGTGCGACCACCGGCCATCGAGGGGCGCCTGCCCGACGCCGTCGACGAGGTCGCCGTGGGCGTCCAGACCCTCGACGCGATCGGCAAGGAGAT
Organism: Acidimicrobiales bacterium; assembly: GCA_041918615.1. Lineage (GTDB taxonomy): Bacteria > Actinomycetota > Acidimicrobiia > Acidimicrobiales > DATDAH01 > JAEUJM01. The sequence continues at coordinate 5,613 of JAYRVH010000023.1, forward strand.
CGGTGACCGGGTCACCCTTTCCGCCGCGCCCGGCGCGCCCGGGGTCGAGGCCCGGATCGTGGGCACGCTCGTACTGCCGGCCGGGCTCGATACCCAGCTGACCCTCGGGCGTGGCGCGGTGATGACCGGTGAGGGCCTGGCGGCGGTCTACGGGCCGGATGAGCAATGGGTGCCCAACACGTTCCTCGTGGACTTCACCGAGGGCACCTCGACAGCGGAGGGCGAGGCATCGGTGACCGCGGACCTGGGTGACTCCAGCCGGTTCAGCTTCGCGCCCGATGTCGAGAACCTCCGCCGCGTCCAACGCCTGCCGAGACTGCTGGCCGCGCTCCTCGGACTGCTCGGCCTGGGCACCCTGGCCAACGTCCTCGTGACCTCGATCCGGCGCCGGCGCCGAGACCTGGCCACCTACGCCGCGATCGGCTTCCGCCGGCGTCAGCTCGCGGCAACCGTGGCGTGGCAGGCGACGACGTTTGCCCTGCTGGCGCTCGTGGTCGGCGTCCCGCTCGGCGTCGCCGCCGGCCGCGCCGTGTGGCGGCTGTTGACGGGCTCGATCGGCAGCACCACCGATCCGGTAGTGCCGACGGCCCTGCTCGCCCTGGTCGTCGTGGGCACACTCGTCGCGGCCAACCTGATCGCCGCGCTGCCCGCCCGCGCTGCCGCACGCACCCGTCCCGCCCAGATCCTGCGGTCCGAGTAGGCGGGTACCGCTGCCGAAAACGGTGAATGCCCCCCTTTCGGGGGGCATTCACACGAACGGCTACGTGGTCTTGTTCAGATCATGCGGACGTCTTGCGCCTGCTCACCCTTCGGACCGGCAGTCACCTCGAACTCGACCGCTTGGCCTTCGTCGAGGGATCGGTAACCCGACCCTTGGATGGCGGAGAAGTGAACGAAGACATCGGGGCCGCTCTCGCGGGAGATGAATCCGTAGCCCTTCTCAGCGTTGAACCATTTTACGGTACCGGTTGGCAAACCGATCCCCTTTCAGTGTTGCGGGGTCGGCCTACTGAGTGGTCGGACGTCCCTGCTAGTTGCTATTTGCAATTACACCGTAGCGCCCCTGGGGACAACGTGCGCACGATCTCAGGTATTGAGCTCGAGCAGCTCGCTGCCCTCGTGGGTCTGGTCGACGTCGGTCTTGAGCAACCAGCCGAGCCCGACGGCCATCACGGCACCCCCGATGAGGGTGACGACGGGGATGACGAGCACGAGGGCGATCACGATGAGCGCTGGTCCAGGCATGGCCGGATCCTACCGATCGGCGGTGACCGGGGGCGAGGGCACGTAGGCCCAGGCCTCGATCTCGACCAGTGCCCCGAGGGGCAGCTCGGCCACGCCGACCGCGGAGCGCGCCGGGCGGAGGTCGCCGAAGCAGTCGATGTAGGAATCGTTCATGGGGAGGTAGTCCGACATGTGACGGAGGAAGACGGTGGTCTTCACCACGTCGGCGAGCGACGCCCCCTCGCCCGCCAGGAGCGCCTCGAGGTTGGCCATGGCCTGGCGCAACTCGCCGTCGACGCCGCCGGTCACGATCTGACCGTCTCGCAACCCGATCTGGCCCGAGGTGATCAACCAGTCGCCCGCACGCACGATCGGCGTGTACGGCCCCACCGGTCTCGTCATGAGGAGAGGGTAACCGCACCGCCGCCGCAGCTTCGCGCCCGAATGCCCGGCGATCGCCGGGTGCTCAGGCGGGTGCTCATGCGGGGAAACGGACGAGGGTGGGCCAGGCGGGAGCGAGGCGCTGGTCTCGCCAGACGGCGAGGGCGACGGCGGCGAACACCGCGTCGGAGCCGCTGACCGGCTCGCCGTCGCCGTCGTCGATCTCGATCTCGACGGGGGGCGTGTCGGCGGCCCGCAGCACGCCGAACGAGCGGATGGTGAGGTCGTGCACCTCGCCGGCGTCGTCGACCGCGAGCCCCTCGGACGTGACCCACCCGAGCGCCATGTGGGCGGCACCGATGCAGTACGACCGGAGCACGACGGGGTCGAGCGGGTCGCCGCACGAGACCCGCACGCGGAGCCCGCCACCGGCGACCTCGGCCTCGGCGACCGCACCGCGGGGCGAACGGATCTCGGTGGCACCCGTCGCCGCAGCCACGAGGACGGCCGCTTCAGCCCACCCCGCGGCCCGCAGGCCCAGCCCCGTGGGGGGGCCGGGCACGTCCACCTGCTCGACGGCCAGGCCCGGTGCCACCGACGCCACGACGGCCTCGATGCCCACGGCGCGGGCCACACGCAGAATGCCCGAGCCCGACGCGTCGACCCCGCCGGCCACAGGCGGTCGCTTCGCGCCAAGGCGGACGGTGTCCTCGCGAGACAGGAGCACCCTCACCGGGCGCCCGTGCTCGTCGGCGAGACGGCGGGCCACCCGCCCCAGATCGGACCCCGCCTTGCCCCCGAAGGCGCCACCGTTGGCGAGGCGGCTGGCGGGCACCCCGCCGGGAGCGCACCACGAGGCGTCGGTCTCGAGGTAGGCGGGCTCGACCCAGGTGGTCTGCAGCGTCACCGCCCAGTCGCCCGGCGGGACGTCGACGGGGTGCCGCAGCCCCGCGGTGGTTCGCCGGCCCTGGTGCGTGCCGGACAGCGCCCGGGCCTCGGTGAGGGTCTCGCCCACCACCCAGTCGCCGGCCGGGGTCAGCAGCGCCACCAACGCGTCCGGTGGCGCGCCGTCGTCGGCGAAGCCTGCGCGCCCCAGGGCCACGTCGGGCGCCACCCGCTGCGGAGCGTGGCCCTCGATGGTGGCCCGACGACTCGCCGCGTCGAGATCGCGCCCCGGCCCGGCCTTCCCTTCGGGCGCGCCGTCGGCGCCCATGGCGGCATACGCGTCGATGATGGTGCGCCACCCGGTGCAACGGCAGAGGTGGGCGGCCAGGGCACGCTCGACGGCCGCGTCGTCGTCGGGGCCCACCCCTTTGGCCCGCAGGCCCGAGAGCCGCACGATGATGCCCGGCGTGCAGAAGCCGCACTGACTCGCACCGGTGGCGCAGAAGGCCTCGCCCCACCGCGCCCGCTCGTCGTCGGGCAGGCCGTCGAGGGTGACGACGCTCCGTCCGGCCACGCGCCGGGCGGGCGTGACGCACGAGACCCGGGGCGAACCGTCGACGAGCACCGTGCAACAACCGCACTGGCCCTGGGGGCTGCACCCGTCCTTGGCCGACCGCAGCCCCAAGCGGTCGCGCAGCACCTCGAGCAACGAGGCCCCGTCATCGGTGACCGTGACCTCCCGGCCGTCAACGCTGAACGAGAGGGTCACAGCGCCCACAGTAGATTCGGGACATGGCCGTCCCACCCATCACCCTGTCGCCCATCACTCTCTCGCCCAAAACCCTGTCGCCCAAAACCCTGTCGCGCCGATCCCTGCTCGCCGGTGCCGCCGGTGCGGCGGGCCTGGTCGTGCTCGCCGCCTGCAGCAGCAGCGACGACAGCGGCAGCGGCGAAGGCAGCGACACCACCGGCACCGGGAGCGACACCACCGAGGCGAGCGCCCTGAACCTGCTCGCGATCTTTCCGCCCCAGGGCCTGCTCGTCACGGGCTCCGAGCAGCGCCTGCCGTTCACCCTGGCTGACGCCGACGGTGCGCCGCTCGACACGGTGCCCGCCTCCCTCGACTTCCAGGTGCAGGCGGCCGACGGCACCTCGATCGGCGATCCCGTCGCCGTGGCCCGTCGGGACAAGGGCATCCCCACGCCGTACTTCCCGCTGCTCTTCGAGTTCCCCGCCGCCGGCGACTACCAGGTGACGACAGCCATCAACGGCGAGCAGCTCGAGCCCCGCGTCTTCCAGGTGGCCGAGCCCAGCGCCGTTCAGGTACCCCAGCCGGGCGACCCACTGCCGCCGTCGGAGACACCCACGACCGCGGACGCCCGGGGCGTCGACCCGATCTGCACCCGCGACCCCGACTGCGACCTGCACGAGGTCACGCTCACCGACGCGCTCGCCACCGACCAGCCGGTCGCCCTGATCATCGCCACGCCCGAGTTCTGCCAGACCCAGATCTGCGGCCCCGTGCTCGACGTCCTGCTCGGCCAGGAAGAAGCGTTCCCCGACGTGGCCATGGTGCACGCCGAGGTGTACAAGAACCCCGAGGCCGTGGACAACATCGCCGAGGCCGACCTCGCCCCCATCATCGAGGCCTACGGGCTCACCTACGAGCCCGTGCTCTTCCTCGCCAGGCCCGACGGCACGATCGCGGCCCGGCTCGACACCATCTTCGACGAGAGCGAAGTGGCCGAGTACCTCGACGCGCTGACCACCTGATCGGGTCCACCTGATCAGGCCCTCGGAGCCCCCGTCCCTCGCAGCCCCCTCGCCATCCGGCTCGCGGTCAGTCGCTGAGCAGCTCGAGGACGATGGCCCACGTCAGGTCGGTGGTGGGCACGAGGAAGCCGGGCACGTGCAGGCCGATGTCGGCCGGCCGCACCGTCATCCCACCGTGGAGCACCGAGCGTCCGCCCTCGGGAGGGTCGACGTGGCCGTGGCCCGAGAGCACGTGGGTGTGGCCGCGGAGCTCCATCAGCAACGACATGCGGTAGGTGCCGTCGTCGAGCGGGCTGGCCTCGCCCAGGCGACCCCGCACCGGCCGGCTGCCCAGCCACTGCCGCACACCGAAGGTGAGCAGGCGATTGCCGAGGTCGAGCTCGTCGACCCGCAGGCTGAACGAGCCGTCCACCGGGTGGGACAGGTCGAACAGCCCGTCGGCGCCCTCGACCGCCGAGAACTCGCCGGTGACACCCGAGATCTGGACGCCACCGGGCGGGCCGGGCCGCAGGTGCGCCTCGAACCGTGTGTCCTCGGTGACGATGCGGAAGCGGCGGCGACCGTCGCCGCGTGCGCGGGGCGCTGCGGTCAGCTGAAGGACTGGCCGCAGCCGCAGCTGCGCTGTGCGTTGGGGTTGTCGATCGCGAAGCCCGCGTCCTGGAGGCCGTCCTTGTAGTTCAGTTGGGCGCCGCGCAGGAGCTGGGCGCTCGACGGGTCGACCACGACCTTGATGCCGCCATGGGTGTCGATGTGGTCGTCGTCGGCGATGTCGGAGTCGAAGAACATCTCGTAGCTGAAGCCGGAGCAGCCGCCCGGGCGAACGGCGACGCGAAGGGCCAGGGTGTCGTCACCCTCGGCGGTGATCAGCTCTTTCACCTTGGCCGCGGCGCTGTCGGTGACGACCATGACGGCCGAGGTGGTGTCGGTGCCCTGGGCGAGGTCTTCGGAGATGCTCATGTATCCATCCTATCGACGGTGGTTGGTTGGGAAGCAGAGGACGTGCCGACGAGCTCGACCTGGCAGGGTGAGCGGTGCACGAGCGAGTGGAACTCGGCCACCTCGTCGTCGCCGAGGCGGTCGACGAGGCCCTCGACCATGCCCCGGTGCAGGCCACAGACGAGATCGGGGTTGGCCTCGGCCAACTCGCGGAACGGGCAGTGGGTGAAACCGACGGTGACTCCGGCGGCATCACCCTCGACCTCGGGGTCGAAGCCCATCTCGGCGAGTTGGGCCATCAGGGCCTCGAGGCACGGGGTGCCCGGAGCGAACGCATCGGCGTCGAGGCGGCCCTGCTCGCGACCGGCCTCGGCGGCGTCGTGGCCTTCGATGCCGGCGGACGAGGCCATGCGCAGCAACATCTCGGCGAGACGGGGGAAGGCCGGCGGCTCGAGGCCGAGCGACGGGGCGTCGACGGCGAGCGAGTAGAGGTGCTGCGGACGGCCGACACCGCCGCTCGAACCGACGCGGAGGTCGAGGAGGCCCACCTCGCGCATGCGGTCGAGGTGGGGACGGACGGTGTTCACGTGCAGGTCCAGCACGTCGGCGATGTCGGCGGTGGAGCGCGGGGCCGGCGACCGGGCCAGCTCGAGGTAGATCGCGTAGCGGGTGTTGTCGCCGAGGGCCTTGAGGACGTCGAGACGGGAATCGGTGCTCACGCTTCCCGCTCTCGGCTTCGCCGGGCCGCTCGGGCCCCCGCTTTGCTCACACACAAAGATTACACGGTCTATCCCGGTAAAATGACGCCAGTCATGACAACGGTCCCCGCCCCACCCGCTCCCGACGAGATCATGGCCCTGCTCCGCGGGGTCATCGACCCCGAGCTGGGCAGCGACATCGTCGACCTGGGCATGGCGAAGGGCGCCACCGTCGACGCCGACGGGCTCGTCACGCTCACCATCGCCCTCACCACCTCGGGCTGCCCGCTGCGGGCCCAGATCCAGAAGGACGCCAAGGCCCGAGTGGCCTCGCTGCCCGGCGTCACCAAGGTGAAGATCGACTGGACCGAGCTCACCGCCGACGAGAAGGCGGCCACCATGAGCAAGGCCCGCCTCAACGCCGCCGAACGGGCACCCGACACCGAGATACCGGCCACCACCCGGGTCATCAGCATCGCCTCCGGTAAGGGCGGCGTCGGCAAGTCGTCGGTGACGGTGAACCTGGCCGCCGCCCTCGCTCACCGGGGTTTCACCGTGGGCGTGCTCGACGCCGACATCTGGGGCTTCTCGGTGCCCCGCATGCTCGGCATCGACGGGCGGCTGCAGGGCTCGGCCGACGGCGAGAAGAAGATCGTGCCCCACCTCCTGCCCATGGGCGACGGCCTGCTCAAGGTGGTCTCGATGGGCTTCCTGGTCGACGACGAGGAGTCCGCGCTCATGTGGCGCGGGCTCATGCTCAACCGGGCCGTGCAGCACTTCCTCGAGGACGTGCTCTGGGGCGACCTCGACTACCTGCTCATCGACATGCCGCCCGGCACCGGCGACGTGGCCATGGGTCTCGCCCGCATGCTGCCCCGGGCCGAGATGATCATCGTCACCACCGCCGCCGTCGGCGCCCAGAAGGTGGCCATCCGGGCCGCCAACATGGCCCGAAAGAGCCATGTGCGGGTCGTCGGCGTCATCGAGAACATGAGCGCCTTCACCTGCGACCACGGTGAGTCCTACCCGCTGTTCGGTTCGGGCGGGGGGCAGACCCTGGCCGGCGACGCCGGTGTGCCGCTGCTCGGTCAGGTGCCGCTCGAGCCGTCGGTGTCGGTGGGCGGCGACACGGGCAGCCCCATCTCCCTCGGCGACGGCCCCGCCGCCGAGGCCTTCCGGGCCATCGCCGACGTGATCGTCCGCGAGGCCGTGCCCCCCGTCGAGATGGCGGGCTGCTCGGCCCGCATGCTCGACGCCGCCGTCGAGGCGCTCGACGCCCTCGACGCCGCCAAGACCCCCTGAGCCTCGGCTCCCGCGGAGGGGCATCAGCCGGCGATGCGGCGGTGCTCGTGGGTCCGTTCCCGCGTCAGCGGATGTGGAGCTTCCGGAGCTGAGGGGGCAAAGATCCGACCACCCCGCGGGGCTCGGCCGGCGGGTCGGGGAAGGGGACGGCGCACTCGTCAGCCGCCTGACCGGCATCGACCCCCATGCCGCGGAGGACCAGGCGACAGCCCCACTCGGTCTCGATCGACAGGGACTCGGCGGGTCCCTCGAAGACGTCGATGACCAGGGCGTCGTCGCCCGGATAGAGGGTGCGCAGGTATTCGGGCGCGTAGACCGGCACGCCCGCCACCTCGCCGATCACCTCTTGGTCGGGGCCCGGCCAGAAGTCCTCGTAGAGAAAGGGGGCAGTCGACTCGCAGCACCCGGTTCCGATCGTGATCGTGAGCGCACCGTCACGCGCCCCCCTGGCCCGTTCCACCACCGCCTCGGCCCCCGCCGTCGACTCCACGCGCACAGGACCAGCTTACGGCCGACGAACCCGAGGCAATGCGGTTACGGGCGGGCTCGGCGCAGACCCCGCCAGAGACGGGCCGGCCCCATCACCCGTGCTGCCAGATGCGGCCCGTCAGGCTGCGCGTGCCCTCGAGGGCCACGGCGTCGATGCGGGCCACATCGTCGGGCGTGAGGGCCCAGCCCAGGGCGCCGGCGTTGCCGGTCGCCTGGTCGGCGCTCTTGGCCCCGGGGATCGGGACGGCGCCCTTCTCGATGATCCAGCGCAGGGCCACCTGGCCGGGCGTGCGGCCGTCGTGGGCCTCACCGATCCGGCGCAACTCGTCGACGATCGGGTCGACCTGTTCCATGGGGTGGGCCGAGAAGTTGCGCTTGCCCGGCGGCGGGTTGGCCGCGGAGTACTTGCCGGTGAGGCGGCCCTGCCCGATGGGCGAGTAAGCGAGCGGCACCACCCCCAGTCGCCGGCACGCGGCCAGCAGACCCGAGGACTCGGGCCGCCGGCGCAGGATCGAGAACTCGATCTGGTTCGACGCCAGGGGCACGCCACGTTCCGCCAGAGCTGCGTGAACGGCCTCCATCTCGCGGATCGAGTAGTTGGACACACCCACGGCCCCCACCAGGCCGTCGGCGTGAACGGCCGCCAACGCGTCCGCGAGCGCGCCGTGCGAGCGCAGGCTGATCGGCCCGTGCAACTGGTAGAGGTCCACCTTCTCGACGCCGAGGCGCTCGAGCGAGCCGTGGAGGGCCGCCGGCAACGCCTTGCCCACGTTGAGCTTCCAGGGCGACGGCATGAACTTCGTGGCCAGCAGGGCACGGTCGCGTGCCGTCGGGCCCGACGCGAGCAGCCGCCCGATGATGCGCTCGCTCTCGCCCCCGCCGTACACCTCGGCAGTGTCGAACAGGGTCACCCCGGCGGCCAGCGAGGCCTCCCACGCCTCGGCGATGGTGGCCTCGGTCAGGGCGTGGTCGTAGCCGCCCATCCCCCAGGTGGACTCGTCGCCCCACGCCCAGGTGCCAACACCCAGGGGCGCGCAGGGTCGGTCGAGCCCGGGGAAGGTGATCTGGTCGTTGTCGGTGCTCACGCTACGGAAGCTACCGGCGGCCCCCCCAAAACGGGGTGGCGACCCGGGGAGCGGACGAGCAGATCGGCGGGTGGCGCCCGAAACGGCTTCGGCCACGCGCAGGAACGAGCATGGCCGAAACGGACTTCGGGTGACAGGACCCGTCGATCTGCGGACTGCGCGACGCCGGGTCGCGGGGGTGGCCCCCTAGATCTGGTCGCTCAGCAGGGGGTAGTGGAAGTGGTTGTCGCGGCCCGTGGTCTCGGGGTTCACGTGCACGTGCTTCACCTGGCGGTAGGCCTCGAACCCGAACGTGCCGAGCTCGCGGCCGATGCCCGACTGCTTGTAGCCGCCGAAGGGCCGCGCCGGGTCGATCAGGTGGTAGTCGTTGATCCACACCGTGCCGGTCCGCATGCCTGCCGCCACGTTCTTGGCGCGGTCGAGGTCGCCGCCCTGCACACCGCCGGCGAGCCCGTAGATCGAGTCGTTGGCGATGGCGACCGCCTCTTCGTCGGTGTCGAACGGGATCACCGCCAGCACCGGCCCGAAGATCTCCTCCTGGGCGATCTTGGCGTCGTTGGGGACGTCGGCGAAGATCGTCGGCTGGAAGAACGCCTCGCGGTCGAGGCCGTCGGGGAGCCCTTCGGGCTTGGCGCCGCCGGTGATGGGCTCGCCCACCTCGTCACGGCCCAGGGCGACATAGCGCTCGACGGTCTCGACCTGGCTGCGGGACACCAGCGGCCCGAGGTCGGTGGCGAAGTCGAGCGGGTTGCCGAGCACGATCTTGCCGGCGCGGTCGGCCAGCAGGCTCACGAACTCGTCGTAGATGCTGCGCTGCACCAACGCGCGGGTGCCCGACTCGCACACCTGGCCGCCGTGCATGAACGTGCCCCACAGCACACCGGCAGCGGCCAGGTCGAGATCGGCGTCGTCGAGCACGATGTTGGCGGACTTGCCGCCCAGCTCGAGGGTGACGGGCTTCACGGTGGCCGAGGCGAGCGCCATGATGCGCCGCCCGACCTCGGTGGAGCCGGTGAAGGCGGTCTTGTCGACCATCGGGTTCGCGGCCAGCTCCTCGCCGACGGTGCCACCGGGCCCGGCGATGATGTTGACCACGCCCGGAGGGAGGTCGGCCTCCAGGATGATCTCGGCGAGCTTGAGGGCGGTGAGCGAGGTGAACGTGGCGGGCTTGATCACCGTGCAGTTGCCCGCGGCGATGGCGGGCGCGATCTTCCACGAGGCCATGATGAACGGGAAGTTCCAGGGGATGATGCCGGTGCACACGCCGATGGGCTCGAAGCGCAGGTAGTTCTCGGACGCCGGGAACGGGCTGCCCTCGAGGGTCTCCTCGTCGGGGCGGGTGTCGGCCATCTTGGCGAACCACTCGAAGGCGCCCTTGCCGCCGGACACATCGGCCAGGCTGGCCTTGCGGATGGTGCCGCCGCCGTCACGGACCTCGAGCTCGGCCAGCTCGTCGGCGTGCTCGCCGATGAGCTCGGCGATGCGGTTCACCTTGGCGGCGCGCTCGCTGCCGGTCATCTTCGGCCACGGGCCCTCGTCGAACGCCTTGCGGGCGGCCTCGATGGCGCGCACCGCATCTTCACGGCCGGCCTTGGCGACATCGGCGATCTTCTCGCCGGTCGCCGGGTCGTGGGTCTCGAAGGTCTCTCCCGATGCGGCGTCGCAGAACTCGCCGTCGATGTAGAGCTGGTAGTCGGCCATGTCGTTTCCCCCTGGGTACCGGTCGGTGCGAGCCGAAGATACTGCGCGTCCACCGTCCCTGGCGAGCCGCGGCCGGGGTGAGGGCGCGCCGTCAGGCGCGGCGGGTCAGACCGCTGACCACTTGCCGTCGAGGTCGTCGCCGGTGGCGTGGCCCTCGTCGGCCAGCTTGCGCAGATGGGCGTGCACGGTCTGGCGCGCGACCGGATGCAGCTCGTCGACAACGTCGACGTAGATCGACTCGACCAGGTCGTCGACGGTGGTGGTGCCCTCGGACCGGAGCGCCTCGAGGATGGCCGTCTCGCGCTCGGCACGGTGCGCGAGGTAGTAGTCGAGCACGTCGTAGGGGTCCTCGATCAGGTGCCCGTGGCCCGGCGCGATCTTCTTGAGGCGGAGGGCCCGCACCCGGCGGAGCGACTCGAGGTAGGTGGCCATGTCGCCGTCGGGCGGGTTGATCACCACCGTGGAGCCCGACATGACGTGGTCGCCCGTGAAGAGCAGGTGCTCCTCTTCGAGCTTGTAGCACAGGTGGTTCGAGGCGTGGCCGGGGGTGTGCAGCGCGGTCAGCCGGAACTCGGTGGCCTCGATCTGGTCGCCTTCGCCCATCAGGACGTCAACCTCGAGGCCGTCGCGGCTCTCGAAGGCCCGCACCTCGGCACCGGTGCGCTCCTTCAGCCCGGCCACGCCGGGGGAATGGTCGCCATGGGTGTGGGTGGCGAGGATCCAGCGGATGCGGTCGCCGCCGCAGCCGGCGATGGCGTCGAGGTGCTCGGCGTCGTCCGGGCCGGGGTCGATGACCGCGATCTCGTCGATGCCGACCAGGTAGGTGTTGGTGCCGGGGCCCGTCATGATGCCGGGGTTGGGTGCCAGGATGCGGCGCACGAGCGGGCTGAGGGCTCTGGCCACCCCGACGATCATCTCCGGTGGTCGGGGTACTTCGGTCTCGTCGGTGACGGTCATCGGGTGGATTCCATTCCCATCGGCGCGACGGCGGCGGCCGCGATCACGGCGTCTGCATCGTCGTAGTGGGTGAGGGTCTCGAGGCTGTGCTTCGTGGGGTAGATGAGCTCGAAGTCGCCGGCGTGATGACGACTCAGGGCATCGACGGGCCGGACCCACAGCGCCGAGATCGTCTCGCCGTCGTCGTGGGACAGCGGCTGGTCGGCGGGTGCCCTGGCCACGAAGAAGCGCGTGTCGTACCGCCGGGGGGCGCCGGCCGGGGTGATCCAGTGGCTGAAGTAGTGCAGGTCGGGCACGGGGAGGTGCAGGTTCTCGGCGACGCAGACGTCGAACAGGTGGGCGGCGCCGGCATCGACGGCGAGGCGGTGCTCGTGGAAGCGGCTCGCCGTCGCCCGGTCGGCGAGGCGCAGCGGCACGCCACCGGGGCGGTGGGCCAGGAGGACCCCTGCCTCCTCGAAGCACTCGCGGACGGCGGCCACCCAGAACCCGAGGCCACCCGACTCGACGCCGAGCGCCGCGGACGCGGCGTCGTCGTCGGCGCCGGCGCACCGCGACGACCACCTGGGGTCGTGGTCCGCGTCGTCGACCGCGCCGCCGGGGAAGACGTACGCGCCGCGGGCGAACACCGACTCGAGCCGGCGCTGCATCATGGCCACCTCGAGCCCCCGGGCGCCGTCGCGCACGAGCAGGACGGTGGCGGCGTCACGGACCTCGACACTCACCGGCATGGTCAGGTTCGGGGTCACGGGCCCAACTCGCCGGAAGGGGCCGGCGACGGGCCGTCCGACCACTGCCCCGCGTGCCCCGCGTGCCCCGCGTGCTCGACGACGTCGACGACGTCGCCGTTGCCGTTGCCGCGCCTCGTCCGGTAGGCCACGAAGGTGTCGCCCACGTTGGCGCCGTCGTGCACGCCGAAGGTCTCGAGCCGGTCGCGGTAGCGGCGCAGCACCAGGCGGCGCACCACCGCACGGCTGGGTGGGATCAGGAGCAGCAGCGCGAGCACGTCGGTGAAGAAGCCGGGGGTGAGGAGCAGGGCGCCGGCGAGCAGCACCAGGAAGCCGTCGACCACTTCGCGGGTGGGGATGCCACCCTTGCGGACCGTCTTCTGCATGCGCATCAGGACACCCAGGCCGGCCCACTTGCAGAGCCACGCCCCGGCCACGCTGATGAGGACGAGCACGACGAGCGTCTCGGGGACGCCGAACTGCTGCGCTGCGGCCACGATCACCCACAGTTCGACGATCGGAACCACCAGGAAGGCAACCACAAGGAGCAGGAACATCGCCCCTCCAGGCTACCGGCCGGACGTCGGATCAAGGCCCCGCGCCGACGGGTACCGACCGACGTCAGGGCGCGGTGGCGACGAGCAGGATCACGATCGAGAGGCTCACCAGCAGGCCGGCGATGAGCCACATCCAGCGCTGGCCCTCGGCGGTCTCGGCCGGGTTGACGGCCTCGATGGCGCTCCGGGCCTCCTGCAGCTTCCTGCGGAGCTCGGCGGACTCGCCCTGCAGCCCGGCCAGCGCGGCGTCGGTGTCCTCGTCGGCGTGGGCCCGCGCATGGCCGACGAGCGTCATCGTGTCGTGGCCGTCGGCCTCGGCAGCGTCGGCCCCGCCGACCTGATGGAGCTGACGCTGCAACGCGACGTAGCGACCCCGAAGGTCGGCAACCGCGGCGTACTGCGTCTGGAGCTCGGCGAGCTGACGGGCGACCGCCCGTGTCTGGCCGGTGGCCGACGCCGCCTCCTGCTTGGCCTGGTCGAGCCGCTCCTGCAGCTCGGACCGCTCGGCCTGCAGCTCGGCGAGTTGGCCGATCAGCGCGTCGGCCTCGCTCACGCCGCGCTCCTCGGAGGCAGCGCGGACCGAGCTCCACCGGAGGTCGTCCGACAGGGCCTCGATCCGGGAGCGCTCCGGTGCGTCGATCGCAGCGAGCAGCTCCTCGACGAGCCCGTTGACCCGGAGGGCGTAGTCGAGGTCGATCGGGTGGTCCTCGTCGATGTGGGCCCAGCGGTTGCGGGCCGTGCGGAGGTCGGCGATGACGCCGCGCAGCCCCGGGTCGAGGTCATCGGCGAACACCGGCCCCCAGAACCGGTTGAGCACGTCGAGCTGGAACTGGGGGTCCGACAGCGTTACCAGGAAGTCGGCGCGCTTGCCGAGCTTGGTGGCGGCGGCGAGGATCCATTCCTCGTCGGGGAAGTAGGCCGCCATCCGTCGGTCGACGAACGGCGCCAGGCCCTCGGCCAGGACCTCGAAGGCCTCGCCCGTCTGGGCGCGGAAGCTGACCCGCTGGTTCACCGGTTCCCATCGGCACCGTGCCCGACGGGTGGAGCGATCAGCGGTCGATCGTGGTCAGCCGACGCGGAGCATGATCTGCTTGCGCTCGTTCTCGTTGAGGCCGCCCCAGATCCCGTGCGGCTCACGGATGCTCACGGCGTAGTCGAGGCACGGGTCCTTGACCGAGCAGGTCCGGCATATCTCCTTGGCCCGCCGTTCACGCTCGAGCTTCTCGTCCTTGCGCTCGAATTGCGGCGGTGGGAAGAAGACCGTGGCTTGCGGCCCCCTGCACGCGGCCTTGATCTGCCAGGAACTGTCGACTGCTTGTGCGCTCATGTAAGACCCCCTTCAGGCACCGGCGAAGGTAGTTCTCCCCCAGGTTGTCCACAAGGGCCAACTTTCTCTCGCAGAATGCGAGCTATCGCGAGCGCTCGCCCCGTTCTCGGTAGTCGCGCGCGGCACCCTCCTCGGGCTCGACCTCGAGGATCATGCCGGCGATGCCCACCACGCGGACCGGCGCCCCCGCGTCGATGGGCGTCGCCCGGTTGACGCGGGCCCGCCAGAGCGCGTCCCGAACCCGCACGGTGCCGTCGGGATCGACGTCGACGACGGCCTCGCCCATCTCGCCGACCATCCACTCGCGCCCGATGGTGGGCGTCGCGAACCGGGTGCGGACCATGGCCGGCATCCCGGCGATCATGGCCACGGCCATCCCGGCGAACGACACCAGCAGGGTGATCCACGACAACGACAGGCCGTCGTAGAGGGTGAAGGTGCCGACCACGTAGGACACGATGCCGACCCCCGTCCAGAACCGGGGGACGCCGGTCTGGATGTCCACGCCGAACGCGAGCATCGAGAGCACGAGCAGCGCGATCCCGACCGGGTTCGTCGGCAGCACGGCCAGGCCGTAGCAGCCGAGGATGAAGAAGCCGGCGCCGACCACCCCCGCCACGCCCACGCCGGCGGTGAAGAACTCGAAGAGGATCAGAGCCATGCCGATGACGAACAACAGATAGGCCACCGCAGGGCTGGCCACGGTGTGCATGAGCTGGGAGCCGAGCGGCAACTGGGAGAAGACCGTGGGGGTGACGGGCTCGCGCGTCGGCTCGCCGCCACGGTCGACGACCCGGGACTCGAAGCCGTCGAGGTCGACGTTGAAGAGGCCGATCGTGGGGGCGGCGCGGTCGACGACACCGGCGGCCACGGCCTCTTCGTCGTCGAGGGTCTCACCGTCGGGCGCGGTGATCCGCGTGCCCGGGGCCATGCCCGAGTCGTCGGCCACCGCCACCAGGTCGGCCGCCTCGTTCAGGGCCTTCGCTCCGCTCGGACCGACCCACACCGCGACGGGCACGGTGGCCTCGCCCATCTGCCGCGTGAGCGCAGCCACCTCTGCATCGGGCACGACCGCTCCGCCGCTGTTGAGCTGGAGCGTGAGGGCGACCACGCCCTCGGCCTCGGCCTGGTCGATCGACCGGGAGACGAAGTCCATGAGCAGCGGGTCGAGCAGCCCGCTCACCTTGATCACGCTCACCCGGGCGGGCGGATCGGGCTCCGCCCGGGGGGAGGACACAGCCGGGTCCACCGTGAGGGCCACAGTGAGGGCCAGGCCCACGAGGACGGCGCCGATGGCGCCAATGGATAGTCTGCGCACGAAGCGCCTCCGACGGAAGATTGCCTTGGATCCTGCGCAGTTTCTCAGTGCATCACGCGTCGTCATCGTGGCCGGGAAGGGCGGTGTCGGCAAAACCACGGTGTCCGCTGCGCTCGCCCGCAGCGCCGCGCTGGCCGGACTCACGACGCTCGTGGTCGAGGTGGAAGGCAAGAGCGGCCTGTCCTCGCTGTACGGCCAGCCGTCGTTCGGCTACGAGGAGGCCCTGCTGTCCCCCGGCGGGCCGGGGGGGGCGGCCGACGTCCTGGCACGCGGCGTCACCCCCGACGAGGCGCTGCTCGAGTACCTGGGCGACCACGGCCTCCACCGGATCTCCAAGCGGTTGATCCACTCGGGGGTGCTCGACGTGGTGGCCACCGCCGTGCCGGGCATCCGCGACATCCTGGTGCTCGGCAAGGTGAAGAGCCTCAGCCGCGACGAGCGCATCGACCTGGTGGTGCTGGACGCGCCCGCGGCCGGCCACGCCATCAACTTCCTGCGCTCGGCCCGCGGCCTGGTGGACGCCGTGAAGGTCGGCCCGATCCACACGCAGGCCCAGGACGTGCTGGACCTCCTCACCGATCCGGTCCGCTGTCAGGTGGTGCTCGTCACGTTGCCCGAGGAGACCCCGGTGAACGAACTGGTCGAGACCGCCTACAGCCTCGAGGACCAGGTGGGGGTGAACCTCGGCCCGGTGATCGTCAACGGCGTGTACCCGGCGGTGGCGGGCCTCGACACCGATCCGGTCGACGCCGCCCGTGCGGCCGGCGCGTCGCTGCGGCCCGGCGAGGCCGATCGCCTCCGCGCCGCCGCCTCGTTCCGGCAGATGCGGACAACGCTCCAGGTCGACCAGATCCAGCGCCTGGCCGACCAGTTGCCGCTGCCGCAGATCACGCTGCCCTTCCTCTTCAGCGCGGACTTGGGCCCGCCCGACCTCGACGTCCTCGCCGCAGCGGTCACCCGGGGCATCGGGTCGCTGCCCGCTCCCGTCCCCACCGCCGAGCCCGCGAGGGGCGCAGGTGCCTGACATGGCCGACGCACCCGGGCTCGCATCCCTCGTCGGCCGATCGGGCATCATCGTCTGCACCGGATCGGGCGGGGTCGGCAAGACCACCACCGCCGCCGTGCTCGCCCTGGAAGGCGCCCGACAGGGCCGCGACACGGTCGTCGTCACCATCGACCCGGCCAAGCGACTGGCCGACGCGCTCGGCCTCGAGGGCCTCTCGAACACGCCGAGCGAGATCGCCGGCGACTGGCCCGGACGCCTCTCGGCCCTGATGCTCGACACCAAGAGCACCTTCGACAGCCTCATCGCGAAGCACGCCGGTAGCCCCGAGCAGGCCGAGAGCATCCTCGCCAACCGCTTCTACCGCAACATCTCCTCGGCGCTGTCGGGCACCCAGGAGTACATGGCCATGGAGAAGCTCTACGAGCTCCACGAGGAGACGGGCTTCGACCTCGTGGTGGTCGACACGCCGCCCACCAGGAACGCGCTGGACTTCCTCGAGGCGCCCCGCCACCTCACCCACTTCCTCGACCATCGCCTCTTCAAGATCGTGATGACCCCCACACGCGGCATCGTCAAGGCGCTCAACGTGGCCGCCCAGATGTTCCTGCACACGGTGTCCAAGGTGGTGGGCGGCGAGGCCATCGAGGACGCCATCACGTTCTTCCAGGCCTTCGAGGGCATGGAACAGGGATTCCGGGACCGCGCCGCCCGGGTGCTCGAACTGCTCTCCGAGGATGCGACGGCGTTCATCCTCGTGGCGTCCCCCCGACGTGACACGGTGGAGGAGGCGGTCTTCTTCGCCGAGCGCCTCGCCGAGGCCGACATCGCCGTCCGGGCCCTGGTGGTGAACCGGATGCACCCCCGCTTCGGGCCCGAGACGCCCGAGGCCACGCGTGAACGGGCCCACACGTTCGCGGGCACCGACCTCGGCGGCCTCTACGCGAACCTGGCCGACTTCGCCCTGGTCGCGTCCCGTGAGGAGGAGCACCTGAGCGGCCTGGCGGCCAAGGTCCATCCCGCCCCGGTGATCCGGGTGCCGTACCTGGCGTCCGACGTCCACGACCTCGACGGCCTGGCCGAGATCGGCTCCCACCTCTTCTGAGCGCGGCCGTCACGACGGTGGCCGACCGGTGCCCGTCCGGCGACGGCTCAAGTGCGCACCGGTGGCGCCGAAGGACGGGGGATGGCAAGGAAGCACGGTTTCCGGCGCGCCCGTTGGGCGGTGGTCATCCTGGTGGCGGTCGCGGCGGTGACCGCCACCGTCACCCTGCCGAGATCCGAGCCGACTGCCTGCCCCGACGGCTCGGCGGTGACGACCGTCGGCGGGCTCACCTTGTGCACCCACGGCCCGGACGCGGTCGCCGTCGGTTCCGGCAGCGGCGCACCGGAGGCCGCCGAGCCCCGCCCGATCTGGTGCAGCGGCAACGGGACGAGCGGCGCCCGGGTCCAGGCGGTCTATGCCCGTCCGGCCGGTCGGGCCGACCGCTACTCCTCGCTGCTGCCGGCGATGACCGCGGCCGCCGGCGAGGTCGACTACATCGTGGACCAGAGCGCGGCCCAGACCGGCGGCACGCGCCACGTCCGCTGGGCGACGGCCACCAGCCCGACCACCGGGGCCTGCCGTCTGAGCATCGCCCGCGTGACGGTGCCGGCCTCCGCCGCAACCGACTTCGGGACCCTGATCGACAGCCTCGAGGCGCAGGGCCTCGACCGCCACGACCGCAAGTACCTCGTCTGGGTCGACGCGGCCGGCAGTGCCTGCACCGGGATCGCCACCCACCTGAGCGACGACCGCCGCGGCCAGGAGAACTACAACAACACGTCGGTCGGCTACGCACGGGTCGAGGACAGCTGCCTCACCGAGTCGACCGCCGGTCGGGTCGAGACCCACGAGCTGCTGCACATGGTGGGCGCGGTGCAGCGCTCGGCACCCCACGTCAGCCCCCGCGGGCACTGCGGCGACGAGTGGGACCTGCTCTGCTACGACGACGACGGCGCCCTCGGCCCCTTCCGGACCACCGTGCGGTGCCCCTCGACGGCCAACGACCGCCGACTCGACTGCAACCACGACGACTACTTCTCGACCGCGCCGCCGCCGGGCAGCTACCTGCGCACCCACTGGAACGCGGCCGACAGCCGGTACTTCGACCACGAGGCACCGGTGGTGGGGCCCAGGCCCGAGGGCGACCCGCCGCCGAACGACGCCTTCGCTGCCGCGCCGCTCCTGCCGGGCTACGCGGGCCAGACGAGCGGCACCCTCGCCGGGGCGACGATCGAGGCCGCCGAACCCCTCCACGGCACCGGCGTGGACCGGTCCACGTGGTTCAAGTGGCGGCCCCGGGTGAGCGGCCCGGTTGCCGTCGACACCCGTGGCAGCGCCGCGGACACCGTGCTCGCCGTTTACGGCGGCACCCGCCTCACCGACCTGGCGGTCGTGGGCGCGAACGACGACGTCCCCGACCTCGGTCGCCAGAGCCGGGTGACGTTCACCGCCGTGGCCGGCACGACCTACCGGGTGGCCGTCGCGGGCCGCACGGACCCGACGGCGATCGCCACCGAGGCCGGCCTGGACGGCCAGGCCGTGACCCTCCGGTGGGGACCGCCACCGCACGGGTTCCCCGATGTCCCCGCCGGCGCCCGGTACGGGAACGCCGTGGGCTGGGCCAAGTTGTTCGGGGTCATGCCCGGCTACCGGAACGGCACCTGGCGGCCACGCAAGCCCGTCACCTGGGGCCGGGGCCTGGCCATGCTGTGGCACCTGACGGACGAGCCCGCGGCGGACGCCGCCCATCCCTTCGTCGACGTCCCGCCGACCGCCCCCTACCGGGCCGCCCTCGACTGGGCCGTCGAAGCCGGGTTGGCGGCAGGCGGTCCCGGCGACACCTTCGGCCCGCGCCGCCCCATGACCCGCGCCCAGATGGTCGAGTTGCTGTGGGCCGTGGTCGGGCGCCCGAACGCCACCAGCACCACCGCCACACCGGCCTACAGCGACGTGCCCCCTGGGGCGTCGTATGCCCCCGCCCTCCGGTGGGCGGTCGGTCGCCGGCTGGTCTCGGGCTTCGCCGACGGCACGTACCGTCCGGAAGACGACGTCACCCGTGCCCAGATGGCCCGGGCGCTCTTCGCGCTGGCCTCCGACCCCAGGGCGTGGGTCGCCGTCGCCGGCGGGCCACCGTCGACCGTGGTGTTCTGAGTCTCCCCACCGTCTGCCCCCACGGCTGCCCCGCGGCGGCGCTCGCGGTCTGTCAGTCGTCGGTGCGTCAGTCGTCGGTGTGGCCGCTCAGCAGTGAGGCGGCGGCGTCCTCGACCGTTTCGGTCACCGACACGATCCGGTCGAACCCGGTGGTGTGCAGCAGGCGGGTGAGGGTGGGGCGGCTGCACGCCACGGCCACGTCTCCGCCCGCCTCACGGGCCCGGCGGATGCCGCCGATGAGGGCACCGAGGCCCGCCGAGTCCATGAAGGGCACCTCGGAGAGGTCGATCAGGAGGCGCGGGCTCGAGGCCAACCCGCCGAGCGCCTCGCGGAACTCGCCCACGGTGTACGCGTCGAGTTCCCCGATCGGCCGGCACAGGGCGTATGGCTCCGACTGTTCCACGTGGATTTCGAGCATCAGGGTGACCGTAGCCAACCGGAGGCCCCGAGCGGGGCGAGACCTCGTCGGGCCGACCGCAGGTGGCCGGGTCGGCGTGCCGGTAATTAGGGTGTCGGCCGTGCCCAACGTTCTGCTCGTCACCGACGCCGACTGGATCCACGACGAGGTGGACGCGGCGCTCGCCGATGCCGACACCACCGTCCTGCGGGTGCGGTCCGGCCGCGAGGCAATCCCCGCGGTGGCCGAGCACGAGCCGGTGCTCGTCATCCTCGACCTGCAGATCGGCAACATGGGCGGGTTCGCCACGTGCATGAACCTGCGCCAGGAGGAAGGTGCCGGCCGGCTGAAGACCCGCCCCATCCTCATGCTGCTCGACCGCCACGACGACCTCTTCCTCGCCCACCGCTCCGACGCCGACGGCTGGCTGATCAAGCCCGTCGACGCCTTCCGCCTGCGCAAGGCCGCCGAGGCCCTGCGCACCGGCTACACCTGGTTCGAGGGCGCCGAGGCCCCCGCTCCCGCCGGCTGATCGGGCCCGGCGACGGACGGGTCACGGCTTCGCAGTAGGGCGGGCGGGGGCGCGTCCGGTAGCATCAACGACCCACGGGAAGTGGCGCAGTTTGGCAGCGCGCAGCGTTCGGGACGCTGAGGCCGCGGGTTCAAATCCCGCCTTCCCGACCAGGTGTTTCCGCAGGTCAGGCGCCCTTTCGAGGGCGCCTGACCTGCGTCCGGGGCCCGGTCCATCGCGCGTCCATCGCGCGCGACCCACCGTTTGCGTGCGCTTGAGCGCTGAGATGTGCGTGCGGGCGGAGCTGAGGCCGATGCGCTCGAGCGGCTGACGAAATCGGCTGCTGGCTAATGACGGGCGAGGTTGGCGTCGATTCCGCTGGTGACGGCGCCGGCGGTGGTGGTGAAGGCGTCAGACCCGGCAAAGTCACGGCTGTCGTCCCAGTACTCGATGCGGTGGGTCCCGCTCGGGTCGGCGAAACCGGCCCGGTAGGTGCCCGGCGCTAGGTCGGCGATCGTATAGACACCGGACGCGTTGGTGGTACCGGTGACGACCGTTCCGGTCGAGCCAACAGCGATCGCCCATGCGCCGGCGATCGGGGCGGTGGGCCCGGACCCGGTGACGGTTCCTGTCACCGTGCCAGCGGTCGGGGTGAGGGCGGCGTTGCGGTGCTTGACGGGAGAGGCGACGGTGGGGGTGACGGTGACCGCGGCGGCGATCTGGTTGTAGGGGAGGTTGTCGTGCCATTCGGTCTGGTGGCCGCCGGCTGGGTCGTAGAACACGAGTTTGTAGCCGCCCGGGTCCACCGGGATGTCGTAGTGGCCGGCGGTGTCGGTGAGGTCACCCGCGACGAGGCCGTAGGTCGAAGCGTGCAGGGCCATGACGGCGACCCCTTCGACCGGCCCGCCCCCATTGGTGCTGGTGACCTCGCCGGTGAGGTGCGCGCTGCCGGCGGGTGGGGTTCGCGCGGCCAGGGCGGCATCGACACCCGAGGTCGTTGCGCCGCCGTTGACCGTGATGGGGTTGGCGGTGTTGGGGCCGGTCTGTTCATTCCAGAACTGGGGGGAGTGGGCCCCGGTCAGATCGATGAAGAGGCCCATGTGGACCCCGACTGGCACCTGGGTGATCGAGTAGCCGCCCGAGCCGTTCGTCGTTGCTCCCCGCTCCGGTTGTCCCGTGGGAGCGTTGAGCCCCACGAAGAGACCCCGGGCGATGGGGTCGCCCGACCCGGCGTCGGTCACCATGCCGGCGATCGACCCGCGCCTGGGCGTCATCCGCGGGTCGGCGTTCACGATCTCGCCGGCAGCCACCGTCACGATGGTGGGTGCCCCGAGGAACCCTGCGGTGTGGTCACCGGTCGGATCTATCGCGTACACGTAGTAGTCGCCGGCGGGGACCGCTGCGGTGTAGGCGCCTCTCGCATCGGCGGCTGATCCCACAGCAAGAGAGAAGTCGCTGCTGGACAGCATCGCGACCAGGGACCCGCCGATCACTTCACCCGAACCGGTCTCCGCCACGGTGCCCGCGACCAGCCCGGACCCGGACGGGATCGTCACCCCCACATCCACCTGGTTCGAGACGACCGGATCGGTCTCGTCGCTGTCGACCTCAACGGTGCTCGAGAACGTGGGAACATCGCCAGCGGTCGCCGTGTGGGTGCAGACGACCGTGGTCTCGGCGCCCACAGCGAGAGTGCCGATGTTGTGATCGCAACTCGACGCGTATTCGTCGGTGACCGTGACGTTGTGCAACGCCACGTTGCCGGTGTTCGTCACGGTGATGTGCAGGTGCACGATGGCCCCGATGACCACGCTCGTCTCGTCGGCCCATTTGGACACCGTCATTGACGGCGCGAGTGTCCCCAGGGCCACCGCCGGCAGGTTGTCGCCCATCTCTCCGGGACCGTCTCCGCGGTCGATCTTGTCACCCAGACCCAACTGCCCGACGAGGTTGCGTCCCCAGCACTTGACGGTCCCGTTGGCCAACAAGGCGCACGTATGGATGTAGCCGGCACTGACGGCCGTCGCTGTCCGCCCTGAACCCAAGTCCACCGGCGGCAAATTGTCGCCCATCTCGCCGGGACCGTCCCCGCGCACGATCTTGTCACCCAGACCTAGCTGGCCAGCGGAACTAGCGCCCCAGCACTTGATGGTGCCGTTGTCGAGCAGCGCGCAGGCATGGCTGTAGCCGGCAGTGACTGCTATAGCGGTCCGCCCTGTACCCAGGTCCACCGGCGGCAAATTGTCGCCCATCTCGCCAGGATCGTCTCCGCGGGCGAAGGCGTCGCCCTGCCCCAACAGCCCGCCGTTGTCGCCCCAGCACTTGACGGTGCCGTCGTCGAGCAGCGCTCACGTGTGGACGCGACCGGCGCTGACGGCCGTCGCGGTCCGCCCTGTACCCAGATCCACGGGCGGCAAATTGTCGCCCATCTCTTCGGGACCGGCCCCGTGGGAGTTCTCGTCACCCAAACCCAGACTCCCCCTGTAGTTGATGCCCCAGCACTTGATGGTGCCGTTGTCGAGAAGCGCACAGGTGTGGGCGCCGCCAGCAGTGATGGTCGTGGCTGTCCGCCCTGTACCCAGGTCCACGGGCGGCAAGTTGTCGCCCATCTCGCCGGGACCGTCCCCGCGTTCTCTGGTATCACCCTGCCCCAACTGTCCGGCGTCGTTGTAGCCCCAGCATTTGACGGTGCCGTTGTCGAGCAGCGCGCACGTGTGGGCAGGGCCGAAGATATTATCGCCACCCGCGGTGATAGCGGTGGCAAAGCGTCCAGCCCCAAGGTTCACGGCGTGGAGGTCGTCACCCATCTGACCGGGTGCGCCACCTCGGTCCCCGTTGTTACCTAGCCCCAACTGCCCCGCGAAGTTGCGTCCCCAGCATTTCACGGCGCCGTTGTCCAACAAGGCGCACGTATGGCTTTCGCCGGCGGTGACGGCTGTCGCGGTCCGCCCTGTACCCAGGCCCACGGGCGGCAAGAAGTCGCCCATCTCCCCGGGACCGTGCCCCCGCGCGAGCTTGTCACCCAGACCTAGCTCGCCGTAACTGTTGCGGCCCCAGCACTTAATGGTGCCGTTATCGACCATCGCGCAAGTGTGGTTGCCACCAGCGGTAATCGAACGGAACGCTGAGGGTGCACCCGGCGCTTCGTTGCCGTCTGCTGCGCCCGGCGAGGCCGGGATCACTGCCGCCAAACCGGCCGCCAGCACCGTTACGAGCACCAGCCTTGTCGCTCCCAATATCAAACGCTTGCGTCCTGATTTCACATCGCCCTTCCAGCCCAGTTGTCGCCGCTCTCTCTTCAAGAGTCGGTCGGCGCGGCTGGTTTCTGAGCAAGCGACGCAGTTGGGTTCAACCGTGCGGTGGGCGCGATTGCCCACTTGCGTCTATCCCAGGGCCGACGACGCCGAACTGCCCATGAACCGTGCCCCAACGGCGTCGGCTGCGGAACGGTCGGCGGCGTCGGTGGCCTGGGCGTAGACGGCGAGCGTGAGCCGCACCTCGGAGTGGCCCATGCGCGTCTGTGCGGTCTTGAGGTCGACGCCTTCGGCCGCGAGAGCCGTCGCGTTCGCCCTCCTGAGGTCATGGAAGCCGAGACCCTCGAGCCCGGTTGTGCGGCACGCCGGAAGCCAGGCACGCTGGCGCCACCCCGAGTACTCGAGCGGGTGGCCTTCGGGGGTGACGAGGACGTGGGCTTCTCCGTCGGCCCCCGTGAGTTGGCGCGTGACAAGGTGCACCATCGGTCGGCACTCGACAGCGAGGGCGCCAACCAGTCGCGCAGATTGTCAGCCGTCACGGCCGGACGCGCCAACGACTCGACACCGGGAAGCGTGACCGGCCGATACAGGTGCCGGAGTCGGGAGTGCGCCGGCGCGCCCACGAAGACCAGCGCTCGCGGGATGAGCGGATCGGTTGGCGCCTGCTTGACAGACGGCTGAACCGCCGTCCGCTTGCAGACCGTGGCCGCGCTCCTAACAGGGAGGGAGGCCGCGGGCTGGGGTCGATTCCCTTGACGGCGGAGGAGTCGGTGCCGATCGAAGGGTATGAGCAAACTCGAGACACCAATGGTCTTCCGCTGGTGGGACGAGAGCGGCCTCAGCGGGATTCTGGCTGAGGAGTCACCGCTCGTTGCCAAATCGGGGCTGACCCAGCGTCGCCGCGCCGACGCCGTCGCGGTGCTCGACTCATCGGGCAGGCAAGCGGTGGTCAACTGGCGTGAACTCCCTGCGCTCGAGGGGCGAGATGTCGTGGTCGTGCAGGCGAAAGCGTCACCGCTGTGCGCTCCTCTGGCCGGCCAAGCAGTCGGTTCGGCGTGGCTCCTCCATCGCCACTCCCCCAACTCGGTGCGATCCGTCCTCCTGTGCACCGCCGACGACGCTGATCTACGCCCACTCGTGGAGGCCCACGGCGTCGAGGTTGTCGTCATGCCCGAGTTCGATGGTCGGCCGTTCGCCTACCCCGCCGCCGGCGAGCGACTGGCGCTGTGGAGTGACCGGGTCGGCGGGGTACTTCGGGAGAATTTCGCGTTGACTGATGGGCCTCGACCGCACAGGGCACATGCCGTTCACGTCGATGCTGCCCCCACGGGGCGGGGCTCGCGCACCTCGCTCGACGGACTCGACGTCCGGGTGCTGACGTCAGCGCGATCGGGATCGAAGGGGGGAACCTCGTTCGGGATGTACACGATCGGGATGGCGCTGCTCCATCGTGAACTTGCCAGGAAGCGGGGGGCGGCTTCGGTGACGACCAGGATCCTCACCACGACGACCGATCCCACGATGGCTGCCATGTGCGTCGATCTCGGTATCGAGTTCGAAGAGGTCTGATCGAGGACCAGCACCACAGACGGCCGCCACCTACTGTCGAGCAATGGCGGCGCTCGGGCTGACGACATGCATCATCCCCCGGGCACAAAGCGGGGATGAGATGATCGGCTACCCGCCCCGGCTCACCGATTTCGACATAGCGCAACCGACGCCGCCATGAGCGCGCCCTCCTTGGCGGGACAGGCGCTGGAAGCAGTCCGCCACCGGGGCAGCCACGTTCAGATCATCGCCGCAGCAGGCTCTGGAAAGACCGAGGTGGTGGCGCAACGGGTGGCGTCGCTGCTCGAAGACGGCATTCCCTCGAGATCGATCGTCGCCTTCACGTTCACCGAACGGGCCTCGGCGGAGCTTCGCGAGCGCATCGCTGAACGAGTCGAGGAACGGCTGGGGCGAGCGGCGCTGGACCAGATGGGCGCCTTGTTCGTCGGCACGATCCACGCGTACTGCTTCCGCCTCTTGCAGCGGTACGTCCCCCGTTACGAGACCTTCGACGTCCTCGACGAGAACCAGCTCAACGCCTTCATCGCCCGGGAGGCGGCCCAGTTGGGCGTGAAGGCGCTTGACCCCGCTGGCCGGAACCGCCTGTTCGCCTCGATCGAAGCACTGCTGAAGGGCCTCGACGTCATCGAGAACGAGCTACTCGACCCCGACCTGCTGACCGATCCCCTCGCCGGCATCGTCGTCCACTACCTCGATCTGCTCGAGCGCTATCGCCTGCTCAGCTACGGCCAGCAGATCGTACGGGCGGTGCGCGAGCTCGAGCGATCGGAGGTCGCTGACTCGGTCCGGGCCGATCTCCGGCACCTGATCGTGGACGAGTACCAGGACGTCAACCCCGCCCAGGAACGCCTGATCGAGCTGCTCACCGGCCCCGACGTCGAGCTGTGCGTGGTCGGCGATGACGACCAGGCGATCTATCAATGGCGCGGCTCGGATGTGTCGAACATCGTCGACTTCGCGTCCCACTACACGCCGGTGGCCACGTTCTCCATCGACAGGAACCGCCGCAGCCGGCCTGGGATCATAAGCGCGGCCAACGGGTTCGCCGCCTCGATCCCCAACCGCATCGACAAGGAGATGAAGGCCTTCCGCCCCGCCGCCGCCGGGGGCGAAGCAGTCACAGCATGGGCCGCCGACTACGAGATCGACGAGGCCGGCTTCATCGCCAACGCCATCCTCGACCTGAACGAGAGCGGCCTGCCGTTCCGGGACATCGCCGTCCTGGTCCGCTCACGCGCGGCGTACCGCCGGTTGCTCGAGCAGTTCGCCACGTTCGACATTCCCGTCCAACCAGGCGGGCGGACCGGCCTCTTCGATCAACCCGAGGCGCGGGTGCTGGGACGCACGCTCGTCTGGCTGACCGGGCTGGACTGGCGAGAGGGATACGGACCGGGAGCCAAGGTCGAAGACGCCGACCTGGTGGCCGAGTACCTCGACGTGTTCGACATCGCCGGCCCGAAGAAACGGCGGTTGAAGAACACGCTTCACCAGTGGCGGGTGGCCGCGCACGACGAACAGCACCGCGCAGACCTCATCCGCGACTACTACGAACTGCTCGACGTGCTCGAGGTGCGTGACTGGGACCTCAACCTTCCAATGCAGGCCAACCGCCTGGGCACGCTCGCTCGGTTCTCCGAGCTACTGGCGGACTACGAGTCGGTGCGCCGCCGGTCACGGGTCGACGCCACCGTGGTGGGCGAACAGGTCGGCGGGCAGGACCGGGGTGTCTGGTACTACAAGAACCTCGGGTTCCACATCCTGAACTACGCGCAAGGCTCATACGAGGATTTCGACGGCGAGGCCGACGCCCTGTTCGATGCCGTCGACTTGACCACCGTCCACCGGGCCAAAGGCCTCGAATGGCCGGCGGTGTTCGTACCCTCACTTACCAGCGGGCGGTTCCCTTCGACGAAGGCTGGACGGCCGCAGGACTGGCCCCTCCCCCGCACCCTCTTCAACGCCGCCCGCTACGAAGGCGGCGACGCCGAGGAGCGCCGTCTCTTCTACGTGGCACTCACCCGCGCCCGCGACTGGGTGTCGCTGTCCCGCCATGACCACGTCACCACCCAGGCCACGGGCGCCAGCCCCTACTGGCAGGAGGTCGTCGCCGAGATCGGCGAGACCGAAGCGGACGCCATCACCCCGCCCACGGTCGAGACGCGCTCTGGAGGCTCGACCGAAGTGCTCGAGCTCACCTTCAGCGAGATCGCGTCCTTCCTCGACTGCGCAATGGCCTTCCGCCTACGCAACCTCTTCGGCTTCCAGCCCCGCCTCGCGCCCGAGCTCGGCTACGGCAAGGCCGTGCACCACGTCCTGCGCATGGTCGCCGAACAGACGAAGGCCACCGGCGCGATCCCGTCGTCGGCCGAGCTGGACGCCTTGCTCGACGCCAGCTTCTTCCTGCCCGCGGCGAACAAGCCCGCCCACCGCCAACTGAAGGAGGCGGCCCGCCGCCTCGTCACCAGCTACGCCAACGACCATCCCGCCGATCTCCACCGGGTGTGGGAGACCGAACGCCCCTTCGAGCTCCACCTCGACGGCATCACCGTCTCGGGCCGGGCCGACGTCATCCTCGACAAGGAGGGCGGCGTACCAACGGGCCTAGCCATCATCGACTACAAGACCTCGACCAGCGTCGACGCCGACCACGACCTGCAGATCCAGGTGTACACCGACGCCGGCCTCCACGAGGGCCTCGACATGCGAGGCGCCTACATCCACGACCTGAAGGCTGGCGAGCGCACTCCGGTTGACGTCACACCGGCAGCGGTCGCCCGGGCCGAGACCGTCGTGCTCGAGGCGGCCGAGCGTCTACTTGCGAGGAACTACGCCCCCGACCCCGGCAAGAAGTGCCGTACCTGCGAGGTCCGGAACGTGTGCGGATCCGCGGCGCCGTGAGACGGGCCTGTCACAGCTGACCGAACAACTCGTCGATCCGGTCAGCAGTCTTCGGCAACCCGTCGTCACGCATCTGCCGGAGGTAGCCGGCATACCGCTCCTGCGGTTCTCGATCGATCACGCTGAGCACCGCATGGGGTGCAACCTCGAGAAGCAGTAGGCCGAACTGATCGACACCGATGACCCGCACACCTTGCGTCAGCGCGTAGCCAGCGTCGAAGTCACGAAGGTTCTCCGTCACGAGCACGATCTCCGACTCGTTGTCCCACGGGTAGTCACGATGGGATCGGAGTCGGGCCGCGCACAACGCTGCGGCGAGCACGTGCTCGTCCTTGGCATCGCAATGACCGGTACTGGCAGCCCGATCGGCGGATGCGACCGGAAGGACCGCATCGTCCACGGCGGCGGCGAGCTCGAGCAGTGTCGGCAGCACCGAGCGCCGCTCACGACCGGCAGTGGTTTCGAGCTCTGCTCGGATCTCAGGGCTCCAACGAATGACACACGCATCGGTGTCAGTTGCGCTGACCAGGAAGTGCATCAGTCGAGCGCGCATGAGGACGTTGGTGTCCAGCACGCCGACCAACTGCACGGGTGACACGGTCCCTGAGCCCTCAATCTCTTCGCTGACTGGTCAAGTACTAGTTGCGATTAACCGATACTCCTGCCATAGTACCCACATCGGGTGCAATCGCCCGAGGATCACCACCCCAAGGAGACAACCATGTCTGCCACCATCGAGGTGCTCCGCGCCTCCTTGGCCGCTGGCCGCGCCGCGGGCCAGCTTCGCGACCTGCTCACCAGCGCTCAGCGAGACACCGAGGACCTGCTCTCCCTTTCGATCGACGATGTCGAGACCAGCATCCCGGTCCGCGCCGTGCAACTGCTGATCGATCTGCTGGATGACCTCTCGGTTGGTCGAGAGGTGACGGTCGCACCAAGCGACTTGCCCATCGGGACGACTTCGGCTTCGAGTCTCTTGGGCGTTTCACGGCCGTGGGTCGCCAACCTCATCGACCGCGGCGACTTGCCCTCCACCCGATCTGGGTCCAAGCGCCGGGTCGCTCTCGGCGATCTGATCGCCCACCGTCGATTGACCACCCAGCGCAAGCGCCAGGCCGCCGAAGCGTTGGGACGCGCGCTCGATGACGGCGACCGTGGACAACCGAGCGCTCAAGCCGAAGCGCAACCCAAGCGAGGGTTCGTCGGCAACATCAGACGGGGTCGAGTGCCTCATGTCGCACAGGATCCGGTCGTCGGTCGGTTCGTGGTGAGCGCCGACGACTACCCCTGGGCGGCATGACGGCTCCACCGCAAGCAGCCGAGGCCGACTACAACCGCGCCGAGCAGGACGAAGCTCAGGGACCGAGTACCTACGACCCAGTGCTCGTCGGCGAGATCGCAAAGCGAGTGGACATTCGCGACGTACAACTCGTGCACGCCCACTTCGATCGTGAAGACGATGGGGCCACGCCCGCCGACGAGCCCAACCCTCGCTCGATCGAGCCGGAGATCGTCGTTGACATCGAGTGGTCCCTTTCCGAGTCCGGGGACACCTTGCACTATCTCGTTCGATTCGGCGCGTCTGTGGAATCAGCTCCGGCGTTTCGTGTCTACGCGTTCTTCCGACTGACCTACGAGCTCGCGGACGGCGATCCGCCAACCGAACCTCATCTCGAGCAGTTCGGCCATTGGAATGCCGCCTTCAACGCCTGGCCCTACTTCCGCGAGTACGTATCGAGCACGGCGAACCGGGCGGGCCTTCCACGACTGGTCCTTCCGGTGATGCGTGTGCCGCGACGCGACTAACCACGATCTTTCGTAGTGGGTCAAAACCGGTTCAGCACGGCGACCGGTGGATACCCAAGCCTTCCCCCGAAACCCTGCCCGACCTGGGGAAGCCGCCCCCAAGAACTACCCGCGCGGCCAGTTAAGATATGTCCTTCGGCGACGACTGTGACCTGGAGGAAATCGGTGAGCGCTAGCGGGACCCGCACCTGTTCCATCTGCGGCGAGGAGGGACACGACATGCGCTCGTGCTCTGTCCCGCTGAACAAGGGAACGTGCAGCGTGTGTGGCTACAAGGGTCACGATGCGCGCAACTGCCCGGACAAGTGACAAGCCGACGTCGAGACGGTCGAGCCTGAGGTCCACCGTCGACGGCGATTCGATGCCTCCGAAGGAGAGATGAATGCCGAGCGAGTCCTGTCCCATCTGCGGCGAGGAGGCAGATGCTGATGAAGATGACCCTCACGGGCACTTCAGCATCGATGACGTCCCCTGCACCGTGTGCGGTGTACTGCCCGACGAGCACTTGTGGGGCCCCAAGGCGGAGCACGAATACGAGAGCGGCATCTGATCGGGTTTTGATGGGTGCTGCCCGGGGCAGTCTATGAGATGGGGGCCCGTGGCTTGTCACGCAATAAGCATCGGCGCTGGCGGGAGGCGCCCCCTCTCGAACTCTGGTGCTGATCGACCCTCGATCCACGCCGCCAGATCGTCGATCTCGCGATCGAGTTGAGCGGGGCCGCCGGCGAGGGTGAGAGCCCAGCTGTGGAGGCGCTTGCCGGCGTGGCGGACGGTGACGACCTTGGGAGGTACTGGCGCCTCCGCGTCCTGGCAGTAGACAAGCACGCCTTCGGGGAGGTCGAGGGCGGTCGTGTAGGCGAGGAGTTGGTAGTAATCGGAGCTGAGGCCCAGGCCCGAGTCGGTGAGCTTGTACTTGGCGTCGCCGACGTAGACGGTCCGGGGGCCGCGTAGGAACGTCAGGTCGGGCTTGATGCCGACCCTCCCGTCCTCGTCCAGGCGGCCGTTGCACTGGCCGGTCACGGCGAGGCGGCCGTAGAGCGCGCGACGGAGTGACGCTTCAAGGAAGCTCTCGAAGACGGTGTTCATGTTCACCAGGAAGGTCGACGCACCCTCGAGTCCTGCGTTGTTGGTGATCGAGCTTCCCGCCAGCACCAGTCTGGCCAGCCGATCGACCGAGCGGAACTGCTCGTCGAGTCGGGTGAAGGGCGTCTCCGTAGCGAGGTCACCCGGAGTCACGGACGACACCTCGTCGAACCGGATCACCAGACGGGCCAGCGTCTGGCGGGTGGCCACGCTGACACCGGGAAGCCGCAGCAGGACCATCAGCGCCGCCTTGGCGATCCGATTCACCGGCGTATCGGCCGTGTGCTCGTCGAATCGGCACGCCACGGGGATCGGCAGCCCACCCATCTTCACCTGCGCCTTCACGTCGACGCGTCCCCGCAGCGCAATGAGGCGCTCGTCGATCTCCCGGTATTGACGGGGCAGGCCCTGCGCCACGGCCCGGTCGAGCACGGACGCGAAGAACGTGGCGAACGCCGGCAACAGATCGCCGGTGCGCTCGTACTCGAAGATCTCAGACTGCACGGGAAGCGCCTCGCCGCCCGCCTCCAGCATGTGGAAGAGGTTGGCGGCCCTCACCTTGGGGGTGATGAGGATGCGAATGTCACCGGCCGCCACGGTGCCGACGTGAGATCCGGCGCTGATCCGCCAGAGTCCGGCCTCGAAGGTCTGCGTCACCTCGAGGGCGGAACCGGACGCGGCGTCGATCGCCCGGGCGGTGTCGGTCGCCATGCGCCATTCGACGCTCCGGTACTCGCGGAGCCGAAGGACCGTCACTCGAGTGGCTCGTCCGCCGCGAGATCGCCGTCCGCATCGAACTCGTCGCCCTCGCCGGCGGCCTGCACACCGCCGGCCGCCCCGCCGCGCAAACGCGCACCATGACGATCCAGCACGGCCGGCCAGCGCCAGTCATCCAGCTCGGGTCGACCCCAGAACTGCTCTTCGAGGAAGGGGAAGACGTTGTGCTCCCAGATGCGGGCCAGCGCCTGAGGCGAAAGATCCTCCTTCATGAAGAAGCTGGGGCCCAGCAACAGGTGGTCGCCGAGGTGGGTCCGCAGCTCTGCGTTCACCGCGTCGGCGAAGTCAGCCACGTGCTCAGGTCGGTGATGGGCGACAAGCCAGCGGCGCAGCAATCCCTTCATCAGGCCCTGGTGCGGGAAGAACCCGACGAAGTGGAATCGCCGGCGCATCGCGGCGTCCACCAGGGCGATGGAGCGATCGGCGGTGTTCATGGTGCCGATGAAGTAGAGGTTCTCCGGCAAGGTGAACGGTTCGCCGGGGCGATACAGCAGCCGCACCGGCTCCTCGCGGTACTCCAGGAGGAACAGCAGCTCGCCGAGCACCTTCGGCAGGTTGGCGCGGTTGATCTCGTCGATGACGATCACGTAGGTGCCGCTCGGGTCGGACGCGGCCGCCTGCGCCATACGCACGAGCGGCCCGGGGGTCAGCTCGTAGGTCACCTGCCCGTCGGTGACCGACGGGCGCAGGCCCTCGATGAAGTCCTCGTAGGTCGTGGCGGGGTGGAACTGGACGATGGCGAAGCGCTCGGGGCGATCCGCGGCGAGGGCACGCGCCAGCCGCTTGGCCAGGAAGGTCTTGCCGGTCCCGGGCGGGCCGTAGAACACGACCTGGCCGCGGTCCTCGAGCAGGTGCACGATCTCGTCCAGGTCCGACCGGTCCATGAGCAGGTCGGTCGCGGCGGCATCGAGGTGGTCGATCTCGCCGCTGATCACGACCTCATCGGGAGGATCGACGAGCTCGTGACCGCGCAGTGCGTCGACGACGGGTCGCAGCTGAAGGCACGTGTCCACGACAACAGCCCGCACCGACGGGCTCGCTGCCTCTGCCATGGGCAGCTCCCGCCCGACGACGAACTCGCCGCCGGGGGGTTCCGAACCCTTCGGCTCGAGCTCGTAGATCCCAGCGCCGGTCCGCAGCCGGAAGTACTGGCACCCGTCGGGAAGATGTGACCGAACTCGGTCGGCGGCCTCGGCGTACCACCCGGTCGTGGTCCAGCCGGGGTGCAGGCCGACCACGATTCGATCCGCCGTCACCCACACGCGGACCGACGGCGTGCTGGGCTCACCCGTCAGCCGCCATCCGGCGAATGCGTCGTGGCGATAGGGCAGTGCCGCGCCGTAGCGGGGAGGCGGCAGGGCATCGCCGAGCTCGGCTCCGAGCGCTTCCCCGACGTCGACTCGGAGCGCCCAGGTGAGGTAGCGGAGGTCGCCGATCAACGTCTGGGCGTTCGCCTCCGCCGCGCTCTGCGCGACCTGATCGGGGTACTCCTTCTCGTTGGCGTAGAACTCGCGGGCCAGTCGCTGGTTCTGGCGGCACCGCTCCTGGGCGGTGGGGTCCACGCCCGCAATCCCACCGCGTTCGAACCACGTGAGTACCCGGTCCGCACGGAACGAATCGTCATCGAGGACCCCGATGGCCTCGGCGTACGCCCGGTAACGGTCTACTGGCGTAACCGCCGGTTCGATCCACCCCAGACGTCTGAGGACACCCTCTACCGCGGGCGACAACGACACTTGCCGTCGGTCCTGCAGCGCCCAGAACGCCGAGGCGGCGATCGGGGTCGTCCCCACGTAGCTGTCGTTGACCCCGCCCAAACCCGAGTACGTCTCGTACAACGCGTCGAGCTGCGCCACTGCGGCGTCGAGCGAGCCAGGCGGACGGTACGCCTCGGCGATCACCCGGGCCACGGCCGAGAGCTCCGGCCCCGCCAGGTTGACGGCATGAGCCAGGTAGTTGGGCTGCGCTCCCTTTCGCATCCAGGTCGGCGGGGCCTCGTCGTTGGCCATCCACGAGCGCAACCCGTCGAGGTCACGGTCATCTGCACAGCGCTCGAGCGCAGCACGGGCCTTCGGAGCTGCCGCATCGAATCGAGCCACCTCCGCCGCGAACGCGGCCTGCTCGCCCTCCTCGGCCTCCCACGCCGCGACGATCGCCTGGTAGCGCGCCCGTCGCTGCTCGACCTCGGACCGCTCGTCCGCGTCCTCACCCCCGCCGCCGAGATCGAAGGAGCCGGAATCGGCCGGCGTGTCGCCGCGGAAGGCCAGGAGATCGGCCCACTCCTCGGACGACCAGCCGTCCGGCTGGTCGCCGTAGTTCAGCAGTGCCCACACGGCGCTCTGGGCGTCGAGCCGGTCCCGCAGGGACGGCACCGACCGCCGCAACTCGTCGAAGAAGGTCAATGCCTGCGCGTAGGTCCCGCCGACGGTCAGCCCTTGCGGGGTCCCCCACCCGGCGAGCAGCCACGCCTTCTGTAGCGCGGTGATCTTGAGCGGTGGATGGTCCTCGGCGCCCTCGGCCATGAGGAGCACGCTGCCGAGTGCGAGTCGTTCGCCCGGCGTCTTGAGCTCGCCTTCGGGCCGGTTCTGGTCGAGGACGTTCAACCGCTCGGCCGGCGATGAATCGTCCTGCCAGAAGGCCAGGAAGACACGACGAGCGGCGTCGGGATCCTTCTCGACCCAGTCGGCGACTTTCGTCTTGGTCATCACCGCCACCAGGTTGCTGGCGCGGATCGCCCGCTTGAACTCGTCCGGCCAGCCCTCGGCTCCGTCGGCCATCGCCGTCCGCGCGGCGACGAGCTTGTCGACGAGTGCGAGCTTGTAGTCACGCTCCATCTCGTCGATGTCGGGCAGCGCTCGGAAGCAGCCCACCCACCCGCAGAAGGCGTTCCAGGACTTCTCGTCACGGTTCCAGGTGCGGAAGATCGGCTCCGCGTACCAGTCGAAGAGCTCGCCGTACTGCGGTGTCAACGCCTCCCGGATCGGAAGGATCGCCTCGTCCACATCTCCGGGGACCTGGTCCAGCAGCTCGCCGTAGCGGGCCACGATCGCGTCCTTGTGCTTGGGCTGGGCGATCGGCTCGAAGTGGTCAGGGAGGGCCAGGTGCAGGACCGAGAGGCGCTGGGCGGAGTCGGCACGGCCGGTCTCGATGGACTCGACGAGATCCTTCAGCGCGCC
Organism: Acidimicrobiales bacterium; assembly: GCA_041918615.1. Classification (GTDB taxonomy): domain Bacteria; phylum Actinomycetota; class Acidimicrobiia; order Acidimicrobiales; family DATDAH01; genus JAEUJM01. The sequence continues at coordinate 40,641 of JAYRVH010000023.1, forward strand.
CGGATCCTCAGCGATCTCGAGCCATCTCTCGGCCGCCAGGGCCGCCTTCGCGAACTGGATCAGGTAGCCGAGTTGGAGGTGCCGATACGTGACGGCCCACTGACCAGGGTGGGCGACCCCCACCTGCAGCGCCTCGACGATCGAGTCGGGCAGTTCGATGCCGGCGGTCGCCTCCCGCCAGCTCAGGATGGTCTGCACGTCGCTGACCTTCTTGGCCCCGCCGATGGCCCCTTTCCAGACCATGAGGAAGTGGACGACGTGCAGCTCGGCCATGAGCAGGACGGCGTCGTCCGAGACGTCCTCGATCTGCATCTGCAGCTTCTCGATGAACGGGATCTTCTCGGAGACGTCCGGCGCCCCGATGAACTCGACCTCCAGCTCCTCGAGGTTTTCCACCGTCCACGGAACCCGGTCGGGGGTGAGCAGCGACCGCCCGCTCACGAGCGAGCCGGTGAGCCATTCCCGGAACACCGGGTACACGAGCCCGGCGCCGGGGTCAGGGTGTCGGGCCATCAGGTGCCTCCATCTCGGTCACGAGCGCCTCGATGACGCGATTGCCTGATCGACCGCCGCGACGATCTTCGCTCCCCTGCGCTTGAAGCCAAGGGCCAGCACGACTTCGTTGCGCAGTTCGTCGGTCGTCCGCAACAGTCCGTCGGACTCGACCCACCGCACGATCTGGACGAGCGTGGCGGCGCGGTAGGTGTCGATGGGCGCCCCGGGCGAAATCCGCGGGCGCAGCTTGGGGTCTCTGGTCGGGGGCGACGGGGACGTCGCCGAGGCGGACGGCGGACCTGTCGCCGGTGCTGCCGCCGGACGAGGAGATGCAGGGGCAATCGGTTCTCGGGTCAGAGCGGCCTGGTACCCGGCTAGCAGGCGCGCCATCTCGCCCTCGCGATCCGAGAACCAGTTGGTCGACCAGATCCGGTGGAACCGCCACCCGAGTCGTTCCAGGTGTTCCTGGCGCAGTCGGTCCCTGTCCCGGGCCGTGGGATGGGAGTGGTAGCTGGCGCCGTCGCACTCGATCGCAAGAGCGAACCGGCCGGGATGATGCGGATGGCAGACGGCAAAATCTATGCGATACCCCGACGCCCCGAACTGCGGCACGACCTGTAGCCCTGCCGCTTCGAGCGCGTCTCGCACACCGATCTCGAACGGGTTCAGCTCGGGGATGGCCGTCGCCGCGCTGCCCAGATCGGTCCCCCCGGACGCGACGTAGCCGAGGTAGGAACGAAGGAGACCGGCGCCTTCGCTCGCCGACCGGGCGGGGTCGATGTCCTCGGCGCCGAAGCTGGACACCACGATCAGCTTCTTCTTGGCCCGGGTGATGGCGACGTTGAGACGACGTTCACCACCTAGCTGGTTGAGCGGGCCGAAGTTGTGCCGCAGGCGACCATCGGCGAGACGGCTGCCGTAGCCAGTAGCGAGGAGGATCACGTCCCGCTCGTCTCCTTGGACCCGCTCGAGGTTCTTGACGAAGAAGGGCTCGTCGGAATCGAGGCCCTCGAAGAACCGCTCATGGGTGGGGTCGCTCAGGCGTCGGGACCGAAGTGCATCGCTGATCCGGTTGGCCTGCTGGATGCCGAGGGCGATCACACCGAGGCTGATCTCCGGCGAACTGCGGGCGTGGTCGAAGACGAGCTCGGCGACCGTCTCGACCTCGGCGCCGACGCTGTCCGCCGTCTTTAGCCCCGCTGGTGGTGCAGGTACCCGACGATGCTCGACCCCCGTCTCGCCTCCCGACCCTGGGAAGGATGTCAGGGAGTGGTTGTAGATGTAGGCGTTGGAGAACGCGATAAGGGCTTCGTCCTGGCTGCGGTAGTGCCACGTCAACATGCGGTCCGAGACGAAGCTCCCCAGCACATCCAGGACGGATTCGAAGCCACTGGTGCCCCCGACGGTCTGCTCGGCGACCTCGTCGTCCTCGCTCTCCGCAAGCTCGTCCTCGGCGACGTCAAAGAACGCGGTCGGCGGGAGCTGGCGGCTGTCCCCCGCAATCACCGCACGCTTACCCCGAAGTAGGGCAGGGATGGCGTCCGCCGGGGGGACCTGGCTGGCTTCGTCGAACACCACCACGTCGAAGTAGGCGCGATCACCGGGGAGGAGCTGGCTGACCTGGAGGGGGCTCATGACCCAGCACGGCCGCACCGCGGTCATGACGTTCGGGGCACGCTGGAACAGCTGGCGCAACGGGATGTGCCGTGTCTTCTTCCCCGCCTCGTGGCGCACGAGTTCGGTCTCCTCCACGAACTCGTTCTGGACCGCCACCGCCCGCTCGGCCACGTTGCGCCGGATGCGTGCTGGGTTGGTCTCGAGATGCTCACGATCGGTGGCGACAAATTCGTCGACCATCTGGTGGTGGGCCTCGCTCGGCACCGCCAGCCGCCGATCGCGGAGCAGGACGTCGTCGCGAATGGACATGAGCAGCGCGAAGTCGAAGGCGGGGCCGGCAAGACGGGGGTCGAGGTCGGCGGCCGTCAACGCGTTCAGCAACGGCGTGAGTCCAGCAGTAGCGAGCTCACCGCGCGCTGCTCGAGCATCGACGCCTCGGCCGACGACCTCCGCCGACGCGCTGTGACGGGTCGCCCATGCCTGGATCTGGTCCAGCGGCACCGTGGCGGCGTCCAGGTAGAGGAACGGAAAGGCCGCTTCCAGAACGCTCAACAGCCCTTCCAGGCTCGAGATGCGAGCGTGGGCGTCGGGGTAGACCGCCGGGACGTGCGGCGGCGTACGACCACCCGTGGAAGAGAGCCAGCGGGAGCGCTCAGCCACGACCCGTTCCGCCCAGGTGACGACATCTTCCTTCACACCGTCCTCGTCGATGGCATACGAGAGCACGAGCCGGCGAGCGCGCCGGAACTCCCCGGACATCAATCGACCCAGGCCGGAGTGCGAGCGCAGCGCAGCGACCGTGGGCGCCAGGTCCTGGTCGAACACCGCAGGCTGGAAGCGGGACAGGATCCAGGCGGCCCCGTCGATCATCTCGGTCAGCACCCTGATCTCGGCGATCGTGTTCGGAGCCGCAAAGCCCGCTGACATAGCCATGTCGCCGACGACCTGAAGAGTGTTGGCGACCTCGCCGCCGCCAAGGCGGTCGACCACCTCGGCCGCCACCTGTGCGTCATCGACATTGCGCAGTTCGGCATGCATCCACGGCTGTTCAGACGACGGGGCCAGACCACCGAGGCCGGCCAGACGGGTGATCGCCTCTCGAGCCGCCGATGCCGCCGGCCGATTGAACCGCTTGAGCTGGTCCGCCGTCATGCGAACGGGATGGTGCGCCGAGGGATCGATCGCGTGCAGGTGTTCCTGCACCTCGTACAGGCTGAAACCCCACGGCTCGCGTTCGAGGTGAAGCGCGGCGACGTAGTCGTTCAGGCTCGCCCGCCGGCGTTCCAAGCCCTCATGGAGCTCGTCGGCCCGGACCGGTGGCGTCTGGCGGACAGCGCTGAGCGTCTCTCGGAGCTGGGTGGCCACGGTTCGCCTCGCCACCGTGCGGCCGTGGAGATCCATGACCAGGTCGCCCAGACCGCGTTGGTCGAGGCGCTTCACCACCGCCTCGACGGCGGCCCGCTTCTCGGCGACGAACAGCACTCGTTGACCGCGGGCGGCGAGCGTCGCGATGAGGTTCGAGATCGTCTGGCTCTTGCCGGTTCCCGGCGGGCCCTGGATCACCAGGTCGCCGCCGGACACCACGCTGTTGATGGCGCGGCTCTGGCTGCTGTCGGCGTCGAGCACGAGGTACTCGTCCTTCGGCGGATCGTGATCTGGGCGCGACGGATCGGCGTCGGCACTCCGCTCACGGATAGCGGCGCGGGCGCTCGGATCACCCGCGATTGCGGCGACGAGGTCGCTTGTGATCAGGGCCTCGACGTTGGCCTGGAGGTCCTTGACCATCGGGAGCTTGTGGTAGCTGAACGTTCCGACAACCACGCTCTCGTCGACGGCGAAGCTACGCGCCTTCGAGCCGGCCTTGGTCATTCGATCGAGGATGACGTCGTGATCCATCAGCGTCACTGCATCGAGCGCGCTACCCAGGACCTCGTCGGCGTCGACCCGGCAACCGAGGTCGGATTCGAGCTTGTGCAACAGGGTCGGGTTGACCTCGACCTCGCCGGTCAGCTGGAGCTCCCAATCCTGGCCGGCCGTTCCCTTCGGCCGTAGCTCGATCGGTTGGAGCAGCACGGGCGATGCCGGCGTCGCCGCCGACTTCTGCTCGTCCCACCGCGCCAGGCCGACTGCGATGTACAGCGTCGCCAGCCCGCGCTCTTCGAGCAGCTCCTTGGCTTTGCCGGCGATCGTCCGGCATCTGACGGCTGCGTCCTTGAGCTTGTCGGGATCTCGCACCAGGTTGCGCAACTGCACCTTGTCCCCCGCGAGGAGGGCGTCGACCGCCACCGGCTCCGGAAGCAACGTCGAAGCTGCGCCCAGATCGAGCGTCCCCCGCCGGGACGGGCGGAAGTAGAGCAACCGATTCCGACCACTGAGGTCGACGAGCGCCTTGACCCACCCGTCGACCGATCTCGACACGGTCGCAGCTCGCGCCGCCCCGATCGAGTCGATGGGATGGGCTGGCGTGGCTGCCGTCGGACCCACGGCGGGCACAGTGGTCGGAGGCGCGGCCTCGCCTGGCGCCGCGGTTGGCGGGTACCACCGACCATCGCTGGCGAGCCACCATTCATGGCCCGGTGAAGCGTTCGGCATTAGCGACACCTACTCGACGACATCGATTTCTGCGTTCCACGAGTCGTCAACCACACGGCGGTGCCAAGGGATCGCCTGTTTCGGGACTGAGCGGAAGCCTGACCATCGCCTGCCTGAACCGACATCTCACGGCTCAAGCTTTCGATCGACCTGCCAATGGATGGCCCCGTAGGGCCAGGCTGTGGCGAGGGCCAAGGTCAGAGTCCCGATCGAGAGATCGCACCGGTGCGAGATCACAGACGCTTCTGACCCGACGTCGAGCCGTGCGAGCGTCAGATGGAGGGGATCCGGTACGGCCCACACGTTGGTGAGGTCCGTCTGGCCGACGGAGCTCACCGCCCGCAGCAGCCGCGCACGAACATCCCCGTCTTCCAAGGTCATGCGAGCCCCTCGCGAATCAATGCTGATCGACTTTGACGTGAGGTGCACACCCATGAACTCCTCGGCAATCCTATTGAGTAGGGCCTCGCCATGCAGACGGCACCACCGCTCTGCTTCCGCGAGCAGTACATGGTCCCAGTAAGTCAGCACCTCGAAGAGGGTGACATGAAACCCCACAGTGGACCTGTCTTCACCATGACGGCGCGCTATCACCGCGATCTCGGGAGGCAACTGATCGATGGCCGCTGCAATCTCTGCGCGAGCGCTTTCACTCGGAAGACCCAGAACAGACACGTCAGTCAGCGGTCGTGCACCCTGAGCAGGTGTCATCATCTCAGCCCTGGCCGCACTCTCATGGACTCGTAGGCGGCCAGACGAGTCTGCTCGAGCCACCGTCGGTTCAGAGCCGAGAACTGTGGGACGTGTGAGATCTTCTCACGTGGCGAGCTGATCAGATGCGACGCACTCTTCCAGTCCAAAGACAGCCAGTCGAACGCATCTGCCTCCTGCACACCTTCGCTTGACTCAAGCCTTACATCGACATCTGACGTGGGACAGGTCAGGAGAACATGAGCGACAAGATGGGTTCGCAACAGCGGCGCATAGAGCCCAAACCACGATATGAACACGTCTCGGTAGTGCACGGTCATATCAAGGCCGACTTCCTCGCGCAGTCCGCGTTCGCATAGGCTGAAGAAGTTCTCCACACTTCCCCTGGGCGCGTCCTGTGAAACCCTCATGGTTTCGTACACGCCGAGAGTCCATATGTTCCGGGCGGTGTCCACCGCTTTAGATCGTCGGACTACGAGTACCTTTCCATCCCGCGAGTGGACAACGATGTTGGCGACCACCGAGGCGGGACAAGCTGTCGACAGGTACGCCTTCGGATCGGACTGAATCGCCGCGCGTACTGCTTGCACGTTCGGTCCGGATCGCCGCATCAGATGCATCACCGCCGCCTGTTCCGCGTACTCGCAGGCGGCAAGTCCGACGGTAAAGTCCATGTTCTCGATTGCCTCGCGGTGGTCGATCTCTACGCCCGTGAGGTAACAGATGTGGCCATGCATACCGGCACGTAATTGTACGTTCGTCTCGGCCGCGAGTGTGTCATCGTCAAACCAGCTCTGAGAAGGACGTTCAGTCCTGATCGTTACGAGATGATCACGCGTCAACTCTCGCGTCTTAGGAGACCACCGGTTCAGCGCGTAAAGCTCATCATCCTCTGGATCGTAGTGGAGAAGTCGCTCAGTCCGTCGGGTGGATATGAACTGAAACATTGTGGTGCGCCGCTCCCAGAGCGAGTTGGTGATGAGACCGCCGCCGATACCGAGGATGAAGCCGATCAGTAGCTCCACGGTGAGATACGCTCCCTCGCTCGCATGACCGCACATGCGATGCCGTCGGCACCGAAGACGACATCGACCAGATCAGAGTCCTCGTATGGCCTTGGATGACAATCAGCGAAGCACACCGGTGATCACCGGACCTCGAAGACTTGGAGGACTTCGTCGCCGTAGTCGTTGATCACCTTGACGGCGATCTTGCCGGTTTCGGGGGTGGGGAAGGGGCGGGAGACGGTGAGGTTGAGGCTGGCCCAGGCGTCTTCGTCGATCTCGGCCTTCAGGTCTCGCTTCAGCTTCTTGTACGGATCTTGGCCGCCGGTGAAGTAGGCGTGGCGGACGAAGAAGCTCTCTTCGTTGTAATCCGTGTCGATCATCCACAGCGCGATGCGGTCGGTGTCGCGGCTGCGGACCTCGCCGGTGGTGGGGTCGTAGACGTCGACGCCGTGGAGCTCGACCTCGAGCTCGCCGTCCTCGCCCTCGGCGGCGGGGCGGATCTCGATGTCGGGTTCGCCGAAGACGGTGAACAGGTTTCCGGGACAACTGACGGAGTCGTGGGTCATGAGGCGGTCGCCCACGGCAGGTTCGGGGCGAGTCCGGCCCGGTCCAGCATGATCATCGTGATGAACGCTTCGGGGTCGTGGAACCCGCGGGCGTTGGTACGGATGCGGC
>JAYRVH010000024.1:0-52202 GCA_041918615.1 Acidimicrobiales bacterium
CACGGCGTCGACAACCCACCACCACCACGAAACACCAACCTCGGCCGCCCCAACACCCACAGCCGCCAGCCCGACAAGGCCGTCACCGCCACACCGCCGCCACCCCACCACCCAAAGCCGATCGGTGGATCGAGGCTAAGGGGTGTTCCCATGTCTAGAAGTTGGTTGGTTCGCGTCGGGTCGGTGGCCGCGGCGTGCCTCGGTCTGATGGTCCTTGGCGGTTGCTCGTCGGACGGCGCGCAGAGTTCGGCGTCGCCGTCGCCGTCATCCGGCGACTCGCCTGCATTCCACGTCGGGGAGGACCGGGCGGCGAACTGCTCGGCCGGCGGGGTCTGCGAGGACTACCTGCGGACCGGACACACCGGGCTCGATGTCGGCGATGCCGATGTGCATGGCCTAACTGCGGGCAAGCGTGGTTCGGCGGGAGAGGAGTCGGTCGACATCACCGAGGTGGCGCCCACCGATCCGTGCGGCGACGGCGGCACGACCGAGGACTCCGAGCAAGGAGCTCAACGAAGGGCGTCTCGAGATCCGCTACCAGCTGGCCGCGAGCGCCGCGAAGCGTGGGCAATCCGCCCAAGGTGCTTCGTCAGGCGTCGACTGGCCCGGGCCCAATCCCACCGGACCGGAGAACCAGGGTGCCGGCGCCTGACCGCCATGCTCGGCGTGGCGCCGGCACAGCCCGACTCCCGTTTACGGTGACCCTCAGCGCCGGCGGCGTGATGCTGTCGGGTCGTGCCTACTGCTGGGGCAGCGAGATCGCCAGCACCATCAGCGAAGGCTCGCCCAACCCCCGCTCAACGCGCCGACCGAGGTCGCCGGCGGGCTGACCGACTGGTCTGCCAACTCGATATCCCGACCGGGGGTGTCTCCACGAAGGTCTGCGGGCCTCCCCGCATCTCGGATCGCGATCGGGTTTGACGGAAGGCTTTCGCCCAGACAGCGGCGACGAGAGGTTCCCGCGCGTGCGTCTTCCATCGGGCCCCGCTACCCACGTCCGCGTACGACATCGCGCTCATCCGCATCGTGGCCCTGTCGGCGGAGACTGAAGGCCCCTCGTCGTTGGAGGCTCGAGGGCGTGGGTCAGAACTCCCGCCCGAGGGCGTAGGCGCGCTCCAGGTACTCCTTGCGCGTCTCGGGATCGGCGGCGACCACGGCGTAGAAGTAGACGTGGCTCGTCTCCTTGACACCTGCCATCTTGAGGTTCCAGTCACAGAGGATCGTGTCCATGGCGGCCCGCCAGCCGGTGTCGTACTCAGCCTCGCTGAAGAACGTGGGGGTGACGATCAGGCCCTTGCGCTGATCCAGCAGGGGCACGCGCCCCTCGAGGTGACCCGCCCAGCCTTCGGCCGACAGGGTGTAGGCGAACCCGTAAGCGAAGACTCGTTCGAGCCAACCCTTGAGGATGGCCGGGAAGCCCATCCAGAACACCGGGGCGACGAAGATCAGCCCTTGGGCGCGTGCGACCTTGGCTTGGTGTTCCCGAACGTCGGCGGGTTGGTTCGCCTCGAACATCTCGACGATCTCGGCGACGCCTTTACCCTTCGCCCATCGCTTGGCCATGAACCGTTTGAGTGGGTTCCCGGCGCCGTCGATGAGGATGCGCTCGAGCACGTCCCGGTCGAGGGTGCCGTCGGGCAGGGTGTGGTGGATGAACTGGGTGGAGTCGTGCAGCGAGAACACCGGGTTGAACCCGATGGCGTAGAGGTCGAGGACCTCATACGAGTGGCCCGCGTCGTTCAGGCCCCGCACGATCTGATCGAGGACGGCGTGGGTGAAGGACTCCGGGTTGGGGTGGGCGTACACCACCAGCACATGGTCCGGGTCTGCGTTGGTCATCGGTTGGACTCCGTTTCGTCGTGGTGCAAGGCGATCGAGGAGCGCTCGACCATGGCCGAGACCTGCTCGGCGACACGTTGTGCAAGACGGGCACAGTCGGCCGTCCCGTCGCGATCGATGTACCCGTCCACGTCCGCAGTCGACGCGAAGTCACACCCGGTCAACGCCCGGCACTGGGTGCTGGCGAACTCCGCTTCGAACCACTCGCTCAGCTCGTGGCCGAGGTTCATGACACGGTTGAACGCATTGAGGTCATCGGCGAAGGCGTCGCCGCCCACCGCCATCGTCGCGATCATCCGTGCCACCCGGGCGCGGCTGTCCTCGATCTCGCCGAGCGCCAAGCCCAGTGCCATCACGCCTGCGGTCAATGCACTGCAGGTCATGCCGGAGAAGAGCGTCCCGCCCATGAAGGCCGTGACGGCATCCCTCAGTTCCTCGTCGGGCGCCGGCGCCGTCGCAGACTCACACAACACGGCGTCGGCACAATGGAACCCGCGCTCCTTCCAGTGCTCGTACAACCGCTGGTAGGCGACCCGAGCCTCCGGCGCAACAGTCCCCGCGACCGGAGCGCCATCGCACGCAGCACACATCGACGGCGCCTCACGCACCACGCCGATGCAGCGCAGCGGTATCCGGCTCGTGCCCCGTATCTCTCGACACTGGGTCGCGCCCTGCCTGTCGGCGAACCGAGCGATCAGGTCGTGACCAGTTTCCACGACAACTGGAAGCCCGTCCTCTGTCTCACCGCGGCCGTGTTCGAGGCCGAGCAGCACCAACGGCGCGGTGAGACCACCGCACTCGCCGCCCGTGTTGCCGATGCCACCAGGCAGCCCGGCAGTGAGCATGACCGGCCACCGCGCGGTCGAACCCGAAGCATCCAGGAGCGTCTTCATCACCGTTGGCGCACAGTGGCCCATCCGCAACAGATTTCCCACGCTGCGCCGCCGCAGTGTCGCCGTCGAGGTGAGCGCAAGATCTTCACCGGGCATGGCGGACCACCTCCAGTTCATCGAAGCCCTCGCCGCAGTCGGCGGCTTCACCATCATGAGGTCGATGGGAACCAGACGGCCAGGGCCGAACGTCACAGGACCCTTCGCCACGGCCGGTCCAGGCGCCGAGGCCGAGCACCTTGACTACAGGATTTCGCCCAGGCGACGACCAGGAGGGCGACGGCGGCGACGCCGAGCAGCACCACGGCGTTCGTGAGCTCCGTGGCCCGGACGCAAACGGGAATGAGCGTCTTCGCGACTGGTTGTGTGGGGCGGCCGTTCTGCGTCCCGGCGTTGGTCATAGCGGCGGAATGTCGAATATGTACCCGACAAATTATCGATCAGTGGGTCGACGGTATGCGAGAGCCGTGCGGGGCGCATCGACCTCATCAGCCTCTGGCCCCGTTCGGTCGGCGAGCTGAGCGAGGCCTTCGACGCCTTCCGAGAGGGTCGCCCCCGGTCTGGAAGACGCTATGGGTGGGCCGGCAAGTGAATGTTATAGACGTATCCTTAACTAGTGGGCCAGATTCGGAAAGGATCCAATGACGCCGGCGGGTGGCCCGCGGTCTGCGTCGAGGCTCGGCCGTGGGTCACCGCCGCCGATGCCACGTTCCGGGGCCGGCGACCGCCGATCGAGGACAGGCTGCTCGCCGAGATCGCTGTCAGCATGCCGGCGTCGATCGCGGATCGTCACCTCGTGCTCGCCCCGACGACGAGCGCGGTGGTCGAGGCCGCCGGGGCCGCCGTGGCCCGCCTCGAGCACGCCACGCCGGCGCCCCTCGGCGCGCTCACCGGCTTCCTGCTGCGCAGCGAGGCCGTTGCCACGTCGAAGATCGAGCGGGTCGACGTCGAGCTCGACGAGTTGGCCCGTGCGAGCGTCGGTCAGCGTGCCGGTGCGGCCGCGCGCCTGGTGCTCGGCGCCATGGACGCCATCCAGGGACTGATCCGACGGAGCGCCGACGGCCTGAGCGTCGACTCGATCCTCGCCGCTCACCACGACCTCCTCGCAGGTGATCCCGTGGACGCCAGGTACGCCGGTCGGCTCCGGACGCAGCAGAACTGGATCGGCGGGAGCGACTTCACGCCCCGCGGCGCCGCCTACGTCCCGCCACCGCCTGAGCTGGTCCCGGACCTGGTCGACGACCTCGTGCACTTCGCCGGGCGCATCGACCTGCCGGGCGTGGCGGTCGCCGCGATCGTGCACGCCCAGTTCGAGCTGATTCACCCGTTCGTCGACGGCAATGGGCGCATCGGGCGGGCTCTGCTGAACGCGGTCTTCCGCAGTCGCCGGCTGACCGTCGAGGCCGCCGTCCCCGTGGCGTCGGTGCTGCTCACGGACATCGTCGGGTACTTCGCCGTCCTGCGGGCCTATGCCGACGGTGACGTCGATGCGCTCGTCGCCCACCTCGCCGCCGCGACCCTCACCGCGTGCGAGGAGGCGAAGGTCAGCGCCACCACCCTCGCGGCGATGCCGGAGCGGTGGCGGGACGAGGCCGGCCAACCGCGCCGTGACTCGGCGGCACGGTCGCTGATCGACGTGCTGCTCGCCGAGCCGGTCGTCACCGCGGCCCGGGCGCGGACCCTGACCGGGGCCAGCCCGCCGGCGGTGCACCAGGCGCTGAACCGCCTCACCGAGGCCGGCGTGCTCGTCGAGGTGACCGGAGGCGCCCGGGACCGCGTGTGGGTCGCCGACGGCGTGCTCGACGAGATCGACCGCTTCCACGAGCGGCTGAGCGCCGGTGCCCGGCCCAATCCGGGCTGGGCCACGGCGGCGTCCTAGGTTCACCCCATGGCATCGGGGGGCGCAACGGGCAAGTGGGTGGTCGTGGCCGGCCTGGGCGACACGGGCGTGCTCGTGGCCGCCAACCTGCCCAAGGGGCTCGACATCACCGCGGTGGGCACCAGGCCGGCGCTGGTGAGCGGCCAGGAGCTCGGCAACCGGGTCGCCGACCCCGACGGCTGGCGCCGCAACTACCTGCTGCCGCTACGTCGCTTCCGTCGCCTCGACCGGGTGCGGGTGCTGCACGGGCGCATCACCGCCGTCGACCTGCCGGCGCAGGAGGTCGCGGTCACGCTGGCCGACGGCACCACGACGACCGTTCCCTATGACGTGCTGGTGATCGCCACCGGGGTGACGAACGGGTTCTGGCGCGACGACCGGGTCGAGGACCTCGCCGGCGTGGAGGCCGGCCTCGACCGCGTCGGCGAGCAGGTCCGGGCCGCATCGACGATCGCGGTGGTCGGCGGCGGCGCCACCGGGGTCAGCGCGGCGTACAACCTGGCTCGGCGCCATCCGGACAAGAACGTCCACCTGTTCTTCGCCCAGGACGACCCCCTGCCCGACTACCACCCCGACGCCCGGCGGCGCCTCGCCCGCCACCTCGAGAAGGTCGGCGTGCACCTGCACCCCGGGTATCGGGCCGCGCTACCCGAGGGTTTCGTCGGCGCGGAGCTCACCCACGATCCCGTCGAGTGGTCGAGCGGTCAGGAGCCCTTCGAGGCGGACGTGGTGCTGTGGGCGGTGGGTCGGGTGCGCCCGAACACCGGCTTCCTCCAGGCCGAGGTGCTCGACGAGCACGGCTTTGTCCGGGTGGACGAGCACCTCCAGGTCGTGGGTCACCCCGAGGTGTTCGCGGTCGGCGACGTGGCCGCCACCGATCCCAACCGCAGCTCGGCCCGCAACTGGGGCTACCGGGTCGTCACCCGCAACGTCGGGGTGGCGCTGAAGGGCACGGGCAAGCAGAAGGCCTTCACCCCGCCTCGCTACCGGTGGGGGTCGATCACCGGCATCCAGGACGACGGCCTCACGGTGTTCCAGCCCAACGGCAGGGCGTTCCGCGTCCCCCGCTGGGCGGTGCAGCCCCTGCTCTTCCGCCTCTTCACCCAGACGCTCCTCTACCGGGGCCTGCGCCACGACGCTGATCTCTAGCCCTCGTCGCAGTGGCTAGCGTCCCGCCATGCGCTCGGACATCTGTGATCGCCTCGGGATCGAGTTCCCCCTCTTCGCCTTCTCGCACTGCCGTGACGTCGTCGCCGCGGTCTCCAAGGCCGGCGGCTACGGCGTCCTCGGGGCGCTGGCCTTCAGCCCCGAGCAGCTCGAGCAGGAGCTGACCTGGATCGACGAGCACGTGGGCGGCAAGCCCTACGGCGTCGATTTCGCCATGCCCGAGAAGTTCGTCGGCAAGGGCGAGGACTTCGAGCTGCCCGACCTCGAGGCCCTCATCCCCGAGGAGCACCGCGAGTACGCAGAGCACATCCTCGCCGAGCACCACGTGCCCCCCATGCCCGAGGGCCTGGAGGGCCCCACCATCGCTCCGGGCCTCGGCGTCGACCAGATGGGTCCGGCGCAGGTCCACCAGGCCCTCCAGCACCCGGTCTCGATGCTGGTCAACGCCCTCGGCCCGCCGCCCGACTACGCCGTCGACGCCGCCCACTCCGCCGGCGTGCTCGTCGGCGCGCTGTGCGGCTCGCCCCGCCACGCCGAGCGCAACGTCGAGCGAGGCGTCGACGTGCTCATCGCCCAGGGCACCGAGGCCGGCGGCCACTGCGGTGAGATCTCGACCATGGTGCTCGTGCCCGAGGTGGTCGACGCCGTGCCCGCCGACCTGCCCGTGCTCGCCGCCGGCGGTATCGGCCGAGGGCGTCAGATGGCGGCGGCCATGGCCCTCGGCGCCCAAGGCGCCTGGACCGGCTCGATCTGGCTGACCGTGGCCGAGTCCGACACTCGCCCGTGGGTGGTGGAGAACCTGCTCGAAGCGTCGTGGAACGACACGGTCCGCTCCCGGGCCATGACCGGCAAGCCCGCCCGCCAGCTCCGCACCGCGTGGACCGAGGCGTGGGAGTCGTCCGAGGGCCCGGGCCCGCTCCCCATGCCCCTCCAGGGGATCATCTACGCCGAGTCCGCCCACCGCTTCACCCGGGCGCAGAACAAGGCCCTCTGCGGCTCGCCGGTCGGCCAGATCGTCGGGAGCATGAACGCGGTCCGCTCCTCGCGCGAGGTCGTCTTCGACATCGTCGAGGAGTGGATCGCCGTCACCGAGGCCCAGGCCGCCCGCCTCACCGACACCTGACCCTCCGTCGGCGTCGCCGCCGCTACCGTGGCCGAGCGGTTCGTGACCTGCCGCCGGACCAGGGAGGGTGGCCGTGAGCCAGCCCAACATCTTGTTGATAATGACGGACGAGGAGCGCTACCCGCCCCCGTACGAGGACGCCGCCACCACGGCGTTCCGGCGGACCCAGCTCCCCGCCCGCGAGTCGCTCCGCTCCGGCGGCGTCGAGCTGCACCGCCACTACGCGGGCTCCACCGCGTGCGTGCCCAGCCGGGCGACCCTGTTCACCGGGCAGTACCCGTCGCTGCACGGCGTGGCCAAGACCGACGGCACCGCCAAGCAGAACACCGACCCGGCCATGGGGTGGCTCGATCCCGACGAGGTGCCCACGCTGGGTGACTGGTTCCGGGCCGGCGGGTACAAGACCCACTACCGCGGCAAGTGGCACGTGAGCCACGCCGACCTCGCCATCCCTGGTGGGCACGAGGGCCTGATGGCCTGCGATGACGAGGGCCGGGCCATCCCCGACGCCGTTGCCGCCTACCGGAAGGCCGATCGGCTGGACCCGTTCGGCTTCTCGGGGTGGGTCGGGCGCGAACCCCACGGCGCGGCCAAGTGCGACTCCGGGACCGTGCGCGACGGGTTCTTCGCCGAGCAGGTAACCGAGCTCTTCGGCGAACTCGCCGCGGCGCGGGCCGACGGCCCGTGGCTGTCGGTCGCGTCGTTCGTGAACCCCCACGACATCGCCTTCGCCGGCGGCCTCTACGAGCTGCTACTCGGCTTCGCGCCCACCGACGGCACGGTCCCTGAGATCCCCGAGGCCCCCTCGCAGGCCGACTCCTTCGCCGGTCGCCCCGCCTGCCAGGAGCAGTTCAAGGGGGTGTGGCCGCGGATGGTCGCCGAACAGCCGGCGGACCTCGCCTACCGCCAGCTCTACTACTACCTCCACAAGGTCGTGGACGGGGCGATCGGTCGCATCCTCGAGGCGCTCGAGTCCTCAGGCATGGCCGACGACACCATCGTGGTGTTCACCTCCGACCACGGCGACCTGCTGGGCGCCCACGGCGGCCTCCAGCAGAAGTGGTGCAACGCGTTCGACGAGGCCACCCGCGTCCCGTTCCTGGTGCGCGGTCCGGGGATCGCGACCGCACCCGACGGCTTCTCGTTGCCCACCAGCCACGTGGACCTCGTCCCCACGCTGCTCGGCTTGGCCGGCATCGACGTCGAGCAGGCGGCGGCCGGCGTCGCCGCGCACCACACCGAGGCGCGCCCCCTACCCGGGCGCGACCTCAGCGGACTGCTCACCGGGTCCACCGTCCCGGACGAGCTCGTCACGCCGATCTACTTCATGACCGAGGACGACGTGACCCGGGGATCGACCCAGACCAACGTCCTCACGGGCGACGCGTTCGACGCGGTCGATCCCCCGTGCTTCATCGAGTCCGTGGTGGCGCCGCTGCCCACCGGGGCCGACGGGGTGGTCGAGCTCTGGAAGCTGAACCACTACTACGAGCGCCTCGACGAGTGGGACGCGGAGCACGGCCGTGCACCCTCCCCCTTCGCCGGTCCGGCCGCGGAGCCTGCCTGGGAGCTGCACAACCTCACCGCCGATCCGCAGGAGCGCCACAACCTCGCCGACGACACCGCTGCCCCGCTCGGGGACCTGCAGGCCATGCTCGCCGCCGAGCGCGACGCCAAGCGCCTCGTGCCCTCGATGCGCAACCCCTAGGGGCAGCGGCGTCGCGAAGGGCCCGAACGCGCCGAGGAGGTCACCCGACCCCGAATTCGTCGACGCGCCGCTCGACATCGAGGTCTGGGACCTCCGCTGAGGCGGACCAACGCCGCCCTGACCCCCATCATCTGAAGCGGCGGGTGGTCAGCAGGCCATCATCTTCGCAACGGCAGTGCAGAACTCGGGCCACCGCGCCGCCGGCACCTCGCCCGCGGGGCGCAACAGGTCGGTGAGGTCGGCCGGGTAGCGGCCCTCGACCGTCCACGGATTGAGGTCAGCCAGATCACTCCTGACGAAGCGCTCGGCATCGGTGGGCGGGATCAGCTGCAACAGCCGGGCCAGATCATGCGACTTGGGAACAGGAACCGAGCGGAAGATGATCAGCGCCTTCAGTGCTTTCTCAGCCGCGAGATGGGCGTGGAAGCAGGCGACGCGTGCCGGGGCGCGACCGTCGGCCGTGAGCACGTCGACGACTATGAGCTCGTCGTCGGCCTCTGCGAGCCACCGGAGCGCCTCGGCGACGTCCTCAGGCGACGGACCGTTCATAGACCACCTCGCCCTCGCGGGCCGGCCAGTACTGCATCGACCCGTTGACGTCCTTACGACTCTCGTACTCGTCGGAGCTGGTGACGAAGATGTCGATGGCGGCACGTGCCCCGACCGCGAAGCGGATCCGTCCCATGGAGCGCGCTCGCTCGGCCGGATCGAGCCGATCGAGGACCACCAACACGTCGAGGTCACTGTCCGGGCCGGCATCGCCGCGCGCGACCGACCCGAACAGGATGATCCGGGCAGGGTCGGACTCCGCGACGATGTCGTCCACGATCGAGGGCACGAGCTGTTTCAGCGCTACCGATTCCGGGGTGATGGTGCCCATTTCGACCTCCTGAGCCCCTCATCCTAGATCTCCTCGAAAGGTCGGGGCGGCAGTCAGGTAGCGGCCGCGGGCGGGGCCGATCACCGCCGGCGGCGCCACCCCCAGCACCGCCGCCGCCGCCGACCCCATCATCTGAAGCATCATCTGAAGCGGCGGGTGATCAGCAGGCCATCATCTTCGCAACGGCAGTGCAGAACTCGGGCCACCGCGCCGCCGGCACCTCGCCCGCGGGGCGCAACAGGCGGGCGACGGGCACCAGTTGGATGTTGTCCAGGTTCGCCACCGACCCGGCCACCACCCCTTCGGCGGGGCCCAGGGCCACCTCGGTGGGGATGTCACGCACCACGGTCGTGACCGGCGCCACCAACACCCGGGTGAGGCGGGCCGCCACGCGGGCGCGGGTCAGCACCACCACGGGACGCACCTTGTCCAGGTCGGCCCACCACACCTGACCGTGACCGAGCCCCGTCACTCGGTGCCGGCCCGGCGGCGTCGGGCCAGTTCGACCACCTCGTCCGGCACCTCGCCGGCGTAGTCCAGGTCGGGAGCCGTGGGTGCCGACCACGACAGGGCAGGATCGGTCTCGTACGGGTGGGCCTCGAGGGCTTCGATCTCGCGGCGGCCCTCCTCGCGGTCGATCAGCGCGGCGAGGGCCTGATCGAGCACGTCGCTGTCGCGTCCGGCGACCAGGGTGCGGCACCGGGCCAGACGGGTGGCGTCAACTGTGGTAGAGATGCGAACACGGGACACGCCACAAATAGTAGCATTCAGTGGACCCCGAGGCCCGGGTGGGTGCCCCTGACCGGCCGCCCATGAGGAGGTAACAGGGCTACGCCTGTCGAGTAGTATTGCTGCTATGGCATCTGAGAAGGCGACGCTCACGCTCGACCGGGCGAAGATGGCCGAGGCCAAACGGCTGATCGGTGGCCGGTCCATGTCGCAGGTGGTCGACGTGGCCCTCGACCGGCTCATACGGGCCGAGCGCCTCAAGGCCGACGTCGCCGCCTACGGCGCCGGCCCCGTCGACGACCTCGGTCTCGGCGACCTGGCGGTGGCGTTCGACCTCGACGACGACGACGTCGACTACGACGCCGTGTACGGCACCGGGTCGTGACCCCGTGCGCGCGTCGCGGCGACGTCTGGTTCGCGGACGTGGCCGGCGACAAACGCCGCCCGGTGCTCGTGCTCAGCCGCGACCCGATGGGGAGGCTGCTCCACTCGGTGATCTGCGCGCCGGTCACCTCGACCATCCGAGGCCTCACGACCGAGGTGGCGCTCGGGGCCGAAGCCGGGCTGGCGCACGATTCGGTCGCCAACTTCGACAACCTCTTCCTGCTGTCGCGCTCCCGCCTCATCCGGCGCCTCGGGCGCGCCTCGGCGGCCTCGATGGGCGACGCCTGCACCGCTGCGGCCGTCGCGCTCGGCTGCGACGCCGAGCCCGTCGTCAGTTGACTCGACCGACACCACGCGTGGCCGACGGTGACGGCAGGCGACGGCGCCTCACGATTGCCGGACCCGGCCGCCTGACTGACCGGTCCCGCAACGCCGACCTGGCCAACGCGTCGGGGGCCTGATGGAAGAGATCCGCATCGCCGACTTGCGCGAGCCGCAGCGGGACGCCGAGGCTCAGTCGCTCTACGACATGGCCCTCGCCATGGAGATCGACCTCACGCCGGCCGCCCTCGTGGCTTCGGCCGAGCGCCGCGCGGGCCTCGACGACTTCGGCGACCCCACCCTGCTCGACCGCCTCGCCGCCCAGGTCGCCGCGGTCGAGGCCGACGAGGGCCTGTCCGGGCTGGGACGGCTGATCGTGCGCCGGCGCCTCGTCGGCCTGCTGGCCGCCCGCCTCCGCTTCGAGGACTTCGTGCGCCGCCACCCCGAGGCTCTCGAGGTCGAGCTCCAGCCGCCCATCATCGTGGTGGGCCTGCCCCGCTCGGGCACGACCCACCTGGTCAACGTCCTCGCCTCGGACACCCGGTTCCGATCGATGCCCTGGTGGGAGGCGGCCGAGCCCATCCCGGTGCTGGGCGACGGCCCGGGGCGCGACGGCGTCGACCCCCGCTACCTGCGCTGCCTCGCCGACCACGAGGCCGCACTGCAGACGTCCCCGCTGACCGCGCTCATGCACGACCGGCCGCCGTGGTCCATCGAGGAGGAGTGCGAGCTGATGGACCTCGACCTCTGCACCTACGTGCTCGAGTGGCACGCCCGGGTGCCGGCGTGGCGCGACCACCAGGACACCCTCGACCACGACGCCCACTACGCCTTCCTCCGTCGCGAGCTCCAGGTGCTCAGCTACCTGCGGGGACCCAACCGCTGGGTCCTGAAGTGCCCCCAGCACCTCGAGCGCCTCGGCCCGCTGCTGGCCACCTTCCCCGACGTCACCATCGCCTTCACCCTGCGCGACCCCGTCGCGGTGCTCCAGTCGGCCATCACCATGCTCGCCTACGGCGACCGCAGCCGCCGCGTCGCCATCGAGCCGGACGAGCTCGCGGCCTACTGGGTGGATCGCGTCGAGTCGCTGTTGCGGGCGGCCGTGCGCGACGCCCACCTCATCCCCGACGCTCAGCGGGTCGACGTCGAGTTCCGCCAGTTCATGGCCGACGACCTGGCCATGGCGACGCGCATCCTCGACGTGGCCGGCCTCGGGGTGACCGACGAGGCCCAGGCGCACCTCGCCGCCTACGTCGGTGGCAATCCGCGGGGCAAGGACGGCCGGGTCGTCTACGACCTGCGGGCCGACTTCCACCTCGAGCCTGCCGACCTCTACGACCGGTACGCCTTCTACTTCGAGGCCTTCCCCCAGATCACCCCGGAGGTGCGCTGATGCCCGGCATCCACCGCGAACGGCCCGGTGCCGACGCCATCACCCCGGCCACCGACGCGCACGCGGTCGACGTGGGCGACGGCGTGTGGCTCTCGCCCGGTCTCAGCAACAGCTACCTCATCACCAGCTCCGACGGTCGGGTCGTGGTCAACGCCGGCATGGGTTTCGAGGGCCCGCTGCACCGGTCCACGTACGACGCGATCGACGGCTCGCCCATCCGAGCCGTCATCCTCACGCAAGGCCACTACGACCACGTCGGCGGCCTCGCCGTCCTCGTCGACGAGGGCACCGACCTCGTCGCCCAGGCCAACCACGGGGTGTGGCGCCACGACAACCAGCGCCTCGAGGCCTTCCGGTCCCGCAACTCGGCCTTCGCCTGGATCGACGCCATCCTCGCCGCCATGGAGCACACCCGGTCCCTCGGGGTCGAGGCGGCGCCGGCCGAGATCCCCGAACCGACCGTGCTCGTGGACGAGCGCCTCGAGTTGACCGTGGGCGACCGCGAGCTCGTCCTCATCGCCACCCCGGGGGGCGAGACCTTCGACTCGCTGGTGGTGTGGCTGCCCCAGACCGCCACCCTGTTCTCGGGCAACCTCTTCGGCCCGCTGTTCGGCCATGTGCCCAACCTCGTCACCATCCGGGGCGACCGCTACCGCGACGCCCTCACCTACATCGACTCACTGGAGATCGTGAAGGAGCTGCGCCCCGAGCGCCTCCTCACCGGCCACTTCGACCCCGTGGAGGGCGCCGACCGCATCGCCGAGGAGGTCGAGGCGATGCAGGAGGCCATGCGCTGGGTGCACGACCGGACCGTCGACGGCATGAACGCCGGCGACGACGTGTGGGAGCTGATGCGCAGCGTCCGGGTGCCCGACCACCTCGACGTGGGCGAGGGCTACGGGAAGACACCGTGGAACGTACGGGCCATCTGGGAGAACTACGCCGGCTGGTTCCACCACCGCTCCACCACCGAGCTGTACGGGGTGGCACCCCTCGCCACCGCCCCTGACCTCGTCGCCGCGGCGGGCGCCGACGCCCTCGTCGCGGCGGCGCAGGCCCACCTCGACGGAGCGCGGCCGGTCGAGGCGCTCCAGCTCAGCGACGTGGTCCTGGCCGTCGAGCGACGCCACGCCGGCGCCAAGGGGGTCGCCCTGGCGGCCCACGAGGCACTGCTCGCCGACACCACCAACTTCTGGGAGAGCGCCTGGCTGCGTCGGGCCGCCGAGAAGCTGGCCCGGCCGTGAGCGGCACGGTCAGCTTCGACTTCACCGGCGCCCGGGTGCTGGTCACCGGCGGGACGAGTGGCATCGGCCACGCGGTGGCGACCGCCTTCGCCGATGCCGGCGCCGAGGTGATCGTCACCGGCACGCACGCCGACGCCGGCGAGTACGACGTAGACCTGGGTCCCTTCTCGTTCCGGCAGCTCGACGTGGCCAACCCGGACTCGGTCGACGCGCTCGTCGGATCGCTGGCCGATCCCTCGTCGGGAATCGGCGCCCTTGACGTGCTGGTCAACAACGCCGGCGCCAACCTGCCGGGCGGGCTGGACGAGTGGACCCCGGAGGGCTTCGCTGCGGCGATCGAGCTCAACCTCGTGGGCCCCCAGCGACTCACCACCGGCCTGCGCCGGCTGCTCTTCGCCAGCGAGCACCCCGGCGGCGCCAGCGTGGTGAACCTCGCTTCGATGACGGCGTTCCGTTCGACCGACATCGTCCCCGGTTACGGCTCGGCCAAGGCCGCCGTCGTCACCCTCACCGCCAACCTGGCCCGGCGGTGGGCCACCCGGGGCGTTCGGGTGAACGCCATCGCTCCCGGCCTCATCGACACCCCCATGACCGCGCCCATGGCGGCGTTCCCCGAGATCATGGACGCCGAGTTGGCCCGCATCCCGATGGGTCGGACGGGCACCCCCGACGAGATCGCCGCCGCCGTCCTCTTCCTGTGCAGCGCGGCGGCGGCCTACGTCACCGGCACGACCCTCGCCGTCGACGGCGGGTACCTGGCCGGATAGAGAGGAGCATCCCGTGCTGCAGGTACGAGTCCACGGTCCCGGCGACGTCCGCCTCGACGAGGTCGGCGACCCCGACCCCGGCCCCCGAGACGCGCTCGTGCGGGTGGCCGCGTGCGGCATCTGCGGGAGCGACCTCAGCTACATCCGCCTCGGCGGCATGGCCGGTCCGGGGCCCGAGCCGCTCTGCCTCGGCCACGAGATGGCCGGCACCGTCGAGTGGATCGGCCCCGAGGTGACCGGCGCCCGGGTCGGCGACCGGGTCGTCGTGCAGCCCGGAAGTGAGGACGCCGGCCGCATCGGCGGCGGCGCCCGGATGGGCGGCCTCACGCCATTGCTGGTCGTGCCCCAGGCCGACCGGTTCCTGCACCCGGTGCCCGACGACCTCCCCCTCGACGTGGCCGCCTTCGCCGAGCCGCTCGCGGTGGGCATGCACGCAGCCGACCAGGCCGACGTGCGCCCGGGCGACGGCGTCGCCGTGTTCGGGTGCGGGCCCATCGGCCTGGCCGCCATCGCCACCCTGGTCGACCGCGGCCACGAGAAGGTGGTCGCGGTCGAGCCCAGCGCCACCCGCCGCGAGCTGGCCCTCGGCCTCGGCGCCCAGGCCGCCCTCGACCCGATGGCGACGGACGTATGGGACGAGCTGGCCTCGCTCCACGGCACCGCCCCGTTCCTGTTCGGCCCGACGCCCGCCACCGCGGCGTTCATCGAGGCGTCGGGCGTCGACCAGGTGATCACCGACGTCATCGACCGCGCCGGCGTGGGCGCCCGCCTGTCGGTGGTGGCCCTGCACTACGCGCCGGTGCGCACCAGCTTCCTGCTGGTCCTGATGAAGGAGCTGACCCTCCGCGGGTCGATGGAGTACCCGCCCCGCTTCGCCGACGCGATCGACCTCCTCGCCCGCAACGACCTGTCCGGTCTGCTCACCCACCGCTTCGCCCTGGACGAGGTCGACGCCGCCCTCGCCACCCTCGAGGGGTCGAAGGACTGCGGCAAGGTGCTCGTGACCATCGACCCGAGCCAGTTCTGAGGCCGACGCCCGTGCCGGCGGCGACGTGCCCTACGACCTGAGCGACCCCGCGGTCCTGCTGGCCGACGACGTCCTGGACGACCCTCGGCCGCTCTATGACCAGCTGCGGCGGCAGGCGCCGGTCTGGCGGCTCCCCGGCCAGCACACCTTCCTCGTGTCCGACCCCGCGCTCATCCGCCAGGCCGTGGGCCGTCCCGAGGACTTCTCGTCGAACCTGGTCACCCTGCTACGACAGGGCTCGGACGGGTGCCCGGTGCCGTACCAGCTGCTGCCCTTCGGTGACCCGATCAACGTGCTGGCCACCGCCGACCCCCCGACGCACACCCGTCACCGCCGACTGCTCCAGAAGCACCTGAGTCCGGCGGCGGTGGCAGCGCTGGCGCCGGCGGTCGAGGCGATCGTCGACGAGCAGCTCACCCCGCTACTGGGTTCGGGCCCGGTGGACTTCGTCACCGGCTTCAGCGATCCGGTGCCCGCACGCACCGTGTGCGCGCTCATAGGGCTCCCTGACGAGCACCTCCCCCAGGTCCTCGACCTGGTGGCCCGCACCGGCCCGCTGCTCGACGGGGTCACCGACGCCGCCGGGGTCGGCCAGGCGGCGCATGCCGCCTTTGAGCTGACGGTCTTCGTCCACGCGGCGCTCGACGCCGCGCTGGCCCGGCCCCCGGGGGAGCGCACCGGCCTGCTGGCGGTCTTCGCCGACGACATCGCCGCCGGCGAGGTGTCGGAGGACGAGGTGAAGAACATGCTCCTCGTGTTCGTGTCAGCGGGCTCGGAGACCACCGCCAGCCTGCTGGCGACGGCGACCGAGGCGCTGGCCCGAGACGCCGATCTCCAGGCGAGTCTGCGGGCCGGGCCCGAGGGCATCGCCGACTTCCTGGAGGACCTGCTCCGCGCCGACGGCCCCTTCCAGTTCCACTACCGCTACGCCCCCCGGGACACCGCGCTCGGCGGGGTGGCCATCCCCGCGGGCAGCCGGGTGCTCCTGCTGTGGGCCGCGGCCAACCGGCCGGCCCCTGACGCGGCACCGGATGCCGACGGGCGCCCGGCGCCGCACTACGCCTTCGGCAAGGGCCTGCACTTCTGCATCGGGGCGCCCGTCGCGCGCATGGAGGCCCGCTTCGCTCTCGAGCACCTCCTGGCCCGCACGTCGTCGATCACCCTCGTCCCCGATGACCCTCCGGAACGCCGCCCGAGCATCTTCCTGCGTCGCCACGCCCGTCTGCCGGTAGTCCTCGCCCCGGCGTGACGAGCGCATCCGTCGCGGCCAGCGGCCGGTAGTGTGGTGCCGATGGCAGGCAAGGTCTGGACCGCCGAAGAGCTCGAGAAGCTCACTCCTGCCCGGCGCCAGCAGATCTTCGAAGCCAGTCTCGTCCTCGACCTCGACGACGTGCCGCCCGAGTTCCTCGATCGGGTGCGCGACCGTGTGCAGGACCGCATCGCCACCACGGACTCGCCCACGATCACGTGAGTGCCGAGCGGAGGTCGGTGCGGATCGCACCTTCCTTCTTCGAGGACCTCGATCAGCAGCTTCGCCCAGAACGGGGGCCTCGTGGCGAGCCCTCGGTGCACGACTTCGAGGTTCATGACCTGCTTCCGGTGGTCGAGGTGTTCGCGACGTCCTTCGATGGCCTTCCGGAGCTCATAAGCGGCCGCTCGGAGTACCGGGTCCTGATCGCCTCGGGCTCGTTGGTGCCCAGGTACGCCGTGGTCGCCCAACTGGCTCCGGACGGCGCCGTCGAAGTCATCGGGATCGATCTGGACCTCGGCGCCGGGTGGTGACCGGAGCTCTTCCGGGAGCGACCATGATGGCGGGCATGACCACAGTCGAGCTCGACGGGTGCCAAGGGCTGCGCCTCGTCGGCGAACGCTTCGGCGGCGACGGCGATCCTGGCGTGGTGTTCCTGCACGGCGGCGGGCAGACCCGCCACTCGTGGGGTCGTACCGCCGCCCTCGTCGCCGAGCGCGGCACGGTCACGCTGACCCTCGACGCCCGCGGCCACGGCGACTCGAACTGGTCGCCCGACGGCGACTACCGGCTGTCGAGCTTCGCCCTCGACCTCCGTGCGGTATTCGCCGGGTTCGACGAGCGCCCCGTGCTGGTGGGTGCCTCGTTGGGCGGCCTCACCGCGATGCTGCTCACGGGCGAGCTGGCCCCGGGGTCGGCCCGAGCGGTCGTGCTCGTCGACATCGTGCCCGACATGGAGCCGGCCGGCGCCGAGCGCATCCGGGCCTTCATGGCCGAGCGGGCCAACGAGGGGTTCGCCTCCCTGGAGGAGGCCGCCGACCTGGTGGCCGGGTACAACACCCACCGGGCCCGCCCTTCCGACCCGAGCGGCCTGGCCAAGAACCTGCGCGAGCGCGACGGCCGCTGGTACTGGCACTGGGACCCGAGGTTCATGGACCCCTCGGAGGGCCGTGGCCCGTCCGAGATCATGGATGTCGACCGCCTGCACGCCGCCGTCGAGCGCATGGTCGCCGACGTGCCCGTCCTGTTGGTGCGGGGGCGCATGAGCGACCTCGTCAGCGAGGAGAAGGCCACCGAGTTCCTGGCCCGGTTCCCCGCGGTTGAGTTCGTCGACGTCTCCGGCGCCGGCCACATGGTCGCCGGCGACCGCAACGACGCCTTCACCGACGCCGTGCTCGACTTCCTCGACCGCCACGACCTCACGGTCGGCGACCCGACCCCGGAGGGGACCCCCTGACGATCGACGCGGCCGGAACGTCGGGAGATGGCGTCGCCCGGGAAGGGCCCGAGCGCGATGGGTAGTGTTTCAGCGGTCGCCGCCGAAAGGAGCCATCATGCAACGACGGGCAGTGTGGGTTTCGGTCTGTGCGGTGCTCGCTTTGCTGCTGATCCCTCCGGCGGTGCCGGCGGGCGCCGGGACCCGTGGCGGTACGCCGCCGGCGCCCCGAGGGAGCGTTTGGCTCGAGGTGAGCGCAGGTGACCGACACACGTGCGGGATCACCCTCACCCGCCGCCTCTACTGCTGGGGCTCCGATGCAGCTGGCCAACTCGGCGACGGTGGGACGAACACGGACCAGGCCGCGCCCGTCGAAGTCGCCGGGGGCCGCAAAGTGTGGGTCCAGGTGTCGGCCGGCGGGTTCCACACCTGCGCCCGCACGATCGTCGGGCAGCTCTGGTGCTGGGGCTCCGACTTCTGGGGCCAGCGTGGGGACGGTGGCGCGAACACCGACGTCGGGGAACCGGTCCGCGTCACCACGGGAGCCGCGGTGTGGGCCGACGTGAGCGCCGGGTGGCAGCACACGTGCGCTCGCTCGGTGACCCGTCACCTGTGGTGCTGGGGCAATGACGGCAGCGGGCGGCTCGGCGACGACGCCGCTGTGGCCGACCGCACCGAGCCCGTCGAGGTTGCCGGCGCCACCGGCGACTGGCGCGCCGTGACCGCCGGCATCTTCCACACCTGCGCCATCCGGACGACAGGGCGCCTGTTCTGCTGGGGTCTCGACAGCGCCGGCCAGCTCGGCGACGGCCCGCCGCTGGCCGAGCAGCACACGCCGGTCGGGGTCGCCGGCGGGCGTACCGACTGGACCGCGGTGGCGCTCGGCCGATCGCACACGTGCGGCCTCGAGCGCACCGGGAGCCTCCAGTGCTGGGGCTGGGACGACGCCGGCCAGCTCGGCGACGATGCGGCCCACGCCAACCAGGCGGTGCCGGTCCCGGTCGCCGGCGCGACCCGCTGGCGGGCGGTGGCCGCGGGTGGCTACCACACGTGCGCGATCGAGGTGGGCCGATACGGTGCCGCGGGCGCCGTGTCCTGCTGGGGCCTCGACACCTACGGGGCGCTCGGTGACGACGCCGTGCTGGCCAACCAGCCGGTCCCGCGCCCGGTGGCGGCGTCCCCGCAGCGGGCGTCACTCCTCACCGCCGGCGAGTACCACACCTGCTCGACCCTGACGCCGGGCCGCCTTTCCTGCTGGGGCCTCGACAGCAACGGCCAGGTCGGCGACGGCGGCACCAACACCGACCAGCCGACGCCCGTGTCCGTCGCGAGCTGAGCGCGGGTGGTGCCGCCGAAGGAGCTCCCGCGGGTCAGGTCGAGGCGGCGCCGGCGAGCTCGAAGCGGCCGATGGTCGCGCCGTCGTCGTTGGGCGCCTGGGTGAACCAGATGTTGCCATCGGGGCCCGCTGTAAGCGCGCTGAGGTCCCGAAGGGCCGGGCTCCCGAAGTCGGTGGAGTCCCATCGGGGCCTCTGCCGGCGGAGCACGGGCGGGTCCACCGCGCCGGAGAGGTCCTCCCTCCTCGCGCCGTCGAAGTAGACGGCACCGTCGGGGCCGGCGGTGACGACGTGGACGCCGCTCGGCCCGCCGAAGCATCGGAAACGACCGCGCACGCTCACCTTGCAGACGCGGGGGTACCCCCCGAACCCGCCCGAGACCGGGCTGGTGAAGTAGGACGCAGCCCAGAGCCTGCCGTCAGGGCCGGTGGTGATGCCCCGGAGGTCGTCGGGGAGCGCGGTGCCGAACCCGGGTGAGACGAAGGTGGTGACGGCGCCCCGGGGCGTCACGCGGTCGACGCCTTCGGTCCACGTCGCCCACAAGTTCCCGTCCGGCCCCTCGGCGAGGTCGTTCCCCGGGTGCGGCAGGGCGAACGCGCGCAGGACGCGGCCGCCCGAGTCGAGCTTCTTGACCTTGTTCCCGGTGAGCAGCCAGAGGTGCCCGCCGGGCCCGCTGACGAGTGCGGTGGCGGTCCCGCTCCAGGGTCGGCCCTTGCGCACGACGCTGCCGTCGGTGCGCGCCGCGTAGAGGGCGTCCGACGTCACCCAGAGCCGACCGTCCGAGCCGGTCACGAGCTGGCCTTGCCCACTGCCCCCCAACGGGAAGGTGTCGACGACGCCGGCCGGGGTGATGCGACCGAGGACGCCGTCCCCGTCGTGCTGGCCCGTGGCC
The DNA here is from genome assembly GCA_041918615.1 of Acidimicrobiales bacterium. Lineage (GTDB taxonomy): Bacteria > Actinomycetota > Acidimicrobiia > Acidimicrobiales > DATDAH01 > JAEUJM01. The sequence continues at coordinate 20,262 of JAYRVH010000024.1, forward strand.
AGGAACCAGAGGTTGCCGTCCGGCCCGGGGGTGATGTCAACCGCGGTACGAGGCCCGCCGGACTCGTCGGCCGGCACCGTGAAGTACGTGAAGTCGTCGGGCGCCGCCTCGGCCGACGGTGTCACCGAGGCGACGGCCAGGCCGAGACCGAAGGTGGTGACGGCCAGCGCCAATCCCAATCCTCGTCGCATGCGTTCGACCCCCTCCCGCGGCGTCCCGCTGCGGCCCTCTGGAACCACCCTACGTCTCACCCGCACCTACGCTCAGTGCCGCCGACCCTTCACCCCATCGCTGCTGGCGGCGATGGCGTCAGCCACCGCCTCGAACCACGAGGCGACGCTCCCCCGAGCGGGTGATCAATGCGCACGGCCCGGCGGCCATCGCCGGGCTCACAGAGGCCTTGCCATCACCGGCCCGGTCATCGACACCTGGCTCGGCACCAACTTCGTGGCCATGCTGGCGCAGGTTGGCTGGGGGGTGGCCCGCTTCGACGAGACGGTCCCGAACCAGGACTGATACCCACCCGACCCGCGGGCGGGCCGCCGCAGTCAGGTGTCGGGCACCATGACCAGCTTGCCGACCACCTGCCGGTCGGCCAGGCGCTGGAGGGCCGACGGCAGCTCGGCGAACGACACCGTCGCCGTGACGGCGTTGCGGAGCCTGCCGTCGGCGATCAGCCGGGACAGCTCGGCGTGGATCACCTCGAGCTCGTCGGCGGAGTGCAGGCCGACGAACACGCCCACCAGCGACGCGTTCGCCACCACCAGGCTCCCGACGTCGAGCACCGGCCAGCGCCCACCGGCGAAGCCCACGGCGAGCAGCCGACCGCCACGGGCCATCGCTGACGCGGCGTCCTCGGCCAGGGCGCCACCGACGGGGTCGTAGATCACGTCGACGCCGTGACCGCCCGTGGCCGCCCGCAACCTCGGCGCGAGCGGTCCGTCGTCGTTGAGGAGCACGGCCTCGGCACCCAGGCCGCGGCAGAACGCGGCCTTCTCGGCGTCGCGGACCACGGCGATCACCCGGGCACCGAGGGCCGCACCGAGCTGCACGGCGGCGATGCCGCTGCCACCGGCGGCGCCCAGCACGACCAGCCACTCGCCGGCCGCGATCCGGCCGCGCTCGACCAGGCCGATCCAACCGGTCAGGTGCGGTATCCAGAAACCGGCCGCCTCGGGGTCGGTGAGGCCGTCGGGCACGGGAACCGCGGTGTCCGCCACCGCCAGGCACTGCTCTGCGAACGAGCCGTGACCCTTGTAGAACGCACTGACCGTCATGACCCGGGTGCCGATCGGCGTCCCGACGCCCTCGCCCACCGCGGTGACGGTGCCGACGGCCTCCTGGCCGGGGGTGAACGGCAACGGTGGCGTCATCGGGTAGCTGCCGCGGCACATCAAGACGTCGGGCAGGCCGATCCCGGCAGCGGCGACCCGCAGGCGGAGCTGCCCGGGCCCTGGTATGGGCACGTCGACCTCGACCTCGTGCAGCACGTCGATCGGCTCGCCCGTCGCCTGCACCTGCCACGCCCGCATCATCGTCATCGAGGGTCCCGTTCCCGGTGGGGTCGCCGCACCGGCGAGGAGCGCGTCGTTCGTCACCCGGAGTCCTCGCGTCAGAGAGGGCGCCGGGCCTGGTGCGACGTCTGGCGGATCGTAGTTCGGCTCAACGGCACTCCGAGGCCTCGACGTGTTCGGTCGCCGACTGATGAGCTACGATGTAGCACATGAAGCAGGTCGGTGTCCGGGCGTTGAAGCAGAACGCATCCGCAGTGGTGGCCGAGGCGGCAGCCGGGCAAGAGGTGACCATCACCCATCGGGGCCGACCCGTTGCGCAACTCGTGCCGATCGCATCGGGCCGTCTGGACGCGCTCGTGGCCGCCGGCCGGGCTCGTCCGGCGAAGCGGTCGCTGTCAACGCTCGCGGCGCCGTCTCGCCGGAAGCCGGGTCGAACCACCCTCTCGGTGACCCTTGCAGAGATGCGCGACACCGAGCGGTACTGAGGGCCCAGCCGCGATGGCTTTCTACCTGGACACGTCGGCGGCAGTGAAGCTCGTGGTCGCCGAGGTCGGCTCGTCGGCGCTTCGCACATGGCTCGTCAAGGCGACGGTGCCGATCGTGTCGAGCGACCTGCTCCGAACGGAGCTGTTGCGGGCCACCCGCCGGGGAGCGCCGGATCAGATGCAGCAGGCGAGAGCGGTGCTCGACTCGGTCGTCCTCATCACACTGTCGACCGCGTTGTTCGAACGGGCAGGGGACCTGGAGCCCGAACGGCTCCGGACCCTCGACGCGCTCCACCTGGCTGCGGCGCTGGACCTGGGCGACGACCTCGACGGCATCATCACCTACGACGATCGACTCTCGTCGGCCGCCACGGCCTTGGGCATCTCGGTTATCGCACCCTCCTGAGCCGCAAGGACGCCCCACCGGCGCGCAAGCCCGAGGAGTTGCTCAGGGCCGCTGGGGTGGGAGCGACTCCGGCGACATGTGCACCGAAGACGCTCGGTGGGTGCGAGGAGTGGGCGGGTCACGACGAGGTGGCGTGGCCCGTTCCGGGCGCGGACGCTGCGCCAGGTCGCCAGGCCGACGGCTCTGTCGTCGAGGTGGACCCGCCCGCCGAGCGCGCCGTGCCACCGTCGAGCGAGCGTCCGTCGATGCGCAGGCGTGGGTCGAGGCCAACCGGTGACTGCCTCGACCGACGTGAGGGTGTCCGACGTGAGGCGGACTCGACCGACGCGAAGCGACGCCTCAGGCCGTTCGACTCGAACAGCGGATCGACGAGGGCTCGCTCACTCGGTGTGGTCGGATCCGGCACCCGTCCGCCAGCGGCGGTCCTCGGACAACACCGTCTCGAGCTCGTGAGCGAGCGGTGCGGCGAATCCTCCGGACCTTTGCCAACGCACGTGCCCGGCCCCGTCGACGAGGAGCACCGCGATCGTGGAGCGGTCGTCGATGCCGAGCGGCCGGGTCACCCGGTTCACGTCGCCGTAGATGGTGAGGGTGCGCTGAAGGATCACGGGCTCACGGATGGCCGCTGCCATGCCGCCGTCGATGAAGTTGCGCACCGGCGCCCAGATGCGCCCGATCGTCGGAAGCTCGTAGAAGCGCAGACCGGGATCAACGGAAGCTTGTTCCTCGAACCACGGAACCCATGAATCGACGAGGCGCTGATGGTTGCGATGAAAGGCAACGGCAACGATGTTGCGGTCGCCGACGAAGCCGTCCGGCAACTCGACGTCCACGCCCTCCAGGTTCCGGGCCCGGACCCGAGGGAAGACGCGGTTGCTCACCATGACAGCAGGGTACGGCTCTGCTGGGTTCGTCACCGAGGGCCGTCACCTGCACCTCCCGTCGAAGGGCACTCGACAACGGAGTGGACCTGATTTCCTCGTTTCAACCAGAGCTCGTCGGTGGGCACGTCGTTCTGCGAGCAGGGTCGAGTTGATCGACGCCAGGGCCGTGCGTCGTCTCGGTGACATACCAGAGGTCGACCAGCGTCGCGCTCGACCTGTCCGAGGGGACCGCATCGACGACGCCGAACACGCAGCAGGTGAAGCCCTCGACATCGGCACCCAGGGAGCGCTCCCGTATTCGTCCCGCACGCAGCTCGACCTCGCCGAACTCGCCATCGCCCGCGGCGGCCCGGGCGACGCCGACGGTGCGAGCGACCTCCTGGGCACGGTGCAGCGTGCCGTCGACCAGTACGGCTACGCCGGCCTCCAACGACGGATCGACAAGCTCCGCGACCGCACGTGAGGTGAGGCGGCGATCGGGAAGTGCCCGATCGCCCTTGGTCCACCCGACAGGCGAGCCCGTCGGGTGTGTTCTCCCGGTTCGACGCCCGTTGCGTTACCCGCGGATCCAGAGCGGAGGAGCGGCGAGATCCCGTGGCGCTTGCTCGGGTCATGCGGGTGCTCGCCGAGATGGAGGCGCAGACCGTGCCGGACGAGCGCATCTGGCGGGCGGCGGACCTGAATCGACTCACGCTGGCTCGCTACACCGCGCTACTCGAACGCACCCACGTGATCCAGCCTCTGTCGACGTGGCACACGAACCGGCTGAAGCGACTGACCGCTCGGCCGAAGCGCCTCCACCGCGGCACGGCCACCTGGGAGCTGGCGCCCGAGGTGTGGGCCATGCCGATGTCCACGCTGTGGACCTAGTCGAGCCCGGCTACTTCGGCGCGTCCGTCCCCCGCGTCGAGACGTTCGTCGAGGTGATCCCCGACTACTACACCGCAGCCTGCACCGAGACGGCCGAGGGCCAGCCCTACCTGTCCATCGCCGCCGACCCGCAGCCCGGAGACACCCGGGCGCTCGACCAGATCGAGCGGACCGCATCGACGGCCCGCTCGTTGCACACCGTCGACCACAACTTCAGCTTCGGTGACCTGCTGTCCCTCGTCGAGACCCAGGCCGCCGCGTACGACGGCTGATCGCCGGCCCTCTCGTACGCTGATCTGCCGAGGGCGCGGGACTCCTTCCCACCGCCGAGGGGTCCCTCCACAGCCCAGATGCCACGGAACCACCCGGGCTAGCGTGCGCGCATGGACGAGTTCGACTACGTGGTGGTCGGTGGTGGCTCGGCCGGATGCGTGGTGACGAGCCGCATCAGCGAGGACCCCTCGGTCAGGGTGTGCCTGCTCGAGGCGGGCGGCGAGGGAAGGGACCTGCTCATCCGCGCGCCGCTGGGATTCGTGGCGGCAATGCCCCGCGGGATCAACAGCTGGGACTACCACACCGTGCCCCAAGCGGGCTTCAACGGGCGACGGGGCTTCCAGCCGCGCGGCAAGGCGCTCGGGGGCTCGAGCACGATCAACGCCATGATCTACGCACGGGGACACCGCTGGGACTTCGACAACTGGGCTGCGATGGGCAACCCCGGATGGGGCTACGACGACGTGCTCCCGTACTTCAAGAAGTCCGAGGCCAACGCGATCCACCGGGACTCCCCCTTCCATGGTGTCGACGGTCCGCTGCACGTGACGAACCTGCGGAGCCCGAGCCCGCTCAACGAGGTCTTCCTCGAGGCCTGTCAGTCGCAGGGCATTCCCTACAACGCCGACCCCAACGGCATCGACCACCACGGCTGCTACCACGTCCAGGTCACACAGAAGGACGGCGAGCGCCACAGTGCCGCCGCGGCGTTCATCCATCCCGTCCTGGACCGACCCAATCTCGAGGTGCGAACCGGTGCCCACATCACCCGGGTGTTGTTCGACCAGCGTCGTGCGACCGGGGTCGAGTACCAGCGCGATGATCAGAGCAGCGTCGTGCGGGTGCGCCGCGAGGTGGTCATGTCCGCCGGCGCTTTCGGCACACCCCAGATCCTCATGGCCTCGGGCGTCGGGCCGGGCGCCCACCTGCAAGAGCTCGGCATCGCACCCGTGATCGACATCCCCGGTATCGGCCAGAACCTGCAGGACCACATCTCGGCCCTCCTGATCTACCGCTCGCTGGTCAAGGATCACACCGTCGGCATCTCCGCGACCGGTGTCGCACGGCTCCTCAAGGGCATGTTGGAGTGGCGCCGGCACCGGTCGGGGCTGATGACGAGCTGCGCAGCGGAGTCCGGCGCCTACTACCGCACGAGCCCGGATGTCGACGTGTCGGACATGGAGATGGAGCTGATCGTCGGCATCGGCGACGATCACGGCCGCAAGCTGCACCTGGGTCACGGCTACTCGGCCCACCTGCTGCTCGCGAGGCCGAAGAGCATCGGTGAGGTGCGACTGGCCAGTCCGGACACCCGGGTCCCCCCCCTGATCGACCCCCGGTACTTCAGTCACCCCTACGACATGGAAACCCTGGTCAAGGGCACGCAGATCGCGCTCGACATCATGAACAGCAGTGCGTTCGACCGCTACCGCGGGGACATGCTCGTCCCCTACGACCGCGACGACCCCCGACAGATCGAAGACACCCTTCGGGAGCACGCCGACACCGAGTACCACGTGTGCGGCACCGCCAAGATGGGCCCCGACGACGACCCGATGGCCGTCGTCGACGCAGAGCTCCGTGTGCGGGGCATCGACGGCCTCAGGATCGCCGACGCCTCGGTGATGCCCCAGGTCACGAGCAACAACATCCACGCGCCCGTGATCATGATCGGCGAGAAGTGCGCCGACCTGATCGCACACGCAGCCTGATCTGCCCGCCCGTGGACCCTTCGACCACACCGAACCTTGTTCGACCCGCCCGCGTGGCCGTTTCGCTCACCGTGGTCCCCCGGAGGTCCAGGATGTCTTGCCCGAGTGGCCGGACAGCGGGGACTTCGATCGGGCGCTGGGTTCGAGATGGTCGCCGACGACCGTTCGACGTCGTCTTCGCGGCGTTGTCGGACGCCATCCGGCGTTCGATCGTGCGGCGGCCGGCCGACGGTGAGGCAACGGTGGTCCAGCTGGCCGAACCGTTCCCGATCAGCCTTCCGGCCATCTCCCGCCATCTGCGGGTCCTCGAGGACGGCACCGTGTAGGAGTCGCCTGAATCGCAGGACTGCGTCACCCGAACGCCGGCTCGGGGTCGAGTGCTACGGCCGCCGGCCGGAGGCGACGATGCTGACTCCCGGGATGCCGCTCCACCTGGACGCCCTCGAGCCCGGCCTCGGTGAGCAGCCGCCGAATGACCCCAACGGTCACGACCCCAATTCTCTTCGATCGGGACCGAGAACGCGAGCATTCTCGAACCGAATCGGCGGCCACCGCGAGTGACACCAGCCACCCGGCACCGCAGGAACTCGCGCTCCACTTCGGCCCAAGCGGCGTGGGCCGCTGTCGCCGGGAGACGCCAGCTTCTCGTTGGGCCCCGGTGGACCCTCAGCGGTCAGGAGCCCGGTGCCGTGGACTCGCTGTCCGGTATGGTCAACGGTATGGCATCGAAGAAGATCACCATCACCTTGGATGACGAGCAGGTCCAGCAGATCCGTAACCTCGTCGCCGCTGGTCGAGCGGCGAGCGTGTCCGGCTTTGTTCAGCACGCCGTGGGTGTTGCGATCGACGATGTTGCCGGGTGGGGCGCAATGCTCGCCCAAGCGCTCGATGAGAGCGGTGGTCCCATGTCGGCAGATGAGAGAGCCTGGGCCGACGCCGCGCTCGGGGTGCCAACGACGCGCCGACGACCGGCTGCGTGATGGCGGGCATCACTCTCGACGCAGGTGGGCTCATCGCGTTGGACGGCAATGATCGGCGCGTCATCGTGTTGCTCGCACGCGCCGTCGAGACGAACAGCAAAGTGACCATTCCATCGTCCGCGCTGGCACAGGCGATCCGACGCCCCGAGCGTCAAGCTCGTCTTTCCAGGCTCATCCGTCAACCCACAAGCGACGTGGTGCCGCTCGACCGCGTCGACGCTGTGAGCGTCGGGCGACTGCTGGCGGCGAGCGGCACGCCCGACGTCGTCGATGCTCACGTTGTGCTCTGCGCCCGTCGATCAGGTCAGCGTGTCGTCACTTCGGATCCCACTGACCTCTCGCTGCTCGATCCGACACTCGAGCTCATCGTCGTCTGAAGCGGAAACGCTGGCGCAATCGTCGTCCGGAGAGCTCGATGGGCCACGCTCGAATCGACGGTTCCGCGGCGACGGACCCCACCCGATATCGGCCCGAGCGGTGCGCTATCCAGGCGGTGGAGCCTTGCTTTCCGACCTCTCACGGGTCTGGGTCATCAAGGAGGCCGCCATCGCCACAACCACAACTACCGCCACTGTCGAACTCGTCCGGGTCGATGAGCCACTCGGCGTCTCCGAGCGTGCGGCGATCGCCGGGTACAGCGGCAACACGCTGATCAGCCAGACCACCGATCTGCGCCTGTTCGTCCGGTGGTGCACGAACGACGACGACGCCTGTTCGACGTTCGGCGTGCCCATCTGGAGATCTTCGGACGCCAGATGCAAGCCGACGGTCGGATGCGCTCCACCGTCGCCCGCCGGCCGTCGACGTCGGGGAGCTTCTACCGGTACTGCCACGTCGAGGGGATCCTGGACCGCGGTCACCGCACGCTGGCGATCGTCCGCAAGGGCGTCAAGCACGTGACCATCCCGCTCGCCTCACGCACCGCCAGGACCCTCGACTCGTATCTCGGGGAACGAACCACCGGTCCGATCTTCCTCGGGGTCAACGGTCAACGCATGGATCGCTACGCCGCTGACCGGACCGTGAAACGGTTGCGAAGCGGGCCGGGATCACCAAGCGGCTCTCGCCCCACAGCTTGCGGCACTCGTTCATCACCGCCGCGCTCGACGACGGGGCCCGCGGCGCGACGTGCAAGAAGCCGCCAGCCACGCCGAACCACAAACCACAAACCACGAACCACGAACCACGAACCACGATGCGCTACGATCGCGCCCGCCAATCCCTCGACCGACACGCCACCTACATCGTGGCCACGTTGGTCGCCGGCGCCTCGCGCTCAGCGTGACCAGTTCGACAGGTGGGCGTCGCCGCAGCGTTGCACGTCGAGCGGGACGGGGGGCCGCGACGCCAGGTCTGCCGCCATGGGCAGGGCCGCGCCCCGGTAGGACGCGAACGACGAGGCGGCCACGCGCCCGTAGCGGATCGGCGCCAACTCGGGCACCCGGGTGGCGGCCGGCTGCCTGAGCAGGTCCACCGGGTCGGCCCGATCGGCCGCCGGAGCCCAATTGGCGTGGCTCCTGCGGGCACGACCGTTCGGGCGGCCTTCCCGGCGGCGCGCCGCCCGGCGACCGTGCTGGCCATGTGCAGTGCAGGCACCGGCAGGCCTCTCTACTCGCGAGAGGGATAGTGTAACCAGGTGGATTCGGGCCGCCCGCTCGCCGAGCGCCGCCCCGCTGGTCCGCACCCGCCCCTCGCGGGACCCGCGGAGCACACGCCCGTGGCTCCCGCACCACTGACGAAACGGACACCTGGATGACAGACACCTCCTTCGATGAGCTCGATGAGCTCGGGCCGGTCGACTACGTGATCGTCGAGTTCCCTGCCGGTCACGCCAACTTCACCGGCGAGATGGCCCGCGAGCTGGTGGCGCTGGCCGAGGCCGGCACGATCCGGCTGATCGATCTGCTCATCCTCGAAAAGGACGAGCACGGCAACGTCGAGGCCGTCGAGCTCGAGGACCTCGAGGACATGGGCGAGCTGGCGGTGCTCGCGGCCGAGTTGGCCGAGATGCTCGCCGAAGAAGACGTCGAGAACCTGGCCGCCGCCATGGACCCGGGAACCGTGGCCGGCGTCCTGGTCTACGAGAACCTGTGGGCGGCACCGTTCGCGGCGGCGGCTCGTCGATCGGGCGGGCAGCTCATCGGCAACGGCCGAATCCCCGTCCAAGCCATCATCGCCGCCATCGAGGCGGACGATGCACTCGACGAACAAGAAGGAGCCTGAAATGCCACTCCGTCCAGCCCGCAGAGGACGAGTCGGGGTCGTACGCGCCCCCGTCGCCAAGACCGCCGTGGTCGCCAAGGCCGTGAGCCCGGGGCCCTCGCCGGTGGCCAAGGCCGCGGTCGTGGGTGCAGTCGTCACCCCCGGCCGGGGTGTCGGTCGCCGCCGCCGGCGTATCTGAAGCCAACGGCCGTCGAACGGGCGCCCGATCCGCGGGGCCTGACCACGAACGCTGGTGCGTCGAAGCACCTCACGAATCGAGAGCCGTGCTTCGTCCACCATCAGCAGCCAACCGGTGGATATACAAGTGCCGCTCGATACATACTCCGGCCCGTGACCAAGCATCTCGTGGACATCGACGACGACAGTTCTTGGCGCCGCGCGCGCTGAACTGGGGACGGCAACACTGAAGGACACGGTGAACGAGGCGCTGCGCCAGGCGGCAACCACCCGCGACAAGAGGGTCGCTGATGCCCTCAGCACGCTTGCGAGCGCCCCACACGCGGACCGTGAGGACGCGTGGCGCTGAGCCATGTCGTCGACACGAGCGTGCTGAAACGGCTGTCCGCGCCCACCGTGCGTGCGGTGGTCGAGCCTCTTGCCGATGCGGGCCGACTCGCCCGGGCCGACATCTCCGACCTCGAGGTCGGGCACTCCGCCCGAAACGCCGGCGAGTGGGACGACCTCATCGGGGCGCTGGACATCTTCGTGCTGATCGAGACCACCGCAGACCACATCGGTCGAGCGAGACAGGTGCAACGCCTGCTCACCACGAGAAGTCAACGGGGCCGCAAGATCCCAGACCTTCTCATCGCCGCAGCCGCCGAGGCCGAGAGACTCACGATCCTCCACTACGACCAGGACTTCGACAAGGTCGCCGAGGTCACCGGACAACGCGCGCAATGGGTGGTGCCCGCCGGATCAGTCGACTGACGGGTGAGTTGATCTTCGTGCACCAACCGGGTCCTCGTTGAACGGAATCGAGACCCGCGTGGTTGCATGACGAAGGAATACTGGGGTGATGGAGGCGATGGCGGCGAGGACCACCGTCCGGCCGTTGGTGTTGCTGGAAGCGGCCACGCTGCTCTCCGGCGCGGGCAACGGCGCCGCCCTCGTCCTGCTGCCCTGGATCGCGCTCGAGCAGACCGGACGGGCGAGCGCGGCGGGCCTGCTGGCCGCGGCCACCGCCCTACCGCTCCTCGTCTCGAGCCTCCTCTCGGGCACCATCGTCGACCGGCTGGGACGTCGGCGCACCGCCATCGGCGCCGACGTCCTCTCGGCTGCGTCCTTGGCCGCGATCCCGCTGCTCGACCGGGCCGTCGGCCTCAACCTGGGCTGGCTGGTGGCGCTGGCAGTCGTCGGGGCCGTGTTCGACCCGGCCGGCGTCACCGCCCGCGAGACCATGTTGCCGGCGGCGGCAGGGCGGGCCGGGTGGCCGCTGGAACGGGTCAACGGGCTCCACGAGGCCATCTGGGGCGTGGCCTTCATCGTCGGCCCGGGGGTCGGCGGCGTACTCATCGCCTGGGTCGGCGCGATCGACGCCATGTGGGTCACGACCGTCGGCTTCGTGCTCTCCGCCGTCTTCGTGTCGTGGTTGCAGGTGCCCCACGCCGGCGCCCCCGTCGTTGACGGCGACGCGCCGGTCGGTGTCTGGGAAGGGACTCGTCAGGGCCTCGGCTTCGTGCGCCGCGACCCCCTGCTGCTGGGCATCACCGCTATCTCGGCGTTGCTGGTGTCGGTCTACATGCCGATCGAGGGGGTCCTCCTCCCGGTGCACTTCGAGGCCCTCGATCAACCAGGGCGACTCGGCGCCATCGTCATGGCCATGAGCGTGGGGGGAATCGTCGGCGCGGTCCTCTACAGCTGGCGTGGCGCTCGCCGTCGCCGGAGCCTCGTGTTCCGGGGGGCCCTTCTGCTGACCGCCACCTTCATCCTCGTGCTGGCGGTGCTTCCGCCGTTCCCCGTGATGATCGTGGCGTCGCTGCTGATCGGGCTGGCCTACGGCCCCATCGGGCCGATGGTGAACCTGGCCATGCAGGCGCGCAGCCCCGAGCACATGCGGGGACGGGTCGTGGGCATCATCACCTCCACCGAGTACGCCGCGGGGCCGCTCGGCTACCTCCTCATCGGCGTGGCCGCAACCCGCTTCGGTGTACAGGTCACGTTCATCGCGGTGGCCCTGGTCATCGTGGCCATCGCCATCGGTGCGGTGTTCGTGCGGCCACTGAACCAGTTCGACGATCTGGCCCTGCCCGAACACGGCCACCAAGGTGCCGCCGCGATCATCGACGAGGCGACCGCTGGCGCCCTCCCGCTGATCCAGCCTCCCCGCGACCCCGACCCCGCGGCGCGACGCGTCGGCGGCGGTCAGGCCCCGTCGGTTCCCGAAGACCCGTCGGCCTGGTAGGCCCTCGTAGCGGTCAGGCCGATCGCCAGATCCGGTACAGGACACCGCTCGCCGGGACGGTGGGACAGCGAGTGACGGCTCGCGACAGAACCCGAACTGGTGTGCACGCTGTCCGGACAGAGTGAAGCAGGCTCGGCACGGAGAAAAGGACCTCGACACGCTGTGGCGCTTCGCGGCGCACTGGCACGACCGCCGCGTCGGGCCGGCCGGCCCGTTCGAGGGACCTTCGACTCGTGGTTGGCCTCTGCTCACGGTTACGTCACCGCGGCGACCTAATCGTCTTCGGCGAACCGCGTGACCTCGCAGACCTGGGCCCGCAGGGGCGAACTACCGCTGATCGGGTCGCTCGGGGTCTGGCTGAGCACCAGGTTGAGGTTGGCGCTGCCCGGGCCGAGCGCGGGATACCCGGGTAGGTCGAGTTCCTCACACGGTTCGAACCAGCCGTGTTGGCCGCACACGACGCCCGGGGCGAGCGTGCCGTTGAGAGCGGCGCGGGCCCGGACGCCCCCCTTCGGCGTTGTGATCTCCACCCAGTCACCCTCGGCGATGCCGCGTGTGGAAGCCGTGTCCGGATGCAGCTCGACCTCTGGATAGGGGGCGTGCCGGCGCAGGCTGGCCACTTGACGGTGTTGGGTCTCGCAGAAGTGCAGCACCTTCGCGCAGGTGAGCACCAGCGGGAACTCGTCGGCGAGGTCGGGGCGGGACCGGGTGCTCAACGCGGGCTCGGTGAACGTCGGGACCGGTGGTTGGCCGACATCGAGGAAGGCCTCCGCGTACAACTCGATCCGTCCCGTGGGTGTGGCGAACCCGGTCGGTACGCCGTCGTCACCGACCGCCGCGTGCTTCCGATGGCGTGTCTCCAGTGGCAGGTGGATCCCGGCGGGCTCGTCGCGCAATTGCCGCAGCGTCACACCGCTCGGCTCCAGCTGGAACGCCCAGCCGGCGTCGACGTCGCCGCCGAAGAAGTGCGCACCGAGTCCGAGCCGGGCCGCCAGGTCGAAGATCACCTCGATGTCGGAGCGGGCCTCGCCCACCGGTGGCACCAGCGGGACGCGCAGCTGTACCAGTGACTGTGCCTCCTGCGAGACCTCGAATCCGATATTCAGGCCCTCGGCCTCGAAGGCACCGGTCACCGGCAGGACGATGTCGGCCTGTTCAGCGGTCGGGCTCATGAACAGGTCCAGGTGCACGTGGAAGTCGAGCGCCTGGAGCGCGTCGCGGCCGCGCGCGCTGTCCCCGTGGGCCATCAGCAGGTTCGATCCGAAGCTGACGAGCCCACGCGGCCGGTACGGTTGGCCCTCCAGCGCCGCCGTGTAGAAGTCTTCCCCGGTGACGAACCCGAATCGGGGGGGCCCGAGGGGCCGGTCGCTGAGTCCGATCGCCTTTTCCCACTGCGCCGGGTCGAGGAGTTCCATCCCGGCGATCGGGTTGGTCGGCACATGCGTGAAGAGAACGTTTCCGCCCGGGGCGTCGAGGCAGCCGGTGAGCGCGTAGAGCACGTTGACCGCTCGGATGATCTGGGTCGTGCCGCTGTGCTGCTCGAGGCCGCTCCACGTGTAGAACGCGACGGGGCGGTGCTCCCACAGGACCTGCGCGGTGCGCTCGATCTCGGCGGCGGGCACCCCCGTGATCTGCTCTGCGACGGTCGGCGAGGTCGCACGGCACTCCTCGGCGACGAGGTCGAACGCCGGCCTACAGGCAACGGCGCCGTCGAACGTCGGGACCTCGACGCTCCCGGTCAGGGCGAGGGCGTCATGGTCGTCGACATCAGTGCCGCGGGCGGCGGGGTCGACGACGACGGGCTGCCCGGCAACCTCGTCCCATGCGACGTGGTGACCAGCGCCGCCGTCCGGGAGAAGGTCGCCGGCGCGCAGCAACCGCCCCGTGTCGGTGCGGACCAGCAGTGGGCCGTTGGTCCAGCGGCGCACGAACGGCTCGTCGTACCAGCCACGCTCGATCATCACGTTCGTGATCGCCAGCGCCAGTGCCGCGTCGGTGCCGGGGCGCACCCGCAGCCACGGATCGGCCTTGGTGGCGAGCCCAGCCCGTCGAGGGTCGACGACGACCAGCTTCGCCCCCCGGCGAAGCGCCGCCCTCGTCGAGGTCGCGTGGGCGAGCCGAGAGACCAACGGGTTGTAGCCCCAGAACAGGATGCACTCGGCTCGGTCGAGGTCGGGCATGTACTGGCCGGGGACCGGCGCGCCGTACGTGTACAGCGATGCCAGGTAGCGCCCCCAGCCGCACAGCTCCATCGCCCCGACGAAGTTCGGGCTACCGAACGCACGTTGGAGCCGCTGGATCCAGTCGACGCAGTCGACGATCGCCGAGGTCGACGGCGACACGGAGCTGAACACGACCGATTCGGGGCCGTGGTCGCGGGCCAGCGCGTGAAGCCGGTCAGCGACCGTGGCCAGCGCCTCCTCCCAGCTGATGCGCTGCCAGCCGGGGTCGGCCGCACCCTTCGGGTTCGTGCGCCTCATCGGGTGCTGCAGCCGGTCAGGGTGGGCGGTGATATCCGGCGCCGCCTTGCCCTTGACGCAAAGGGCGTTCCCGGTCGGGTGCGCAGGATCGCGGCGAAGCTCGAACGTCCCGTTCGTCACCGTCGCGCGCGCCCCACACCGCGAAACGCACAACGGGCAGTATGTCGCCACCTCGGTCACATCCGGTGCTTCGGCCATGGCGCGTCCCCTTCCGGGATGCCGATCCGACATGCGGCAGTGCCGCCGTTGCCCGCCATCCACCGTACGCGGAGCGACGACACTGGGACTGATCGTCGGCAACGTCCACGACTTGGACACGGTCGAGATGGGCGGGCTCCGTGCGACGGACCCCGGTCTGCTCGTCTCGATGCTCGAGACCGCAGACCCTCAGGGAGCGCAACGACCATGACCAACGCCGACGCCGTGCCGGGCCAGCCGTCGCTGCTCGAAGCACCTCGACGACGGCCCGGTCGACCCGTGTGCCGTCCGAAGTACGGTCTCGCATGCCCGCGGGCCCACATCTTCTCGCTCCGACGCGAGTCGCCCTCGATCCGAACGAGGTGATCGCGGACGTGGACCCCCGCGTGTTCGGCGGCCTGATGGAGCACATGGGGCGTTGCGTCTACGAGGGCGTGTACGACCCGGCGAGCCGCTTCGCCGACGAGCACGGCTGTCGCACCGACGTGCTCGACGCACTCGGCCGGCTCGACATGACCGCGGTCCGCTATCCCGGAGGGAACTTCGTCTCGGGTTACGACTGGCGTGACGGCATCGGTCCAAAGGCGCAACGGGTCGAGCGCCTCGAGCGGGCTTGGCGGTGCGTCGAGCCGAACACCTTCGGCACCGACGAGTTCCTCCCGCTGTGCGAGCGCATGGGGTGGACGCCGATGATGGCGGTGAACCTCGGCACGGGTCGGGCCCGGCAGGCGCAGGAGCTCGTCGCCTACACCAACAGCGCCGACACGCCGATGGCCGAGCTCCGAGCCGGCAATGGCCATGAACGGCCATGGTCGGTTGGACTGTGGTGCCTCGGGAACGAGATGGACGGCGTCTGGCAGATCGGGCACTGCTCGGCGTCGGAGTACGCCCGCCGGGCCCGCGATGCCGCCGCGGCGATGCGCGACGTCGACCCCGCCATCGAGGTGGTGGGGTGCGGGTCGGCGGATCCCAACCTGCCGAGCCACCCGAAATGGTCGATCACACTGCTCGACGAATTCGGCGACGGCCTCGACTACATCAGCGTGCACCGCTACGCCCGCAACTTCTTCCGGCGAACCCCGGACTTCCTGGGCTTCGGGCTGGCCGTCGACGCGCAGATCGAGGAGATCGCCGCGCTGTGCGAACGGGCCCAGCAGCGACACGGCCACGACCGGCGGACGCAGATCTCCTTCGACGAGTGGAACGTCTGGTACAAGACAGCAGCGCAGCCCGTCACCGACAGGTTCCGCCGGGCACACACCGCTGGCGTGGCACCGGCGCTGATCGAGGAGATCTACAACCTCGAGGACGCACTGGTGTGCGCCGGGTTCCTCAACAGCTTCATCCGCCACGCGGACGTGGTCCGCATCGCCAACCTCGCGCAGATGGTCAACGTGATCGCTCCGCTCATCACCAAGCGGGACCGATTGCTGGTCCAGTCGATCTTCCATGTGTTCCGGATGTTCAGCGCGCGCCGCACCGGCGACGCCCTCGCCGTCACCCCCCAGGGCCCGACCTATCGGACCCGACGATTCGGGGAGGTCCCCGTGGTCGACCTCAGCGCCATCCGCGGACCCGACCGACTCCACGTGTTCGCTGTCAACCGAAGCCTCGACGCCGTTGCCCCGCTCCAGATCGACCTGACCAACGGCACCTTCACCGCGTCACCTGACGCCGAGATCCTCACCGGCCCAGCTCCAAGAGCTCACAACACGTTCCAACACCCCGATGTCGTCACTGCCCAACCGTTCGCCGAGGCATCATCGAGCGGCTGCAGCGTCGAGCTGGCGCTCCCGCCGCTCTCGCTCGTCGCGGTCTCCATCCCGATGAGTCGGGGGGTTTGAAAGAGGCGACAGACCTGCCCGAGCGACAGGACGCGCCAGATGCCCACCGCGTCGCTCCACGGCCGATCGACACCGAGCCACTCTGCCGGTACCAGTCCCGCCTTCGGAGCACCTGATCTCCGCCAGAGGCCACACAGGCGCCCTGGGCGCGCCGGCGACGGGATGAGCCCCGCCGACCGTCATCGCCCGCCGACGGTCCACGAGCAGACCGAAGACCTCGGGGTCCGCGTCGACGGGACCGGACGGATCGACCACCCCGTCAAGCCGCCGGCCACCGCCTGGGGCCACGTGGCGACGTCCTCGCCAATGAGGGTCAGGAGGACGCGGCCACGGTTCGGGTCTGCGCGGCGAAGTCGAGGTCCAGCGTGGCGGTGGTGGTGGCGAAGCCGTAGGTGGTGGCGAGGTGGTCGACCGTGCCGAAGGCCGAGTCGTGACGCGGGAAGTCGGCGATCGGCACCTCTGCGCCTGCGACCGTGAAGGCCCCCGTCGACCCGAACGCGACCTCACCGGCAGATGGTGAGGCCCAGACCACGGTGAAGCCGGCGTCGTCGCGTTCGACCTGGGGCTCGCCGGCCGAGACCGATGCCGTCCAGCGGTCGAACGCGCCGTCGCTCCGTTCGCCGACCTCCACGATCCACACGTTGTCGGGCCCACCCTCGGCCACCAGGTCGAAGGGCTTGATCATGTCGTCGGTGGCGTATCTCGTGGGGTCATAGGCGCGGAAGGTGGGGGTGCGCCACGACCAGAGCGCGATGTAGCCATCGCCTTTGCGGGCGAAGGTCCAGTTGCCGTCCTGAGCGACGTCGTCGAAGCGGTCCTGGGGCACGTAGGCGTGGGTGTAGCCGCGGTACTCGAACACCGACCAGAGGAGCGCGTCGGTCGTCTCGTCCCAGGCGGGTTGGTAGAGGTGGACGGCCGTGCGCTCGAACTGCGCGGAGCGGGGCATGGAGGCCTCGCCGGTCCAGTACCCGGGCTTGCCGTCCGAGTCCCAATCGGTGGTCTCGTCGATCCCCGTGGACGGGTGATTGGTGAACACGAGGGCCTCGGCATCGATGGTCGCCACCCAGCTGTGCACCTGGTCGCGCCGCTCGCCGAATCGGTGGTCGACCACCGAGGCCAGCGAGACGGCGTCGCCCCGCCAGGCGTAGGTGTTGGCCTCGCGGAGGTGGCCGAAGTTGACCACGGCGTGGTTGGCCTGCTCCCAGGCCTTGATCCTCTCGGGATCGCGTCCGTTCAGATCGGCCAACAGCTTCACCTGGGCCAGGCCCTCGTTGTCGTACAGGTCGTACCGCTCCGCCTCGGAGAGGCTGATGTCGGCAACCTGCCACAGCCCGAGCGCACCCTGGGACCACCAGAAGGCCAGGTTCGCGGGGTCCGAGAAGTCGTACCCGAACGGCGCTTCGGGGTTGTCGGTGACCGGCGCGCTCCCGTCCACGAAGATCCCATGGCGCTCGCGGACCACGCCTGGTGCGGGGGCGACGGCCATGTCGATGACGGCCAGCGGCGGCCGGTAGCGCGCTGCGCCGCAGAAGTAGCTCGCTCCCGAGTCGGTGTGGGACTGGTACGGGAAAGCGGTGTCGGCGAACAGGAACTTCGACGTCCCGAAGGTGTCCTCGTCGAGCGCGCTCATCTTGTCCTTCTTGTAGGTGCGGCCCCGCGAGGCCGAATAGGTGCCGGCCTGGGTATGCGACGCCATGTCGACCAGGCACAGATCGAGGCCCATGCCCGCCACGCGCACGAGCGCTGGATCGTCGGCCAGCTCGACCAGCGTGAGCAACGGGCTGATGTTCTTCAACATGTAGACGTGGCTGTGCCACTCGAAGAAGCCGAACCGTGCCCGCTCGTCCACCCACGCCAGAATTCCGGGCTTGGACCGCGCCATGTGCTCGGCGCCGGTGAGGCCGGTGATGGTGAACGTCGCGTTCGGGAACGCCTGGCCGGCGAGGTACTCGTTGACCAGGCCGATGACGATGTGGTTCTCGGACCAGAACCACTGGTTGTCGACCCGACCCTCCGGATTGGGGTCGTCGTACCGGTACCGGTTGTCCAACATGCGTTGCCTGATCGCGCTGATGAGCGACGGGTCCAAGGCGGTCGTCGGCGTATCGCCCCTGCCGAGCGCGAGGACCCAGTGCAGGTACATCAGCGAGAAGTCACGCGTGTCCTGCCAGGTGTCGATCTTCTCCCAGACCTCGGCCAACCCCCCGACCGTGGCCTGGTCGATCGGCCATTCGTGGGCGGGGTCCCGGTGGGACGCGATCAACTGCACGGCGATGCCCGTGGGATCGTCGAGATGGAGCTCGGACGTGGCGAACGCCAGGTACTCGTCGACCCGCTGCTGGTAGACGGCCTCGTCCATGAGACCAGGGGTCCCCGGGCGGGCCAGGGCGCCCTCCGGGGTGGCCGGCGCTCCGTCCGAGGTCGATGGAGGCGCGCCGGCCGTGGGGTCGTCGTCGGTGCACGCGCCGAGCACGACCGCCCCCGCCAATCCGATCGAACCGGCCAGGAAGTGCCTGCGGTTGATGCCGGTCATCGGCCGTCCCCTCGTCGCGACCAGCGAGACTCTACGCGTCGACCGTCGTCCACACCGCGCCGGGGGAGGACGGTTCCGCCCACCTTCCAAGCCCCGAACTGTCGGCCGGGCAACGAGCGACCGTCGATCGACTTCCCGTTGACCTGTCCTACTGCTTGTCGTACCGTCTCGGCATGGCCATCCGGCACAAGCGCTCGATCTCGTTGCCGCCCGACCTCGACGCCGCGATCGAGGCGGCCGCGGCGGCCGCTGGTACGACGGTCAGCGGTTGGATGGCCGAGACCGCGCAGCATCGCCTGAACGTCGAGGCCGGCCGTCGGGCCATCGCCGAGTGGGAGGCGGAGCACGGTCCCCTGACCGCCGACGAGCTCGCCGACGGCCTGGCTCGCGCACGCGCACTGTTGGGCCACGTCGAACCAACACGCCGGACGGCCTGATGGGCGGGGTCACCTACGACACCGGGGCGCTGATCGCCGCCGAGCGCAACGATCGCCGCATGTGGGCGTTGCACGCCGGCTTCCTGGCCGATGAGGTCCTGCCGACCGTGCCTTCCCCCGTTCTGGCGCAAGCCTGGCGGGGAGGACCTCGCCAGGCGAGCATCGCTCGACTGCTGGCAATGTGCTCGGTCGAGCCGCTGTCCGAGCAACAGGCCCGGGAAGTCGGCGTGATCGCCGGTCGTGCCGGCCACGACGACATCGTCGATGCAACGGTGGTCGAAGGCGCAATGCGGCGTGGTGACGGGATCGCGACGTCCGATCGCGCGCACCTCGAAGCGATCGCGTCGTGCATCGGCGGCGAGATCCTCATCGAGGACGTGTAGCGCTCGTCGCCACGGCGAAGGGCCATCACGCCGAGTGGCTCTGATGGGACTCGTTGGCCGCGCTGGTGCAGCTTGCGCCAGTTGTCGTCGGCTCCGTCATGGCCGCGACAGCCGCCGCACGGGTCGGCGGCGGCGCCGTGCGATGATCGCCCCATGCGGGACACCGACGAGCTGATCGCGAGGGTCGAGCCGCTCCTCCCGGCGATCGCAGCGAACGCCGCCGCGGGCGAGCGGTTGCGCCGACTGCCCGACGAGACGCTCGCCCTTCTGCGCTCGGCGGACATCTTCCGGGCGCTCGTGTCGCCGGCACGCGGGGGCCATGGGCTCGGGCTGGACGCGGTCGTCGCGCTCGGCCGCACGCTCGGCCGGGCCGATACGGCCACGGCCTGGGTGGCGACGTTCCTGGTCATGCACAACTGGCTGCTCTCGATGTTCCCCGACGAGGTCGTCGACCACGTGTTCGGCGACCAGGGCTA
The DNA here is from genome assembly GCA_041918615.1 of Acidimicrobiales bacterium. Classification (GTDB taxonomy): domain Bacteria; phylum Actinomycetota; class Acidimicrobiia; order Acidimicrobiales; family DATDAH01; genus JAEUJM01. The sequence continues at coordinate 40,364 of JAYRVH010000024.1, forward strand.
CGCGCTGGCCCCGGCGGCGCTGTCTCCCACCGGCACGGCCACGCCCGTGGCGGGCGGGTACGAGGTGTCGGGCCGGTGGTCGTGGGCGACGGGGGTCATGCACGCGGACGTCGTCCTCGTCACCGGTGTCGTCGTGACCGACGGCGTCCCCGGCCTGCGGATGCTGTTGCTCGACCTCGACCAGATCGAGGTCGACGACGTTTGGCACACCGACGGCATGCGGGCCACGGGAAGCAACGACGTCGTCGCCACCGGGGCCTTCGTGCCCGCCGAGCGGGCCCTGTCGTTCGTCGACCTGGCCGAGGGGCGCGGCGCCCCGGTCGAGGGGACACCGATGGCCAACTACCCGCTCGTGCCCACCCTGTGCCTCACCGCCGCGGCACCGCTGGTGGGGGGTGCCAGTGGCGCCTTCGCGGCCTATCGGGAGCGGCTTGCCGGGCGGGTCCTCGCCTACAGCCTCGGCGATCGCCAGGCCGACAAGCCGGCCGCGCAGATCCGCCTGGCCCGCGCCGAGGCCGACCTGCGCGCCGCCCGCCTGCTGCTCGACGACTGCGTGCACACCCTGGATCAGGCCTACGGCGCGGGTGAGGAAATCGCCCGCCATGACCGTTCGGCCCTCCGCATGGCGACCACGTCGGCGGTCCACACCGCCAAGCGGGCCGTCTCGTCGCTCTGTGACGCGGCGGGCGGCTCGGCGCACCTGCTCGACCAACCGCTCCAGCGCTTCCAACGGGACCTCAACACCGGCATCGGTCACGCCGTGTTCGATGAGGATCGTGCCGCCGAGACCCACGGCCGCATCCTCGTGGGCCTCGAGCCAGGCCCCACCGACCTGCTCTGAGCGGACGACGGGTCGCCCGAGTTCCTCGCCAAGGTACGTGCTGCCGTCGAAGAGCACATCGCCGCCCTGGTCCTGCCACCCCCCGACCCCGACCCCGCGGCGCGACGCGGCGGCGGGGAGACGCGACGGACGACCGGCGATCCGCCCCATGTGCACCGTGGGTGACGCCGGGGCTCAGCAGTCGGCGACGGCGTCGAGCGCGCCGCAGATCTGACGGCGACCATCAGAGCCAAGTGCACCCAGGCGGGTGGTGAGCACCGACTTCGGGACCGCGGCCAGGTTGTCGAACGAGGCGACGCTCTCGTGGTCCAGGCCTTCGCCCGGCCCCACGGGGATGCACGTGGGGATGTCGCGGAGCGTGCTCGTCACCGGCGCGACGACCACGTTGTTGAGCGCCGGGATGACCTCGTTCCGCGACACGATCAGGACCGGGCGTCGTTTGGCGTTGGGCGTCTCCATGAGCCAGAGCTCGCCTTGTGCTACCAAGGCTCGGCCTCGGTCATGGCGATCGCGCTGGCCATGGCGAGCTCGTCGTCCTCGGCGCTCTGTGGGCGCTGCCGGTAGGACTCGGCGATGGCGCGGCCGACCCGGGCGCGTCGTACCGAGTCGGCAAGGTGGTGGACGCCGCGCCGGATCACCGCTGAGCGGGTGTCCCCGACACCCTCGTCGACGAGCTCATCGATGAGCTGGAGCTCAGCCTCGCTGAACCGGGTCGGCACGGGTGTCGTCATACATTCCAGTATACGTTGTGTAGAAGCAGTGGGGCCGCGTGCGGCGGCTCGATTGGTCAACGGCTCGGTTGGTCAACGGGTCGGGCTGAGCGGGGCGTTCTGGGGCCTCGCCGAGGACCGACGGGCCACGGCCCGCGTGACCGTCACCCGGGTGGGTCGACCCCGCCACGGGCCTCGCCGACGCGGGCAGCGATCTGGTCGAGGTGGGTGTCCCAGGTGCCGCAGCACCCGCCCCAGAGGTCGATGTGGGGGTGGCGGCGAGCGAGGTCGCCCATCAGCGCGCCGAGCTGCGTGGGGTCGCCGGCCTCGAGGTGGCCGAGCGTGCACAGCGCTGCCTTGTCCGCCAGGACGGCGTTGGGACGGAGGCACCGGACGCGCTGGAACCACTCGCCCGGTTCGATGGCGGGCTCGAACTCGAAGGGATGCGAACAATTGATGCCGAAGAAGGCGGGTCGCTCGTCGCCGGCTTCGGCGTCGACGGTCTCGACGGCCTCTCGCAGGGTGGGCCCGGTCGAGAGCCTCGAGGAGCTGTCGAGGGTGAACGACACCGACACCGGCAGACCGACGGCGGCCCCGGCACGGGCCACACCGACCGCTTCGGCCACGTTGTTGAAGGTCAGGGCCTCGACGAGGTCGACCTGAGCCTCGGCCAAGGTCGCGATCTGCTCGCCGTGGTACTCCTCCGCCTCCTCGGCGGTGATCGTCTTGTCGGCTTCGTAGGCGTCGCCTCGTGGGCCGACGACGCCGGCGACCCGCAGGTCGGGCAGGTCGGGGGCATAGGGCTCGGCCACGTCCCGGAGGAAGTCGATGCAGCGGAGCTGCGCCTCGGCGAGTTGCGACGACGACAGGCCGAGGCGGCTCGCCCAGCCGGGACTGGCGCGGTAGTCGAGGCCACCCATGAGCACGCCGAAGCCGTGGCGGGCCGCGGTGGCGAGGTAGCGCCCGTACAGGTCGCGCAGGACCGTGACGGCGTCGGGCTGGTCGAGCAGCGGGTACATGGCGAACTCGGGCAGGTCGAAGCCGTGGGCGTACATCACCTCGGTCTCCTGGCCGCCCTCGGTGAGGTACGTCACCCCTGGACGGGTCGCGAACTCGATCCCCATGGTCTCCTCCGATGCCGTTCGCCTCCCAGCTTCCCACGACCGCGAGCCCCGGCGACGCGCGCGTCGACAAGGCGCTCCCCTGGAGCGAGATCCCCCACTGACGGCGGGCGAGGGAGCAGCATGCCTGCCCAGCCGCTTGCGCAGTTCTGCTCGGCCTTGTCGATTCAGCGCCTCGCCGCGCGTCATTCTTTGTGTCGGCGACGATCGCCGGCACCAACGAGAGGAGTCGACATGAAGTACTTCGTGCTGTTGGCCGGTGACGGCGAGATGCCCGGGTGGGACGAGCTGACCCCCGCCGAGCAGGAAGCAGGTCTGGCCAAGCACCTGGCCTTCGACGAAGCGTGCACCGCTCGGGACGGCGTGGAGATCGTCGGCGGCGAGGCGCTCGACGCCACGGTGGCCACGACCTTGCGCACCCGCGGTGGGGAGATGACGATCACCGACGGGCCGTTCGCAGAGGCCGCTGAAGGCATCGGCGGGTACTACGTGCTCGAGGCTCCCGACCTCGACACGGTGATCGAGCTGTGCCGGGTCCTGCCCGCCTATGACATCGACATCCGACCGGTACTCGACCTCGGCTGACGCGCGCCGAGAAGAAGATCGTCGGCGCGGGCATCCCGCTCGGTGCCCCCGCCGCCGACGAGCTCGGGACTCGACTGAACGAGGTCTGCCGGACGACCTACCTGGCCTTCACCGCCGGCGACGCGGTGCGCCTGGCCGGCGTGCTGGCGGGGCTCGACCAGTGGTTCCTCGAGCGATCCCCTGAGGAGGCTCGAGCCGGTGCGACTACGCCGAGTCGGTGTCCTTCGCCTCACCCTGGTCTCGGGCGTCCTCCTTGGTGGCGACCTGGTTCAGGGCGATTCCTCCGGCCATCACGGTGCCGTAGATCGTGATGGCGAAGATGACGCTCCCGACGATGAAGATCGCGGTCTCGTTCATGATCCGACCTCGACGGCACCCGGCTGCTGCGCTCCGGCGACGGGCGACAGGAGCAGGGTCCCGAGGGAGTGGATCGACGGCACCCAGAGGCCGACGAAGATGCCGGCGGTGGTCTCGTCGGCCACGAAGTACAGGTACACCGAGAACAGGAAGGAGAAGAAGCCGGCCACGAGGAACGGCAGCCTGGCTTTGAGGTTCGGCGGGAGGTTTCGCACGATGATGTCCTTGCGGCGGTGGATGTGAACAGGTTGAACCCCGCCTAGTGCTAAATATTCCCACACGCCGGAGGCGACCCTGTTTCAGCCCGGGGACGACCCACGGAGGTGCTCCATGACGGCCGTCGCGGTGCGGCCGCCGCTGAACATCGCCCCCTGGATGGACGCGGTGTCCCGGTGGTCGCCGCACACGAACACCCCCTCGCCGAGCGCCACCGGCTGCTTGGGATGGAAGGGGGGTGCCTGCCTCGGTTGGCCGTGGGGGATGACGTCGGTCCGGAGCTGCTCCCAGTCAGTCGTGCCCGAATCGAACCATCGAGCCAACTGCTCGCGGACGCGGTCGGTGAGGTTCGGATCGAGGGCCGCCGGGCCAGGGACCGCGGCGGCCACCAGCGCTCGGCCCACGGGCGCGTAGGACGGCGACACCTCACTCATCACGGCCACGTTCTTGGCGGGACCGCTCGCCTCCCCGTCGAGGATGAGCAGTCGTCCTGGCCGCGGCGGCCCCGGCGCGGAGAACCAGCAGCACGCCGCCGCCCTCGACCCGGGATCGGGGACGCGTGCGCCGAGCAGCGCATGTGCTGCCGGACCCTCGGTGGCGATCACCACCGCTCGACCGGCGACCCGCTCGCCCCCTTCGAGCACCGCGGCCGCGCCGTCGATGCGCACGACCACACCGCCCAATCGCACCACGTCGTCGTCGAGGGTCGACGCCAGCTGCGCCGGGATCGCGCCCATCCCGAGGCGCGGCACGCCGGTGGTGCCGACCGCGAGCATCTTCAGGATCGTGTCGAACCGACGGCGGGACACCTCGAGGTCGGGGTCGAGCTGGATCCCCGCGAAGAGCGGCCGCCAGAGCGACTCCATCATGGCGTCAGAGAATCCCAGTCGTGCCAGCCGGGCGGCCGTGCTCATGTCCGGCCGCCGGAGCAGCTCCGGCACCGGGTGGCGTCGAACATCGAGCACCAGCCGCAGCAACTTTGCCTTGTCGGCCAAGCTGCCGATCGGCGCGGCCGCCGTACCCACCAGCTGTCGTGGGCGCCGCAAGGGGTCGCTCACCCGGTGGAAGCGCCCGCCGCGTCGGATCGCCGCGCCCGGCTCGAACAGACACACGTCGAGAGCGGGGAGATCGAGGCGCTGTTGCACCTCGGGGTACGCGGTGAGGAGGATCTGGAAGCCGCGATCGAGCAGGTAGCCGTCCACCGCGTCGGTACGCACCCGGCCGCCGACCCCGTCGGACGCCTCGAGGACCGTGCACGAGACCCCCGCCCTGGTCAGGTCCTGCGCGCACGCGAGCCCGGCCAAGCCGGCACCGACGATCACGACGTCGCTCACGGATGCAACTCGTCAGCCAAGGCGCCGCCGATCCCACCGATCCCACCGGTGGCGCCAGCCAAGAGGACCGAGGCGCCGCGCACTGGATGCACCGGCGTCGGTTCGTCGGTGCGCCCGTCAGAGTGAGGGCTGTCATCAGGCTCGGGCGTCATGGATGATCTCCCGCGATGGCTCGGACCGCGTGCGCACGCTACCGGCAGCGCTCCAGGCCGGCGCGGTCCAGTACCCCTTGCGTTCCCGCGGGGGTGTGAGGTGGACCTCACCGACCTGATCGACGCTGCGCTCGCGGCGCGTGAACGGGCGTACGCCCCCTACTCGGGCTTCCGCATGGGTGCAGCGACGCTGACCGAGCAGGGTTCGATCGTCACCGGTGCGCTCGTCGAGAACGTGTCGCTGGGCCTGGCGATGTGTGCCGAGCGGGTGGCCCTGTTCGCCACCGTCGCCTCAGGTGATCGTCCTACTGCGCTGGTGGTGGCCTCGCCTCGTACGAGCGGGGCACTCACCTTCCCCTGCGGCGCGTGTCTCCAGGTCGCGCTCGAACTCGGTGGGCGCGAGCTCGTCGTCATCGCCGTCGATCCCCAGGGAACCAGTGAGCGGGCCGTGCTCAGCGAGCTCTTGCCCCGAGGCCCCCGCAAGGGCTGATCGCCACAGGCGCCACGGCTGAGCACGGCCCCGAGCACCTTCCACGCAGAAGGGCCCGAAGCGGGCGGGGGTTCCCGGCACCGGTGGTCGATGGCGTCTTCGGTGACCGGGGGTACGCCGTCGCGTCGGCTGCCCTGTCGCCGACCGGCACCGCGACCCCCGTGGCCGGCGGCTACGAGGTGTCAGACCAGCGGTCCTGGGCGACGGCGGAGGGTCTGGTGGCGCGGCCGCCTGAGCCGCCGGCGAGGCTCAGGCAGCGACCTCGCCGCGCCTTCCCACGGCGCCGCGGAGCCCGACGCAACCGACGCAGCCCACACAGCCGACGCAATCGACGCAGCCCACGCACGCCACGCAGAAGCGACATCGCAGGCACGCCAAGGTCGCGACGCACATCGAGATGCCCGCGCCGAGCAGCGTCCCGACACCGCCCGCTACCCCGACACTCCCAGCAGTCGCCACGCTTCCGGCCACCGCGACGCTCCCAGCAGTCGCCACGCTTCCGGCCACCGCGACGCTCCCAGCAGTCGCCACGCTTCCGGCCACCGCGACGCTCCCAGCAGTCGCCACGCTTCCGGCCACCGCGACGCTCCCAGGCATGGCGTCAGCATACGAACCCGCGGCTGCTGACGCTGGAGAGCCGTGACCCACTCGTCGCGGCGCTTCCCGACGCCAGGCCACCCGCCACGCGACCGCAGGCCGCGCGGGACTCGGGCGAGGGGTAGGCGCCGGTCAGGCCCTCTCGAGGGGGCCATGGCGGAACCGCGCCGGCCAGGGCTCGGACCAGGCGAACTCGAGCGCCCACACCCCCAGCACGAAGACGGCGAGTTGCCAACGGGTGAGGCTGGCGAAGGCGAAGACGTGGCGAGACAGGAGGAGCCCGATCAGCGCGATCGACGGCTCGTAGTCACTCCAGCGGCGGACAACGGGCCCAACTGTGGTGGCTCAGTTCGGCAGCGCCACGACAAGCATCGACGCCGCCAGTCCACCGCGCGCCGACCATCCGATCGTCCGCAACCAGTTGGTACTCACCAGCCGGTGCATCACGCCGGGGTCGGCGCCGGTGGACAGCGCTCGATGGGCCGGGACCTGGACCAGCACCGTCGAGCTGTGGATCCCGAGAAGCAGGAGCAGGCCGATCAACGGGAGGATGACGCCGAGCTCGTCGCGAATCGTGGCCGCCACCACCAACGCCGAGACCCCCTCGACGGCCATGAGCGGCCCGACCACCCACGAGTTCCGCTGCTGGTGAGCCGCCTCGTACTCGGCGAACCCCGCAGCTCCGACCCGCGAGAACAGCGGGTAGTGCACCACCTGAACGAACCAGATCAGGCCCACCATCGCGGCCGTCGCGAACAGATGGATGCTGAGCAGAGCGGTGCTGGCGCGCGTCAACCGGTCACTCCGTGGGGCAGCCCTCGCCCGCCGAGGGGTCCGAGGGGACCGCCGTCCAACGACGGAGACCAAAGGCGACCGTGTGAATCGAACATGGCGCGGCCGGGGTTGGTGCCGGTCGCCACCCTCACGAGAATGACCACCGCGCCAGGCTGGCACGAAGCGGGGGCAGAGCCGGTACTCCAGCGGCGAACCCTGGGAGCATTCGGTCGTGGTCGACGCGATCGTCATCGGGTCGGGGCCGAATGGGCTGGCTGCCGCCGTGACGTTGGCGAGGAACGGCCGGTCGGTCACCGTGATCGAGGCGGCCGACACCATCGGCGGTGGTTGTCGGTCGGCTCCGCTGACGCTCCCCGGCTACGTGCACGACCTCGGTGCCGCGATCCACGCCACCCGTTGGCCATGGCCAGGTTCGGGCTGGCGGCGGCTCCGCCGGCGTCGCTCCAGAGCCCCCGGTTCGGCACCGAGGAAGCCGCCGCGTTGTTCGGCGGTTGCGCCGCGCACGGCTTCTTGCCCCTGCGTCACCTGCTCACCTCGGCCTTCGGGACCCTTCTCGTCGTGAGTGCCCACGTCGTCGGGTGGCCCGTCGCGGCCGGCGGCTCCCAGGCCGTCCCCGACGCCCTCGCAGCGCACCTCCGCGATCTGGGTGGCACCGTCGAGACCGGCCGGCGCGTCGAGCGGCTGTCCGACCTGCCCGATCACCGGGTCGTGCTGTTCGACACCAACCCCGCCCAGCTCGCGTCGATCGCCGGGGACCGGTTGCCGGCCCGCTTCCGGCGTCGCCTGGAGGGGTTCCGTCACGGCCCGGCGGCGTTCAAGGTCGACTACGCGCTCGACTCGGCAGTGCCCTGGACCAACGAGGCGTGTCGACAAGCGGGGACCGTGCACGTGGGCGGTGCCTTCGCCGAGATGGCGTCGGCCGAGCGCGACGTGGCGCGTGGGCGCATGCCGGACCGTCCCTTCGTGCTGGTGGCCCAGCAGAGCCTGGCTGATCCCTCCCGGGCCCCCGCCGGGAAGCACACGTTGTGGGCCTACGCCCTAATGCCGGCGGGCTACACGGGCGACGCGACCGAAGCCATCGAACGCCAGTTGGAGCGATTCGCGCCGGGGTTCCGGGACGTCGTCCTGGCCCGACACGTGACGGCGCCCACCGACTTCACCGCGTCCAATCCGGACTTCGTCGGCGGCGACATCGCCGGCGGCGCGCACCACGGGCTCCAGTTGGTGCTCCGGCCGACGATCCGCACCCAGCGCACGCCCGACCCCACCTTGTTCTTGTGCTCGGCGTCGACACCGCCCGGCGGTGGCGTGCACGGCGCGTGCGGTGACGCCGCTGCCCGCCGGGCCTTGGCCGGTCCGCTGCGATGACCGGGTCGGGCCGCCGCAGCGCCTCGTCGTCGCCACGCTGCACTGAGTCCTGCTCGCGGGCCCTGCGTGGACGCGGTACGCGACCTCCACCGGGCTGGTGTCGCGTTCAGACTTCAGCCAGTCGACAGGAGCTCGACCCAGCCGTGGGTGCCGTCGACCCGGAGGCGCTGGCCGTCCTCGATCAGGTGGGTGGCGCGTTCGACGCCGACGACCGCGGGCAGGGCGTACTCCCGGGCGATGACCGCGCCGTGGGTCATGAGGCCGCCGACCTCGGTGACGAGACCGGCGACGGCCACGAAGACCGGGGACCAGCTGGGGTCGGTGCCGTTGGTGACGAGGATGTCGCCCGGCGCGAGGTCGGTGGCGCCGGCCATGTCCAGGATGACCCGGGCACGGCCCTCGACGATGCCGGACGAGACCGCCCGCCCGACCAGCGCGCCGTCGGGTAGATCGTCGCGCCGGTAGGAGCCGTGGAGGGCCTCACCCTCGGAGGTCAGCACCCGTGGCGGCGCGAGGGCGGCGTACGACCGGAACTCCCTGCGGCGCCGGCGGATCAGGCCGCGGTCCGCCTCGCCGGTGCGCACGACGTCGTGGAGCTCGTCGAAGGTGAGGAAGGAGATGTCGTCGGGTGCATCCACCACACCGGCCGCCACGAGACGGTCGGCCTCGGCGAGCAGCGCCTTCTTGTAGATCCAGTAGCGGCTGATCATGCGGTACTTCGGGTACTCCCGATAGCCGGCGAAGGTTCGGACCCGGTCGATCATCGCCTTGCTCTCGGCCGCCTTGGCCTCGCCGTCGGGCAGGGCGCGGAGCCGCTCGAGCACCTCATGCTCCTTCTCGGTGGCCACCCGCAGGCCCTCGGTGAAGCGGCGCTCGCGCTCGCCCGGGGCGAAGTTCTCGACGTTCGAGAGGATCATCGGCACGAGCGCGCTCGGCCGCTCGCACCACCGCGGGCGGGTGATGTCGATCTCGCCGACGCAGCGCATGCCGTAGTCGTGGAGGTAGGCCCCGATGGCCTCGGCGGCGGCCCGTCCGCCGCCCATCTCGCCTTCCCTATCGGGGTCGATGTCGGGGAGGCGGTCGAGGAAGCCGTCGTCGTCGCCGACGCCACGGAGGAACGCGACCACCTCGGGATGCGGGCGGACGGCGTCGGCGACGTCGAGCAGCGCGAGGCCCATGTCCGAGGTCACGTTGTCCGGCAGCGACTGCGAGAGCGCGTCGGCGACGTTGCTCTCACCGAGCCACTCCTCGAGGTGGTCGTCGAGCCAGAAGGCGGCCTCCATCGCCGTGAGGATGACGGGCAGGCTCTCGGCCATGTTGAGCCGGGCCCGCAGCTCGGGCAGGTCGCCGAGGATGAAGTCGAGCAGCTCCGTGCCGGTCTTGGTGACGATGGCCTCGGCGGTGGCGGCGAGGGACTCCTCGGTGCGTCGCACCAACTCGAGGACCAGCACGGGGTCGGCGTCGATGAGCGGCGGCGCGCCGGGAACACCGGGGATGGGCAGGGGATCGCCGTCGTCCCCCGGCGCCGGCGGGAGGAAGCCCTCGCGGGCGACGAGCGTCTCCAGTGCGTCGCCGATGAGCGGGTCGGACCGGCCGAGCCCCCCGAGGATCGCGGCCCGGTCGCGCGGCGAGGACAGGTTCTCGGCCACGTCGACGAAGAGACGCCCGCCGGCGACGTACATCGGGCGCAACGCGGTGAGCTGCCAGACCGACAGGCCGAGCGGGGTCATGGGCTCGGTCATCATCTGCTGGTGGCCGACCGACACGTACACGTGGGTGGCGTCGTCGTCGACCTCGGGGATCGGGAAGAGGATGGTGATGGGCCGGCTCTGGACGACGGCGAGGCCCTCGTCGTCGAGGCACCACTCGATGTCCTGCGGGGCCCCGAAGTGCGCCTCGATGCGACGGCCGAGCGCGGCGAGCTCGAGCACCTGAGCGTCGGTGACCGCGGCCGCAGGGCGTTCCGCGGAACGCTCCCGGGCCACGATGGCGCCGTCGCGCACCCGGTAGGTGTCCGGCGTGACCTGGCCGCCCACCAGCGCTTCGCCGAGCCCGGGGACCGCCTCGACCGCGGTCACCCGGCGGTTGCCGCTCGTCGGGTCGGCGGTGAAGAGCACGCCGGCCGCCCTCGCCCCGACCATGCGCTGGACGACGACGGCCATGCGCACCGAGCGGTGGTCGACGCGGTTGCGGGTCCGGTAGGCCACCGCCCGGTCGGTGAAGAGGGACGCCCAGCAGCACCGCACGCAGTCGGCCACCGCGTCGGCGCCCACCACGTTCAGGTAGCTGTCCTGCTGGCCGGCGAACGACGCGGTGGGCAGGTCCTCGGCGGTGGCGCTGGAGCGCACCGCGACCGGCGTGTCGGCGCCGAGGTCGGCAAGGGCCTCGGTGATAGCGGCGACGAGCTCGTCGGGGACGGTGAGCGCCTCGATGGCGGCCCTGAGTCCTGTGCCCAAGGCGGCGAGCGCCTCCGGGTCGTCAGGCGCCACGCCGGCCAGGTCCTCCAGGAGCGCCGCCACCTCGGGGGCCGACGCCACCACCCGGGTGAAGGCCCAGGTGGTCACGCAGAACCCGGGCGGCACCCGGACGCCCTCCATCCGGAGGAGCTCGCCGAGGTTGGCCCCCTTGCCGCCGGCGAAGCCGATCAGCGTCCGGTCGATCGCCGCGAGGTCGACCACCTCGCCCTCCGTCGCCGGGTCCACTGCCTTGGCATCGGTCATCCGCGTCCTCTCGTCCTGTCGTCGGAGCGCCGCGCCGGCGCGGTAGCCGACCGGAGGGCGCATTCTCAGCACGGATCAGCTCCTTGCCGCAAGCCCCCCACCCCGCGGTCCGGTCTTCACAGCGGGGAAGATCGATCGGCGTGGCGGCGGCCTCAGAAACCGGCCCACCCCGGCAGGGCGGCGGCCTGGCGGACCCAGTCCCGCACCTGGTCGGTGTCGACCTGCTCGTCCTCGTGCAGGTGGAGGTAGCGGGCGTTCGGGTCCTTCGACGACCCCGGTGGCACCGGCTCGAGCGAGGCGCCGTCGAAGAACGTCACCTTCACGTACTTCGTGAAGCAGTGCCAGCCCACGAACCAGCCCTGGCCCCCCACGCCATAGAACGGCGAGTTCCAGCGGACCGCCTTGCGCACCTCGGGCACGACCTCCTCGATGAGGGCGTCGAGCTGTCGGCCGACGTCGTGCTTCCACCCGGGCATGGCGGCGATGTACGCCTGCACCGGCCCATCACCATCGCCCTTGGGGATCTGGGGGTTGCCGCCGGAAAGCAACACGG
>JAYRVH010000025.1:0-189402 GCA_041918615.1 Acidimicrobiales bacterium
GATCGCCTTCATCGAGTACAGGTCGGTCGCGGGGTTGTAGGTGGCGGCGGCGGCGGTGGGGGTCGTCTGGAAGGTCGCCCCCGCGCACAGCGCGCACAGCGCGGTGAGCGCCGCGGCCACCCGGCCGACACGGCCCTTGAGCCGGTGGCCTGTCGATCGTGACGTGTTCGCTGCTTCGGGCATGGTCAAACCTCCGTGGGTCTCGGTTGGAGGCGGTGGGTTCGCCATTTGCTCCACCCGGCACAGGCGACCAGATACGTGCCGGGCTTCTTCGCTCGCCGTGGCGCCTTCACCGACGCCACGAACAATTCATCGACACCCGCACCACACCCGGTTGATAGGCCGTCCGGCCCAAATCCGCCGACCGCTCAACTCCTCCGGCCGGCAGTCGACAGGCGCGCCGGCGACACCGGCGCGATCGGCGGACGGGCCAGCGGGCGACCGTCGACCTCGGTCGATGTGCTGGCCGCGTCACTCTCAGCGTCGGCCGTTCGGCTCCAGGCGTCGGGGATCGCAGCACCGTGACGAGGCCGTCTCGACCCAGCGACCGGGGAACGCCTCGGTCGCCCCGGCGGAGTCGGAGCGCCCATGTCGGTTTCTGCAGCAATATGTAGAAATCCATAGAAATAGCGATAGATTCTGATGGTGGATCCGATCCGCAACCCGTACTCGCCCGGAGCGGGAACGCCGCCTCCCCACCTCGCCGGACGCCAAGGCTTGCTCGATGTGTTCAGGACCGTGATCGGTCGCGCCCAGATCGGCAACGCGGTCCAGCCGCCCGTGCTGTCCGGGCTCCGTGGGGTCGGCAAGACCGTGCTGCTGCTCCGCTGGCGGGAGTTGGCCCTCGAGGCCGGGTGGGCAGCAGCGCACATCGAGGCCCGGGCGGGCACCGACCTCCGCGCGCCACTCGGTGATGCCGTCATCGATCTCACCCGCCAGACCAGCCGTCGGTTTCGGAATCAGGAACGTGCTCATCGACTTCAACGGGTCGCAACGTCGTTCCTTCGGGCAACGGGTGCCACGGTGAGGCGCGGCGCGGTCGCGTTCGATGTGCAACCAGAGCCGGGTGTCGCGGACTCGGGCTCGCTCGAGACCGATCTCACCGAGCTCCTCGTGGAACTCGGCGAGGCGGCCCGTGACGAGGGGTCTGGGGCCGTGATCCTTATCGACGAGCTCCAGGATGCGGGGGTCGATGCACTGATCGGACTCGTCGGCGCCTGCCATCGCGTGAACCAACTCCAACTCCCGGTCCTGATCGCGGGGGCGGGTCTGCCGACGGTCGGCCGCGTGTTGTCCGATGCGAAGTCCTACGCGGAGCGCCTCTTCGATGTTCGCACCGTCGGACGGCTCGATGACGCGGCCCAGCGAGAGGCGATTCGCGAACCCGCGGCTGCCCTCGGCGTCGAGTTCGAACCCGCGGCCCTCGCCCGGCTGGGCGAGCTCGCCGGTGGCTATCCGTTCTTCATCCAGACCCACGCGAAGTTCGCATGGGATGTGGCCGTCGAGAGCCCGATCGCGCTCGCAGACGTGTCCGTGGCAGAGCCCCGCGCCGGCGAGCAGCTCGAGCAGTCCTTCTTCGGGCCTCGCTACGAGCGCGCCACTCCTGCCGAGCGGCGCTACATGCATGCCTTGGGGTCGCTCGGAGACGGCCCGGTGTCCACGGCCGAGGCGGCAGCGGTCCTCAGACGGAGGGCCTCAGACGTGTCCGTGCAGCGCGATGGCCTCATTGCCAAGGGCCTGGTGTATGCACCGGAGCGCGGCTTGATCGACTTCACCGTCCCGCACATGGCGGCCTACCTGCGAGGTCGAACCGACCACCCATCGGCCCAATAGGTCGGCCCGGCGCCCCCTTCACCGCCTGCCGGAGGGCCGTCATCCCGACGACTTGCCCAGATGGCATCTCGAGAGCATCGCAAGTCGAACCAGGAGCACCCCCAACGGCGTTCGATTGGAACCACGTCTGGACGTGGCTCGAGAGCGTCGAAAGCACCCGGCAGTGGCTCGAACCCGCCTTGCTTGGACCCGGAGGGGTGCAATGTGTCTCCCCGCCCGCCCCTCCGTTGCCATATCCGTGGCTCGCTGGCCCCGCTCGATGATAGGAAGGTGAGAACTTCTCGATATCTCACACTTCCCCGCGTCGAAAGGCCATCCATTGGCTCCCGAACAGGGACCGTCGCCGAAGGACGAACCGACCGACCGGCGCCGGGCCCGCCGACGTCGGAGCGGGCGGTGGGCCGCGGCCAGCGCCGTCGCGGTCGGGTTGTTTGCCGCCACGCTCGCCGTGCCCGCCGTGCCGGGGAGCGCGCGGGTGACGGCGGACCCCGACCCGATGCTCGTCGTCGACGTCGAGGCCCTGACCGTCGAGCAGCAGCTGACCTTCGCCGCGCTCCAGGGCATCGTCAACCGGACCAGCCCTCGCCTCTACCTGGTGGGCCTGCGCAGCGCCCAGGACTTCGACCTCGACCCCACCGCCGAGGCGTGGCTCACTGATGCCGTCGACGGACCCATCGAACGGGTGACCCCGGGCGAAGCGCTGGACCGGCTCAAGGGAGAGGTGAAGGGCTTGGTGGTCTGGGACCCGGCCGTGCCCCACGAGAGCCAGAACGTCGCCACCACCATCGCCGGGAGCGACGACCTCCTGCCCGTGGGCCCCGACCAGGTGGACGACCTCGCCGCAGACCACGGGCTGACCATTGAGGTCGACCTGCGCGACCTCGACCTCACCACGGACCGCCAGTTCACCGAGTGGGCGATCGCCAACCTGGCCCCGCCCGCCGGCGGCTGGTCGTTCCCCGTGTGGATGGGCCGGCCCCGCAACGGCAAGCCCATCCAACCCGGGCTGCGCGACTGGGCGGTAGCCAACCGGGCGTTCGTCTTCGACGCCGACCCGGCCACCGAGCCCGGCCTGATCGGGGAGGTGATGGACCTGTTCCCCCGGGGCATCGGTGTGTACGGCTACGTCTTCTTCGACACCGAGGTCTATTACTCGACCGGACTCCCGGCGAACGAGGCGCTCGGCGTGGCCGAGCTCACCGACCGCGGCAACTGGCTCATCCCCACCACCGACGCCACCAACATGACGGTCCACTCGCAGAGCGCCGCGGTGGCCCGCCCGGCGACCTGGGACGACACGGTCCGCACCCCCGACGACGACACCACCTACGTCTCGTTCGTGCTCAGTGACGGCGACGCCCTCGGCTACGACATCACGATGCTGCGCTCCCTCCAGTACCCGTACCTCGACGACACGTCGATCCCGATCGGCGTGTCGACGTCGCCACTGCTGGCCACCCACGCGCCGGCCATCTGGAACTGGTACGTCGAAAACCTGCCGGCCAACGCCAACCTCGTGGCCGGCCCCAGCGGGTCGGGCTACTTCTACCCGTCCTACGCCGGCGATGCCGACGAGGATCGATTCCTGCAACGGTCGCGGGCCGACCTCGACGCCACCGGCCTTCGGTCCACCTGGTCGATCAACCCGATCCTCACCCCATCGCCCAGCACCCGCGACATCGACCGGATGGTGGAGGCGTTCGCCCCGTCCAGCCTCTACCTCGACTACACGCCCGGCGCACCGCTCTCACCCTCGGTGACCTACGCGGGCGACGTGCCGATCACCCGCATCGCTATGGCCACCAAGCCCGAGGAGATCGCACCGGCCATTCGGGCATCGATCGCCAAGCAGCCCGACGGGCCGCGCTTCGTGTCGATCGGCCTGGTCACCTGGGGCACCAACGCCGACGATGCCGCCGCCGCGCTCGCCGAGTTCGGCGACGACGTGGTGGCCGTGGCCCCCGACGAGCTCGCCGGGCTGCTCAAGGGAGCAGCCGACGACGGCTACACCGGGTCCCCCGATGTGCCCCTCGTGCCGCCGCCTGCCGTCGGTGCCTGCCGGGCCGACCCGGACCAGATCGACTGGGGCGCCAACCCGGTGACCGCCGCGTTCGCCGCGAACCAGATCCTCTACCAAGACCTGCCGGCAAACGCCACCTCCGACGGCACGACCATCGACGTGGACTCCGACGCCCTCGCCGACCGGGTCCTGGCCGCGTTCCGCGTCCTCGGCCCATTGGCCTACACCGCTGATGCCGTCGCCGGCGGCACCGCCTCCGCATCGGTCACCGGCTTCGGGAGCCTGCGACAGGTGGGCGACGAGATCGTCGAAGCCGATGGGACCGCGACAGCCGAGCTGACCTTCGACCCAGGCGACGGTGTCCGCACCACGTCGCTCACGGTGCCCGTCACCTGCCGCGCCGCCCGCCCCATCAGCGCCAGCCCCTCGTTCACCGGCTGATTCTGTGAGGGCGCCGGCGCCCGCCATCGAGAACCCGACCGATCCGACCCCGAGTCCCCCCGATCCCACACCAGCCCAGCCGGCCTCCAGGAACCCGTTCTCGACCGGATGACCACGGGACCGTCACGCGTCCATCGCCCGGCATCGGCTGCCCCGTCGGGGAGAGGTAGCCATACCCACCAAGGGTGAAGAGCGCTGCACCCCCAACGGGATTCGAACCCGTGTTACCGGCGTGAAAGGCCGGCGTCCTAGGCCACTGGACGATGGGGGCCGGGGCCCCGTGGGGGGCGCTGAAGATTACCAGCGTGGCACCCCGATGACCGCGGCTCAGGCGCGGGCGAGAGCGGCGACGATGTGCTCGAGCAGCCAGCCCAGGTAGCCGTAGACGGCGAAGGTGGGGGCGTCGGGGTCCGCGGGGTCGATCTCGTCCATGTCCTCCGACACGTCGAGGCGTGTGCCGAGCACCAGGCGCAGGTCGTTGACGGCGCCCATCCAGGCGAGCAGTTGCTCCTCGCTCACGCGCTCGGCGTCGAGGGTGTCCTCCACGAGGTCGAGGGCGGTGAGGCGGCGCTCGAGCAGGTCGTCGCGGACGAGGGACTGGTACTCGGCATCGCGTTCCACGTCGTCGGGGTAGGCCGTGGGGAAGAGGCGGGTGAGCGAGGGGTCGACCGCTTTCTGCGCGGTGCCGCCACCCGAGCCGGCCGAGAGCAGTTCGCGCAGCTGCGGGATCAGCGAGTGCAGCAGCTCGCGCTCGGACGGCCCGATGCGGATCTCGAAGTCGCCCTTGCGCGTGCGGCGCACGAGCGCGTTGCCTCGGCCGAGCACCGCTCAGTCGTCCTGCTGCATCGTCGCCCACAGGCCCTTCTCGTGCAGCCGGAACACGTCGAGCTCGGCCTTCTCGCGGGTTCCGCTCGACACCACCGCCTTGCCCTTCTCGTGCACGTCGAGCATGAGGGCGGTCGCCTTCTCGAGGCTGTAGCCGAACAACTGCTGGAACACGAGGGTGACGTAGGACATCAGGTTGATCGGGTCGTTCCACACCAGGACGATCCAGGGCCGCTCGGCGTCGACCGACTCGTCGATGGTCGGCTCGTCGATGCGCACCGGGTCGGCGACCGGCATCGACAGGGCCGGCGCGCTGCTACCCGGCAACGGTGACGGTCCTCGTCTCATGGCGGGCGGGATCGAGGTCGTCGGCCGCGGGCGGGTGGGTGTGCAGGCCGAGGACGAAGACGAGCGTGGCGATCCACACCGCCACCGCCCCGAAGATGTGGATGGCCACCAGCGCGACGGGCACACCGGTGAAGTACTGCGCGTAGCCCACTGCGGCCTGGGCCACCAGCACACCCAGCAGCACCTCGCCCCGCCGCATCACGTCCGCGGTGGCCGATCGACGCACGATCCACAGCGTGGCGACCGTGAGCGCACCGAAGAGCATCACGGCGATCCCGTGGAGGCGGGCGACCTCGCCCACGACGTAGGGGAGGCGCTCGACGTCGGCGTCCCCGCCGTGCGGACCGGCGCCGGTGACCACGGTGCCGAGCAGGATCACCAGGGTGGCGGCGACCACGAGCAGGCGACCCAGCCAGCGAACCTCGTTCGACACGACGGGTCGCGCCGGCGTGGCCGGCCCGCCCGCCAGGTGGTGGAGGACGACCGCATCCCAGATGAGCACCATCGAGAGAACGAAGTGGCCCATGACGAACGGCGGGGCGAGCTCGAACAGCACGGTGATGCCGCCCAACACGATCTGGCCGATCACGCCGGCGACGAGGCCGAGCGACCACCAGACGAGGTCGCGGCGCCGGGGCACGCGAACCAGCGCACCGAGCACGGCGAGGATCACCGCCACGGACACGATCCCGGTGATCGTGCGGTTCACGAACTCGACCATGGCGTGGTACTCGAAGGGCGCCACCAGCCGGTTCTCCTCGCACGTCGGCCAGTCCGAGCAGCCGAGCCCCGACCCGGTGAGGCGCACCGCGCCACCGGTGACCACGATGAAGCCCAGCGCCACCAACGCCAGGAAGGTGATGCGCTGGTACGCGGAGGGGGACAACCGGGGAAGCGCCATCGGCAGGGATCCTACGGACCGCTCCCGTTGGTGCCCCAGTCGCCCGAGGCCGTAGCCTCACCGACGACATGCACATCATCGCCAGGCGCTCGCTCGCGCATCAGGTAGGGGCCTACGTCGCCCTCACCAAGCCACGAATCATCGAGCTGCTGTTGGTGACCACCCTTCCCACGATGGTCGTGGCCGAACAGGGCCTGCCGTCGGTGGGGTTGATGGTGGCCACGCTGGTGGGCGGCACGCTCGCCGCCGGTGGTGCCAACGCCATCAACATGTACGTCGACCGCGACATCGACGCCCTCATGGAACGCACCCGCAACCGGCCACTCGTCACCGGCGAGATGTCGCCCGCCGCCGCGCTCACCTTCGCCATCGGCCTGGAGGTCGTGGCCTTCGTCGAGCTGTGGCTGCTCGTCAACCTGTTGAGCGCCGTGCTCGCCGTGTCCGCCTGCCTGTTCTACGTTTTCGTCTACACGTTGTGGCTCAAGCGCACCTCCACGCAGAACATCGTGATCGGCGGCGCCGCCGGCGCGGTCCCGGTGCTGGTCGGGTGGGCGGCGGTCACCGACAGCTTGTCGTGGGCCCCGATCCTCATGTTCGCGGTCATCTTCTTCTGGACCCCGCCGCACTTCTGGGCCCTCGCCATCCGCTACCGCGAGGACTACGCCGCCGCAGACGTGCCGATGCTCCCCGCCGTCGAGAGCCTGCGCTTCACCGCGGTGCGGATCCTCGCCTACACGATCCTGCTGTGGGGGCTCACGCTCGTGCTGGCACCGGTGGCGGACATGGGGCTGCTCTACCTGGTCAGCGCGGTCGTGCTCGGTGCCGCCTTCACCTACCTGGCGGTCGGTCTGCTGCGCGACCCCACCCCGCCACGGGCGATGCGCCTGTTCACCTACTCGATCACCTACCTCACCCTGCTCTTCGTGGTCATGGCCGTCGATCAACTCGTCCGCAGCGGCCTGTAGAGCCCTTGCCACCGGGCCGGTGGGGTCGTGGGTGTGGTGGCCTCGGGCTGAGCACGTCGCTCGGGCACCGTCCGTTTTTCGGGCGGTCGGGGTAGCTGACTAGAGTTCCGACCCGAGCCGAGCCATGACTGTCACCGAGACCCGCCCCGAAGTGGCCCCGCCAGAGGCCCCCGCACCCGCCACCGCCGCCGTGCCCCCACGCGGCCTCGCTGCCGTGCTCGGCAGCGGTGACCACAAGACCATCGGTCGCCTCTGGATCGGCTTCTCCATGCTGTTCCTGCTCGTGGGTCTGGTTGCCGCGGTGCTGCTCGGCTTCGAGGGCGCCGACCTCGGCTCGTTCGACGTGATCGGCGCCGGCTCGTTCCTCCAGATGTTCACGCTCTACCGCGTGGTCGCCGTCTTCCTGGTGGGCATCCCCCTCTTCATCGGCCTGGGCACCTTCGTGGTGCCTCTTCAGGTCGGAGCCCGTTCGATCGCCCTGCCCCGGGCCGCGGCGGCCGCCTTCTGGATCTGGCTCGTCGCCGGCGGCATCGTGCTCGCCTCCTACGCCATCGACGGCGGTCCCGGGGGCGGCGAATCGGACGGCGTCGAGCTCTGGATCGTGGCGTTCGGGCTCGTGCTCGTCGCCCTGGTGATGGCCTCGGTGTCCATCGCCACCACCGTGCTGGCCGAGCGCACCGAGGGCATGGTCCTCACGCGCATCCCGCTGTTCTCGTGGTCGATGTTCGTGGCCGGGTCGGTGTGGATCCTCAGCCTGCCCGTCCTCGGCGCCAACTTGTTGCTCGCCTACCTCGACCACCGCTACGGCCAGCAGTTCTTCGGGGTCGACGCCGACCTGTGGCCGCAGGTCGCCTGGGCGTTCGGTCAGCCGCAGATCTACGCCGTCGCCATCCCTGCGTTGGGTGTGATCGGCGAGGTCGTGCCCGTGGCCGGCGACGCCCGCCTACGCCACCGGCAGGTCGCCATGGTGGCCATCGGCCTGTTCGGCATCCTCGCCTTCGGCGCCTGGGCCCAGCCGTTCTTCAACGCCGACACCCAGGACGACATCCTGTTCATCGGTGTGGCGCTCACCATCGTCTTGCCCGTGCTCGCCCTCATCGCCATCCTCGGCGAGTCCGTTCGCCGTCGCCCCACCGTGAATGCCGCCCTTTTCTTCTCGGTCGCCTCGCTGCTCATGCTCGTCGCGGCCACCACGGCCGGTGCCGTCTCGGTCATCGAGCCGCTGCGGTTGATCGGCACCACCTTCGCAACGGGTCAGATGAACTACGTGCTGCTGGCGAGCCTTCTCGCCGCCCTGAGCGGTCTCTGGTTCTGGGGCCCCAAGATCTGGGGCGCCCGCCTCGCCGAGGGCCCGGGCCGTCTCGCCGCCCTCGTGATCCTGCTCGGCACGATCGTCGCCTGCCTGCCCGACCTGTTCAGCGGGATGATCGACCAACCGCAACTCGTCACCGCCGACTACGCCCCACGCGACGGCGTCGAAGCGCTCAACCTGGTCTCGGCCCTGGGCTTCCTCCTGGTGCTGCTGGGGGTGCTGGTCGCGGCCACCGCGATCGTCGGTGCGGCCCGCAAGGGGCACCTGGCCGACGACGCCGAACGTGAGAGCGATCCGTGGGGTGGGCAGACCCTCGAGTGGTCCACCACCTCGCCGCCCCCCTGGAACAACTTCACCGACGACCCGGCACCGGTGCTCACCGCGTCGCCATTGCTCGATCTCGCCGAGGAGGGCTCCTGATGGCCACTGCCACCGCCACTGCCCGGCCGGTGCCCTCCCTGGCGCCGCCACCGAAGCCGAGGCGCCCCCGGGTGCTCTTCGTCGGAACGGCGTTCACTTCGGCGGCCGTCGTGATGGGATTCCTCGGGCTCATCGCCCTCTACGTCACGGTGCGCCAGAAGGCCCTCGCCGACACGGGGGCATGGCTCCCCGACGGTGCCGTCATCCCGCTCACGGCTCCCAACGTGGCCATGGCCACGCTGCTCATGTCGGCGGTCACCCTGCAGTGGGCGATCTACGCCGTGGGCAACCGCGATCGCACCAACGCCTACCTGGCATTGGGGCTGACGCTGCTGTTGGGCCTCGCCTTCGCCAACTCGACGGCCTACCTCTACAGCCAGATGGGCCTCGTGATCGCCGACAGTGCCCCGGGTGTGCTGATCTACGCCATCTCGGGGGCACACCTGGTCCTCACCGCATCGGCACTGCTGTTCATCGGGGTCGTCGCCCTGCGCGCCCTCGGCGGCGAGTACACCCCGCGTGACCACGAGGGCATGAGCGCGGCGGCGCTGTTCTGGTACGCCACCATCGCGGTGTACGCCGTCATCTGGTACACGATCTTCATCACGAAGTAGGAGAGTCCAGGCGCATGATCACCAAGGGTTCGCGGTTCTTCTTCGGATTCGCCGCACTCGCCTATCTCGGAGCCATCGTCTACGGCCTGAGCACCGGCGGTCACGTCTTCGGCGTGTTCACGCTGG
Source organism: Acidimicrobiales bacterium (assembly GCA_041918615.1). Lineage (GTDB taxonomy): Bacteria > Actinomycetota > Acidimicrobiia > Acidimicrobiales > DATDAH01 > JAEUJM01. The sequence continues at coordinate 9,806 of JAYRVH010000025.1, forward strand.
GGTACAAAGAGGGCGTCGGCGAGCACCTCGGCTACAGCATCCTGATCGGGGTGGCGGCGGTGGCCGGGGGTATCGGGCTCATCGTCCTCGCGCTGCGCGACGCCGACCCCGAGGCCCAGGTCGCGCATCTCGACCACGTGCCGGCGGTCGAGGCCCCCGAATCGCCCAGCTATTGGCCGGTGGTCGCCGCCTTCGCGGCCGGTGCGATGGTGGTCGGCCTCGTCGTCAGCTCCGCGTTGTTCGCCGCCGGGCTCATCGTCTTGGCCATCGTCGTCGTCGAGTGGTCGATCAAGGCGTGGTCCGATCGCCAGACCGGTGACCCCGAGGTCAACCGCGCCATCCGCAACCGGCTCATGTACCCGATCGAGATCCCCGTCGGCGCACTGCTGGGCATCGGCGTGCTGGTGACGTTGGTTTCACGCGTGTTCCTTGCCACGTCGAAGAACGGCTCGACGGTGGTCGCCATCGTCGTGGCCCTGCTGATCTTCACGACCGCCTCGCTCCTGGTCGCCCGGCCCAAGGCGAGCGCCAACATCGTGAGCGCACTGCTGCTCGCCGCAGGCGTCCTCGTCATCGGGGCCGGCATCGTGGCTGCATCGGTCGGTCCTCGCGAGTTCGAGGAGCACGAGGTGGACGAGCCCTTCCAGCAGCCGCCGGTCGGCGGCGAGCTGCCACCCGAGCGCCCGACGACGACAACCACCGCCGCAGACGGCGGCGCCACCACCGCCACGACCGTGGGCACGGGCTCGGGTGGCCCTTCGACGACCACCTCGGCGGTCGACGCCCCGTCGACGACCACCTCCATCGCCGGGGCGTCGAATTGAGCGCGATCCGCCCACCCGCGGGTTTGTCAGGCCGCCCCGCGATCGGCCAAGCTCCGATCGTGCCCGTCGCCCGCCGCCGCCTCTCGCTCCTCGCCAAGGGCTGCCTCGGCATCGGCCTGGTGCTCCTGGCGTCGGCCTGCTCGAGCGATGCCCCGCTCGACACGCTCGACCCGCAGGGCAGCCAGAGCCAGATCATCCAGAACCTGGCCAGCCCGGTCTTCTTCATCGCCGCCATCGTGGGCGTGCTGGTGCTCGCCGCGGTGGTGGTCATCGTCGTCAAGTTCCGGGCCGATCCCGACGACGACGAACTGCCGCCCCAGACCCACGGCAGCCTGGGCCTCGAGCTCGGGTGGACCATCCTCCCGGCCGTGATCCTGGCCTTCGTGGCCGTCGGCACCGTCGTCACGATCTTCGACCTCGCCGAGACTCCCGACGATGCCCTCGAGATCGACGTCTACGGCCAGCAGTGGTGGTGGGGCTTCGAGTACGACGCCAACGGCGACGGCGAGATCGACATCAAGACTGCCAACGAGATGGTCATCCCCGCCGGCCGGCCCGTCGAGGTCTCCATCCGCTCACGCGACGTGATCCACAGCTTCTGGATCCCGGCGCTCAACGGCAAGAAGGACGCCGTCCCGGGCCGTACGCACACCCTCACCATCCAGGCCGACGAGCCGGGCTTCTACCGCGGGCAGTGCACCGAGTACTGCGGCCTGTCGCACGCGAACATGCGAATGCGGGTGGTCGCCCTCACCGAGGCCGACTACGCCCAGTGGGTCGAGAACCAGACCACCGAGGCGGCCACGCCCACCGATGCCGAGGCTGCGGCCGGGCTCGCCACCTTCGAGGCCCAGTGCGTCTCGTGCCACGTGGTCGACGGCGTCGACACCGACCTGCCCGCCGCCGCGCAGGTGTCGGGCGCAGCGCCGAACCTCACCCACCTCATGACCCGCAGCACGTTCGCGGGCGGCATCTTCGAACTTTACGACCAGGCCAACGACGGCAACCCCAACGACCTCGACGGCATCCCGTACAACGACCTCCCCGAACAGGGCACGTTCAACCGCAACCAGCTCGAGGCCTGGCTCCGCAACCCGCCGGCCGAGAAGCCCATGGCGCCGGACCCCACGCAGTTCAGCTCGCTGGGCCGGGGGATGCCGAACCTGAATCTCTCCGAGCAGCAGATCGACGAGCTCGTCGCCTATCTCGAGACCCTCAAGTAGGAACCCATGGCCCTTACCGAGGAACGTCCCCTTGCTCTGACCACCGGCGACGAGGTCACTGTCGACTTCGAGCCCCTGGGCGTCTTTCGACGCCCAACCAGCACCGAGGGCTGGCGAAGCTGGATCACCACCGTCGATCACAAGAAGATCGGCATCATGTACGGCTTCGCGGCCTTCTTCTTCCTGCTGGTGGGTGGCAGTGAGGCACTGCTGATCCGCGCTCAGCTGGCCCGTCCCAACGGCACGCTCTTGTCGGCCGAGCTCTACAACCAGGTCTTCACCATGCACGGCATCACCATGGTGTTCCTGGTCATCATGCCGATGGCCGCCGCCTTCGCGAACTACCTGTTGCCGCTCCAGATCGGCGCCCGCGACGTCGCCTTCCCCCGGATGAACGCCTTCAGCTTCTGGTGCTTCCTCTTCGGCGGCATCTTCCTGAACACCAGTTGGCTGCTCGGCGGGGCGGCCGACGGCGGCTGGTTCGCCTACTCGCCCAACACCGGTGTGGTGTTCTCACCCAGCCACGGCCTCGACTTCTTCACGCTCGGCCTGCTCATCACCGGCATCGCCTCCCTCGCGAGCTCGGTCAACCTCACCGTCACGGTGCTCAACATGCGGGCGCCCGGTATGTCGCTGATGCGCATGCCCGTCTTCACCTGGATGGTGCTGGTCGTGCAGGTGCTCCTGGTGTTCGCCCTGCCGGTGATCACCCTGGCGCTGATCCTGCTCACCTTCGAGCGTCTCTTCGATGCCCAGTTCTTCAACCCGGAGGCCGGGGCCGACCCCTTGCTGTGGGAGAACCTGTTCTGGATCTTCGGTCATCCCGAGGTCTACATCCTCATCCTGCCCTCGTTCGGCATCGTGTCCGAGGTCATCCCCACCTTCTCGCGCAAGCCCATCTTCGGCTACCCGTTCATGGTGTTCTCGGGCATCGCCATCGGCTTCATGGGCTGGGGCGTGTGGGCGCACCACATGTTCGCCTCGGGCATCGGCCCGATCTCGGTGGCCGCCTTCTCGCTCTCGACGATGTTCATTGCGGTGCCAACGGGTGTGAAGATCCTCAACTGGCTGGCCACCATGTGGGGCGGCAAGCTGCGGTTCACGACCGCGATGCTCTACGCCATCGGCCTCGTGGCCATGTTCACCATCGGTGGCCTGTCGGGTGTCACCCACGCAGTTGCACCGGCCGACACCCAACAGACCGACACCTACTACATCGTCGCCCACTTCCACTATGTGCTCTTCGGTGGCGCCCTCATGGGGCTCTTCGCCGGCTTCTACTTCTGGTGGCCCAAGGTGTTCGGCTACCTGCTCGGCGAGAAGCTGGGCAAGCTCGGCTTCTGGGTCATGCTCGTCGGCTTCAACCTGACCTTCGGGCCGATGCACATCCTGGGGCTGCAGGGCATGTCCCGCCGCATCTACACCTACGACGACGGGTTGGGCTTCAACCTCTGGAACCTGGTGTCGACCATCGGGGCCTTCACCATCGCCGTCGGCATCCTGATGTTCATGCTCAACGTGGTGCTCAGCAAGCGTGCCGCCAAGGACGCACCGCCGGTCGGGCCCGACCCGTGGGACGCGCGCAGCCTCGAGTGGATGCTGCCGTCACCGACCCCCGAGTACAACTTCGCCGAGATCCCGGTCGTCACGAGCCGCGACGAGTTCTGGGCCCGCAAGTACGGGGTCGACGACGAGACCGGGCGTACCGTGCGCCAGCACGCCACCCAGGACGTCGTCGAAGAGCCGGGCGCCACCGGCATCCACCTGCCGTCGCCGTCGTACTGGCCCATCGTGTTGTCGTTCGGGCTTCCGTTCGTCTGCTACGGCCTGATCTTCAGCCTGTGGTGGTCGGCCTTGGGTGCCATCTTCGTCATCGGCGGCATCTACGGCTGGGCCCTCGAGCCGGCCGACGACGACGAGAACCCACACGACCACGACCACGGCGACGACCACGATGCCGGTCCTGGTGGCGGCCATGCCGATGCCGGCGTGGCCGAGACCGAGGAGGCCCCCGTTGCCTGAGACCGCCGTCGCCGAAGGCACCATCGCCTCGGCGTTCGCCGCCGAGGTGGGCCCGGGGCACCACGCCACGAACACCGGCTACTCCAACGAGAAGCTGGGTATGTGGGTGTTCCTGGGGTCCGAGTGCCTGCTCTTCGGTGGCCTCATCAGCACCTATCTGCTCTACAAGGACCGTGCGGTCTCCGGTCCGCTGCCGCACAACCTCTTCGACATCCCGTTCACCTCGGTCAGCTCGTTCGTGCTGCTGATGAGCTCGCTCACGATGGTGCTGGCCCTGGGCGCGCAACAGCGGGGCGATCTCCCCCGGGCGCGCACCTGGCTCGTCACCACCGCGCTGCTCGGCGCGATCTTCATCTCGGGCCAGGTGTACGAGTTCACCTCGTTCGTGAAGGAGGGAATGGGCTTCACCACCAACCTGGCCAGCTCGTCCTTCTACACGCTCACGGGCTTCCACGGCGTCCACGTCAGCGTCGGCCTCATCATGTTGCTGTCGCTGTTCGCGATGTCGGCCCGAGGCAACCTGCCCAAGGAACGAGCCGAGGCCGTCGAGATCGTCGGCCTGTACTGGCACTTCGTCGACGTGGTGTGGATCCTCATCTTCACCGTCGTGTACCTGATCCCGTAGGGAGCCACAGACATGAGCGCAGCGAGGGCCCGAGCGGCCCGTGAGCGAAGCGAACGAGAGCGGGAGACATGAGCGCAGCGAGGGCCCGAGCGGCCCGTGAGCGAAGCGAACGAGAGCGGGAGACATGAGCGCAGCGAGGGCCCGAGCGGCCCGTGAGCGAAGCGAACGAGAGCGGGAGACATGAGCGCGACCGAGACCCCCGTCACCGAGCCCGCCGAGAGCCACGAGGCCGAGGCGCACGATGAGCACATGCACCCGAGCGACTGGAAGTACATCCAGATCGCCATCATCCTCGCATTGCTCACGGCAGCCGAGGTCGCCACGTACTACGTCGACCTCGGCCCGCTCGAGATCCCTCTCCTGCTCATACTGATGGTCGTCAAGTTCACCCTCGTGGCCATGTGGTTCATGCACCTCAAGTTCGACAGCCCGTTGTTCACCCGCACCTTCGTGGCGGGGTTGGCGATGGCGGTCGTGGTCTACGTGGCGGTGCTGTCCACGTTCGAGTTCTGGGCGAGCTGACCGTGCTCGCTGCCGCCGCCCCGAACTTCTGGCGGTGGCAGCCGCATCCAGAGGTGTGGTTCGTCGTCGCGAGCCTCGTGGCCCTCGGCTTCTACGCCGCGCGCGTGATCGGCCCCAAGGTGGTGCCGGCGGGCCAGCCGGTCACCACCCGTCGTCAGCGGGGTTTCTTCCTCGCCGGCGTCCTCACCTTGTGGGTGGCCGCGGACTGGCCCGTGCACGACGCGGCCGAGGAGTACCTCTACGCGTTCCACATGGTGCAGCACTTCCTGTTGGCCTACGTGGTCCCGCCGCTGTTCCTGTTGGCCACGCCCACCTGGCTGGCCCGTCTGATCGTCGGCCAGGGGCGCGTCGAACGCTGGCTCAAGGTCCTGGCCTTCCCGGTGATCGCCGCCGTGCTCTTCAACGGTGTGATCATCTTCAGCCACTGGCCGGCAGCAGTCGACCTCTCGGTGTCCAACGGCCTGGTCCACTACGGGATGCACCTGCTCCTGGTTTTCACCGCGCTGCTCATGTGGGTGCCGGTGTGCGGGCCCTTCCCCGAGCTCCGCATGTCGCTTCCGGCCCAGATGATCTATCTGTTCGCCATGTCGATCGTGCCGACGGTGCCCGCGGCATGGCTCACCCTCGGCGGCAAGGTGATCTACTCGGCTTACGACACCCCGCAGCGCCTCTGGGGCATCAGCGCGCTGTCAGACCAGCAGATGGCGGGACTGATCATGAAGCTCGGCGGGAGCGCGTATCTATGGGGGCTCATCACGGTGATGTTCTTCAAGTGGGCGTACCGTCACGAGCGGGCCGAGCAGACCGGTGAGGTGCTCAGCGAGCGCGACGTCCTCACGTGGGACGAGGTCGAGCGGGCCTTCGAGAAGCACCCCCCCGCCAGCCCGACGCCTTCCGCCTGACCGTTCTCGGCGCTGCGGCGGCCTTACTCCCAGCGGGCGGGCTCACTCCCAGCGGAAGGTGAGCGCGGCGGCGAGGGGCATGGCGATGGCCCAAGCGGTGAGCGTGAGCCAGGCCCACCCGGGCACCGACGCGCCGGCGGTGAGGGTGCCGTCCACGGCGGCGGCCAGTGCGGCGGCCGGCAGCAGCTTGGCCACCGTGGCCAGTGCGGCGGGGAGCTCGTCGAGCGGGATGATCATGCCACCGAGCAGCAGCAGCACCAGGTAGAGCCCGTTGGCGGCGGCCAGGGTGATCTCGGCCCGCAGCGTCCCCGCCATAAGCAGTCCCAGACCGGCGAAGGCAACGGTGCCGAGCGCGATCGCCAGGAGCAGCGGAACCACGGTGGGGTCAGGGTCCCAGCCGAGGAGCAGGGCCACCGGCACCAGCACGGCCAGCTGCACGACCTCGATCGCCAGGATCGCCGCGGTCTTGGCGGAGAGGAGGCGGGGTCGGCCGAGGGGCGTGGAGCCGAGGCGCTTCAGCACCCCGTACTGGCGCTCGAACCCTGTGGCGATGGCGAGGTTGACCATGGCGGTGGACATGACGGCCAGCGACAGGATGCCGGGGGCGAGGAAGTCGATGGGGTCGTCGACCCCGGTGGGCAGGACGTCCACGAGCGAGAAGAACACGAGGAGCAGGACGGGTATGCCCATGGTGAGCAGCACCGACTCACCCCGGCGGACCGTGAGGACGAGCTCGGCCCGAACCTGGGCCGCCAGCGCCGTCACGAGCCCGGCTCCTCGACGCCGCCGTCGGCCGCCGTCCGGGTGCGGCGGGTGCGGCGGGTGCGGCGGGAGAGGCGGCCCCGGGCGGCGCCGGGCCGGGCGCTCTCGACCGTGCCGGGGGCGGCCTCGGGCTGGGCGGCCGTGAGCCGCAGGAACACGTCTTCGAGGCGCTGGCGCCCCGCGTGCAGGTCGGCCAGGGGCAGCTCGCGCTCGGCGAGCCACGCAGTGAGCGCCGCCACCGTCGTCGGCGTCGCCGCCGCTTCGACGCTGTACTCGCCGGGGGAGACCTCGGTCACGGTGGCGCTCAACCGGGAACCGAGGCTGGTGACGTCGAGGTCGGGCGGCGCACCGAAGCGGATCTCGTCGCCGGCGCCGGCGGTCATCAGCTCGGCCGGTGTGCCCACGCCGACCACCACTCCCCGGTCGACGATCACGACCCGGTCGGCCAGCTTCTCGGCCTCGTCGAGGTCGTGGGTGGTGACGAGCACACAGACGCCGTCGTCGCGCAGCTCACGGATGATCTCGCGGATGAGCTGACGGCCGGCGACGTCGATGCCCGAGGTGGGCTCGTCGAGGAACGCGACCTCGGGTCGGCCCACGAGGGCCAGGGCGAGCGAGAGGCGCTGTTGCTCGCCGCCCGACAGGCGGCGGACGGTGGTGTCGGCCTGTTCGAGCAGGCCGACCCGTTCGAGCAGGCGGTCGGCGCTCCGGGAGTTGGTGAAGTAGCTCGCGAAGAGGCGCACCGCCTCTCGGGGGGTGATGCCTGGGTAGATGCCGCCCTGTTGCAGCATCACGCCGATACGTGGGGTGAGCACCCGGTGATCGGCGATCGGGTCGAGCCCCAGCACCCGCACCGACCCGCTCGTCGGCGACCGGTAGCCCTCGAGGGTCTCGACCGTGGTTGTCTTCCCCGCCCCGTTGGGGCCGAGCAGGCCCACCACCTCGCCCGCGTCGGCATGCAGCGAGAGCGAGTCGACGGCGGTGAGGGCGTCGTAGCGAACGGTCAGGTCGGCGACCTCGATCACGGTCACCTACTTGTCGGCTCTTCGCTGGGCGCTCATCGCGATCGTCATGGCTCGCTCGTCCCTCGCTCGCCGCACGCGGCCTGTCTGTCGGCTCTTCGCTGGGCGCTCATCGCGGTCATCATGGCCCACGGATACTCTCGGGTCATGATCGACATCCAACGCCTCCGGGCCGACCCGGACGGTGTCAAGGCCGCCGTCGCCCGACGCGGCGAGGGGGTGGACGCGCTCGACCAGGTCCTGGCCCTCGACGTGCAACAGCGCACCCGCACCACCGAGCGCGACGCGGTGCGGGCCAGGGTCAACGCGCTCTCGAAGCAGGTGGGCGCGCTCCGCCGTGACGGCCGAGTGGCCGAGGCCGAGGCGGCCCAGAGCGAGAGTCGTGCGCTCGGTGACCAGGAGCGCGCCTTGTCCGAGCAGGTGGAGGTCCTCGCCACCGAGGTGATCGACGCGCTGCTGGTCATTCCCAACCTGCCCGCCGAAGACTGCCCCGACGGTGCCGACGAGCGTGACAACCGGGTACTGCGGGTCGAGGCCTTCGACGAGGGCTCGTACGGCGACCACCAACGGGTGCCGCACTGGGACATCGGCACCGCGCTCGGGCTGCTCGACATGGAACGGGGCGCGAAGCTCTCGGGGTCGATGTTCGCCCTCTATCGGGGCATGGGGGCCACGCTGGCCCGGGCGCTGTGCCAGGCGGCGCTCGACCGCAATGCCGACGCCTTCGAGGAGATCCGCCCCCCCACGCTCGTGCGCACCGACACGATGGTGTCCACCGGGCACCTGCCCAAGTTCGTCGACGACGCCTACCACCTCGAACGTGACGACCTGTGGGCCATACCCACCGCCGAGGTCCCCCTCACGTCGCTGGCGCGTGACGAGATCCTCGACGAGGCCGACCTGCCGGTGCGACTCATGGCCCACACCTCGTGCTTCCGGCGTGAGGCGGGCTCGGCCGGCCGCGACACCCGTGGGCTGCTGCGCATCCACGAGTTCGACAAGGTGGAGATCCTGGCCTACGCCGCGCCCCACCAGGCCGCGGCGATGCACGACGAGATCCTGGCGCGGGCCGAAGGCCTGATCGCCGAGTTGGGCCTGGCCTACCGGATCCTCGACCTGTGTGCGGGCGACATCGGGAACTCGGCGGCCCGCACCTGGGACATCGAGGTCTACTCGCCGGGCGTCGACCAGTGGCTCGAGGTGTCGTCGGTGTCGTGGTTCAGCGACTACCAGGCCCGACGGGCCAACATCCGTTACCGGCCGGCGCCACCCGAGGGAGAGGTCAAGCCGGGTCGGCCCGAGGTGGTGCACACCCTCAACGGCTCGGCCCTGGCCGTGCCCCGGGTCTGGGCGGCCCTCGTCGAGACCCATCGACAGCCCGACGGCACCGTCGCCGTGCCCGAGGTGTTGCACCCCTACCTGCGCGGCCAGACCGTCCTCGGGCCCCGCTTCTGACTCCCTCCCCGTTCGCCCTGGTGCCGGGCGACGCGCCCGTCCGCCATGGTTGGGAGCGGCGCGGGGTCGTCCGGTAACGTCCTGGGCCGTGGAGACCGCCGTGTTGGCCCTGGAGCGCGCCCAGCTCATCTTCAGCGTCGCCCTCGGTGCGGTGGCCCTGCTGATCTCGTTCTTCGCCGTCTACGTCGCCTGGACGACGATGTGGGGCAACCGGTGGTACCGCAAGCCCGCTGAGCCTGTCGACGCGAGCCCCGCGGAGTGAGCGCCCCATGAGCCCGAGGAACGAGGGCGTGGCCCGAGCGGCCCGCCTCCTCCAGGAGCGGAGAAGATGAGTTCCACCAGTTCGGTCTACAAGGGCAACACCGGCCAGTGGTCGTTCGTGGCCCACCGGGTCACCGGGTTCCTGGTCTTCATGTTCCTGCTGCTGCACATCGTCGACGTGTCGTTGGTCAACATCGATCCCGACCTCTACGACCGCGTGCACGCCCTGTACGGCAACGTGCTGCTGCGCCTGTTCGAGTGCGGCCTGCTCTTCGCCCTGCTCTTCCACTCGATGAACGGGCTGCGGGTGATCATGGTCGACTTCTTCCCGGGCGTCATCCGCAAGGAGCGCGTGCTCACCGGCATCGTCGTGTTCATCACCCTCGCCGCCGGCATCCCCGGCTCGCTCGTGATCCTGTGGCCCTTCATCGACGGGAGGATCCTCTGATGGCGGCGCCCACCAGGCCCTCCGCCGACGGTCCGGTGCGCCCTTCCCGCCGGGCGTCTGTCGTCGACCGCAAGCCCAAGACCAACTTCGAGACGTGGTCGTGGTACTTCATGCGCATCTCGGGCCTGGTGCTCATCTTCCTCGCGCTGCTCCACTTCTCGATCACCCACATCATCAACGACGTGGTCGAGACCGACTCGGTGTTCGTCTCCGAGCGGTGGGACAACCCGCTGTGGCGCCTCTTCGACTGGACCTTGCTGTCGCTTGCTCTCCTGCACGGCCTCAACGGCCTCCGCTGGATCATCGACGACTACGTCACGTCGCCCGTCAAGCGGGCCGGGGTGAAGGCGGTCACCTACGGCGTGAGCTTCGTCCTCTTCGCCTACGGCACCCTGGTCATCCTCACCTACGCGGGCTGAGGTAGCTCCACCGCTGAACGAGGCCGCGCTCAGTGGCGGCGGTCCTCGTCAGCCTGTGTGGTCCGACCAGCGCGGGCGGTCGGACGGGTCGGCCACTGCGGCGTCGGTCGGCCCGAGCGGGTCGGGCGCTCGAAGTGGCTCGAGGGCGCCAGACTCCGCGATCTGTCGTTGGGTCCACCAGCGAAGCACCAGCCCGCCGATCAACAAGAGCACCGCGGTGACGACCACGAGAGCGACCATGCGGGAAGGCTACGCCCGGCCGGCGACGAGCGGAAGGTCGAGGTAGGTGCGGATGCCGGGCGCGGCCTCGCACACGTACGGGATGGCGTTCACGCAGTGCATGGCGGTGGCCACGATGCCCGGGTTGCGCTCGACGCCGGCCTCGGGGGTGTCAGGGTGGAGGCCGCCGAAGGTGACCTCGAGCGGCGGGTCGGCGTCGAAGCTGATCTCGAAGCGCTGGCCCGACCCGAGCGTCCACGGCGGGTCGAGGTGCTCCTCGCCCATGAGCCAGTTCACCGCCGCGGTGATCACCGGCACACCCCCGACCGTGCCCTGCCACTGGAACCGTTGGGCGGCCACCGTGCCGGGTGCGAGCACGCCGACCGGCGTGTCGATGGGGGCGGTCGCGAGGGCGGTCTCGTGGGTGACGCGCTTCTCCGCGTCGAGGGCGAAGCCCATCTCGGCCGCGATCATGTCGATCGACTGGCCGAAGCCGTCGCCCAGCAGGTCGGCCATCGCGCTGGCGGCCGCCTCGTCGGGCGTCTTGCCGAACATCATGACCTCGCGCACCACGAACTCGGTGGCGTAGCTGCGGATGTCCGAGAACTCCTCGGCGCGCACGTGACGGATGTCGGTGCAGAGCGACGACAACATGAGCGGGAAACGCTCGGTGATGCCGCCCGGGTGGATGCCGGTGCCGTGCAGCGTGACCCCGGCCTCGCGGCAAACGCCCTCGAGCGCGGCGACGTCGTGGGCGACGAACGGGTACACCCAGCCCACCGGGGTCACCAGGTTCTTGCCGGACGCCAGCAGGGCCAGGACGTCGGCGGGGTCGGCCAGCATGGGGCTGTAGACCACGCAGTCGGCGTCCATGGCCAAGATGGCGTCGCGGTCGGTGGTCGCGGTCACCCCCACCGGGCCGATGCCGACGATGTTCCCCACGTCGAGGCCGTCCTTGGCGTCGCTGTGCACCCAGCAACCCACCAGCTCGAGGTCGGGGTGGCCCAGGACGCCTTCGATGGCCGCTCGGCCCACGTTGCCCGTCGCCCACTGGATCACCCGATGCGCCATGCCGTCCCCCGGTCGTCGATGTCCGTTGTGATGTGGGGTGTGTTCTAGCCTCTCCGACGCGGCCTACTGGCCCTACGAACACACGTTCGTTAGGCTGGCGACCCATGACCCCGCAGTTGCGATGGGAGCTGGACGATGTGTCGGCCGACCAGGGCGCGCTCTTCGGCGACGTCGAGCGCCAGGTGGGCCGAGGCGAGTTCCGGGGCATGGAGTTCCTGCACGTGCGGGCCAAGACCATCATCAACGAGTTGAAGGACGGGCCGGGCTTCCTGCCCACGCCGTTCACCATCAACGCCTACCGGGGCTGCAGTCACGCCTGCACGTACTGCTTCGCCCGGCCGACCCACGAGTACCTGGGCCTGGGCATCGGCGAGGACTTCGACCGGCGCATCGTGGTGAAGGTGAACGCCGTCGACCTGCTGCGGGCCGAGCTGAGCCCCCGTCGGTGGGCGGGGCATGCCATCGCCATGGGCACCAACACCGACCCCTACCAGCGCTGCGAGGGGAAGTACCGCCTCACCCGGGGCATGGTCGAAGCCCTCACCGAGGCGGCCAATCCGTTCTCGATCCTCACCAAGTCCACCCTGGTGCTTCGCGACCTGGACCTGCTGGCCGAGGCCGCCCGACGCACCGAGGTGCGGGTCAACCTGTCGATCGGAACCCTCGACGACGACGTGTGGAAGGCCACCGAGCCCGGCACGCCCCACCCCCGTCGGCGCATCCGGGCGGTCGAGGCGCTGAACGACGCCGGCATCTCGTGCGGTGTGCTGATGGGGCCGATACTGCCGGGGCTGTCCGACGCCCCTGAGCAGATCGAAGACGTGGTGCGGGCAGCGCTCAACGCGGGCGCCGTGTCGGTGGGGTCGGTGCTCTTGCACCTGCGCCCCGGCGTGCGTGACCACTTCCTCTCCACGGTCGAGCGTGACCGGCCGGACCTGGTCGAGCGCTACCGCCGCCTGTACCCCCCGGGCCGCAGCTACGCGCCGGCGGCCGAGCGCCGTCGGGTGGGAGGCCTGGTGCAGGGCTTCGTCCGTCAGCACGGCGGGCGCGCCATGGCGTCGAGCGACGGCAACGAGGACGGGGACGGCCTGGCCCGTCCGGCCACGGCCCGCCCGGTCGCGGTACGCCCCCGCACCGCGGGTGGCGGTCCGGACCGTTCGGCCGTGGATCAGCTTGCTCTCGGCCTCTGATCGTCACGCCCCGACTCTTCGCCATGGGAGCTGCTGCGATCACGCCGGCTCCCGTGGCGGGGACCCCAGCGGCCCGGTGCCCTGGACTGGTGCCGGACCGGGTCGCCGACCCACACTCGACATGTGGCAGATCGACGCGCCGATACCCGTGACCGTTGGCTCAACGCCGGCCTGCATCGGGCCGACCTGGTCGACGACCCGCTCGAGCAGTTCGGACGCTGGCACGCCGAGGTGGCCGAGGCCGGCGTGTTCGAGCCCGACGCCATGGTCCTGTCCACCGCCGACGACCTGGGCCAGCCGTCGGCCCGCCACGTGCTGCTGCGCGGGGTCGGCCCCGAGGGCTTCACGTTCTTCACCAACTACCAGAGTCGCAAGAGCGACGAGCTCACGGCCAACGCCCGGGCCTCGCTGCTGTTCCCCTGGGCCGAGCTGAGCCGTCAGGTCTCGGTGGTGGGTGCGGTCACCCGTGCGAGCGCCGAGGTGTCCGACGCCTACTTCGCCACCCGCGAGCGGGGCAGCCAGCTCTCGGCCTGGGCGTCGCACCAGAGCCGGCCCGTCGCCGACCGGGCCACCCTCGACGCCCGTCACGCCACGGTCGAGGCCGAGTGGGAGGGCCGCACCGTCGAGCGTCCCCCGCACTGGGGCGGGTTTCACGTGCAGCCCCTCACCATCGAGTTCTGGCAGGGTCGCCCCAGCCGTCGCCACGACCGCTTCCGCTACACGCGCACCGCCGCCGGCTGGCAGGTCGACCGCCTCGACCCGTAGTCGTCGGTTCGTCGGCGGGAGCTCTACCACGAGTAGCAGGGCTCGCTTGCGCCTCGTCTGTGGCGCCCACCGAGGCTTCCGCAGGATCGGCGCGGTCGGCGCCGACACCCGCGTGTCGATCGACCACTCCTGCGTGCCGGGCAGCGCGGGCAGAGGGCACCTGTACGTCGCCCGGGGGCAAGGTCAGGTCGGGGGGACCTCGATGGTGCAGCGCGGCCCCGCGGCCAGGGACAGACGGGCGTCGAGGGTGAGCAGTGTCGCATCGAGGCCTTCGGCCAGGGTGACGTACAGCGCGTCGTTGCCCCGTACGTTGTCGCGGAGCTCCCATGCCCGCTCGAGCAGCGGGCGATGTGGCCAGCGCTCGCCAGGCCACGACCGGAGGTCGTCGACCGCCTGGCTGGCCGCGGTGGCATCGAGGGCGCCGACCCGGTGGTGGGTCTGGATCGCTGACAGCACCTCGGCGTCGATCAGGTGCGGTGCTGCGTGGTCCGGGTCCGCAGCGAGACGCTGCCGCAGCCGATCGGATTCCGGCGTGTCGGCCACGATCTCGAACAGCACGCTGGCGTCAACGACCAGCATCGGGCCACGGGCCGCGCAACTCGTCGAGCGACTCGAGAACCTCGCCGCGGCTGATGGAGGAGGGCCGTCGGCTGGTGCGAGCCAACCACTCGTCGACGGTCGGACGGCTGGCGAGCCGCGCCGCCTCCCGCCGCAGAAGGTCGGGCACGGTCAGGCCGACCTCAGCCGCCCGTCGGCTGAGCGCGGCATAGATCTCATCGTCGATGTCGCGAATCTGCACCGTCTTGGGCACAGACGCAGTGTATCATGCGCTCACGCATGTCATGGCGCGGGAACCGGGCGCCCGGTTCTGTCGCCACGCAGGTTGTCGCCTATCCGCTGGACCGCGAAGCCGAGAGGTGGGGGAGGACCTCGCCGCCGAGGAGGCGCACGTGGTCGAGGTCGTCCAGGTCGAGCACCTGTAGGTAGATGCGGTCGGCGCCGGCCTCGCCCCAGCGGCCGATGGTGTCGACCACCTCCGCGACGGTGCCGCCGGCCGCGGTGCGGCGCAGGTCGTCGGCATCGCGTCCGATGGCCTCGGCCCGGCGCGCGACCTCGGCGTCGTCGATGCCGCAGGCCACCACGAGCGCGGCCGAGTACACCAGGTCGTCGGGGTCGCGGTCGATGGCCTCGCAGGCGGCACGAACCCGTTCGCACTGCTTCACGAAGCCGTCGATCGGGGAGAAGGGCAGGTTGAACTCATCGGCGTAGCGAGCGGCCAGTCGGGGCGTGCGCACCGCCCCACCCCCGCCGATGATGATCGGCGGGCCCGGCCGCTGCACCGGCTTGGGCAGCGCCGGCGAGTCGGTGAGCCGGTAGTGGGCCCCTTCGTGGCTGAAGGTCTCGCCCTCGGGTGTGGCCCACAGCCCGGTGACGATCTCGAGCTGCTCCTCGAAGCGGTCGAAGCGCTCGCCCATGGCGGGGTACGGGATGCCGTAGGCATGGTGCTCGTCGTCGTACCAGCCGGCCCCCAGGCCGAGCTCGACGCGCCCGTCGCTCATGGCGTCGACCGTGGCCACCGAGATCGCCAACGGCCCGGGGTGGCGGAACGTGACGGGCGTGACGAGCGTGCCGAGGCGGATCCGCCGGGTCTCGCGGGCGAGGCCGGCCAGTGTGATCCAGGCGTCGCTCGGCCCCGGGCCCGCGTCGGGAGAGAAGATCTTCAGGTAGTGGTCGGACCGGAAGAACCCGTCGAACCCCGTCTCCTCGGTGACCTTGGCCACCTGGAGGAGCTGATCGTAGGTGGCGCCCTCCTGGGGCTCGGTGAAGATCCGTAGTTGCATGAGCGCCGAGGCTACCGACGGCCAGGCTGAGGGTCGGGCCCAGCGCCGGACGCCGGCTGCTCACTGCGGGGCCGGAGGACGGCGACCAGCAGGGCGATGCAAACCAGCAGGGCGAGCATCATGGCCAGGCGGGTGGCTCCCGTCTGCTGCACCCAGTTCGAGATGTCGGCGCTCAGGCCGGTGACCCAAACGACGGGCCCGGGCGAGCTGAGGTCGCCCCGGTTCACCCGCACCTCGTACCAGCCGTACCAGGTGAGGTAGGCGCCGGCGAGCACCAACAGCCCGCCCGAGACCCGGTTCACGTAGGGCAGCGCCTTGCGCATGTTGGTGACCACCGAGAAGCGCGCGAGGGCGATGGCAACGGTGAGCACGGTGAGCACGAGGCCCATGCCCAGGCCGTAGGCGAGGAAGACGCTGACCCCGGAGACGTAGCTCAACTCGCTGAAGGTGGCGGCCATCACCGCGAGGAACGGCGGCAGCGTGCACGAGAGCGACGCCACGGCATAGGACACCCCGAACACGAACATCGACCCGAGGCCCCGCGTGGTGCCGCCCCGCTCGAGCTTGGGGAGCGCCAGGGTGAGCTGGAAGCCGCGCAGCATGGCCGCGCCGAGCACCACGAGGCCGACGCCCACCACGAGCGTGACCCACGGCAGGAAGCGGTTGATCGAGATCGACAGATGGCTGACGGCGAGGCCCACCACACCGAAGACCACCAGGAAGCCCGCGGTGACCACCCCGCCGACCGCGAGGGCCCGCAGGATGCCGGTCTGCGCATCGCCGGTGTCGTCACCTTCGGTACCGAGGAAGTAGGAGAGGTACGCGGGGAGCATGGCGAACCCGCAGGGGTTCACCGTGGCGACCATCCCGGCCGTCAGCCCGAGGGCGATCGGTGCATCGATCACGCCAGCAGGTCGCGGTCGATGGCGGTGCGCAACTCCGACCGGCTCGTGCCCCCGCTCAGTACCCGCACGATGGTGCCCTCGGCGTCGACGAGCACGGTCGTGGGCATGGCCACACCGCCGAACTGGGCGAGAAGCGACCCGTCGGGGTCACGGCCCAGGTCGAAGGTGATGCCGGTCCGGTCGACGAGCTCCTGGCCCCGGGTGACGCTGTCCTGCACGTTGAGCCCGAGGAAGGCCACCTGCTCGCCGAGGTCCTGGTGCACCTGCTCGAAGCCGGGTAGCTCGCGTACGCACGGGACGCACCACGAGGCGAAGAAGTTCACCACCAGGGGTGTGCCTGCGTAGTCGGCCACCGACCCCTCGCCGTCGTCGAAGGTGCCGTAGCTCGCCACGGGGGCCGCCCGCCCGACCGTGTCCTCGACCTGTTCGCCGAGCGCGGGTTGCGCGGCGTTGGCGTCGAGCGTGGCCACCTGGGTGTCGGTGTCCTTCTGCCCGCCGACGCCGAACAGCAGCCCGGCGGCCAGGGCGACGATCGCGATGCACAACAGGGTGGCGACGACCACCTTGGAGAGCGGAAGGTGGCGCTCCGAGGACACCCCGCAAGGGTAGGGCGCCGCCTGCCGTCGCCCCACGCGGGGCCGACCGTGGTGATCGACCACCGGCAGTCCGGGGCTCGCGACAGCACGAGAGGGGGGATGCCCGTGCTGATCCGTTGCCCCGGACCGCCGTCTTGTGGTGAAAGCGCCGCCCTGGTCGTTCTGGCGTCAGGTGTCGTCGCAGGGCGACGACATCTGACGCCAGAACCGTCAGCGGCCCGTGCTAGGCGACGCCGGCTTCGAGGAGCTCGTCGGGGATGGGGATGTCGACGAAACGGTCCTCGGGGCGGGGGCACTTCGGGGGACGGCCCCGCCGCCGCTTGTTGGCGAGGATCTTCCCGTTGGCGATGAGCTGCCCGCCCCAGACGCCCCACGGCTCGCGCCGTTCGAGCGCGCCGGCCAGGCACGGGGCCATCACCGGGCAGTCGGCGCAGATGGACTTCGCCAGGGCGATGTCCTGGAGCTCCTCCGAGAAGAACAGCCCGGTCAGGGTGCCGGCGTTGTCGGCGCAGCGCGCCTGGGCCCGCCAGGCCTTGCCCTGGAGGCTGGTCTCGAGGCTGTCGTCGGTGAGCGGGGCCAACATCGCGATCCCCTTGCCTTTCTCTTGGTCTGCGGTTGCGGTGGTTGGTGGGTCGGGTGGGTGTGGAGGTCTGGTCGGGTGGGCATCAGGGTCCGGGGCCGAAAATGCAAGAAGGCCGCCGGGAGGTTTCCCGACGGCCTGTGGAGTGCGGACTTCGCTCTGGTTAGGGCGAAGGCTCCTTCAGCCGCCGGGTCGGGTCGTTGGCGTGGTCCGCAAACATCCCGATGACCGGCTTGGTCGTGATGGTGGCTGCGGCATACACGGACGACACGCGGGACGCGCACCAACCGGCAGCCGACCGGCCAACCGAGCTTTGGGTGCGGGGATCCATCAATCGAGTGCCTTTGCGCGATGCCACGGCCGGGTGCCGAGGTCGGAGCCACTGCATCATGTGCGCCGGGGTCCCGTCAACTGATTTCTCCCGCGTGCCCGCCGGGCTGGCAACATCGGCGGGTGGACAGCCCTGCCGGTGACGACGAGGACCACGCTCTGGTGCCCCTGCCGAGCGCTGGCCGCACCTTCACCGGTGAGCGGATCGTGCGCCTGGGCGATGTGAGCCCCGCGGGACGCCTGCGCCTCGATGCCGTCGCCCGCTACCTGCAGGACATCGCCACCGACGACGCCGTCGACGCGGGCCTGGAGGGAGCGCTCGCCTGGGTCGTGCGCAGGACGGTGATCCGGGTCGATCAGTTCGCGAGGTTCCGTGAGCCGCTCACGCTCACCACCTTCGCCAGCGGCAGCGGGCGCAGCTGGGCCGAGCGCCGGACGCAGATCCGGGGTGCACGGGGGGCGTCGATCGACGCCGCGGCCCTGTGGGTTTCGGTCGACGCCGAGACCGGGCGACCCCGACCGCTCGACGAGGGGTTCGTGGCGGTCTACGGCGAGGCCACCGGCGGCCGCCGGGTCCGCGCCCGCCTCTCGCACCCCGATCCCACACCGGGGCTCGACCGGGTGCCCTGGCCGACCCGGTTCTGCGACTTCGACGCCCTGGCGCACGTGAACAACGCCGTCTACTGGGCCATCGTAGAGGAGCACCTGGCCCGTCGCCCCGACCTGCGGGCGCCGTTCTCGGTCGAGGTCGAGCACCGCAACGCGGTCGAACGGGACCACGAGATCGACGTCATCGCTCGGGCGGGGTCCGACGGCGGGCTGTCGCTCTGGGTCGTCGACGACGACACCGTGTACGCCAGCGCCAGTGTCCGCCCCGGGGGCTGACGTCGTCGGCGCCGCGCCCGACGCGAGGACGTGTCGCCGGCAACAGGCCCTCGCACCCGGGACCACCGGCTCGGGGCCGGCCGCGGGTCAGTCGGTCAGGCGGTAGCGCAGCAGGCCGTCGACGCGGCGGCTCTCGACCTCGCCGGTGAGCCGGAGGTGCTCGAGGTGGGCGTAGGTCTCGCTCTCGGCCATGGGCCCCCACGAGCGGGGACGGAACAGCTCGTGTGACAGGGCCTCGACCGTGGCCTCGCCGAGCCCCTCGCTCGCGGCGCGGAGCACCCCGAGGCGCTCGCGGTGGTGCTCCTTGATCTCGGCGGTGCGGCCGGCGAGATCCGAGAAGGGGTGGCCGTGGGCCGGCAGCACCTGGTTGACGCCCTCGAGCGCGGCCACCTTGTCGAGCGAGGCGAAGAAGTCGGCCAGCGGGTCGCCGGCGTCGGCGCTGTGGCCGGCGATGTGCGGCGTGATGGTGGGCAGCACGTGGTCGCCGGCGAGCAGCACGCCTTCGGTGGGGTCGTAGAGGCACAGGTGGTCGCTGGTGTGCCCTGGCGTGTGCAGGGCGACCCACTCGCGCCCGGCGAGGGTGATGGTCTCGGCATCGTCCAGGCGGACCGAGGGCTTGGGGGCCACCATCCACCTGCGCCCGCGGCGGCGCATCACCTTCATCTTGATCTGGAACGAGAGCGGGGGAGCCGGGTGCTTCCCGCCCCACGGGGTCGTACGACTGTTGAACTTCGGAGTGGGTGCGGGCCGCTCGTCGTCGTCGACCACCTCGACGACGGCACCCGGGTCCTCGACGACGTCGGCGCCGGCCTCCACAGGGTCGAACCAGGTCCGGAACGTCGTGGAGCTGATCACCCGGGCGCCGGTCTCGACCCGAACCTTGCCGGCGCCGCCGAAGTGGTCTGGGTGCGAATGGGTGACGACCACGCTGTGCACGTGATCGATGCCCGTGCCCGCCCGCCGCAGCCGGTCGAGCAGGGCCTTCCAGTTCGCGGGACCGGGCATGCCGGGGTCGACGATGGTGAAGCCCTTGTCGTCCTCCAGCGCGTAGCAGTTCACGTGTCCCAGGCCGCTGAAGTTGATCGGCAGCTGCATCCGCAGCACCCCCGGTGCCACCTCGGTGACCTCGGTGGTGGCGTCCTCCTGCTCCTGTTTGCGGGGTCTCGTCGGAGCCGGCACGGCGCCAGGTTACTTGACCGCTCGGTCAAGTAATGCCCTCGGCCGGCGATATCACCCGGGTCTGATCGGGCCGATCGAGCGTGTGGCCCGTAACATCCGAGAGCCTCATGTCCCGCTTCGATCTGGCCTCGCTGGCCCTGCGCTCGCTCGCCGGCTGCTGGCTGCTGTGGCGGATCGGGCTGGTCGAGCGGGTCTCGGCGCCGCCGGTGCGCGTCGACCGGCCGCTCGTCGGGCCGCTCGTCTGGCCGCTCGTCTGGCCGCTCGCCCGGCCACCGTGCTCGATCGTCGTGCCCGCACGCGACGAGGCGGTGTCCCTCCCGACGCTCCTGCGCTCGCTGTCCGGCGAGCTGCGTGCGGGTGACGAGGTGATCGTGGTCGATGACGACTCGGGCGACCGCACCGCCGAGGCGGCCGGCGACGGCGGGGCGACGGTTCTTCGGGCGCGGCCGGTCCCCGAGGGGTGGACCGGCAAGACCTCGGCGTGCTGGACAGGAGCGGCTTCGGCCGCGAACGAGGTCCTCGTGTTCCTCGACGCGGACACCGAGTTCGAGGTCGGTGGCCTCGATCGGCTGCTGGCGGCCCACGAGGCACGCGGCGGGCTCCTTTCGGTGCAGCCCTTCCATCTCGTCCGCCGCCCCTACGAACGGCTCAGTGCGTTCTTCAACGTCATCGCCATGATGGGGGTCGACGCGTTCACCCCGCTCGGTGAGCGGCGTGTCCCGTCCGGGGCGTTCGGGCCGGTGCTGGTGACCTCGGCCGCCGACTACGGCTCGGTCGACGGGCACCGCTCGGTGGCCGGCGAGGTGCTCGACGACGTCGCCCTCGCCCGCGAGTACACCCGCTCCGGCCGTCGGGTCACCTGCCTCGGCGGCCGCGGGACGGTGCGGTTCCGCATGTACCCCGACGGCCTCGGTCACCTGGTCGAGGGGTGGCGCAAGAACTTCGCGGGCGGCGCGGCGGGTACCCGGAAGCTGACGCTGCTGCTCGTGGCAGCGTGGATCTCGCTGTGCATAGAGGCCGGCTGGGGGCTCGCCGCGCTCGCCTGGCACGGCGGCGATCCGCCGGTGGCCCTCGCCGTCTACGGGCTGGTCGCGGTTCAGCTCCTCTGGATGCTGCGGCGGATCGGCACCTTCGGCATGGCCACCGCAATGCTGTTCCCGATACCGCTGGCGTTCTTCTTCGTCCTCTTCGCCCGCTCAGGGGTCGATTTCTTCTTCCGGCGGCGGATCACCTGGAAGGGACGCGAGCTGGCGACCTGAGGGGCTGCTCGCTCAGGCGGGGGGCAGCCGGAAGACGTGCTCGCGGTAGTAGGCCAGCTCGGCCACGCTCTCGAGGATGTCGTCGAGGGCACGGTGGGCGGCGGCCTTGCCCGGTGCGGCGTCGACGACCCCGGGGTACCAGCGCCGGGCCAGCTCCTTGATGGTCGAGACGTCGACCGACCGGTAGTGCAGCCACTCTTCGATCTCGGGCAGCCAGGCGGCCAGGAACCGCCGGTCGGTGCCGATCGAGTTGCCGCAGAGCGGCACGGTCCGGGCCTCGGGCACGTGCTCCTTGATGAAGGCCAGCGTCTGGGCGCCGGCATCGGCCAGCGTGATGGTCGAGGCTTCGATGGCGGTGAGGAGGCCGCTGCTCGTGTGCATCTTCACGACGACGTCGTCCATCTCGGCCAGGGCCTCGGGTGGTTGGTGGACGACGAGATCGGGGCCCTCGGCCACCACGTTCAGGTCGTCGTCGGTGATGAGGGTGGCGATCTCGACGATCCGGTGGCGGGCGGGGTCGAGGCCGGTCATCTCGAGGTCCATCCAGGCGAGCATGGGTCGATGGTACGGGTTGCCGCTTACGATCGTCGGGTGCTCGACGTGCCCCTGGTCCGCCTCGACCCGGGCCTTCCCGTCCCGGCCTACGCCCGGCCCGGTGACGCGGGAGTCGACCTGCTCGCGCGCGAAGCGGTGGTGCTGGCGCCGGGCGGGGGCCGGGCGCAGGTGCCGACGGGCGTCGCCGTGGCCATCCCCGAGGGTTGCGCCGGCTTCGTCCAGCCCCGTAGCGGCCTGGCCGCCAGCCACGGGGTCACCTGCCTCAACACGCCGGGGCTCATCGACTCGGGTTACCGGGGCGAGCTCATCGTCCTGCTGGTGAACACCGACCCGTCCGCCCCCTACGAGATCGAGCGCGGCGACCGGATCGCCCAACTCGTGATCCAACGCGTCGAGCACGCCCGGTTCGTGCCGGTCGAGCGCCTCGACGACACCCACCGCGGCGAGGGCGGCTGGGGCCACACCGGCGCCCGCTGACGGCGCCGCCGCGGGCCGGCCGACGAGACAGCGACGCGGGTCCGGGGGGACTGGGGCGGACGGCCGAGACCACGGCACGGGTACCCCGACCGAGGTGCCGTGACGGGCGATGAAGCGGTCTCCGCTCGCACGAGGCGTCCACCGGGTGCAGCGACGAGGCCTGGCGCGTGTGTGCCGGGGCTTTTCCCGCAACGGTTCTGGCGGTGGATCCCCGCGTCGAACGACGGGATCTGGCGCCGGTTCGCCGCCTTCAGCCTGAGGATCGACGGGGGCTGATCACCACGCGGTAGCCGGCATCGACTTCGTGGGAGTCGGACAGGTCGGCGTGGCTGCGCCGCCAGGACCCGTCGGCGAGGTCGTCCCTGAGTGCGGCGACGCCGGCGTCCACCTGTGCCTCGGGGAGCCGGGCGATGCCGGAGATGGCGGCCCGTACCCTGGGGTCGAGATAGGCCTCGGGGCGTCGCCACCAGGCGTGGCAGAACCCGTCGGTGCAGTCGTGGGGGACCGGCACCACCTCGACCCGGCCGCCGCCCAGCGCCCCGGCGATCTCGGACGGTGACGGTGCGGTGCGGTCGAGCGCGACCATCGACGGGAAGTACTCGGCAACCAGCCACTGGCGGGCGTGGACCGTGAGGTCGAAGGTGAGCACCACCACGGGGCCGTCGGTCACCCGGCGGACTTCGGCCAAACAGGCGATCGGGTCGGGCCAGTGATGCACGGTCAGCAGGGCCAGGGCGCCGTCGAAGGTGTGGTCGGCGAAGGGCAGTGCGCCGGCGACGGCTCGCACCGCGGGCGCCGCGTTCGGTGCGCGTTGGCGGATCATCTCGGGCGACGGCTCGACCGCGACGACCCGGCCGTCGGTCGGTTCGTACGAACCCGCGCCCGCGCCGACGTTGAGGACGCGCCGGGCCGACCCGAGGGCGTCGTGGAGTCGCACGGCGATGCGAGGGTCGGGCCGTCGGAGGTCCGAGTACCCGACGCCGATGGTGTCGTACAGCGCCGTTGTGCTCACCGTCCCCACCTCGACGATGGTAAGGCACCGGGATGGCGGCCCGTCAGCGCGCCCCGTCAGCGCGCCCCGTCCGCTTATGGTGCATCGAGGAGGTGGCGCACATGGCCGACGACGGACACACCATGCCCACAGATGACGAGGAGCACGCCGGCGACGACGGAGTCACCGGGGACACGGGTGATGGTGACAGCAGTGGCGACGGCGACCCGGCGCCGCGCGACGAGGCCGACCAGGCCCGGCGCATCGAGCGGCTGCGGCGATCGCTGCTGGCGGCCGACCCGGCCGACCTGAAGCGGGCCGTGCTGGTGCTGCCCCAGCCGTCGGTCGAGGCGCTCGCCAAAGCCGCCCGGGTGCGGGTGCCCGTCCTACGAGCGGGGTCGATCAAGTCGCTGCGCCGGGTCGACGACCCCGTGCTGCTCGACCTGTTGGCGGGCATCGTGGCGGACGAGTGCCTCGAAGCCGTCCGTGAGCGCCTGGGCGACGAGGCCGACGACCCCCGGCCCGAGGCGGTGGCCGCCGCCGTCGACGACGTCACCGACCACCAGTTCCCCGCAACCACGGTTCGGCTCACCCTGGCGATGGTGGCGGCGGGCCTGGCCGAGGCCGCTGACATCTGCGACGGCCTGCTCGACACCGATCCCCGCTTCGAGCTCGCCGACGAGGTGGACCAACCGGCGGTGTCGATCCCTCGGGTGGCAACGAGCCCTCGCACGGGAGCCGGCGACGAGAAGCGCGCCGCCCGCCGGGCCCGCCAGGCCGAGGAGGCCGAGCGCCGCAGGGCGCAGCAGGACAAGGCCGTCGCGGCAGCCGAGCGCCGCAGGTCGGACCGCAAGCGCGCCCTGACGGCTGCATCGGACCGGGACGCGGACGCGGTCGAGGCCGACGGCGATGGGCCGGTCGTCCTGTCGGCGTCGCCCAGCCGCCGCCGACCGGCGCTCACCGGCGACGAGGCCGGCCGGTTCAACGCGGATGATCCTCTGGTCGGCTCGGTCGTCATCGCCGAGGTCGTGTTCGAGCCGGACGATCCCGACCACGAGCCAGGGGCCAAGCGCCGCCCGTGCGTGGTGATCGGCGTGTCGCCGAGCCAGCTCCTGGTCCGCCCCGGCTACTCCGAAGGCGGCGTGCGGTCGCGTGACTGGATGTCCTGTGAGCTGCGCGACTGGCGGGCCGCCCGCCTGGACAAGCCCAGCTGGGTCGAGACGGGGCGCCGCCGCATCGACCGCGCCCAGGCCGACCCACCGCTGGGTCGCCTCAGCGACCACGATTGGAACGCCTTGTGGTGACCTCGGCCCGTCGAGGCCCGGGCGTGGCACTGCCGGTCGAGGGCGGTCGCCGGGTGCGTGGGTCCTCCGGCGTACCGCACTCAGGAGATCCTCAGGCGCGGCCGTTACGTTTGGCGCCTTGACCGATCTCAGGCCCCGAACCGATCTCGACCCAGCCGTTCCCCCGCACCCTCGCAACCCGTGCGGGCGCTCGTCGGCCATGGCCGCCGCCCTCGTCGCGGTGGCGCTGCTCGCCGGTGCCTGTGGCAGTTCGACGACCGCGTCGAGCGGTGTGTCGAGCGGGGCCACGGCCACCACCGACGAGACCGCCGGCACCTCGACCACGGTGGCGGCCGGCGACGCCGACGCCGACGCCGACGCCGACGCCGGCATCGTGAACACGTGGGCTGGGCCGGCAGCCGACCTCACCGCGCTGCCGATCGGGACGTCGCACGTCTCCACCACGGGCCCGGCGGTCGGGGACCTGTTCGCCTGCGACGCCGGCAACCCCAACGGCGGGGGCGCGTTCGCCGTCGGGCCCTGGATCGACGAGGCGGCCGGCACCTGGGACGCCACCGCGAAGGTGGCGGTGCAGGGCGATGTGTCGTGGCCGATGGCCGCCTACGACGAGGTCGTCGACGGGGCCGACCGGTCCATCACGAGCAACGGGCTGCCGGTCGAGATGGTCACCGGCACCTTCCCGGTGGCCGCCGACGATCCCGCCTACTCGTACGACCGCAACCCGAACACGATCGCGGAGACCGCCATCTCGGTCACCCTTCCCGTCGCGCCGTCGGTCGTGGCCACGCCCACCTGCCTGTCGAAGGGCGTCATCGGGGTGTTGAAGAACGGCGTGGCCCTGTTCGCCCCGGTCGACGAGCGGAACCGCGACGCGGTCGCCTACGAGACCCAGGACCAGTGCGACGGTCACCCGCAACAGTCCAGCACCTACCACTACCACGACGTGCCGTCGTGCGTCCTCGATGCGTCCACCGGTGCCAGCACCGTGGTGGGATTCGCCTACGACGGCTTCCCGATCGTGGTGGAACGAGACGCCTCGGGGGACCTGCCCACCAACGCCGATCTCGACGAGTGCCACGGCCGGGTGTCGCCGATCCTGCTCGACGGTGAGGTCGTCGAGATGTACCACTACTCGGCAACCTCCGAGTTCCCCTACTTCATGGGCTGCTTCCAGGGCACCCCGGCCTGACATCGAGGACCCATCGGATATCAGCGGGGTTGGCGTCATGTCGGCGCCGACCGCGAATTGGCTGTGGTGGGCGATGCCTGGGCGGCTCGACCGTGACGTCGCCCGAGCCGCGTAATTCCGACCGGGTTGTCAGTCGCCGCCGGCCCTGGCGAGCGCCAGGGGGAGCACCGGTCCCGACCCGGCCTCGCGCAGTGCGACACCCACCACGGTGAGGGTCCAACGCGAGTCGACCATCTCGTCGACCAGCAGCACCGGCCCCGACGGCACCTCGCCCGCGACCTCGAACGCACCCAGGACGTTGCGGACCTGCTGGGCGCTGTTCTGCATCGTGCGCTGGTCGGTGATCGGGCGGACCTGCGAGACGGCCGGCACGAACGGCAGCCCCAGCTGATCGGCCAGGCGGGCGGCGAAGTCGGCCAGCAGGCCGGCCGCGGCGGGTGACCCCGCCAGGCAGGTGACCCACTCGGGTGGGGGATTTGGAGACCATGCGGTGCGGACCAGTTCGGCGGCGCCCGCCACCAGGCGGCCGTCGTAGGGCTGACCCTCCCGGCGGGCCCGCCGCACCAGCTCGCCCCAGCCGGCATCGCCGTACTGGCTGAGGGCCCGACCCTCCTCGAGGCGGTGGTGGACGGGGATGTTGCCCGACACGCCGTCGAGGTCGCGGGGCCACTGGCGCCGGGGCTCGATGACCAGGGGCGACGAGCGCAGGAACGTGCGGGCCGCCTCGACCAGGTCGACGTCGAGCGCGAGCGGGGCGGGGGGCGAACCCGCGGCGGTGCGGCACACCGAGCACCGGCCGCAGTCCTCGGGCGACGTGTCGTCCAGCTGCGCGCGCAGGAAGCGCATGAGGCAGGTCCCGTCGGTGCCGTAGCGCGCCATCGCCTCCTGCTCGGCGCGGCGGGCGGTGGTCACCCGCTCGACCCGTTCCTCGTCGTAGGCCCACGGCTGCAGCGTGCGCTGCCAGGCCGAGCCCACCCGCTCGACCGCGCCCTCGGCATCGAGGATCTTCAACATGGCTTCGAGCCGCGATCGCCGCACGTTGACCTCGGGCTCGATCTCGGTGACCTTGACCGGTCCTCCCGCGGCCTCGAGCAGGGCGATGACCTGCTCGGCCTTGTCGCGGGGCGGGAAGGCCGTACGGATGAACCAGTCCTGGATGTCGGCGTCCTCATGGCCGCGCAACAGCACCACCCGGGCCCGATCGAGCGACCGCCCGGCCCGGCCCACCTGTTGGTAGTAGGCGATGGGCGACCCCGGCCCCTGGTAGTGCACCACGAACCCCAGGTCGGGCTTGTCGTAGCCCATGCCCAGTGCCGAGGTGGCCACCAGCGCCTTGATCTCGTTGTCCAGCAGCGCGTCCTCGGCCACCAGGCGCTCGCCCGGCTCGGTGGCGCCCGTGTAGGCCAGCACGTCGACGCCCCGGCTGCGCAGCCAGGCGGCCACCCGCTGGGCATCGGCGATCGTGAGGCAGTAGATGATGCCCGTGCCGTCGAGGCGGGGGACCTCGGTGGCGAGCCACGCCAGGCGCTCGGCCTGCGACGGCAGGTCGATGACCTCGAGCTCGAGGCTGTCCCGGTCGAGCCGGCCCCGGATCTCGACGGCGCCGTCGCCCAGCTGTGCCTCGACATCGTGCACCACCCGGTCGTTGGCAGTGGCCGTGCAGCCGAGCACGGGCACATCGGGGGGCAGGCGGTCGAGCACCCGGGCCAGCCGGCGGTAGTCGGGGCGGAAGTCGTGGCCCCAGTCGCTGATGCAGTGCACCTCGTCGATCACCAGCAGGCCGACGGCGCCGACCAACTGCGGCAGCACCCGGGTGCGGAAGCGCTCGTTGTTGAGGCGCTCGGGCGAGATGAGCAGCACGTCGACCCCGTCGGCCAGGATCGACTGCTCGATCACGTCCCAGTCGTCGGTGTTCGCCGAGTTGAGCGACGCCGCCTTCAGGCCGATCCGCTCGGCGGCGCTGACCTGGTTGCGCATCAGGGCCAGCAACGGCGACACCAGCAGGGTGGGGCCGCTGCCCTGCTCGCGCAGCAGCCGTGTGGCCAGGAAGTAGACGGCGCTCTTGCCCCAGCCCGTGCGCTGGACCACCAGTACCCGCTGGCGGCGGTCGACCAGCGCCTCGATGGCCGTGAGCTGACCGGGGTGGAAACGAGCGCCCGGCCCCGCCAGCTGTCCGAGCAGATCGAGTGCCCGTTGCCCGGTGGTGCTCATGGCGGGCGCTATGAGCGCAGGCGCTTGCGGAAGCGGACGGTGCGCTTGGCGGGGTCGGCCACCGCGACGTCGACCAGGTCGGCCACCATGGCGCCGAACCGGTCGATGGCGGCCTCGCTGGGCGGGGGGACGCGCCTGCCGAACTCGGCGGTGAGCTCGACCTCGATGGCGTCGTCGAGCAGGCGGTAGATCAGCACGATCTCGCCCTCGCGACCCGAACCGTCGAGCAGGAGGATCAGGGCTTCGTCGACGGCGAGGCGCAGGTCCTCGACGGCGGTGTGCGAGAAGCCGAGCCGGAGCGCGAGGCCGGCCACGGTCACCCGTGCCAGGCGACCGTAGGTGGGTTGGGCCGGCACCTCGAGCCGGATCTCGTCGTTCGCCATCACGCTCCTCACCCACAGCATCCCATCCCGATCGGGGACGGCCGTGGACCGGGGCGCATCGGGGCGTGGGAAGGCGCGTGTGACGCATCTCACGGGCCAATTCCCAGGTACCCCTCGACTGCCTACCTACCGGTAGGTAGGCTGGGTCCATGGCCACCGCCCTCTCCCCCGCCCGCGAGCGTCCAGCCACCGATTCCCCCACCGACCCGGGCCCCAGTGGCCCGGCGGGCGACAAGCCCGAGCGGGGGTCACTCCGTCCGGTCCTCGACGTCATCCCGCCCGAGGCCTACGACAACCCCACCGGCAAGGGCCTGGCCTACTTCGCGCGCGATCTCGTGCTCTACGGCGTGGCCATGTGGGGCCTCTTCACCTTTGCCAACCCCTTGATCGTGGCGCCGTTCCTGGTGTTGGCCGCACTCACCGTGTCGGGCCTGTTCATCGTCGGCCACGACGCCGCGCACGGCGCCCTGTTCAAGAGCGAGCGCCTCACCTCGGTCGTCGGCCACATCGCCATGCTGCCGAGTTGGCACGTCTTCGAAGGCTGGCGGCTCGGGCACAACCGGGTGCACCACCACTACACGGTGCGCCAGGACTTCGACTTCGTGTGGCACCCCTACACCGCCGACCAGTACCGGGACATGAACCGCTTCCAGCGGGCACGTCACCGCTTCGAGTGGTCGTGGGCCGGCGCCGGCATCTACTACCTGCGCGAAATCTGGTGGAAGCGCATGGCTTCGGGCAAGGCCCCCAAGCGCTGGGCCGAGAAGATCCGCCGCGACCGGTTCGTCGTCCTATCGTTCATCGTGGCGTTCAGCGGCGCCCTGGCGCTCTACGGCTGGTCGGCGTCGCTCGGCGTGCCGGGCACGGTGTGGCTGATCGCCCGGGTGGTCGTCCTGCCCTTCGTTGCCTTCTGCTACGTGATCGGCTCGCTCGTCCACGTGCACCACA
The DNA here is from genome assembly GCA_041918615.1 of Acidimicrobiales bacterium. Lineage (GTDB taxonomy): Bacteria > Actinomycetota > Acidimicrobiia > Acidimicrobiales > DATDAH01 > JAEUJM01. The sequence goes on from JAYRVH010000025.1 coordinate 39,169, forward strand.
TCCAGCCGAACATCCGCTGGTGGAAGCGCCGCGAGTGGACCAAGTGGCACGGTCAGATGGAGGGCACCACCGTCCTGCGGGTGAACCCAGTGTTCAACTTCTTCGTGCACTGGATCATGGTCCACGTCCCCCACCACGTGGACGTGCGCATTCCCATGTACAACCTCGAGATGGCCACCGATGCCATCGAAGCGGCCTTCCCAGGCGTCATCCACGACGAGCCCCTGCGGTACCGCGACTTCATGGCCAACACCCGCCACTGCAAGCTCTACGACTTCGACGCCGGCCACTGGCTGAGCTACGAGCAGGCCCTCGCCGCCACCCCGGCCACCGAGGTGCCCGCCGCCGCCTGACGGTCCCGTTCCGAGCCGCACCCCGCCGCCGCCCCGCTGGGGCGGCGGCGCTCGTTTTCCCGGCGCAGCGGGAGCCGGACTTGATCTGCTGCCAGTTTGTCTATATTGTCCATCATTCCTATAGAGAAGGATGGAGATAATCTGATGTCGAAACGACGACTGTTCTTCCTGGCGGCCGTGGTCAGCGCCTTCGCGCTGGTCGCCGCCGGATGCGGCAGCGACAGCGACAGCGACGACGCGAGCGGCGGCGGTGACGGCGGCAGCGGTGAGGACACCACCATCAACATCGTGGGCTTCGCGGTGCCCGAGGCGGCCAACGTCGCCATCGGCGAGGCGTTCGCCGAGACGCCCGAGGGCGAGGGTGTCGAGTTCGAGACCTCGTACGGCGCCTCCGGCGACCAGAGCCGGGCCGTGGCCGAGGGCCTCGAGGCCGACTACGTGCACTTCTCGATCCCGCCCGATGTCACGCGCCTCGTCGATGCGGGCCTCGTCGCCGAGGACTGGGACTCCGGGCCGACCAACGGCATCGTGTCCAACTCGGTCGTGGTCTTCGCGGTCCGGTCGGGCAACCCCAAGGACATCCAGGACTGGGACGACCTGATCCAGCCTGGGGTCGAGATCGTCACCCCGAACCCGGCCTCGTCGGGTGCGGCCCGGTGGAACGCGCTGGCCGCCTACGGCCAGATCATCGAGGACGGCGGTACCCCGGAGGAGGCCGAGGCCTACCTGCAGGCGTTCTTCGACAACGTCGTCTCGCTTCCCAGCAGCGGGCGTGACGCGACGACGGCGTTCCTGAGCGGTACCGGCGACGTGCTCATGGCCTACGAGAACGAGGCCATCCTCGCCCACCAGAACGGCGAGGAGTTCGACTACGTCATCCCGGAGACCTCCCTGCTCATCGAGAACCCGGGTGCGGTCACGGTGGATGCACCGCCGATCGCCCAGGACTGGCTCGACTTCGTCCTCAGCCCCGAGGGCCAGGCCGGGTTCGTCGCCAAGGGCTTCCGGCCGGTGATCGACGATGTCGAGATCGGTGAGGTCGAAGGGGCCAACGATCCGTCGAACCCCTTCCCTGAGGTCCCGAACCTCCTGACCGTCGACGAGGACTTCGGCGGCTGGGACGAGGCATCGGCCACGTTCTTCGACGAGGAGGACGGCGTGGTGACGCTCATCGTCGCCGGCACGGGCCTCAGCGAGGAGTGACCACCGCGACAGCGGCGGTCTCCGACGACCGGCCGGCGCGCAGGCGCCGGCCGGTCCGGGAGGGCCAGCTGACCGCCGTGTCGGGGCTCGGCCTCGGCGTGGCCATGGTCTGGTTCAGCGCCTTGGTGCTGATCCCACTCGCCGCCGTGGTGATCACCGCGGCAGATGGTGGATGGACCTCGTTCTGGAACACCGTCACCAACGAACAGACCATGGCGGCGATCAGGCTCACGGTCGGTACCGCCCTCCTGGTCACGGTCGTGAACGTGTTCATGGGCACGCTCATCGCCTGGGTGCTCGTCAGGGACAAGTTCTGGGGCAAGGGTGCCCTGGAGGTGCTCATCGACATCCCCTTCGCCCTGCCCACCATCGTCGCCGGCCTGGTCCTGCTCTCGCTCTACGGACCCGACGGCCCCCTGGGCATCAACGTCGCCAACACGCGGAGCGCGGTCTTCCTGGCCTTCCTCTTCGTCACCCTTCCCTTCATCGTGCGCACGGTCCAGCCGGTGCTGGCCGAGCTCGACCGAGACGTGGAGGAGGCGGCCCGCTCCCTCGGTGCCAGCTCGTTCACCACCTTCCGGCGCATCGTCCTGCCCAGCCTCATCCCGGCGATCGCGGCGGGCGCCGCACTGTCGTTCGCCCGGGGGGTCAGCGAGTACGGCTCGCTGGTGCTGCTCTCGGGCAACCTCCCCGGCAAGACCGAGGTCGCCTCGGTGCGCATCCTGAGCAGCATCGAGAACGACAACACCGCCGCGGCGGCCTCGGTGGCCACCATCCTGCTCGCCATCTCGCTTCTGGTCATCGTGATCTTCGACGTGACCCAACGGATCCTGGCCCGTCGTGGCTGACCGCCGGCGCCTGCGGCCAGGCAGCGTCACCCGGTACCTCTACCGGACGATCGTCACGGTCTACCTCGTGCTGTTGGTGGCCTGGCCGGTCTCCCTGGTGGTCAAGAACACCTTCGACGAGGGCTTCACCGAGCTGTCGGACATCCTCTCGGACCCTGACGTGATCCACGCCTTCAAGCTCACGGTCATCGTGGCGGTCATCTCCGTGATCGTGAACACGATCTTCGGCGTCGGCATGTCGATCCTGTTGGTGCGCTACGAGTTCAGGGGCCGGCGTCTGCTCAGCGCGTTCATCGACCTGCCTCTGTCGGTCTCGCCGATCGTGGTCGGCCTGGCCCTGATCCTCGTCTACGGCGGGCGCAACGGCTGGTTCGGCCCGACGCTGGAATCCTGGGGGTTCCAGGTGATCTTCGCCACGCCCGCGATCATCCTGGCCACGGTGTTCGTGGCGCTCCCCCTCGTGGTCCGAGAGGTCGTGCCGGTGCTCGAGGAGATCGGCATCGAGCAGGAGCAGGCCGCCCGCAGCCTCGGGGCCAACGCCCTCCAGACCTTCTGGCGCATCACGCTGCCTGCGATCAAGTGGGCCATCACCTACGGCGTGGTGCTGTGCCTGGCGCGTTCGCTCGGCGAGTTCGGGGCCATCAAGGTGGTGTCGGGCAACATCCTGGGCGCCACCCGCACGGCGACGCTGGTCGTCGAGGAGAAGTACCTGAACTTCGACAAGGGCGGGGCCTACGCCACCGCCTTCCTCATGGCCATGGTGTCGGTCTCCTGCATCGTCGTCGTGTCCATCCTCCGCCCCAAGGAAGGCATCAAGAAGTGAGCACGAGGTACGAGGGCGTGGCCCAAGCGGCCCGGCGACGTAGGAGCCAGGAGCGGGAGACATGAGCATCGAGATCGCGGGGATCGGCAAGCGCTTCGGTGACTTCGTCGCCCTCGAAGACGTGAACGTCAGCATCCCGACCGGCCAGCTCACGGCGCTGCTCGGGCCGAGCGGCGGCGGCAAGTCGACCCTGCTGCGCATCATCGCCGGGCTGGAGTGGGCCGACACCGGGTCGATCGAGATCGAGGGCACGGACGCCACCGACGTGCCGGCGCAGCGTCGGAACGTCGGCTTCGTCTTCCAGCACTACGCCGCGTTCAAACACCTGTCGGTGTCCCGCAACGTCGCTTTCGGCCTCGAGATCCGCAAGCGTCCGAAGGCCGAGATCAAGGCGCGGGTCGAGGAGCTGCTCGAGCTCGTCCACCTGAGCCAGTTCGCCGACCGGTTGCCGGCGCAGCTCTCCGGCGGTCAGCGCCAGCGGATGGCCCTGGCCCGCGCCCTCGCGGTCGAGCCGAAGGTGCTGTTGCTGGACGAGCCGTTCGGCGCCCTCGACGCCAAGGTGCGCAAAGAGCTGCGCGATTGGCTTCGTCGCCTGCACGACGAGGTGCACGTGACGACCATCTTCGTGACCCACGACCAGGAGGAGGCCCTCGAGGTGGCCGACGAGATCGTGGTCATCAACGAGGGCAGGGTGGAGCAGGTGGGCACGCCGGATCAGCTCTACGACGAGCCGGCCAACGAGTTCGTGATGCGCTTCCTCGGTCCGGTCACCCAGCTCGGCACGGACCTCGTGCGGCCGCACGACATGGAGCTCCACACCGCGCCGACGGACGGCTCGGCGCAGGGGACGGTGACCCGACTCGTCCGAGTGGGCTTCGAGGTGCGGGTGGACATCGCCATCGACGACCAGGACGTCCTGGTCACCTTGACGAGGTCGCAGGTGCACAGCCTCGGACTGGAGGTCGGGCGCAGCGTGTGGGTTCGGGTCGAACCGAGTGCCCGGGTGTTCGCCCTCGAGAGCCCAGAGGCTGCGGTCGAGTCGTGACCCGGTGAACCTTCACAAGGGCGGGGACGGCGCGCATGGAAGGATACGGGTCATGCGCGTCTCCGCGAAGGTCGACTACGCCGTGCGCGCCGCCGTCGAGCTCGCCGTGGCGGCGGGCGAGGGGCCGGTGAAGGGCGACCAGATCGCCACCACCCAGGGCATCCCCCTGAAGTTCCTCGAGAGCATCCTCTCCGAGCTGCGCCGGGCCGGCATGGTCCGCAGCCAGCGGGGCGCCGACGGCGGCTACTGGCTGGCCAAGCCCGCTGACACCATCTCGGTGGCCGACATCATCCGCGCCGTCGAGGGCCCCCTCGCCGACGTGCGGGGCATCCCGCCCGAAGCGCTCGAGTACGGCGGCGCCACCGGCGCTCTCAAACCCGTCTGGGTGGCGGCGCGGGCCAGCCTGCGCTCGGTCCTCGAGGTCGTCACCATCGAGGCCATCGCGAAGGACGAGCTTCCGCCCATCGTGGACCAGCTCCTCAGCGACCCGGAGTCCTGGGCGAGGCGCTGAGGCGGCAGACGAAGCCAGGGGCGGTGGTCGAGGCCGCCATGGTCTCGATCGAGGCGGGAGTCGACGGCGCCGATCTGGTCGCGCTGCTCGTCGCAGCGTTCACGGCCTTCGTCACCACCGACCTGATCCATCGCCTGGTGCCGTACGCGGCTCGCCTCCGGGTGCTCGACTACGCGGAGCACCCGCGCGCCCGCGGCCGACGCCACCTGCCGGGTGCTGCTGGCCAACGACCTGAACGAGCTCCGAGCGGGTCCCGGTTCCGCGGTGGATACTGAGCCGTTCCTCGGTGATGCGCCGCCGAAGGGCGGTCGGCGTCCAAGCCGAGCTCGACGCCCTCGAGGCGTCGCGCCGCCACGGATGGGCGCCCGAAACGCACTACGAGGTTTCTGTGGGCTGTGTCTGGGAGCGTTGCCCGGAAGGTGGATCGTCGAGCCGGGGAGCGCGGCTGATGCGGGCAGGATCGAAGCGGGGTGTGTTGGGCGTGGCCGTGGTCGGTGACGGTCAACGACCGGACCGAGGTGGCCGAGTCGGAGACGCTGCCATGTTTCGGAGGGAAGGGATGTCGACGGAACGAGAATCTGATTCCTTCGCGGCGCCACCGGTCGGACCCGTCGCCGTGGCGGACCGTGGCCGTGACGAGGCCGACGTGAACGCCGACGACCGGGGCCGCCGGTTCACCGGTCTCCCGCTCGTGTGGCGGGAGCGGGCGTGCCGCCTTCCGCCGCGGGAGGCCGTCTCCTTCGACTGGTGAGCGGGCGGCGGCGGCCATCTTCCGGTGCGTTCAGCGGAACGCCGAGCCCCTGGGCGGGACCCAAGGCGAGCCTCCTCAGGGCGCGGCCAGTAGGGCCTTCTCCGCCGCTTCGACGAGCTGGGTGGCGTGGCGGACCATGGCGGCGGCGTCCTTCGCCGACAGGTCCCTCGTTTCATAGGCCGCCTTCGTCTTCAGGTCGAGGCAGCGACGCAGCGAGTTGGCGTCGGTCGTGGCGACCTGGTTCAAGGTCACGACCACTGACCGCCCGACCCTCTTGGTGTCGACGATCCCGGAGTCGGCGAGGTCGTTCACCACGTCGAGCGTGCCCGGGGGACGTGCCCGCCCGGGCGGCGAGCTCACGGATCGTCGCGCCCGTCCCGGCCTGAACGCGGGCAGCCACGATGCGGCCTCGGGCGGCGGTCAGGACGTCCGCGTAGGGCCGAGAGAGATCCACAAAGCTGTAATGGCGGACATATGTCCGGAAGAACAAACATGAGACGGGAGCATCCAGTGACGAAGAGCTTGCGAACAGGTGTTCGTGTCGGGTGGTGTGATCGGACACCCTCGCAGCCAGGTGATGCTGGTTTGGCTGCCACTTCCCCGTTGAAGTCGATTCGTCGATTCCGCTGATTGGAGTGGCATGTCCGCCTGCGCCTACCTCTCGAGACTCGAAGCCATCGAGGCTGATTACGACGAGTTGCTCATGTGTGCGCCGGCAGACTTGTCGGGCGCGGCGCTGGCAGAGGCGCAGCCGGTGCTGGCCAGGATCCGCAACAAGCACGCGGCGGTGGACCTGCGGGCAGCCGCCGCGTTCGACGCGTCGAAGGAGTGGATGGCGAACGGGTCGCGGTCAGCGGCGGCATGGCTCGCGGCCAAGAACTGCGAGAAGGTCGACGTCGCCAAGCGAAGGGTGCGGCTGGGGCGAGCGTTGCGGGGCATGCCGGTCACCGAGGCCGCCCTGGCCGCCGGGGAGATCACCGAGGAGCACGTGGCGGTGATGAACCGGCATCTGTGCTCGGCGGTCGCGGACCGCTTCGTCGAGGACGAGGCCAAGATCGTCGAGCGGGCCCGCACGCGCCGCTTCGTGCCCTTCTCCCGCTACATGGCCAACTGGACGGCCGCGGCCGACCCTGACGGGGCCGACGAACGGGCCCGACAGCAGCGCGAGGGCAGCCGGTGGCACGCGTCGAGGACCTTCGAGGACGCGGTCGCGGTCGACGGCCTGCTGGACGCGATCGGTGGTTCGATCTACCTGACCGAACTGCAACGACTCTGCGACATCTTGTTCAAGCAGGACTGGGCCGAGGCGGTCGAGCGCCTGGGGGAGGGCAACGTCACCAAGGCCGACCTGCGCCGCACGCCGGCGCAGCGCCGTGCCGCAGCCCAGGTGCTGATGGCCGAGCGGTCTGCCGGTTCCAGCGTGCAGGGCAGCCCGGTCAAGCCGGTGCTCAACGCGGTGTGCGATCTGCAGACCCTCGCCGCACTCCTGGCCCGACTCGAGGGCCGTGACGACGTCGAGTTCCCGGGGGAGCGGACCTGCCGGCTCGAGGACGGCACCCTCATCACGCCGCTGCAGGCGCTGTCCATCGGTCTGGCCGGCGAGCTCCGACGGCTCCTCGTCGGACCGGACGGGGTCTGCCTCGACTACGGCCAGGGCCAGCGGTGCTTCACTGGCGACCTCCGCACCGCGGTCGTGTTGACCCACGAGTTCTGCGGTCACTCTGCGGGATGTGATGTTCCGTCCTGGCGGTGCGAGATCGACCACATCCGGCCTTTCGCCGATGAGGGGCCCACCGCAGTGACCAACGCCGACCCGAAGTGCACGCCGCACAACCGCTACAAGGAGACCGTCGACCGCAAGACTCGCAAGCAGCGGCGAGCCGACCAGCAACGCCGCTCGTCCCGAGGCGACCCCGACCTCGCCGCCGCAGCCGACTGCGAAACCGACCGCGACGTCGCCTGATGCACATGACTACATTGGGATACATGACATCACAACGGGGGTCCGTGCAGCGGTCGTTCCGGTTGTCGCGCACCACGAGCGACCTGCTGGACGCCGCTGCCGCGGCGTCCAACGAGTCGCGCAACGCATTGGCCGACCGACTGCTCAGCGAGGCGCTGCGCCTCGAGCGCCATCCCCTCATCCGGTTCCGCACGGGCTACGCCGGCCGGCGTGAGCCCTCGGTACAGGGCACCCGCCTGCTCGTGCGCCAACTGATCGCCTCGCACCGCGCCCACGACGGCGACGTGGCCGTCACGGCGGAGTGCTTCGACCTCGACCCCGCCGTCGTGCGGGCCGTGGTGGCGTACTACGTCGAGTTCCACGACGAGGTCGACGCGGATGCGGCGTGGGCGCGCGAAGGCGAGATCGAGGAGCGAGCACGCTGGGAGCGTGAGCAGGCCGCCCACGTGTGAAGCTGGCGCTCGACCACCACTTCCCCGGACCGATCGCCCCAGGTCTGCGCGATCGCGGTCATGACGTCGTGGCCGCCATCGAGGTCCAATGGAACGAGTTCGAAGATCCCGTCCTGTTCGCGCACTGTGTAGAGGACGGCCGGGCACTGCTCACCAACAACGCCCGTGACTTCCTGCCAATCGTGCGCGAGTGGGCGGCTGATGGCCGCTCCCACTTGGGCCTGCTCCTCACCGACGACTCGTCCTGGCCACGCACCTTGGATAGCGCCGGCCGCTACATCGACGCGCTCGACGCCCTCATGTCCCAGCACCCGGTCGACGACGCTCTCGTCGACCGGGTGCGCTGGTTGTAAGCAGCCGCTGCCTCTATCCCGGCACCGCGGCCGGCGCCGGGGTGAGGTCGAACTCGGTGGCGAGCTTTGTCTCGCTGTAGCGGCGCACCCAGTCGTCGTTGATCGCGTCGGACTGCTGCTTGAGGGGCGGCCCGAGCTTCGAGGCGTCCGCCGGCGGCTCGAAGCCCGAGGCGCTCGAGCAGACGGACGATCGAGCTGGTGTAGTCGCCGGCGAAGTTCTCGTGGAGCACCAGCACGGGCTTGATGCCGGCGTGGGCGAAGAAGGTGTCCCACGCCGCCTCCTGCTCGAGGAGGTGGTGCAGCCGGTGCTCGATGGCGCGGTAGTGGAAGCGCAGGCTGGGGCGGCTCTCCTTGAGGAAGCTCTTGTAGGGCGGCGGCACCTCCTGGGCGGCGTCGTGGGACTCGCTCCACGCTGCGGTCTGCACCGCCTTCCAGAGCGAGACGGCCTGGCGCACCTTGTTGGCCCGGATGACCCGGACGTACTGGAGGTCCGGGAACACGGTGGGCAACAGCTCGGCGAGGGGCACGTCGCGGTAGGCGGCCACGTTGCGCAGCAGGCTGGTGAAGTCGCCGAAGTAGCCCCACATGAGCTTGGCCCCGAACACCCCGTTGTCGGTGGTGCCGGCGTCGAAGACCCACTCCAGGTAGCGGTCGTAGGCGGTGCGGCTCCAGAGCGGCGAGCGCTGCGGCGGTTCGTCGCCGATGCCCCGTTCGGTGAGGTGGTCGAGGATCGAGGTGTCGTTGGCCACGGTGAAGTACTCCTCGGGGCGGCGCGGTCGGCCCGAGTGGCGCAGGGCCTCGAAGTACTCCTCGGGGCGGCCGGCCACGCCCGACTGGGCCAGCGCCTCGCAGACGAGGGTGCTGCCGCTGCGCGGCGTGGGTGGGGTCACCGGCGAGGTTGTTCCCCTCCTCGGGGTCGAGGACGAGGTCGTAGAGCTGCTCGCGGGGCACGACCGTGTCGGCCCACCCGGCCGCGAGGTAGGCGTCCCTGGCTGCGCGCTCGTCGACGTTGGGCAGGACGGGGTGCAGGTAGTCGTGGAAGATGCGCACGTACTTCCAGCGCTCGGTGCGGATGGCCCGCTGCGGGTCGTAGGCGGCGTGATAGGTGAGCTCGGCGAAGATCTCGTGGTGCAGGCGGTCGGTGTGGTCCTGCACGAGGGGCAGGAGCGACCGGCCCTGCAGGCCCGCCGGCGGGTCGATGCCGGCGACGTCGCAGAGGGTGGGGTAGAGGTCGAGGTGGGTGACCATCGGGTCGATCACCCGGCCGCCGCTGAAGCCGCCCGGCCCGCGGACGAGCAGCATCACGCCGATGCCCCGGTCGCAGAGGGTGGCCTTGGCCCGCGGGTAGGCGAGGCCGTGGTCGGTGGTGCAGACGATGAGGGTGTTGTCCGCGATTCCGCGGCGGTGATCTCGAGGCGGGCGATCTCGTCGCCGACCTCGGGGGCCATGCGGTGGCGGACCACGTCCCAGCGCAGCGGCTCCACCTTGCGGGGCCGGCGCTCGTGGGAGTGGGGCTGCGGGGCCAGACCGTGGTGGGAGCGCGCGGTGCGGGCGGTGCCCGGCGCCAGCCGGGTGAGGGTGAGGTCGACGCCGACCATGGTCAGGCCGATGCCCCCGGCGCCGTCCACCCACGTGGTGCGCGGCCCGGTCCGTGCTGAGGGGCTCAAGGCGGTCGGCGTCGCCGGGCTACTCGAGGCGGCGCACCGGCGACTCCATCGCCTCGGCCCGAACGAGGCCGCGGATGCATTGTTCGACGGCGCGCTCCTTGTCGACATCCGCCCGCGGGAGCAGCGCCTGTGGGAGGGCGGAATCCCCGGCGCGCAGATCATCGAGCGCAACGTGCTCGAGTGGCGGCTCGACCCTGCCAGCGAGGCACGAATCCCTGAGGCGACGTCGTACGACCTGCACGTGATCCTCTTCTGCTCCGAGGGTTACGCCACGAGCCTGGCCGCCGTGGCCCTGCAAGACCTCGGCCTCCGGCGCGCCACCGATCTGGTCGGAGGCTTCCACGCGTGGGCCGGCGCCGGTCTCCCCGTCAACCCGGAGCGCGCAGGTGTCGCCCCGTTCATCTCGCGACCGCCCTCGCCCGGCTCTTCGCACCGCACCTCATCGGTCCCCTTGACGGACTCATGACCAGATTCCGTCTACACACTGCGACCCTCGTCGCCCCCTCGGTGCCTACGGCGACCAGGAGTTCAACCGGGGGGGCGCCCAAGCCCGACGGTTCGAGCCCCGGCGAGACCATCGCGGTGAGCGGCACCGACGACGAGGCGACCGGTGCGTACGCCCTCGAGTGGGCCAGTCAGATCGTGGGCGGCCCGTTCGACGGCGTCACCGGCGTATGGCACCTCGCAGGCGCCTTCGAAACCGGATGACCCGGCACCTTCGCGATGACGGCCGACCTGAACCTTCCCCTTCGTACCGTTCTCCTCCCAAGAGATCGGGGAGGAGTCGGCCGGCCGTCTCGTGGCGATCAACGCGAGCGCCTTTCCCGTCTCACCAACCGCGCTGATCGCACCACGCGCCGCGAGCATGGGGGAGGGGATCGGTGATCGACCCCCACCGCCTCGACGCGCTCCTCCGCACACTCGAGTCCTGGGCGCGCCGGTGAGGTCCTGGCCGACCGACTCGCGTTCGCGGGAGCGGTGCCGCCGTCCGGGTGGACCGCCGCCCAGGCACCGCGCTTCGCAACGGCCGGGCGCAGATGTTACGGTCCTGCGACGGGTGTAGTGGGGTCCGAATCGTCGCGCCGAAAGGGTGTTCGTCTTCGTGTTCTTCGGTATCACGCGAGTTCGGGTCGCCGTGGCGCTGGTCGCGGCGGGGTCGCTCATCGCTCCGTGCCTGGCCTCGGCGCAGGCCGGCGGTGATGCCCGCTCGCGACGTGACCAGGTCCGAGCGCAGCAGGCGACCACCGCCGCCAGGCTCGACGCGCTCCGGGCCACCGACGCGGAGCTGCAGGCTGCACTTCAGGCGCTCGACCGCGACGTCCGGGCCCAGGAAGGAGCGGTCGAGGACGCGCGGCGCGGCGTCGCGAGGGCCGAGGCCGACATCGCCGACGCCGAGGCGGCCCAGCAGCGGACGCAGGCCGAGATCGACCGCCTCGAGACACGGCAACAGAGCCTGGCCGTCGACTCCTACATGCGTTCGGGGTCGAACTCCGACTCGGTCGAGGTGCTGGGCGAGAGCGACCTCGTCCGGGTGGCCGAGCGTCAGGCGATGATCGAGCTCACGGGTGGCCGCAACGCCGACCTCGCCGACGAGTTGGCGGGCGCCCGACAGGACCTCGCGGACCAACGGGCCCAGGCCGAAGAAGCAGCGCAGCGGGCCGATGAGCAGCGGGCGCGCGCCGAGCGCAGGCTGGACGACCTCGCGGCGGCGCGGGCCCGGCAGGCGGCCTTCGCGGCCGACGTCGACCAGCGGATCGAGTCCCGCCTGGCCGAAGCGGCCGGCCTCGAGCAGCTCGACGCCCAACTGTCGGCGCAGATCGCGGCCCAACAGGCGGCGCAGCAGGCCGCGCTGCGCGCGCAGGTCCCGGTGTCGTCGGCGGGCGGCGGCACCTCGCCGGTTCCCTTCGCCAGCGGCGGCGGTGACATCTCCCTCGTCTCCGTAGGGGGCATCACGGTGGCCCGATCGCTCGGCGGTCCGCTCCAGGGCCTGCTCAACGCCGCGCGGGCGGCCGGTCTCAGCCTCGGCGGCGGCGGCTACCGCGACCCGGCGGCACAGATGGCCGTGCGCCGCAACAACTGCCCCGACCCGATCAACTCGCCCCCGTCGGCCTGCTCCCCGCCCACGGCCAGGGTCGGTACCTCGCTGCACGAGCAGGGCCTGGCCATCGACTTCACCTCGGGCGGCGCGCTCATCAGGTCGCGCTCAGATCGTGCGTACATCTGGCTCGCGGCGAACGCCGGCCGCTTCGGCTTGCGGAACCTGCCCAGCGAGCCGTGGCACTGGAGCACCACCGGCGGCTGAGCCGTGTCGGAACCGGTGTTGTCCTTCCGGCCCTCGTCACGCTTCCGCGAACCACATGGCCGACTCGCCGATAGACGGGCGATCAAGGCGCTTCTGCGGTGCCTTTGCAGATTGTGCACAACGGCCGAGAAGCTGTCTCAGACAACATGGCGACACGGTGCCAGTTCATGTTCGAGGTCACAGAGCCCCAAGTCGGCGAAGCGGGCGTCGGGGGTGCGAAGAATCATGGTCGGTCCGGTGGCGTCGTCGTTGGTCATGTGCAGGATCGGAAGAACTCGCTCACAGCTGGCGTCACGAGGCTGTCGTCCGGCGCGCCGAGTCGCGAGCTGACCTGGTTGTGGGTGTAGGGGGTGGCGTCAACGAGCTCGGCGGAGCCCCCCGTGTCATTGATGAGGTCGACGAACGCCTGCGCGTCGGCGACGCGTCGGGGGCCACCACGGGTGGCGACTTGGAAGCGGGCGCTCGGTCGCCCGTTTCGTTCGATCTGAACGTTCGGCGAGGCCGCAGCGATCACCTCCGGGTGGGTGCCGAACGCGTCCGTGATCATCTTCTGGGCAGGAGCGGTGGCGAGGTCGAACTCGAAGTCGAGCGCCACGACGCACTTCACGGCTTCCGGGTCCGCTCCCGCGTTGGCGAGCAATGCTGGGTCAGTCCCCACGATGGCGACGAGGTGCGCTCCCGCGGAGTGGCCGAGCAGGGTGATCTTCGTCGCGTCCAGCCCGACCGTGGGTCCCTCCTGCTGCACCCATTTCACCGCCGCTGCCACGTCCTCGCCGTGGTGTGGCCAGCGGACACCGGAGTCCGGGGTGGTCAACCGGTAGTTCACCGACACGAGCGCGGCACCGAGCGACTCGGCCCACGCCGCCTTCCGCTCGATGTACCCGCTGGCCTTGTCGCCGCGCCGCCAGCCCCCGCCGTGGACCCACATCACCACCGGCACCGGGCTGCACCCCGGGGGGAGGTATACGTCGACGCTGGTCAGGTCAGGCTCAACCCCAGGGCGTTCCGCGTAGGCGAACGTCGTCGGGCCCGTCGGCTCATCCCGACATGGTGTGTCCGCTCCGGACCCACTCGCGATCATGGTCGTCGTCGGAGCAGATGTCGGCGCGCGTGGCGCCGCAGTGTTGGTCGTGGCGGACTCGGTCTCGGACCGAGCGCAACCGGCCGCCAGCATCGAACCGACTGCCAGGACGGCGAGCATCCTCGATGCGATCCTCACGTTCGGGGAGGGGTCACGGTGCCGGCGTCGGGCTGAAGCGGTCGAAGAAGAAGTCGATGCTGCGTCGGGTGTAGTCGGCGTACGTCGAGTGCTCAGCTCGCATGATCTTGGTCTGCGAACCTATCGCGTTGCCTCTGGGGTTCGACGAGATCGACACTCTCTCGGGAACGCCGCCGGGTTGGCCAGAACCGTCGCGGCCATCTTGTCGCCGTCGACGGTGATGAACCCCGTCCCATCGACGAACCTAGGTGAGACCAAGGCTCCATTCGTGTTCGAGAGCATCAATCTCCGTGACGAGTCCGTTCCCGACCTGCTTGTAGTCGTGCGTCTCGGCTCGAGCACGCTGCTCGATGGACACCTGGCGAGGAGCACGGCCGAGTGCCACGCCAGGTGGGGCATCTGGGGGTTTCCGTCCTCGAGGTGCCCGGCGGCGACTACGGCACACTCGCCCGGATGCGCCCCATCGTCACCACCCGACGTCGTCTCCTCGTGGCACGCGGAGCCGATCTCATCGCATCGGGGTTCCCGCTGCTGCCCACGTTCGATGCGCCCCACTGGACGGTGACCCTGGCTTCCCCGACCTCGGAGTCGTTCGCTGCGGTGCGCAGCCACTTCGAGGGGCCGATCGAGAACCCGGCCTGGGTCGGTCGGACTCCACCGGTAGCATGAGCAACGTGGCTGCCGAGCTCTACGACCTGTGGTTCGACCCGAACTCCGTCGGGGGAGACATGGTGGCCGAGTGCTGGATCAGTCACGGTCCACGCGCCGACGACTCGGACTTCGACCCCACCCCAGGTGACTGGCTCACCGTGGGAGATGGTGACGAGGCTGCGCTCCGGGCCCGGGTGATCAGGCGCCAGGGCGACCGGGTGTCGGTGCAGATCCAGCTGAGCGCCGACAGTGCCGCCGTCGCCTGATCCGGCGGCCGTGGTAATCCGTTTGGTGATCCACGGTGCGTGACGGTGGCCATCTCGAAGGACCACCCGGACCGAAACCCTGACAGGACGAGCAGCCCGATCGGCAAATCGCCAGCGTGACCGACATCACGGCCAACCGCTCCCGCGTCCCGTCACCTCGACTCCACGGCGCGGACGCCGACCGACAAGCGCCCTGACCGACACGTCGAGTGCCTGGTGTACTGGAGCACCACCGGCGGCTGAGCCGACGTGCGGACCGCTCAGTCGGTCCAGGGACCCACACCGCCGACCCGCTCGGGTGTGATGTGGATGACATGTCCCGGCGGCGGGTCGTCGAACGGAGGGAACTTCACGCCCGGCCCGACGTAGACCTCGGCCAGGCGTTGAAGCAGCTCGGGCGCCCCGCCCTCGACCAGACGGGCGGTGCCCTGCACGATCAGGTAGTTGGCCATGCCGACCGGGTTGGCGCCCTCGGCCTCGATGCTGAGCGCCACCCGCGGGTCGCGGGCGATGTTGGTCACCTTGCGCCCGCCCATCAGGTGGCCGATCACGATGTCGTCGCCGTCGAGGCCGACCCACACCGCACTGACCTGCGGGCTGCCGTCGGGGTTGATGGTGGTGAGGTGGGCGAGTCGTCCAGCGGTCACGGCCTCGCGGCTGTCGTCGGTGAGGATGGTCATGTGGTCTCCAGGTCGGCGAATGACGATGGGCGCCGACGATAGAGCCACACCGCACGGGTTGTCGTCGTTGGCCGGTGCTGGTAGAAACCTGACCAAGTCAGTCGGCTTTCCGAAACGAGCACGCCATGAGCGCACGCGAGCTGTTCTCCTTCCCCAACCCGGTCAACGAGGTGTCGGCCCGTCTCGTCGCCGGCGGCGTCGTGCTGCTTTCGTTGGCCACGATCGTGTTCGACCAGCCCTGGCTGCTGCTCCTGTTGGCCTACGGGTTCGTGGCCCGTGTGCTCACCGGCCCCACCCTCAGCCCGCTCGGCCGTTTCGTCACCGAGGTGCTCACGCCGCGCCTGCCGTTCGAGGCGAGGTACTGCCCCGGCCCACCCAAGCGCTTCGCCCAGGGGATCGGCGCCACGCTCTCGGTCACCGCCGTGGTCCTGCACTTCGGCTTCGGTCTCGCCGGGGCCGCCGATGTGGCGGTGGCCATGATCGTGGTGGCGGCCACGCTCGAGTCGGTGTTCGGCTTCTGCCTGGGATGCACCATCTTCGGCCTGGGCATGAAGGTGGGCCTGGTCCCCGACGAGGTCTGCGACCGCTGCAACAACATCTGGGGCGACGTCGACGCCGATATCGACGCTGTGGTCCCCGCCAGCAGCGGTGCCGACGTGCTGGTGCCCGCGGTCGCCGCGCCGTCCTGACCTCCCAGACGACGCCCCCCGAGCGAATCGGGACCAACGGCCCTGCCGGTGGGCCCGCCCCCTCCGTAGCCTGACGCCGTGGCACCCCCCGCCCGGCGACGTTGGCCCCTCGTCGTGATCCTGGTGCTCGGGATCGGCTTGGCGGCGGCTCCGGCGGCGTTTCGCATGTTCTCGCGGGCCCCGGCGGGGGGGTCGATGATCGCCGACTTCCGGCCGTTCATGACCGAGCAGACCATCACCGACTTCCGCGCCTACCTCGACGAGATCGGCGCGGCGCGCGACGAGTCCGTGTCCGACCTCCAGCCCATCGTCGAGGGCGAGGCCGACTTCGCCACCAGCTACCCGCAGGCCGCTGCGCTCAACGAGCAGTGGGACGCCATCGACGCCGACATGAGCGACATGCTCGACACCATCGACGCCAACCGGGGCCGCTTCGACGGGGTGTCCTCGTTGCCGCCGTTCGCCCTGTTCCCGTGGTTCTTCGTCATCCCCGGGGTGCTCATCGCCGGGTTCGCCGGTGTGTCCCTCGTTCGCACCGGGCGGGGCCGTCGACCGCTCACCGTGCCCCTGGTGGTGCTCGGCGTGGGCCTGTTGCTCGCTCCCGCGGCATTCCAGATGTTCACCAGAGCACCGGGTGGCGGCGCCATGATCGACGACTTCGCCTCGCTGATGACACGCGAGCGGGTCACCACCATGCAGGGTTACTTCGTGACCATCGGTGCCGCCGAGGGCCAACTGCGCACTGGCGTGGTGCCGGCGGCGGTGGAACTGGACGGCGGGTCGGCCGCCGACTATCCGGCGACCGAGCAGCTCTCGGCCGACTGGCCACGGCTGCTGTCCGACATGTCGGACATGGTCGGCTCGATGGCCGACAACCTCGACAACTACGCCGCGGTCGCGGCGATGCCGCCGTTCCCGCTCTTCCCCTGGTTCTTCGTCGTCCCCGGCGTGGCCGTGATCGCCCTTGCCTTCGCCGCACGCGCCCCTCGCTCCGAAGACGCTTCTTCCCAAACGGCTTCTTCCCAAGCTGCTTCTTCCCAAACCCCATAAGTCCCCTTGGAGGACCCATGACCAGATCCCGATCCCCACTCAGCGTCGTCCTCGTCGCCCTCGTCGGCGCGGCGCTGCTCCTGTTGGCATCGTGCAGCAGCGACAGCGACGACTCGTCGAGCAGCACCACCGGGTCGGCGGGCGACTCGACCACCACCACCGCAGCGGCCACCGGCGACCTCGTCGGCACGTTCCAGGTCGATCCCGGGGCGTTCGCCGGCGGTGCGGCCTCCGGCTCCTACTTCCGCATGGTCCAGTCGGGCGGCACGGTCGCCGACGGCCCGTTCCTGCCCAACGGCGACTCGACAGCCGGCGACCAGACCTACACCCTGCTCGAGCCCGGCACCGACGGTGGCCTCATCAGTGGAAGCTTCCAGCCGGGGCCCGACCCGGCCTTCGACGACGCCGGCAACGCGCTGGCCGACGCCATCATCCAGCCCACCCCGTTCTTCGGGGTCGGGTTCAGCATCGCCACCAGCGACACCGACGCCGAGAGCGGTGACACGGTCGAAGCGGTCACGATCACCAACGACGGCGGCACCCTCACGGGTCAGACGACCGCAGTCGTCGCCGCCTACGGCGACCAGGAGTTCAACCAGGGCGCTCCCAAGCCCGACGGTTCGAGCCCCGGCGAGACCACCGCGGTGAACGGCACCTACGACCCGGCAACCGGCGCGTACACCCTCGAGTGGGCCAGCCAGATCGTGGGCGGCTCGTTCGACGGGTTCACGGGTGTCTGGCACCTCGAGGGCACCTTCGAAGCGGCCTGAGGCGGCTCTCCCACTCCCGGGTGCAGGGGCTCCCCGGGGTCGCGTGAGCGACTCGGGGAGCCCCTGAGCGCGGTGCGCTCGGCGTGCGAGGCAAGGACCGGTCGGCAGGGCCCCCCTCCGCTGACCGGTCGCTCAGGTGCCCAGGGCATAGGCGGCGAGCAGGCCGATCACGGCCAGCGCCTCGCCCGTGACCCGCATCACGGGAACCGCCGGGTCCAGTCGGGCGTCCCAGCGGGCCGGGTCGGGTGAGACGGCCCGCTGAGCGGGCAGGAACCCGCGACCGGCGCCGAAGCCGACCCCGAGGGCGAGTGCGGCCCAGACCGGCCCGCCCAGGACCACGATGCCGACGGCGAGCAGGTGGGGGGCGGCGCTGGGGAGGTAGGTGCGCAGGCCCGTGCCCAACTCGAAGCCGAAGCGGGCGGCGGCGCGCTGGGGTGACTGGTCGAAGACCGTCCGGGGGATCTGGTGGTGCTTCTGGGGCAGCCCGACGCCCAGGATGCCGTAGCCGGCGAGCAGCACCAGCACGGACAGCAGCAGGAAGACCGTCACGTGTGCGGTGGGTGACAGCGGGGCGGAGAGCCCCGACAACAGCCACAGGAGCAGCGCCGTGGTCGTCCCGCCGGCCGTGGTGGCGAGCAGGAACGACAGCAGTGCGATGGGGCGGGGGACCGAATGCCGCCAGACCGGCGGCGTGAGCGCCAGGGCGCCGTTGCGGCTTCAGACCGAGCCCGAGAGCGAGTGCCCCGCCCCGGCGCCCGTGGCGACGAGGACGACGACGGCGACGCCCGCCACCCAGCCGACCGACACCGCAACCACGGCGACGAGGCTGACGGCCAGCGGATCGCCGACCAGCCGTCGGGTCAGCGTGGCCGCGGCGATGATGTCACCCGGTCCCGGTGTTGGCCGGGCTGGGGACCCGCACCACTCGATGGCCCAACTTCACCGTGATGCCGGGACCGATGCTCCGCGCGTAGACCCGGAAGTCGTGCTTGCCCGGGCGGACGTTGGTCAGCGTGACGTCGAAGCCGTGGTTGGGGCCACTCGACTGGAAGAAGGCGGGGATCTCGAGGCTCGGCCTGTCGGCCGTGGTGCTCGTGATCCTGGCACCGTCGTGGACCCGCACCGTGACGGCGGCCTGGTCGGCGTCGGGGTCGATCGCCCAGCCGCGGACGCGGACCGTCTTCGGGCCGACCAGGTCGACCGCGGTGACCTCGCCGAACGGGTCGTGGCGGACCGGCAGGTCGGGATCGCGGCCGTCGCAGTCGAGCACCTTCCGGCAGATCTTCGGGTACCACCCGCCGCCGATCAGCTTGTACCCGTCGTGACAGCGGTACTCGATGTGCTGGCTGCAGTTGCCGCACGTCCCCGAGTGCCCCCACCGCCAGCCGTCGTAGCCGGCCCAGCAGGCGCCGGGGCGCAGGCGGTACCCCTCGGCCGGCCGGTTCTTGAACCAGCCGCGGTACTCGCCGCTCGGCTCGCAGGTGTCGGCGAGCACCTGTGACGGGCCACATCCCGGCTCGCACTCGTGGCCGCTGGCATAGGGGGGGCAGCCGTTCGGGAAGATCCGGTAGCCGTACTGGCCCGCGGGGTCCGCGATGGCCGGCCGGGCGCGGGGGAAGACCCCGAGCGCGGCCACCCCGGCCCCCACGCCGGCGGCGAGGACGCCCGCGAGGAACCCCCGCCGGGTGGGGTGTGCGGCGTAGCGGAACCCCTCGGCGGAGCGACGTCGGCGCGGCGCGTCGTCGGGCCGGGGCCCACTGAGCGGGATCAGGTCGGCGTAGGGCATCAGTCCTCGACCTCCTCGAGGGTCGGCAGGGTGGACAACAGGTCGTCGGCCCGGGCCTGGTTGCCGACCGCACCGGCGGCGACGATCAGGTGCTCGGGGCCGATGACGACGATCCAGGGGGCGGCCATGACGCCGTAGGCCTCATAGGCGGCACCGGCCTCGGCGTGATGGTGGACGTCGGCATCGGCCTCGTCCACCGGTCCGACGGGGCCACTCCAGAGCACATGGACCGGCACGCCGCCGGCCGCGGCTGCGGACGTCGCCGTCGGCAGCACCTGCAGGCACGTGCGGCACGCCCGGTCGGCGAACAGCAGGACGGCGCCCCGTCCGTCGTCGAGGTCGAGGCCGGCCACCCGCGGTGCCGGTCCCCCGATCAGCGACGCGGCGTCGGTGCTCGCCATGGTCGCCCGGCCTGGTGTCAGCATCAGCTCGACGCGGTGGACCCGCTGCAGCACGCCGGCGAGGGCGAAGCCCAGGGTGATGATGGCGACCCACGAGAGCAGGAGCGCGGTGGCCGTCAGGCTCATCGTCGGCGCTCCCGGCTCATGGCCGTGCCCAGTCGACCCGGAGCGCGCCGGCGCCCTCGGTGGCGGCCTCGATGCCACCCTCGTCGGGCAGGACGTTCACCCGGGCGGTCTCGGTGATCAGCACCACGTACGGGGCGTTGGGGGCGAGTTGGTCCTGGTAGAGCTCGCCGCCGCCCGCGGGGGTCCCGGGCCAGGACGGCAGCCCTGCGGCGATGTCGCCGGAGAGCGGGTAGACCTCGCAGAGGCCGATGCCGGGGAGCTCCTTCACCAGTAGCGGTGCGTCGTACCAGGTGACGCTCGATCGCCGAGGCGTGACCGCGAGGCCTTCGGGCGCCTCCCGCAGGCGGAAGCGGTCGAGGACGCCGATGAGGCGCTCGGTGGACAGGTCGCTCGTGGTGAGCGCCAGCGAGGTGCCCGCCGACTCCCAGACCGCGGTGCGGTCGAGTCGCTCGGTGGCGATGACCGGGTCGGGGTGGAAGGCCTGGCCGATCCGGAGGGACCCGCCGCGGTACTGGTACTCCTCGGTGGCCCGAAGGCCCTCGGACGCCACGAGCAGGTCGAAGAACCCGGCGGGCTGGGTGGTGACCTCGCGGACGATGCCGTCGATGGTGTAGCGCCCGGCCGAGGTGGCCGGTGCCGTGAGGGCGGCATCGGTGGTGATCGTGACGGTGCTGCCGTCGATGGCGATGTGGCGAATGGACGCGGTCATGGGGGCTCCTCGTCTCAGTTGTTCTCGTCGGCCCAGTCGAGCAGCAGCGAGAATCGGCGCTCGTTGAACCGGGGCCCGTGGGCGAAGCGGCCGTGGTCGGTCGCCGTCGAACCGTGGGCGTCGCTCGCCTGCACACCCATGGCGCAGGGGCCGCCGCAGCCGGCGCTCCAGGCGAAGACTGGTGCGCCGTCGCTGCCCGGTGCGGTGGGGGCGTCGTGGAAGAGCATCTTCGGGTTGGTGGCGCGGATGCGCCCGCGTGCGGCGTCCTGCTGGCCGGCCAGATCGGTGGGGTAGGACCGCACCTGGGCCAACCGGCCGACGAGGCCGTTGCCCTGTCCCGACAGCGTGAGCCCGAACCACCCGACCCGCCGACCGATGTTGCAGTCGAGCTGCACCACGCCGTAGTCGGAGGCCTCCAGGCCGTCGACGAGCCAACCGTCGGGGGCGTGGGCCCCGGTGCCGTTGCACGTGCGGTACGGCGTCGTCTCGCCGTTCTGGCCGGGGTTGAACACGAGATCGGTCGACCACGCCGAGTCGACGTCGCCGCCGCCCTGGTGCACACAGTGCGCGGCGGTGAGCACGGTGTTGGCGTCGATCATGAAGCCGGTGCACGCCCCGGCCTCGCCACCCTGGACGAAGGTGAGGGTGCCGACGGCACGGGCGGGATAGGTGGTGGTGTCGACGACCACGCTCTCACTGCCGTCGGCGGCCTCGCCGCGGGGACCGGCCTGCGGCGCGTCGCCGACGAACGCACGCCCAGCTGTCGGTGTCGCCGAGGTTGCTGCGGTCGTCGTCGGCGCGTTCGTCGCCCCGGCCGCGCCGGTCGTGGCGCCAAACACGGCGAACAGCGTCAGGCATCCCAAGACTGCTGCGTTGCGTACCCGCACACCACTCTTGTCCGTCACCCGAGCCGTCCTTCTCTCCGTCGCGTCGACACGCCATGCTAGGCGAGTCGCCTCCAGCCACCGTCGCGGCGGGTCACGCCGAGCGCGTCGAGGGCCTCGAGCAGGGGGATGGCGTGCCTCCTCGTCAGGCCGAGGGCGGCCTTCAGTTCGGCGGCGGTGGCCGCCCCACCGCCGAGGGCACCGGTGACCGTGGCGACGAAGTCCCGGAAGTCCGCGGCGGTGCTGACCAGCGCGCCGACCTCGACCAGGTCGCCGCGATCCACCAGGCGCCGCGCCGCTCGAGTCGGGGTGCCACAGGCCCGCCGCGCCTCGTCGAGGGTGAAGAGACGGCCGAGGCGGTCCTCGCGCACCGCCCGCTCGAGGTCGGCGAGGGCCTCCGCGACCGCTGCGTCCGGGTCGGCGGCACGGTCGTGCAGCGCGCCGTCACGCTCGACCGCCCCCTTGCGGCCCACCAGCGAACGGGCCGCGATCCGCCCGAGGGGGTCGGTCGGCACGTCGATGCGGCCGGCGTCGTCGAGGCGGTCCCGCAGTGCCCGTCGGGCGCGACGGAGGGCGGGCACCGACACCACCAGATCGCCGGCCGCGCGGGTTCCGGTCGGTCGGGGGAGCCCGGTGGCCACCTCGACGGCGGCCCTGGGAGCGACGCCGTCGCCCTCGGCGAGCACCGCCGCGGCGACCCGAGCGTGGCGCCGTCCGACCGGGCTGATGGCGGCCGCGGTGCGGGTGCCGATCTGCGAGGCCGGGTAGCGGACGACGCGGTCGTCGACCGCGATGACCATGCCGCCGGCGACCGTGCGGTCTCGCCCTGCGTCCCGCAGGATGAAGTGGTCGCCGATCGTGAGTGGCCCGAGCGCGGTGGCGAGGTGCAGGCGGGCGATGCCCTGCTCGGCCGCCCAGGCGGGGCGCGAGAGGTGGACGGGCGTCGATGCCGTCCCCACGTGCAGGGTGTAGGACCCGCGTGCCCGGATCGGCTCGTCGAGGTCCCGCACCGGCCGCAGGGCGACGTGGAGGTGCGTGCCGGTGCCCCACTGGTGCCCATGGACCACAGCGTCCCCCCGCGCGGGTGCTCGGCCGTCGACCCGGAGGCCGAGTGCGACGCGGGTACCGGGTGCCGCATCGGGCGTTGCCTCGCCGTAGGTGTGGATCGAGCGGATGCGGGCGGTCGGCGCGCCGGTGCCGTCGGTGACGGTGACGGTGACGGTGACGCGTTCGCCGACGGCGAGACGACCTCCGGTGAGGGTTCCCGTCACGATGCGGCCGGACCCGTCGAGCACGAACGAGCGGTCGACCCAGAGGCGGGGTCGCCCGAGGTCGAGCGCGGTCGGGGTGGCGCCCACGACCGCGTCGAGTTCGTGTCGCAGGCGTTCGATCGTCGTCGGGTCCGCGGCGGCGGTGGGCACCACAGGGGCACCGTCGAGGAACGTGCCGGCCAGGTGCTCGGTGATCTGGGCGGTCGCCACGGCGAGCTCCTGCGGGTCGACCCGGTCGGCGTGCGTCAGTGCCACCACGCCTGTCGGCGCACCGAGCAGGTGGAGGATCTGGACGTGCTCCTCGGTCTGGGGCTTCCACCCCTCACGTGCCGAGACGGCGAGCAGCACCCCGTCGACCGCCCCGCAGCCGGCCAGCATGTTGGCGAGGAACCGCCGGTGCCCCGGCACGTCCACGAAGCCCGCGGTGCGCCCCGACGCCAGGAGCGCCCAGGCGAAGCCCAGATCGATGGTGAGGCCCCGGTCCCGTTCCTCCTGCCAGCGGTCCGGGTCGGTGCCGGTGAGACGGTGGACCAGGGTGGACTTGCCGTGGTCGACATGACCCGCCGTGGCGATGATCACGGGCCCGAGGAGCGGGCGGCCCGGTGCACCGCCTCGACCAGGCGCTCGTCGTCCGCCGGGTCGAGCGACCGGAGGTGGAGCAGCACCGAACCGGCGACGATGACGGCCAGCGCAGGGGGCGCCCCCCGGCGGAGGGCCTCGGCGAGGTGGTCGGCGCCGCCGCTCGGCGTGAGGGCGACGGCCGCGCCCGGGAGGCCTCTGCCGGGCAACGACCCCGCACCGGCGGCGCCTTCGGCGGGGACGGCGGTGGGGTCGAGCCCGGCCGGGAGCCGGGCGGCCATGGCCTCGGCCCGCTCCTGCAACGAGGCGAGCTCCGCGGTGGCCATGCGCCAGAACGGCACGACGCTGGCCGCGGTTCCGCGCAGATAGGCATCGAGGGTCCGCTGCAGTAGAGCACCCCGCACCTTGTCGAAGCGGAGGGCCCTGGCGAGCGGGTGACGGCGGAGGGCATCGACGAGGTCGGCCCGCCCACACACGATGCCCGCCTGGGGGCCGCCGAGGAGCTTGTCGCCGCTGAACGTGACGAGGTCGGCGCCGGAGCGGAGGGTCTGGCGCGCCGCCGGCTCGCCCGCCAGCCAGTCGGGAGGGCCCTCGGGCAGCCACGGGCAGCGGTCGTCGAGGAGGCCCGACCCGAGGTCGACGAGGAGCGGCAAGCCGTGCTCGTGGGCGAGGTGGGCCAGCTCGGCGGTGGGGACGCGGTGCACGAATCCCTGCACCAGGTAGTTCGAAGGGTGGACCTCGAGGAGGAGCCGGGTGGCGTCGCCGATCGCCTGTCGGTAGTCGGCGGGGTGCGTCCGGTTGGTCGTGCCGACCTCAGCCAGACGCGCGCCGCCGCTGGCGATGACATCGGGGATCCGGAACGATCCGCCGATCTCGACGAGCTGGCCGCGCGACACCACGACCTCCCCGTCGCCGGCCAGTGCCGCGAGCGCCAGCACCAGGGCGGCGCAGTTGTTGTTGACCACCAGCGCGTCCTCGGCCCCGGTCAGCGCGCAGAGTGCGTCGTCGAGCGACCGCAGCCGGCGGCCGCGTCGACCGGACGCGAGGTCGAGCTCGAGATCGACGGTACCGCCGAGGTGGTGCTCGGCGCTGTCCCCTGTCTCGCCGATCGGCGCCCGACCGAGGTTCGTGTGCAGGAGCACGCCGGTCGCGTTGAGCACGGTGCGCAGCGGTGCGGCCCGGTCGAGGTCGGCGGCGAGCGCGGCTCGCAGGTCGGCGTCCGAGGGCACGGTGCCCGCCGCGCCCGAGGCTCGTGCCGTCGAGAGCACCCGCTTCGAGGCCAGGCGGGCGAGGGCGGGCGCCACCTGCTCGGGTGCCGCTCGGGCGAGCTCGTCGACGGCCGGCAGCGCCCGGCGCGGGTCAACGCCAGGGTCGGCCCCGGCCCCGGCCCCGTGCCCGGCGTCGACCGCGCCGGTCACCGGACCCGCACCGTCGGTCCGTGGTCGGGGGGATCCACGAGGCGGCCCACCAGGTGCGCCTCTTCCCCCGAACGCTCGGCGAGCGCCGCCGCGTACGCCTCGGCCTGTGGGCGGGGGAGGGCCACGAGCAGCCCCCCCGACGTCTGGGCGTCGCAGGCGAGGACCCGCAGGTGCTCGGGTGTGGTGCCCCAGTCGACTTGGTCGGTTTCGGCCAGGTTTCGGGTGGTGCCGCCCGACACCGTGGTCGTGGCGAGCCCGGCCACGCCGGGGAGCAGGGGCAGGGAGGCGCTGTCGATCTCTGCGCCGACGCCCGACGCCGCGACCACCTCACTCAGGTGGCCGACGAGCCCGAACCCGGTGACGTCTGTGGCGCAGTGGGCCCCGTGGGCGACCGCGAGCTCGCTGGCGACCGCATTGAGCGTGGTCATGGCGGCGATGGCGGCGTCGAGGACCTCGGCGGGGCAGGAACCGCGTTTGGCGGCCGTGGTCACGACCCCCGTGCCGAGCGGTTTGGTGAGCACCAGCGCGTCGCCCGGCCGCCCGGCGTCGTTCGTGAGCAACCGTGCGGGATCGACGAGGCCCGTCACGGACAGGCCGAACTTCGGCTCGGCATCGTCGATCGAGTGCCCGCCGAGGAGCGCGCAGCCTGCGGTGGCGAGCACCTCGGCCGCCCCGTCGAGCACCTCGGCGAGCATCGACCAGGGCAGCCCGTCACGTGGCCAGGCCACGATGTTGAGGGCGGTGACCGGGGTGCCCCCCATGGCGTAGACGTCGCTCAGCGCGTTGGTGGCGGCGATCCGCCCCCACGTCCGGGCGTCGTCCACCACCGGGGTGAAGAAGTCCACGGTCTGCACGAGCGCCCGCCGGTCGTCGAGGCGGTAGACGCCCGCATCGTCGGACCCCGCGGGGCCCACGAGCACGTTGTCGCCCGTCGGCAACGGCACCCGCATGGCGCCCAGCGCGGCCCGGAGCTCTCGCGACGACAGCTTGCACCCGCAACCGGCCCCGTGCGAGTACGCGGTCAGGCGGACCACGGGCCTCCGCTCGCGTGGCGGAGGCGAAGGGGAATCGAACCCCCCGCACCTGAACTCAGGTGCCGCACGGTTTTGAAGACCGGGGAGCCCACCAGGAACTCGATCGCCTCCACGCTCTGCCCGCCGCTCTGCCCGCCACGTCGGCCGCTTCGGAGCGGCCCCTGCACGGGCCGGACGATAGCAGCCGTCGGTGTGGCCCCGCACCGGCCGGCGAGCCGCGCATCGTCACGGCCGGCGGGCTCGGACGGGTGCCGACGCCCCGACGGATCGGGAGGCTCGTCCCGTACGCTTGGGGGCTGGAGAGGCGCGGTTCCGAGCGGGCTCGGGCCGCGCCCTACCACCTCGAGTGCCATGTCATGATCGGTCGGCTCCCGGCGCTCGCTCCCTGAGGAGGGTCCATGTTCCGGCACATCAGGCCAGCGGCCGTCACGGCGTCGGTTGCGTTGGCGCTCACCTGCTTCTCCGTGGTCACGGGGGCTCCCGCGGCCACGGGCCAGCCGGCCGCCTCGCCGCCCGAGGTCACCCCGATCGTCCCCGGTCCGGTCGCTCCGACTGCCGGCCCGAGGGTGATGCCGGCCTCGCCCGGCACGGTCACCGATGCCACCGAGCCCGCCACGGCGGCGCCCGTGCCGCCCTCCGGCGGCGCGCCGGTGGGCACCGAGTCGGTCATCGGGCCCGACGGTCGGGTGCGCGTCACCGACACCACGGCCTACCCCGCCAGCGCCATCGGCCAGATCGAGTTGGTTCGGTACAACGGGAGCGCGGCCCAGTGCACCGGCTGGCTCATCGACGAGAACACGATCCTGACCTCGGGGCACTGCGCGTACGAGCCCGCGCCCTCGGGCGACCGCAGGATCCGGTCCGCCACCTTCTCGCCCGGTCGCAACGGTGCCGTCACCCCCTTCGGCACCTGCGCGGTGCAGGCGTCGTCGGTGTGGGCACCCCTGGGTTGGCGGGTGAAGGGCAAGGCCTGGGCCGACTTCGCCGTCATGCAGCTCGACTGCAACGTCGGCGCGACCGTCGGTTACTTCGGGATCTTCGCGGTCCCTGGTACGAACGGCCTCGCCGGGGTGCAGGCGAAGGTCGAGGGCTACCCGGGCGACAAGCCCTTCGGCACGCAGTGGAAGATGGGCGGCACGATCCACCACTCCACGGACCGATCGGTGTTCTACGCCATGGACACCGCGGGCGGGCAGTCCGGCTCACCCGTCTTCCAGCCCAACCGGTCGGCGTGTGGTGGCCCCTGCGCCATGGCCATCCACTCCTATTCGGCCGTCGGCAACCCGCTGAACAACAGCGGCCCGCGGATCACCGCCGGCCGGTTCGACCTCATCCGCGGCATCGCCGACGACAACGGCGGCTGATCCGGGTCCCGTCCCCGACCGACGACGGTCAGTCGCGCCGTTGTCTCCAGGAACAGGGGGCGCGGCCGGAGCGAGGTGGGGAGCGCTCGGGCGGGCGAGCGGGCGTCAGGGGTTGGCGACGACGATCGACTCGGCCTCGAGCACGGCCTGGAGGGACGCGATGGCAACCTCGATCTGGTCGTCGTCGGGCGGCCGGGTGGTGAGCGCCTGGAGGGCCAGCCCCGGGGCGGTCACCGCCTTGACGACCGCGCTGTCGGGGCGTCGCTTGGCCAGGCGCAGGATCTCGTAGGCCAGGCCGGCCACGAGGGGCAGGCCGAGCACCCGGCTGAGCACCAGCACGGGCCAGGACGCCTCGCCCACGAGCGAGAACACCACGATGGCCACCACGACCACGAGCAGCAGGAAGTCGGTGCCGCACCGGGCGTGACGCGTGCTGTAGCGCCGGGCGGCCTCGACGGTGAGCGGCTCGGCGTGCTCGAACGCGGCGATCACCATGTGCTCGGCCCCGTGGTACTCGAACGTGCGACGGATGGCCGGCGATCGCCCGATGGCGACCACGTAGCCGAGGAAGAGCGCGAGCCGCACGACGCCCTCCACGAGCACGAAGGCCCAGGTGCTGTCGCCGACGAGGCCGCCGAGGGCGTGGGCGACCGCCGCGGGCACCACCGCGAAGAACGCGATGAACACGATGAGCGTGACAGCGGTGGCCAGTGCCAGCGACCGGTTCGACGCAGGCTCGCCCGCCTCTTCGCCCCGCTCGACCCCCGCCGACCAACGCAGCGCCCGGAGCCCCAGTTGCATGGTCTCCACCAGCGCCACGGCCCCGCGGACCACGGGGACGTCCTTCGGTCGCCGGGCCCAGGTGGGCACCTCGGCATCGGTGGTGGTGACGGTGCCGTCGGGCCGTCGGGCCGCCACCGCCCAGTGGCGGGGGCCGCGCATCATCACGCCCTCCACCACGGCCTGCCCGCCGATGGGGGTTTCCGGGCCGAGCGCCGGAGTGGGCGCGGGCCCGGGCGCCTGAGCGTCGCCGGGGGGCTGATCATCGGGCACGGTCACCTATCGGCCCCGGCGGACCGCCGGTTGAACATCCGACCCCTCGTTCTGGCGTCACGCACCGTCGCCCTGCGACGCTCGAT
This sequence comes from Acidimicrobiales bacterium, assembly GCA_041918615.1. Classification (GTDB taxonomy): domain Bacteria; phylum Actinomycetota; class Acidimicrobiia; order Acidimicrobiales; family DATDAH01; genus JAEUJM01. Next base: position 67,476 of record JAYRVH010000025.1, read on the forward strand.
GACCCCAGAACGGGTGGGGGGCGGTTCGACCTCCGTTGTAGGGTGACGCACTGGCGGGTCGCCAGAAACGGAGGCCGTCGTGTCAGAGAGCACCCCGATCCCCCTGATCGTCAGCGTCGACGACCACGTGGTCGAGCCGCCGCACCTGTGGCAGCAGTGGCTGCCGGCCCGGTTCGCCGACCGAGCGCCCCGCGTCGAGCGCCACGGCCTGGCCGGCCTGACGTACAAGGGCGGCACCACCTACGAGTACGACCTGGACGACGACGCCCCGCCCTGCGACATCTGGTTCTACGAGGACAAGATGTTCCCCCACAAGCGTCACGTGGCCTCGGTGGGGTTCGACCGCGACGACATGACCCTGTCGGCCATCACCTACGACGAGATGCGCCCCGGCTGCTACGAGCCGAAGGCGCGGGTCGAGGACATGGTGACGAACCACGTCGAGGCCTCGCTGTGCTTTCCCACCTTCCCCCGGTTCTGCGGCCAGACCTTCCTCGAGGCCAAGGACCGAGAGCTCGCGCTGGCGTGCGTGCTCGCGTACAACGACTGGATGGTGGAGGAGTGGTGCGGCGACAGCGACGGCGCCCTCATCCCGCTCACGATCGTCCCGCTCTGGGATGCCGAACTTGCCGCGGCCGAGGTGCGCCGCAACGCCGAGCGGGGCGTGCGGGGAGTCACCTTCAGCGAGATCCCCGCGAAGCTGGGCCTGCCGACCATCCACAGCGGTGCGTGGGAGCCCTTCTTCCAGGCCTGCGAGGAAACGCAGACGGTGGTGTGCATGCACATCGGGTCGTCGTCGCAGATGCCGGCCACCTCGCCCGACGCCCCGCCCGCCGTGGCGGCCACCCTCAGCTTCGGCAATGCCATGAGCTCGATGAGCGACTTCTTGTTCTCGGGGATCCTGGTGCGCCACCCCGAGCTGATCCTTGCCTACAGCGAGGGCCAGATCGGGTGGATCCCCTACATCCTGGAACGGGCCGACGACGTCTGGCACGAGCACCGGGCCTGGGGTGGCGTGCGCGACCTCGTCCCCGAGCCGCCGTCCACCTACTACTACCGCCAGATCTACGGCTGCTTCTTCCGCGACAAGCACGGCCTCGACTCGCTCGAGGCGGTGGGCGTGGACAACATCACCTTCGAGACCGACTACCCGCACACCGACTCGACCTGGCCGGACACCTTGGAGGTGGCCGAGAAGATGATGGGCCACCTGCCCGCCGACGTGGTGCACAAGATCGTCCGGGGCAACGCCATCCGCATGCTCGGGCTCGACATTGGCTCCTCGTCCCTCGGAGCGCCTTCGGCATCCGGGTAGACAGGTGCCCGCTGCTCCGCTCCGCTGCGCAGCGTTGACATTGGCTCCTCGTCCCTCGGAGCGCCTTCGGCATCCGGGTAGACAGGTGCCCGCTGCTCCGCTCCGCTGCCTCGACTAGGAAGGGGGACGACATGGGGGACCGGACGTACGACACGACGGCGGCGTTCCACGACCTGCTCGACCTGATCAAGGGGGCCGACCAGAGCTTCCTGGCGGGCGACCGGGCCGTGGGCGACGACGTGTTGGTGCTCGAGGGCTACCGATGGCTCACCGAGGTGCTGGGCGTGGCCCTCGACGTGTACCTGTGGGCCGATCCCGCCAGGCCCGAGTTCGTCGACCTGGTGGGCCCCACCCGCAAATTCGGCGGCGACAACGCGGACGCCTTCTACTCGTTCGCGCCCGTCGACCCCGCCCGGACCTACCGCGTCACCGGCGTGAAGGGCGACGCGGTGTACCTGTCGTTCACGGTGTACGGCGGCCCCGACGACGGGCGCTGGTCGGACCGCATCGTCGGGTGGCTGAACGACCGCGATGACTTCGCCGTGGCCGACGACGGGTCGTTCGAGCTCCTCCTCGGCCCTCCCGATGCCGACCCCGGCGACGGCACCGCGTTCATCGCCCTCACCCCCGACGCGGTCGCCTGCGTCACCCGCGACTACATGGAGCGGCCCCGCGTGGGCCGCCGGGCCACCTACGCCATCGAGGCGGTGGGCGGCCCCACCGACCCCCCGCCTCCGCTCGATGACGGCGCGCTGTCCGCCCGTTTGCGGGCCACCGCCAACTTCGTGCGCGACCTGCTGGCCATCTTCCCGTTGACGATGCCGCCGGCCGACGAGTCCAACGTGATGCAGGACCCGTGGCCCGTGCCAGAGGCCACCTACGGCTGGGCCGCCCCCGACGCCTGCTACGCCATGGGCCACTACGACCTGGCCGACGACGAGGCGCTCGTGGTCGAGGGGCGCTCGCCCGGGTGCGTGTTCTGGAACCTCTGCCTGTGGAACCCGTACCTGCAGACCTACGACTACCGTTACGAGCAGGTCACCATCAACGGCACCCAGGTGGCCTACGAGGACGACGGCTCGTGGCGTCTGGTGGTGGCGGCGAGGGACCCGGGGATGCCCAATTGGCTGTCCACCGCCGGCCACCCCCGCGGCCTGCTCTGGTTCCGCTGGTTCCTGGCCGAGTCGATGCCCGATCGCCCCATCACCCGGGTCATCAAGATCTGACCGCGCCCGTCAGCTCCTACGGGATGGGCTCCGACGGAGTTGGTTCAGACGGCGAAGCGTTCGGCGTAGCAGGCGAGGGCGGCGCGCCGTTCGACGGGGTCGAGGCCGACCTGGGCGGGGTCGTAGACGACCGTCCCGTGGCGGCCCCGCGGGTGCTCGGCCACGTACGTGTGGAGCGCGGTGGCGACGTCCGAGGTCCAGGGTTGCCGGGCCACGTCATAGACGCGCTGCGCCATGGCCAGGTCGTCGGCCATGAACTCGTCGAAGCGGACGTCGATCGACTGCCCGGCCGGCAGCAGGTCGCGGTCGCGGACGCAGGCCCGCAGCAGATGCTCCACCCGGTCGGCCCAGTACGCGCCGATGGCGATCGGGTCCGGGTGGGCGACGTTGAGCCGGCTGCTGTAGGCGGCCATGGTGGCCATCGACGTGGTGACGGCCACGGGGTCCCGGTGGGTGACGACCACGGAGGCGTCGGGGAAGGCGGCCATGAGCGGGCCGAACTGGGCCAGGTGCTGGGGCGACTTGAGGGCCCAGCGGTCGCCGGCCCCCTCGCCGGCCCGCAAGTGGGTGAGCACCTGCAGCACGGTGCGGAGGTACCGGTAGCTCTCGGTCTGGTCGGTGGCGTCGAACCAGTCGCGGTAGCGGGGGAGAGGCATGGTGGCCTCGAACAACATGGTCGAGAAGTCGAGGGCCAGCAGCTGGATCTCCTCGTGGGTGTGACGGGTCGTCATCTCGTGCATGCGCACGAAGTGGGGCATGGCCTCGTTGACGAACCACAGGGCGCCGTCGGTGCGGGCGAGGCGGGGGTCGGGGTCGGTGGGCGACCCGTCGGCACCGGTCCGTTCGTGGTCGGGCAGCACCGGCTCGAGCGCCTCCCAGTAGGGCAACGTGCGCAGGTGGGGGTCCGCAGCCAGAAGGTTGTGCAGGTGGGTGGTGCCGGTGCGGGGCAGGCCGGCGATGACGATCGGCGCCTCGACGGGCCGGTCGAGGATCGCGGGGTGTCGGGCCAGCTCGTGTTGGACGAGCAGGCGGTTCGCCAGGAGCTGGACGAACAGCGTGTGCTGCGCCACGCGCCCCATCGGGCTCAGCTCCACGTCGTGGGTCATCGCCTTGCACAGGACGGCGAGGGGCTCCTCGAAGCGGGGGTCGCCGAAGTCGTCGAGCCCGGTGGCCGTCGAGGCGGCGTCCTTCAGGGCGGCCGGCTCGAAGACGATTCCTGACGCGATCGGCTCGACCGACGCCATGATCTCGGCGATGTGGTCGGGGAAGACCGGCTCGGCGAGGTCGTCGAGCCGGACCGCAGACGGTCGGCCGGTCACGAGGGGGAGGATCGGTGGCGGGGTGGGCAGATGCTCACACGTCGAACGTGTCGAGGTCGTTGGCGAGGGCCACGTCGCCGCTGAACACCGCCTTGGCCTCGTCGATCCACTCGTGCTCGGTGCCCGGCACCACGCCCGGGACGGGGTGGGTCATCACCAGGGTCTTCACGCCGCCTCGCCGTGCGGTGTCGGCCGCCTGTTCGATCGACGAGTGGTAGTCGAGCACGTCCTGGAGGCGGGGCGCGGGTATGGCCCGCACCATCGACTCGCGCACGACGGTCTGCACGTAGAGGTCGGCCCCGGCGCACAGGCGGTCGAGGCCCTCGCAGGGGATGCCGTCGCCGCCGATGACGACGGCCTTGCCGTCGGCCTCGACCCGGTAGCCCACGGTGGGACGCACCGGCGAGTGGTCGGTGGGGGCGGCGACGATGCGCACCCCGCCCTCGTCGCTCACGACCTCGTCGGTCACCTCGGTGACCTCGACCACCGGCTCGTAGGTGAGGGTGTCGTGGTGGTCCATGCGGTAGCCCATGTCCTCGGCGAGCATGGCGAGGGTCTTGTCGATCAGGGCCTGGGTGCCGACCGGCCCCACGACGCGCAGCGGTGTCGGGCCGGGGGTCATCACCCACTGCATGGTGATGACGTCGTTCAGGTCGGTGATGTGGTCGCTGTGGCGGTGGGTGAGGAGCACGGTGTGAAACTGCAGCGGGCCCGTGCCGGCGGCCGCGCACCGCATGAGCACGGCCCGCCCGCAATCGAAGAGCAGGTCGCGTCCGGCGGCGCGCACGAGGGTGGCAGGGCCCGCTCGCACGGGATCGGGGATGGGTGTGCCGGTTCCGAGCGTCACGACTTGCATGGGCGCAGTCTGCACCAGACGGGGTTGCATCGCCGCCGATCGCATGAGATGATTCATCTCATGTTGAGAGGGATCATCTCATGAGCGTCAGAGGCACAGATCTCGGCGCTTCCGTCGCTCCCGTCGACCTGCGGGCCGAGCAGCGGGCCTCGACCAGGCGACGCATCGTCCAGGCCGTGTCGGCGCTCGTGGCCGAGGAGCACCCCGCGTCGATCTCGGTTCCCACGGTCGCCGGTCGGGCCGGCGTGGGGGTGGCCACGGTGTACCGCTACTTCCCCACCAAGGAAGCGCTGCTCGACGCCGCAGCCGGTGGGGCCGTCACGCCGGAGGCGGCGCGTCTGCCGCGTGGTTTCGACGAGGTGGGGGCCGCACTGGCTGCGGCTTGGGGCGAGCTCGCCGACCAGCTGCCGCTGGTGCGCAACCAGTTCGCCTCGCCCCTCGGCCGCGACCTTCATCGGCGCCGTTGGCAGGCCAAGCACCTCGCCATGACCGAGATCGCGCGTGCCGACGGCGTCGACCCCGAGACCGACGCCGGCCGGCGCCTGATCGCCGTGGTCGACGTGCTCACGTCGTCCACCGCCCTGCTGGAACTGCACGACAAGGCGGGCACGCCGGTGGACGACGCGTCGGCATGGTGCGCCTGGGCCGTCGAGACGCTCTACCGGGCGACCCTCACCGAGGCGACGCCGTGACCGCGCCTCGCGAGACCGGGGCCGATGCGCCGGACCTCACGTGGGACCCGCCCGGCAAGGGCGAGTGGCGGGGCCTGCACGACCACTTCCCCCGCGCGCTCACGCCCGAGTTCCAGGGCCTGCTGCGCGAGGGCATGACCGAGGGTGAGGCCGACTACTTCGAGCGGTACGGCCTTCCGGCGCGCACCATTCGCCCCGAGTTCGTGCACGGCCGGGTCTTCATCGCGCCGGAGCCCCTGGTCGGTACCGCCACGAATCGGTTGCCGCCCGCGCCGCTGCTCTGGCTGGTGGTGCGACTGGCCCCTACCTTTCGGCGTCGGGCGGCCGCGGCCCGACGGGCGATGGCCGAGCGCATCTGGCTGGCCGAGGCCGACCACTGGTACGCCGTCGAGAAGCCGGCATGGCAGGAACGCAACGCCAGGCTGTCCGCGGTCGACCCCGGGGGCCTGGACGACGGCGACCTGATCGGTCACCTGCGGTCCGTCCGGCAGAACGCCGGTGACGGGTACCGAGCCCACTTCCGCCTGCACGGCACCGATCTGGCGCCGACCTCGATCTTCCTCACCCGGGCGGCCGACTGGGGCATCGACGCCGGCGCGGCCGCCGCCCTCCTCGCGGGGTCGTCGCCCGCTTCGACGGGTGCCGCGCCCTTGCCCGACTGGGCCATGGTCACCGGCTACGACCTCGACGAGCGCACCGCCGGCGAGCTCCCGACCCGAGCGGTCACCACCGGTCGGTTGGCATCGGCCGAGATCGTCGACACCGTCGAGTCACTGATCCGCTCTCGAGTGCCACGGCCGCACCGGGCCGAGTGGGACGTCCGCCTGGCCGACGCCCGTGCCACCTGCGGGGTCCGCGACGACAACGGGGTGCTGACCGCAGCCTGGCCGGTGGGCCTGCTGCGGCGGGCCATGCTCGAAGTCGGCCGACGCCTCGTGGAACGCGGCCTCCTGCACCACCACGAGCACGCCGTCGAGCTCACCGTGCAGGAGTTGGGGGGCGTGCTGGTGGGCGCGACCTCTCCCACCGCGGACGACTCCGAGGCCCGCCTGCAGGAGCGGCGGCGCCTGTCGGCGGTCCCTGCCCCGACGATGCTCGGGCCCGTGGTACCGCTGCCGCTGTCGGTGCTGCCGCCCGCCATGGCCCTCATGGGCCGGTCCCTGATCACGCTCCGCGAACTGGGCATCACCCCGCCCGGCGATCGCGTCCCGCTCCGTGGCGTGGGCATCGGCGATCGCCCGGTCACCGGGCGGGCCTGCGTGGCGGTTGATCCCGCCGAGGCCCTCGCTCGCTTCGAGCCGGGTGACATCGTGGTGACCGCCGGGACCTCGCCCGCGTGGAACACCGTCCTCGCCCTGGCCGGCGGGGTCGTCACCGAGGAGGGCGGGCCCCTCTCGCATGCTGCGGTGATCGCCCGCGAGCTGGGCCTGCCCGCCCTGGTGGGTTCGGCCGAGGCGGTCACCCTCATCCCGGATGGCAGCGAGATCGAGCTCGACCCCGTTTCGGGCACGGTCCGCGTCCTGCAGTAGCGCTCGATCCACTGGTCACGGGTTCGAGCGCGCAACCGCGTGATCGGAGCGACGGCGGACGGCAGCAGAGTCCTAGCGTGGTCTGCATGCCTGCTACCGAACCGCTCGAGGTCATCGCCGGCGACCACGTGCTGCTGCTCGACGGGCGGGTGCTGGAGCTGTTCCACCCCACGGGCCTCTCCTACCGCTTCCACGTGAACCACGTCGCCGTTGCCGCCACGCCGGCGCGTGACGGTGGATTGAAGCTGCGGGTCGGGATCGACCCCGGCAACGGTGTCATCGTCCAGGGAGCGACGGTCGAGGTGCCGACCGGAAAGGTGGCGGCGGTCATGGCATTGTTCGACGAGGCCAAGGTTCGACGGGACTGACCCGCCGAGCCGGGAGGCGCCGCTCGGCACCGGTCATACTGGGCCGATGGCGCATCCCCGACGCTTCCGGTTCGGCGTTCAGCTGAACGCCCCCTTCGACGGCTCCACCTGGACCGAGAGCGTTCGCGAGCTCGAGGCCCTCGGGTACTCGACGCTGTTCGTGCCCGACCATGTGGACTCCGGCCTCGGGCCCCTGACGGCGATGGCTGCCGCGGTGACCGCCACCACCACGCTGAAGGTCGCCCCGCTGGTGCTCGCCTGCGACTTCCGCCACCCCGCGATGGTCGCCCGTGAGCTGGCCACCATCGACCAGCTGTCGGGCGGACGCCTCGAGGTGGGGCTGGGCGCCGGCTGGAAGAAGGTCGACTACGAGCAGTCCGGCATCCCCATGGAGCGCCCCGGCGTCCGGGTCGACCGGATGATGGAGCACGTGGCGGTGCTGCGGGCGCTCTTCTCGGGCGAGCCCGTTCACGTCTCGGGCGAGCACTACACGATCACGGGCCTGGTCGGCAGCCCCTCTCCTCACGCCCCCGGTGGCCCCCCGTTCATCATCGCCGGCGGCGCACCACGGGTGCTGCGGTTCGCCGGCGCCAACGCCGACATCGTGGGGGTCAACCCCTCGATCCACTCCGGCGAGATCGACGCCGACGCCAGCCGTGACGCCATGGCCGACCGTATCGACGAGAAGGTGGCGTGGGTGCGGGAGGGCGCCGGCGACCGCTTCGACGAGCTCGAGATCAATGCCTGGGTCGCCGTCGCCCAACTGACCGACGACCCCGTGGGGCTCGCCGATCAGATGGCGCCGCTCTTCGGCGCGGCGCACGGCGCCGACCTGTTGGCATCGCCCGTCACCCTGATCGGCAACGTGGGCAGCCTGGGCGACGAGTTGCGCCGCCGCCGAGAACGATGGGGCTACTCGTACACCGTGGTGCCGGGTGATCAGGCCCGTTCGTTCGCCCCGCTGGTGGCGGCGCTCACCGGGGCCTGAGGCCGGGTCGACCTGGCGTCGCAGATCCTTGTCGTCGTCCCCGTGCGTGGCGAGGGACGGCTCGTGGGTTCGGCGGACCCGCCCTCGGGTGGTGACCCACCGATCCGATTGGCTCAGGCGTTGGTCGGTGCACGCATGGCGTCGGACTGGGTGAAGAAGAGATAGGCGATGCGGTCGACCATCGCGACGTCGAGCACGCGGTCCATGTCCTCGTAGTCGCTGATCGAGCTGACCAGCTCGCAGACCACGGCGGGGAGGTAGGGGCGCAGATCGCCGTCTCCCTTCTCGCGGCTGACCGCCCGGAGATGCTCGGCCGCGCCGGGGGCCAGGGTGACGCCCGCCGCGCCGCTGACGGCGACGAGGATCCGGTCGAACTGGTCGTCGTCGATCGACGGGATGAGCACCTTGCTGCGGATGCGCCGGAAGAAGGCCTCGTCCGCGAGCTTCGACGGCTCCAGGTTGGTGGAGAACACGATCTTGGTGAGGCACGGGAGCTCGAACTTCAGCCCGTTGTCCAGGGTGAGGTAGTCGATGCCGCGATCGAGGGGGACGATCCACCGGTTCAGGAGCTCCTCGGGCGAGAGCGCCTGGCGGCCGAAGTCGTCGATCACGAGGATCCCGTTGTTGGCCTGCATCTGCAGCGGTGCGGAGTAGATCCCGCCGTTCACGTCGTAGCTCAGATCGAGCTGGGACGCCCGGAGCTCGCCACCCACGATCACGCTCGGCCGCTTGCAGAGCACCCATCTCGGGTCGAGGCCCTTCGGCTGAGGATCGGTCGGCTGGTGGATCACCGGGTCGAACACCGTGATGATCTGGCCGTCGACCGCGACGGCCCGAGGGACGATGACGTGGTCGTGATGGACCCGGATCAGGCGCTCGGCGATCGATGACTTGCCCGTGCCCGGGGGGCCGTACAGGAAGATGGCGCCCTTGGCCAGGACCGCGGGACCGAGCTCGTCGAGCAGGCGGTCGCTGATGACCAGGTCGGTGAATGCCGCCCGGATCGTGTCGTGGTGGATCTTCGGTTGGCGGTGCTGTCCCCTGACCACCTGGGCGTAGTCCGCGAGGCTCACGGGCAGCGAACCTGCGTACCGGCAGAGCTTCATCCGGTCGATGGCGTGCGCCCGGCCGTGGTCCGTGAGACCGAGCATCAGGTTGCGGCCTTCGAGGCCACCGACCTCAACCATGCGCTCGCGGCGCATGACCTCGACCACCGACTCCATGAGAAACGGCGTGACGGCGAGCGCCGTCGCCAGTTGCAGCGTCGACGTGTGCCCGTCGAGCAGGGCGCGGCGCAACACGATGTCGAGGATCATCGACTCGGGCACGCCGAGCGCGGCGACCTCCTTGGGCGGCTGGAAGTCCATCACCTCTGCCGCCGCCCGCTCCGCAACCGCTTGACGGTTGCCTTCCCGCGATGCGGATCTGCTGTTCGGCTCGGGCTTCGGTGCGACATCTCGCAAGTCCCTTCGACCGGTTGGCGTGCCGGGTGAAGCGAGCGAGCGGATTCGGGTCGTCCGACCTACGTCACGCCACCTTCGCGAGGGCGGGCAGGTGCTCTCGTGCTCGTCGGCCCCCTTCCTCAACCAGCGCTTGAGATCGCAGATGGGCCGGGAAGGGATTTCGCCGATTCGGGAACGCCCCCGAGTGACGCAGTCCATCAATCCTCGCCGTCCACAACGCCCCTCAGCGCCGCGGCCAGTGCCGGGATGTCGACCTCGAGCACATTCCAGAGTGTGTCGTGATCGATGGCGTGATAGCGGTGATGCAGGACGATGCGCATGCCGATGATGTCCTCCCACGGCACGCCCGGGACAGAGGCCTTCAACTCGTCGCTGATCTTGCCCGCCGTTTCGGTGATCTGGCCGGTGATCGCTTCGCCTGCGCGACGCAGCAGGACATCGCCGTCGAACGCGTCGCGGCCGCGTCGCACGAGCTCCGCAGCATCGTCGGCCGCCGACAGCAAGTCGCCGATGACCGCTTCCTCGGAACGCCGGGCGGCATTCACAGCGGTACGAGTTCAGCCAGGATCGGGTCATTGTCGGTGAGGCCCCCGGCGGAGATCACATCGACGGGAACCTCTAGGGCCTCGCCGAGCTCGCGGAGAAGGGCGGCGTGATCGACGAGGGACCGGCCCGACTCGAAGCGGACGAGCAGATCGAGGTCCGAGCCGGGCCGATCCTCACCCCGAGCCACCGAACCAAAGACGCCCAGGACCTCGGCACCGTGGCGCCGAGCCAGTCGCAGGATCTCGGCCCGATGCTCGTTTCTCACGGCACTGGGCCGCCTGGCGGGGGAAACACCTGGTGAGATCCTCAGCGAGACCCCCACCACCCCGAGCAGGCGCTCCAGGGTCGACACGCCCGGCTCCTTGCGGCCGGACTCATAGGCCGAGATCGTCGACTGGGTCGTGCCCGCTCGCTCCGCCAACTCAGCCTGGCTGAGACCCGCCGCGGTCCTTGCCTTTCGCAGTTCGGCACCCACATCCATACCGACAGGCTATATCCGATCGACTATGGCCGCTCAGCCGTCGCACCTCTCCGCCCGGCGCTTCACCCCAGGACGGTCGATGCTGTGTGGGCGGCGGTCGCGCCGCTGCCCCCGCGTCACGTGCCGAACCCTCACCCGCTCGGTTGTCACCGCCCCCGGATCTCGGACCGGGTGTGTTTCGAAGGGATCCTCCGGCGTCTCGTCACCGGCTGCTCGTGGGACGTCGCGGCGCGGATCAGCGGCGCCGGTGAGACCACCCTGCGGCGACGGCGGACCGAGTGGAACGCGGCCGGGGTGTTCGAGCGCCTCCGGGTCGAAGCGCTCGCGGCGTACGACAAGGTCGTCGGTCTCGACCTGTCCGAGATCGCGATCGACGGTTCCCAACACAAAGCGCCCTTCGGTGGTGAAGGCACCGGCCCGAACCCCACCGACCGGGCCAAGAGCGGCTGGAAGTGGTCGATATTGACTGACCGGTTCGGTATCCCGCTGGCCTGGGCGATCGACGGCGCGAACCGCAACGACATGGCGCTGCTCCGCCCGACCCTCGAAGCGTTCGCCAAGACCACCCCGCACAAGAACGGGACACACACCCTCGGGCTGCGCTGGCGCGTCGAACGAACCAACTCCTGGTTCTCGAACTTCGGGCAGCTACGCCGCGACACCGACCGGTTCACCAGCCACCGCCTCGCCCAGATCGACCTCGCCGTCGGCCTCATCCTCACCGTCAAGCTCATCAAGTGGGCCGACCGATGGAGCCCCACCAACCCCTGCCCACGACCTGTTCGCGTGCGCTCTAGACCGAGGTGGGGAGCTTCACCCTCGTGTCGAGGACCCCGACCAGCGAGAGGCGCCGCGAAGTGGCCCTGCCGGCCCGGAAGCGCCGGCGATGACCATCCGACGGCCCGTGAGGTCGGCCCCGCGAGGCCCTCGTCGGTGGTGGTGCCCACCGGGCGGCGCCTCGGCCGCAGCACCGACTCTAAGCTCGCAGCCGAGGGGTAAGGGGGGCGACGATGAACGGCATCGGCGACTACGGGGTCATCGGCGATTGCCACTCGATCGCACTGGTCGGCCGCGACGGATCCATCGACTGGTGCTGCTTCCCCCGCTTCGACTCGCCGTCGGTGCTCGGCCGGGTGCTGGACGCCGAGCGGGGCGGCCACTTCTCGCTCGCGCCCCGTGAGCCGGTCGTCGGGGTCGAGCGGTCGTACCTGCCGGCCACCAACGTGCTCGCCACCCGCTTCGAGACGGACTCGGGCGTGCTCGAGGTCACCGACTGCATGCCGGTGGCGCCGTTCGACCCCCAGCGGCCCGCCGAGGTGACCACCCGTCACTCGGTGTTGCGTCGGGTCCGCTGCCTGGCGGGGCGGGTCATCGCCGAGATCCACCTCGACCCCCGCCCCGAGTACGGGGTGGTCCGCCCCCGGTTCACCCGAACCTCGGACACGTCCTGGTCCATCATCGGCGGACCGGACGCCCTGTGGGTGAGGGCCACCCGCCCCCTCGACGGCGACGGGGACGGTGTCGCCTCGTCCTGGTCACTGGTCGCGGGCGCTGAGGAGCTCATCGAGATGGCCTGGACGCCGGCCGCCGAGCAGCCGCAGCAGGGGTCGGGGAACACGCGGGCCGCGCTGGCGACACGCTTCACCGACACCGTCGCCTTCTGGCAGGACTGGTTCACCAACAGCTGCTCGTACGACGGGGAGCACGCCCGCACGGTGCACCGCTCGGCCCTCGTGCTCAAGGCACTCACCTACGCACCCACCGGGGCCGTGGTCGCGGCGGGGACGACGTCGCTGCCCGAGTGGCTCGGTGCGAGCCGCAACTGGGACTACCGCTACACGTGGATCCGCGACGCCACCCTCACGTTGACCTCGCTCGTGATCCTCGGGTCTCTCGGGGAGGCCGCCGCCTTCAAAGGCTGGTTGGAACGCACTGCGGCGGGCCGGCCCGAGGACCTGCAGATCATGTACCGGGTGACCGGGGAGCGGCTACTCACCGAGGTCCGGTTGGAGCACCTGGCCGGCCACCGGGGCTCGCGGCCCGTCAGGGTGGGCAACGGGGCTGCCGGACAGCTCCAGCTCGACTCGTACGGCCAGCTCCTCGAGGCGGCCCATGGCTTCGTCGCCGCCGGGGGCGAGCTGACGCCCTCCAACGGTGAGTTCCTGGCCCGGGTGGCGGACCTGACGGTGGCATCGTGGCGAATGCCCGACCAGGGCATCTGGGAGATCCGCGACGAGCCCCGCCACTTCGTGCACTCCAAGCTCAACTGCTGGGCAGCCCTCGACCGGGCCGTGCGCATGGCCGAGGCAGGCCATCTCTCGGGCCCGGTCGAGCAGTGGGCGGGCGAGCGGGACCTGCTGGCCGCCTGGCTCCGGAGCGAGGGCTCGCCCGACGGCTGGTTCGTGCAGGCCGGGGACCGGCCTGGGGCCGACGCCGCAACCCTCCTGGTCCCCGCCCTCGGCTTTCTGCCCGTCGGTCACCCCGACGTGACCCGGACCATCGAGACGGTCACCCGCGACCTGAGCGACGGCACCCTCGTTCACCGATACCTGGGCCCCGACGGGCTCGACGGGCGGGAGGGGGCCTTCCTGCTGTGCTCGTTCTGGTTGCTCGACTGCCTGATCCACGCCGGTCACCTCGACGAGGCCGACCAGCTCATGGAATCGCTGCTGGCGCTGGGCAACGACGTGGGCGTCTTCTCCGAGATGATCGACCCCGCGACGGGCGCGGCCCTCGGCAACACGCCGCAGGCCTTCAGCCACATGGCCGTCGTCACCTCGGCCGACGCGCTGACCGCCGCCCGGCAGGGGCGCCTCCCGCCGCCGGACCAGCCCTACGCCTTTGCCATGGCCGCGCTCGAACGCCGCCGCTGACCGACCCCGAGCGGGTCAGCCGGGCTCTGCGAACTCGCGGAACGCCGCGAGTGCCCTCGGGCTCCACACGCTGGCCGGCCCGCCGCCCATCAACAGGGCCACGCCCAGGGCCTCGGCCACCTCGTCCTCGCTGGCGCCGGCCTTCGCCGCGGCCTGGGCGTGGTAGGCGATGCAACCGTCGCAGTGCTCGGTCACGCCGACCACCATCGCCATCAACTCCTTGATCCGACCGGGGAGGGCGCCATCGGCCACCACCTCCTGGTGGAGCTGTGCGAACGCCGACCACGGGCCCGGAATCGCCTTTCGGAGGTCACGGGTGGGCCCGCGAAGGTCATCGACGACATCGTGGAAGTGGCGGGAATCGTTCACAACGGCATGGTGCCACCGAGCGGCCGACACGGGAAGGGACCTAGGTCCGCGATTCAGGGCTGCGCGATCAGGTGGCGGCATCCCGGCAGGTCGTGTCGGCGCCACCGATCTCGGCGGTGGGGATCGTGTAGTAGGTGCCGTCCGGGCACGCGATGTCGGGGTTGAGGTCGCTGAACGTCCCCAGGTCCGACTCGTACCCTGGCACGGTCCAGACGTGGACCATGTAGCCCGTGAAGTCGATCATGAGGCCACCCTCGGCCTCGCACATGGCGTCCGTGACGCCTGAGAGGTCGGCGCCGAACGGCGTCTCGATGCCGTCCGGGCCAAGCACGACGCACGTCGCGGTGTGATAGTGCCAGTGGTCGAGCGGACCGGCGAAGCCCTCGGGCTCGGTGTCCTGGAAGGCCAGGTACATGAACCCGGCGAGGGGGGCGTCTTCCTCGAGTCCGTCGTAGATCAGGGTCGGGGCACCGATGTCCTCCGCGTCCATGTCGCCGTCCAGGTTCAGCCCTCCCGCGAACGGTCCACCGAAGTGCACGCCCAGCCCAGGAGAGAACGGTCCCTGCTGCACGAAGCCCGCAGCCCGGGCATCGCCGAGCGTCGGGTAGGCCTCGACCAGCGGCGCCGTCAGGGCGAGCTGGCCGGCCAGGCTGGCCGCGGCCGCCGGATCGATCGACTCCTCGACGGGAGCCGCGGCTTCGCCGGGGTGGCCGTGGCTTCCCATCTGGCCGTTGGCCAGATCGCCGAACCCACGGTCGTCCCCCACGGGCACTCCAGTTGCGTGGTCGGAGGCGGCGTGCTCGCCACCGTGGCCGTCGACGGCATGCTCCCGAGCCGCCGGCGACGCCAGCGCCCCGCTCGTCAGGACCAGTGCCCCGAACACACCCGCTACTGCGAACGCCGTCGACTCCACGAACACGGTCCCCCGGCGAACCAGGAGAGAAGCAACCAGGAGAACGGCTGCGGCCTCGAGGATCACGGCGATCCCGTCGACCACGGTCACCGCCTCCGCCACCCAGGGTTCCGACCCGTAGGGCAGACCGACACGGCGGCTGACCGCCCACGCGCCGATCAGTGCCGCGCTCGTGACGGCCGCCATCCACAACGCGGTACGACTGGGACGGACCGCGACCCAGAGGGCGAGTCCGATCCCTAGCACCCCGGCTACCAGGAAGCCCACGCCGTGCACGGTCGACTCGCCGAGGTGCGGCGGCGCCATCGCCAGATGAATCGCGCCCGCGCCCGAGAGGAGGGCAGCGACCACCCAGTGTCCGAGCTCGGCGGCCGGCATGGTCCGCGCCGAGCGTTCGCCGACGGGCCGCCGCGGTGCTGGTTCAGCAAGGCCCGGCGGCGCGCCCAGATCGTCCCGTTCCCTTTCGTCCGCGTGGAGCAGGGTCATCGCGGTGTTCCTCCCCCGAAGCGACAGCCGACGTTCTCCCCGTGCCAATTGAGACAGACGGACCGGTAGCCCTCAACCTAGTGGGCAACACAGCGGCCTGGGGCGACGTCGTGCGCCGGACGCGCTCGGCCCGAGCGAACCGGCCGGTGCCCCACGCGGTCACCGGTAGCAGTCGGGCCAACCAGCCTTTCAGGAACTCGAGCAGCCGCAGGAAGGTCACGTTGAGCACACCAGCGTGACCATGAGACGGGACCCCAGGTACCACTTCATGGACTTGGGGCGCCGGCCTGCACGCCGTTCTCGTGGGCGGCGCACACGATGCCGAGCACAGCGACCCGAGGGTCGTTGAGTCGTTCTCACCGCCAGGGGATATTTCAGTACTAACTAATGCTGCACAGGTCGGAGGTGGCAACCATGCAAACGACCAGTCCTCGCTCGACCGCCGCCGGGGTGTACGCCCGCCTCGACTCGTTCCACAAGGCCAAGATGGCCTTTCTCATCGCCGGAGGGCTCTCTTTGGTCCTCTCGGTGACGCTCTGGTTCACGGGTTCCCGGCAAGAGGCGTTGTTCGTCGGCCTCAGGGTTCCGGCCATCCACAGCCTGGGCAGCCTGGTGCTGGCCGCCGACGACGGTGAGCCCCTCCGGTCGACCGGCCGGTTCTGGCTCGACCGGCGCCCCCGTGCCATCCCCGCCTGCCCGCGACTCGTCGCGGTGGCACCCCGGCCGAGCGGCACCGGCTGTGGGACTGGTGCGTCGAGCGCAGCGGCATCGACGCGGGGTGTTCGCCCCCTGGCCCCGTGCCGGCGACGAGGCCCCGATCTCGCCGAGCGCCGTTGGGCGGAGCGCCGGATCAGCAGCTCTCGACCGACCCACCCGGACCGAGATCGGGTCTTCCGGCCCTGATGGGCGCGGGCGACCGGACGTAGGTTGAGGTCACCGCTCGAGTTGGAGGATCCGCGATGGTGTTCGAAGAAGCCGTGACGTTGTCCCTGCCCTTCGCCGAGGCGCTGGCGAAGACCAAGGAGGTTCTCGCCGAGCAGGGCTTCGGCGTCCTCACCGAGATCGACGTCCAGGCCACCATGGCGGCCAAGCTCTCCAAGGAGATGTCGCCGTATGTGATCGTGGGCGCCTGCAACCCGGGCCTGGCCAGCCGCGCGCTGGACGTCGAGCCTCAGATCGGCGTGCTGTTGCCGTGCAACGTGGTCGTGCGCGAGGTCGACGACGGGGTCCTGGTCGAGGCCATGGACCCCGGGATCATGGCGACGCTGATCGGCACGGACGAGATCCGCGTGATCGCCGACGAAGCCCGCCGCCTGATCGGCACCGCGCTGGAGAACCTGGTCACCGCCGACTGAGGAGCCGGCCCCGGGGCCGGCGCGGAACGACAGCCTCGAGCGGTGGCACCGGCATGCCGTCCGTCGGGCGCGCACCCGGCGATGTGCGGCAACTATGGGCCGATGGCCGTCGACCCCACCGATCCCGGCGAGGCGGTGCTGCGCTTCCTGGCCGGGCGCCGCTACACCCAGCGCTATCAGGCGCCCCGCGAGCGGGACGACCGGGTGACCATCGAGATCCGGGTCGACCACATCCTCGGCCAGGGCTGACGGGCCAACCCCCGGCGGCGTCGGCGGGTGGCCTGTGTCAGCCCTCGGCCGCGGATTCCAGCTTGGACAGGCCCTTCTCGGAGCTAGCTGTTGCGTTGTCGGGGGACGTGACGCGGCTGTTCGCCCTCGAGGTGGGGTGGTGGTCAGATCGCGTGGGTGAGCTCTTCGAACGCCTCTGCGACGCGCAGGCGCGGCTCCGCCTCGATGCCGAGTTCGTAGTGGCCGCGGCGGATGTTCGCCATCAGGGCGTGACCGGCGACGGTGATCCTGGCGGTCCGGTCGGTCTTGAGGCCGCGCATCGTGCGCAGGCGGGCCTTGAGTCGGCCGTGGTCGCACTCGACCCGGTCGTTCGCATGTTGCCTGGTGTTGTGGAACGCGTCAGGGAGCAGTTCCTCGATCACGGTCTCGAGGGCTTGCGCCATGTCGGTCACGACCTCGTCGGGCTTGCCGTGAGCGGTGATCGCCCGGTTGAAGAACTTGCGGGCCGCGGCGAGATCCCGTTTCGGTGAGACGTAGACGTCGATGACCTGGCCGTTGTCGTCGACGGCCCGGTACACGTAACGCCACACCCCGGAGACCTTCACATAGGTCTCGTCCACGAACCACCGGGAACCGACCGCGTGACGGCACGGCCGCGCCGCGTCGACGAGCATCGGCGTGAACCGCTGGACCCACCGGTACAAGGTGACGTGGTCCACCTCGATGCCTCGTTCGGCGAGGAGCTCCTCGAGGTCCCGGAACGAGAGCGCGTACCGCAGATACCAGCGCACCGCGAGGATGATCACCTCGGGCGGGAACCGGAACCCCGAGAACGCGGAACGGTCCTGGCTGACCGCCGGGCACAACGGGGGACGGCGCATCACCGGAGTCTCGCGGCCGTCGGGCTGGCCGACAACGCAACAGCGCCACCACAGCTCACCCCCGAGGACCACCGCCAGACCTCGACGCGACTACGCCAGGAGACCGTCGACGCGGCCGCCGCGTTCCGACTCCGAGTGCCCCCGTGCCGGCGGTTCGTGGCGCTCCCGGGCCGCTCGGTGAGCCCGGCCCGGTAGTTTCGCGCCCGACACACGGCGGTTGCTCCAGACCTCGGACTTTCGAAGGTGGTTTCGAAGTGGCCCCGCCCCTGTAGCCAAGCCTGGTCACGGCAGCGGACTTTTAATCCGAAGATCGTGGGTTCGAATCCCACCGGGGGCACCACCGAGGAAGCGCCCAGCGGGTGTCAGTTGCCCGCGTCGGGTGGCTCGCAGTTGATCGTGCGGACCTCGCCGTCGAGTGCGTCGGCCAGGGCCTCTGCGTCGGCATTGTCCTCCGGACGGATGATCGCGGTGTCGGTCACCACGTAGTCGAAGCTGATGCCGGCGCCGAAGATGAACGTGCAGTCGATGACCCCGCCGTTGTCGATGAACTCGTCACGCTTGTCGTTGTCGGTGAACGTGTAGAGGTAGGCAGGGGCCTCTTCCAGGCTGCACTGTGCCGCCCCTTGCGCCCCCTCGGCGGCGCGAGGGGCCTCGACCGCGTCGCACCCCAGTCCGGCGTCGTTGATCTGCGCCGCCAGGTCGGTGACCGGCGCGGGCACCTCCGGTGGTGCGGTGGTGGCGCTGCCTCCGGCAGCGGTGGTGGGGGTTTCGCCGCCCGAGGCCGTGGTGGTGGTGGCCCCGGTCGTGGAGGTGGTGGCATCGGCGTTGTCGTTCGCGTTCTCGTCGCCGTTGCTGCCGCACGCACTCAGGGCCAGCGCGCCGATCACGATCCCCGCGAGGATCAGTGGCATGCGCCGGCGGGGCTGCTTCGTCGTCTGCATGGCCGAAACGCTATCGCGCCCTCGCGCGCCCGGTCCGGCGACCGCCCCCAGGTAGCCTCGACCCGGTGGCCGTCCGACCTGCGACCGAGGCCGACCTCGACGAGATCTGCGCGCTGATCCGTGAACTGGCGGCCTTCGAGCGCCTCGGGCACGAGGTGGTCCTCGACCGCGACGCCGTCCGGCAGCACCTGTTCGGGCCCGAGCCAGCGGCCGACGTGCTCATCGCCGAGCACGAGGGGCAGGTGGTCGGCTTCGCCCTTTGGTTCACGACCTTCTCGACGTTCCTCGGGCGACCCGGCATCTGGCTCGAGGACCTGTTCGTGCGTCCCGAGCATCGAGGACGCGGCATGGGCCGGGCCCTGCTCGAGCACCTGCAGTCGATCAGCCCGGGACGGGTCGAATGGTCGGTGCTCGACTGGAACGAGCCCGCCCAGGAGTTCTACCGCTCGATGGGAGCGGCTCCCATGGGCGACTGGACCACCTGGCGTTGGACGGGCGGGCCCTCGCCAGCGGGTTCAGAGGGTGAGCACGGTGCGGATGCCGATGCCGGACCGTAGGTCGTCGAAGGCCTCGTTGACCTCGGCCAGGGGTCGGGTGGCGGTGATGAGGCCCTCGAGATCGAGGTGGCCGGCCCGCCAGAGGTCGAGGTAGCGGGGGATGTCGCGTGGGGCGTGCGAGCTGCCGAGCAGGCAGCCGAGCAGCTTCTTCTCGCCGGCACCGAAGAGGGCGGCGATGCCGAGGTCGATGGTCTGGTCGAGAGGCGGTGCGCCGACGACCACCGTGGTGCCGCCCGATCGGGTGGCGTCGACACAAGTGGTGATGAGGGCGGCCCGCCCCGCCGCCTCGAACGCGTAGTCCACGCCGACCCCGGTGAGCGCCAGCACCTGCTCGCCCACCTCGGCCTCGGTGGGGTCGATCGCGTGGGTGGCCCCGAGCCGCAGTGCGGCGTCGCGTCGCTCGGCCACCGGGTCGACCGCGATCACCCGTGCCGCCGACGCCAGGCGCGCACCCTGCACGCACGACAGGCCCACGCCGCCCAACCCCGTCACCAGCACCGTGGCACCCTCGGGCACCTTGGCCGTGTTCAACACCGCGCCGACCCCGGTCTGCACGGCACACCCCACCACACAGGCGACCTCGAGCGGGATGTCGTCGGCGATCCTCACCGCGCCCGCCTCCTGGGTGATGACGACCTCGCCGAAAGCGCCCAGGTTCAGCCCGCGGTGCACGACGTGCCCGTCGCGAGAGAGGCGGGTGCCGCCGTCGGGCATGGCTCCGGTGGCCAGGCCGGCGGTGTTCACGCAGATGCTGTGCTCGCCCCGAACGCACCAGTAGCAGCGACCGCACGGAGGGGACGCGGTCAACACGACGTGGTCGCCCACGGCGAGGGTGGACACGCCGGCCCCGACCCCTTCCACGACTCCCGCCGCCTCGTGGCCGAGCACGGTGGGCAGCGGCACGGGGAACGACCCCTCGATGCCGCTGAGGTCCGAGTGGCACACCCCGCAGGCAGCCACCCGCACGGCGACCTCGCCCGGATGGGGGGCTTCGACGTCGACCTCGGTGAGGACGAGGGGCTCGCGGTAGTTCTCCAGCACGGCGGCACGCATGCCGCCAGTAGAGCAGGCCCCGAGGGGGCGAGGCTCACCGCGTGGCGCGCTACAGCACGTCGGTGCCGTACATCTTGCCGAGGGGGTCGCTGATGAGCTCGAGGCGGGCGCCGTCGGGGTCGTTGAAGTAGATGCTCGACCCGCTGATGTGCTGGTAGGGCACGTCGGCGTCGTCGAGCTTGGCCTTCAGGCGGTCCCACTGGTCGGGTGCGACCGAGATGGCGAGGTGGTGCAGGCCGCCGAGCACCTCGGCGTAGGGGCCGAGGTCGAGCCCCGGGAAGTCGAAGAAGGCGACGGTGTTGCCGTTGCCGATGTCGAAGAAGAAGTGGGTGGAGCCCTCGTAGTCCCGGTTCTCGAACAGGTCGGTGAGGGGGAACTCGAGCAGGCCTTGGTAGAAGGCGATGGTGCGCGGGACGTCGGCGCAGAGCAGCGCCACGTGGTGGACACCCCGTGCGGTCGAGGGCGGACGGTCGGCGGAGGGACGCAGGTGGGCGGCGCGGAGCGCATCCCACTCGGCGCGACGGTCGGTGGCGGGCTCGATCGATGAGGTGGCCATCCCCCTAGTCTGACGGCATGGAGCCGTCACCGCTCGCCGGGCACGAGGTCACCGAGGGCGTGGTCACCGAGGGCGTCGTCAGCGGGGCCGAGGCGGTCAGCGAGGTCGAGGACGTCGAAGGTGCCCCGGTCGAGGTCGACCTCGACGCCGTGGCGGTCGACCTCGATGCCGTCGACCACGCCCTGCTGCGGCTCGACTCGGGGTCCTACGGCATGTGCGAGGTGTGCGAGGCCGCCCTGCCCGACGACACCCTCGCGACCGATCCCGTCGCCCGCCGGTGCCGAGAGCACCAGGTCGGTAGCCGCTAGATCTGGTCGGGCGTCGTGACCGTCACGGCGTCGGGGTCCACGAGCACGAGACGCTCGCCGAGCACGACGACGCCATCGGCTTCTGCGGTGACCCGGCGGGCCCCGAGGTTCGGGATCCGCTCGAAGGTGGCGCCCAGGTGGCGTTCGATGGCGTAGATGACCCCGCCGTGGGTGACCACCAGCACCTCGTCGGCCCCGTCGAGCACGGCGACCAGTCGGCCGATCGCGCCCAGGACCCGCTCGAGGAGCACATCGTCGTCCTCCCACCCGGGCGGGCGCCGCCGCGTGCCGGCGCTGGGGTCGAGGTAGCCCGGGTACTGCTCATCGATCTGGGCGCGGGTGAGGCCCTGCCACTCACCGGCGTGCCGCTCCTGCAGGTCGGCGTCGACCAGGACCGGGCCGATGCCGACGGCCTCGCTGATGGTCGCTGCGGTCCGCAAGGCGCGGTCGAGGGGTGAGGCCACGATCGCGTCCACCGCTCCGATGGCACCCGCGGCGGCCTGGGCCTGGAGGCGGCCGAGGTCCGAGAGGGGCGGGTCGGCCTGGCCCTGCCAGCGCCCGGCGGCGTTCCACTCCGACTGGCCGTGGCGGACGAGCAGCAGGCGGGGCACCCGGTCGAAGGTAGCGGCGATCTCGGCCCGGGCCGCCCCCGCGAGGCAGGGGGAGCCGGCGTCGAACGCGTACGATCCTGGCGTGCCCGTGCTCCGCCTCTTCGCTTCGGCGCGCGACGCCGCCGGTACCGGGCGCGACATCGTCCCGGGTGCCACGGTGGACGAGGTGCTCGCTGCCGCCCGCGCTCGTTACGGCGATCGCTTCTCGGCGGTGCTTGCGGAGAGTCGCGTGTGGGTGAACGGCGAGTCGTCGGCAGGCGACGAGCCCGTGGGCGACGACGACGAAGTGGCGGTGCTCCCGCCGGTGAGCGGCGGCGCCTGATGGCGAAGACCGCGACGCCCCGGGCGCCGAAGGCCAAGAAGCCCACCCGCAAGCAGCGCCGAATCGCCAGGATGCAGTCCAAGCCGCCGACCCGCTTCCTGATCACCTACGACATCAACGGGCCGAAGGTCCGTCTCGGCATCGGTTGGGCTGCGCTGATAGCCATCGCCACGCTCGGGGAGGAGCCGGGGCTGGCCGCGCTCTACGGGGCGATGGCCGCGGTCGCCGGGTGGCAGGCCGCCCGCGCGTGGAGGCTCTGGGGTGGTTTCCCCGAGGAGTACACGGCGGGGGCCATCGCCGGGGGCATGGGCGTGGCCTCGGCCTTCGGGTTCGGCTGGGTGGGCGTGGTCGCACTCGGCGCGATCCCGTTGGCCCTCTTCGCCGGCGTGTCCTCCTACGGGGCCCGGCGGGACTACCTGGCGTCGGTCGGGCTCACCTTGCAGTGCGGCCTGTTCCTCGGCATGGCGGCTTCGGCACCCGCGCTCACCTATCGAATCGACGTGAGCGGGTTCATCGCACTGGTCGTCCTCGTCTGCGTCTACGAGATGGGCGACTTCCTCGTGGGCTCGGGGTCGAGCAACCACTTCGAGGGCCCGCTCGCCGGCATCGCCGGCATCGCCGTGTTCACCTTCGCCATGGCGGTGGTCCACCTGGCGCCGTTCACCAGGCTCGACGTCGTCGGGTTCGGCGTCGTGGCGGCGGTGCTCTGCCCGCTCGGACAACTCGCCGGGTCCGCCATCCTGCCCCGCGCCGACGCGAAGGCGAGCGCCCTGCGGCGCCTCGATTCACTGTTGTTCCTGGGCCCGGTCTGGCTGTTCGGGCTAAGTCGATACCTCACGATCTGACGGGGGTAAGGTTCCGCCTGACCGAGCGGGACCACGGAGGCACACCCACATGACCATCTTCGAATCATTCGGCGATCCATCGAGCGGCACCGAGATGCTGTTCCGGTGGGGTCACGTCATGGCCGGCATCACCTGGATCGGCCTGCTCTACTTCTTCAACTTCGTGCAGGTGCCGGCGTACGCCGAGATGAGCCCCGCCGCGCGCGGTGAGGCCTTCGACAAGCTCACGTGGCGGGCGCTCTGGTGGTTCCGGTGGGCGGCGGCCCTCACCTTCCTCACCGGCGTGATGATCCTGGGTGTCCAAAAGGCGCTCGGCTCCGAGTTCACCACCTATTTCGCCGGGCCGCAGGGCACCAGCATCGCCTGGGGTGCCACCCTCGGCACGATCATGTTCCTCAACGTGTGGGGCGTCATCTGGCGGAACCAGAAGGTCGTCATCGCGAGCGAGCGGGCCAAGCTCGGCGGCGGCGAGGGCGATCCCGCGCAGCCCACCGCAGCCAAGAAGGCGGCCAGGGCCTCACGGGCCAACGCCCTGTTCTCGATCCCCATGATCTGGTTCATGGTCTTCACGAGCCATTTCTCGTTCGCCTACGCCGATCCCAACGGCGGCCATCTGTTCGGCGCCTGGGCCGTCTTCCTGATCGTCGTGGGCTTCATCGAGGCCAGTGCGCTGGGCCTGCTCGGCGGCCTCGACAGCTCGTTCAACAAGAACGTGTTCGACAAGCACCGGAGCACGATCATCGCCGGATTCGTGGTTTGGGGGTTCCTCTTCATCGGTGGCTGGGAGGTCATCATCGGGTCATGACCACGCTCGCGGAGGTCCTCGACCCGGCCTACGTGACGGGGCTGACCGGCAGACCGCTCGACGAGGTGCGCTCGATGCGGGACCAGGCCCAGCGGGTGGAGAACGGCGTGTCGTACCTGCGTCGACTCGCGCAGGGTCATCTCGACATCGTGAACCACGAGCGGACGCGTCGCCGCGAGGGCGGTGATGCCGGCGACGTCTCCCAGCTCATCGGCCAGCTGCCCGACATACTCGCCGAGCACGGACGTGGGCCCGGGGCGAGCCGACCGCCCCAGGACATCCAGCCGGCGGTGGTGCCGCCGGAGCTCCAGGCCTCGCTCGACGAGATCATCGGCGGCATCGACCTGGGTGACCTGCCCGCCATGGACGATCCGACGCTCGAGGTCATGAGCGAGCGACTGCGCTCCTTCGAGGCGGTGGTCTCGTCCCGGCGCCACGAGTTGCACGTGTGCATCGACGCCCTCCAGAACGAGATCAAGCGTCGGTACCGAGACGGCGAGGCCAACGTCGAGTCGCTCCTGAAGTGAATCGTGGCGGCGGGCCGCTTCCCCGTGAAGCCTCCGGGGGCCGTGGGGACCGCTTGCCGTGGTTTGTCAACTGCTCGCGATGGTCGCGTACACTTGGCACCCATGCGCGACGAATTCGAGGAGCGCTGGCGCGATCTGGGCGAGTTCATCCGCGACCAGCGGCGGGTCGGGCAGCTGTCGCTCCGCAAGCTCTCCGAGATGGCCGGGGTCTCCAATCCCTACCTGAGCCAGATCGAGCGGGGCATGCGCAAGCCGTCGGCCGAGATCCTGCGCCAGATCGCCCGCGCCCTCGAGATCTCCTCGGAAGAGCTGTACATCCGGGCGGGCATCCTCGAGGAGCGCGACGGTGCGCCGGACCTGGTCGCCGAGATCCGACGCGATCCCTACATCGGCGAGGACCAGAAGAAGACGCTCGTGCACATCTACGAGTCGTTCCGCCAGGAGCCGGTCCGCCGCCAGCTGGAGGCATGAGCCGGTCGCGGCCGGAATCCTGATGGCATCGGCGGTGTTCAGCTCATCGTGCCCAACGTAGCGGTCCTCTCCCTGCACACGTCACCCCTCACCCAGCCGGGGGCGGGCGACAGCGGGGGCATGAACGTGTACGTGCGCGAGTTGGTCGGATCGCTCGCGCAGGCAGGGGTCGCCTGCAACGTCTACGTCCGCAGGTGGCACGCCGACCTGCCCGACGTGGTCGAGGTCGAGCCGGGTTTCCGTGTCGTGCACGTCCCGGCGGGCGATCTCGAGCTCACCAAGGAGCAGCTCCCGGCCATCGTCGACCGCTACGCCGATTGGGTGGCCGACCACATCAAGGGCATCGGAGACGTCGACACACTGCACGCGAACTACTGGCTGTCGGGGGTCGCCGGGCACCGCATCAAGCACCGGCTCGACCTGCCCCTCGTGTCCACGTTCCACACCCTGGCCCGCGTGAAGGCCGAGACCGGCGACGTCGAGCCGGGCCGCCGGGTGCACGCCGAGGCCGAGGTGATCGGCTGCTCCGACGCGATCCTCGCCTCGTCGGTGGCCGAGGCGTCGCAGCTGACCAGGCTCTACGGGGCCGATCCGAGTCGCATCGAGATCGTGCCGCCCGGGGTCGACCACGCTTTCTTCTCGCCCGGCGGCAAGCCCGGTGCCCGTGCGGCCCTCGGGCTGGGAAGCCATCCCGTGCTCCTGTTCGTAGGTCGCATCCAACCCCTCAAGGGTGTGGACGTGGCGGTCCGCGCCTTGGCTTCGCTCGCGCACCCCGATGCCGTGCTCCTGGTGGTCGGGGGCGCCAGCGGGGTCGGCGGCCGCCACGAGGTCGACCGGGTCCAGCAGTTGGCGTCACGGTTGGGTGTCGCCGACCGCATCACCTGGGTCGAGCCCCAACCCCACCACCTCCTATCCACCTACTACCGGGCCGCGGACGTCTGTCTGGTGCCCAGCCGGTCCGAGTCGTTCGGGCTCGTGGCGCTCGAGGCGGCGGCGTGCGGGACGCCGGTCGTGGCCGCGGCCGTGGGTGGGCTCCGCACCATCGTCGAGCACGGTCGCACCGGCTTCCTGGTCGACGGGCGCGACCCGGCGGTCTACGCGTCGTACGTCGAGGAGATCCTCGACGGGCCGGTGCTGGCCGCCGAGCTGTCGACCGCCGCCGCGCACCGGGCCGCCGGGTACACCTGGTCGACGACCGCGGCCCGGCTGCGACGGCTGCACACCGACCTCATGGCCCGCTCGCTGGTGGAGTGCGGGTAAGAGCCGGTGCCGGACCCTCCCTCGAGCGTCGACGAGCTCGATCGCCTGAGCCGCCTGATCGACGGGTGGCTCACCGACCAGCTGGACGAGAACCCCGCCGTCGCTGCGGTCGACCGCGGCGAGCCGGGCGAGCGACGCTGGTACGTGAGGCTCGTCGGTGAGGAGAAGTCGACCTCGACCATCTGGTTCACGCTCGGCCAACGGACGCTCCGCTACGAGACCTACGTGATGCCGGCGCCCGAGGAGAACCACGCGGCGTTCTACGAGCACCTGCTCCGCCGGAACCTCACGCTCTTCGGGGCCGCGTTCGCGATCGGTGCCGAGGACGCGGTGTTCCTGGTGGGTCAGCTCCCCAACACCGCCCTCGACACCCACGAGCTCGACCGGGTCGTGGGCTCGCTCTACGCCTACGTGGAGCAGTTCTTCCGGCCTGCCCTCCGCATCGGCTTCGCCTCCCGTGCCGGCTAACACTTTCTGTTGTTATTTCATTGATTTTCAGTATCTTTGAATGTACCGTGCGCACCGAGCCCGGGGACCGGGCGCGGCCGCTCGGATTGGGGAAGTGCGGGTGACGATGCTCCGGTCCCTGGGCTCTCGGCGGCCCTCGAACGCCGGACCGCCACCGCTCCTGCTGATCTACTCGATCACCCTCACCGGGATCCTGAACAACACCCTGATCGGCCCGTCGATCCCCGACATCCTCGCGGCTTTCGACCAGCCCGACAGCCGGGCGGGGCTGCTGGTGGCGTCAGGCGCAATACCGGGAATCGTCGTGGCCCCGCTCATCGGCGTGCTCGCCGACCGCTTCGGGCGCCGCCCGGTGCTGGTGCCCTGTCTCGTGGTCTTCGGCCTGTTCGGCGGCCTCGCCGGGCTGGCACCTTCCTTCGCGCTCCTCCTCTTGTTCCGCCTCTTGCAGGGCGTCGGCGGCGCCGGCCTCATCAACCTGGCCGTGGTCATCATCGGCGACCACTGGACCGGCGCCGAGCGGGCGCGCCTCATCGGCCGCAACTCGGCGACGCTCACGGTGTCGCTGGCCGTGTTCCCCGCGGTCGGCGGCCTGTTGGCCGAAGTGGGCGGCTGGCGCCTCGCCTTCGCCCCGTACCCGCTCGCGCTGGTGACGGCCCTGGTCGTCTGGCGCCGGCTCCCCGACGTCGCGCTCGTGCCGCAGCCCCGGGTGGTGACCCAACTCGGCGACGCCGCCCGGGTGCTCCGCCGTCCCCTCCTGTTCCGCGCCACGTTGGCGGCCTTCGTCATCTTCTTCCTCATCTTCGGCCTCTACCTCACCGTGCTCCCCGTCCTGCTCGAGAGCCGGTTCGGCCTCAGCGCCGCGCCCCGCGGGTTCGTGCTCGCCGCCCCTGCGCTCACCTCGACGTGTGCGGCGCTGCTCGTGGGGCGCCTGCGGGCGGCCTACGGCGGGCGTCGACTCGTCCTCGTCGGCTCCGCGTCGTTCGCCATTGCCTTCGTCGGCATCGGCCTCGCTCCCACCCTGCCGTTGCTCCTGCTGGCCGCCATGGTCTACGGGATCGGCGAGGGGCTGAGCATCCCGACCTACCAGGACTTCGTGGCGGGCTCGGCGCCCTCGGCCAGTCGAGGGGCGGTGGTCGCGGTCTGGGTCGGTGCCGCCCGGGCCGGGCAGGTGGCGGGGCCGCTGGCTGCCGGCGCGGCGCTGAGTGCCCTGGGTGCCGGTGCTGCCTTCACGGTCGGCGGCGCGCTCGCCTTCGGGATGCTCGCGGCGCAGTGGCGGGTGCGGCCCACCGAAGCCACCGCCGCGGTCGCGGGTTCACCCCGGTGACGACGACGTGCTGCGGCCAGATGGGGCGGTAACGTCCCGCCGTGACAGCGAAGCTCCTGGTGGTCGGTGGCGGGCGGATGGGTGAGGCACTGGTCTCGGGCCTGGTGAGCGCAGGCTGGGCGCCTGCGGCGTCGCTCGCGGTGGTCGAGAAGGTGGCAGGACGACGCGCCGAGCTGTCGGAGCGCATCCCGGGCCTGGCCGTCGTCGAAGAGCCGATCGTCGCCGACGGCGTGGTGATCGCGGTGAAGCCCGACGACGTGGTCGCCGCGTGTGGTGCGCTGCGAGCGCCCGCACGCGTCCTTTCCATCGCCGCCGGGGTCACCCTCGCCACCCTCGAGGGCGCACTGCCCCCGGGTACGCCGGTGGTCCGGGCCATGCCCAACACACCGGCTCTGGTCGGTGCCGGGGCAGCGGCCATCGCCGCTGGTGTCGCCGCCACCGACGCCGACCTCGACTGGGCCGACACCATCCTGTCGGCGGTGGGCATCACGGTGCGGGTGCCCGAGGCCCACCTCGACGCGGTGACCGGCCTGTCGGGCTCGGGCCCGGCGTACGTGTTCCTGGTGGCCGAGGCAATGATCAAGGCCGGCACCGAGGCAGGCCTGCCCGCCGGCATCACCGAGGCACTCGTCGCCCAGACCCTGCTCGGGGCGGCCCGCCTGCTCACCGAGACGGACGACGGACCCGAGGCCCTCCGCATCGCGGTCACCTCGCCGGGCGGTACCACCGCCGCGGGACTCGCCGTGCTCGACGGGGCGGGCGTGCGTGAGGCCTTCGCCGATGCCGTGGCCGCCGCCACCGAGCGCTCGCGCGAGATGGGACGCGCCTGAGCGGTCTGCGCGGCCCCGCCCACCGGAACCGTGCCGTGCCGGCCGGGCGAGCGCCTCTCCGAGGACACCGCCGAGCGGCCCAACGCGGTCTTGTTCCGGACGCGGCGTTGTTCCGGACGCGGCGGCGGGTCGGCGACTCACCTGCCCCACTTTCCCCATCAGCAACACCGCGCTAGCGTCCGACGCAAGCGGAGTAAGGGGTGATTCCTCTGGCGCAGTCCAATGCGCGAGCGCGGTTGCTGACAGTGGCCGAGGTCGCAGATCTCATGAGAGTCTCGACGATGACGGTGTACCGGCTGATCAAGGCTGGCGACCTGCCCGCGATCCGGGTCGGCAAGTCGTACCGGATCAAGGAGAACGACATCGACGACTTCCTGGCCGCCCGCTACACCGAGGCCGGATAGCCGGTCGTCTTCACCGGGCGAGCTTGCGGTGCTCGACCGACCTCCGGCCACCGACCACCGACGAACGCGGACGGGTCGCCCATGATCGCGGTGACCGGGCGGCCGGGTGGTGAGGGACAGCGTGGTGAGGGACAGCGTGGTGAGCGGTAGCGTCGGGCCCGACATGGCCCTCCGGTACGACACCATCACGTTCTGTTCCGACTACGGCCGTGTGGACGAGTTCGTCGGCGTCGTGCACTCGGTGATCCGCTCGATCGCGCCCGCCGTGGCCGTGGTCGACCTCACCCACGACATCGCCCCTCACGATGTTCGGGCCGGCGGGCTCCTACTCGCACGCAGCGCCCAGTACCTGTGCCCCGGCGTGGTGCTGGCCGTGGTGGACCCCGGGGTCGGCAGCGCCCGGCGGGCCGTCGCGGTCGAGGTGGGCGACGGCGTCTCGGTGCTGGTGGGCCCGGACAACGGCCTGCTCGCCCCGGCGGTGGCGATGGTCGGAGGTGCCACCCGCGCCGTCGAGCTCACGAACACCGACGTCCATCTGCCCGCCCCGGGCCCCACCTTCGCCGGACGTGACATCTTTGCCCCCGTGGCCGCCCAACTGTGCCTCGGGGTCGACCTCGGCGAGCTGGGCGAGCCGGTCGACCCGTCGGCCCTCCAGCCGGGCGTCCTGCCGCTCAGCCGCACGGAGGACGGCGTGGTGTCCGCTCAGGTGTTGTGGGTCGACCGCTTCGGCAACGCCCAGCTCAACGCCGATCCGGGCGACCTGGCCGATTTCGGCGACCGGGTGCAGCTCCGGTTCGGCCAGACCACCCGGTCGGCGCGCCGGGCCGAGGTCTACACCGACCTGAAGACCGGCGACATCGGGCTGCTCACCGACTCCTACGGACTCCTGGCGATCGCTGCCGCCGGGCAATCGGCCGCCGCCACGCTCGGCCTCGCCGAGGGCGACGAGGTGACCATCGAATCGCTCGAGGGTGTCGCCGATGATCCACCCGCCCGCGTGCCCACCCCGGTCGCGCTCACCGAGAGGACGTCCCGATGAGGAAGGGCACCACCATCACCATGGCCATCCTGCTGATGCTCATCCTCGGCGCCGCCGCCCTGCAGCTCTTCTTCCTCGCCCGCTGACCAACTCAGCGCCGCTACACCCCTCTCAGCGCAGTAGATGCGCTGAGTTCGTGGTCGTGCGTGCAGAGATCCTGCCCTGTCAGACGGTGGCGGCGAGCTGGTCCCTGGTGAAGCGGCCGGCCCCGCGGAGGATGAGGAAGGCCGCGAGGGCCCAGAGCGCGGCGCCGATGGCGACGGCCACGGCGATGTCGACCAGCAGGATGCCGGTCGCCTGGCCCATGGCCAGGAAGATCAGCGGCAGGATGACGGCGCCGCCGAGTTGGTTGGCCTCCTGGGCCGTGCGGGCGCGGGCCGACACCCGCACCATCACGCCGAGGCCGAGCGCCGCCACCGCCGGTGCGACCCAGATGATCATCACCATCCAGAGGCGCGTTGGAAGGAACAGACGGTGCATCACGGGCCACGCCACGGTGTTGGCGACGGTGGCGAAGCACACGAACCCGATCCACGACACGGCCAACGCGGGGAGGAAGGCGCCGGCCAGCTTGGCCAGGAAGAGGTCACGGTCGGGGAGCGGCAGGTGCAGGAGCGACTCGAGGCTCTTGCGCTCCTTCTCGCCGGCGAAGGCGTCGGCGGCGAGGACGGCGGACACCATGAGCGGCACGATCAGGAAGAGCGGCGCCAGCAGATAGCCGTTGACCAGGACCACCATCTGCTCGCGCTGGGGGAGCCTGGTGATGGGGTCGGCCACGCCGTGGGGCAGCTTGTCGAGGAACGAGCTGACCTCGATCGTCTGCGAATGCGACGCCGCCAGGCCGATGACGAGCGGAAGCACGATCAACAGCAGGGTGGGCACCAGCAGCATCGGCAGCAGCACCGCCTTCGACCGGCGAACGGCCGTCAGGTCCTTGGCGACGACCGCCCCCATGTTGGTGATCCGGGTCATGCCGCCCGCTCGGCGAGGTCAGGCTGCCCGCCCGGGGTCTTGCTGCGGCGGGCCTCGAGCTCGAAGTAGACGTCCTCGAGGGTGGGTGGCCGGGGCGTGGCGGCGTACACCCGCACGTCGGCGGCCACGAGCGCGGCGATCAGGCCGGGCAGCACCTCACGGTCACGCACGAGCACGGACGCGCCGCCGTCGACCGCCGTCGCGTCCAGCACGCCGTCGACGCGCTGGATCCGCGCCAGGGTCGCGGCCCCGGCCTCTGCGCCCAGGTCGAGGTCCACGCCGAGCCCGGACCAGAGTTCGGCGGCGATGGCCTCGGGCTCGCCGAAGGCCTGGAGGCGCCCGTGGTGCAGGACGGCCATACGGTCGGCAAGTCGGCCGGCCTCGCCCAGGAAGTGGGTGCACAGGATGACCGTGCGGCCGTGGTCCGCCGCCAGTGACCCGATCAGGTCGACCACGTCCCGCGTGGCGGCCGGGTCGAGGCCAGAGGTGGGCTCGTCGAGGAAGAGGACGTCGGGGTCGTGCAGCAGCGCCCGCGCCAGGGCCACCCGCTTCCGCTGCCCGGTGGAGAAGCCGGTGATCTGGCGGTCCGCCTCGGCGCTCATGGCGAAACGCTCGAGCAGGCCCGCGGCGCGCCGGTCGGCGTCCCGGCTGTCGAGCCCCCGGATCCGGGCGGCGAAGGCCAGGTTCTCGCGGGGAGTCAGTCGTTCATCCAGACCGGCGTTCTCGGTGAGCACCCCGGTCCGTCGCCGAACCGCGTCGCCGTCGACCGCGGGGTCGAGGCCGAGGACCCGGGCGCTTCCCCGGTCGGGTCGCAGCACACCGTTGAGGAGCCGGATGGTGGTGGTCTTGCCGGCCCCGTTCGGCCCGAGCAGTGCCAGCACCTCGCCCGAGCGAACGTCGAAGGTCAGTCCGTCGACCGCGGTGCCGCTCGGGAAGGCGCGGGTGAGCCCGTCGGTCTCGATCGCGGTCGTCACGATGTCGCTATCGGCACCGGTATCTGCTGGACTGAGCGAACCGGCGCCACCGAGGCCGAGCGCTTGTCGACGGCGGCTCGGGGGCGAGCCGGGCGCCGAAGCGATCCCGAGCGGGAGATACTGAGCCACCGTGAACCTCGTCACCATGATCGAGCCGCACCCCGACGACGCCGTCGCGCTCATCAGCCGGGGCGAGAAGACCACCTACGGGCAGCTCCGGGAGCAGGTGGCCGGGTTCCGCGGCGGGCTCGTGGGGCTCGGCCTCGAGCCGGGCGACCGGGTGGCGCTGCTGTGTGCCAACAACTGGTACTTCGTGGTGGCGTACCTGGCAGTGCTCGGAAGCGGGCTCGTGGCCGTGCCGCTCAACCCGTCGAGCCCCCGACGCGAGCTCGAACGCGAGCTCGCGTCCATCGGCGCGCGGGCACTCGTCGTGGGGCCTTCTGGCCGCGGGGCGGTCGCCTCGGTCGACCGTTCGTCCACGCCGGCCCTCGAGCACGTGGTGGGCGCGGCGGGCTCGGGTGTCGGCGAGTCGGTGTTCTTCGACGACCTGCTCGGGGCCGATCCGGTGCCGGTGGTCGAGCGGGCCGACGACGACCTCGCCGTGCTGATGTTCACCAGTGGCACCGCCGGATCACCGAAGGCCGCCATGCTCACCCACGGCAACCTCCGCTCGAACCTCGAGCAGGTGAAGGCCAGCCCCGGGCCCGCGCAGGAGCCCGACGACGTGAGCTTCGGCGTGATCCCGCTCTTCCACATCTTCGGCCTCAACGTGGTGCTGGGCGGCGCACTCCACACGGGAAGCGCGGTGCTGCTCGTCGAGCGGTTCGACCCGTCGTCCGCGCTCGAGGCCATCGAGAGCCACTCGGTGACGCTGGTCTCGGGCCCGCCGACGATGTGGGCCGCGCTCGCCGACCAACCCGACGCCGACCGCACGTCCACGGCGTCGGTCCGGCTCGCCACCTCGGGCGCCGCGAAGCTCCCCGACGACGTGGCCCGGCGGGTGGAGGAGCGCTTCGGGCTGCACCTGGCCGAGGGCTACGGCCTCACGGAGACGTCGCCGGTGGTGGCCACGACCAACGGCACCGACGCGCCCATCGGATCGATCGGCCGACCGATCAGCGGCGTCGAGATGCGACTCGTCGACGCCGACGGGGACGACGTCCTCATCGGCGACTCGGGCGAGGTGTGGGTGCGTGGGCCGAACGTCTTCGGTGGCTACTGGAACGACCCCGACGCCACCGCCGCCGCGCTGACGCCCGACGGGTGGCTGCGCACCGGCGACCTGGCCGTGGTCAGCGACGACGGCTTCCTCTTCCTCGTCGACCGGGTGAAGGAGCTCGTCATCGTGTCGGGCTTCAACGTCTACCCCGCCGAGGTCGAGGCGGTGCTGGACAACCACCCCGCCATTAGGGCAGCGGCCGTGGTCGGGGTACCGCACCCCCACTCGGGTGAGGCCGTCAAGGCGTTCGTGGTCGTGGCCGACGGCTTCGCGGTCGAAGAGGACGACGTGATCTCGTGGTGCGCCGAGCACCTGGCCCGCTACAAGTGCCCCTCGAAGGTGATGTTCGTCGACGAGCTCCCCCAGAACGCCTCGGGCAAGGTCCTGCGCCGCTCACTGCGGTAGCCGGCGCCCGAGCGGGCTGGCCGACGCCCTCCGCACCCGGCCGGGTACGGGTGTCGGGCGAGGCGCCCCCGACATTGTGAACGCGTGCACGAGGGCGTACCCTCGGCTCCCGATGGAGGGTCGTCCGCAATCCAGAACGACCCGGCGCATCCCCGAGGCCACGGTCGCCCGCCTGCCGGTCTACCTCCGCAGCCTGCTCGTGCTGGCCGAGGAGAAGACGGCCACCATCTCGTCGGAGCGCCTCGCCGAGCTTGCGGGCGTGAACGCCGCACAGGTGCGGAAGGACCTGTCCTACCTCGGATCCTACGGCACACGCGGCGTGGGCTATGACGTCGAGTACCTGCTGTTCCAGATGAGCCGCGAGCTGGGCCTCACCCACGACTGGCCGGTCGTCATCGCCGGGGTCGGCAACCTGGGCCAGGCCCTCGCGAACTACGGGGGCTTCGGCGAGCGCGGCTTCCCGGTCGCCGCCCTGGTGGACGCCGACGACTCCAAGGTGGGTCGGTCGATCGCCGGCATCGTCGTGCGCCACATCGACGAGCTTCCCGAGATCATGGCCGAGCACCAGGCCGCCATCGGCATCATCGCCACCCCGGCCGGTGCCGCCCAGGACGTGGCCGACCGGATGGTCGCGGCGGGCGTCAGCTCCATCCTCAACTTCGCGCCGGCCGTCGTCACGGTGCCCGCCGACATGTCGCTGCGCAAGGTCGACCTGGCCGTCGAGCTGCAGATCTTGAGCTTCTACCAACAGCGGCGCACCGACCCGACCGAGGAGCGCCGGACCGCCGGCGCCTAGCCGGCCCGGCCCGGCACGCGAGCGGTGCCCCTCGACGAGGTCCTGTATCCCGTGAACGTGCGGGTGTCCGGGCGCCGCTGCCTCGTGGTCGGCGGTGGTCGGGTGGCGGCGGGCAAGGTGGCCGGCCTGGTGGAGTGCGGTGCGCTCGTCCACGTGGTGGCGCCGGTGGTGGCCGACGAGGTGCGGGCCATGGCCGGCGACGGCGTCACCTGGGAGACGCGGCCGTACGCCGCCGGGGAGGTGTCCGGGTACCGGTTGGTGATCACCGCCACCGACGACCCGGCGGTCAACCACGCGGTCTTCGCCGACGGCGAGGCGGCCGGCGTGCTCGTCAACAGCGCCGACGACCCGGACAACTGCGCCTTCACCCTGCCGTCACGGATCCGTCAGGGCCGACTGCTCGTGACCTTCGCCACCGGAGGCCACAGCCCGGCCGTGGCGACCTGGCTGCGGCGGCGATTCGCGGAGGAGTTCGGGCCCGAGTACGAGACACTGCTCACGGTGTTGGCCGACGAGCGTGAGGTCATCCGGTCGTCCGGGCGGTCGACCGAGGGTCTTGACTGGCAAAGCGCGCTCGACTCGGGAATGCTTGAGCTGATCCGTGAGGGTCGCGTCGCCGAAGCCAAGGAGCGCTTACAGGCGTGTCTGTCGTCGTAGTCGGGCTCAACCACCGGACGGTCCCTCTGGACCTTCTCGAACGGATGACGGTCAGCGACGCGCACCTGCCCAAGGCGCTGGCCGACCTGTGCTCACGCGATCAGATCAGCGAGGCGGTGGTGCTCTCCACCTGCAACCGCACCGAGGTCTATGCGGTCGTCGAACGGTTCCACCCCGCCTACCAGGACATCCGCAACTTCCTGTCCGAGATGGCCTACCTGCCGCCAGAGGCGTTCAGCGACCACCTCTACACCCACTACGACGGCGAGGCCGTCTCCCACCTGTTCGGCGTGGCCGCCGGGCTCGACTCGGCCGTGCTCGGCGAGAGCGAGATCCTGGGCCAGGTGAAGGCCGCGTGGGAGCGGGCCCAGGCCGAGCAGGCCGCAGGGCCGTCGCTCAACATGTTGTTCCGCCACTCGCTCGAGGTGGGCAAGCGGGCCCGGACCGAGACCGGCATCGCCCGTCACATCACGTCGGTGGCCCAGGCGGCGGTGGCGATGGCCACCGATCGCCTCGACAGCCTGGGTGGGCGCCGCATCCTGGTCCTCGGCGCCGGCGACATGGGCCAGGGCATGGTCGCTTCACTCGCCGACGCCGACGGGGCCAACCCGCCCGAGGTGCTCGTGGCCAACCGCACCTGGGCGAAGGCGCAGGAGCTGGCAGCGGGCATCGGGGGGCGGGCCGTGCACGTCGACGACGTCCCCGCCACCCTGGTCGACGTCGACCTGCTGCTCACCTCGACGGGTGCGTCGTCGATCATGCTCGAGCAGGCCGATCTCGTCCCCGTGATGGCCGACCGCCCCGGGCGACCGTTGCTCATCGTCGACATCGCGGTGCCACGCGACATCGACGTGGCGGTGGCCGAGGTCGACGGCATCACGTTGCTCGACATGGACGACCTCCGGGTCTTCGCCGAGGCCGGCGTGCAGGAGCGCCGCCGCGAGGTCACCGCGGTCGACCGGATCGTCGCCCAGGAGCTCGATCGCTACCTCACCGTCAGCACCGCCCGCGAGGTGGCCCCGCTGGTGACGGCCATGCGCGACCGGGCCGACGAGATCCGCCAGGGCGAGCTCGACCGCTACCGGTCACGGCTCGACGGTCTGGGCGAGCGCGAGAGCGAGGCGGTGGAAGCCCTCACGAGGGCCATCCTCGCCAAGCTGCTCCACGAGCCCACCGTGCGCCTGAAGGACGCAGCCGGCACGCCCCGTGGCGAGCGTCTCGCCGAGTCCCTGCGCAGCTTGTTCGACCTCTAGGCGCGTGAGGCTCCGCGCTGCCACGCGGGGCAGCCCGCTGGCCCTCTGGCAGGTCGCCCACGTGGCCACGCTCCTGGCACCGGCCGGTATCGAGCTCGAGCCGGTCGTCGTCGAGACCTCCGGTGACCGGCTGGCCGACCGGCCCATCTGGGAGCTCGGCGGCAAGGGCGTCTTCGTGAAGGAGGTCCAGGCCGCAGTGCTCGGGGGTCGTGCCGATCTGGCCGTGCACTCGGCGAAGGACCTGCCGTCGGTCGTGGTGGACGGGCTCGTGCTCGCGGCGGTGCCCGAGCGGGGCGAGCCCCGTGACGCGCTCGTCGGCTCGACGCTCGCCGACCTGCCCACCGGGGCGCAGGTCGCCACCGGCTCGGTGCGCCGCCGGGCGCAGTTGGCCTGGCTGCGTCCCGACCTCACCTTCAGTGGGCTCCGGGGCAACATCGCCACCCGCCTCGACAAGGCGTCGGGCTTCGCCGCCATCGTCATGGCCGCAGTCGCCCTCGAGCGCTTGGGCGTGGCCGACCGGGTCGCCGAGGTGCTCTCGCCCGGTGTCATGTTGCCGCAGGTGGGTCAGGGCGCGCTGGCCATCGAGGCCAGGGTCGACGATGCCCCCACCCTCGCGGTATTGGCCGGCATCGAGCACGTCCCGAGCCGGGCCGCCGTCGACGCCGAGCGGGGGTTCCTCGCCGAGCTCGGGGGCGACTGCGACCTGCCCGCCGGTGCCTTCGCCACGGTCGACGGGGAAGGGGCGCTGTCCATCGAGGGCCTGCTCGCCTCGCTCGACGGCCATGTGGTGCTGCGTGATGCGGCCGAGGCGACCCAGGCTGATGCGGACGCGTGCGGTCGGGCCCTGGCCCGCACGCTGCTCGACGACCACGGCGGTGCCTCCCTCCTCTGATCCCCGTGTCTGATCCCCGTGTCGAGGGGGGACTCGTGATGGACTGACGCCATGACCGTCTACCTCGTGGGTGCCGGGCCCGGTGATCCGGGGCTGTTGACCGTGCGGGGCGCCGAGGTACTGGCCGTGGCCGACGTGGTGGTCTACGACCGGCTGTCACTGGAGGGGCTGCTGGCCCTGGCCCCCCGGGCGGCCGAGCGCATCAGCGTGGCCAAGGCACCTGGCCACGCGGCGATGGCGCAGGAGGACATCGACGCGCTGCTGGTCGAGCGCGGACGGCTGGGCCAGGCCGTGGTGCGGCTGAAGGGCGGCGACCCGTTCGTGTTCGCCCGCGGCGGCGAGGAGGCGGCGGCGCTGCTCGAGGCGGGAGTGCCGTTCGAGGTGGTGCCGGGCATCACGTCGGCCATCGCCGTGCCGGCCTACGCGGGCATACCCGTGACCTTGCGCCACTCGTCCACCTCGTTCACGGTCGTCACCGGCCACGAGGACCCGTCGAAGCCCGAAGGGTCGGTGAACTGGGAAGCGGTGGCCCGGGTGGGCGGCACGATCATCGTCTTGATGGGCGTGGGCCGGATCGGGGCCATCGTCGAGCGCCTGTTGGCCGCGGGGCTGGCGCCCGCCACCCCGGCCGCGTCGGTGCAGTGGGGCACCCGTCCCGAGCAGCGCACCATCCGGGCCACGCTGGGCACGCTCGCCGATGCGGGCCTCGCCCCGCCGGCCACCATCGTGATCGGCGACGTGGCCGCGCAGGACCTGACCTGGTTCGAGTCTCGCCCGCTGTTCGGGAAGCGGATCGTGGTCACGAGGGCGCGCGAGCAGGCATCGACCCTGGTGCGGGCGCTACAAGCTGCGGGCGCCGCCACCGTCGAGTTGGCCACCATCGAGATCACCGACCCGGACGACGGCGGTGCCGGGCTGCGGGCGGCGGCCGCGAACCTGTCCGGCTACGACTGGGTGGTGCTCACCTCGGCGAACGGGGCCACCAGGTTCCTGGCCGAACTGCGCGACGCCCGTGCGTTGGGCGGGGTGCAGGTCGCCGCCATCGGTCCGGGCACCGCCGCCGCGCTGGCTGCCGGCAACGTCGTCGCCGACCTGCTGCCCCATGAATACGTGGCCGAGTCGCTGCTCACTGCTTTCCCCGACCCACCCGCCGGTGGTGACCGGCCCGGCCGGGTGCTGTTGCCCCGGGCCGCGGTGGCGCGCGACGTGCTGCCGGACGGCCTTCGTGCCGCCGGATGGCAGGTCGACGTGGTCGAGGCCTACCGCTCGGTCACCGGTCAGCCATCCGCCCCCGATCGTGCGGCCGCCGCTTCGGCCGACATCATCACGTTCACCGCCTCGTCCACCGTCACCCGCTACCTCGAGGTGAAGGGCGACGACCCGGTGCCGCCGGTGGTGGCCTGCATCGGCCCCGTCACCGCCGACACGGCCCGTGAGCACGGCCTGCGCGTCGATCTCGTCGCCGACGTCCACACCATTCCCGGCCTCGTCGCCGCCCTCATCGCGCATCTCGCCCCCTGACCCACGCCCCCTGACCCACGCCCGCTTCGCCGACAGCCGAACCACCGCCGCCGGCCCCCAACCCGAGGCAATAGCGGCCGGAACCCGCCCGCCATTGCCTCGGGAATGGGGTGACGGAGGGGCTGGTCGTAGGATCCGGGCCATGAGCTTCCCCCAGCGGCGGATGCGGCGCCTGCGGCGCACGCCGGCGATGCGGCGCCTGGTGGCCGAGACCCGGCTGTCGGTCGACGACCTGGTGGCCCCGCTGTTCGTGCGTGAGGGCATCGATTCGCCCCAGCCCATCGACTCGCTGCCCGGGGTGGTGCAGCACACCCGTGAGTCGCTGCGCAAGGAGGTCCGTGAGCTCGCGGCCCTCGGCGTCCCCGCGGTGATGCTGTTCGGGGTGCCGGCCACCAAGGACGCGGAAGGATCGCAGGCGTGGGACCCCGACGGCATCGTCCAGGTGGCCCTGCGCGACCTGCGCGACGAGGTGGGCGATGACCTCGTGGTCATGGCCGACCTCTGCCTCGACGAGTACACCGACCACGGCCATTGCGGGGTGCTCACCGACACCGGCGAGGTGGACAACGACGCCACCATCGAGCGCTACGGCCTGGTCGGGGTGGCCCAGGCCGACGCCGGTGCCGACATCGTGGCCCCTTCCGGGATGATGGACGGGCAGGTGCTCGCCATACGCGATGCCCTCGACGAGGCGGCCCACGAGCCGGTGGCGATCCTGGCCTACGCCGCCAAGTACGCATCGGCGCTCTACGGGCCGTTCCGAGACGCCGTGGACGTGAGCATCGCCGACGGCGGCGACCGCAAGGCCTACCAGCAGGACTACCGCAACGGGCGCGAGGCCCTCGAGGAGATCCGGGCGGACCTTGGCGAGGGCGCCGACATGGTGATGGTGAAGCCCGCCCTGTCGTACCTCGACCTGATCAGTCGGGCCCGGGCCGAGGTCGACGTGCCGCTCGCCGCCTACCACGTGTCGGGCGAGTACTCGATGATCAAGGCCGCGGCGGAGCGGGGCTGGATCGACGGCGAGGCCGTGGCCCTCGAGCAGCTCACCGCTATCAAGCGGGCCGGGGCGGACCTCATCCTCACCTACCTGACCCGAGAGATGGCCACGCTCCTTGGCTGACCGCATGACGCACCACACCCTCGACCCCGCCCGTTCTGGCCGCGGCGACCTGTTGTCACGCAAGAGATCTCGCGGCCAGAACGGTGGGAATGGGGGGGTGACGTGACCGATTCGACCGACCGCACCAACGCCGGCCTGTTCGAGCGCGCCCAACGGGTGATCCCCGGTGGGGTCAACTCGCCGGTGCGGGCGTTCCGGTCGGTGGGCGGCACGCCGTACTTCGTGGCCCGGGCCGAGGGGCCCTACGTCTGGGACGTGGAGGGGCGGCGCTACACCGACTTCGTCCAGAGCTACGGCGCCGTCATCGCCGGGCACGCCCACCCCGCCATCGTCGACGCCGTCAGGCGCGCCGCGGTCGACGGCACCTCGTACGGTGCGCCCACCGAGCG
Source organism: Acidimicrobiales bacterium (assembly GCA_041918615.1). Classification (GTDB taxonomy): domain Bacteria; phylum Actinomycetota; class Acidimicrobiia; order Acidimicrobiales; family DATDAH01; genus JAEUJM01. Next base: position 107,886 of record JAYRVH010000025.1, read on the forward strand.
CGAGGTGCTGTTGGCCGAGGCGATCGTCGATCGGGTGCCCTCGTGCGAGATGGTGCGGCTCGTGAGCAGTGGCACCGAGGCCACGATGACGGCCATCCGCCTGGCGCGGGGCCACACCGGTCGGTCGAAGGTGATCAAGTTCGCCGGCAACTACCACGGCCACGGCGACGCGCTGCTGGCCGAGAGCGGCAGCGGGGTGGCCACCCTGGGTCTACCCGGCTCGGCGGGGGTGCCGCCGTCGGCCGTGGCCGAGACGCTCGTCGTCCCCTACAACGTGGTGCCCCGGATCGACGATGACGTTGCGGCGGTGATCGTCGAGCCCGTGGCGGCCAACATGGGCCTCGTCCTGCCCGTCGACGGGTTCCTCCCGGGGCTCCGTGCCGCATGTGACGCCTCGGGCGCGCTGTTGATCTTCGACGAGGTGATCACGGGGTTCCGGGTGGACCGGGGCGGCGCGCAGGCCCTGCTCGGCGTTCGCCCCGACCTGTCCTGCTTCGGCAAGGTCATCGGTGGTGGCCTGCCCATCGGCGCGCTCGGCGGGTCGGCCGAGGTGATGTCGTCGCTCGCCCCGCTCGGTCCGGTCTACCAGGCGGGCACGCTGTCGGGGAACCCGCTCGCCACCGCCGCCGGCCTCGCCGTGCTCGACCTGCTCGATGACGGGGCGTACCGGATGCTCTGCGGGCGGGCCGAGATGTTGGCCGGGTGGCTGCGCGACGTGTTCGCCGATGCCGGCCTCCACGCCCGGGTGCCGGTGTTCGGGTCGCTGCTCGGGCTGTTCTTCGGCGACGAGGCGCCGACCGACTACGACTCGGCCAAGGGCACCGACGAGTCCGTCTACGCCGCCTTCTTCCACGCCCTCCTCGACCGCGGCGTGGCCCTTGCTCCCGGCGCGTACGAGGTGCTGTTCCCCGGCCTCGCCCATTCCAAGGACGAGCTCGAGCGGGTCACCGACCTCGCCTCGGCCGGCGCGCGTGAAGTCGCCGGCACCTACTGATGGGTTAGGGTCGGGCCACTCAGCAGTGCGGTTCCGGGGAGGAACGATCGATGCGCAGAACGATGACGGGCCTTGTGGTTGCCGCGATGCTGGTGGCTCTGACGGGACTGGTGGGGCCGAGCCCGGCCGGAGCGGCCAATGACGCGGGCGGCGGCGCGCAGCCCGAGATCGTCGGGGGTGTGCCGGCCAGCCCCGGTCAGTTCCCCTACCAGGTCGCACTGGTCTTCAACGGGGCTCCGGGGATCCCCGCCCGCGGCCAGTTCTGCGGTGGCTCGCTCATCGCCCCCGACACCGTTCTCACGGCATCCCACTGCGTGATCTCCGAGCTCCGCGGGATCGACGACCCGACCGGCGGTGGGGACCTCGTCCTGCGACCGATCCTCGAGCGGCCCGCCAATGTGGACGTGATCGTGGGCACCGTCAACCTCGGCGCGGGCGGTGGCGGTGAGCGCATCCACGTGCGTCAGATCCGCCTGGCGCCCGAGTTCACCGTGAACCTCGACGCGTCGTTCAACTTCTTCGCGCCCGACCTCGCCATTCTGAAGCTCGCCTCCGACTCGACCCAGACGCCGGTGGCGGTCGCCGTCCCGGGCCAGGAGAACCTGATCGCCCCCGGCACGCCGTCGACCGTCAGCGGGTGGGGGCTCACCGAGGACTACATCCAGGGGCCGCCCGCGGTGCTCCGCCACGTCACCATGCCGTTGGTGTCCGACAGCAGCTGTGCCACGGCCTATGGCACCGACTTCGACCAGGTGCTCAACCTCTGTGCCGGTGAGCTGGTTGCCGGCGGGCCGAGCGCCTGTTTCGGCGACAGTGGAGGCCCGCTCGTCATCGACAACGGGGGCCAGCCGCTCCTGGTCGGCGTGGTGCTCGGCGGTGACGGCTGCGGCTCGCCCGAGCGGCCGGGCATCTTCTCGCGGGTCACCACCAACAGCGCGTTCATCGGCCGGTTCCTCGCCCCGGATTCGGTGCCCGACGCTCCCCGCGATGTGCAGGCGAGGGCGATCGGCACCACGGCACGGGTCTCCTGGCGTGCCCCCTACTTCGACGGCGGAACGGCCATCACCGGGTACCGGGTGAGGGTGTCCGGAGGTGGGCCCACCCTCGATCTCGGTCCCCGGGCCCGCAGCGTCGACGTCCCCTCCCTGTCGGCGGGCCGTCACCGCGTCACCGTTCGTGCCGTCAATGCCCTGGGTGTGGGCGCGGGCCGGTCGGTCGCCGTCACGATCTGATCCGGGCGCGGGAGCATCCGCGCTTGACAACATGAACGGCATCCTGTGTAATCACCCTTGTGATTACACAGGATGCATCTCAGGTAATGGATGCGGGGTTGAGCGGCATCCTCGCCGGCGATGCCCACGCGGCGGCGGGCATCAGCTACCGCCAGCTCGACCATTGGGCCCGGCAGGGGTGGGTCACGCCCTCGGTCGACCCCGGCGAAGGCCGGTCGGGTCGGCGCCTGTACTCGGCCGACGACGTCGTGCGGCTCGACCTCCTGCGGCACCTGGCCGTGTCCCGGGTGAGCCCGGCGGTGGCAGGCCCGGCGGTGGCGGGGTGCGCAGTTCTCCCCGGTGACGTGCGGATGGTGTGGGGGCCGGTCGGCGAGAAGGACCCCGCCCACACGGGCTTGCGGGTGGTTACGGCGGGTGACGCCCTCGGCGTGGTGGAGGCGGGTGGGGCGTGGGTTGTCTACAACCCCGCAAGGGTCCGCCGTCGCCTCGCTGCCGTCGCGCCCGACGCGGCAGGGGCGTCCGAGGCCCCTCGTCCGGCCCACGCCGAGCGGCGGTCGGCATGAGCCTCTTCCCGGTCGCCGACGGCGGGACCGACGAGGAGTTCGAGGACCTGCCGCCCGACCCAGCGTCGGAGTCCCAGGCTCGCTCGACCCTTCACGGCAAGGAGTTCGACGCCCTCGCGCTGGCCTTCGTGGCGGACATGGGAGCCACGGTCGTCGAGCGCTACGTGAAGATCGACCACTACCCGCTCGATGCGCTCGTCGAGGGTGCCAACGGTCGGCGGTTCCTGATCGACGCCCGTGGCACCCCGGATCGCACCGACCGGCCCAAGGCCGGACTACGCCGTCAGGACACCATGCTCAAGTTCGGCTTCAAGGCGATGCGGCTGGCCCAGCGAGGGTGCCTCCACCCCCTGATCCTGGTGACGTCGCACATGCCCAGGGCGGGGTCGTCGTCGGAGTTCCTGCTCTCGGAGCTGAACGACGTGCTCCTCGACGCCGTGCCGATCGTGGGCGACCTGCCCGGCCGACAGCGCCTGCACCACTACTTCACGACCGACGAGCCGATCGCGCCACGACCGGCCCCATGGCGGGCGGTGCAACTCGGCTTCGATCCCGCAACCCTCGATCTCGATGAGACGAGCCCCGATGCGTGAGCGCCGCAGCTCCGACTGGGTGATCGACCTCAACGGTCGCCATGGCATCGAGGCCCAGGTCGAGCACGCGCTGGTGGCGCACCGGTCGCTCACCTTGTTGCGGGCCTCGACCAACGCGTTCGACCGCCTCGACTTCCAGGTCCTGAGCGCCGCCGAGCAGCTCGTCCAGATCGAGCTCAAGGCCAAGCGCCAGCCGTTGTCGGCGGGCTGGCGGCAGCTCCGCCCCGAAGTGGCGCCGCAGGACCTGTTCGTGCTCGACGAGTTGGCCTTGCGCAAGATCGTCGACGCCGGCCGCTATGCCTTCCTGCTCGTGCGTGACATCCCCCAGGCCCGGTGGCTGCTCTGGACGGTGGGGGACCTGCTGGTGGCCAGCCGGTCGCGCCACGCCCGCAGCCTCGACCGGGGCTCGGGGACCCACGTCAAAGGCAAGCTCCTGTTCGACCTGAGCGAGGCCGGGCTCGCCACGAGCGACCTGGGCGAGGCCCTCGACGCCGTGTGTCGCACCACGGGGCGCCTCGACGCCTGGTGGAGCGACATCGCCCCCTGGCCCGCCCTCGACGCCACCGCCTGAGCGGGGGCCAGGCTCGGTTCAGCCGGGTGTGGGTGGATCCTGGAAGAGCGGGGTGAGGCGCAGCTCGAAGTCGGCGAACGTGCGGTCGAGGCGCTCGTCGGTCCACACGTGCTCGTCGTCGTAGCCGTCGACCACGTTGTCCGTGGCGCCCATCCAGGCCAGGACGGCATCACCCCAGCGCTCCTCCAGGAGGGCCGCGCGGATGGTCTCGGCCGATACACCCACGGTCGCCGCCGGCGTCCGGGCCACGAGGTGGAGGGCGAGCAGGCGCCCCAGCACCTCGACGTTCTCGGCGAGGAACACCTGCGGCACGTCGCCCCGTACCACCCCGACCGCGATCCGGTTCGTGCGCTGGGGGAAGAGGTCTTCGCTCACCATCGCGCGGTCAGCGACCGGGCTCGGCCGGTGCGTCCACGCCCAGCGCGCAGTCGCGGAGACGCCGCCAGTCGGCCTCGTTCAAGAGCTCGATGACCGCGTGGATGGGGCCGTTTGCGCCCACCACGTTGTTCAGGGCCTTGGCGCCGGCATTGCCCTTGCGGGGGGCGTTGGTGGTGAGGAGCACATAGCGGGGGCTCGGGTCCCGTGACGCGTGCACCACGGCGGCCCGGCCGATGGCCTTCCAGAGCGTGTCGGTGCGCTGGAGGCCGGGGCGGGCGCTGGTGAAGGCGCCCGAGACGTCGAACCACCACTCTTTGCCGTCCACGTCGACGGCGATGAAGTCGACCTCCACGCCGGCCGCGGTCTTGACGTCGTCGCGGATCTGGTCGAAGCCGCACTGCTCGAGCAGGGCCTTGGCGATGTCCTTGGCCTTGCGCCCCTCGCGCACGGCGCGGGCCATGGGGTCCTCGTCGTCCCCGGCGGCCTCGGGCACGGCCGGCAGGGTGATCGGGACGGGCCCGCGGTAGCGCTCGGCCCGGGTGTGCTCGCCCGCGATGCGCTCGTCGGCCAGGGCGATGTAGGCCTCGTCGGTGTCGTAGCCGACGTAGTGGCGGCCCACCCGCAGGGCGGCCACGGCGGTGCTGCCCGCTCCCATGAACGGGTCGAGGACGAGGTCGTCGGGGTAGGTGAACAGCTCGATCAGGCGCTTGGGCAGCTCGACGGGAAAGGGCGCGGGATGGCCGACCCGGCGAGCGCTCTCAGACGGGATCTCCCACAGGTCGGTGGTCATGTCCATGAAGTCGTCGGCCCACAGCAGGGCCTGGCCCGACTCGTTGACGGGCACGACGTCGCGGTCGTGGGCGGACACCGCACGGTCGAACCGGCCCTTGCTGGCGATGATCACCCGCTCGGTGAGGTCGCGTAGCACGGGATTGCTCGGCTTCTTGAACGAGCCCCAGGCACACGAGCCCGAGGCCCCCTTGCCCTTCCACCAGATGACCTCGCCCCGCAGCAGCAGGCGCAGCCGATCCTGGAGGATGGTGATGACGTCGGCCGACAGCGAGCGGTAGGGCTTGCGGCCCAGGTTGGCGACGTTGACGGCGATTCGCCCGCCCGGCTCGAGCGTGCGCACGCACTCGGCGAACACGTCTTCGAGCATCTGCAGGTAGTCGAGGTAGCTGGAGGGCACGTGGCCCTCGCCCAGTGCGAGCTCGTACTCCTTGCCCGCGAAGTAGGGCGGCGATGTGACCACCAGGGCCACCGAGCTGTCGACGATGGCGTCCATGTGGCGAGAGTCGCCGTGCCAGACGCGGTCGACCTCGGGCTGGGTGGCGACCTCGGCGTCGGTGGAGATCGCGGGCGCCGTGAAGCGGCCGTAGAAGTCGGAGGCGTCGTGCGCCTCGCGCTTGCCCGCCCCGAAAGCGCTCGTGCTCGTGCCCATGGCCCGATCCTACCGAGGGGGTCTGACGGGCACGGTGTCCCGGGCGAGCCGGGTCAGGCGCCGACCCAGGCCTCGCTGCGGTCCCACAGCTCGCGGCCCAGGCCGGGCGTGGCGACGGGGCTGGGCGGGACGACCCGGCAGTGCTCGTCGACGTAGGCCCCGCTGTCGGCTTCGAGGCCCGGCTCCGTGACGCAGAAGATGGTGGGCGCAGCACCCTCCGCCGGCGCCTTGAGGCGCATGACCCGCCGGAACACCGCGTAGATCGGGCCGGGCATGCGGCGCCACACGTCGGTGTGGACGGGGCCCGGGTCGGTGGCGAACACCGCGACCTCGGCCGGATCGACCCGATCGGCCAGCTGCTGGGTGAACAGGACGTTGGCCAGCTTCGACACGCTGTATTCGCGCATCCCGACCAGGCTTCGGGTCGGTCGCCGGACCGTGTCGAAGTCGATGCCCGAGGCGTCGAAGTGGCTGCCGCTGGCCACGTTGACGACCCGGGACGGGCCCGATTCGCGCAGGCGGTCGAGCAGCAGGGTCGTGAACAGGAAGTGGCCCAGGTGGTTGGTGCCGAAGGCCAGCTCGAACCCGTCGGTGGTCTGGCCCCGTTGGCCGGCCAGGCCGGCGTTGTTCACCAGTACGTGCAGGGGGCGGTCGGTGGACAGCAGCTCGTCGGCGGCATGCCGTACCGATGCCAGGTCGCCCAGGTCGAGGGCCAGGAAGTCGATGGTGTCGTTGCCCGATGTGGCCCGCAGGTCGTCGATGACCGGCCGCGCCTTGGCCTCGCTGCGACAGGCCAGGATGAGCTCCGCCCCACGCCCGGCCAGGTCGGCCGCGGTGGCCTTTCCGATGCCGGTGTTGGCGCCGGTGATCACCACCACCCGGCCGGTGACGTCGACCTGCTCCTCCGTCGTCATCGCCGCCCTCCCGTTGGCCCTGCCGGCACGCGAACCCTAACGGGCGGTGCGTGCGCGTCCCAGGAGCGGGCTCATGCACCGGCGGCGTAGCGTCGGCGGATGTCCGAGCTGTCGGCGGTGGGTGTGTTCTGTGGTTCGTCGACCGGGCATGACCCCCGGCATGTGGAGCAGGCCCGCGCACTGGGCGCGGCGCTGGCCGATCGGGGCATCGCCCTCGTCTACGGCGGCGGCCAGGTCGGGCTGATGGGCGCGACCGCGGATGCCTGCCTCGCCGGGGGCGGGCGGGTGATCGGGGTCATCCCCCAGAAGTTGTTCGCCCGTGAGGTCGTGCACCCGGGCCTTCACGAGCTGCACGAGGTCGCCTCGATGCACGAGCGCAAGGCCCTGATGTACGACCACAGCGACGGCTTCATCGCCCTGCCCGGTGGCCTGGGCACCCTCGACGAGCTGGCCGAGGTGGCCACCTGGTCCCAGCTGGGGCTGCACGCGAAGGCCCTTGTGCTGCTCGACGTCGACGGCTTCTGGGACCCGTTCGTGGCACTGCTCGACCAGATGGTGGCCGCCGGGTTCCTGCTGTCCCGGAACCGGGCCCTGATCCTGCGAGCCGGGTCGGTGGACGAGGCGCTGGCCAAACTGGCCGACGCCCGCCCCGAGGACGTCGAGCCCTGGATCGGTCGAGGCGACCGCTGACGCTGCTGTGGTCAGGTGCACCCGGTCCGGCCGGGTGCGCGATCACGGGCACCGTCATCGGGGCGGGATGGCCCAGTCGACGGGCTCGCGACCGGCGGCGATCAGCGCCTCGTTGGCACGAGAGAACGGGCGGCTGCCGAAGAACCCGTTGTGGGCCGACAGGGGAGAGGGGTGCGCGGACTCGATGATCACGTGACGGCTGGTGTCGATCAACGCTTTCTTCCTTCGGGCGGCGGCGCCCCACAGGATGAACACCACCCGCTCGGGCTTGTCGTCGACAGCCGAGATCACCTGGTCGGTGAAGGTCTCCCACCCCTTGCCCTGGTGCGAGGCCGCCTGGCGCGCCCGAACCGTGAGGGTGGTGTTGAGCAGCAGGACCCCCTGGCGGCTCCAGGCGTCGAGGCAACCATGGTCGGGGGGGTCGATGCCCAGGTCGGACCGGAGCTCGGCGTGGATGTTCTTCAGCGACGGCGGCACGGTCACACCTGGCCGCACCGAGAAGCAGAGGCCGTGCGCCTGGCCGGGGCCGTGGTAGGGGTCCTGGCCGAGGATCACCACCTTCACCGATTCGTAGGGGGTGAGGTGCAGGGCCGCGAAGACCTCTTCGTGCGGCGGGAAGACCTGGTGGCGGGCGCGTTCGTCGGCCACGAACCGTTGGAGCTCGCCCCAGTAGGGCTCGGCGAGCTCGGCGCGGAGGACAGGGTTCCAGTCGGTCTTCGGCGCCATCGACCCAGAAGCTAACCCGGCCCTGGCCGAGGGAAGTACGGTCGACTGGCCGACGGCGAAAGGACGGTCCATTGGAGTGGCTGAACACCCGTGAGGGCGAGCGTCTCGGCGCGTTGGGGCCGGCGGTCGACGCCACCATCGCCGATCTCGTCGCCCGTGACGCGGTCACCCGCATCTGGTCGGGCGACCACACGCTCTGGCAGGACGACCCCGTCGAGGTTGCCGACCGCCTCGGGTGGCTCCGCGTGGGGCCCGAGGTCGCCGCCGGGCACGTGGCGCTCGACACGTTCGCCGCCGACGCCTTCGCCGGGGGGTTCGTCGACGTCCTGGTGATGGGCATGGGCGGCTCGAGCCTCTTCCCCGAGGTCGTGGCGGCCACCTTCGGGGGCCCCGACGACCGTCCGCGGCTGTCGGTGCTCGACAGCACCGACCCCGCGGCCGTCCGTCGCACCGAAGCGGCGCTCGACCTCGATCACACGCTCTTCATCGCCTCGTCGAAGTCGGGCTCGACCCTCGAGACCACGAGTCACCTCGCGTACTTCTGGGACAAGGTCGGGCGGCCCGAGCAGTTCGCGGTGATCACCGACGGCGGGTCCGACCTCGAGGCCCATGCCCGCGAGCTCGACTTCCGCCACGTGTTCCTCAACCGCCCCGACATCGGCGGCCGCTACTCGGCCCTGTCGTACTTCGGCATCGTGCCGGCCGCGGTGGCGGGCGTCGACTACCTGCGCCTCCTCCGTGCCGCGGACGTGCTCGCCGCCCAGCTCGCCCCGGGCGCCGACCCCTACCGTCATCCCGGGCTCCGCCTGGGCGCGGTGCTGGCGGCCGCGGCCAAGGCCGGACGCGACAAGCTCACTCTGCTGCTCGACCCCGACATCGCCACCTTCGGCCTGTGGCTCGAGCAGCTCGTGGCCGAGTCCACCGGCAAGGGCGGGACGGGCGTGATCCCGGTCGCCGGCGAGGCGGTGGCCGACGACCTGTCGGCCTACGGCGACGACCGCCTGTTCGTGGCGGTGGGCTGGCACCCGGCCCTCGACGAGCTCGCCGACGCGGGGCACCCGGTGGTCGAGCTGCCCTACGAGAACGCCTACGGGCTCGGGGCCCAGGTGCTGCTCTGGGAGTTCGCCACCGCGGTCTGCGGCGCCGCGCTCGCCATCAACCCGTTCGACCAGCCCAACGTGGCCGAGGCCAAGGCGGCCACCCAGCTGGTGCTCGACGCCGGCGACCCGCCGGTGATCGCCGCCGAGCCCCTCGGCGGGCTGCTCGCCCAGGTGCGCCCTGGCGACTACCTGGCCATCCAGGCCTACGTCGACCCCGACAGCCCGGTGGTCGCCGGGCTCGAGCGGGCCCGCCTCGCGCTGCGCGACCGGCTGGGCATCGCCACCACGCTCGGCATCGGGCCCCGCTTCCTGCACTCCACGGGCCAGCTGCACAAGGGCGGACCGCCCACCGGCGTGTTCGCGCAGGTGGTCGATGATGTCGCCGCACCCGGTCGGGGCGACCTGGCCATACCGGGCCGGCCGTTCGGCTTCGGCACCCTGCTCGCCGCGCAGGCCGCGGGCGACCTGGCCACGCTGCGAACCCACGGCCTGCGCGCCGCCCGGGTCTCGATGCAGGACCTGCTGGCGGCCCCTTGACGCGGCTCGGTGATGAGCTTCAGCGAGGAGCCAGGACGGAGCGATGAGCGATGAGCCTGACGGCGCGGCGAGCGATGAGCGAAGTGCAATGGAGAGCGTGAACCGCACGCTGCGGTGAGCGAGGGAAGAGCAGACAGGGCGCGATGAGCGATGAGCGAAGAGCAGACAGGGCGCGATGAGCGATGAGCGAAGAACCATGAGAATGGGCATGATCGGGCTGGGGAAGATGGGCGGCAACATGGCCGAGCGCCTTCGTCGGCACCACCACCAGGTCGTGGGCTACGACGCCTTCAGCGAGGCGAGCGAGGTGACGTCGCTCGCGGCCCTGGCCGAGGCGCTCACGGGCGACGGGCCACGCGTCGCCTGGTCGATGGTGCCCGCCGGCGACCCCACCGAGGAGACCGTCACCGCGCTCGGGGAGCTCTTCGAGGCGGGCGACCTCGTCATCGAGGGCGGCAATTCCAACTGGCACGACTCGGTCCGGCGCGGTGCGGCCCTGGCGGAGTCGGGCATCGGCTTCATCGACGCGGGCACCAGTGGGGGGGTGTGGGGCCTCGAGAACGGCTATGCCCTCATGGTCGGCGGCTCCGATGATGACGTGGCCCTCGCGCAGCCCGTCTTCGACGCGCTGGCCCCGCCCGGCGGGTTCGCCCATGTGGGGCCGGTGGGCACCGGCCACTTCACCAAGATGGTCCACAACGGCATCGAGTACGGGATCATGCAGGCCTACGCCGAAGGCTACGAGCTGCTCTCGAAGGCCGAGCTCGGCATCGACGTGCAGGCCGCGCTCGAGTGCTGGCAGGAGGGCAGCGTGGTGCGCTCGTGGCTGCTCGACCTGCTCGTCGCCGCCAACCGGGCCGATCCCGGGTTCGACTCGATACGCGGCGTGGCCGCCGATTCGGGGGAGGGTCGTTGGACCGTGCTCGAGGCGGTGAACCACGGGGTCGCGGCGCCGGTGATCTCGGCCGCGCTCTTCGCCCGGTTCGTGTCGCAGCAGGACGAGTCGCTGGCCATGAAGGCCGTCGCCGCCCTGCGCAACCAGTTCGGCGGCCACGCCGTCGAGAAGGAGGCCGGCAGTGCCTGAGGTGCCCGAACGGGAGCGGGAGATGAGCGGCGCGCTGGTATTGTTCGGCGCCACCGGCGACCTGGCGAAGAAGAAGATCTTCCCCGCCCTCTACCGCCTGGCCCTCGCCGGCCGGATCGACGTCCCCGTGATCGGGGTCGCCACACGCGAATGGGACGACGACCGCCTTCGGGCCTACGCCCGGGAGTCGGTCGAAGCGAGGAACGACACGATCGACGAGGCGGTCTGGTCGCAGCTCGCGGCCAAGATCAGCTACGTCAGCGGCGACTACCGGGAGTCGGGCACCTTCACGGCGCTGGCGGCCAAGATGACGACCTGCGAGCGACCCCTCTTCTACCTCAGCATCCCGCCCATCCTGTTCGACGACGTGATCGAAGGCCTGGCGGGGGTCGGGCTCAACAAGGGCGCCCGGGTCGTGGTGGAGAAGCCGTTCGGGCGCGACCTCGAATCGGCACGCGAGCTCAACGAGGTGGTGCACAAGGCCTTCCCCGAGCGGTCGGTGTTCCGCATCGACCACTTCCTCGGCAAGGAGGCGGTGGAGAACCTGCTGATCTTCCGGTTCGCCAACTCGATGCTCGAGCCCGTGTGGAACCGCAACTTCATCTCGAACGTGCAGATAACCATGGCCGAGGACTTCGGCGTGGAGGGACGCGGCAAGTTCTACGACAACGTCGGGGCGCTACGCGACGTCGTGCAGAACCACCTTCTGCTCATCGTGGCCTTGCTGGCCATGGAGCCACCCGTCGACTCGGACGCGGACGCGCTGCGCGACGAGTACCACCGGATCTTCCGCCAGATGCGCGCCTTCGACCCGGCGCACGTGGTGCGGGGCCAGTACCACGGCTATCCCGACGAGGAAGGGGTGCAGGCGGGATCGGACACCGAGACCTTCATCGCCCTCAAGTTCGAGATCGACTCGTGGCGATGGGCGGGGGTGCCGTGGCTCATCCGCACCGGCAAGGACCTCGGCGTGACCGCCACCGAGGCCGTGGTGCAGTTCAACGCACCGCCGCGCCTGCTGTTCGCCGACGAGGATGTCCGCCCCTCCCCCAACCACCTGCGCTTTCGGCTCGGCGCCAACGACGGCGTCACCCTGCACGTCCACAGCAAGGCACCGGGCGAGGCCCTCGTCACCCAGTCGACCGACCTCGACGTCGACTACGAGCACGTCTTCGGGATGCGCCAGGAGGCCTACGAGCGGCTCATCGGCGACGCGCTCGAGGGCAACGCCCGGCGCTTCGGGCGCGAGGACTCGCTCGAGCAGCAGTGGCGGATCGTCGATCCGCTGCTCTCGGACGACCTGCCCGAGGTGAGGCTCTACGACCGCGGCACCATGGGCCCCGCGGAGGCCGACGCGCTGGCCGCGCCCTACGGCGGCTGGCACGACCCGCTGCCGCCCCCGCCACCTCCCTGAGCGCCGGAGTCCCCGGGGATATCTTGGTGTTTTTCCCCGATCCGGGGGGCTTTCACCAAGAATTCCGGAGGGTAGGGGGCCGTGGCGCGGCCCGACGCGACGGTTCAGGCGCGGGTGAGGGGCTCGGGCACGACCCTGGCCAGCGCGGCCACGGCCTTGTAGGCCGCCTCGGCGCCGCCGATCTCGTCGTCGCGGAGCAGGTTGGCCATGATGCGCAGGACCCAGTCCATGAGGGTGCGTGACTGCATGCCCACCCGGGTGAGCTCTCGCATGAGCGCCGGGCGCCCGATGATCTTGACGAAGAGGCGGGCCACCTTGAAGTAGAGGCCGAACTCGTCGTCGAGCATGCCCTGGTAGCGCTGGAGGGCGATGCCGCTGCCGGTGGTGAGCGCCTCGTCGATGAGCCCGGCGGCCATGCGCCCGGTCTCGTAGGCGTAGTCGATGCCCTCGCCGTTGAAGGGGTTGATCGACCCGGCGGCGTCGCCCACCACGATGAAGGTGGGCCCCGACTTGGGCCCGACCGAACCGGCCATGGGCAGACGGCCGCCGGTGGGCTCGCCCACGGCCGTCTCGGGCCCGATCTCCCAGTAGTCGGGCGCGGTCGACGAGAACTCGCGCAGCAGGTGGGTGGTGTTCACGCTCTTGAAGTCGCGGAACGTGGAGAGCAGGCCGATGCCGACGTTGATCGTGCCGTCGCCCACGGGGAAGATCCAGCCGTACCCGGGCATCGAGTTGCCCTGGCGGTCGCGCACGTCGAGCGCGCTCTCGATCCAGGGGGTGTCGTGCAGCGGGCTCTCGTAGTAGCCCCGGATGGCCATTCCCTGGGGGTAGGAGCGGTCCCTGGCGGTGCCGAGCGCCCGCCCGAACCGGGAGTTGGCGCCGTCTGCGATGACCACGTAGCGGGCGTGGATCTCGGTGGACTCGCCGGTCTCCTTGTCCTCGACCACGGCGCCGGCCACGAGGCCGTCGTGGAGGACCGGCCGGATGGCCTCGACGCCCTGGCGCAGCACCGCGCCGGACTTGACCGCCCGCTCGGCCACGAACTCGTCGAGGTCGCGCCGGCGGACCACGTAGCCGTAGGGGGGGAAGCGGGGGTGGTCGGGCCACTGCAACTCGAGGGTGACGCCGTGGGCGACGGCGCGCAGGCCCTCGTAGCGGTGGAAGTCGGAGAGGCGGTGCTCGAGGCCCATGTCCTGGAGCTGTCGGACCGCCCGGGGGGTGAGCCCGTCGCCGCAGGTCTTCTCGCGGGGGAAGTGCTTCTTCTCGACGATCAGGACGTCGTGGCCGGCTTCGGCCAGCCAGAAGCCCGCGGCCGCCCCGGCGGGCCCGCCCCCGATGACGAGGACGTCATGGCGGGACGCGGGGTCCTGGGCCACTACCCGCTGTGCCCGCCCCCGCCGCCGCCTGCGAGGACCACCGGTGCGCCGTCGACCAGCAAGGCGCCGGTGGGGTCGATCAGCGCCGGGTTGGCGGGGTCCTCACCCGAGAGGCCGGTGCGCTCGTAGTAGACGACCGCATTGATCTCCTCGGGGGTCAGCACGCCCTCCCATGCGGGCATGCCGCCGGCGATGGGCTTGGCGGTGTCGCCGTAGGTGGTCTCGCCGGCGTCGAGGAAGCCCTGCGAGCCCTTGTTGATCCAGTCGATCTGGTCGACGGGATCGCCGAAGACCTGGAGCACCGACCCGCCGGCGAGCTGTGGCCCGACGCCGCCGCCGCCGGTGGCCCCGTGGCACGTGGCGCAGTTGCTGGTGTAGACGGCCTCGCCGAAGGCGAGGGGGTCGCTCTCGCCCAGGCTCGGCGGCTCGAGGGTGGCGGCGTAGATGAACGCCCAGATGGGCAGCGCGGCCAGAACGGGCACGGCCCAGAGGGGGACGCGCTTGCGGCGCAGGGCGGCCTCGACGTAGGGCGCGACCGGCGCAGGCCTGGCCGGCTCGATCTCGGTGGGCGTCGCCGCGGCAACGGCCGGGGTTGCGGCGGTCGCGGCGACGGCGGTGCTCGGTGCACTGTCGGCAGGGGTGCCGGCAGTGCCGCCCCCTGCGTCGCCGCCCCCGCCCATGGCCGCTCGTCGTTCTTGCGAGCGCTTGAGGAGGTGCTCGGGGATCTCGGTCACGCGCCGCACTTTAGGACCAAGGTGCCCGCAGTGGCCAAGCAGGGCTGGGCCTCGGCCGGCGATAGCGGTCCTCTCGCGCCGCCCGCCAGCGCTGATGTGCCCCTCCTCGTCGGGTCGTGGTAGACCGTTGGCCGTTCGAGGCAGGGCATCGACCCCACCTCGATAGCATGTGATCGAATTCACAAGAGCGATTTCACGAGAGAGTCAGTGGAGGAGGCCCGGTGGTTGCATTCGTCGTTTCAGTCCTCGTGCTCGTCGTGCTCGTCGCCCCCATCGGCATCTACGCGAAGCGTCGGCCCGTGGGCACCTGGCTCTCGTGGGGCGAGGCCATGGTCGCCGCCACCTATGTCTTCTTCATCATGTTCTGGGCCTACGGTGTGGTGCCCCACCAGTGGCTCACCTGGGCCGACAACGAGCTGAACTGGCGGCCCGACGTCATCGTGGTCGGCCCGGGCAACGTGCTGGCCGACTACCTGCCCTTCGCGATCACCAAGCAGACGATGCGCGACCTCATCGCGGTTGCCATCTACGGCATCCTGCTCGGGGGCATGGTGGCCCTGTGGGCCAAGTGGCAGGGCCGGGGCGACGTGACGCCCGGCGACGACGTCGAGAAGTCCCGCTACGGCCGGCCGCTCGTGAGACAGGACGCCTGAGCATGGCCAAGACCGACGCCAACCCGCCGATGCCGGTGTTCCGTGACGACTACGTGCTGCAGGAGGTCGACGGCGACTGGCTCAGCAAGGCCGTCAAGCCCAAGCAGTTCATCCACATCGACCAGTCCGAGTGCATCATGTGCGAGGGGTGTGTCGACATCTGCCCCTGGAAGTGCATCCACATGGTGCTCCCCGAGGCGATCGACTCCGCCGTCGGCACCGAGCAGCCGGGTGAGGACCCGCGCGACCACGTGATCTTCACCATCGACGACGATGTCTGTACCCGCTGTGCCCTGTGTGTCGACCGGTGCCCCACCGGTGTGATCGTCATGGGCAAGATCGCCGCCCCCGCACCCGACGGCGACCCCCACGCCCGAACCAATGCCCACGGCTATGCCTACGGCATGCGGCTCGGGTAAGACCGAGCAAGAGGAGACGGCCCGTGGCCAAGTCGGTTCAGGACAAGCCCAAGATCAGTGACAAGTTGGCCGAGCGCGCCGGCGACCTCGGGAACCAGGTGCAGGGCTCCCAGGCCTGGAACTCGATCTTCCGACCAGGCTCGGTGTTCCGCAAGGGCTACACCGACAGCCCCCGCAACCGGTCCTACGTGATCATGAACAGCGTGCTCTACCACCTTCACCCGGTGAAGGTGAAGCGTCACGCGGTGAAGGTCAGCTACACGCTCTGCCTCGGCGGGCTGAGCTTCTTCCTGTTCATCCTGCTCACGGTCACCGGCATCTTCTTGATGTTCTTCTACCGGCCGACGGCTGCTGCCGCGTGGACCGACATCGAGACGCTGCACACCACGGTCACCTTCGGCCTGCTCGTGCGCAACATGCACCGGTGGGGAGCGCACCTCATGGTGCTCTCGGTCTTCCTCCACATGGCCCGCGTCTTCTACCACGGTGCCTACAAGCCGCCTCGGGAGTTCAACTGGGTCATCGGCGTGATCCTGCTGGTGCTCACGCTCATGCTCTCGTTCACCGGCTACCTGCTGCCCTGGGACCAACTGGCGCTCTGGGCGGTCACGGTGGGCACGAACATGATGGGCTACACCCCGGTCTTCGGCAATCAGGTCAGGTTCGCCCTGCTCGGCGGTACCGAGATCGGTTCCGAGACCTTGTTGCGTTGGTACGTGCTGCACGTCCTGCTCCTGCCGTTCGTGATCGTCATCTTCATGGCGATCCACTTCTGGCGGGTCCGCAAGGACGGCGGAATCTCCGGACCGCTGTAGGGAGGTGCGATGACCGAGATCCCCGAACATCTGCGCAAGCGTGCCGAAGAGGCTCGCCAGAAGGCCGAAGCCGCGCGCGGCGGTGGCGACGCCCCGGCGGGCGACCAGGCCCCGGGCGCGGCGGCCGAGAGCAAGATCCCCGCGCACCTGCTCGAGCGCAGCAAGGCGGCCAAGGCCCAGGCCGGGTCCACCGTCGCCACGCCCGACGCCCCAGCGGCGGGGGGCGGCACCGCGGTCGCGACGGCGCCACCCCCGGTGGCCACCGGGCCAGGTGGTCACACCCAGCGCCTCCTCACGGTGGTCAAGTCGGGCTCCATCCAGGACGTGCGCGCCACGCCCATGGACAAGGTCCACACCTGGCCCCATCTCATCGTGATCGAGTTCGTGGCCGCCCTCGCGGTGACGGCGTTCACCCTGATCTTCGCCATCTTCGTCAACGCCCCGCTGCTGACGCTCGCCAACTTCAACCAGACCCCGAACCCGTCGAAGGCGCCGTGGTACTTCCTGGGCCTCCAGGAGCTGCTCACCATGTTCCACCCCATGGTGGCCGGGGTGACGATTCCCGGCATGGGGATCTTCGGGCTGATGCTGGCGCCCTACATCGACCGCAACCCGAGCACCAAGCCCGAGGACCGCAAGTTCGTCATCTCGCTCATGACCCTCTTCCTGATGTTCTGGGCGGTGCTCGTCATCATCGGCTCCTTCTTCCGGGGCCCCGGCTTCAACTTCGTCTTCCCCTGGGCAGACGGCATCTTCTTCGACCTGTGAGCCTCCCGAGGTAATCGACCGTGTCTGCTCTGCTCATCGTCATCCCACTGCTCGTCGTGCTCGCCGGCGTGGTGCTCTTCGCCGCGGCCCGTCGACGCGAGACCGGCGACGCCGTCGGCCGGCTCTCGCGTGAGACCCGGGGCAAGAACCGCGACCGCGCGCTCGACGCGGACGACGAGCGGCCGCTCACGGGTCGAGAGGTCGAGCGCGCCGCCGTCGAGGCGAAGCAAGGCGGCAGCGCGGTGGTGCTGGCCGACCGCGCCGCCCCGCCGGCTCCCTTCGTGCCGCCCGACGCCGACGCCCTCGGTGTCACCCGCCGCCAGTTCCTCAACCGGAGCATCATCGGCTTCTTCGCCCTCGGACTCACCGGCTTCGGTGCCGCGTGCATCGCGTTCATCTGGCCGAAGCTCGGTGGCGGGTTCGGCTCCAAGATCACGGTCGGCAACGTGAGCGACCTGAAGGCCGAGATCGCGGCGAACAACGGGTTCGTGTACAAGGCCGAGGGCCGCATGTGGCTCACCGACTACCCCGAATCGGCACTCAGCAAGGCCCAGTCCGCCTACCCGCCCCCGGTGCTGGCGTCGATGGAGGCCGGCATCGCGGTGATGTACCAGAAGTGCCCTCACCTGGGCTGCCGGGTGCCGAGCTGCGAGACCTCGCAGTGGTTCGAGTGCCCGTGCCACGGCTCGCAGTACAACCAGGCCGGCGAGAAGAAGGCCGGCCCGGCTCCTCGCGGCATGGACCGCTTCTCCACCGCCGTCTCGGGCGGCAAGCTCTCGGTGAACACCGGCCTCGTGATCCAGGGCCCGCCCATCGGCACCAACACCACCGGCCAAGAGGCCGAAGGCCCCCACTGCATCGGCGGATGATCGTGACCAACTCCCCAGCGGTCCTGGCCGCCAGCACGTACCGGAGCGTCGGCTACCTCGTCGCCGCCGTCATCTTCATCGGCTTCATCGTCTATCTGTTCGTCAACACCCGCAAGGCCAAGGCCGAGGTGGGCTCCGAGCTCGAGCTCGCCCCCAACCGCAAGCCCTACTACGACGACGAGCAGCTCGAGGGCAAGGTGCTCGACCGGGCCCTCACCTGGGGCCTGATCCTGCTCGGCATCATCGGGCTCGGCCTTCCCCTCTACTGGCTCAACGAGCCGGGCCGCCAAGAGGGCGCCGTCGCCGACTTCAACCGCAAGTTCACCGACCGCGGCTCCGAGCTGTTCGCCACGACGGCGGACGGCGGCCTCAACTGCGCCGGTTGCCACGGACCCGAGGGCGTCGGCGGCGTGGCCCCCTTCACGCTCACCGACCCCAACGGCGACTACGTGGACCAGGTCGACTGGAAGGCACCCGCGCTCAACACCGTGCTCTGGCGGTACAGCGAGGACGAGGTGCGCGAGGTGCTCGTCTACGGACGGCCGTTCTCGCCGATGCCGGCCTGGGGTGTCGAGGGCGGTGGCCCGCTCAACGAACAGCAGGTCCAGAACCTGATCGACTACATGTGGACGATCCAGCTGACCCCGCAGGAGATGCGGACCGAGGTCCAGAGCGCCCTCGACACGCTCACCGAGAACGACGGCCTCGACCAGAACGACCCCGCCGCGCTCGGTGAGGCCCTCTTCAACCTGGGCTTCGCCGACGGCTTCGCCGGCGGTGGCTACTCGTGCGGGCGCTGTCACACCCAGGGCTGGTCGTACGGCGACGAGAACGTGGGCACGCCCGCGATCCCCAACGGCAGTGGTGCTTTCGGCCCCAACCTCACCAACGGGGCCACCGAGCGCCAGTTCCCCACGAACACCGGGACGCCCGAGGGCGAGTCGCAGTACCAGTCGATGATCGACTTCATCACCATCGGCTCCGAGAAGGGCAAGCAGTACGGGGTCCACGGCCAGGGCAGCGGGCGCATGCCCGGCTTCGGGTCGAACCCCAACACCCCCGAGGACATCGCCCGGCTCCGTCCCGACCTGGTGCAGGACGCCGAGGTCACGGGAATGTTCACGCCGGACCAGGTCGAGGCGATCGTCGAGTACGAACGCACCGTGATCGGGCGCGAGGGCACCACCGAGAGGACGAGCAACCGATGACCACGCTCACCACGGCCGTGATGACCATCGCCGGCATCAGCTGGAAGCCCGAGATCCGCGGCGCCCTCACGGTCGCCATATCAGTCGTCATCCTGTGCGGCTCGATCTACCTGATCCTCGGCACCAACCTCGGGTCGCGCCTCGGCTTCCTGGTGGCGCTCACCGGGCTCATGGGCTGGATGGTCATCCTGGGCTCGGTGTGGTGGATGTACGGCAAGGGCCCGCTCGGCGAGGCGCCGACGTGGCAGGTGATCGAGGTCAACGAGGGCGACCTGAGCCAGGCCAGCCTCGAGGCCATCAGCGAGGACCCCGAACTGTCCGGGTGGAAAGAGCTGGATGCCGCCAACCCGGACCGTGCCGAGGCGCAGGCCACGGTCGACGAAGAGCTCACCTTGAGCGAGCGCGCCCGCTTCGACGCGACCAACCAGTACGTGGCGATCGACGGGTACGCCCTCGGCGGCAAGCCCGAACGCAGCGGCGACTCGCTCGTCGACCGGGCGATCTACACCGTCACCGACGCCCTGAACATCACCAACCCCACCCACTACGCCCTCATCCAGGTGCGGCCGGCCATCGAGACCGCGCCCATCCCCGGGCAGCCGCCACCGGTCCCCACCGCCGACCCCACCCAACCCGTGATCTCGGTCATCATGATCCGCGACCTCGGCGACCTCCGGTTCCCCCCGGCCATGGTCACCCTGGGGTCGCTCCTGATCTTCGGCGTGCTCTGCAACGTGCTCCACCGAAGGGACAAGCTGGCCCACGAGCACCAGGAGCAGGCGGCCGCGTTGGCGAAGGCCGCCACCTAGCCGTGGACCAGTACCTCCCGGTCTTCGCGCTGTTGGTGCTGGCCGCCCTGTTCGCGGCGATCAGCTTCGTGGCCTCCTGGCTCTTCGCACCGCGCCGACCGACCGAGGCGAAGGCCTCGCCCTACGAGTGCGGCATCGTGCCGAGCCGGGAGCCGCCCGAGCGCTTCCCCGTGCGCTTCTACCTGGTGGCCATGATCTTCATCGTCTTCGACATCGAGATCATCTTCTTCTTCCCCTGGGCGATCGTGCACCGGGGCCTCGGGGCCTTCGGCCTCTACGCCGTGCTCATCTTCTCGGTGGCGGTCTTCGAGTCGTTCGTCTACCTGATCAGCCAGGGTGCCCTCGACTGGGGCCCGATGAAGCGGCTCTCGACCACGAGCCCCATGGTCAGTGCCGAGCGCACCAGCGAGTCGACCGTCCGGCGGGTCGGCCTCGAAGGCCGCGACGAGATGGCCGCATGAGCGGTCCTGGCGAGAAGGGCCTGCTCACCGACGGGCTCGAGGGGCTCCAACACAACTTCCTCACCGGTCGGATCGAGGACCTGGTCAAGTGGTCACGGCAGAAGAGCATGTGGCCGGCCACCTTCGGCCTGGCCTGCTGTGCCATCGAGATGATGGCCACCGGTGGTGCCCACTACGACCTGGCGCGCTACGGCATGGAGGTCTTCCGGGCCTCGCCGCGTCAGGCCGACCTGATGATCGTCGCCGGGCGGGTCTCGCAGAAGATGGCCCCCGTGCTGCGCCAGATCCACGACCAGATGATGGAGCCCAAGTGGGTCATCTCCATGGGGGTGTGCGCGTCGAGCGGTGGCATGTTCAACAACTACGCCCTCGTCCAGGGTGTCGACCAGGTCGTGCCGGTGGACGTCTACGCCCCCGGGTGCCCCCCTGGGCCGCAGACGCTGATGCACGCCATCCTCACCCTGTACGACGTGATCGACACGGGTGAGCTCACCCGGCGCCGCGAGGCCAACGGTGGTGGTGCGGCCATCACCGTCGAGCAACGCGACGGCCAGGTCGACGCGGGGCCGATGCCCGAGCGTGCCGGCCGAGCGGCGGCGACGGGTGCGACCGTGGCCCCGCGCCCCGACCAACGCGGCCACGTGACCATCCTCGAGAAGGACTGACGGTGGCCGACGAGGTCACGCCGCCCGACGCGGCCGTCGCCATCCCCGAGCCCGAACGTGTGCACGGGGCCCTCGTGTCCTGGTCGGGTGACCAGCAGGTGCTGCACCCGACGCGCGAAACCGTCGTCGCCCTCGTGACGGCCCTGGGCGCCGACGGCTTCCACCTCTGCCTCGACGTGTGCGGCGTCGACTACCTCACCCACGCCGGACGCTCCACGCTCCCCGACGGGGTCGCCCCCGAGCGCTTCGAGGTCGTGATCCACCTCTTGTCGCACCGCGAGGCGCGTCGGGTGCGCCTCCGTGTCCAGGTGCCCGAGTCCGACCCCACGGTGCCGTCGTTGTTCAGCCTGCACCCCGGGGTCGAGGCCATGGAGCGCGAGACCTACGACATGTACGGCATCGTCTTCGAGGGCCACCCCGACCTCACCCGCATCCTCATGCCCGAGGAGTGGATCGGGCACCCGTTGCGCAAGGACTACGGCATCGGTGCGATCCCCGTGCAGTTCAAGGGAGCACCGGCGTCGCGATGACACCCACCGACCGCCTGGTGGCCGAGACCGCAGAGGGTGACCAGGAGATGGCCGACCGCGCCCTCGCCGGCGCGACCGAGCGGTTGCGTGAGCTGGGCGCGGTGCTCCGCCTCAGCGAGGCCGCGGCCGCCGAGCTGGGCGAGGGCGACCCCGGCGACGACCAGACCATGATCATGAACATGGGGCCGCAACACCCCAGCACCCACGGTGTCCTGCGGCTCATGCTCGAGATGGACGGCGAGACCGTGCTGCGCACCAAGCCCATCATCGGCTATCTGCACACGGGCATGGAGAAGACCGGCGAGGACCTCACCTACCTCCAGGGCCCCACCAACGTCACCCGCATGGACTACGCGTCGCCGCTGTTCAGCGAGCTGGCGTTCTCGCTCACCACCGAGAAGCTCCTGGGCATCGAGGTGCCGCCCCGTGCGGTGTGGATCCGCATGCTGATGACCGAGATGAACCGCATCTCGTCGCACCTGTTGTTCATGGCCACGAACGGCATGGACCTCGGCGCCGTGTCGATGATGATCTACGGCTGGCGTGAGCGCGAGGAGACCCTCCGCTTCCTCGAGAAGGTCACCGGGCTGCGGATGAACCACAACTACATCCGCCCGGGCGGGGTGGCCGCCGACCTCCCCGACGGATGGCGCGACGACGTGCTGCGCCTGCTCGAGCTCATCCCGCCCCGGCTCACCGAGTACGACACCTTGATGACCGGCCAGCCCATCTGGCGCGAGCGCCTCCAGGGCGTGGGGGTCATCACCACCGAGGAGTGCCTGGCCCTCGGCACCACCGGGCCGATCCTGCGCTCCACCGGTTACGCCTGGGACCTCCGACGCGACCTGCCCTACCTGGCCTACGACCAGGTCGACTTCGACGTGGTGGTGGGCAGCTACGGCGACTGCTTCGACCGCTACGCGATCCGACTCAACGAGATCCGCGAGTCGATGGAGATCGTCCGCCAGATCCTCGACATGATGCCCACCGGCGACTACCGCATCCAGGACAAGAAGGTCACGCCCCCGCCGCGTGCCCGCATCGACGAGTCGATGGAAGCGCTCATCCACCACTTCAAGATCTTCACCGAGGGCTTCAAGGTGCCCGAGGGCGAGGCCTACGTGGCCGTCGAATCGCCCCGGGGCGAGCTGGGGTGCTACATCGTGAGCGATGGCAGCGCCAAGCCCTACCGCATGCACATCCGCGGTCCCAGCTTCGTGAACCTCCAGACCCTCCCGCACATGATGCGCGGCGGCCTCCTCGCCGACGCCGTCGCCATCATCTCGAGCGTCGATCCCATCATGGGCGAGGTCGACCGTTGACATCGGCTCCTCCTTCGTCGGAGCGGCTTCGCCATCCGGGTGCACAGGTGCCCGCGGCTCCGCTCCGCATCACATCGGCTCCGCCTTCGTCGGAGCGGCTTCGCCATCCGGGTGCACAGGTGCCCGCGGCTCCGCTCCGCATCACATCGGCTCCTCCTTCGTCGGAGCGGCTTCGCCATCCGGGTGCACAGGTGCCCGCGGCTCCGCTCCGCATCACATCGGCTCCTCCTTCGTCGGAGCGGCTTCGCCATCCGGGTGCACAGGTGCCCGCGGCTCCGCTCCGCTCCGCCACGGCGGGAGTCCGCTGATGGCGCGCCTCAGTCGGGACAACGTGGCGTTGGCCACCGAGATCATCGGCCGCTACCCGCGGCCCAAGTCGGCGTTGATCCCGCTGTTGCACCTCGCCCAGGAGCAGGACGGGTGGCTCGCCCCCGACGCCATGGAGCACCTCGCCGAACTGGTGGGCGTCACCCCCGCCGAGGTGCTCGGCACCGCCAGCTTCTACGAGATGTTCAAGCGTGAGCCGGTCGGTCGTTACGTGGTCAACGTCTGTACCGACATCTCGTGCTCGCTCGTCGGCGGCGACGAGCTGCTCACCCACGCCGAGGAGGTGCTGGGCGTCCGCGACGGCGGCACCACCGCCGACGGGATGATCACGCTCACCGGCGTGCAGTGCATCGCCGCCTGCACCGAGGCCCCCTGCCTCCAGACCAACTACCGGTACTCGCACCGCGTCACCCACGAGGCCTTCGACGAGTTGGTCGACGACCTGCGCAACGGCCGGCGCGAGGCCGAGGTGCCGGTGCACGGCGTGCTCGCCCGGATCCGCCAGACGATCCCGTCCGAGCGGGCGGCGGGCGCGGTCGTGCCGGAAGGGCAGTCCGATCCGCCGTGGCTCGTGCCGGCAGGTACCCCGGGAAGTGAAGCATGAGCCCGAGGGACGAGGGCGGGGCCCGAGCGGCCCGCCGACGCCGTCGGCTGGAGCGGGAAGCATGAGCCCGATCATGGACCGACCGACCCTCCCCAAGATCGTGTCGTCCCGGTGGGACCTCGAGGACGCCCACACCCTGGCCCGCTACGAGGCCACCGGCGGCTACCAGGGCCTGCGTGCCGCCATGTCCAGGCCGCCGGCCGCGGTCGTCGACGAGGTGAAGGCCGCCACGCTGCTGGGCCGCGGTGGCGCCGGCTTCCCCGCGGGCGTCAAGTGGGGCTTCTGCCCGCCCGGCGTCTGGCCCCGCTACCTCGTGGTCAACGGCGACGAGAGCGAGCCGGGCACCTACAAGGACCGCATCTTGATGGAGCGCGATCCGCACCAGCTCATCGAGGGCGTGCTCATCGCCGCCTACGCGGTCGGCTGCGCCCAGGCCTTCCTCTACGTCCGGGGCGAGATGGCCCTGGCCCAGGAGCGCATCGCCGCCGCCCTCAACGACGCCTATGCCGCGGGCTACGTGGGCCGAAACATCCTGGGCTCCGACTTCTCGGTCGACGTGGTGCTCCACTGGGGTGCGGGCGCGTACATCGTGGGCGAGGAGACCGCTCTCATCGAGAGCCTCGAGGGCAATCGCGGCATGCCCCGCCTGAAGCCGCCCTACTTCCCCGCCGCGATGGGCCTCTACGAGAAGCCCACCATCGTGAACAACGTCGAGACCCTGTCCAACCTGCCGTGGATCATGACCAACGGCGCCGAGGCCTTCGCGGCCCTCGGCGCCGAGACCTCCCGGGGCATGCGCCTCTTCGCGGTCTCGGGCCACGTCAGGAACCCCGGGGTGTTCGAGGTCGAGTTCGGGGTGACCACCTATCGAGACCTCATCTACGGCGAGGCGTACGGCGGGGGCATCCGCGAGGGCCACACACTCAAGTGCTTCATCCCCGGGGGCGCCTCGGCGCCGTGGTTCTTCGACGAGCACCTCGACCTGCCGCTCGAGACCGGGGCGGTGGGCAAGGCCGGCTCGATGATGGGCTCGGGCGCAGTGGTGGTGATGGACGACAGCACCGACGCGGTCAAGGCGTGCGCAAAGGTCGTGAAGTTCTTCGCCCACGAGTCGTGCGGAAAGTGCACGCCGTGTCGAGAGGGCACCGACTGGCTCCACAAGATCCTCGAGCGGATCCTCGCCGGCCACGGCCGGCCCGGCGACCTCGACCTGCTCTTCGACGTCTGCGACAACATCAGCCCGGGCATGGCCTGGCCGCCCCGCCAGACCACCATCTGCCCGCTGGGCCCGTCTGCCGTCTCGCCCATCATGTCGGCGGTGAACCGCTTCCGCCCCGAGTTCGAGGCCTACCTCGCCGACGTCGAACCGCCCGCGGTGGCGGCCGTCGGCGGTTCGGTGCCCGTCGACGTCCGCGTGGGAGCACCGACATGAGCGACACGCAGGCCGCGGCGCCCACGGCGGTCACCCTGACGATCAACGGCAAGGCGGTCGAGGCCCAGAAGGGCGAGTTGGTCATCGACGTCGCCGAGCGGGCGGGCGTCTACATCCCGCACTTCTGCTACCACCCGCGCATGGCGTCGGTGGGCATGTGCCGCATGTGCATCGTCGACATCGACACCGGCCGGGGCCCGGCCCTCCAGCCGTCGTGCATGATCGAGGTCGCCCCCGACATGGTGGTGAACACCGAGTCCGACGTCACCAAGAAGGCCCAGGACGGGGTCCTCGAGTTCCTGCTCCTCAACCACCCCCTCGACTGCCCGGTGTGCGACAAGGGTGGCGAGTGCCCGCTCCAGGACCAGACCATCGCCTATGGCCCCGGCGAGAGCCGGTTCGTGGAGGAGAAGCGCCACTACGCCAAGCCCATCGCCATCAGCGACAACGTCTACCTCGATCGCGAGCGGTGCATCCTCTGTGACCGGTGCACCCGGTTCGCCGCCGACGTGGCCGGCGACCCGCTGATCCACTTCACCGGGCGGGGCTCCCACACCGAGGTCGCCACCTTCCCGGACGAGCCGTTCTCGTCCTACTTCAGCGGCAACACCGTGCAGATCTGCCCGGTCGGTGCGCTGACCGCCAAGCCCTACCGCTTCCGTGCCCGTCCGTGGGACCTCGACGAGACCGAGTCCACCTGCACCTCGTGCTCGGTCGGCTGCCGGGTGTCCGTACAGACCTCCCGCAACCGGGTGCTGCGGTACCAGGGCGTCGACATCGACCCGGTGAACTGGGGATGGCTCTGCGACAAGGGCCGCTTCGACTTCGAGGCCGTGCACAGCGACGACCGACTGGGCCGCCCCCTCCGGCGTGACGACGCCGCCGGCGAGCTGTCCGAGACCTCTTGGGCGGGGGCCCTCGACGCCGCCGCCGGCGCCCTGCGGGCCGCGCTCGATTCGGGTGGCCCCGACGCCATCGGCGTCATCGGCGGCGCGCGGTTGACGAACGAGGCCGCCTACGCCTGGGCCAAGTTGGCCAAGGGCGTGCTGGGCACCGACAACGTCGACGCCCAGATGGGTGACGGCCTGCCCGCCGAGCTGGTGCTCGGCCTTCCCCGGGCGACGATCGACGAGGTGTGTGCCCCCGGCGGCACCGTCCTGCTGCTCGCCCCCGACCTCAAGGAGGAGCTGCCTGTCCTCCACCTGCGCCTGCGACACGCGGCGGTCACCGACGGTGCCCGCCTCGTCGAGTTGGCCCCCCGGTCGACCGGCCTCACGGCCCACGCCGAAGCCTCCCTGCGCTACCAGCCCGGTCAGGCCGCGGCCGTCGTCCGTGCGCTCCTCGGCGACGGCCCGGCACCCGCAGGCCTCGACCCCGACGCGCTGACCGCGGCCCGCGCCGCGCTCGCCGACGGGCCCCTCAGCGTGGTGCTCGGTCGCCCGTCACTCGCCGAGTCCGCCGCCGGCATCGCCGAGGCCGCGGGGTTGCTCGTGGCGGCCCGGCCCGACGCCCGGTTCCTGCCCGCCCTGCGGCGCGCCAACGTGCACGGTGCGCTCGACATGGGACTGGCCCCCGGTCTCCTGCCCGGCCGCGTGGGCCTCGGCGACGGAGCGGAGTGGTACCGCGCGCAGTGGGGATCGGTTCCCGACCGCCCCGGTCTCGACACCGCCGGCATCCTGGCCGGTCTCGCCGAGGGTCGCATCGAGAGCCTCGTCCTGCTCGGCGCCGATCCGCTCGCCGACTTCCCCGATGCCGAGCTCGCCCGTCGGGCCTTCGACGGCGCCCGTTCGATCGTCGCCGTCGACCTCTTCCGCACGGCGTCCAGCGATCGGGCCGACGTGATCCTCCCCGCGTCGGGCTATGCCGAGACGGCCGGCACCACGACCAACCTCGAAGGTCGTGTCAGCCGCCTGGCCCAGCGGGTCACCCCGCCGGGCACGGCGCGGCCCGACTGGATGATCGCCGCGGAGCTCGCCCTGCGCCTCGACGCCGACCTCGAGCTCGAGTCGACCGACGCCATCTGGGCCGAGATCGAACACGTCGCTCCCGCGCACGCCGGCCTCACCCTCGACCACCTTGCCTCCCCGCTCGGCACCGACGGCTTCGTGGTGCCAATGCCCGAGGACGAGGCGGTGGTCGACCCCGACACGGCCGACACGGCCGACGCTGATGCCACCGATGCCCTCGATGCCCTCGATGCCACCGATGGCGAGGTCGCGGCGGTCGAGCCCGAAGCAGCAGTTGGTGGGACGCCCGCGGCCGATCCCGCCGACGAGGTCGCAGGCGATGCCCCAGCCGACGAGCCCGAGCCACAGCCCCGACGCCCCGCGCTCCTGGCATTCACCGCCCCCGGCCCGGCTCCCGACAGCCACGACCACGACGCCTACTCACTGCGACTGGTGTCGAGCCGCACGCTCTACGACGGCGGCACGCTCGTGGCCCACGCCCCCTCGTTGTCCGGCCTGGCCCCCGACACTGCGGTCCACCTGAGCCCGAAGGACTTCGACCGCCTCGGCCTCGGCGTCACCGCCGACACGCAGGTGCGGGTGCGGTCGGCCAGGGGTGAGGTAACCGTGCCGGCCGTGTCCGACCCGGGCCTTCCGCAGGGATCGGCGTCGTTGGCGTTCCGCCAGTCGGGCGCGTCCGCCGGGGTGCTCATCGATTCGAGCGCACCGGTCACCGACGTCCGGGTCGAGACGGCAGGGTCGCAGTGATGGGCGGCGATCCGCTGTTCGCCGACGGCCTCGACCTCGCGGTCGTGTTGATCGTGCTCTTCAAGGTGGTCGTCACCTTCGCCTTCCTCATGGTGGCGGTCATGTTCATGGTCTGGTTCGAGCGCAAGCTGATCAGCGACATGCAGAACCGCATCGGGCCCAACCGGGCCGGTCCGTGGGGGCTCCTCCAGACGCTCGCCGACGGCATCAAGTTGTTCTTCAAGGAGGACTCCAAGCCGGACCGGGCCGACATGACGGTGTTCAAGCTGGCGCCCTACCTCTCGCTCGTCCCCGCGTTCCTCATCTTCGCCATCGTGCCCGTCGGTGGTGTCTTCACGGACGGCGCCCCCGGCACCATCGAGCTGTTCGGCCACACCACCTACTTCCAGTTGGCCGACCCGCCCGTCGGCATCCTGTTGGCACTGGCCATGTCGTCGATCGCCATCTACGGCGTGATGCTGGCGGGCTGGTCGTCGGGCTCGAAGTACCCGCTGCTCGGTGCGGTGCGGGCATCGGCGCAGATGGTGTCCTACGAGGCCGCCCTCGGCCTCTCGGTGGCCACGGTGGTCCTGTTGGCCGGGAGCCTGAGCACCCACGAGATCGTGGCGGGCCAGCACAACTTCCGCTGGAACCTGTGGGCGGCGGGCTTCGTGCCGTTCGTGATCTTCCTCATCGCCGCTACCGCCGAGCTGAACCGGCCGCCGTTCGACCTGGTCGAGGCGGAACAGGAACTGGTCGGCGGCTTCCACACCGAGTACAGCTCGATCCGGTTCGCGCTCTTCTTCCTGGCCGAGTTCATGAACACGATCACCATGTCGGCGATCATCGTCACCCTGTTCTTCGGCGGGCCCAACGGGCCGCTGCTGTTCGGGCCCGACTGGATCTGGCCGGTCCTCTGGTTCTTCACCAAGCTCTTCGTCTTCCTCTTCGTCTTCGTGTGGTTCCGGGCGACGCTGCCCCGGTTCCGCTACGACCAGCTGATGGACCTCGGCTGGAAGCTGCTCATCCCGCTGGCGCTCGGCTGGTTGCTCCTGCTCGGCGCCTTCCGCGTCGGCCGCGACGAGGGCTGGAACCTCGGCGTCGTCCTGGGCGCAGCGGTGCTCGTGCTGCTGGCCGCCGCCTCGCTGCTCAGTGGGGCCATCACCGCGGCACGACAGCGGCGCACCGAGTCCGAGACCGAGGCGTTCAGCTGATGGCCGACCCGTTCGACTACGTCCGCGGCTTCGCCGTCACGTTCCGCAAGCTCTTCGAGGACCGCGTCACCGACGAGTACCCGAAGGCGAAAGCGCCGATCGCCGAACGTCGCCACGGCCGTCACGTGCTCAACCGCTACGAGGACGGCATGGAGAAGTGCATCGGTTGCGAGCTGTGCGCCGGTGTCTGTCCCGCCCGCTGCATCTACGTGCGTGGCGCCGAGAACCCGCCCGACGACCCGGTGTCGCCAGGCGAGCGGTGGGGGTTCGTCTACGAGATCAACTACCTACGCTGCATCCACTGCGACCTGTGCGTCGAGGCCTGCCCCACTGAGGCCATCACCGAGTCGAAGCTGTTCGAGTTCTCGTTCACCAGCCGCCGAGATGCCATCTACACCCGCGACGAACTGCTCGTCGGCGACGACGGCCTGCCCCAGAAGCTGCCGTGGGAGGACTGGCGACCCGGGGACGACGAGCACACCTCGGCCTGGATGCGAGCCACGGCCCCGGCGGGCAACGCCGCCTACGAGAACCGCGTGGCCTGGGCCGGCGAGCTGGGCTACGGCGTCCGTGCCCCCGAGATGGGCCAGGCCGCCGACCTCGCCAGCCCGGACACCGGTCCCGACGGAGAGGGTGAGCACTGATGGAGACCGCGGTGTTCCTCGTCAGCGCGGCCATCGTGCTGGGCGGTGCGATCGGCGTCATCGCGTCGCGCAACCCGGTCCATGCCGCGCTCAGCCTGGTGGCCACACTTTTCGGCATCGCCGTGCTGTTCATCGCCCAGGACGCCGACTTCCTCGCCGCCGTGCAGGTGATCGTCTACGCCGGCGCCATCGTCGTCCTCTTCCTCTTCGTCATCATGCTGCTCGGCGTCGACGAGGCCGAGGACCTGACCGTCGACCCGCTGGTCGGCCAGCGCCCCCTCGCCCTGATCTTCAGCGCCGCCGGTCTCGGGCTGCTGCTGGTGGCGCTGCTGGCGGGCAACACCGCCGCGACCGGGGCACGCGGTGCCACCGAGGCGATCTCGGACAGCGTGCCCAACATCGAACAGCTCGCCACGGTGCTGTTCACCGACTACGTCCTGGCCTTCGAGATCACCGCCGTGCTGCTCACCATCGCCGTGGTCGGTGCCGTGGTGCTCTCCCGGAACGCGCCGGCCACCGCGGACGACGAAGAGGACCGGGCGACATGAGCGCAGCGATGGCCCGAGCGGCCCGGCGGCCCAGCCGCCAGGAGCGGGAGACATGAGCGTTACCCCCACCTGGTACCTGGTGCTCGGTGCCGTGCTCTTCAGCCTGGGCGCCTTCGGCCTGCTCGTGCGCCGCAACCCCCTGGTCATGTTCATGTGCATCGAGCTCATGCTCAACGCCGTGACGCTCACCTTCGTCGCCTTCGGCCGGATGCTGGGCGACATCGGTGGACAGGTGGTCGTGTTCTTCGTGCTGGTGGTGGCGGCCGCCGAGGTGGTGGTGGGCCTGGGGCTCATCGTGGCCATCCTGCGCCGCCGACCCGGCTCGACCGCCGACGACCTCTCGGTCCTGAAGGGTTAGGGCAGGCCGATGCTCGACTACGTCTGGGTCATCCCGTTGTTGCCGCTGGTCGGCTTCGGGGTCCTGCTCGTCGGCGGCAAGCGCATGGGCGAGCCCGTGGCCGGCGTCATCGCCACGATCGCCGTGGCCGGATCGTTCCTGGCGACGCTCGGCGTGTACGCCGATCTGCTGAGTCGGAGTGCCGAGGACCGGACCGTCGTCGACGTCCTCTTCACGTGGCTGCCCGTCGGTGGGCTGCACGTCGACGTCGGCACACTGGCCGACCCGCTGTCGATCAGCATGTGCCTGTTCGTGACCGGCATCGCGTGCCTGATCCACCTGTACTCGATCGGGTACATGCACGGCGATCCGAGGTTCGCCCGGTTCTTCCTGTACATGAACCTGTTCGTCTTCTCGATGCTCGTGCTGGTGCTCGGTGACAGCCTCCTGCTCACCTTCGTGGGCTGGGAGGGCGTGGGCCTCTGCTCCTACCTCCTCATCTCGTTCTGGTTCACCGACGAGGCCAACGCCGTCGCCGGCAAGAAGGCCTTCGTCACCAACCGCATCGGCGACTTCGGCTTCATGGTCGCCATCTTCCTCACCTTCCTCACCGTGGGCTCGCTGAGCTACCTCGACGTCCTGCCGGCGAGCGGGTCGATGGCCACGACCACGGTCACCGCCATCGCCGCCCTGTTGTTCGTCGGCGCCGTCGGCAAGTCGGCCCAGATCCCGCTGTACGTGTGGCTGCCCGACGCCATGGCCGGCCCGACCCCGGTCTCCGCCCTCATCCACGCCGCCACCATGGTCACCGCCGGCGTGTACCTGATGGTCCGCATCAACCCGCTGCTCGGCGCCTCGTCGGCCTGGCTGCCCACCACGATCGCCGTGATCGGCATGCTCACGGCGCTGCTGGCAGCCACCATCGCCATCGGCCAGAACGACATCAAGAAGGTCCTCGCCTACTCCACCGTCAGCCAGCTCGGCTACATGTTCGTGGCCATCGGGTCGGGTGCCTACATCGCGTCGACGTACCACATGATCACGCACGCCTTCTTCAAGGGCCTCATGTTCCTCGCCGCTGGGTCAGTGATCCACGGCATGGCCGACACCCAGGACATGACCAAGATGGGCGGGCTGCGCAAGCACATGCCGATCACCTTCGCCACCTTCGTGGTCGGGTGGCTCGCCATCGCGGGCATCCCGCCGTTCGCCGGGTTCTGGTCGAAGGACGACATCTTGGCCTTCGCCTTCCAGAGGAGCCCGGTGCTCTGGGTGCTCGGCGTGGTCACGGCGCTGCTCACCGCGTTCTACATGAGCCGTCTGATGTTCCTCACCTTCTTCGGCAAGCCGCGCTGGGGCGCGGGCGCGGAGGAGGGGAGCCCCGAGGCCGCCATCCACCCCCACGAGTCGCCGTGGACGATGACGGTGCCGCTGATCGTGCTGGCCGTGTTCGCGGTGGGCGGGGGCCTGTTCAACCTGCCGTTCGGTGTGGACTTCAGCTTCCTCGAGGTCTGGCTCGAACCCGTGGTGGGGGCCAACGAGGCGGCGATGACCCTGTCGGGCGCCGAGCAGTTCGCGTTGGCCGCGATCTCGATCATCGCCTGTCTCGTCGGCATCACCGTCGCCGCCCGCACCTATCTGGCCCACAAGATCGACGCTGCGTTCTTCGAGCGGGACATCCTCGCCCGGGCCTGGACCATCAACGACGGCTATGCCGCCTTCGTCAGCGGTCCCGGTACCGCGTTCTTCAACGCCATGGTCTTCGTGGACACCCGGGTGATCGACGGGGCCGTCAACGGTGTGGCCACCCTCGTCCGTGGGGGCTCGTTGGGCCTGCGGCGACTCCAGACCGGCTACATCCGCAACTACGCGCTCGGAGTGGCCATCGGTGCCGTGCTCCTGGTCGCCTGGTTCCTCACGAGGGCGAGCCTCTGACCATGAGCCCGTCCCTCCCTCTGCTCACCACGCTCGTGGTGCTGCCCGGCGTCGGCGCGCTCGTCGTCGCCCTCCTGCCCAGACGCCGGCCCGAGCTGGTCCGTCTCACCGCGGTGCTGTTCGCCGCGGCCACCGGTGCGCTCACGCTCTGGCTGCTGGCCGCGTTCGACACGGGTGAGGCGGGGTTCCAGTTCGAGACCCAGCACTCCTGGATCAATGACCTCGGCATCTCGTGGCACCTCGGCGTGGACGGCATCTCGCTGCTGTTGGTGGTGCTCACCGGGATCCTGTTCCCGATCGCCATGCTCGCGAGCGCACCCCACCACGACCCCAAGCCCTACTACGCCTGGCTGCTCGTGATCGAGGCCGGGTGCCTCGGCGTCTTCCTGGCCCTCGACCTGTTCGTCTTCTTCGTGTTCTTCGAGATCGTGCTGGTGCCGATGTACTTCCTCATCGGCGGCTGGGGGCACGGCAATCGCGTCTACGCGGCGCTCAAGTTCTTCCTCTACACCATGTTCGGCTCGGCGGTGATGCTCGTGGGCATCCTGAGCCTGGTCACGTTGAGCGCCAAGGCCACGGGCGGTCCCGTCACCTTCGACCTGGTGGAGCTCGCCCAGACCCAGGCGCTCGCCACCGTCACCTCCCGGTGGATCTTCCTCGCCTTCGCCCTGGCGTTCGCCATCAAGGTGCCCCTCTTCCCGGTGCACACCTGGCTGCCCGACGCGCACACCGAAGCACCCACGGCCGGCTCGGTGATCCTGGCCGGCGTGATGTTGAAGCTCGGCACCTACGGGTTGCTGCGCTTCGGCCTGTACCTCTTCCCCGAGGCGACGGTGTACTTCGCGCCGCTCCTCGTCACGCTCGGCACGATCGGCATCCTGTATGCCGCCGTGGTGGCCACCATGCAGCGCGACCTCAAGCGCCTGGTGGCCTACTCGTCGGTCGCCCATCTGGGCTTCATCGTCGTCGGCACGTTCGCGCTCACCCAGCAGGGCCTCACCGGTGGTGTCCTGCAAATGGTCAACCACGGCATCACCACCGGTGCCCTGTTCATCCTGGTCGGTTTCGTCTACGAGCGGCGCCACACGCGCGAGATCTCCGAGCTGAAGGGGCTGCAGACCGCGGCACCGGTGCTGGCCGGGATCTTCACCGTGGTCATGTTCGCCTCGATCGGACTGCCCGGCCTCAACGGGTTCGTGGGCGAGTTCCTCATCCTGCTCGGCTCCTTCGCCACCTTCCGATGGTGGACCGTCGCCGCCACGGTCGGCGTCATCCTCGCCGCCCTCTACCTGTTGTGGGCCTACCAGCGGGTGTTCCACGGCCCCACCGACGACGCCAACCGCGACATGGGCGACCTGGCGGGCTGGGAGGTGCTGGTGATGGTGCCGCTGGTGGCCCTCATCGTCTTCCTCGGCGTCTACCCCAAGCCCGCCCTCGACCGCATCAACCCGTCGGTCGAGGTGCTGATCCGCCACGTCGAGGAGTTCTCGGACTACCGCGAGCCTGCCGTGTCGGTGGAGGGCCCGCCTGCCGCGCCGGCGCAGCCCGTCGCCGAGCCAGCCGAGGGTGAGCCAGGGGACGGTGGGCAATGAGCCTGTTCCCGATGCTGGCCCAGGTCGATGCGCCCGCGCCGATCGAGACACCGGGCATCGACTGGTCGGCGTTGTGGCCGGCGGTCGTCCTGATCCTCGGTGCCATCTTGTTGCTGACGATCTCGTCGCTGCTGCGCAAGCGCCTCCCCGAGGGCTTCCACGCCATGTGGACCGTCGCCGCCGGCCTCGGTGCCATCGCCGCCGCCGTGCCCTTGTGGGACCGAGTCCACGCCGCTGGGGAGGGACCGTTCAGCGCCGTGGCCGACGCCATCGGCGTCGACGGCTTCTCGGTGTTCTTCACCGTGGTGATCTGCTCGGCGGTGGTGCTGGTCGCGCTGTTGGCCGACGGCTACCTGCGGCGAGAGGGCCTCGACGGCCCCGAGTTCTACGTGCTGATGCTGCTGTCGGCCTCGGGTGGGTTGATCATGGCGTCGGCCAACGACCTCATCGTCATGTTCCTCGGCCTCGAGACGCTGTCGATCAGCGTCTATGTCATGGCGGCGCTGCACAACCGCCGACGGGAATCACAGGAAGCCGGCATCAAGTACTTCGTCCTGGGCGCGTTCTCCTCCGCGTTCTTCCTGTACGGCATCGCCATGGTCTACGGCGCCACCGGTTCGACCAACATGGTGAAGGTCGCCGCGTTCCTGGCGGGCAACGTGCCGCTGAGCAACGCCGCGCTGCTCGCCGGCATGGCCTTCCTGCTCGTCGGCTTCGGCTTCAAGGTGGCGGCGGTCCCGTTCCACAGTTGGACGCCCGACGTGTACCAGGGGGCGCCGACCCCGACCGTCGCCTTCATGGCCTCGGCGGTCAAGGCCGCCGGGTTCGCGGGGCTCATCCGGGTCTTCTCCCTCACCTTCGCCACCTACTCGAGCGACTGGCAGCCCGTGATCTACGCGCTGGCCGTGCTCACCCTGGTGGTGGGCGCCTTCCTGGCGGTCGTGCAGACCGACGTGAAGCGCATGCTCGCCTACTCGTCGATCAACCACGCCGGGTTCATCCTCATCGGCGTCGAGGCGGCCACCGCGCAGGGCGTCACCGCCGCCCTCTTCTACCTGGCCGCCTACACCTTCATGGTGATCGGCACGTTCGGCGTGATCACGGTCGTCAGCCGCAAGGGCGACGCACTGACCTCGCTCGACGACTTCAAGGGCCTGGCCGGCAGCCGGCCGGTGCTGGCCTTCGTGTTCACCGTGTTCCTGTTCGCGCAGGCCGGCGTGCCGCTCACGTCGGGGTTCTTCGCCAAGTTCTACGTGCTCGACGCCGCGGTGGACGCGAGCTCGTACTGGCTGGCTCTCGTCGCCATGCTCACCGCGGTGGTGTCGGCCTTCCTGTACCTGCGGATCATCGTGAGCATGTACATGGGGGCAGCGGACGGCGACGAGCCCTCTCCCGGCCTCGACGGCCCCCCGGTCGAGGTGCCCGCGGCCGCGGGCCTGGCCCTGGCCATCTGCCTGGCGTTCACCCTGGTGGTCGGCTTCTTCCCGCAGACACTGCTCGACATCGCGAGCGACGCCATCCCCGTCCTGGTCGCCTCCGCCCCGTGACGGTGATCACTGGTCCACCCGGGTGTTCCGGTGACGGCCGCCCGTCGTCGACTCGATGATCCTGCAACCAGCGCGGCGGGTCCAGCGGTGATCGAGCTCGAACGACGCGACGAGGTCTTCCTGCTGCAGATGACTGCAGGCGACAACCGCTTCAACCCCACGTCGCTGGCGGCATGGCACGCGGCGCTCGACGAGGTGGAGTCGTCAGAGGGGCCCGCCGCCCTGGTCACCACCGGGAACGGCAAGTTCTACTCCAACGGCCTGGACCTCGACTGGATGGGCGCCCAGAGCGACCCGGGCGCCGCCGCCGGTCTGGTGAGCGACGTGATCAGGCTGTTCGGGCGGATGCTGGCGTTCCCCATGTTCACCGTGGCGGCCATGAACGGCCACGCCTTCGCCGCTGGCGCGATGCTGGCCCTGGCCCACGACGCCCGCGTGATGCGGTCCGATCGCGGCTACTTCTGCCTGCCCGAGGTCGATCTGGGGATGCCGCTGGCACCCGGCATGACAGCGCTGATCAAGGCTCGCCTGTCGGCGGCCGCGGCCCACGAGGCCGTCGTCACCGGCCGTCGCTTCGGCGCCGAGGCATGCCTGGCCGAGGGCATCGTCGACGAGGCCCAGCCGGAAGACGAAGTGGTGCGCCACGCGGTCGCACGCGCGCTGGCGCACACGGGCAAGGACCGTCGCACAGTCCAGGTGCTCAAGCGGGGCCTCTACGCCGACGTGCTCCCCATCCTGGAGGCCGGCGCGCTCCCCTGACCCGACCAGCGTCGGTGGCAGCCCGGACGTCCCCGGCACGCCCGTTCGGCTTGGCTGCCCGAAGGCCACCGGTGAGCCGTCGGCGCGTGGGACACGCCAGGCACTCTCAGGCGCCCTGAACCTCGACGGGCTCGATGCGCAGGGGACTGCACGCGGCCAGGTGGTCGAAGTCGGCGTCGTTGTGCAGCAGCGAGGCCCCCGCCCGGATGATCGGTACAGCGATGAGGCAATCGGTCATCTTTCGCACCGTGACGCCGTTGCGACGGGCCGTGCGATAGAGGCCGGCAGCCTCCTCGTAGTCGCGGAGGGCGTCGAGTCGGAGCAGCGTGAGTTGGTGCAACTCGTTGCGCAGCTTGGTGGCCTCGGCCGGGTTGCGGGCACCGGCGAGCACCTCCATGAGCACCACTTCGGTGATGGCCAACTCGACATCCGGGTCGAGGCGCAGCCTGACGACGGCGAGATCCACGGCCGAACCGGTCTGACGGAGGAACTCGACCAACGCCGAGGTGTCTAGTCCGACCAATCGAGGAACCGACTCTCGCGCATCTCGTCGAGGTCGCCCTCCCACCCCATGCCCCGGAGCTTGAGGAAGCCGTCGCGTGAGCCCTGACCGACGAGGCGGCGCAACGCGTAGTCCACGACCTCGCGCGTCGTCTCGAAGCCGTAGAGCTCCTTGGCCTTGGCCACCAGCGCATCGTCGATCACGATGTTCGTCCGTCCCACGACCCCCACAATACACATCTGTACACATCATCGTCGGCCCGCCCTTGTCGGAGCAGCCTGGCCGAATGGCATCGGTCGGCGTTTCTGGCATGCGCCGCTCGCCACGTCATCGACCCGGCGGCTCACTGCGGCGCTGATGTCGGGCGGAGAGCAGCGCGAGGAGGGCGAGGAAGCCCCAGACGAGGGCGAGCCCGGCCCCGGGGCGAAGCGCCACGGTGCTGCCCGACCTGTCGGCAGTGCGATGCACCGCCCAGAACACCACCGGGCCCACCCGCGCGGCGCCGGTGATGGTCGCGACCAGCACGAGGGCCGCGGTCAGGCTCAGGCCGACCACGCCGAGTCGCGCCACGGTGCGGCGGTTCACGTGGGCCGCCGATGGCGCTTCTCGACGGCCACAGCGACGGCGAGCAGGGCCGCCATCAGCAACGACCCGATCGCGATCGCCGCCCCTGGGTCCTGACGGTCGAGGAAGGTGAGCGCGGCCGCCGACACAGCGGCGTAGACCATCACGGCTCCGGCTTCGGAGGCGCCGTTGCCAGGTTCGGGGGTGAGCGAGACCGACACCAGCAACCCGACCGCGACGTAGAGGGGAAGTGATCCGATCCACGCCGACACGACGCCTGCCGGGAGGGAGAGACCGGCCGCGAGCAGCCCGGGTGCGGACGTGATCACCGCAAGGGCCAGCGTGGCGAGGAACACGGCAACCAGATGCCGCCGGTCGGACAGACCGAGGAACGCCTCCACGGGCCGCCGTCGCGCGGAGAGCCCGCGACCGGTGACGGCGAAGCCGGCTACGACCTGGGCGCCGAGCAGTGCCACCACCTCCACGCCCACCGCCGCTCGGGAACGGTGGCGTATCCACGCGACCGCCACCACCACGAGGAGGGCGCAGAACCCCGACACGACCGTGGCCTCGAGGGTCCGGGGGTTCCGTACGAGGCGTCGAGCCTCGAATCGCACCACCGGGAACGGGTGGGCGAAGCGGACCGGTCGAACGTCGGGAGTGGCGCGGGTGGCGCCGGCGTTTGCCCAGGTGCCTGGGCCCGGGTCGACCCGACGCGCGAGCCACCACACGCCGGTGGTCGCCGCCGCCGCTCCGGCCAGCCCAGGGGCGGTGGGATCGACGAGGGCCCACCAGCACAAGGGCCAGCCGAGTGGGGCGAGCACGAGCAGCACCTCGGGGCGGTCGGTCCAGCGAGTCAGGGTCGACGGTGCGACCAGGCTGATCCCGAGGAGCACGGTCCACGCCAGGTACGCCGCCGTCAGTCGCAGCGAGGCGGCCCCCGGCCATCGCAGGGCCCGTTCGGCGCCGCCGAGCATGAGGCGGCCGCTGGCGGCGCCGCCTGCGACCACGAGGCCGAGGAGCAGGACCGCGTGGGGTGCGCCCCGACCGGTGAGGCGGGTCGTGACGACGCCGACCGTGGGGAGCAGGGCGATGGCGAGCCCGACACCCAGTGCAGCCACCGGGAGCGCGCCGGCACGGCCGACGTCGCGGGCGGGCACCGGCAGCGTGCGCAGCACCGACAGCGAGTGGGGAAGCGAGCGTGATCGGGTGGCGAAGACCCCGAAGGCCGCCGCGCCGAAGAAGAGCGAGATGGTGACGGCGAGGAGCATGGCCGCGGCATCGCCGACGCTGCCGCTCCCGGCGAGCCGATCCGGGTGCCACGGTTCGACGAAGTGACGCGCGCCGAGGGCGACCAGTAGGAGCCCGACCGCGATCGAGCCCACCAGCCGGCCGGAGGTGGTGCCCATCGTGGCGGCCCACCGGCGGACCACCAGCCGGCTGAGCGCCCAGGTCGCAGGCGCCGGACGGGGGCCGTGCTGAGCGGGCGCCCGCGCACACTGGACGGCCGGGCGGGCCGGATCGCTCGCCGTCACCGCCGTTGGCCCTCGACGAAGCGATCGAACATCTCGCCGACGGCCTCGACGGCCTCGGCCCCACCGGCAACGTCGGCCGGCGCGCCCTGGGCCGCGATCACACCCTGGTCGAGGATGGACAGGTGGTCGGCGAACCGCAGTGTCCACATCAGGTCGTGGGAGGCGACGAGTGTGGCGGTGCCGCCGAGCGCCCGTTCGGCGAGCACCCGGCCCAGTTCGTGGGCGGCGACGGGGTCGAGGCCGTTGGTGGGCTCGTCGAGCACGACCGCCGGCGGGTCGTGCAGCAGGGCGGCCACGAGTTGGCACTTGCGGCGCATGCCGTGGCTGTACTCGCCGATCGGCCGTCGCGGCGGGACGAACCGCAGTCGCTCGGCGATCTGCGCCGCCCGCTCGGTCATGGCCGTGGCGTGGCCCTCGATGCGCCCGTGGAGCACGGCGCACAGCTCCCAGAGCTCGGTGGCGGTGAGCTCGGGTGGCACGTTGTCCTCGCCGTCGG
Organism: Acidimicrobiales bacterium; assembly: GCA_041918615.1. GTDB lineage: Bacteria > Actinomycetota > Acidimicrobiia > Acidimicrobiales > DATDAH01 > JAEUJM01. Next base: position 147,481 of record JAYRVH010000025.1, read on the forward strand.
GCGCGTAGCCCAGTCGGCGGTACCGGGACGCGTCGTCGGGGTCGAGCGGGTGGCCGTTCAACTCGACCTCGCCGCTCGTGGGCACCCGCAGGCCGCACACGAGCTCGATGAGCGTCGTCTTGCCCGCTCCGTTCGGGCCGAGCACCACATGGATCGAGCCGGCGGCCACCTCGAGGTCGAGTGGGCCGAGCTCGAAGGCGGGGAAGGAGTGGCACGCGTTCCGCAGCCGGATCCGGGCGGTCATCGTCCGGCCCCCCACAGGTGACGGCCGTCGGCGAACCACGGCAGCAGTGAGGCGAGGTGGCCCCCGGCGAGCAAGGCCGCGGCAGGGCCGGTGAGGCCGTCGATCGGTCGAGGCAGGGCCGCCAGCACTGGCCATGCCGACAATGCGAGGCCCGCGCCCGCCACCGGCCCGGCGAGCGCGACGCACCGCCGCCGGCCCGGGTCGGTGACGTCGTGGGTCACCGCCACCTGGTGGGTGGTCGCGGCGACGAACACCGCGCGGCCGCCCACGCCGCGAACGGCGACGAGGTGCCCGGCCTCGTGAGCGGCCACGCTCAGCACCGCGATCAGGACCAGGATCAGCGGGGCGACCGCGACCGCGGGCGGTGCGCCCGCGCCGAACCGGGCGACGACAACGGCCATGACGATCGAAGCGGGAACCGCGGCAAGGACGACGGACCCACCGGCGCGGGCAGCGCCAGCGGCACAGCCGCGCAGGGTCGGCGGGTAGCGGCGAGGGACGCCACGGTTGCGCCGGGCGGGCAGGCCTGCCGGGGCGTTCAGGGCGGTGACGGCCAGTAGGGGGTGCCAGAGGGGGTGCCAGGGTCGTCGCACCCGCACCAGACCGGCGGCCTCGAGGGTGTCGACGAAGCGCCGTAGGTCGCGCTCGGCCTCGGCGGGGTCGATCTGGTGGCGAGCGGCGACGGCGAGGGCGACCGCGCCGAGGCTCCGGTTGCCATCGAGGTCGCGCAGCACCTGGACGGCGGCGGGGTTCAACTCGTGGCGTTCACCTGTGAGGTGGTCGACCAACTGGTGGTCGGTGATGGTGCAGGCGGCCAGCGACACGCGGTCGGAGGCGTCGCGATGGGGCGTTCGGGCCATGGTGGTCTCCCGGTTCGAGAACGGCGGACAACGGGGGTACGGGGTGGGTCGGGCGGTGGCGCTCCGCCCGACCCACCCCGCTGGCGACCCCTGCCGGTCTCTGTCGCGCACGCGGAGCGGGCGTGAGGGGCGCCGGCAGGGGCGGGTCGAATCAGCCGGTCAGCGCCGGCAGCGTGCCTTGGCCGTGAACCAGCCGACGTCGCACGAGCCGACGCCGCCGTGGCGGCGACACACGAACCAGCACCAGGCGGCGGTGCTGGCGAAGAAGGTGAGGATCACCAGGATCGTGGCCACGAAGGTGGCGACGGGCGATTCCTCGAGGGCGGGCGGCGGGTTGCCGCCCGCCGAGAACGCCGGCGGTTCGTAGTGGGCCCGGGCGTGGGCGGGCGGTGTGTCGGTGGTGCTCATGGGCACCCTCCTCGGGACGGGATGTCTGTGCGGGGAGGTCACGGAAGTCTGGACTGAAATAGATTGAAAAGCAAGGACAGTTTGTGAACTTGTCACGAGGCGAGATCCCGCCTTTGGCCACATGTGATGGGTTTCACTACGCTGCCCGACCGTGTCGGACTACCTCCGGAGTTACCTCACCGTGGCGGTGTTCGCCGGCGCTGCCTGCGTCATGGTGGGGGCGATGCTCGGCGTCAGCAAGTTGTTGCACCCGACGCGGCCACAGCCCGCGAAGTACCTCACCTACGAGTCCGGTGTCGACCCGGTCGGGTCGGGCTGGTCCCAGAGCCAGATCCGCTACTACGTGTTCGCCCTCCTCTTCGTCATGTTCGACGTCGAGGCCGTCTTCGTCCTCCCGTGGGCGACCCGCCTCGAGGCCTACGGGGTCTTCGGCCTCGTCGAGATGGCCGTGTTCATCGTGATCCTGGCCCTGGGCCTTCTCTACGCGTGGCGGAAGGGCGTGCTCCGGTGGGTCTAGTCGAGAGCGGCAAGATCCCGAAGCCGCTCACCTATCTGCTCAACCTCAGTCGCACCTACTCGCTCTGGGTCTTCCAATGGGGCCTGGCCTGCTGTGCCATCGAGATGGGCGCCGCCTTCGGCTCTCCCCGCTACGACGTCATGCGTCTCGGCGTCATCCCGTTCCCGGCGAGCCCGCGACAGGCCGACCTCGTGGTCGTGTCCGGCACCATCACCGACAAGATGGCGCCCTCCATCAAGCGCCTCTACGAGCAGATGCCCGATCCCAAATACGTCATCTCCATGGGCTCGTGCACGAACTGTGGCGGCCCCTACTGGGACTCGTACTCGGTCACCAAGGGTCTCGACCAGATGATCCCCGTCGACGTCTACGTGCCCGGGTGCCCGCCGCGCCCCGAGGCCCTGCTCGAAGGCATCGTGTTGCTCCAGGAGCGGATCAAGCACGAGGACATGGCCGAGCGGTGGAAGGGTGACCCGATCGTGGTGGGCGGCGGGCCGGTGCCTACGTGACCGACGCCCCCGCCGACATGCCGACCGAGGAGGCACCGGCCGAGGCCCCGCCGACCGACTCGATGCGCGAGGCGCTCGTCGAGCGACTCGGCCACGAGCTCGGCGACGCGCTGGTCGACACCCACATCAGCCCCGGCGACGACCTGTGGGCACGGGTGACCACTGCATCGTGGCGCGAGGCCGGTGCGGTGGTACGCGACGCGCTCGGCTGCACCTATTTCGACTTCCTATCGGCCATCGACTGGCTCCCGTCGCCGTTCGGCCGCGACATGGACAGCCAGGAGGACCTCGTTGCCCAGGGCGCCGATCCCAAGCCCACCGGCGAGATGACCTGGGGTGTCACCGGGGGTACCGGCCGCTTCCAGGTGCTGGCCCGGGTGGCATCGCCCACCGAGCACTTCGGCATCACCCTCAAGGCCGACCTCGACGACGACGCACCCACCGTCGACACCTGGGTGCCCGTCTACCCGGGCGCCGACTGGCACGAACGCGAGGCCTTCGAGATGTACGGCATCGCGTTCTCGGGGCACCCCGGGCTGAAGAAGATCTACCTGCCGGGCGACTTCGAGGGCAACCCCCTCCGCAAGGACTTCCCCCTGCTGGCGCGCCGCGTCAAGCCCTGGCCCGGCATCGTCGATGTCGAGCCCATGCCCGGCGAGACCGAGCCCGGCGAGACCGAGCCCGCCGAGGAGCCCGGCGATGAATGACGCTGCGCAGCGGAGCGGAGCAGCTTCGCCGATGACACCCGGATCCCGAAGGGGCACCGACGGAGTCGGTGCAGGGGAAGTGGCGCAGCGGAGCGGAGCAGCTTCGCCGATGACACCCGGATCCCGAAGGGGCACCGACGGAGTCGGTGCAGGGGAAGTGGCGCAGCGGAGCGGAGCAGCTTCGCCGATGACACCCGGATCCCGAAGGGGTACCGACGGAGTCGGTGCAGGGGGCATGGCATGACCGCCGTCACCGATCGTCAGCAGCTGGCCTACATCGCAGGGCAGGCGGCCGACTCGCGCGTCAACGTCGAGCTCGAGACCGAGGGCATGACCCTCAACATGGGCCCGCAGCATCCCGCCACCCACGGAACGTTGCGCATCATCGCCAAGCTCGACGGCGAGCAGGTCATCTCGGCCGAGCCGGTCATGGGCTACATGCACCGCGGCTACGAGAAGCTCACCGAGGTCCGGACCTATCCCCAGGTCACCACCCTCGTCAACCGCATCGACTGGCTGGGAAGCTTCGCCAACGAGGTGCCGTTCATCCTCGCCGCCGAGAAGCTCATGGAGGTCGAGGCGCCGCCGCGCGCCCAGTGGATCCGAACCGTCCTCTTCGAGCTCAGCCGCATCGCCAACGTCATGTTGTTCCTCGGCGACATGGGCGTGCAGCTCGGTGCGCTGACCCCCGTGTTCTTCGCCTTCCGCGACCGCGAGCACGTGCTCAACCAGATCGAGGCCGTCACCGGTGGCCGCTTCCACCCCAACTTCGACCGTATCGGTGGCCTGAAGGACGACCTGCCGAAGGGCTGGATCACCGAGACCAAGGCGGCCATGGACAAGGTGCGCACGTTCTGTGACGAGATGGAGGACCTCCTCCTCGGCAACGAGATCTTCGACGCGCGCACTCGCGGAATCGGCGTCATTCCCGGGGAGGTGGCCCTTGGGTACGGCATGTCGGGCTCGAACCTGCGCGCGAGCGGTGTCGACTGGGACCTCCGCCGCGACCTGCCCGTGGGCCTCGCCTGGAACGAGGTCGACTGGAAGGTCTGGACCCACCCGGACGGCGACTCGTTCGCCCGGTACTGGGTGCGTCTGCAGGAGACCCGAGAGGCGGCCCACATCGTCGACCAGTTGCTCGACGGCATCCCGTCAGGCCCGATCATGGCGAAGGTGCCCCGCATCATCAAGGTCCCGGCGGGCGAGGCCTACGTGGCCACCGAGAACCCGCTCGGCCAGATGGGCTACTACGTGGTGAGCAAGGGCGACCTCGTGCCGTTCCGGGTGAAGATCCGCTCGGCGTCGTTCAACAACATCTCCATCGTCCCGTGGGTGATGAAGGGCGTCTACGTGCCCGATGTCATCACCATCCTCGCCAGCCTCTACTTCATCCTCGGGGACATAGACCGGTGACCGCGACCGCGTTGGCGATCGATCTCGCCTACTGGCAGGTGACCACCATCAAGGTCGTCATCGTGCTCGCGTTCATCCCGTTGTCGGCCCTCATACTCGGCTACGTCTTCCTGATGAAGATGATGAGCCACATGCAGAGCCGGCTCGGCCCCATGGAGGCCGGCCCGCACGGTGTGCTCCAGCTCGTCGCCGACGGCGTGAAGTTCATCCAGAAGGAGGACATCTTCCCCGACAAGGCCGACCGGTGGGTCTTCGCCATGGCCCCGCTGGTGGTGGTGCTGTCCACCTTCTTGATCTTCGTGGTGGTGCCTGCGGGCCCCGACCTGTTCGTCGAGAACCTCGACGTGGGCATCTTCTTCGCGCTCGCGGTCTCGTCGCTGTCGGTGATCGGCATCTTGATGGCGGGCTGGGCGTCGGCCAACAAGTACTCGCTGCTCGGTGGCCTGCGCGCCGCGGGCCAGCTGATCGCCTACGAGCTGCCCCTCGTGCTCGCCGTGGTCGGCGTCGTCATCCAGGCCGGCACGCTCAGCCTCCAGGGCATCGTGGCGGCGCAGGCCAACGGCGCCATGTTCGGGTTCGACTTCATCGGGAACCCCTTCATCATCACCCAGTTCGTGGGCTTCGCCGTCTTCCTCGTCGCCGTCCAGGCCGAGCTCACCCAGACGCCGTTCGACATGCCGGTGGCCGAGTCCGAGATCGTCGGCGGGTACCAGGTGGAGTACACGGGCTTCCGGTTCCTGTTCTTCTTCATCGGCGAGTTCGGCACCGCCTTCGCCTTCGCCGCCATCGCCGCCACCCTGTTCCTCGGGGGCTGGTGGCTGCCCGGCATGGACCTGAACAGCAATGCGCTCAACGTGATCGGCCCGCTCGTCCTGTTCGCCAAGGTGATGGTGGTGTCGTTCTTCATCTTCTGGTTCCGCTTCACCTTCCCGCGGTTCCGGGAGGACCAGCTCCAGCGGTTCGCGTGGACGGTGCTGATCCCGATCTCGCTGCTCAACATCCTCGTCACCGGCGTCCTCAAGGTGGTGCTGTAGCGATGCCCCAGATCCCCGGACTCGTCAAAGGCCTCGGCGTCACGCTGCGCACGATGCTCAAGCCGGCCGTCACCGTGCAGTACCCGCACGTCAAGGAAGAGCCTGCGCCGCGTGCCCGGGGCGTCATCGCCCTCAAAGAGGACAACTGCACGGTCTGCATGCTGTGTGCCCGTGAGTGCCCCGACTGGTGCATCTACATCGAGGGCCACAAGTACCTGGCGCCGCCGCGTCGCGAGGGCGGAAGCCCTCGCCAGAAGAACGCCCTCGACCGTTTCGACATCGACTACGCGCTCTGCATGTACTGCGGTATCTGCGTCGAGGTCTGCCCGTTCGACGCCCTGTTCTGGAGCCCCGAGTACGAGTACTCCGAGCCGCGCCTCGCCGACCTGCTCCACGACAAGGAGCGCCTCGGCGAGTGGATGGAGACCGTGCCCGACCGCGAGGCCTACGAGGCCGGCTCCGAGCAAAAAGTGAAGAAGATCCCGCGGTGAGGCAGTCCGAGCGGCCCGTCGGAGCGGGAAGCACGCGGCCCGAGCGGCCCGTCGGAGCGGGAAAGAGGCGGTCCCGGTGATCGTCGCCGCCGACCTGCTGGTCGCCCAGAACATCGCCTTCGGGCTCATCGCCGCCGTCATCGTCGGCGCCGCCCTGCGGGTCGTCACCACCAAGAACGTGGTGCACGCGGCGCTCTACCTGGTGCTCGTGCTCGCCGGTGTGGGTGGCCTGTACTTCATCCTCGGCGCCGCCTTCGTGGGCACCACCCAGATCCTCGTCTACATCGGGGCCATCATCGTCCTGTTCCTGTTCGGCATCATGTTGACCCGCGCCCCCATCGGCGACGACCAGGAGCTCGACAACGAGCAGCGATGGTTGGGCGGGCTCATCGCCGTGCTCCTGCTCGCCGTCCTCGGCTACTCGCTGCTCGACCGCTTCGAGGACAGTCGGCTACCGCTCGAGACCCTGTCGTCCACGGCGCAGCTGAGCGACGCGCTCTTCAGCACCTACCTGGTGCCGTTCGAGGTGGTCTCGGTACTGTTGCTGGCCGCCCTGGTCGGCGCCATCGTCGTGGCCAGGAGGGACTGACACCGTGCTGCTCAACCAGTTCCTGCTGCTCGCCGCCGTGCTGTTCTGCATCGGCGTGTACGGCGTGATGGCCCGCCGCAATGCGGTGATGGTGCTCATGTCCATCGAGCTCATCCTCAACGCCGTCAACATCAACCTGGTGGCCTTCGGCGCCATGAACGACGACATCGGGGGCCAGGTCTTCGCCCTCTTCATCATCGCCGTGGCTGCCGCCGAGGTCGGTGTCGGCCTCGCCATCGTCCTACTCATCTATCGCAACCGGGCGAGCATCGACCTTGACGACGTCGATCTCATGAAGGGCTGACCGTGTTCTTCCTCGACCACGCCTGGATCATCCCCGCCCTCCCGGCGGCCTCGTTCCTCGTCATCTTGTTCCTCGGCAAGCGCATGGCCCGCGGTGGCTCGCTGGTGGGGATCGCGGCAGTCGCGCTGTCGTGGGTCGCCGCCGTCGGCGTTCTCGTCCAGTGGATCAACCGGGTCACCACCGCCGGTGAGGGTGGTGAGCACGCGCTCGCGGCGCTCTTCGGCGCCGCGGGCGGTGAGGAGCATGCCGTCGTGCTCCCCGTCATCCATTCCTTCACCTGGTGGCAGTCGGGCGGTGTCGCCTTCACCGCCGGCACCCTGGTGGACGGCCTCGCCGCCATCATGGTGTTCACCGTCACCTCCATCTCGTTGCTCGTGCACATCTACTCGAGCGAGTACGTGAAGGGCGACCGGCGCTTCACCCACTACTACGCATTCCTCAGCCTGTTCACCGCCTCGATGCTCATGTTGGTGATCAGCCAGAGCACCATCCAGCTGCTCACGAGTTGGGAGCTCGTGGGTGTCTGCTCTTTCGTGCTCATCGGCCACTGGTGGGAAGAGAAGGCGAACAGCGACGCCGCCCTCAAGGCCTTCATCACCAACCGCGTGGGCGATGTCGGCCTCATCATCGGCGTGATCATCCTGTTCTTCGGCGCCGGCAGCTTCGGCATCATCGACACCAACATCGCCGCCCTCGACGGCACCATGAGCCACCTGGTCATGCTCGTGGCCGCCCTCTGCCTGATGGCGGCGGTCACCTCGAAGAGCGGCCAGTTCCCGTTGCACACCTGGTTGCCCGACGCGATGGCCGGACCCACGCCCGTGTCCGCGCTTATCCACGCCGCCACGATGGTCGTGGCCGGGGTGTTCCTCATCGCCCGCCTCTACCCGGTGTTCTTCGAGGGCCTGTCGATCGGCACCAGCGGCCTGAACTACATGGCCTTCATCGGCGGGTTCACCGCCCTGATGGGGGCCTGCCTGGCCTTCGTGCAGCGCGACATCAAGAAGGTGCTGGCCTACTCCACCATCAGCCAGCTCGGGTACATGGTGGCGGCCCTCGGCGTGGGCGCCTGGACGGCGGCGATCTTCCACCTCTTCACCCACGCCTTCTTCAAGGCATGCCTGTTCCTCGGTGCCGGCTCGGTGAGCCACGCCGTCCACCACTCCTTCGACATGAAGAAGGACATGGGGGGGCTCCGCAAGTACATGCCCACCACGTTCGTCACGTTCCTCATCGCCTCGATCGCGCTCGCGGGCATCCCGCCGTTGGCCGGCTTCTGGTCGAAGGACGAGATCCTTGCCGGCGCCCAGCAGGGCCAGGAGCAGCCCTACACGCTCATCCTGGTGTTCGGCGGGATCACCGCGTTGCTCACCGCCGCGTACATGACCCGGGTGATCTGGCTCACGTTCTTCGGCGAGTACCGGGGCCCTGGCACGCCCCACGAGTCACCGCCGGTCATGCTCTGGCCGCTGCGAATCCTCGCGGGCTTCGCCCTCTTCCTGGGAATCGTCAACCTGCCTGCGGCGATCGCCCCGGACAGCCTCGAGCTCAAATTCGAGGAGTGGATCGAGCCGCTCTACGGCTTCCCCGCCATCGACCATCCCGAGTTCTCGCTGCCCTTGGCGATCGCCTCGACCCTCATCGCCCTGTTGGGCATCACGCTCGCCTACCTCTACTACTTCAGGGACAAGGGACCGCACGGCCTCACCGAGCGCAGCCGGGCGGCCCACGCCGGCTACACGTTCCTCGAGAACAAGTACTACCTCGACGCGCTCTACACCGACGGTGTGGTGGCGGGCGTGAAAGGCCCGGTGGCCCGGGCGGCGTACTGGTTCAACCAGCACGTGCTCGACGGCGTCGTGAACGGTGTGGCCACGGTGGCCCGCCTCCTCGCCGGTTTGCTGTACCGCTGGGTCGACCAGGGCGCCATCGACGGCGCCGTCAACGCCTCGGGCCACACCGCCGAGGGGTCGGGCCAGCTTCTCCGTGGCATCCAGACCGGGAAGATCCGGGACTACGCCGCCCTGCTGTTCGGCGGCGTCGTCCTGATCGCCGGCATCTTCGTGATCATCGTTTAGGAGCTGAGGCACACCACCATGGTCGACTTCCTCGATAGCTGGGGCCTGACCCTCGCCATCTTCCTCCCCCTCGTGGGGGCAGCCGTGATGCTGGCTGTCCCGCGGGCCCAGGAGGAGACGCACAAGATGATCGCCCTGGTCACGTCCCTGGCCACGGCAGCCATGGGCGTGCTGATCCTCGCGAACTTCGACTACGACGCCACAGGGACGCTTCAGTTCGTGGTCGACCGCCCGTGGATCGACGTGATCGACTCGCGTTACATCGTCGGTGTCGACGGCATCTCGCTGCCACTGCTGGCCCTCACGCTGCTGATCGTGCCGCTCTGCATCATCTACTCCTGGAACCACTTCCCGGAGCCGCGCAACCCCAAGGCGTTCCTCATCCTCGTACTCATCCTCGAGACCGGGATGGTGGGAACCTTCTGCGCCCAGGACCTCATCTTGTTCTTCGTGTTCTTCGAGGTCGTGCTGCTGCCCATGTACTTCATGATCGGCGTCTGGGGCGGACCGAACCGCCAGTACGCCGCCATCAAGTTCTTCCTGTTCACCCTGTTCGGCTCGGCGCTGATGCTCGTGTCGTTCCTCGCGCTCTACTTCCTGCAGGGCAGCTTCTCGATCCCCGTCCTCGCCGAGCTCGGCGGCGCCGGCCTCGCCCGAACCACCGGCCTGCTCGTCTTCGGCGGCATGTTCCTCGGCTTCGGCATCAAGGTGCCGATGTTCCCGTTCCACACCTGGTTGCCCGACGCCCACACCGAGGCGCCGACGGTCGGTTCGGTGATCCTGGCCGCCGTCCTGCTGAAGCTCGGCACCTACGGCTTCATCCGCATCGCCATCCCGATCCTGCCCGACGCCGCCGCCGAATGGGCGCCGTGGATCGGCCTGCTGGCGGTGATCGGCATCATCTACGGCGCCTTGTGCTGCCTGGCCCAGACCGACATGAAGCGGCTGATCGCCTTCTCGTCGGTCGCCCACATGGGCTTCGTGATGCTCGGGATCGCCACCCTCACCGACTTCGGCTTCAACGCAGCCATCTTCGGCATGGTCGCCCACGGGCTGATCACCGGCATGTTGTTCTTCCTCGCCGGTTCGACCAAGGACCGGTTCCACACCCTCGAGATCAAGCGCCTGGGTGGCCTGCTCGTGCAGGCGCCCCACATGGGCTGGATCCTCGGGTTCAGCGTCATGGCTTCCCTCGGCCTTCCCGGCCTCGCCGGCTTCTGGGGCGAGTTCCCGGCCGTCCTCTCGGCCTACAACCCGGGCGCGGGAATGTCCGAGGTCACCTTCCGGGTGTACATGGTGATCGCCGCGATCGGCACCGTGCTGGCTGCGGGCTACCTGCTCTGGCTCTACCAACGGGTCGCCTTCGGCACGCCCAAGGACGAGTTCGCGAACGACGCGATCCCCGATGCCAACCCGTTCGAGCTCGTGGCCTGGACGCCCATGCTGTTGTTGATCCTGGTGCTCGGCCTCTATCCCAACCTCATCTTCGAGGTGACCGACGGCGCCGTGACCAAGGCGCTCAGTGCCTTCGGAGCGGGTGGCTGAGCGCGTGACCGCCCTGCTCGTGGCCCAGGTCGACGGCTTCGTCGCGCCCTCGCTCGACTTCCACGCGCTCGCGCCTGCGTTCGTCCTGGTGGGCACCCTGGTGGCGCTGCTCCTCGTCGACCTGTTCACCGAGGAGGACGGCAAGTGGGCGCTGTCGTCCCTGGCGGGCATCGGCCTGCTGGTGGCGCTCGTCCCGGTGCTCACCCTGGCCATCGACGGGGGCGACCGCATCATGTTCGGCGGGGCGTATGCCGTCGACGACTTCGCCCTGGTGTTCACGGCGCTGTTCCTGGTCAGCGGCTACCTCGTGGTGCTGCTGTCGACCAACTACGTGGCCGAAGGCGACTACTACGAGGGTGAGTACTACTTCCTGCTCGTGTCGTCGCTGCTCGGCATGGTCGTGATGGCCTCGGCCCGCGATCTGATCACCATGTTCGTGGCCCTCGAGTTGCTGTCCATTCCCGCCTACCTGCTCGCCGGCTGGCGCAAGCGCGACGTCAAGGGCAACGAGGCCAGCATCAAGTACTACCTGATGGGCGTGTTCGCCTCGGCGGTGATGCTCTACGGCATGTCGCTGCTCTACGGCCTCACGGGGTCGACGCTCATCGTCGAGATCGGTGCCAGCATCAGCGAGGCCGCCAGTTCGGTGCCGGTGATCACCCTCGCCATCATCCTCACGCTCATCGGCTTCGCCTTCAAGGTGTCGGCGGTGCCGTTCCACACCTGGGCGCCGGACACCTACGAGGGCGCGCCTACACCGGTCACGGCCTTCCTCGCCGTGGCCTCCAAGGCCGCCGGGTTCGTGGCGCTGCTGATCCTGGTCTTCGTGGGCTTCCAGGGACGCGGCGACGTGTACCAGTGGTTCTTCGTGCTGCTGTCCGTGCTGACCATGACGGTGGGCAACCTGATCGCCCTGCGCCAGACCAACATCGTCCGCATGCTCGCCTACTCGGGAATCGCCCAGGCGGGGTACATGCTCGCACCGCTCGCCACGCCGGGTTCGAGCACGGCGGCCTTGACCGCGGTCATCGTCTACCTGGTGGTGTACGCAGCGATGAACCTGGGGGCGTTCGCCGTGGTGATCGCGGTGGCCCGCAAGACGCGCTCGGCCGAGATCTCGTCGTTCGGCGGCCTCTTCGAGTACGCGCCGGGCCTCGCGGTCACCATGACCGTCTTCCTCTTCTCCCTGGCCGGCATCCCACCGCTCGGCGGGTGGATCGCCAAGTTCTTCGTGTTCCGCGCCGTGCTCGACGGTTCGACCCGAACCGGCGTGCTGCTGGCCGTGATCATCGCCGTGAACTCGGTGATCGCGCTCTTCTACTACGCGAACGTCGCGCGGGTGATGTGGATGCAACCGGTGCCCGACGACGATCGCACCCCCATCAAGGTGCCGGTGTCGCTCACCGCGGCCATCGCCATCACCGTGGTTGCCACCATCGTGATGGGTGTCATCCCCGGCGTGGTCGCCCACTTCGGCGACGTCGCCACCCTCGCCTCCGGCGGCTAGCGGCGGGCGACCCAGGGTGGGTGGTACCACCGCCGGGGGTGTGGGTGACTCCCTTGTCGGCGGTGAGAGCCTGAACCGGTGGTAGCAAGCACACGGGACTCGGGCGCGGGCGGGCGTCTGGTGGCGCGCGCCGAGGCGCGGCGGCGCTGGCCGTCCTTGCTGGGTCTGGCCGTCCTCGTCGCCCTGGTCGTGACCGCGGTCCTGGCGTTGGCCGGTGGCGCTCGACGGACCGCCACGGTGGTCGACCGCTACCTCGACGAGACCGCGGCGCGCGACTACTCGGCGTTCAGCTTCGGTGTCTTCGGCAGCGGCGGCGAGGACGCGCTGCCACCGGCCACCGATGCGCTGCGCCAGCTCGAGGCGGCGGTGCGTGAGGTCGACGGTGTCGACGAGGTCGGTGGGTCCGTCGGCTTTCCGACCGGGGCGAGCGCCGAGTTCGACTTCACGATCTTTTCGAGCCCCGAGGACACCATGTTCTCGACGATCGACCGCCCGGTGGTGCGCGAGGGCCGTCTTCCTGCCGCCGGCGCCGCCAACGAAGTGGCCCTCAACGAGGTGTCCGCCGAGCTCCTGGGCGTCGGCGTCGGTGACGTGATCGAGGCGCCCACCTTCGCACTGGCCGACTGCGAGGCCTTGCTTGGCGGTACGGAGTTCCCCGGCTTCAACGGTCCGCTCCTGCGTCTCGAGGTGGTGGGTCGCGTGCTTCTGCCCGACGACCTTCGAGGCGTGGAGGCCGAGTCGGGACCGATTGGCGTCGGTTCGCCCGCGTTCGCCGGCCGGTACGACGAAGAGGTGTGTTCGACGGTCATCTACGCCTCGATTCGTGTTGGCGACGACGATCCGGGCATCGCCGCCATCCAGGAGGCCGTTGATGGGGCCTCGGTGGGGGCCGAGATCGCGCTCGCCGCCTCGACCGAGGACGACTTCGAGAACGAGGCCCGATCGGCCATCCACGTCGTGGTCGTGGTCCTCGTCCTCCTGGCCGCGGTGGCGGCCATCGCCGGGCTCGCCACCGCCGCTCAGGGTGTGCGGCGCCAGGCATCGGCATCGACGACGACGGCGGCGGGGAGAACGCTCGCCGCCCTCGGCATGACCCGCCATCAGCGAGCCCAGGCGGTCGGTGCACCGATCGCGCTGGCCGTGTTGGTGGGAACCCTTGCCGGCGCCGTCGGCGCCTACCTCGCATCGGCGTGGTTCCCCGTGTCCCTGGGGCGACGGATCGAGCCTGACCCCGGCCTCTCGGCCGACCTGGTGGTCCTGGTGGGTGGGGCGCTGGCCATCGCGCTCTTCGCCATGGCGTGGGCCTACGTCGTCAGCCGCAGTGTCGAGGGTGTGGTGGCGAACCGCGTGGTGACGCGACCGTCGCAGGCGGCCGAAGGCGCGGCACGGCTCGGGCTTCCGCCTCCGGCGGTCATCGGCCTCCGCCTCGCGTACGAGGGTGGATCGGCACGGCCGAGGGTGCCCGTGAGGTCGGCGCTGGCCGGCGCGTCGCTCGCGGTGATCGGCGTTGTGGCGGTGGTCACGTTCTCGGCCTCCCTCGACGAGACCATGGCGCGGCCCGAGCGCTACGGCTGGACGTGGAGCTCCATGCCTGACTTCTACGAGGGTGACGCCGACGTCGCGATCGAGACGATCGCCCAGGACGAGCGGATCGACGCCGTCGCTCGACTCGTGGGAGGGTCGGTGGATCTCGACGATGGAGGTCGCGTGCAGGCCTTCGGCATCGAAGACCGTGTGGGAGTAACCGACTTCACCGTTCTCGCCGGACGGGCTCCTCGGGCCGACGACGAGGTGGCGCTGGGTGCGACGTTGATGAGCGAGGCAGGCGTGGCCATCGGTGATCGCGTCGTGGCGGTCGGCGCCGACGGCGACAACCAGGAGCTCACCGTCGTCGGCGAAGCCATCGTCCCGCTCGTCGACGACAACGTCGAGCCGGGCAACGGCTTGCTCCTCACGGTTCCCGCCCTCAGGAGCCTGGTCCGGGGGGAGGTGCAAGAGAAGCTGATCATCCGGTATCGCGAAGGCGTCGACGCGCCGGCGCTCGAGCGTGACCTCGTTGAGCTGGGCTACGCGTTCCCTGGCTACGCCGATCCCCGGCCCCCGAGCCGCTTGGCGAATCTCGGTGCCCTCGACGGGGTCTTCCTGGCGCTCGCCGTGTTCCTCGCGCTCTTAGGCGCCGTCGGCCTCACCCATGCCCTCATCGTCTCGGCCCGCCGCCACCGGACGTCGTTCGCTGCCCTCCGGGCCATCGGGTTCGTCCGCGGTCAGGTGCGTCGGGTGCTCGTCTGGCAGGCCGCGGCCATCGCACTCGTGGCCGTCGTGGTGGGGGTCACGCTCGGGGTGGTGGCCGGGCGCGTCGCCTGGACCGTGGCGGTGGCGAACCTGGGCATCATCGAGGTGATGGCTGTGCCGATGGGGGCGGTTGCCCTCGTTGCCGCAGGTGCCCTCGCAGGAGCAGTACTGCTGGCGTTGGTCCCTGCCGTCATCGCCACACGGGGCCGCCCCGCCGAAGCACTGCGCACCGAGTGACCCTGACACCCCCCGAACCCCCCCGAACCCCCCTCGAACTCGACGCAATAGCGATCGGATTCCGATAGGTATTGCGTCGAGTATGGGCGCCGAACGATTCGACGAGTACGTGGAGCGCGCGCTCTACCACCGTGAGCGGGGGTTCTACGCGACAGGGGGCACGGCAGGGCGCCGGGGTGACTTCCTCACGAGCCCCGAGGTCGGGCCGTTGTTCGGTGCGGTGATCGCACGGGCGTTCGACACCTGGTGGCACGACCTGGGCGAGCCCGACCCGTTCACATTGGTCGAGGCCGGAGCGGGCCCGGGCACGTTGGCCCGGGCCGTGCGGGCGGCCGCGCCCGAGTGCTCTGGGGCGCTTCGGTACGTGACGGTCGAGCGGTCGGCGGCGCAACGGGCGCGGCAGCCGGACGACGTCGAGCGGCTCGAGCGCATGCCGGACCGGCCGTTCAGCGGCGTGGTCCTGGCCAACGAGCTGCTCGACAACCTGGCGTTCCGCCTCTTCGAGCGGACGTCCGACGGGTGGAGGGAAGCCTTCGTGGACGAGGGGCAGGAGGTGCTCGTAGAGGTCGCCGAGCCGCCCGAGGCGCTGCGGGCGTTGGCCGATGCGCCGACGGGGGCGCGGGTGCCGGTGCAGGAGCAGGCGGCGGCGTGGCTGGGCGAGGCCCTGGCACTCGTCGAACGGGGCCGTGTGGTGGTGATCGACTACGCCGACACCACCGCGGCCATGAGCCGGCGGCCGCAGGACGAGTGGCTCCGCACCTACCGCGCCCACGGGCGGGGCGGACCGCCGCTCGACCAGACCGGCACGCAGGACGTCACCGTCGAGGTGGCGATCGACCAGTTGGCCGCCGTGCGCCCGCCGGACGTCGACCAGGCCCAGGCCGACTTCCTCGGCGATCACGGCATCGACGGCCTGGTCGACGAGGGACGTCGGGTCTGGGTCGAGCGAGCGCACCTGGGTGATCTCGAGGCGATCCGGGCCCGCAGCCGGATCACCGAGGCCGACGCACTGTGCGACGCGTCCGGCCTGGGCGCGTTCCGCGTCCTGCAATGGGTGAACGGCTCGCTGCGGACCGGGTGTAGACCTTCGACCGGACGGTGACGGGGTTCGTGCCGACACCCGGGTTTCAGGGTGGGGGTGTCAGCGTCCCGGGGCGTCGAGCGGTCCGTCCCCGCCCTTTCCGAGGGCGAGGGTCGCCGTGGTTGCCGATGGGGACCTCGGGTTCCGCACGACGTCGGCGAAGCCCCGGCGGATGGCCCCTCCGAGCTCCGGTCCCGGCGCCGGCCGGCCGAAGAGGAAGCCCTGGCCGGCCCGACAGCCCATGGTGCGAAGATGGGCCACCTGCGCGCGGTGCTCGATGCCTTCGGCGACGACCTCCATGCCCAGGGCCGTGGCGAGGCCGACGGTCGACGAGACGATGGCGGTGTCGCCCGCGTCGTGGCCGAGGCCGGCGACGAAGCGCTGGTCCACCTTCAGGAGCTCGGTCGGGAAGTCCTTCAGGTGGGCGAGCGACGAGTAGCCGGTACCGAAGTCGTCGACCGCGAGGTGGACGCCGAGCCGGCGAAGCGTGGCCAGTCGGGCCAGCCCCGCCTCGCCGCTGAGCAGGAGCGCCGTCTCGGTGAGCTCGAGGCCCAGATGCGTCCGGCCGAGTCGGCCGCTGCCCAAGATGCGACGCACCCGCTCGACGAAGCCGTCGTCGGCGAGCTGCGACAGGGAGACGTTGACGGCGAGGAGCGGCAGCTCGATGCCCTCCCAGTGCCAGGACTCCGCCTGGCCGACCGCACGGTCGAGCACCCAGTCGCCGACCTTGCCGATGAGGCCGGACTCCTCGGCGATCGGGATGAACTCGTCCGGTCGCACGTGCTCGCCGCCGGGCTGTTCCCAGCGGACGAGCGACTCGACGCCGAGGACGCGGCCGTCGAGCAGGTCGACGATGGGCTGGAAGTTGAGGGTGAGCTCGTCGCGTGCGATCGCGCGGCGGAGCCCGTCGGCCAGCTCGCGCCGTCTGGACTGGCGTCGGTGCAACTCTGTCGAAAAGGTGACGACGCGGTTGCCACCGGCCTCTTTGGCTCGTCGCATGGCGCTGTCGGCTTCGCTGAGGACCCGTTCGGGCGACACCCGTTCGCTCGGGGCGATGACGCGCACTCCGATGCTGCACGAGACGTAGGCGTGCTGCTCGGTGAGGGCAAACGGCTGCTCGATGGCCCGGCGCAGGATCTCGGCGGCCGAAACGGCTCCGGGCTCGTCGGTGTCCTCGCAGACGGCGACGAACTCGTCGCCACCGACCCGGTACAGCTGGTCGGCCCGCCCAAGGGCAGTGGCCATGCGTCGGGCCACCCGCCGGAGAAGCTCGTCCCCGGCACTGTGACCGCTGCTCTGGTTGACCGAGGTGAACCGGTCGAGGTCGCAGAACAGGAGGCTGACGGCCTGACCGGCCCGTCGCGAGCGGTCGACGGCCGCGGTGAGTCGCTCGACCAGGAGGCGCCGGTTCGGGAGCCCGGTGAGGGCGTCGTGGTGCACGAGGTGGGCGAGGCGAGCCTCGGCCTCGTGGCGGGCGGAGACGTCGCGCAGCGTCATGAGCAGATCGACGATGTCGCCGGTCCCGGGGTGGCGGGTGGCCCGGAGCGAGGCCTCGCACCAGACCCAGCCCCCACGTCGTCGGGTGAGGCGAAGGCGTGCCCCGTCACGGGCGCCCCGTATGCCCGCCGCGACAGCCGCTCGACAGGCGGGCCGGTCATCCGGGTGGACGAGGCTCTCCAGCGTGCTCCCGACGACGGCACCGGGTGCCCAGCCGATGAGGCTCTCGGATCGGCTGGAGGCCTGCTGGACGACACCGCCGTCATCGAGGCGCAGGATCAGGTCGGGTGAGTGGGCCGCGAGCACGGCGAAGTGGTCGGCCGCCAGGGGCCGGTCCCGCACATCGAGCACCGGCCCGTCCATGAGCGCGCCGCGCCGGGTCCTTGTCCCATTCCCAGGATTCGCCATGGCCCTCCCGTCGGCCCGAGCGCAGCGATCCTGAGCGCCGCCGCGCGTTTGGCGACGTGCCGCCGTCGATCGCCCGACCACACCGGGCCGGTACCGGTCGGCGAAGCCGATCGGGCGTCGAAGCAGCCCATGTAGAGACCGTTAGGATCGCACCGCACCCGACAGATCATCCGCACCAGGGGGATTCGACACGATGTCCGAACCGACCATCGAGAATTACTTCGTCGAAGACCGCACCTTCCCGCCGTCGCCGGAGTTCGTGGCGAACGCTCTGGTGTCCGACCGCTCGCTCTACGACGAGGCAGACCGCGACCACGAGGCCTTCTGGGCGCGCCAGGCGCGCGAGCTGGTGACCTGGAGCCGCGACTTCCACACGGTCCTCGAGTGGGACCTGCCGTTCGCCAAGTGGTTCCTGGGCGGGCAGCTCAACGTGTCGTACAACTGCCTCGACCGCCACGTCGACGCCGGCCGTGGCGACAAGGTGGCGTACCACTGGGAGGGTGAGCCTGGCGACACCCGCACCCTCACCTACACCGACCTCTACGACGAGGTTCGTAGGTTCGCCAACGTGCTCAAGGGGCTCGGCGTCACCAAGGGTGACCGTGTCGCCATCTACATGCCGATGATCCCCGAGCTGCCGGTTGCCATGTTGGCGTGCGCCCGTATCGGTGCCGCCCACTCGGTGGTCTTCGGCGGGTTCTCGCCCGACTCGCTCGTCGACCGCATAAACGACGCCGAGTGCGCGGTGGTCATCACCGCCGACGGCGGCTACCGGCGTGGGAGCGCCTCGGGTCTCAAGGTGAACGTGGACGAGGCGGTGGTGCAGACCCCCACCGTCACGTCGGTGGTGGTGGTGCAGCGCACGGGCCAGGACGTCGCCATGGTCGACGGGCGCGACCACTGGTACCACGAGCTGATGGCCGACGCGTCGACCGACTGCCCACCCGAGCCCATGGAGTCCGAGGACCTGCTCTACCTGCTCTACACCTCGGGCACGACGGCCAAGCCCAAAGGCATCATGCACACCACCGGCGGCTACCTCACGCAGGTGGCGTTCACCCACAAGTACGTGTTCGACCTCAAGCCCGAGACCGACGTGTACTGGTGTGCCGCCGACATCGGCTGGGTCACCGGCCACAGCTACATCGTCTACGGGCCGCTGACCAACGGCGCCACGTCGGTGATCTACGAGGGCACGCCCGACACGCCCGGTCGCGACCGCCTGTGGCAGATCGTCGAGTCCTACGGTGTCACCCAGCTCTACACGGCGCCCACTGCCATCCGCACCTTCATGAAGTGGGGCCACCAGGAGCCGGCGGGCCACGACCTGTCGACCCTGCGCCTGCTCGGCACCGTGGGCGAGCCCATCAACCCCGAGGCGTGGATGTGGTACCACACCCACATCGGTGGCGAGCGCTGCCCCATCGTCGACACGTGGTGGCAGACCGAGACCGGCGCGCAGATGATCTCGCCGCTCCCCGGGGTCACCGTCACCAAGCCGGGCTCGGCCACCTTCCCCCTTCCGGGCATCGGGGTCGAGGTGGTCGACGATGCGGGCGTGCCCATCGAGCGGGGTGGGGGCTACCTCACGCTCACCAAGCCCTGGCCGGGGATGCTCCGCGGCATCTACGGCGATCCCGAGCGCTACCGGGACACCTACTGGAGCAAGTACCCGGGCCGTTACTTCGCGGGCGACGGCGCCAAGATCGATGACGACGGCTACCTGTGGCTGCTCGGCCGGGTGGACGACGTGATGAACGTGTCGGGCCACCGGGTGTCGACCACCGAGGTCGAATCCGCACTGGTCGACCATCAGTCGGTGGCCGAGTCGGCCGTGGTTGGTGCCAACGACCCCACCACGGGCCAGGCCATCATCGGCTACGTGATCCTGAAGGGCGGCCAGGAGGCGTCGCCCGAGCTGGGCGAGGAGCTCCGCCAGCACGTGGCCAAGAAGATCGGCCCCACGGCCAAGCCCAAGACGGTGATCTTCGTGCCCGACCTGCCGAAGACCCGCAGCGGCAAGATCATGCGCCGCCTGCTTCGCGACGTGGCCGACGGCCACACCCTCGGCGACACCACCACCCTCGCCGACGCCTCGGTGGTACAGGAGATCCGCGACCGGGCCACCGCCATGCCCCAGGAGGACTGAGCAGGGTTTGGCCTGGCCCCCGAGCAGTCCCGGCGAGTGGGACAACTGGCGGTGGCGCGACGGGTTGGTGGCACCCGGCCCCGCGGTGGTGTTCGACATGGACGGCGTGCTGTCCGACGCCGCCGGACGCCAGCACTACCTCGAGTACCCGAGGCGCGACTGGGAGGCGTTCTTCCGTGCGTGCGGCGACGACCCGCTGATCGACGAGGTCGCCCGCCTGCTCGACCTGCTCGACGCCGGTCTGCGGGTGGTGCTGCTGACCGCCCGCCCGATCCGCGTGCAGCCCCAGACGCTCGGGTGGCTCGACCGCTACCAGCTCCGGTGGGACCTGCTCG
Source organism: Acidimicrobiales bacterium (assembly GCA_041918615.1). Taxonomy (GTDB): domain Bacteria; phylum Actinomycetota; class Acidimicrobiia; order Acidimicrobiales; family DATDAH01; genus JAEUJM01. The sequence goes on from JAYRVH010000025.1 coordinate 167,686, forward strand.
TCATGCGCGAGCACGACGACCTCATGGCGTTCCGGCACTTCAAGCGCCGCACGGTGGAGGAGCTACGCGACTACGGGTTCGACCTGCGCCTCGCCTTCGAGGACGACCGACGTAACGTCGACATGTTCCACAGCGAGGCCATCCCCTGCATCTACATCCATTCGGGCTACTACGACGCGTAGCTGTCGGCTCTTCGCCTGAGCCGCGTATCCTGAGGCCGGGGCCCGCCACCGGCATTGAGCGCCACAGACGGTGGAGGAGCGGAAGGCGGGCTATCGCATCGGCCTCGAGTCCCAGGCCAACCTGTACGGCGTCTCGGTCGAGGAGGCGGCACTCGGGTTTCGTGGCACCGGGGGGCCAGGGCGCCGGGCCGGCCGGGAGGACGACGATCTCGCGGAGACGGGCTGGGCGTTGTTGCGTCTCGTCGACCCGCATCCGGTGATAGCGGTGATCGTCTTCCCGCTCTTGCCCCTCCTCGCGCTCGCGTGGCGCCGGCGCCGTCTGTTCCGGCCGGCGACCGAGGACGCATGAGCCCGAGGCACCGTTTCGGCTGGTTGGCGGGGTGGGAGGGTCGTCGCCCTCCTGGTCATGGCTGCCTTGGTTGTGGGCTGTGGTTCCGCGGCTCCGCCCGAGGTGGCCGGCCCGGTGGACGGGGTAGGGCTGAGTCCCCGCAAGGGCCCGGCGGTGGTCTGGGTTGGTGACCGGCTCTTCGTGTTCGATGGCCATCTTGACCCTTGTCGCCACGCGGGGTTCGCGGGTACCGTCCCGCGCATGGCCGTGACCGCGCACCCGCAGGACCGCCTCACGGTGGATGAGTTCTTCGCCCTCCCTGGCGAACAGTCGCACACGCAGCTGATCGACGGGGAGATCGTGGTGAATGCACCGAGCCGCCGGCACCAGGACATCATCCTCTGGCTCGCCACCGAGCTCGAGCTGTTCAGCCGTGCGCACCGCCACGTTGGTCGGCCGGGGCTGCAGATGGACCTGCCCGTCGGCGATCGCAACGTCTACCTGCCCGACCTGTGGTGGGCGTCACCGTCGCGGCTGCCCGGGCCGAAGCGCTTCGACGGGACGCCTGACCTGGCGGTCGAGGTGCGCTCGCCCGGTACCTGGCGCTTCGATGTCGGCACCAAGAAGCGGGGCTACGAGGCGGCGGGGCTGGGCGAGCTGTGGTTGGTCGACACCCAGGCCGATCGGGTCGTCGTCCACCGCCGGTCGGCACCCGCCACCCCCCGATTCGACGTCACCTTCGAGGTGTCCGCGGGTGACCAGCTGACCACGCCGATCCTGCCCGGATTCACCCTCGACGTCGCCCACCTGTTCGACCGCTGATCTGGCGGCGCCGTCAAAGCGACCAGCGTCAGTCGCCGAAGTTGGTGAACGACAGCAGCATGCCGAAGTCCTCCTCGCGGGGGGCGGCCATCACCGCTTGGAGGTCGTCGCGCTTCTTCGAGCTGCCCCGGCGCTGGTCGGCCTGGGTCTTGTGACTGGGGGCCCTGGGACCTGCTCGTCATGCGGGAGCACGCGGACTGCATGGCCCCCCGGCACTTCAAGCAGCGCAGGGTGGAGGAGCGCCGCGACTACGGCTTCGACCTCCGCCTCGCCTTCGAGGACGACCGCCGCAAGGTGGACATGTTCCACCGCGCCGGCGTCCCCTGCGTCTACATCCACTCCGGCTACTACGACGCGTCGCTGTCGGCTCCGCGGCTGGGCTTCCCGCGCCCGCCGTCGACTACGGGATCCCGGTGCTCGTCTCGCACGCGAGGCCGATGTCGGTGCCGGCCCGTCCCCGGCAGATGTCGGTCCCGGCGCCGCCGTTGAGGGTGTCGGCGCCGTTGCCGCCGGTGAGGAGGTCGTCGTCGCCGCGGCCGTTGAGGGTGTCGGCGCCGTTGCCGCCCCGGACGACGTCGGCTCCTGACCCGCCCACGAGCAGGTCGCCGCGATCGCCGCCCGACAGGGTGTCCGCCCCGGGCCCGCCGAAGGCGATGTCGGCGCCTGGCCCACCGACGAATGCGTCGTCACCGGTGAGCCCACAGAACCGGTCGTCGCCGGCCAGGGCGTCGACGGTGTCGTCGCCGGCGGTGCCGAGGATCACGTCGGCGTCGATGGTGGGGGTGGCTCCATCGGCGAGGGCGACGGTGACCGTCTCCCCGCGGCACGTGGGCGCGGTGACGGTGACGTCGACCTGGTTGGAGGTGGCCGGGGTGGTCTGGTCGGAGTCGGCGGTGGCCGTGTTGGTGTAGGTGCCACCGTCGGCGAGGACCGTCGTGTAGGTGCAGTCGATGGTGGTGTGGGCGCCGATGGCGAGGCTGCCGGTGGTCTCGGCGCAGTCAGGGGCGTTGGTGTCGGTGACGGTGACGCCGGTGAGATCCACGTTGCCGGTGTTGGTGACGGTGAGGTGGTAGTCGATGTCGTCCCCGGCGAGGACGGTGGTCTGGTCGGCGGACTTGGTGATCGACAGCCCGGGCACCGAGGAGAACTGCTGGACCCGGTTGTTGCCCGTGTCGGCGACGTAGACGGTCCCGTTCGGTCCCGGGGCCACGTCGCCAGGCGACAGGAACTGCCCGTTGGCCGAGCCCTTCCCGCCCCAGTCGCCCAGCTCCGCGCCTGCGGAGGTGAAGGACGTGACCCCGTGGGAGACGTTGCACGGGAAGCCTTGGCACGTGCTCTCGCTGTCTGACACGTACACGATGTTGTCGCTGCCGACACCGATGCCGAGTTGCGAGCCCCAGCCGTGCACGATGCCCATCTCGCCCTGGCTGGTGCCGGTCGCGCTGTACCGCTGCACGCTGCCCTGCGTCGTGCCCACCTCGAAGTGGGTCTCACCGACGTAGACCTCGGTACCGTCGGGACGAACCCCGACGGTGGAGCTGGCCAGGAGCACGTTCCACTGGATGGCCAGGACGCCGGCGGAGGAGTAGCGGCGAATGGCGCGGCTCGGTGAGCCGGAGTTCGTGTCGAGCACGAACACGTTGCCGGCACCGTCGACGGCGAGGTCGAACGGGTTCACCAGCGAGCCGGTCCACGAGCCGATGAACGTGCCGGTGGATCCGAACCGGAGCACCTTCCCGCTGTCGAGCACGTAGACCGTGCCGCCGGCGTCGACCGACACCGCGAGCGGGTCGGCGAGGTGACCGCTGCCGGCGGCCGTGCCCCAGCTGGTGAGGAAGTTGCCACTGGAATCGAACTTCTGGATCCGGTCGTTACCGCGATCGACGACGTACACGTTGCCGCTGGAGTCCGTGGCGATGCCTTCGGGACGGTTGAACTCACCCGCGCCGGAACCGATGGTCCCCCAAGACCGCACGAAGCCGGGCACCACGCCACTCGCTCCCGCGGCGGGAGGCGCAGAGAGGACCACCACCCCGAGCAGCAGCGCCGTCGCGCCCACCACGGCCCGCCGGCGCGGTCGGCGCCGCCCATCTCGGACCTCCACGGCACCGTCGGCGCTCATTCGACTCTGCCTCGCCATGATGTGCTCCCCACGAAATCCAACGGCCCAGACGGTAGTCCTGCGCACTCGTCGCTGGGCGGCTGACCCACTTCCCGACCGCTCGGGAACGGGGCGAGGGTCAGTCGCGGAAATTGGTGAACGACAGCGGGATGCCGAAGTCCCCTTCGCGGAGCGCGCCCATGACCGCTTGGAGGTCGTCGCGCTTCTTCGAGCTCACGCGGAGCTGATCGGCCTGGGTCTGTGACTGGACGCCCTTGAGTCCGAGGCCCTTGATGAACTTGTTGAGCTCGCGGGCCTTGTCCGACGAGATGCCGGCCGCGAGGGTGATCACCTGGCGCACCGTGCCGCCCGACGCATCCTCGACGGTGCCGAAATCGAGCGCCTTGAGGCTCACCTTGCGCTTCACCAGCTTCTCCTCGAGTAGCTGGGTGAGGGCGGTCAGGCGGTCCTCGCTGGCGGTGTGCAGCGTGATCTCGTTGTCGCCGAGCTCGATGCGCGAGTTGGTGCCCTTGAAGTCGTAGCGCTGCGCCAACTCACGGCCGGCCTGGTCCACGGCGTTGCGGACCTCTTGGGCGTCAACTTCGGAGACGACGTCGAACGTTGGCATGACCGGACCCTACAGGCGGTAGGGTCATGCGCTCCAGGGTCGGTGCCCGAGTGGCCAAAGGGAACGGGCTGTAAACCCGTCGGCATAGCCTACGGAGGTTCAAATCCTCCCCGGCCCACCATCACACGTGCGCGACGGTCCGCTCGAACGCAGGCTCGGACCGCACGTCCCCGTCGATGACGGCTACGTGCGCCTCCGGCCCCGGCCGCTCGTTGGTGAGCGGGCCAGGAGCCATCCCAGAACGAGTGCGGCCAGGGCCGCGACGGGGCTGAGCCGGAGGCCCAGCAGGTCGCGTCGACCGGCCTCGAAGGGCTCGGCGAACCCGGCCAGGGCGAGACCGGCGAGGCCCGCCACCGCCGAGAACGCTCCCGCCACCCGTCGAACGAGGTGGCCCGCGGCGGGGGTAGCGACCGCCAGGCGCTCGACCGGCGAGGCGACGACGACGATCCCCAGCAGCACGGCCGCCGACCCGGCCAGCCACACGGGCCGCTCGAGCCACCAGGCGGCCGTCCCGACCTCGGGGACGGCGAGCCCGAGCCCCAGCAACGCGACGCCGACGGTGATGAGGGCGGTCAGGTGCCAGAGGAAGATCGTGAGCACCGCCAGGTTGACGATGATCGTGGCCCGCCAGCCCGTGGCCGCTGGAGCCAGGCCGACAGCGGCCGGTGGGCGGCCAGCAGAAGAGCGGCCTGCGCCACCCCCAGCACCAGGATGGCGAACGTGGGCGGGCTAATGTTGGAGATCCGTTGCCCCGGAGCCGGTCGGAGATCCGGACTGCGACCGCGGCCAGTGGCAACCACACAGCGGCGAAGAGCACCGTGGGGCGAAGCAGGCGCTCGGCCCGCACCGCGACGAAGGTGCCGACGTCGACGTCGACGGCGCCGGGCGCGTCGGGCCGAAGCGAGCGGAGGTTGGCGAAACCCCCGACCACGAAGAAGACGGGTATCACCTCGAAGGCCCACGTCAACGGTCGCAACCACGACAGCACGGCGAGGGCGTTGGTGCCCCGCAGGTCGCCGTCCACCCGCACGGCGGTGGCGATCAGCCAATGCCCCGAGACCACGAGCAGGATGCTGGCCGCCCGCAACAGGTCGACGACACGGTCGCGGCCGGGCGGCGTGGCGGCCACGAGGGCATCCAGGCCGGACGGATCGTTCGGTTCGCCCACCCGGCCATGGTGCCAGGCGCCCTCGTGTCGGGACCCGATCGGCGCGCTCCGCCCCGACCATGACGTAGGGGGAGCGCTCCGATCAGGTGATCATCACGCGGCCGCGCTCTTCCTGCGGCCGAGCACGATGGCGCTGACTCCTGCGATCAGCCCCAGCGCGCCCACGATGAGCCCGATCGTGGCCAGGGTGGTGGCCGAGTCGGCGTCGTCCTGTGCGGAGGTGGCCTCCGCCGCAGCGCTGTCGGTGGCACCCTGGTCCGCCGCCACGGTGGTGTCGGTGCTCGCCGCGTGGTCACCCCCCTCGCCGCCGGCGGCCGTGAGCGTCAGCACGGGGGCGGGCAACTCGGGCTCCTCGCCGCTCGCGGGCGTGGCCTCGATCCAACGGACGACGTCACCGTTGTCGTAGGTCTGGATGGCTTTGAACTCGAGTGCGTCAGCGTCCTCGGGAAGAGGGCCCATCGACACGGGGAACCGTTGGAACTGGCCGGGCTCGATGCCGGTGCCGTCCGCGGACCAGGTGATCGTGGAGACCGCCTCGGTGATCTGCTCACCCTCTGACTCGACCGGTTCGGCCAGCGTGGTGCTCTGGGTTGCGACCGTCCAGCCCGGTACCGGTTCCACGCTCACGAACGGAATGGGGTGGTCCTCGGGGAACTGGACCTTCACCGCGGTGGTCTTGGCGTCGCTGGTCTCGTTGGGGACGTTGAAGGTTACGACGGCAAAGGACCCCTGCTCGGCCTCACCGGGCTCTATTTCCACGTGGGCCCACGCCGGCGCCGCTGCGAGCAGCACACCCAAGGCGGCGGCAACGGCCCCCGCGAGTCGGATCTTCCTCACTTGCCCTCCTGATGATCGGTTGGCTCGGTCGAGCGCTTCGACGCCGTCGTGCGGCGGTTGTCGAAGTGGTCGCCCCAACAGTCCGGATAGTTCCCGACCGGTCAGGTGATCACGGGGGCGGGGCGGTTCGGCGGCGCAGGAGGAACAGCAGCCCACCAAAGCCGATGACGGCGGCCGCGCTGGCGCCACCGGCCACCAGCCAGGTCGGCGCCTCCCGGCCCGCGGGCTCGCACGCCGCCGCGACATTCGCCGGTCCTGGGGCGGTCGCCGCCGGCGAGGCCCGGTCGCCGCCTCCCCCGACGGTGATCGGCACGACCAGTTGGGCGGGAGGGAAGGCCGACTCCACGATCACCGTCCAGGAGCCGGGTCGGGGGAAGTCGAGGGTGGCGTTGCGCAGTCCGGGCTGATCGCCGACGTCCATGTCCCGGGTGGCGACCCCGGCATCCCCGGGGCCCTCCGCCCGCACCGTCACGCGGGCGCTGTCGGCCTGGTCCCGGTCGAGCGTGTAGGTGACACAGACCTCGATGGCCACCGTGCGCTCACCGGAGGGACGGGTGTCGATCAACGAGATGGCGCCCGCGCCGCCGTGGGCCGCCGCGGGCAGGGCCCCGGGACCCACGAGTGCGAGTGAAGCAGCGACGGCGGCAGCGACGGCCGGCCACCGGCCGAGCCGTGGGGGGAGTGCCCGAATCGGGCTCACCCGCCGGTGAGCTCCTCGATCCTCAGGTCGTACTCGGTCACCTCGGACCGCTGGACCCGTGCCATCACCTCGGCGAGATGCCGCACGCGTGGGTCCTCGGCGTGGCGGGCGGCGTAGTCGGCCATGTCGATCCCGCCGACATGGTGTGCCCGCATGAGCTGCAGGAACAGGAGGTTCTGGGCGTCGTCGTCGGCCTTCTGCAGCTCGTCCATCTGCTCAGGGGTGGCCAGGCCTGGCATGTCGGCGAGGGGCATGGCCGGGGCGCCCATCCACCCCATCACGTCACGCTCGGGGTCGCCCCGGCCGAGGTCGCGGGCCTGGAGGTAGCCGTCCATGAGGCCGATCTCGTACCGCTGCTCGATGAGCACCTCGCGGGCCAGGTGGCGCACCACCGGGTTGGAGGCGCTGCCGTTGGCCAGGCTGGCCATGGTGACGGCCTGCTCGTGGTGGTCGATCATGTCCTGCAGGAAGCCCGTGTCGACGGCGCTCGTGGGCGGTCCCGAAGCACGGTCGCCGACCAGGTAGCCCACGGCGCCGGCGAGGAAGGCTAGCGCCGCGACGAGGACGATCAGCCGACCACGTGACAGGCCGGACCGAGGGGTCCGCTCTCCCTCGTCGGTGTCCGCCACGAGATCATCGGGGACCTCTGGCGGCGGCGTCGCATCGGTGGTTGCAGCGGGCACGTTCATGGCTCCGAGGGTACCGGCGTGCCCGCGTTCGACGGTCGCGCGCCGAACGCTCCCTGGCGCCAGAGGCTGAGCACCGAGCCCACCGCCACACCGACGCCCAGCCCGAGGGTGGCGGCGACGAGCACCCGGGCGGCGGCCGCGCTCCAGGCGAACGGAACCTGCGAGTGGTCGAGCACGCTGATGTCGCTGAGGCCGCCGAACACGGCCAGCAACACCCCCGCGAACAGCGCCGCGAAGCAGCCGTCACGCTTGCCCCGCCACAACAGGGAGATGGCGGCCAGGCCGACCCCCCACGCCACGATCGAATAGAGCAGCTCGGGTCCGACCGCCACGAGGTCGGGGCCCCCGGCGGTGGCGCCCACGATGCCGAGGGTGTGGGCGACGTCGAGGCCGATCAGGATCGCGACCAGGACGGCGAGACCGCGACCCCACCGGCTCGACAAGCCGACGAGGGCCCCGAGCCCCACGAGGGCGCCCGCCAGCGCGTACCAGGGCAGGGGGCTCGACGCGGGCACCCACACCAGCTGGCCCGTGATCTCGAGGCGGTCGCCCGAGAAACGCAGCGGCACGATCCATCGGTCCTCGACCACGAAGCGCTCGTCGGGACGGTCGACGGCGGCGCCCATCCAGTGGATGCGGTGGTCGTGCCACCGGGCGGTCTGACCAGAGGAGGTCTTCTTCCACTCGGGCTCGGCGCCGGCGTCGACCGTTGCGGGACCGGTCTGCGAGCCTGTGCGGTCGCGGTTCAGGTAGGTGGCCGGGGATCGCTGGTTCTCGAACACACCGTCGGGGCCGATGCGCAGGTACGGCTCGTCTTCGTAGCCGAGCACGACGACGTCGCGGTCGTTGGTGTTCGTGAGCTGGAGGCGGGACCCGCCCTCCACGACCCTGGCGGTGATCCCGGCGGTCTCGGGGGCGATTCCCTCCAGCGTCGTCTCGTAGTTGGTGGCGCCCACGCCCGACACGTTGTGCGCGCTCGCCGGGGTGGCGCCCAGGCCGAGCAGCAGGCCGAGGATCACCCCGCCGAGCGCGATCCTGGCGCTCGTCCGCCTCATGTGGCCTCGGCGCGCCGGACCACCTCGACGAGGTCGGCTCGGGCGCGTGCAACCCGCGAGCGGATCGTGCCCACCGGGCAACCGCAGATCTCGGCAGCCTCGTCATAGGAGCAACCGACGATCTGGGTGAGGACGAAGGCCTGGCGCCGGTCGTGGTCGAGCGCAGCCACCAGCTCCTGCAGGTCGGCGGCGCCCGACGAGTCGGTCGTCGGCTCCGGCGGCTGCACCCGCGTGAGCATTCGTCGGCGACGGACCGCGGCGCGGACCGAGTCGATGGCGGTGTGGCGGGCGATGGCGAGCAGCCAGGTGCGGGCACTCGACTCGCCCCGGAACGACGGAAGGGCCCGGACCGCGCGCAGGTAGACCTCCTGGGTCAGGTCGTCGGCCTGTTCCCGATCGGCGAGGTGGGCGCAGAGCCGCCACACGTCGGGCTGCGTCGCACGCACCAGGTCCGAAAGAGCGACCCGGTCGCCCGCCTGGGCGCGCAACAAGAGCCCTGTGAGATCGTCAGCTGCCACCACGGCACTCACCGTAGGGGGCACCCGGGTCGATCAGGAACTTCTCCGTAGGGCCGAACGACTCTTCTTCCATGGATTGCGCTGCCTGCCGAGAAGCGGTGTCGGCCCGTCTCGACGGCCATGACACCGAGGACCCCGATGTCGACACCCACCTGGCGCGGTGTGCCGAATGCCAGGCGTGGCGGGCCGACGTCGTCGCGTTGGCGCACCGGATCGACCTGCACTGCTCCGACCCCGTTCCCGACCTGTCGGCGACGGTTCTCGCCGCGTTGGCCGAGGAGGATGCCGTGGCCGAGACGGCCGCCCGGCTGGACGCGCTGCGACCGTGGCGGATCGGTCTGGCCACCCTCGGGGTCCTGCAGTTGCTGCTCGCGATCCCCGTCCTGCTGTTCGGCAGCGAACCGGGTGCCGGTGTGCACGTGGCCCGCGAGATGGGCTCGTTCGACGTGGCCCTGGCGGTGGGCTTCCTCTTCGCCGCCTGGCGCCCGGCACGGGCATGGGGGATGGTGCCCCTCGTGGCGGCCCTGGCGGGTTGCCTGGCGCTGACGAGCGCGATCGATGTCAGCGAGGGACGAGCGGCGATGGGCGCCGAGACCCTCCACCTCACCCACGTCGTCGGCCTGGTGATGCTGTGGACGCTGGCCCACGCGTACCGGCGACCGGTTGCAGGCCGTAACCTCGTCCCCTTGTGAAGAGGCTTCTCGTCGCCGCCGCGGTTGCCGCGGCGACGCTCGTGGCCCTGGCCGCTCCGGTGGCCGCGCACGCGACCCTCGAAGCGACCCGGCCGGCGAATGGCGCGGAGCTCGTCCAGGCACCCGGCGAGGTGGTGCTCGCCTTCAGCGAGCCCGTCGAGGTCTCACTCGGCGCGATCCGTGTGTTCGACGCCAACGCCGATCGGGTGGACACCGGCGACGCCCGTCACCCCGACGGTGCCGGCGACCGGGTGGCCCAGGCCCTGCCGGCCGATCTGGCCGACGGCTCCTATGTGGTCACCTGGCGGGTGACGTCGGCCGACGCCCACCCGGTCCACGGGGCCTTCACGTTCCAGGTGGGCGACATCGCCACCGGCGACAGCAGCGCCCTGGCGCGCCAATTGCTGGCGGCCGACGACGGCAGTTCCGTCGTCGGTGCTCTCTACGCCGTGTCGCGGTTCCTGGTGTTCCTGTGCCTCCTCGTCCTGGTGGGGGCCTCGGCGTTCTGCCTGATCGCGTGGCCCGACGGCTTCGCCGTCGACCGTGTCCGCCGCCTGCTGTGGTCCACGTGGGCGGTCGCGGTGGGCGCCACCGTGCTGAGCGTGGGTGCCCAGGGCGCGTTCGCCGGAGCGCTGCCCCTGGCCGACGTGTTCGATCCGACGGTCGTCTCCTCGGTGCTCGACACCCGCTTCGGCCGGGTGGCGCTCGCCCGACTGGTGCTGCTCACCCTGGCCGGGGCCGCGCTCTTCGCGTCGGGCCGTCGTGAGGATCCCGGCGCTTCGCCTGGCAGGGGGGTCCGTGTCGCGCTCGGCCTGCTGGGGCTCGCACTGCTGCTCACCCCCGGGCTCGGCGGCCACGCCGCGACGGGCGACCTGGTACCGGTGGCGGTGCTGGCCGACCTCGCGCACCTCGGTGCCGCCGCCCTGTGGCTCGGCGGCCTGGTGGTGCTCGTCGGGGTCGTGCTGCCCCGCCGCGACCCTGACGAGCTGGCACGGGTCGTCCCCCGGTTCTCCGCGCTGGCCTTCGCCGCGGTGGTCGCGCTCGTGGTCACCGGCGCGTTCCAGTCGTGGCGCCAGGTGGGCAGCCTCGACGCGCTGACCTCGACGACCTACGGCCGACTGTTGACGGTGAAGCTGGCCCTGTTCGTGGTGATGGTGGGCTTCGGGTACCTGGGGCGCCGATGGGTGCAGCGTGGCTACGTGGCCCCCACCGCCGACGAGGACCCGGTCGACGAGGAGGCCGTGGTGTCGGGCTACCGGCGGTCGATCCGGGTCGAGACGGCCATCGGGGTGGCGATCCTGGCCGTCACCGCCCTGCTCGTCAACGCCCAACCAGCCCGCTCGGCGCTGGCCCAGCCGTTCTCCACCGAGCTCGAGGCCGAGGACCTGCTGATCGACCTCACGATCGACCCCGCGAAGGCGGGCGCCACCGAGGTGCACGCCTACACCCTGAGCCCGCAGGGCGCCGTCGAGGACGTGGCGGACCTGTCGGTCGAGCTCACGCTGCCGTCCGAGGACATCGGGCCCCTCGACGTGCCGCTGCAGCGGGCCGGCCCCGGCCACTTCTCGGCCTACGACTTCGACCTGCCCATCGCCGGCGAGTGGCAGATCGACGTGACAGCACTTGTCGACGAGTTCACCGAGGTCACCGCCACCGACACCGTGGAGGTCCGGGGCTGAACCGTGCCCCCGACCGGTGGAGCCTCCCCGCCGCGTTCGGGTGGACGTGTTCCCACGCGCCGTTCGCCGGCCGGGCCGGCCCCACTCAGACCGGTGGGCTCTCCAGGGCGGCCACCAGGTCCTCGATACCCTGCTGGTCGAGCTCGCCCGAGCCGCGGGCGACCACGTTGCCGTCGGCGTCGATGGCCACGAAGAACGGGAACCCGCTCACGCCGTAGGCCGCGGCGGCGTCGTTGCCCTCGGAGTCCGCGAGCACGTCGCCCGGCCAGTCCTCGCCCTCGAGCCAGGGTTGCGGCGGGTAGTTGGGTTGCGCCGGGTCGGTGGAGGTGGCGACCGCCACGAGGCGGATCTCTTCGGGGATGGTCCCGTCAGCCTGCCACTCGACGATGCGGGGAACCTCGGCCTGGCAGTGGGGGCACCAGTGAGCAACGAAGACCGCGAGGGTCGGCGTGTCGCTCGGCCCGCCGAGGGTGACCGTCTCGCCGCTGAAGGTGAGTCCGTCGAGCACGGGGGCGGAGGTCCCGACGGCGGGGTCGTCGTTGCCGTCGGGGAGGACCTCGAGATGGGTGCCGGTTACCCCGACCGGCTGCACCTGGCCCTCCGCCGTGTCCTCCTTGGTGGTGAGCGCGGCGATGACCACGGCGATGATGGTGAGGCCGATGACCGCGCCGACGACCCACATCACGAGGGAAGGCCGTTTGCCGGCGTTCTTGGCGTTGGTGACGGCGCGGGTCCGCGAGGAGGGGCGGGTGTTCGGTCGGTTGCTCATGGGGCCTCGGTTCGGGATGGGCGGTCGGGGGTGGGCAGGTGGCTCAGCAATGAGGCGATCAACACGAACGCGCTCAGGGCCATCAGCGGGATGGTGATGAAGCCGAAGCGCTCGACCCACCGGATGGTGCAGGGGTTGGCGGGGTCGCAGACACCCGAGTCCTCGAGGGAGGGCACCCGTTCGAGGACCACGTGGTAGGTGCTCACGAGGGCGCCGACCAGCGCGAGGGGCAGGGAGTACGACCGGATGCCCTCGTCGGCCCGGTACCACGCCACCCCCAGGAGCAGCACCTGGGGGTACATGGCGATGCGCTGGTACCAGCAGAGGGTGCACGGGGTGAAGCCGGCGACCTCGGACAGGTACAGGCTGCCGGTCATGGCGATCACGGCCACGAGGAAGGCGAGCGGCAGCACCTGCCCGGCGAGGCTCTCTGCCGCCGGGTGCCGGAATCGGGGCACGAGGCGGGCGGTCAGCAGCGCCGCGGATGCGACCCAGCTCGCCACGGTGAGCAGGCTGAGCAGCAGGGTGACGGCGTCGGTGGTCATGGTCGGGTCGGCGGCATGGGTGTCACTGGAAGAGTCGTCGGTGCGGGTGCGTTGGTTCCCGCGTGCCTCGTCGCAGGGGTACTCGCATCTCAGGGGTACTCGTAGAGGTCGTCGGGTTGGCTGGTGGCGTGGATCGACCTCACCTTGATCACGGGCGGGTCGAGCGTCTCGCCGGGATCGGGTGTGCGCTCGAGGTCGAGGGTGCCCTCCACCTCGACCCACGAGTCCTCCTCGGGGACCTGACCGCGCGCCACCGGCACCCTCTCCTGGATGGCGAGGGCGTCCGCGGCGCAGCAACCGATCATGAAGCGTGTGAGCAGGAAGCTCTCGCCGTGGCCGTCGGGGTCCTCGGCCACGAAACCGGTGAGCTTCACCGGTTGCTGCCCGAGGAGCGTGCGGTCCTCGGGGTCCTTCGAGGCCCGCACGAAGTCGATGGACCGGAGCGCAGGGGACTGGCCGCCGAACGAGTTCGCCGTGAGGTACTGCTCGAGGTCGAACTGGCCGGGCGGAAGCACCCGCTGGGAGTTCTGGCGCCCGGCGGCGTAGGACCCGAGGGGGTTCGAGCCGACGGCGACGGCGATGCACAGCGGCAACGCGAGGAGCCATCCCACCCGGGCGGCATGGTGCCCGTGGCCCGCGTGCCCGTGCCCGTCGTCGGCACCGTCGGCCCCGCGGCGCCGTCCGAGCACGATGACGAGCACGCCGATGACGATCAGGATGCCGCCCGACAGGGTGAGCCACAGGGTCATCGACGGCTTGACGTACATCAGGGCGACCGGCGTCCGTCCCACCCACAGGGCGAACACGCCGATCAGCGTCGTCATGGCGCCGGCGTCGGCCCGCCTCACAGGAGCACCGTCCCGACGACGGTGGCCGTGGTGATGGCCACCACGAGCACGAGGGGGGTGAAGCGGGTCGAGAAGCTCTTGCCGAACGCGCCGGCCTGCAGGGCGATCAGCTTGAGGTCCACCATCGGGCCCACGGTGAGGAAGACGAGCCGTGAGGTGAGGGAGAACTGGGTCATGCCGGCGGCGACGAAGGCGTCGGCCTCCGAGCACACCGACAAGGTGACCGCCAAGCCAGCCATGACCAGGATCGCGACGACGCCGGAACCGCCGATGCGGTCGAAGGCGCTCGGTGGCACCAGGGTCTGCATGGCCGCCACGAGCGCGGCGCCGGCGACGAGGAAGCCCCCCGCCTGGAGGAAGTCGGACGCGGCGGTGGACACGAAGTTGTCGAGACGGTCGCCGTGGTCGTGCACCTTCATCTTCGAGGCCAACCACTCGGGGTTCGCCATGCCCGACCAGACGAAGCCCACGATGAGCGCCGTGATCAGCGAGGCCGCGAAGCGGGCGAGCACCATCTCGGGATGGCCCGGGAAGGCCACGGCGGTGGAGACCATGACGATCGGGTTGATGGCCGGTGCCGCCAGCAGGAAGGTGAGCGCGGCCCCCTGGGGGATTCCACGGGCCACCAGGCGGCCGGCCACGGGCACCGAGCTGCACTCGCACCCCGGCAGCAGTGCGCCGGCCAGGCCGGCGGCGGGCACGGCCAGCACGGTTCGACGGGGGACGGCGTTGGCGATCCAGCTCGCCGGCACCAGGGCGGAGATGGCGGCACTGATCACGGTGCCCAGCACCAGGAACGGGATGGCCTGGAGGGTGAGCGACACGAAGATGGTCGACCAGTTCCGGAGCGCCTGCCCCTCGAACAGGTAGCCGAACGAGCCCCGTGCGATGAGCACCACCGGGATGTAGGCCCACACCAGCCCGGCCAGGCCGATCCGGGTCGAGGCCTTCGTCGCCGCCTCGTCGATGTCGAGGTCGACATCGACGTCGTCGTTGACGCTCATTCAGGGCCGCCCCAGCACCGCTTCAGGGTAGGCCCCGGTCGCGCAGAAACGCCCGCGGCACCGGCCTCATCCGGGCGATGATCGGGCATCGTCGACTTCGGTGACCGCGTTGCCGGCGACCCGCACGAGGCCCGGGTCGGGCACCTCGCCGTTCTCGATGAGGACCGCCCGCTGGTCCGGCGCACGAGTGATGCGGTTCCCCTCGATACGGACAGACCGGGCGTCGCGGGACCTGACCGCCGGGTAGGTGGGGGAGGTGCCGCCGACGTAGGGCGGGGGCGGGGCGAACACGCCACTTCCCCCGAGCCGGCTTCCTCCCTCCCCGCTGTCGTGCTCATGGGTCGAAGCGTCCAACGGCCCCTCGAACGCGTTGTCGACGATCGACACGTTCCTCGCCCGACGGATGTGCACGTAGGTGTTGCGGCACGGGCCGACCCGATTGCCCTCGACCAGCACGCCGGCGATCTCGACCGCGACATACGAGTGGTCGGGCGGGGCGTCGACGGAGTCGTTGGCCACCGCGATCCCACAGGGCGATCCGCCACCCCACAATGGCGCCTCCGGTCGCTGCTCGTCGCGGGGATAGAGCCCGGCGCGGTCGATCTCGTTTGCCGAGATGACGATGTTCGTCGCTCCGCCGTGGCCCGGCCACGGCCTGATCCCGATGCCGGTCTGGTAGGTGTCGGTGACCGTGTTGCCCTCGACGGTGCAGCCTTCGGCGCCGCAGATCGAGATCCCGTTGGAGCCGATTCGGGCGACGGTGTTCCCCGTGACCTCGACGTGGCGGCTGGGGACGTCGGGCGTGCCGCTGATGGCGATGGCGTCGTCGCCGGTCTCGTGGACGCGGTTGCCGCGGACGATCACCTGCTCCGACCGCGAGAGGTGGATGCCGTCGACGTGCGTGTGGTGCACATGGCAGTCCTCCACCACGACGTCCGAGCAGTTGAAGACGTACATGCCGAAGCTGGGGACCGACGCGACCTCGATGTCGTGGATGCGGACGTGGGTCGCCCACCCGACCGAGAGGACCGTCGCGCCGAGGCTCCGGTCCGATCCCTGGAAGGGAAACGGATCGGTCGTGAGGGTGAGGTGCGCGATCGAGACGTTCTCGATGGGATGATCGGCGTGGCCACCGATGACGAGCCGGGACCGCTCGTCGCGATGCCAGACTCCGTCGGACGCGGGGCGTCCCTGGTGCTGGTCGAAGATCAGGGTCGTGACCCCACGGCCGGCACCGACCAGGTGCATGTTGTCGTAGATGAGCATGAGGTCGACCTGGCCGTCCACCCGGTAGCGCCCCGGCGGGAAGTACAGCACGGTCCGCTCGGCGCCCGTGGGGTCGAAACGGGGCGTCCGGCACACACCCCGTGCCCTCGGTGTGAATTCGGTGTACAGGGCCCGCTGGATGGCCGGGTGATCGTTCGCCCTGCCGTCCCCGACGGCGCCGAAGTCCGTCACGTCGAGCACGCGCGCCGGGGCGTCCGAGAGCTCGGCACCGGCACGGGCGACTGACCGCGGGCTCGGCCCGCGCGTCACGGTGCGGTCGCGCCCGAGGTCGCGGTCCCCACGGCAGAGGCGACCTCGGTGGCGAGCAGGACCACGAAGAACACGAGGACGGCGAGGCCGGCCATCGTCGCGCCGGCTGCGGTGTCGTAGTGGTAGCTGAGGATCAGCCCGCCGGTCACGCTGGCCACGCCGATCGCCGAGGCGGTGACCATCATGGTGGGCACGCGGCGGACCAGGAGCGAGGCCGTGGCCGGGGGCGCGATCAGGAGGCCGAACACCAACAGGGTCCCCACCGACCGGAACGACGAGACGACCGCTACGGCCACCAGTCCGAGGAGCACGATGTTGGCCAGCCTCGGTCGCAGGCCGAGGAGCGCGGCCTTGTCGTCGTTGAACGCCAGGGCGAGGAACGGGCGGTAGAGGACCACGCACGCACCGACGGCAAGGGCGGCTGCCCCTACCTGCAGGCGGACGTCGCCCGCCGTGACGCCGAGCACGTTGCCGAACAGGAAGCCGGTGAGGTCGGTGGTGAAGGTGCGGGCACGCGAGATGACGATCACGCCCAGGGCCAGCATCCCGACGAACAGCAGGCCGATACCGGTGTCCTCGCTCAGCCGGGCACGGCGGTTGACGAGGTTGATGCCCGCCACCATGATCGCCGCGCTCACGAGTGCCCCCAGGGTGATGTCGAAGCCCCAGAGGAAGGCGAGGGCGATGCCGGGGAGCACGCCGTGGGCGAGGGCGTCACCCATGAAGGCGAGCCCACGCAGCACGACCCAGGTGCCCACCACCGCACAGGTGACGGCGGCCAGCGCGCCGGCCAGCAGCGCTCGTTGCATGAACTCGAACTGGAAGGGGTCGAGGAGCCAGTCGACCACCTCAGCCTCCCGCCCGTGCCGTTGTCCCGGCCGTACCGCTCACGTCAGGGCGCCGACGATGGCATCGGCGTTGGCCCTGATCATGTCGAGGTACGTCTCTGCGCCCGAGCCCTCCTCGCCCAGCGACTCGCTGAACAGCGGCACCACCTCGATGTCGAGGCCGGTCTCGGCGGCCAACGACTCGGCCAGCTCGCCAGGAGCGCCCGCGGCGGTGAAGACCGCCGGCACGCCCGCCTCGGCGATCGTGTCGGCCAGGTCGCTCAGCTCCTGGGAGCTCGGCTCTGCGAGCGTCGTCCCGCTGGGAACCACTGCGCCGACCACCTCGAAACCGTAGCGATCGGCGAAGTAGCCGAACACCTCGTGGTCGGTGACCAGCTTCCGGTCGGCGTCGGGGATGACTTCGAGGTCGCGGGCGATGTCGTCGCCGGCGGCCCGGATCTCGTCGGCGTAGGCGGCGGCCCGATCGACCACGGCCCGGTCATCGAGCACCGGCACCTCGCGGGCCAAGGCGGCGGCGATGTTCTCGGCCCCGTTCGCCACCCGTTCGGGATCGGTGAAGAAGTGTGGGTCGGTGGCCCCGCCGTCGTCGCCGCTGGTGAATGCCAGCGGGTCGACGTGGGGGCCGACCTCGTAGACCGGAACACCGTCGCGTCGGGCGGCTTCGACGGCGTCGGTCAGGCCTTCCTCGAAGCCGAGGCCGTTGGTGATGATGATGTCGGCCTCCGCCATGGCGGCAGCCTGCCGGGCGGACAGCTGGAACTCGTGGGGGTCCGCGCCGACGGGCATCATCACGTCGATGTCGGCGTCGTCACCCACGATGTTCGAGACCACGTCGCCGAGGATGTTGGTGGTCACCACGACGTGGGGCCGGTCACGCCCGCGGGCGCCGTCGGTGCTCGACCCGCAGCCGACGATGGCGATCCCGGCGACGATCAGCAGCAGGGCACGGTTGCGGGGGGACATCGGTGGCTCCTCGATGACGCGTGGTCACCGCGAGGGGGACATAATGAGAACTACTCCTACTCCAAGAGCACGGTAGAGATTCTGAGACCCATTCGCAACGTGTCCCCGATCGGCGCCGAGACCGTGCGCGCGGAAGGCCTGAACCTGGCCTATGGGCGACGTGGTGCCCACGGTGCCCACGTGGCCGTCTCCGACGCGTCCTTCTCGTTGCGCGCCGGTGAGGCCACCAGCCTGATCGGGCCGAACGGGTCGGGGAAGTCCACCCTGCTCAACGCCATCGCCGGCCTCCATGCGCCAGCAGCCGGTTCACTCTCGGTCCTCGGTGCCCGGCCCGCCTCCGTCCGGCGGCGCATCGCCTACGTGTTGCAGGCGACGGCGACGGGCGAGCATCTGCCGGTCACCGCGCGCGAGGTGGTCGCCATGGGCCGCTACGCCGACCTGGGCCCCTTCGGCCGCTTCGGGGCCGTCGACCGGCAGCTGGTCGACGCGGCCCTCGAGCGGCTCGATCTGGGCGACCTGGCTCGCCGTCACCTGAGCGAGCTCTCGGGTGGCCAGCGCCAGCGGGTCTTCGTCGCGCAGGGCCTGGTTCAGCACGCCGAGGTGCTGCTGTTGGACGAGCCCCTCGCCGGGCTCGACCTCGGGTCCCAGGAGCGCATCCTCGCCGTGGTTGCCGAGGAGCGCGACGCAGGGCGGACGGTGGTCACCAGCACCCACGACCTCTCCGAGGCGGCGAACGCGGACAACCTGCTGCTTCTCGCCGGCCGCCTGGTGGCATCCGGGCCGCCCGCAGGCGTCCTCACCGCCGAGCACCTGTCGGCCGCGTACGGCGGTGCGGTCCTGCGCCTCGAGGGCGGTGCGGTGATGGTGGACGACGGCTCCCACCACCATCACGGTCCTTCGTGACGGCCGCCGGCCGAGGCGCATTCTCATCGATTCTCATTCCACCCGCTACCATCGAAGCGTGACCAGCGACCTGCACAGCACCATCGCCGACCGTCTGCGCGGTGGCGAGCAGCGTTACACCGCCAACCGCCGGGCGGTGGTCGAGATCCTCGAGGTCACTGACCGCCCCCTCACCATCCACCAGATCCTGGAGCGTCGTCACGATCTGGCCCAGAGCTCGGTGTACCGCAACCTCGCGGTGCTCGAGGAGACCGGCGTGGTGCACCGGGTGCACAGCTCCGACGACTTCGCCCGCTATGAGTTGGCCGAGGACCTCGCCGGCCACCACCACCATCTGATCTGCTCGTCGTGCGGTTCCGTGGCCGACTTCACGGTGTCCGCAGAAGTGGAGGCCACCCTCACCGAGGCCCTGGAGCGGGTGGCCGCCGACACCGCCTTCCAGGGTGAGCACCACCGCCTCGACCTCGTCGGGCTCTGCGCCACCTGCCGCTGACCCCCGGGCGACGGCCCCGTCAGAGCATGCGCTGCATGATCACCACGTCGAGCCACCTGCGGTGCTTGCGGCCCACCTCGCGCTCGGTGCCCACCACCTCGAAGCCCACCGAGGCGTGCAGGGCGATCGACGCGTCGTGGCCGCCGACGATGCGGGCGATCACGGTGTGGAAGCCGTGGTTGGTGGCGGTGTCGACCAAGCCGCCGAGCAGCGCCTTGCCCACGCCCTGCCCCTGGCGGGCACGGTCGACGTACACCGAATCCTCGACGGTCGTGCTGTACGCCGGCCGCTCGCGGAAGGGCGAGAGCGATCCGAAGCCCCGGATCTCGCCGTCGGCCTCGGCCACGAGCACCGCATGGGCGCCGCTGCGATCGACGAGCCACGCCTGCTGTTCGGTCAACGTGCGGGGCACGAGGTCGAAGGTGACCGTCGAGGTCGTGACCTCGAGGTTGTAGATCCGGCGGATGGCCTCGGCGTCGTTCACCGTCGCCAGTCTCACGTCGAGATCCACGCGACAACGCTAGTGGTGGGCGCGGGCCTTGCGGCTGGGGAGGGGCACGGGCTCCGGCGCCGACGGCTCGAGGATGCTGAGATCGCCCGTGAGGGCCTCGATCTTGGCCCACGAGGCGACGTCCTCGTCCTCGGTGAGGAACACGATCTGCTGGTGGTGGGCGGCGCGTCCCAGCAGCTCGAGGAGTGACGGCTTCACCGACGAGTCGAGCTCGACGAACGGGTCGTCGAGGATGAGCGGGAAGCTCTCGTGGTGGGGCCCGACGCTGCGCAGCTGTGCCAGCCGACCGATCAGCGCATTGGTCATCCCGGTGGTGAGGTCGCTCTCCATCCCCGCCGCGGCCGCCGTGGCGCTCAGCGTGTCCACGTCGTGGCGCAGGCGGGCCGCGGCCATGATCTCGGTGTGGTGGTCGATGGCGAACTGCACCTGCACCGGTCCGGCCACCTGCTCCCAGCCGGCGAGCGACTCCCGGTAGGCCTCGGCCGCCTCCATGAGTCGTCGTCGGTTCTGATCGGTGGCGAGGAGGCCGTTCACCCGCTGGAGGTGAAAGCCGAGGTAGGAGCTCGCACCCGCCTGCTCGAGGACGGCGTTCTCCTGCGAGCGGGCGGACTCCATCCGGCGCCAGTAGATCATCGAGATGCCGGTGGCGACCGCGGCGAACAGGACGAAGGGCATGGCCGTGAGGGAGCCCTCGAGGATCGAGAGGGGAACCGCTCCGAGGGCCGAGAACGCCGCGGTGAAGAACGAGAGCCGGCGCACGTGGTCGTGGCTCTCCTGCGCTCGCAGGAAGGCGGCGTGGCGCTTCTCGATCTGCTCCACGACGGCGGCATCCTCGGGCGAGGAGCCCGTGGCCTCGGCCTCGGCCTGGAGCTGGTCGTCACACGCCGCGACATGGTCTGCCGCCGCCCAGAGCGCCGGCTGGTCGACGGCCGCGAGGTCGCGGATCAGCTGGTCGCCCTGTGTGCTGTTGGTCAGGTCGGCGGCGTTGAGCCGGAGCAGGCGTCGGGCGGAACGGGAGTCGAGGCCTGCTCGGGCAAGCAGGTCGATCGTCCCGTCGCTCGACACGAAGAGGTTGGAGATGTCGAGGCCCTGCTCGACGTCGACGACGCGCTGGCGGGCGCCGTGCGGTCGGAACACCGCGAGGTGTCGACCGGAGTCCTCGACCAGCTCGAGGTGCACGCCGGCCCGGCTGCTGCTCAGTGCGCCGACCAGTTCGCTCACCAGGCCCTCGCGTTCGAGTCGACCGACGCCGGCGATCACCGTGACTCGCGGGTGCAACGCGAGGTTGAAGGTGCTCTCGCCCGCCTCGATGACCAGCCGCTCGAAGTGCACACTCCAGCATCGGCATGGTGGGGGTGCGAACTGAGTCGAATCGCCGCTCCGATCAGCCCGTCGCCGGGGATCGTGCGGTCCTTCCTGGCTTCGGCTTGGGGCGCAGCGGGGCGAGCCGGGTACGATGGTCGGCCGACCTCCGGCCCCGGCTGGGGGCGGACCGGCCCCCTTAGCTCAGTCGGTAGAGCACAGCCATGGTAAGGCTGGTGTCGCCAGTTCGATTCTGGCAGGGGGCTCGCAACACGTGGGCCGGCTTGCCGGTCGCTTCATTCGCCTGATCGGGCGGCGTAGCTCAGTAGGTAAGAGCACTCGGCTCATAATCGAGGGGTCGTCGGTTCGAGTCCGACCGCCGCCACCGCCATACCAACACCCTGCACCAACGCACGAGAAGAACACTGAGCAGAGAGACGGAGTCGAGCAATGAGCAAAGCGAAGTTCGAGCGGAATAAGCCGCATGCCAATATTGGCACGATGGGCCATATTGATCATGGGAAGACGACGTTGACGGCGGCGATCACGAAGGTGTTGTCGGAGGGGTCTGATTCGACGTCGTTCACGGCGTTCGA
>JAYRVH010000026.1:0-7873 GCA_041918615.1 Acidimicrobiales bacterium
CCTTAGCCTCGATCCACCGATCGGCTTTGGGTGGTGGGGTGGCGGCGGTGTGGCGGTGACGGCCTTGTCGGGCTGGCGGCTGTGGGTGTTGGGGCGGCCGAGGTTGGTGTTTCGTGGTGGTGGTGGGTTGTCGACGCCGTGGGTGTTGGTCTGCGGGGGCGTCTGTCCCGCGGCTCGGGGTGTTAGCCACCCACCGGTGGGAGGAGGCGCAGGTTGGCGAGGGTGGTGGTGAAGGTGTCGGCCCAGGGCCAGTCGGTGGGGAGGCGCAGGGTGGGGGTGCCGGCGCGGTTGACGAGACGGCCGGGCATGGAGATGAGGCGGGTGCGGATGGTGCGGGCCACGACGAGTTGGTTGCGGGCTGCGATGCCGCCGAGGCGGGCGGTCCAGCGGGTCAGGTTGTGGGCGAGGACGGCACACGCGAGCCAGGCGCCGTTGGCGAAGAAGTACCCCGACGGGATGTGTTCGAGCCCGGCGCCTTCTTTGAGGTCGCGGATGGTGAGTTCGACCACGGCGTGCCGTCGGTGGAACGCGTCGAGAGTGACGGCGTCACCCGGAAGGTCGGTGAGGAACCCGTGGTGGCGCCAGTCGGGCCACAACTTGGCTTGGGCGGTGTCGGTGAGGCGGGTGCGGCGCACGACGAGGCGGCGCGTGACCCGCCGTTTGCCCGACCCGGTGGCGTATTCGCATTCGGCGACCTGGGCGACACCGTCACACGTGTAGTCGATGTCGACCCACGCCGACTCGGCAATGCCCGCGATCGCTGCTGCGACGGCCTTGGTGCCGGTGCGGACCGCCATCGTGTAACGCACGTTCAGCCGGCCCAGCACCGAGATCGTGTCGTTGGACCAGTATCCCGAATCGAACCGCATGACCAGCTCACCGGTCGCGCCGGCGCGGCGAACCCGGGCGACGAGCTCCTCGACGAAGCGGCGGGTCCCGCGTTGGGTGTTCGCTGAGCCTTTGCGCATGCGGGCGTGGAGCACCTCGCCGGTATCGGCCCGGGTCGCCAGGATCGGGTGATACCCCAACTCGTGGGTGTAGCCGTAGCTCGCTCCTTGCTTGTGGTGACCGTGGACCGCGGCGATGGTCGAGTCGACGTCGACCACGAGCTGCCCGTCGCCGGGGCCGGCTCCCGCCGCCCATGCCCGGCGGATCGTCTCTGCGATGACACGGTCGAGTTGGCGGAGATGGCCGAACGTGAACGCCCGTAGGAACGTCCCCAGGGTCGACGGGGCCATCACCGCGTGTCCCAGCACCGTGCCGGTGGACCCGGCCCGCAACATGTTCGTGTGGTCGATGTGGCTGGCGCCCGCGACCATCGCGTGCACCAACGTGAGGATCTTGCGGCCCGGGAGCGCCCCGCCCACCCGGCCGGTGAGACGAACGGTGGCATTGATCAGCGCTTCGAGACCCAACCGGTCCGACACCGTGGCCACCAACAACAGCCCGGCGTTCGCCACCAGGGTGCCCTCGTCGAAAAGCGTCTCGATCCGGTCGATTCCGCGCGATACTGGACTCACTGAAAATGCCTCCTCGATCAGTTGGAACGGTGCCGTTAGACAGCTCCATTCTCCCTGATCAGGAGGCATTTTCGGTGGATACGCGACCCCTCAGACCCCTACCCGATCGGTGGATCGAGGTTAATAGAACGTGTTACCGTTTTCTCATGGAGTTCGGACTCTTCACCCAGACGCACGTGCCCAACTACTACCGCGAGCAGGACCCCGACGCGGAGCACAACCGCTTCCTCTACGAGATCGAGATGGTGAAGGCGGCCGACCGGACGGGCTTCAAGTACGTCTGGGCCTCCGAGCACCACTTCTTGGACGAGTACTCGCACCTCTCGGCCAGCGAGTCGTGGCTCGGCTACATGGCCGCCGTCACGGACAACATCCACCTGGGGTCGGGCATCTTCAACGTCACGCCCCCGGTGAACCACCCGGCGCGCATCGCCGAGCGGGTGACGATGCTCGACCACCTCAGCGACGGGCGCTTCGAGTTCGGCACCGGGCGCGGCTCGTCCACCACCGAGCAGGCCGGGTTCGGCATCACCGACCCGGACCTCACCCGCGACATGTGGGACGAGGTGATGCCCGAGTTCAAGAAGATGTGGCGCGACGGTGAGTACTCGTTCGACGGCAGGTTCTTCTCGATGCCACCCCGAAACGTGCTGCCCAAGCCGTGGAAGAAGCCGCACCCGCCCATGTGGGTGGCCTGTGGGAGCCCCGAGACGTTCGCCAAGGCAGGATCGCTCGGCCTCGGCGCGCTGGGCTTCACCTTCCGTGAGCCGGCCGCGCTCAAGCCGATGGTCGAGGCCTACAAGGAGGCCGTGGCGGACGCCGAACCGGTCGGTGAGTACGTCAACGACAACGTCACCCTGGTGAGCACGCTGCTCTGCATGGAGGACGGTCAGGATGCCCGCCACTGGTTTCGCAACAGCGGCCAGGGCTACTTCCAGAGCAACGTGTACCGCTACCTCGACACGTTCCCCCGTCCCCCTGGCATCCCGCCCTGGCCCGAGGTGCTTCCCGAGATCGATCCTGCGCTGCTCGACATCGGCATCGAGAACGCCATGGTGCCGGCGGGCAACCCCGAGGAGGTGGCGCGGGGCGTCCAGGCGTTCGCCGACACCGGCGCGGACCAGCTGGTGTTCGGCATGTCGATGCTGCCCCTCGATCTCGCCATCGGCTCGCTCGAGCTGTTCGGCAAAGAGGTGCTGCCGCAGTTCGACACGGACCCCGAGCACCGCACCACCAAGATGCGCAACGCGCATTCGACCGCTCTTCGCTGAAGCTGGTCGCATCATCAAGGGCCGCTCCTCCGCCGCTCGCCGCGGCGGGGTTGGTTGTGCGGTCGGCGAGGGGCGAGCCGGCCATGACGATGTGATGAGGCGTCAGCCGAAGAACGATCAGACGAGCCGCCGCCGGATCGGGTGGTCCTCGGGGACCTCGACGATGCAGAGCCGGTGGCCGTCGGGGTCGGTGGCCCACATCTCGATGAGTCCCCGGGGCATGGGCGCCGGCGCACGGGTGATGTCCACGCCCGCGGCCGCAAGGCGCTCGTGCTCGGCGGCGAGGTCGGGCACCTGGAGCCAGAGCGTGACCGGCCCGCCGGCCCTGCTGCTGCCGGAGCCGCTCAGCTCGAGATAGCCACCGCCGAGGAAGAACACCACGCCCGTCCGACGCCCGCCGGCGCCGAACTCGCGGTAGATGCGCAACCCGAGCGTGTCGCCGTAGAACGCCAGCGAGCGCTCGAAGTCGGTCGGGGCGATGAGCACCCGACTGGACAGGACCTCCATCGCGCGACCGGCCTAGTCGTTCAGCAGCGGAGCGACATCGGCGCCGAAGGCATCCATCTGGTCGAGCAATTCGCCCACGGAGCGATTGCGGAACCGGATCTGTGCATGGTTCACGCCCAGGTCGGCGAAGGCCTGGATCTGATCGGCGATCTTCTCCGCCGGCCCGGTGGTCGTCCAGGGACCGACATCCCAGCCGGGCTCGCCCACGTAGTACACGCCGGTGATCGCACCGATGTCGATGGGGGCGTCTGCGCCGAGCGCCGCGGCCCGATGCTCGCGCAGGTACGCGATGGCGTCGGGCATGTCCCTCTTGGCGGTGCCCTGGGGAAGCCACCCGTCGCCTCGCACTGCGGCACGGCGCAGCGCCGGCTTGGACGAGCCCCCGATCCAGACCGGGATGGGGGACTGACGAGGCGCCGGCCCGATCCCGGCATCGGCGTACGACCCGTCGAACACCGAACGGATCACGTCCACGGCCTCGTCCGTGGCCACGCCTCGGGACTCGAACGGAACCCCCAGGCGGTCGAACTCGGCCTCGACGTGGCCCGCGCCCACACCCAGGATCGCGCGGCCGCCCGACAGCTCGTCGAGGGTGGCGAAGGACTTGGCCGTCTGGAGCGGGTGACGGTACGCGACCACGTACACGTGCGACAGGAGCCGCACGTTCCGGGTGATGCCGGCGAGCCAACCCAGCGTGGCCACCGTGTCGTACCAGATGTCGCCCATCCTCTGGTCGAGCGGCGGTGGGATGGTCACGTGGTCGCAGACGGCGATGTAGAAGAACCCCGTGTCGTCCGCCTTGCGGGCCACGGCGGCAAGCTCGGCCGCCCCGGCGTCGGCCTCCCACGGTTCGGCGTAGATGCGGCTCTGCGACTGGATCTGGAGCTGCATGCCGTAGACGAACTGCCCGTCGGGGACGATCGAGACCATCGCCGCAACGTAGCCTCGCGCCATGCTCCTCGAAGATCGTGTGGCCATCGTCTCCGGCGTGGGTCCCGGCATGGGTCGTGACATCTCACTCGCCTTCGCCCGCGAGGGCGCCGACCTGGTCCTCGGTGCGCGCACCCTCGGCAAGCTCGAGGCCGTCGCCGAGGAGGTCGAGGCGCTCGGGCGCGAAGCGCTGTGCATCCCCACCGACATCACCGACGAGGATCAGTGCAAGGCCCTCGCCGATGCGGCCAACGGGAGGTTCGGGCGGGTCGACATCCTCGTGAACAACGCGTTCGTGCAGCCGCCCTTCGAGACGATCGAGGACAACGACATGAAGACCTGGCGCACGGGATTCGAGGTGAACGTGTTCGGGTCGATCCAGATGACCAAGGCGGTCATCCCCCACATGAAGGAAGGGGGGGCCGGGTCGGTGATCTTCATCAACTCGATGTCCGCCCGTCGCATCGAGGCCGAGTTCGGCGTCTACTCCGCCACCAAGGCGGCGCTGCTCACCGCGGCGCAGACCCTGGCCCGCGAGGTGGGCCGGTACGGCATCCGGGTCAACTCGGTGGTGCCCGGCTACATCTGGGGCGACTCGGTCGAGTGGTACTTCCGGTTCCTCGCCGAGCAGGAGGGCATCACCCCCGAGGAGAAGTACGACCAGATCGCCAGTGAGACGTGCCTGCACCACCTGCCCACGTCGGCCGAGATCGCCGACTCGGTGGTGTTCTTCGCGTCCGACTTGTCACGCGTCGTCACGGGCCAGGCCCTCGACGTCAACGCCGGCCACTGGTTCGCCTGACCGGTCGGGCGCCGATCCGCGGAAGCGGGCAGCGAGTCAGGCGAGGGCCGTCAGGCGTCCGGCAGGAGCACGGAGCCGTCGTTCGCGAGGGCCAGCCGCTGTTCCATGAGCCGGGCCTCAGGCGCCGAGCGCGCCGCGAAGGGCGGCGAACGCCTGCTCGTTGGCGGCCTTGGCGCCGGGGAGGTAGGCGCCCATGTTGAAGAAGCCGTGGAACATTCCGGGCGCCCGCAGGACGGTTGCGGGGACGCCCGCCGCCTGCAGCGCGGCGCCGTAGGCCTCGCCCTCGTCTCGGAGGGGGTCGAACTCGGCGGTGATGACGTAGGCGGGGGGCAGACCGCCGAGCGACTCCGCTCGGATAGGGGCGGCGTAGGGCTCGGTGCCGTCCTCTGGCGAGGCGAAGTACTGGTCGTGGTACCAGTCCATGTCGACCTGCTCGAGAAAGAAGCCCTCGCCGTTGGACGTGTGCGACGGGTAGGTGCCCATCGGGTCGACCACCGGGTAGATCATGAGCTGCAGGGCGATCGACGGGCCCCCGAGGTCCCGGGCCATCTGGGCCACGACCGCGGTGAGGTTGCCGCCAGCGGAGTCGCCGGCAACCGCCAACCGCGATCCGTCCCACCCCTCGTCGTAGGCGTTGTCGACCACCCACTGCGTGACCGCGAACGAATCCCGGGGTGCGGCCGGGTACTTGTGCTCGGGTGCCAGCCGGTAGTCCACCGACACCGTGACGCAGTCGACCTCGTTCGTCAGCGTGCGGCAGAGCCCGTCGTGGGTGTCGAGGCCGCAGAGCACGAAGCCGCCGCCGTGGAGGTACACCACCACCGGCAGGTCGGCGTCGTCGGACGGCCGGTAGATGCGGACGGGGATCTCGTTGCCGTCCGGACCGGGGATGGGGCGGTCCTCCACTGATGCCACCGGGTCGCCGTGCAGGGCGGCCGATCCGGCGGCGATCTGCTCGCGGGCCGCCTCGATGGTGACCGTTCCCGTGGAAGGCCGGGGGAAGACGGCTTCCATCAACTCCATGACCGTTCGCACTGCTGGCTCCATGGCGCCCGACGCTAACCTGACGCCCTGTCAGATTCACGGGAAGGGGGGTGCATGCGCGGCGACCTGGAGTGGGGCACGATCCCCGGGCTGGTGACAAGCTCGGTCGTTCGCTTCGGCGACCGCGAGGCCGTCGTCGACGGTGAGGTGCGACTCACGTTCGCCCAACTCGCGAACGAGGTCGAGCGCTCGACCCGCGCCGCCATGGCCGCAGGCGTCGAGCCCGGCGACCGGGCCGCCATCTGGGCCCCGAACATCTGGGAGTGGGTCGTGGCCGCCCTCGGCCTCTTGAGCGCTGGCGGGGTGCTGGTGCCGATCAACACCCGGTTCAAGGGCACCGAGGCCGCGTACGTGCTCGAGAAGAGCGGCGCCAAGGCGCTGTTCACGGTGAACGGCTTCCTCGGCACCGACTACGTCGCCATGCTGCGCGACGCCGGGGCGGGCCTGCCCGCGCTGGAGAAGATCGTCGTGCTGCGGGGCGATGCGCCCGACGGCACCGAGACCTGGTCGCACTACCTCGAGGCCGGTGGCTCGGTCGCTCCCGAGGACGCCGCCGCCCGCACCGCGGGGGTGAAGCCCGACGACCTGTCCGACATCATCTTCACCTCGGGCACCACCGGCCGCCCCAAGGGCGTGATGGTCACCCACGCCCAGACGCTGCGGGTGTTCGAGGCCTGGTCGCGTACCGTCGGGCTGACCGAGGGCGACCGCTACCTCGTGGTCATGCCCTTCTTCCACACGTTCGGCTACAAGGCGGGGTGGATGGCGGCGCTGATGCGGGGCGCCACCATCGTCCCCCAGGCCGTCTTCGACGTGGATCAGGTGCTGTCCAACGTGGCCGCCGAGCGCATCTCGATGCTGCCCGGGGCGCCCACGCTCTACCAGGCCATCCTCGAGCACCCCGACCGCGACCGTTACGACCTGTCCAGCCTGCGGCTGGCGGTCACCGGGGCGGCGCCCGTGCCGGTCGAGATGCTCAAGCGCATGCGCACCGAGCTCACGTTCACCACCATCCTCACGGCCTACGGCCTCACCGAGTGCACCGGAACGGCCACCATCTGCCGCGCCGACGACGACGAGGAGACCATCTCGGGCTCGTCGGGCCGGGCCATCGACGACGTCGAGGTGCTGGTGGTCGACGACGACGGCAACGAGGTGCCCCGCGGCGAGCCGGGCGAGGTCGTGGTGCGGGGCTACAACGTGATGCTCGGCTACTTCGAGGATCCCGAGCAGACCGCCGAGGCCATCGACCCTGACGGCTGGCTGCACACCGGCGACATCGGGGTGATGGACCAGCGGGGCTACCTGGACATCACGGACCGCAAGAAGGACATGATCATCCGGGGCGGCGAGAACATCTATCCCGCCGAGGTCGAGAACCTGCTGCTGGGCCACGGCGGCATCGCCCAGGCCGCCGTGGTGGGTGTGCCCGACGAGCGCTTCGGCGAGGTGGTGATGGCCTACGTCGTCCCCCGGGCCGGCGCCGACGTGGCGGCGGATGGGCTCATCGACTGGGCGCGGGCCAACATGGCCAACTACAAGGTGCCCCGGTACGTCGAGGTGGTCGAGGCGTTGCCGATGAACGCCAGCGGCAAGATCTTGAAGTTCGAGCTACGAGAGCGAGCTGCCTCCGCAGCCGCCAAGACAGGAGACCGATGATCGAAGTTGCGCAGCGGAGCGGAGCAGCGGCACCGATGAACGTCGGATCCCGAAGGGGTGCCGACGAAGGAGATTCTCAGGCTGCGAAGCGGAGCGGAGCAGCGGCACCGATGAACGTCGGATCCCGAAGGGGTGCCGAC
>JAYRVH010000027.1:0-27755 GCA_041918615.1 Acidimicrobiales bacterium
CATCGGCCGCATCCGTACCAACGCCCGCGGGTTCCACGACCCCGAAGCGTTCATCACGATGATCATGCTGGACCGGGCCGGACTCGCCCCGAACCTGCCGTGGGCGACCGCCTCATGACCCACGACTCCGTCAGTTGTCCCCAAAAAGGGTGTAGCCGCCACCTTGTGCCTGCCGGGAGATCCGAGCGACCTCGACCTCGATCTCAGCGTCCAGCCCCGTGGCTACCGCCTGCTCGCCAAGATCCCGCGCCTACCCGAGGCGGTGATCACCAACGTGGTCGAGCGCTTCGGTGACCTCCAGAAGATCATGCGGGCCACCATCAGCGACCTCGACGAGGTCGACGGTGTGGGCACCAATCGCGCCCGGGCAGTGAAGGAAGGCCTGGCCCGCCTGGCCGAGACATCGATCCTGGACCGATACGGATGACCCGCCTGACCCGTTCTGGCGTCAGATCCCGTCGCCAGGCGACGGTGATTGACGCCAGAACGGTGGATCGGTGCCAGAGACGACCGCCGCCACATGACCACCACCACCACCACCACCACCACATGACCACCACCACATGATCGAGACCGTCCTGCTGCCTTCGGGGGCGCCGGCCCGCATCGCCCGCCCTCGGGGTGCGCCGAGCGACATGGGTCTCGTCATCGCGGCCGACATCGGTGGCATCCGGCCCCTCTTCGACGACCTGTCCCGGCGCCTCGCCGACGAGCAGGGCTGGGTGGTCTGTGCGCCCGAGCCCTTCCCCGGTCGTGAGTCGATGACGCTGGACGAGCGCATGGCCGCGATGCCGGGCCTCGTCGACGCCGGCCAGGTGGGTGCGCTCGTCGAGGCCGCCGATGCCACCGACTGCGAGCAGGTGGGGCTCGTGGGCTTCTGCATGGGCGGCATGTACGCCCTCAAGGCCGCGGGCACGGGACGGTTCCACCGCTGCGTGTCGTTCTACGGCATGATCCGCGTCCCCGATGCCTGGCGCGGCGCCGGCCAGGGCGATCCGCTCGAGGCGGTCACCACGGCGGGCGCCTCACCCGTGCTGGCGATCGTTGGCACCGCCGACCCGTACACGCCACCCGGCGACGTCGACGACCTCGAGGCCGCCGGTGCCCGCGTGGTGCGCTACGAGGGGGCCGAGCACGGTTTCGTCCACGACCCGGGCCGTCCTGCCCACCGCCCGGACGACGCCGCCGACGCCTGGGCCCGGGCGCTCGCCTTCCTCACCGGCTGACCGCCATCGGTGGAGTCCCCCGTTCTGAGCGAGCGACCGTTCTGAGCTAGCGGGCGCGGATGGTCATCTGCCGACGGTTGGTGACGGTGTAGAGGCGGTCGTTCTGTTCGACCCAGCCGAGGCGGATGAACGACGCGATGGCCTTGTTCACCCGTTCGCGGGATGCGCCCACCATGCCGGCCAGCTCCTCCTGGGTGATCGGCAGGGTGAACTCGTCGCTGTCGCCCGCCAGCTCGAGCAGGCGCTTGGCCGTCCGTCCGGTGACGTCGAGGAACACCGAGTCCGCGAGGGCCTCGTCGGTGGCGCGGAGCCGACCGGCCAGCAGCTCGACGACCGTCCACAGGTGACCGGGCTCCTCCTCGAAGGCGTCTCGCAACGGGCCGTAGGGGACGGCGACGACCTGGGACTCCTCGAGGGCACGGGCCTCGGCGGATCGGGGCAACCCGTCGAACAGCGGCATCTCGCCGAACAGGTCGCCCCGCTCCATGAGGGCGATGAGTGACTCGCGCCCGTCGTCGGACTTGTTGGCGATGGCGATGCGGCCGCGCTCGACGACGAAGAGCTCGTCGGGATCGTCGTCCTGAGTGAAGACGATGTCGCCCCGCTGCAACGGCCGGGTATCGGCGGCGTCGGTGATGGCCGTCAGCGCCTCCGGGCTCAGGTCGCGGAACAACACGACGTCGTTGAGGAGCGTCTGGTCCACCATGGCGGAGGTCATCGTAGATTGCAGGGCGTGAGCCCGCCGCGGAAGAGGGAGTCGCCCGCGAAGGAGACCGCGGGACGGGGACGTGTCGACGACGCTGATGGCGGCGGTGAGTCCTCGCGTGACGAGCCGTCGACCTGGGCGATCGTCGTGGCGGCCGGCTCCGGCAGCCGATTCGGTGGGGAGAAGCAGTTCGCCCCCCTGCGCGGTCGACGCGTCGTCGACTGGTCGTTGCGCGCCGCCCGGCGGAGCTGCGACGGCGTGGTCTGCGTGCTGCCCGAGGAGACCGGGGGAGCCGACGGCGCCCCTCCCGCCGAGCCCGGGGCCGACCGCTCGGTGCCGGGTGGCGCTACCCGCTCTGCGTCGGTACGGGCCGGGCTGGCCGCCGTTCCCGAGTCGGCCGACATCGTGGTCGTGCACGACGCGGCCCGGCCACTGGCGCCGGCGGCGCTCTTCGCGGCGGTGATCCGGGCGGTGGCCGACGGTGCGGACGGCGCGATCCCGGCGGTGCCCGTGCACGACACGATCCGCCACGTCGACGACGGCGTGGTGGACCGGTCGCAGCTCGTCGCGGTGCAGACACCCCAGGCGTTCCGAGCCGAACGGCTGCGCGCCGCGCACGCTCACGGGGGCGAGGCCACCGACGACGCTTCGCTCGTCGAGGCTGCGGGTGGCACGGTGGTGGTCGTGCCGGGCCATCCCCACAACCTCAAGATCACCGACCCGGGCGACCTGCGGGTGGCCGCGGTGTTGCTCGACGACGAGGAGGAGTCGTGACCATCCGGGTCGGCCAGGGCTTCGACGTCCATCCGTTCGCCGAGGGCGGGCCCGGCGCGGGAGCGAGGGTCCTGACCCTCGGTGGCGTGCGGTTCCCGGGTGAGCGCCCGCTCGCCGGCCACAGCGACGCCGACGCCGTGGCCCACGCGTGTGCCGACGCGTTGTTGGGGGCGGCCGGGCTCGGCGATCTGGGTGGGCACTTCCCCGACACCGACCCCGCCTGGTCGGGTGCCGACAGCCTGGACCTGCTCGCGGAGGTGGCGGCCCGAGTGCGCTCGAGCGGCTGGGAGCCGGGCAACGTGGACTGCACCGTGGTGCTCGAGGCTCCCAAGCTCGCACCCCACCGCCGCGAGATGGAGGCGCGCCTGTCGGCCGCCGCCGGAGCCCCCGTGTCGGTGAAGGCCACCCGCGCCGAGGGCCTGGGCGCCATCGGCCGGGGTGAGGGCATCGCCTGCTTCGCCGTGGCCCTGGTTGCCTCGGCGGTGTCGCCATGAGCCCCGCCCGCCGGGGGCGGTCGAGTGCGCCTTCCGGCGGTGGGGGCCGCTCGGGTGGCCGGGGTTCGGACTCGCGTGGTGCGGGCCGCAATGCCAAGCCCACGCAGGGTGGCAAGCCTGGCAGGGGCCGGGCCCAGCCCGGCGGTCGGGGTGCCGGCCGTCGGTCCTCCGACGGCCGGCCGGCGCGGGCAAAGGCCCCGAAGGGCCTCGGCGGCGAGCAGGTCGAGGGTCGACAGGCCGTGCGCGAACTCCTGCTCGCCGGGCGGCGCCAGGCCCTG
Organism: Acidimicrobiales bacterium; assembly: GCA_041918615.1. Taxonomy (GTDB): domain Bacteria; phylum Actinomycetota; class Acidimicrobiia; order Acidimicrobiales; family DATDAH01; genus JAEUJM01. The sequence continues at coordinate 3,479 of JAYRVH010000027.1, forward strand.
GAGGTGGTCTTCGCCTCGGGTCTGGACGACGCCCCGATACTCGACGACATCATCGACCTCGCGGACGAGAACAAGGTGCCGATGCGCGAGGTCAGCCGCAGCAAGTTCGATGCCACGGCACGAACCGAGTCGTCGCAGGGGGTCATCGCCCTGGCCCAGCCCGTCCCCGAGCATGGCCTCGACGAACTCGCCCGGGCCTCCGACCGGTCCGTCGGCCCCGCGCCCTTCCTGCTGGCCGTCGACGGTGTCACCGACCCGGGGAACCTCGGGGCCCTGCTCCGGTCGGCCGAGTGCGCCGGTGTCACCGGGGTGGTTCTTCCCCGGCACCGGTCGGCCCACCTCTCGCCCACGGTCACGAAGGCCGCCGCCGGGGCCATCGAGCACCTGCCCATGACGCTCGTGGGCGGGCTGCCGGCGGCCTTGGCGAGACTGTCCGAGCTCGGCGTGTGGGTGGTCGGGCTCGACAGTGCCGCCGCCGACCCGCTCTTCGAGCTGAAGGTGGCGGCCGAGCCGGTCGTGCTCGTGATGGGCAGCGAGGGGCGGGGGCTGTCGCGCCTGGTGAGCCGGCGCTGCGACACCGTCGTGTCGATCCCGTTGCGGGGCTCGCTCGGCTCGCTGAACGTCTCGGCCGCGGGTGCCCTCGCCTGCTACGAGATCGCCCGCCGCCGCGGCTGACCCCAACCCCTTCTCGGCGACAGAGGGCCGGAGCGCGGGACCTATGTCGTCGAGGACGCGGCCTGGATGGCGCGCCAGACGCGCTCGGGGGTGCACGGCATGTCGATGTGGCGCACGCCGAGGTGGGCCACCGCGTCGACGACCGCGTTCTGGACGGCGGGGGTGGCACCGATGGTGCCCGACTCGCCGATGCCCTTGGCCCCCAACTCGTTCATCGGCGTGGGCGTCTCCATGGGCACGCGCTCGAACATCGGTAGCTCGGTGGCGGTGATGACGGCGTAGTCCATGAAGTTGGTGGTGAGCGGGTTGCCGTCGGTGTCGTAGCGCACCTGCTCGAGCAGGGCCTGGGCCACGCCCTGGGCGAGGCCCCCGTGCACCTGGCCGTCGGCGAGCAGCGGATTGAGGATGGTGCCGGCATCGTCCACGGCGACGAGGCGCAGGAGCTCGACGGCGCCCGTCTCGGTGTCGACCTCGACCACGGCCACGTGTGCCCCGAACGGGAAGGTGGGGCCGGCGGCGGTGAAGTCGGCCAGTCCCACGAGGGGGGCCTCGACGGCCGCGGTCGCCGCCGCCACCTGGTCCCACCCGACCGAGATCGCCGGAGTGCCGATCGCGTGGAACCGGCGGCGACCGTCGTCACCGGGCTCGCCGAGCACGAGGTCGAGCGGGTTGGCTTCGAGCAGGTCGGCGGCCGCGTCCCGGGCCAGGTCGTGCAGCTTGGTGGCCGCATCGCGGATCGCCGACCCCGCGACCTGCACCGACCTCGACCCGCCGGTGATCGATCCGGTGGGCACCACGTCGGTGTCGCCGAAGACCACCTCGACCGACTCGATGGGCACGCCCAGGCGGTCGGCCACGAGCATGGCCCAGGCCGTCTTGTGGCCCTGGCCGTAGGGCGACGAGCCGGTCTTGGCCAGGAACGTGCCGTCGGCCCGCAGTTCGACCGATCCGAACTCGGACCCGCCGCCGAGGGCGGTGATCTCGACGTAGACCGACAGGCCGATGCCGAGCGCACGGGGGTCGCCCGCCTCGCGGCGGGACCGCTGCTCGGCCCGTAGGTCGTCGTAGCCCGCGGCCGCCAACGCGAGGTCGAGGGCCTGGCCGTACGCACCGATGTCGTAGGTGGCGCCACCCGGCGTGTCGTACGGGAAGACGTCGTCGGCGAGCAGGTTGCGGCGGCGCACTTCGGCCGGGTCCATGGCGATCTCGGCCGCGAACAGGTCGACGGCCCGCTCGATGGCGGCGGCGGCCTCGGGGCGACCGGCGCCGCGGAAGGCCACCAGCGGGGTGGTGTTGGTGGCCACCGACTCCGAGCTGAACTCGGCGTTGGTGAGGTCGTAGACGCCGGTGGTCATCATCCGTGTCATGAACGGCAGGACCGCCCCCATCATCGGGTAGGCCCCCGAGTCCTGCACCACCTTCAGTCGGTAGGCCGTGATCCTGCCGTCCCTGGTGCCGCCGATGGTGACGTCCTGGATCTGGCCCCGTCCGTGACCAAGGTTCACCATGCTCTCCGAGCGGGTCTCGGTCCAGCGCACCGGCCGCCCGACCCGCTTGGCCAGGGGACCGAGCAGGATGTCCTCGGGATAGGCGCTGGACTTCGAGCCGAAGCTGCCGCCGACGTCGGGGGTGATCACCCGGACCTGGTCGGTGTCGAGGCCGAGGGCCCCGGCCAACTGGTCTCGGATGGGGTGGGCGCCCTGGTTGCTGGAGTACTGGACGAGGCGGCCGTCGTCGTCCCAGTAGGCGGCCGCCGACCGGGGCTCGATGGGGCAGGGGGCGACCTTCTGGTTCACGATCCGCTGGCTGACGACCACCTCGCAGCCGGAGAAGTCGGCGGTCATCCTCCCCGCCGGGATCGACATGACGCGCTGGGTCTCGGCGTCGGGGAACAGCGGGTGCGCGGGCGCCAGCGCTTCCTCGGGATCGACGACGGCCGGCATCGGGTCGTAGTCCACGATCACCAACTCGGCCGCGTCGGTGGCCTGGGCGCAGGTCTCGGCCACGACGGCGGCGATGGGCTCGCCGACGAAGCGCACCACGTCGCGGGCCAGGAGGGGCCGCAGCATCTGCTGGTTGAGGAACCCCATGGAGGGGACCAGGTCGGGGATCTCCAGGTCGTCGACCGTGACCACCGCCAGCACCCCCGGCATGGGCACGGCCTCGCTAGTGTCGACCTCGAGCAGGCGTGCGCTGGCCATCGTCGAGCGCACGTACACCACGTGGACGGGCGCACCGGGCAGCACGACGTCGTCGACGTAGGTGCCGCCGGTGGTGAGGAAGGCCGGGTCCTCGGTGCGCAGCACGCGATTGCCGAGAATGCTCATGGCGCCGGCACCTCCTCCGTCGGTGCCCTCTCGGGACCCGCTTCGGCTGTCGGTGGTGTTCCGCTGCGCTGCGCGGCCTCGAGGCCCATGGGCGTCGTCCCCCTCTGCGTGGCCGGCCGATCCCGGGCCGGGAGACCTGGCGTGCCTCGACGCTACCTGGTGGTGGGCGCGGTGGTCAGCCGGTGAGCCGAACGCCGCTCGACGGGGTGAGGCGCACGTCGTAGGCGCCCTGCACAGGCACCTCGACCCGGTACCCGCCGTCGCCCGCCACGATGTCGGCCTGGTCGCCCCCGACACCGCCCGACGCCAGCGGCGCGCCGCCGTCGCGATCGGGCACCCAGACCACCAGCGTGCCGGTGCCGTCGCCCTCGGCCACTCCCGTGATCCGGGCCAGGCCGGTGGCGGGATCGCTGCGCACGCGTGTCAGGCGCCCGGGAGCGGCCCGCGGGTAGGTCCGCGACAAGGTGGTGGCCCACGGTTGGGTCAGGCCCAGGTCCTCGCCGCTCGGGCATGCGGTGCGGTGCAGGTGCACCAGCACCTCGGCGGGCTCGCCGCCGGGCCGGCCGACCGAATGGGGGTCGCCGCAGGCCTGACGCCACTGCCACCACGTGCCCCCCACCCGGTGGGCGTCCTCCTGGTCGGCGTACTCGGCCACCAGCCCAGCCTGCTCGTCCGGGTCGCCGAACCAGCCGTACTCACCCACCCAGAAGGTGGTGTCGTACGAGGCGGCCTTCTCGGCCGCGGCGGCGAACCCCTCGGCGATGGTGATGTCGCTGCTGGCGATCGACTGGGCATAGACGTGCGGAGCGAAGACCAGGCCGGGGTCGTCGCTGAAGGGCGCGGCCACGGGGCCGTCGCCCAGGCCGGACCACAGGATGGTGGGCTCGAAGAAGACCAGGTGGCGTGTGCTGCCGTCGACGGCGGCTTCGCCCCGGCGAACGGCCTCGATGGCCCTGACGGAGAACTCGGCCAGGGCCCTGTTGGTGGCTTCCACGCCAGGGCCGAAGCCGGGCTCGTTCAACAGGTCGTACCCGGCCACTGCCGGCTCGGCTGCGAACTCCTCGCCCAGCCGCCCCCACACGTCGACCAGGTGGGTCTGGATGCCGTCGGTGTCGGCCCAGAAGTTGTTCCACGCCGCGATCACCGCACCGGCGCTCTCGCGGCTGCCGTTGTTGCAGGTGGAGCAGCCGTCGGTGAGCGTGGCCCACTCGGGGGCCCCGTCCCACCCCAACGCCGGCTGCAGGCCATCGGGACAGGTGGCGCCGTCGGGGGTGGCGACGAACTTGCCGTAGGCGTCCTGGTGGACGTCGATCACCGTGTACAGGCCCTCGGCGGCCGCGGCGTCGACCGCCTCGTGGATGCGGGCCACGTAGTCGTCGTCGATCTGGCCGGGCTCGGGCTCGAGCAGCGACCAGCTCACCAGCAGGCGCACCACGTCGAACCCGAGGGTGGCCATCTCCGCGAAGTCGCCCTGGTCGTAGGGGAAGGCGGGGTCGAGCCCGGGGTCGTCCTGGTAGTAGTCGCCCAGCGTGTTGAGGTTGGCGCCCCGCAACAGCACCTGGCGGCCGTCCGAGTCCACGATGCGCGCGTTGTCGCCGCGCTCGAGTGACAGCGGCAGCAGGTCGTCGGCGGCGAAGGGCGAGCCGTCGGCCCTGGCGATCGGGGCGTCCCCGGCGGCCGTCGTGGACCCGCCGGACGAGCACGCCCCGGCCACCAGGGCGAACGCGATCGCCGGCGCCAGCGCCAGCGCCTGCCGGCGGGGGAGTGATCGGGCTGGAGCGTGCACGGTTGACAGTCTGGCCCCGGCGTGACTCGTCGCCGCGCGAACCTGGGGCGCCGGCCCGACCCGCGGCAGCACCGAGAGGCAGACCGTCCCGTGAGGTACCGACCCGAGATCGATGGCGTGCGGGCCCTGGCGGTGCTCGCGGTGGTGGCCTACCACGCGGGGGTGCCGGGGCTCGACGGCGGGTTCGTCGGGGTGGACGTCTTCTTCGTGATCTCGGGCTTCTTGATCACCGGGCTGTTGGCGCGGGAGGTCGAGCGCTCGGGGCGCTTGTCGGTGGCGGGGTTCTACGGGCGACGGGCGCGTCGGCTGCTGCCGGTGGCCGCGCTGGTGACGGTGGTGACAGTGGCCGTGGGTTGGGTGGTGCTGTCGCCCCTGTCGCACCGGGACCTCGCGAACGACGCGCTGGCCACATCGACCTACACGATCAACCTGCGCCTCGCCGCCCAGCAGTTGGACTACCTGCGGTCGAGCCTGGCGCCGTCCGCGTTCCAGCAGTTCTGGTCGTTGGCGGTGGAGGAGCAGTTCTACCTGGTGTGGCCCTTGGTGCTCGTCGTGGCGCTCCGGGGGAGTCGACCCCGCCGCCGCGCCGCGTCGGTGGTGGGGGCGGTCTGTGTGGCGTCGCTCGCCGCCTCGCTGGTGCTGACCCGGTCGTCGCCTCCGTGGGCGTTCTTCTCGTTGGGGGCCCGGGCGTGGCAGTTGGGGGCGGGGGCGTTGCTGGCCCTGGGGTGGTCGACGGTCGAGGATCGGGTGGACGAACGGGCCCGCGAGGCCGGCCGGGTGGTCGGGCTCGGGTTGATCGTGGCGTCGATGGTGGGGTTCAGCGCGTCGACGCCCTGGCCAGGCTCGTGGGCCCTGGTGCCGACCGTGGGCACGTTGTTGGTGCTGGCCGGTCCGCCGGCCACGCCCGGGCGGTCGTCCCCGGCGGCGATGTTGTCGATGGGCCCCGCGACCTGGGTGGGGGTCCGGTCGTACTCGTGGTACCTGTGGCACTGGCCGGCGATGGTGTTCGCGGCGGCGGTGGCCGACCGGGCGCTGGGTGGCTGGCCGGCGGTGGCGGCGGCCGTGGGGTCGCTGTTCCTCGCGCACCTCACCTACCGCTGGGTCGAGCAGCCCGTCCGGGAAGCGCCGCGGCTGGTGGGATCGCCCCGCCGGAGCGTGGCCCTGGGGGTGAGTGCCACGGTGGCGCTGGCGTGCGTGTTCGGGGTGCTCGCGGCGCGGCAGGTCGACCTGGTGGGCCCCGGGGGACCGGTGGCGGCGCCGACGCCGCTGGCGTTCAGCCCGGGGCGACTCGACCGGGCCGCGCGCACCGAGGAGGTGCCCGTCAACCTGACGCCGAGCCTGGGCGAGGCGCACGCCGACGCCCCCGTCGTGTTCGCCGACGGCTGCAACGGCGACCTGGGTGCCACACCGGTCTCCGGGGCCACCGTCGACCGTTGCACCTACGGCGACACCGAGGCGGGCACCACGGTCGTGCTCTTCGGCGACTCGCACGCCGCCCAGTGGGTGCCGGCGTTGGCGGCGCTGGGCCGAGCGCAGCAGTTCCGGCTCGTCTCGCTCACCAAGTCGGGCTGCCCGGCGGCCGATCTCACGGTGCGCAACCGCCTCCTCGGCCGGACCTACACCGAATGCGACGAGTGGCGGCGCGGCGTGGTCTCCCTGCTCGGCGACCTCCGGCCCGACCTGACGATCGTCACGAACAGCTCGCACTACGACGCCCAGGGGCGCGACGGGAGCGCCGCCGACGGCAACGACTGGGTGGGCGCCATCGAGGGGACGCTCCGGGCGGTGTCCCGGTCTTCGCCCGCGGTGCTTCTAGGGGACACCCCGTACCCGGTCGACGACGTCCCCGACTGCCTGTCCCGGAACCTCTCGACGGCCACACGGTGCGTCCTCGAGCGCGGTCGGCTGTACTTCGGCTTCGCTCGGGTCGAGGCACAGGCGGCCTCGGACGCGGGCGTGCCGCTGGTGCCGACCGTGGACCTCGTGTGCGGGCCGCAACGCTGTCCGGTCGTCGTCGGCCGGGTGCTGGTGTACCGGGACGACAGCCACCTCACCACCGTCTACGCCGAGCGGGCGGCGCGCGGCCTGGGCGACTTGCTCGCGCCCGCGGCGGCCCGGGCCGGCGCGCCCGGTGTGGTCGGGCCCGGATGACCGCCGGCGGACGGCCTCCTGGGCCGGCGGGGGTTGGCTATCCTGGGGGCATGGTCGCTCGACAGATCTGGCGGATCCGCCAGATTCCGCAGATCCCGCGGGTGGGCAGGTGAGCCTCACCGACGACAGCATCGTCACCAGCCGGCGCCAGGCGCTGCGGTTTCTCGGCACAGCGGCGGCTGTGGTGGCCGCGGGCGGCGTCTCTGGCTGCGGCATCTTCCTCGGCGAGCCGAAGCCCGACGACGGTGAGGAGTTCACGCCTCTCCGCGACACGACTTCCAGTTCCACGTCCAGTTCCACGTCCAGCACCACGTCGACCACCAGGCCGGCGGCCGGTGGTGGGTCGAGCAGTGGTGGTTCGAGTGGTGGCGGCTCGAGTGGCGGTGGTTCGAGTGGCGGCGGGTCCAGCAGCGGTGGTGGTTCGAGCGGCGGTGGCTCCACGTCCGATTGTGTGAACGACAGCGACATCACCCGGCAGGCCGATCCGGTCTCCGACGGGGACGTGACGGTCTACGGCGACCCGGCCGCCGACAGCGACCCGTCCGACCCTTCGGGCGACACCGACGTCACCACCTACGCCGACCCTGCCGGCGACAACGACGTCACCACCTACGGCGACCCTGCTTGCTGAACGAGGCGCCGGTCGGGCCACCCGCCACGGGTGCGTTCGACACGCTGCTCGCCCCGTTCCCGGTGGGCGACTTCTTCGAGCGATGTCGCGATCGCTCCCCGTTCCACGTCGCGCGCGATGAGCCCGACCGCTACCGGTCGGTGCTCGACCTCGACACGGTCGAGCGCTACGTCTTCGAGTCCAACCCCCGCGAGAAGCAGCTCCAGGTGCTGCGCGAGGGCGGGGTCGACCGCTCGGAGTACCTCTACCCGAGCGGTCTCGTGGACGCGGTGTCGGTGGGCCGGCTCTTCGAAGCGGGTTGTTCGATCGTGCTCCCCCACGCCCACGAGCACGTGCCGCCCCTCGGGGCACTGGTCCGGGCGTTGGAGGCCGAGCTCGGATGCCGGGTGCAGGCCAACGTGTACCTCGCCCCGCCCGACACCTCTGCCTTCGCCGCCCACTACGACAAGCACGACGTCTTCGCCCTCCAGGTGCACGGGGCCAAGGAGTGGACCCTGTTCGACAGCGAGCTGCCGATCCCGGCCACGCGCGCCTTCGACCGCGACAACGACCGGCCGGGCGACCCCGTCGAGCGCTTCACGCTGCGCCAGGGAGACCTCTGCTACGTCCCGCGGGGGATGATGCACCGCGCAGTGGCCGAAGAGGTCTCGGTGCACGCCACCATCGGCGTCCACTGGACGAGCCGGCTCGACGTGCTCCGCGCCGTGATCGAGCGCGCCGCCGAGGAGCAGGCCGACCTCCACGCTGCGATTCCCCACGAGTGGTGGGCGCCGGGACCCTCGCGGGCGGAGACCATCAGGCAGTTGCAGGAGGTGCTCCCGGGCGTGGCGGGGGACGACCTGGTCGCCGGTGTGCTCGATCGCCTGCGAAGCGAGCTGGTCGCGACCCGCCAGCCCCTCGTGCCGGGACAGCTCGGCCAGCTGGCCCGCATCGACGAGATCGACCAGCGCACCGTGGTCGCGCCTCGCGACCCGATCCTGTGGGACCTCCGCGAGGGTGCCGACACCGTCGAGCTCTCGTGCTTCGGCAACGTGATCTCCTTCCCCGCGTCGATCCGTGAGCCGCTGTGGGCCCTGCTGACCGGAGGCGAGGGTGTCGTGGTGGGCGATCTGCCGGGCGGTCTCGAGGACGAGGAGAAGCTGGTGCTGGTGCGTCGGCTCATCCGGGAGGGTGTCCTCCGGGCCTGCTGGCCGTAGCGACCCGGGCGGTCGATCATGGCGGTCACGGCACACGCGTACAGTGCCGACGATGCTGCACCTCTACACGGCGAGCGGGGTGGAGCCCCTGGTCGGACAGCTCGCGCGGGTGCTGTCCGACCCGCTCGACGACCCGATGGCGCCCGAGTGGCTGGCGGCGCCGTCACAGGGGCTGGGGCGGTGGCTGCGCATCGAGCTGTCGCGCACCCTCGGTGCCTCCGAGCGCGGAGGAGACGGTGTCGCTGCCAACCTCGACCTCGCGTTCCCCGGGGCGCTGCTCCAGCGGGTGCTCGACGCGGACCGCCCCGACGGCGCCGTCGATCCCTGGGCGCTCGACCGCCTGGTGTGGGTGGTGCTCGACGTGCTCGACGCCCACCATGGCGACGATCGCCTGGGTCCGGTGGGCCACCGAGCCGAGGGCGTGACGGTCTTCGGGCAGGCTCGGCGGGTGGCCGACCTGCTCGATCGGTACGGCGCCCACCGACCGCCGATGTTGCGGGCCTGGGCGCGGGGGAACGACGTCGACGGTGGCGGCAATGACCTGTCGCCGCACAGCCGGTGGCAACCGGCGCTCTTCCGCCTCGTTCGCGAGCGCATCGGCGCACCCAGCCCGGCCGAGCGGCTCCCGGATCTGTTGCGGCGGGTGGCCGCCGGCGATCTCGACCTCGACCTGCCACCCCGGCTGTCGGTGTTCGGGCTCACCACGGTGCCGGGCGGGCCGCCCTTCCTCGATCTGCTGGCCGCGCTGTCCGCCCGGCGCGACGTGTACCTGTTCCTGGTGCACCCGTCGCCGGGGCTGGCCGGCCGGGTCCGCGATCAGGTGCTGGCGAGCCCGGTCCCTCCCGGCCCGGTCCGGGGGGCCGACGCCCCGGGCGGCATCGATGGCCACCCGTTGCTGCGGTCGTGGGCGAGGGCCGCTGGTGAGGCCGTCGTGCTCTGGACCGTGGCCGAGACCACGGGTGGGGTCCGACCCATCCGTGTCGGGCCGGCCGCCGCGGACGAGGCGACCACACTCCTCCAGCGCCTCCAAGCCGACCTGCGAGCCGATCGCCCGCCCACCGCCGACTTCGTCCCGGCCGAGCAAGACCGGTCGATCGAGGTCCACTCGTGCCACGGACCGGCCCGACAGGTCGAGGTGCTGCGCGATGCCATCCTGCACCGGCTCGCCGGCGACCCGACGCTACGAGAGGACCAGATCCTGGTCGTCTGCCCGTCGATCACGACCTACGCGCCGCTCGTCGAAGCGGTGTTCGGCCGGTCCGCCGAGGTCGTGCGCCCGGACGAGCCGGCGGTCGGCGCACCCCGGCTCTCGTACCGCATCACCGATCGATCCCTGCTCGAGACCTACGGGGTGCTCGGCGCACTGTCGAGCCTGGTCGACCTGATCGGCTCCCGGTTCTCGGCCTCGGCGGTGCTCGACTTCCTCGCGCAGCAGCCGGTGCGCGAACGCTACGGCTTCAGCGACGACGACCTGGGCGCCATCGTCGACGCGACGAGTGACACCGACGTCCGCTGGGGCCTCGACGGTGACCACCGCACGGGCTGGTTGATCCCCGACGGCTATGCCGCCGGCTCGTGGCGGGCGGCGATCGAGCGCCTGCTGCTCGGTGTGGCGACCAGCGACGACCCCGATGCCCTCGCCGTCGGCGGTGTTGCGCCCCTCGGTGTGGAGGGTGGTGAGATCGGGGTGGTGGGCCGGCTCGCGGACCTGCTGGCCCGCCTGGCCCGGTTGGCCGAGGCGGCGCGACACCCCCGGCCCGTGGCCGACTGGTGCGGGCTCCTGGCCGATGCGGCCGACGCACTGTTGGCGGCGCCGTGGGACGCCCGTTGGCAGCAGGCCGCACTGCACCGGTTGCTCCACGAGGTCGCCGACCGGTCCACGCGACACGGCGAGCCCTCGTCGGTCGAGCTCACCCTGGCCGATGTTCGCCGGTTGCTCGCGGATGCCCTCGGTGGGTCACCGCGCCGCCCGGACTACTTCCGCGGCGGGGTCACGGTGTCGTCGCTCACCCCGCTGCGCGGTGTTCCCTACCGGTTGACCTGCGTTCTGGGCATGGACGACGGTGCCTTCGGGACCGCAGGCGGCGACGGCGACGACCTGATGGCCGCCGTCGCCCACCTGGGCGACCGTGACAACCGGTCGGACATCCGTCAGGCGTTGCTCGAGACCGTCCTCGCCACGGGCGAGCAGTTGCTCGTCACCTGCACCGGCCACAGCGTGGTCACCAATCAGGAGGTGCCGCCGGCCACGCCGCTGTCCGAGCTCCGCGACGCCGTGCTCGCGATGGTCCACGAGTCGGCCCGGGACACGGTTCGGCGCAGGCTCGAGATCGTCCATCCCCGTCAGGCCTTCGACCAACGCAACTTCGTCGACGGGGCCCTCACCGCCGGCGGGCCGTGGAGCTTCGACCCGCAGGCTTGCGAGGGCGCTCGGGCCCGGAGCGGTGAGCGGGCCACGGTGCCGCCGTTCCTGGCCACGCCACTGCCCGGTGATCCCACCGGGGTCATCGACCTGGCCGACCTGCACAGCGTGCTTCGGAGCCCGGTGGCGGGGTTCCTCACCCGGCGCCTCGACCTCCTGCTGCCGCGTGACGACGGTCCGGGGTCCGACGATCTCCCGACCTCGCTCGGACCGCTCGAGCGGTGGGCGGTGGCCGAGCGGCTGCTCCGGTTGCGCCTCGATGGCCGGAGCGACGACAGCTGGGTAGCGAGGGAGCGGGCCATCGGCTCGCTCCCCGCCGGTGTGCTCGGCGATGCCGTGATCGACGACATCGAGTCGGCGGTGACGGGCCTGGTCGACGCCGCGGACCGGGCGGGCTTCCGTCCCGGCCAGGGTGCGGCCCGCCTCGTCGACATCACCCTCGACGACGGCACCAGGATCGTCGGCTCGGTGGCCGACGCGCAGGCCGCGTCCCCGGGGCCGGTCCGGGTCTCCTCCAGCAAGCACGCACCGAAGGACCGTCTGGGCGCGTGGCTCGATCTCATGGCGCTCGTCGCCCACGATCCGTCGACCAGGTGGCGCTCGCTCACGATCAACCGGCACGCCCGGAAGAAGGGTGCTGCGCACGTCGAGGTCCTCATGCCGGCCGGCGACGGCCCCGACGACCGGCGGTCGAACGCCATCGCCGCACTGGCCGTCGCGGTCGACTGCTACCGGCGGGCGTTGGTCGAGCCCGTTCCCCTCTTCACCAAGCTGTCGGCCCGCCTCGCCGAGGGCAAGGCCACCGTCAACGACTGGCGGAACGACTTCAGCGGCTTCGGCGACGGGCTCGACGCCGCCACCCAGATGGCCCTCGGCGACCTCTCCTACCGCGACCTGCTCGAGATCCCGGCGCGCCCCGACGATCCACCCGGTGACGCCTCGGGTCGGGCCCAGCGGTTCGCCGACCACCTCTGGGGGGCGATCGAGGGCTCGCTGGCCCCTCCCGACGACGACGAGGGTGGGCCGGCGTGAGAAGCGGACCGGGCCCGGCCGCCGCGTTCGATCCCGCCGGCCCCCTGCCCCGGGGTCGGTACGCCATCGAGGCCAGCGCCGGCACCGGGAAGACCTATGCACTGGCCGGCCTGGCGACCCGATACGTGATCGAGGAGGGCATCGCCGTCGGTGAGCTGCTGGTGGTCACCTTCACCCGCGCCGCGGCGGCCGAACTGCGCGACCGGGTCCGGGCCAAGCTGGCCGAGGCCGCCACCGGCCTCGACGCGGTCATCGCCGACCCCACGACCAGGCCTGCCGACGCGGTCGTCGCCCACCTCTGCGGCGCCGACCATTCGGTTCGGCGCGACCGCGCCCGTGCCGCACTGGCCGACTTCGACGCCGCCACCATCACCACGATCCACGGCTTCGCCCAGCAGGTGCTCGGCACCCTGGGCGAGGCCGGCGGTGACCCCGACGCCACCCTGGGGGACGACGGTGGCGAGCTCCTGCACCAGGTGTGCATCGATGTGCTGGTGGCCGAGGCGCTCGACGGGTCGGGCGACATCGACCTGCTGCCCGATCTCGACACGCTGCTGAACGCCGCCCGGAAGGTGACGGGGAACCCGGACATCGTCGTGGTCCCCGGCCCCGACCCCGGATCGTCCAACGAGGCCGCCGCGCTGCGTCGACGGCTGATCGACCGGGTCGTGTCCGAGATCGCCTGCCGCCGGCGCCGGGCGGGAACGCTCTCGTTCGACGACCTCCTCACCCGACTGCGGGACGCCCTCGTCGACCCCACGGCGGGTGCGGCCGCCCGCGATGCCCTGCGCCGCCGCTACCGGGTCGCGCTCATCGACGAGTTCCAGGACACCGACCCGGTGCAGTGGGCGATCTTCTCCGAGGTCTTCGGCGTGCCGGCGACCGGGACCACCCTCGTCGTCGTGGGCGACCCGAAGCAGGCCATCTACGGCTTCCGGGGAGCGAACGTCCACACCTACCTCGATGCCGCCCACGCCCCGGGCACCGAGCGGGCGACCCTGGCGGTGAACTGGCGATCTGACGGCGCGCTCCTCGAGGGGCTCGAGGGCCTGCTCGACGGTGCCTCCTTCGGTGATCGTCGCATCGAGTTCCAGCGGGTCGGTGCCGCCCCGCAGCACGAGGGTCGCCGGCTGCGTGACCGCGCCGGCGGGGTGCTCCCGGCCCTGTCGCTGCGGCTCGCGATCGGCGAGGACCTGCCACGGGCCAAGAGACGGCCCTACGCGATCAAGAAGGACGACGCTGCGCGGGCGATCTTCGCCGACCTGGCCGACCGGGTCCGACAGCTGCTCGACACGGCGACCATCGCCACGGGCGGCGACGACCGCGAGCTGCGTCCCTGCGACATCGCCGTGCTGGTGGCGGCCCATGCCGAGTCGACCGCGATCCGGGACGCACTGCTCGCCGCCGGCATCCCCGCGGTCGTCGCCAGCGGTGACTCCGTGCTGCGGGCCCCCGCGGCCGCGCAGTGGCGCATGCTGCTCGAGGCCGTCGCGCAACCGGCCGATCGGCGGCGGGCCCGGACGGCGTGCCTGTCCTGGTTCGTCGGCTGGACCGCGGCCTACCTCGCCGATGCCGCCGATGCCGAGTTGGCCGAGGTGCAGGAGCGCCTCCACGACTGGGCCGACGTGCTCCTGGCCAAGGGAGCGGTCGACTTCCTGCGCACCGTGCGAGCCGAGAGCGGCGTGGCGGCGCGCCTGCTGGCGACCGCTGACGGCGACCGGTCGATGACCGACCTCGACCACCTCGCCGAACTGCTCGCCGACGCGGCCCCCGGTCGCGTCGGTCCCGCCGGCCTGCTCGCCGGCCTCGACCGGTTGAAGGCGTCTTCTTCGGGGGAAACCGAGGCCGAGGCCGCGGCGCGGCGCATCGAGTCCGAGGCCGACGCCGTGCAGATCATGACGATGCATGTGTCCAAGGGCCTCGAGTTCGGTGTCGTCTGCTGCCCGTCGCTCTGGCGCCCGAGGCCGGCAACGGCGGACCCGGACTCGGTGATCTACCAGGACCCGGTCACGAACCGGCGCACCGTCGACGTTGCCGGCAAGCTGGCCTGGCCCGACGAGGCCGGGGCCGCGGCGCGCCTCGACCTGGCCCAGGCCGAGGCCGTGGGCCAGCACCTGCGGCTGCTGTACGTGGCCCTCACCCGGGCTCGACACCAGACGATCGTGTGGTGGACGCGAGGCCAGAACAGCGAGATCACCGCGCTGGCCCGGGTCCTGTTCGCCAGGGACGAGGCCGGCCGCATCGACCCCGAGGCGTTCACCGCGCCCGTGGTCGAGCTGCCGGCGGACGACGAGGCGCTCGACCGGCTCACGCCGATGATCGAAGCGCATGCCGGCGTCATCGACGCCGCGGTCATCGGGTCTCCACCGCGGCGCGCCGCCCGGTGGTCCGGCCCGCCGGTCGAGCCGCCGGCGGAACTGGCGGTGGCCAAACTCGACCACACCCCCGACCGGAACCGACGCCGCTGGTCGTTCAGCACCATCGCCCACACCGACCGGACCGCGAGTGTCGACCCGCTCGACGAGAGCATGGGTGACGCCGCCGCGAGCGACGAGGGCGAGGAGGGCGACGACGACCGCTCGGGCGGCGACCGCCTGGCGGGCGACGCGGGCACCGACGGCGCCGGTGGGCAGTCGACCACGGCGACCCTGCCGCTCGGGCCCCTGCCTGGCGGCACCGAGTTCGGCAACCTCGTCCACGGCGTGCTCGAGCACGTGGACTTCGCTGCCGCCGACCTTGCGGCCGACGTCGGCGGCCAGGTCGCCGAGGGCGTGCTCCGGGAGGGCTACCCGGTCGACGAGCAGGCCCTCACCCGGGGGCTGTGCGCGGCCATCACGACCCCCCTCGGCCCGCTCGCGCCGGGTCGGGCGCTGTGCGACCTCACCCGACGCGACCGGCTCGACGAGCTCGGGTTCGAGCTCACCCTCGGCGAGTCCGGCACCCACGCCGACGATGCCGCGGTGGGCCGACTGGTGCTCCGCCACCTTCCCGCCGCCCACGGGCTCCGGCCCTGGGCAGAGGGGCTGGCGGCCGGGCCGTTCGGCGCGCGGCTGGCGGGTCACCTGGTCGGCTTCGTCGACCTCGTGTTCCGCGTGGTCGAGCCCGGACGGCCCGACCGGTTCGTGGTGGTCGACTACAAGACGAACACGCTGACCCGGCGTGGCGCCACGCCAGTGGCGGCGGACTACCACCCCGACCGGCTCCCCGCAGCAATGGCCGAGCACGACTACCCGTTGCAGGCCCTGCTCTACTCGGTGGCCCTGCATCGCTACCTTCGGTGGCGGATCGCCGGGTACGACCCGGCGTCGCACCTCGGGGGCATCGCCTACCTGTTCCTGCGGGGGATGGCGGGCCCCGACACCCCGCAGGTCGACGGCGTTCCCCATGGCGTGTTCTCGTGGGCGCCACCGGCCGTGTTGGTCACCGACCTGAGCGACCTGCTCGACGGGCGAGTGGTGGGCCCGTGACCGCGCCCCGCCCGCTCCTCGGCGCCCGGACGGCGTTCCTGCGGCCGTTCGTCGACGCCGGCGTCCTGGGTCACGCCGAGGTGCACGTGGCCGACGCCATCGCGCGGGCCGTGCCGGGCACCGCCGACGACGTGCTGTTGGCGGCCACGCTCGCGGTGCGGGCCACCCGGCTCAGCCACGTGTGCGTGGTCCTCGCCGACGTGCCGGGAGCGCTGGTCCTCGAGGACGACGCCGACCGCGACCGCTCGGATGGCCGCGTGTCCCTCGGCGAAGGGTCCGGCCTCGCAGGGCTCCCATGGCCCCCGGTCGGCGAGTGGGCCGCCGCGCTTCGGGGGAGTGCCGCCGTGGCGCTGGTCGACGGCGAGGGCAGGGTCGACTCGGGGGTGGTGGACGGCACGGTGCGGCCCCTGGTGTTCGACGGTGCGCGGGTCTACCTCGAGCGGTACTGGCGGTTCGAACGGCTCGTCGGCGACGACCTTCTGGCCCGGGCGGGCGCGGACCGAGCGGTTCCCGCCGGCGGTCGGGGTCTCGCGGGTCTCAACCCTGGGGCACGGGCCCTCGCGGAGCCCGTCCTCGACCAGCTCTTCGGCGCGGTCGGCGCGACCGGGGCGGCCCCCGACCTGCAGCGGCAGGCGGCCGAGGCGGCCCTGGCCCGGCAACTGGTGGTGATCGCGGGCGGCCCCGGCACCGGAAAGACCCGTACCGTCGCCCGGTTGTTGGCGGCCACCCACCAGGTGGCCCAGGGCGGGTCGCGGCCGCTCCAGGTGGCCTTGGCGGCGCCCACCGGCAAGGCGGCAGCGCGTATGACCGAGGCGGTGCACCTCGAGGTGTCCGCCGCGGGCCTCGACGCCGAGCACGCCGAGGCACTCCTGGCCACCGAGGCGTCGACGATCCACCGCTTGCTCGGCGGACGCGGCTCGAGCTTCCGCCACCACCGCGACAACCCCCTCGCCGCGGACGTGGTCGTGGTCGACGAGGCGTCGATGATCTCGCTGCCGCTGATGGCCCGGCTGCTCGACGCCGTTCGGCCCGATGCCCGTCTCGTGCTGGTCGGCGATCCCTACCAGCTGTCGAGCATCGAGGCCGGAGCCGTGCTGGGCGACGTGGTCGGCGGGGCGCCCGCCGGTGCGTCGGGCCCGATGGCCGACAGCGTCGTCGTGCTGCAGCGGGTCCACCGTTTCGGAGCGGACTCGACCATCGCCGCGCTGGCCGCCGCCGTGCGCGACGACGACGCCGACCGGGCCGTAGCGCTGCTGCGAGCGGGCCGGCCCGATGTCGAGTGGGTCCTGCCCGACGACCACGCGAGGTTTCGGGCCGTGCAGCGCGAGGTGGTCGACAACGCGGTGGCCGTGGTGCGGGCGGCGCTCGACGGTGATGGCGTGTCGGGTCTCGCCCGCGGGGCCGACGTGAAGGTGCTGGCGGCGACCCGGCAGGGCCCGCTCGGCACCGACGCCTGGAGCGACCGCATCGAGGCGCTGGTGGGGCGGGCCGAGCCGCGGCTGCGCGCCGGCGGCCGGTGGTACGTCGGGCGGCCCGTGATCGTCACCCGCAACGACCCGACGAACGGTCTGGTGAACGGCGACACCGGCCTCGTGGTCGCCACCGCCACGGCGGACGCCATGGCCGTGGTCTTCCCCGACGTCGATCCCGAGCCCGGGGGGACCCGCGCGTTCCAGCCCTCCCAGCTCTCGGACGTCGAAACCTGGTGGGCCATGACCATCCACAAGAGCCAGGGGTCCGAGTACCGGCACGCGGTCGTGTCCCTGCCGGCCGCAGGATCGCCGATCCTCACCCGTGAATTGCTCTACACGGCCGTCACCCGGGCCAGGGAACGCGTGACGGTGGTGGCCTCCGAGGCCGCCCTGCGAGCGGCCATCGCCCGGCCCGTGGCCCGAGCGTCCGGCCTCCAGCCCCGCCTCTGGCCGGCGGAGCCAGGGTGACGATCATGGCTGTCACGGCCGGCCCGTACGGTGAGTCATGACGCGATTCCTGCACAGCGCCGACTGGCAGCTCGGAATGACCCGTCACTTCCTCGACGGCGACGCGCAAGCCCGCTTCACCGCGGCGCGCATCGATGCCGTCCGCGCGATCGGTGACCTCGCCCAGCGAGAGGAGTGCCCCTTCGTCGTGGTGTGCGGTGACGTGTTCGAGACGAACCACGTGGAGCGCCAGGTCGTGGTGCGGGCGCTCGACGCCATGGGCGCTCATCCCGGCGTCATATTCTACCTGCTCCCCGGGAACCACGACCCGCTCGATGCCGCGTCCGTGTTCCGGTCGGACACGTTCCTGCGCCACCGCCCGGGCAACGTCGTGGTGCTCGAGGACTCGACGCCCGTCGTCGCCGGTCCGGGGGTCGAGCTCGTCGCCGCTCCCTGGTTCAGCAAGCGGCCGCTGGTCGATCTCGTGGCCCGTGCGACCCAGGGCCTTCCCACGGGCGGGACCCTGCGGGTCGTCGTGGGGCACGGCGCGGTCGACACCTACTCGCCGGATCCCCACAACCCTGCCCTCATCGTTCAGTCCGGGCTAGAGGCGGGGCTCGCCGACGGCCGGTTCCACTTCGTGGCGTTGGGTGACCGGCACTCGACCACCGATGTCGGTGGCACGGGGCGCATCTGGTACTCCGGTGCGCCCGAGCCCACCGACTTCACCGAGGTCGACGCCGGTAATGTCCTTGTCGTCGATCTCGACGAGCACGGCGTGCGCGTTCAGCCGAGGGCGGTGGGCACCTGGCGGTTCGTGCTCGAGGAGTTCGACGTCACCGGCTCCGAGGACTGCGACCGCGTCGAATCCTTCCTGGCTGCCATCGACGACAAGGCCCGGACCATCGTGAAGCTCGCGCTCGTCGGCCAGCTCTCGCTCGCCGAGAAGGCGCATCTCGACGACGTGCTCGACCACCAGCAGGACCTGCTGGGGTCCCTCCAGACGTGGGAGCGCCGAAGCGAGCTGGTGGTCCTTCCCGACGGCGAGGACTTCGAAAGCCTCCAGCTCACGGGCTTCGCCGGCGATGCACTCGAGGACCTGCGCCGGGCGGCGGCCGGTGACGATGAGATCGCGGTGACGGCCCGAGATGCGCTGGGGATCCTCTACCGGCTCGGGAGGGCCACGCCGTGAGGATTCACCGCGTGAAGCTCAAGAACTACCGGGGCGTCACCGACTGCGAGGTGGCCTTCGCGGACGACGGCGTGACGATCGTCGAGGGTGACAACGAGGTCGGGAAGACGTCATTGCTGGAGGCCGTCAACCTGATCCTCAGCACCCTCGACTCGTCGACCGCGGCGAACGTCAAGGCCGTGAAGCCCGTCGGCCGGGACGAAGGCGCCGAGGTCGAGGTCGAGATGTCGACCGGCCCCTATCGCTTCACCTACGCGAAGCGCTGGCACCGCCAGAAGCAGACGACGCTCGCCATCGCCCGTCCGGCACACGAGCAGCTCACCGGCCGTGAGGCCCACGAGAGGGTCCAGGCCATCCTCGACGAGACGCTCGATGCCGCATTGTGGGCCGCACTCCAGCTCGAACAGGGGGCCGACCTCCGCCAGGCGGGATTCAACCTCGTCTCGCTCGGGCGCGCCCTCGATCAGGCGGCGGGCGGCGACGCGGCCGGTGATCGAGAGGACGACCTGTGGAGCCGCATCGAGGCCGAGCGGGCCCGCTATTGGACACCGGGTGGGCAACCGAAGGTCGAGCGCACCTCCCTCGAGGCATCGGTGGCCGAGGCGACGGCGAGGGTCGAGGAGCTCGAGTCCGAGCTCGCCGGGCTCGACGCCGATGCCGAGGAGGTGGCTCGCCTCGTCGACGAAGCCAAGGGCCTGGAGGAGCGCAGCAACGATGCCCGGAGGGCCGAGGCCGATCTGGTGGCCCGCGCCGAGGCTGTCGCGAGGCACCGAGCGGCCGTTCGTGAGCTCACCGCCAACTGCGAAACAGCGCTGGCCCAGCTCCAGCGCGAACAGTCGGCGGTCGACCGACGACGGGAGCTCATCGAAGACGTCGAGGCCCGCGCGGAATCGTTGGCCAGCCATGAGCTCGAGCTCGATCGGGCCCGTCCGGCGCGAGCGGCCGCCGAGAAGCACCAGCAGCGGGTGCAGCTCGAGCTGCAGTCCGCTCGTGACGCCGTTGCTCGGACCGACGCCGACAGCCAGCGAGCGACCGACGACAAGGAGTACCGCCGACACCAACTCGACTTCGAGCAGCTCACCGAGCGGCTCGAGCGGGTGGTGGCCGCGCAAGGTCGGCTCACCGAAGCCGAGGCGGCGCTCGAGTCGTCGACCATGGACGACGACCTGCTCCAGCGGATCGAGGATGCGCACGTCGATCGGGCCCGAGCCGAGGCCGCGGCCGTGAGCGGTGCCGTCACCGTCGTGGCGACCGGGCTCGCCGCGATCGACCTCGATGTCGACGGCCACCGGCAGGCCCTTGCGGTCGATGAAGCCCGCGAGTTCGTGATCACCGAGGCCGCCGAGGTGATTGTCCCCGACGTGATCCGGCTGTCGATTCAGGCAGGGGCCGACGCTCGGGACTTGGCGGAGCGCCTGGCCGAGGCCGAGGCCACGCTGGCCCGGCTGTGCGAGCAGGGCGGCGTGGGCGACCTCATCGAGGCTCGGGCGGCCGCACAGGCGAGAAGCGACGCCGAGCGGACCGTCGAAGAGGCATCCGCGGTGGTCCAGCAGGACCTGCGCGATCTCACGCAGGAATCACTCGCCCAGAAGGTCACGCGGCTCGCCGAACGGATCGTGCGCTACGAGGCGACAAGGCCCGACGATCCTCCCCTTCCCGACGACTTCGATGCCGCCCAGTCCCTGGCGCGGGACTGCAAGGCGGGGTTGGATGAGCGCCGCGAGCAACTGGCGCGCCTGGAGGCCGATGCCGAGGCCGCGACGGCTGCCTTCGCCGACGCCAAGGTGGGCGACGCGGGTCTCCGCGCCAAGGTCGAACAGGCACGCGGTTCGCTTTCGGAGGCGCGCCAGTCGCTTGGCGATGCCCGAGCCGCGTCGTCCGACGAGGCGCTGGTGGCCAACGTCGATGCCGTCCAGGAACGCTACGACGGCCTGGCCCGGAAGCTCGACGATGCCGAGGCCGAGCTCGCCGCCGAGGACCCTGACACCGTCGAGGCGCTTCTCGACAATGTCCGCGCGACCAAGACGCGGGTGGGAACGGACCTCCATCGGAACCGGGAACGGACACGGCAGCTGCAGGTGCGCCTCGAGATCAAGGGCGAGGAGGGTCGCGCCCACGATCTCGACGTTGCCCGAACCGACCTCGAGCACTTCGACCGGGAGCGAGAGCGCCTCGAAGCCCGGGCGGCGGCCGCGGCGCTCCTCCACCAGACCTTCTCGGCGCGACGGGTGGAGGCGCGTCATCGCTACGTCGGGCCCTTTCGCGAGCGCATCGAACAGCTCGGCCGCATCGTGTTCGGCCCCTCACTCGAGGTGGAGCTCGACGACGATCTGCGGGTGGCCCGCCGCACGCTCGATGGCGTGACGGTGGACTTCGACCAGCTCAGCACCGGCGCGCGCGAGCAGATCGGGATCATCGCCCGGTTGGCCTGCGCCGCGATCGTCGCCGCCGACGGAGGTGCCCCGGTCGTGTTCGACGACGCCCTCGGATGGACCGACCCGAGCCGGCTCGAACGCATGGGCGCGACCATCGCCGTCGCCGGGCGCGACTGCCAGATAATCGTCCTCACCTGCACCCCGGGCCGCTATGCCAGCGTGGGCACGGCGACGGTCGTCCATCTGCCGGGCTGAAGTCCACGGGGCGGGGTCGGTCGGCGCGGCGGCAGTACGCTTGCGGCATCGGGGATCACGCGCGAGCCCATCCACTCCGGTGGATCGGGCGAACTCTCACTCGACATCGCTGGACGGTGGTGGCGTGTGTCGTCGCGCCCGCGACTGTGGTCATCGTGGTGCTGTTCTCGACCGCCAAGACCTTCGAGTCTTCGGGGGTGGTCGCCCTGAACCAGGACTGGTTCGAGCGCGTCGCGCCGGGGGACACGAGCGCCGAGGCCAGGGAGGTTGCCGTGGGCGAGCGGGTGGAGGCGGCCCGTTCGGCCAGGTTCCATCCACCCGGCGAGGGCTCCGAGCCCTACCGCTACGTCGTGCAGGGTGACCCGATCGCGGGTGAGGTCCGAGTCACGGCCTACGCCGACTCGGCGGGCGAAGCCCTCGCTGTTGCCGAGGCGATCACCGGCGAGTTCGCCCGGGGGACGAACCTCCAGGTGCCCGACGCGGCCGAGGTGACCGTCGAGTCGCAGCCCAACGGACGTCCGGTGTCGCCTGATTTCGTCCGACTGGTCCTGTTGGCACTGCTCGGTGGCGTCGTCCTGGCGGTCGGCGTCGCCTTTGCGTTGGAGCGCCGCGGGTCGCCCGTCGCTGCACCCGGCTCGGAGCCACCCGACTCCTTCGGCCGGCCGCCCGATCGCCCCGCCGCGGCGTTGGCCATGCGGGCGGCGATCCTGGTGTGCGTGGCACCGCTCCTGGTGGCCGCGCTCATGGGCATCCAGCGGGTGTGGGCCCTCCGCCCGAGCACCGACGAGCGGACCGAGTCGCGGCTCGCCTGCCTGGCCGGGTGGCTGGACGGCATCCCGGAGGGGTCGCGTGTCTATCCCGAGCCCGGGCCGGCCAGCACGCGGGACTTCTTCTGGATCTCCCGGACCGCCGAGCTGGCCTTCCCGCGGTTGACGCCCGTGGTCACGCCGGGCGAGGCGGACTACCTCGTGGACATCGTCCCCTCGACCGACCAGGGGTCGTGCGCCGGCTTCCGGCTCGAGCTGACCAGCCGGTGATCGTCCTGCTCCAGTCCGTCGCGTTGCTCGGCGTGCTGCTCGGCGTCCTCGGCCTCGGGCCGGCGATGGTCGTGGCGAAGTCCAGGGTCTGGGCGCTCGCGCTCGCGCCGACCGTGGGTGCCCTCGTGTGCGCGGTCGCCGTCAACATCAGCCTGCTCCTGCGGACGTCGATGGTTCCCTGGCTCGTCGTCCTCGGCGCGCTCGGCTGGGCCGCCACCTGGTGGCGGTGGCGCTCGGGCGCGCTCGCTCTCGGCCCTGCCGAGCCCGGCCCCCGGGTGCTCTTGACTGCTGCCGTGGTCGCGATCCTGCCGCCCCTGCTCGTCGACCTCCCACCCACGACCCAGGACGCCCGGGCCATCTGGTGGCTCCACGCGGGTTGGTTCTACGCGGGAGGCCAACTGGCCCACGACGCAATGACGAATCCCGCCTACGTGTACACCCACCCGGCGTATCCACCGCTCGTCCCGGCGGTGATCGCGGGGGTCTGGCACCTCCACGCCGCGTACGACGCCCTGCTGGCGCTGAGAATCACCCAGGCCTTCACGGCCGCCGCGATCGCCAGCCTCGCCTACTTCGTCGCACGGGTGCTGCGGGTGCAGGGCCGGGTCGCCATCGGTGTCGCCGTGACCGTCGTCCTCGTGGCGTGGGGATCCCAGGCGGTGGTGGGGCTCACCGGGCTCGTCGACCTCACCTGGGCGGTGATGATGGTGACCGGGGTCGTCCTCCTCCTCGCCGGCGACCTGGATCGACCGACCATCATCACGGGCACGTTGTTCGTGGTGGCCGCCGCGCTCACCAAGACCGAGGGCCAGGTCACCGCGGTGCTGGTCCTGCCGTTCGTGCTCATCCGTGCACGGGGCGCGTGGCGTCGAGCGGTCCCACTGGCGATCGCCGTCTTCGCTGCGCTGGTGGCCTGGTCGTTGGTCATCCGCCCCGACCGCAGCGACCGCGGGGACTGGGGAGCGCTCTGGGGCGCACTGTCCCCCGACTCCGTGGTGCACCAGCGTCTCGTGGCGACGATCCCGCGTGTGGCCTCGGACCTGGGCCTGCTGGTCCTGGTCTGTGTGGGTTGCGTGTTGGCCGTCGTGCTCCTCGGCCGGGCTGCAGGGACCCCCGTGGGCCAACCCGGTTTGCTCGCGATGTTGCTCCTACCGGCCGCGTACACCGCGTTCCTGGTGCTGACCTTCGCCGTACGCGGCGAGGAGATCGACTTCCTCCTGGAGTACACCGCCTACCGCACCGTGATCTTCGTCCGGCTGCTCGTGCTCGTCGACGTCGTGCTCGCGGTCGTCACCGGCGCCCGTGTGGTCGGCCTGCTCGGCGGGGCCCCGACGCCGGCCGTCGACCGACTCGATGACATCGGGCCGACGGCCGCCGCCGATCACCAGACGGCAGGCGACCGGCCGACACACTGACGCCACCCGCAAGCCGTCAGGGGCCGCGAGAGTGGGGTCACCCCGACGCCGACCGCTGGTTCCCGAGACCTCAGGGGTGGTGGAGGGCGGCGTTGATGGTGGTGGTGTTGGCGGCGGTGATGGTGATGGGGGTGGCGCCGGGGTAGGTGGGGCTGTTGTCCCAGTATTCCTGGGTGCGGCCGCCGTTGGGGTCGACGAAGGTGGCGCGGTAGGTGCCGGGGGTGAGCCCGGGCAGGGTGTAGGTGCCGTTGGTGTTGGTGATGGCGCCGGCGGCGATGCCGTTGGGGGCGATGGCGATGACCCAGGCGCCGGGGACCGCGGTGGCGGCGGGGTCGTCGACGATGGTGCCGGCCATGGTGCCGGTGTTGGGGTCGAGGTCGGCTTTGGTTTCGGCGGG
>JAYRVH010000028.1:0-22394 GCA_041918615.1 Acidimicrobiales bacterium
ACAACGCGAACCCCGCCCGGTTCCGCCACCAGCCACCGACCCCACCGAAGCTCCCCGAGGTCGCGTGGATCAACGAACCCAACCGAGAAGCACTCATCCAATCCGCTTGAGAAGTTGTCTCATCCCCCTTGACACGTTCCGCCGGAGTCCTCAGTTGAGTGCGACCAGCTCGCAACTATCGTTGACCTCGGTGCCGCGCTTGGCACCGGACTGCAGGTTGATCAGAGCGGCCACCTCGTCGAACCCGGATTCACGAAGTGCATCTATGACGAGGTCGGAGGGGACCTCAGGCTCGAGGTGTGGGTCTACAGCGGAGCAGACCCTACGGCAGGCGGCGGCACCGACATCGTTGAGTTGGCGAACGACACAGCGGACTTCGCGAACGACGACGACGGGCAGATCGGAGTGAGGTCGGACATCGAAAGCGTTCCCATCGGCGACTGGGCCTATTCCGGCTCGGTCCCCGTGATTGATGGATCATCGGTCATCATGGGCGTAAATGGTTTCATCCTCACTGTGGACGATTACCAGAGCAGCAATCGTTCAGGTGTTGAGGCAGTCGCGACCCTAATCGCAGAGCGGTGGTCGGCCGGGCCGGATGGCACGATCACGGTTGGGGCGGGGTCAGCGAGCACCACGACGGTCCCGGTGGTGCCGACCGGCACGATCTGCGATGCTGTTCTCGCCGGCTGGACCCTCGGCGATGAGGGGTTGGCGGCCGCGCTGGCCCGCAACGGTTCGGAACCGCTCGAGGTGGTCTACGTCCTTGATGACGGGCGCATGCTCGTCGAGGGCTGGGATAGCGACATTGGCCCGTTCTGGTACCTGTGGCAGCCGGGCCGCCTGACCGAGGTCCCTCATGAGGAATGGCTGAGCCTGATCAGCCGCCAGAGCCCCGCCTATGAGGCGACCTACGCGAGGCTCTCCACGAACGGCGGGGACCTCTCCTGCGCGGTCTACGGCTTCGGGGACTGATCGGGCACACCTCTGGCTGTGGCGGTGCACCACCAACGAGATGCGCTGGGACTCCCGCGCGACGGGGTGACAGGTTGGTTCAGGCGGCATCGTCGGAGGGCGATCAGAAGACGGCTCCGAACGCTGCCGTCACCGAGAGGATCGCTATGAGGTACACGACGTTCGAGACCCAGTAGCTCCCGCCGCCGAACAGGACGCGAAGGCCGTACACGACTGCGGCGAGTCCGCCGGCGATGACCCAACCGGAAGAGAACTCAGGTTGGGTCCCGAAGACGACTGCTGCGATCCCGGCGATCATCCAACAGAGGCCGTCCAGGACCTGCCGGACAGTGAAGTTCTCACCGAGTTGGGCGTCGCTCACGTAGCGGGGCGAAGGCCGAGCGCTCTGGGCCGCGGCTCGGGAAGCGGGCTGACGTGCAGGCCGCTGCCGAGGGGCCGGGTACGAAAGCCCGTCCAGCGACTTGCGCAGCCCGGGATCAGAGGGGGGCGACGACGGCGTACGCTCGGGCCGGGCTGGATTGTTTCGACCGCTGTCGTCGACTGCGAGCTCGACGAGGTCGTCGCCCGGGGGTGGCTCCCCGACCGCTCGCAACCACGGCGTCAAGAGCACGTCCCGGTCCGCTTCAGCAAGGGTCTTGGCCTTCAGATACCCCAAGGCGGCGCCTGAACCCATCGTCGCCACCGTCGCCTCGTCAGTTTTCGACTTGCCCTCGAGTCTCCCGCCGGGGAGGCGATCATGGAGGACGAGATCTCGGATCTTGCGGAAGCAGTATCCGACCGCCAAGAACTCACCTGGATTTGCCGACTGCACGGCTCGGTCACGGGCGTTGTCGAAGGCCGGAGCCGCCTGCTCGGCCTCCTCGAGGATCCGGTTCACCTGGTCTGCGGTTAGCGACGCCACCTGGACCAGGATCCCCGCAGCCTGTGCGCGCTGGGCCTTGAGCAGCGCCGCATCGAGCTCGACGCCGGCCATGGCCCTGTGGCGAACGGCAGAACGCTCAGCGCCGACCTCGACACCACATTTCCGGCAGAACCGGTCGCCGCCACCAACTTCGCTCCCACAGCTCGCGCATCGAGCGACACCATCTTCTGCACTGCCGTCGTCAACGGCGATGGGGGGTGCATGCGGGCGATCCACCTTGGCGGGATGTTCAGTCTCGCCAGAGCCCTGCTCTGCTGGCCCCTCGGCTGGCTCGTCGATGAAACCCTCCTCCTCAAGCCGGCGTCGCGCCTCGGCCATCGACGGGTTCGCACCCGAGGCGGGCCGAGATCCACTGTCTCTCTCGTCGGCTTCTTGCCCTGGCTTGTACACAGCGGTGATCCCTGCCGCTTCCAGTTCACGCAGCTCGGCATCTGAAAGCACCCCGCCCGACATGCCGCGCTCAACGAGCTCCAGAATGCGGTCGGTTCCATCCTCGATCGGCTCGCCTGCCACAGACGCCCCCTTCGTCGATGTCCCCGTTCGGGTGACCGCCCTCTCGGCGGTATCTCTGCGCAGCTCAACCTCGAGTGCGTCTACGAACCGCCGAACGCATCGCAGGATCGGAACGGTCTTCGGGGCCAGAGGCGCTACCTGACTCGTGTCACAGCTTAGGACATGAACCTTGGCGCAATGCCATCCGGGCCGGTCGGGCCACCAACGGACCGCGATGCGCCCACGCTCCACCCCGATGCCCATGAGGACGGCGAAATAGGCAGCGTCACTACCGTCTTCTTGTTCCTGGCGGCCGAGCTCTTGGAGCTTCCCGCCTCCGGCAGCGACCTTGGCCGCTACGGCGCTGCGTTGAATCGCGGCATAGATCTCGTTCGGCCCGAGCCTGGTCTCGAAGACCTGCTCGACGTCCGCCACCCGCTCCTCAACGTATCCCACGGTCATCCCTCCGCCTGCCGTTGGAATCCGCGCAACCTACACGTTGATACAGACAAGTCAAGCGGCTTCGGGAGCCAGATCTCTCAGACCGCCACCGCGGCTGGAGTCAGCGAGTTGCGAGTCAGGTGCTCACCAAGATCGGTGGCTCTTCAGAGTCCGCGACCCGTCGACCTCCCAGAAGCGCAAGTTGGTGTGGGGCTGTTGCGTTGTCGGATCGGGCGACGCGAGGCCGGCGATGACCGAGACTGAGCGGTGGTCAGATCGCCCCGGTGATCTCGTCGAACGCCGTAACGCTCGGCGGCACGGCTCTGCCTCGACGGCGAGTTCGTGGAACCCTAGGCGGCGGTGATGGTGTGCCGGTCACAGCCGAGTTCGACCGCAGTCCCATTCACGGTGCGCCCCCTGTGGCCGAACTACTTGCTCGCCCACCGGCCAGCCCGGTCCGCCATTCCAATCGGGGCGCAGCGATCCAGGCGTCCTCACCGGTCCACGACCCCGACATGCTCGCCATCGCCGGGCACAGCCCCCTGTGCTTGTGCCACACCAACCGGGCCGCCTCCCGAACGGGCACGCCCAAGAGCACCACCGGCGGCCAGCTCGATAACCTTTCGCTGCGGTCCCGAACCCGGGACGCGGCATCGGCCAGCAGCTCGGCATGACGTTGATCTCGGCGGTTCGCCGGGCTCAGAAGTTGAGCACCTCGGTGCGGCGTGAGCAGTCGCGCAGTTCTGCGCTTGCGTACATCCCGATCGAGACTGCTTCGCTGCCGGCGGCTCTCGCCACGATCCAGTTGTCCCGCGCGAGAGTAAAGACCGGCGCAGCTGTACTCTGTATTTCGTCGAGTTCCAAGTCGCGCTGAGGACATTCAATGAATCTGAGGTACTCCTCGGCGATCCTACGCTCATCTTCGGACGCGAAGACGAGCAGTCGCTCTGGGGCGACGGCTCCGCACGATGACCATTCAAAATGTACGGAATCTGTCGGGCTCTGGCTGACAAAGTCGGACAGTGTGTCAGATCCCGCGTCACAATCGAGCACTGGTTCAAGGGCGTGATCGAGTTGATCCACATTCCTAATAACTGCACCCGCAACAGGACCGCCATCATCGATGCCCAACTCGGTTGACGGGGACTCTCTTGAGCTCGAGCAGGAAACGATCGAGCACAAGAGCATGGCGACAACCGCAACCATCAGAGCGCAGGGTCGCCTGGCATCGGTCATCAGAGTCGACCTTAACTGGCTCTTCGGGTCTGAGCGGGCCTGAGCGCCCGTTCAGGATCCCGGGCGCGGCCCAGTGGCCCTGCCGATTCCGCCGGCCATTGCCTGGCTTCATTACTGGCGCACAGTTCTGTGTCTTGATCCATGACACCTTGACGGGTCTCAACGTGACACGCCCTCCGGCTGCAGCGCTCAGCGTCGGAGCGGGTCCCTTGCGGCGAAGGGGCCTCGGCCCCTTACCACGTCCCGCTCAGACCCGAAGAGCCCCTTCATGGACCGATCTGGCGATCCACGAGGTCAAGGGTGCCCCCAGTCAGGCGGTAGACGTCGACGACCGGGAGCGTTCCGCAGCAGAGAGGCTCGCCCGGGCGGGTACCCGATGTCTTGATCGAGATCCCGCCGTCAGCGACCTGCAGGTCGGACAGACCGGGTCGGCCCTCTACACCGTCGCCGACCTCGAAGCCGTCAAGGTATTCACCGGCGGCGGTGTAGAGGTGGACCTCCGACGTTTCTCCCGAGCCGCCTGCTGTGCAGCTGATCACCACGATCCCTTCCTCGGAGCCGTCTCCGTCGATGTCAGCAAAGAACTGGTCGTAACGATCGTCGGCCTCGATGGCGGCTCCGAACTCGCTCACCAACGGCACCGATCCGTTGACGAGGCGCAACGGCTCGGGTGCGCCGATGTCCCCGTACTGGGTGACCCAGTCACAGGCGTCACTCGGAAGCGTCACGTTGGCCAGATCCGCACGGGGCGGCTCGAACCGCACCGGGTCGAGGGTGGCCATCATCGCCACGGCGGTGGCAGCGTGACCAGCGTCGTTGGGGTGGAAGGCGTTCTCTCGGCGGAACTGCCCGTCTCCGCGATCGAAGTCGAGCCCGTTGAGCCAGTCGTCGCCGCTCCCGCAGAGCTCGTGGCTACCGCCGCGGTAGATGATGCTGCGGGGCAGGTAGTGGATGCGGTCACGGCCGAGTTGTTCGTTTGCGGCACGCACCGCTTGGATCATCGTGTTGTCCAGGTTGGCGGCGAGGCGGCCGAGTCGCTCAGTGTCGCCCCGGCTCACCCCTTGGCACTGGATCTTCACGTAGCCCGGCCACTCCCCCACTGGGGCGAACAGGTTCGGGTAGCCGACCACGACGATGTGGCCGCGCTCGGTCAGGTGCTCGTTCGCCAGGTACACGTAGAAGTCCACCAGAGTGCCCCGCACGTCGTTGTCAGGGTCGGAGTCACCCAGATCGTCGATCAACAGATCGCAGTCGTAGTCGGCGTCGCTCCCTTGGCGACCCCCTTCGCAATCCCGCCTGGGCGGGTCCAACAGAGCGGCGATGCGGTCATTGATCTCCTGTTCGGGGGTGTCGCATCCCGTGATGTCCAACGTGTCGTCAGTCACGACGTCATCGAACGAGACGCCATCCGGCAGCGGCAGGCAGTCGATGAGCAGATCGGCGAAGCCGATGTCGTTCCCCCCGAACGAGAACGTCAACAGGTCGACCTTGTCGGGTGCACCCTGCTCGACCCCCCAATCCCACAGCGCGGCGTTCCGGTTGTCGGGGCGCTGGTTGAACAGGTCCTCGATCAGGTGACCGGTGCAGGCCGTGAACGCCTCGGCGGTGATGTCCCAGCCGGCGCGGCGGGCCAGTTGCCCAGCGAGCGGACCGTAAGCGAGGCGGGACTGGGCGCACGCCCCCCGGTTGCCCGCAACGCCCTCCCCCGACGAGTACGAGTCCCCCGCCGACACCCACGACACCTCCCCCGACGGCGCCTCGGCCCACGACGACCCACCCGTGGTCACCGTCGCCGCCAGCGCCAGCACCGCCGCCATGAGCACGCCTGCCCGGCGGGTCACGATCCCACCCCCAACTCCTCGAGGCGGCGGTCCACCAACACCCACTGGTACGCCAACTCGCCCCGCAACACCTCATCGCCAACACCGCAAGCGGCCAGGAACCGGTTGGTCGACGCCGCCAGGCTGATGAACAACTCGCTCGTCACCCCATCAGGGACATCACCGGCCAACCCATACAGCTCTGCCGGGTCGACCAGATCGTCGAGGCGCCCGGCCCGGCCCAGACACGCAGCCTCGTCCGGCGCCCCGCTGCCCAACAAGTCGACAAGCAACGAATGCACCTCCACCAGATCGGACCCGTCGCCCTCCACGAACGCCACAACGCCTGCTGGATCCTCGGCCGGCGGCAACACCGGCCGCATCGGGCTGCCCACCCCAGCCAGCTTGGCCACCTCCACCACCTCACCACGAGACGCCCCGACGTCCTCGTCGCTCCCACCGGGCGACTCCGACGAGCCGCCACCACCCACCACCTCCACGGCGATCACGGCGACCACAGCGACCACCAACAACACGGAACCGACCCACACCGCTCTGCGCCGCCCCGCCATCCCGGCACTCTAGAACTGAACCGCCCCAGGCCTGATGGAAGCTCTCGGGCTACTTGATTCCAGTCTCTTCACGATCGGCTCGTTGGGCAGCGTAGAACGCTCGCACGAACTCGACCGGCTGACGTACCGCAGTAGCTGTGAAGCCGGTCGTCGTTGAACCGGTGCATCGAGGACATTGGGCCAGTGCTGCGCGTCGGGAGCGGCCCCTCCAGCGAATGGTTCGACCGAGGGGACTGGTCGGCGTGAGTGGAGAGTGCGGGTCGCGACCAGGATCTCGAGGCGGGCTACTGGTCAAGAAGCGCCATCCCCCTGGCGAGCCGTTCACCGCTTAAGGCTCGCGGCATGTCTTGTCCATGGTCGCCGACCGGCCATGTTGCCTGACACCGGTCTCGGCCGATCGAGGCAACGAAGTACCGTCATCGACATGGCGCGGTGCGTGAACGGACACCTCATCGCTGAGAACGCGAAATTCTGTCCCGAGTGCGGCGTGCCAGACCGAGACCCGGTCGTTCAACAGCATCATGCGCCTGCTGCCATGCCAGAGCGGACCAACGGGTTCGCCGTCGCCTCGCTGATACTGGCGCTCGTGGGGATCACGATCCCGGCGCTCGTCTGCGGCTACTTGGGCCGACGCCAGATCGACGAGTCGCAAGGCACCGAGAAGGGGCGCGGGCTCGCAGTCGCCGGCATCGTCCTCGGTTGGCTGCAAGTCGCACTCGGCATCGGACTGGTGATCTTGCTTGCGGTTGTGACCATCAATGCCGGCAACGACTCATCGACGACCACGGAGGGCACGCCACTAGCCGCAGGTCCGAGCCAGGCCGGCCCGCCCGAGGTCGCCGGCACCACCCTTCCGACGTTGGCGCTGGGCGACGGCCAAGATCCCGCGGTCGGAACCCCCGCCCCAGTTGTGCGGGGACACGGCTTCGACGGGAGTCCTGTCGATCTCGGCGGCGAATCGGACGGGGCGTCCCTTGTGGTGTTCATGCCCCACTGGTGTCCGCACTGCATGGCAGAGCTCCCACGCCTGGTCCAGTGGAAAAGCGACGGAACCATCCCCGAGGATGTCCGGCTGGTGGCGGTAGCCACATCTACCGACCCGGGGGGTCCCAACTATCCGCCGGAGGATTGGCTCGAGCGAGAAGGCTGGCCCGGAGAGGTCCTCGCGGATTCCGACAACAACACAATTGCCACTGCCTACGGGGTGACATCCTTCCCCTTCTTCGTGGCTGTCGGCACCGACGGCAACGTGGCTGCACGAGACAGCGGGGAGCTCGACCAGCAGAGCGTCGCCCAGATGGCCTCACTCATCAGCACCGGGTAGCACGACGCCTCACCTCGAACCGCCCCGGAGAGCACCAAACACGACGTCCATGTTGCCGCTGGTGGCGTCGGCGAGGCGGATGCAGTCGCCGGTGGTGAGGACGAGGTGGGCGTGGTGCATGAGCCTGTCGACCAGGGCCGGTGGCGATCGTGCGGTCCATGAGCTGGTCGAACCCGGAGGGGTGCAGGTTGGACGACACGGCGACGGATCGGCGTTCGTAGGCGACGTCGACGAGCCCGGTAGAGGCCTTCGGCGGCGTCGGGGCTGATCGGGAGAAGCCCGATGTCATCGATGACGATGAGGTCGGCGCGGATGATGGGCCGGAACGCTTTGGTGATGGTGTCGTCGAGTCGTGAACGGATGGGGCTGGCTGTTGTGTCGATCGTGGCCATGGTCGGCGAGACCGGCCCGATGCCACGCCGCCGTCGTTCCTGCCCGCCGGTCGATCCGGGGGCGTTCGCCGGCCGCTCGCGTCACCCGATCCAACAACGCACCAGCGCCTCCGCAGGTTATCCCGGCCGATAGTCACTAACTCTCCAAGCCGGGAACGCTCGTTCGATTCCCGTCACCCGCTCCACAAGATCAACGAAGCGTGATGACGATGTCTTCAGACCTCCGCCTCCGCCGTCGCACGACCACGATGGCCACGATCGCGCCGGCAAGAACCAGTACCAAGGCGCCGATTAACAGCCAGACCGGGACTCCGCTCGTGTCGTCCGTCGAGTCTTGAGAGGACACGTGGGGTTTGTCAGGGATCGTGAGCGCCACGATGACCGGCTGCTCTGCGCCGTTCGCGCCCTCTGGCACCAAGATGAGTTCGTGGCTCCCGGAATCCGCCTCCGGGATGTCGACCTCACCGTGCAGTGCTCCTTGGTCGTCCACGTCGAGGACGACGAGGTCCCGCGGGTCCGACGCGAATGAGACCACGACGGTGCTCTCCGGCAGGAACGGGCCAGGAGAATCGATCTCGATGGTCTGACCGGCCTGCAACTCGATCGGGTCATCGCCCTCCTCCGAGGCCGAGCCGTCGATGGCCACGGCGTAGACAGGCGGAGGGAGCGCTGGGAGCACACTGGGCTCCTCGCGCCCGGTGATGGCGTTGGTGAGGACCTCGGCCATGCGGGAATGACCCCAGGCGTTGGGGTGGAAGAAGTACTTGCTCTCAACGCGGTCGAGGATGTCCTGGCTGCGGATGCCGTTCACCCACGGACCGTTGGCGGAACCGTCGGTGAAGTGGTGCGCCTCGTTGTCGGCCGGCGCGCAGAGGTCATGGTCAGCGAGCGTGTTTTCGACGTCCACGAACTGGAACCGGATCGGATCACCGGGCATCGGATCCGCCGTCGATCGCTGATCGGCGGCCTCGACCGCCTCTTCGATGACGTCGTTGGCCTGCGTGAAGCGCGCTCGGATCCAGTCGAGGTCATCGGGCTGGACGTAGCTGCACGACTTGTCCTGGTCCGGGAAGATCTGCGGATAGCCGACGACGTAGGCAGTGGCCGGCGTGTCGTCGAGCTGAGCGCCCAGGATGTCCCGCCAGTGCTGGTTCGTCTCGCTCCACCGTTGTCGGATCTTGTCGTACGCCGTGGCCAAGACACGCGGGAGCCTGTCACGGATGTAGTCCTCGGTGTGCCGACCTACGTCCGGGTAGTCGGGGTCGGAGCCGTCGTAAGTGTCCAGGTCGACGCAGGTGTCGCCGGGTCGCTCCGGCACATTGAGCTTGTCGCGGGCGATGTCCTGCAGCGTCACCGAGGCCGAGCCCGATGGGGTGGAGATGTTGGCCACCGGAAGGTCGGGCAGGCCATGGATCACGCACTCGGCCAGCACCTCGCCGAACCCGGCATCATTTCCGCCGAGGTTGAAGGTGATGATCCGCTCACCGAGGGGCGAGAGCTGGTCGAAGCCGCGGAGCTGAGGGTCGTTGAGGCGCTCGTCGCCGTCGGTCTGGGGGTCTTCGAGGTTGGTGGTCTTGGCGCCGCTGCACGAGATGTCGACCCGGCGCCAATTGGCCCCCTGCAACCGGTTCGCCATGTCGACCGACACGGCGGACCAGTTGTTGTTGAGCGAGCGATGGCAGAAGTTGGCCGTCGGCTGCGTCGAGCGGAAGTCCTCGGCCCCCTCACCCGAGGAGTAGGAGTCACCGAGCGCCAGCCAATCCGCCGTCGCCACCGTCAGGAGCTGGAGGCGATCCGCGAGCTGTCTGCTGTTGCTCACATCGACGTACGAGCCTCCGGTCGCATCCGCGATGCACTGGAGCTCCTCACGTCCGTTGGACTGCACCTGGAAGCCGACCGTGTTGACGGTGATGGCCACGCCCTGCGCGGCCAGCCCGCGGGCCACGTCGCACGGGTCGCCGGTGCAGTTGCTCTCGCCGTCCGATACGAGCACAAGGGTCCGGGCGCCGGACGTCGTGAAGAGGCCGGCAGCATGCTCGAGCGCCGCAGCCGTCGGCGTCCCACTCGTTCCCGTCGTCGACGCGGAGTCTGGGACGTCGTCGGGGTCGATGGTGATGCCGTTCGCCGTCGAGCGAATCTGCTCGGCCGACGTTGCGTCGAGCGGCGAGATCCCGATGCTGCTGGCGACGGAACACTGGTGGTCGATCCCGCCGTAGCTGACGAAGCCGAGGGCTGTGCGCCGGGGGACGAGCACGTCGAGCAACTGGCTGACCGACTGCTTGGCGGCGTCGAGCCGCGTTCCGACTCCGCCGCTCGGCAGACCCATCGAGGTGGACTGGTCGAGCACCGCCACGACCTCGGGAGGGCCGGTCGCCGCGCCCGGGAGCAGCGGGATGTCCGTCTCGTCGCCGTCAGCCGTCTCGGGAACCATCCGGAGGGGAGCGAGGTGGTCCACGCACGATGCCGTCGCGGCGTCACCACCGGCTCGCTCGCCGTCGGGGCACCGAGCCCCGGCCCACACGACGTCGTCGAGGGTGGCGCCCTGTAGATCAGCGCCCCGCAGGTCTGTTCGACGGAGATCCGCCCCGGTCAGGTCGGCGGCGCCGAACTCAGCACCGCGCACATCGGCACCGACGAGTGATGCCTCCTCCAGCAGCGCGCCCCACAGTCGTGCCCCGTCGAGCGCGGCCCGGTCCAGCGCCGCACCCTCCAGGTCGGTGCGCTCGAGGCGGGCCTGGGACAGCGACGCGTCGATGAGTTGCGTGTCCGACAGGTCCGCCATGGTGAAGTCGGAGACCCGGAGCACCGCCTCCGTGAGATCAAGACCCGCGAGCGAGGCGTTCCGCAGCGACGTCCGCACGAACTGCACGCCGTCCAGCGAGGCTGCACTGGTGAAGTCGACCTCGTCGAACACCGAGTCCTGCACGGACGCGGACGAGAGGTCGACGTCGTCGACCGTGGCGAAGGGGGCAACCAGTCCGACGAGCGTGGCACCCCTCAGGTCCGCACCCGTCAGGTCCGCGCCATCGATCCGCGTCGCCGAGACCGTTCCGCCGCTAACCGAAAACCCCCGGAGGTCACTGTCGAGCCGATCGAGGCCAGCGATGGCCTGCCCCCCGAGGTCGGCGCACGACAGATCGAGGCCATCCAGTTCCGCAGGCCCCAACGGGGTTTCGGCGTCAACGGCCGCCGGCAGGGACTCGTAACCGTCAGGACAGACGTCCTCTTGAGCCGACGCCTCCGGGACGACCCCAAGCGAGCCAACGGCACCCACGCAGAGCACCATCGCCATGCGGACTCGACTCCTCCTCAGTGGCCGCACCACATCCCCCTCAAGCCCGCCGCTCTCGCCGCCTCGACGATCGTGCGCCGCAGGGCTGACCGCGCCCCGAAGTCGCCAGCGTAGGACAGACACGACCGCCGGCGCTCGGATCGCCGTCGCCGGCCGGAGACGTAAGTCGTGGGACGTTCGTCGATCCTTCCGGCCTTTAGACCAGGAGTTCTACGACGACAGCTTGGACTACGGCGGCGCCACTTCGCTCGCCGTCGCCGCCGCCGGATCGGTCCACCGCCGACAACTGCTGGGGGATTGAGCACGCGTCGTGGGCGCCGAGTCGCTCGCCGCCATCGAACGGCACCGGAATCACTGACCGTTGATCGAGAAGTGCATGTAGTCCTGGTGGGAAACCCAGCGGCCGCCCCAGCCCCAGCCGTGTGCGTCGAACGCCTGTGTCACCACGTCACCCTCGTGGATCATGCCCGGAGCATCGACCTGGCGATCGATCCGATCGGCGCCCAGGGGGGGTGTCGCCTGGCCGCCACTCCGGCTCACGCTCGGGTTGTCGACGGGGTTGATGTCCACTGCGTGCCCATAGGCGTGCTGCGACCAACTCGAACCGCCGCGCACGGCGCGGCACTTGAAGGCCACGGTGTTGTTCGAGCTGACCCGGCTGGTGGCGTCGACCGGAAGCGGATCGATGGCATCCATGCGTTGGATTGGGAAGCGAGCGTCGAACAAGCGCTCGAACACCTGGCCGAGCGCTTCCGCCACGTCGGCATTGAGGATCAGCGTTCCCGTCTCGGCGGTCGCCTCGAAAGACCAGTACGGCACCTCGACCATTCGCATCTGATCGAACGGGACCGGACAGTCGTTGGCCTCTACCAACTGAGCCTGCGCCGCTTGGATCTCGTCGGCGGTTAATGCCCGGACCAGCAGGTCAGGCCGAGACTGTGCGGCGGCTCGTCCTATGGTGCTCGTCGACGGGGCCGTCGATGATGTCGTGGGGGCTGGCGCCAACCTTGTGGCAACGGCCTCTGCCTCGGCCTCGCCGCCCGGAGGAGGCGCGCCGCCACAGGCCGCCGACACCAAGGTCACCGCGACCAATGCGGACCATGCGGCCATCCTCCGCCCGCCGGGCCATTTCGATGCGCGTGCGGCCACGGTGGGCTCAATACTCGTCGTAGGCGAAGACCGGATCTTCCTGGAGGAGCTCGCCGCTCACCTCGATCACGAGATACGAATCGTCGATCGAGTATGTGTACGAGCCGTTCACCGCGACGAACCCGGAGTACACGTCGCCGCTCGCCGGCAACACGATCATGTCCGTGTTGGTGACGTTCTGTCCGTGATAGACGGAGCCACCCGGGCCCGTGCACACGTGTATCACGAAGTTCCCCGCCTCGTAGCGGGCTTGCAGGTAGCCGGCATCGGATCCCTGGCCTGCGGCCCGGATGTCCGCGGCGATGCCACTGGGGCACGCGACGTTGGTCAGGACGTCGTCGTCGTAGCCCGTCACGTCGCCTGACGCGTCCTCACATTCGATCTCGATGCACTCCTCGGTCTCGAAGGTGTCGCCCGCGGACGAGGATTGACCAGATGACGAGGCGTCGAACGTATCCCCAGTGACATCCGACTCGTCCTCGACGTCGTACGCTCCGGGGTCGGGGATCACGCCATCCGCGCCAGAATGCGGTGACACCGAGGAGGGTGAGGACTCAAAGGGCGACTCCGATCCGTTCGCGGCGGCGACACCACCGGCCGCCGCAAGCACGCTGGCCCCGCAGACGACGATCGTCATGACCTGCCCGAAGGCCAGGCCGGGTGCCCCGGTCGCGACCGCCGCGCCTGCGGGGGCCCAGAGCGCACCGACCCATGTCATCGAGACCATGGCGACGGCCAAACCGGTGAGAGCGGGGGTTTCAGGGAACGGCACCGGCAGACCACCGAAGGTGCCTTCGACCGCGAAGACGAGCCAACTCGCGGCCCAAGGCGTGACGACTGCCAGTGCGAAGATCGCGCTGTTGGGCGAACGGACGAGCGCGAGCACCAAGGTGGCCGCCGCCAACCCACCGAGAAGCACCCCCATCGAGGCGTCGCTCCAGCTGTCAGCAGCGAAAGCCAACTCGCCGAAGGAGAAGCCGTCGGGCGGCGAAAGGACGCCGATCGCCAGCAGCGCCACGCCTGCCGCGCCGACTGCGTACGGCCATGTCGGGTGAGACGCAGACCCGAGCACTGTCAACGCCACCACGGCCAACACGCCGCATAGCACCGCGGCGGCCGCCCATGCCGCGAAGCCAGCGGCGAGCGACAAGTCGCCCCCGAAGTCATTTGCGGCGTCGACGGCACGGACGGCCGAGCTCAGGTCGAGGACGGAGATCCCGAGGAACGTCACCCCGGCACCCGCGGCCAGCATCGCCCCCCACCGTGCCACGAGCCCGGCGATTCCCCCGACCACCATCAATGCCCCCACGGTGAGGACCGCGGTCGCAGTCCAGTCGCCGTCGATGAGTGCACCCGACGATCCCGACGACGACACGAACGGCAGGAACGTGCCGGCGACCACCAGGGCGCCGGCGACCAATCCGATGATCCCGATCCACGCACTTGATCCAGTGGGCGGACGAGCACCCACGGCAGGCAGACCGGGAGGAGGTGGCCTCGGCGTCGACCGGACACCCTTGAGCGGCGGGCTGCTGGCCGGACCCGGTGGCGGCGCCGGCGGGGTCGAGGTGTTGGCGGGGGGCTCGGCTGCGGTGCTCGCCCCGCAGGCGCTGCAGAAATGCGATTCCTCGTACAGCGGGGTGCCGCACTGCGTGCAGAACCCAGCCGACGATCGGGTTGGTGTCGGTTCGGGCGATCCCGGCGTGGCCAGCACCTTCTCCGGCCTCGTGGCGGGACCGCCTGAGCCGTGAGGGCCGCCACCCTCGCCCTTCGCCGCCCCGTCGGCTTCGCCGGGAGCCGAGCCCCCGCGTGTTCGGACGTCGCCTGGCGGTCGGGGGTCCGTCCTCGGCCCTGCTATCGGCGGCTGGTGAACGAACCGGAAGACGTGCAGGTAGTCCTTCCCATCCTGGCGCTCCGTCCGTTCGACTCGCCCGCCGCCGGCAGTCGCCGCGGCAGCGACGGAGTTGGCGAGCCCGAGCAGTTCGGACCCGTCGACGCTGGCCGCCTTGGCCGTCTTGTCGATCGCCCCGAACGGCGCCGCCGCATCACCCAAAGCGCTGTAGGACAGACAAGCCTCCGGGCCGGCACAGGAGATGGTCAAGCCGACATCCCAGAGCTTGAACGCCTTCTTCAGCCGGTACACCTCGATCTCATCGATGTCGGCCAGATCCCACTTCCACACCAACAGAAGACCTGCCTTCCGCCCCCCCGAGTCCCCCCAGACCGTGCGGCCCTCGACCGCGCCGAGGAGCGCAGTCTCGGTGAGAAGCATGCGGTGTCGCCCGACCGCCACACAGGTGGACTCGTAGTCGGACTCCACGCCGCTGCGGGGACCTCGATCGTCCCGGTCGCAGACAGCGTGAAGCTCAGCGTCACTCGCACGCCACTCCCCCAGCGACCGCTCTCCAGCACCCACCAGCGGGGCACAAGTGATGTTGGAGGCCGTGACACCGACGGGGCCGACCATGCGCGAGTCGTTCTCGGTCGCCGCGTACAGCCCGATCGCCGGCACCATCGTCAGCCGATTGTCCGAAGGACCCGCCACCACCACTCCCCTACCGGCACACTCTGGGCGTCATGGCTGGACTGCCCCGTCGGCCACGGTAGTCGACCGCTCTCGCCGAAGGGACTTCCACAGCTAGCCGATGCCGAATCGATCTCCGCTCCAGGAGCCCCGCACAACCTCAGCCGATCACATGGCTAGGACGGCGGCCTCAGCCGTGCTCAACCGCCGCCGCCGGTGGGCCACCCGCGACCAACTCCGGATCGAGATCGTGACCTGGATCGAACGCACCTACCACCAGCGACGCCGCCAAGCCGCCCTGTCACCTGGCTGTGCGGTTTCGCTACGACGACCTCCTTGTGCTCACAGAGACACACGAGCTACTGGTGTGTTGCATTCAAGAGTCCTGGATCCTGAGTGCCTCATGCGATATGCTCCGTTCCCGCGGCAGCGAGTAGGGGAGTGTTCTTGACCAAGATGATGTGTCGAGTGGTGCTGGTGCTTGGGTTCGCCACGGTTGCTCTGGGG
The DNA here is from genome assembly GCA_041918615.1 of Acidimicrobiales bacterium. Classification (GTDB taxonomy): domain Bacteria; phylum Actinomycetota; class Acidimicrobiia; order Acidimicrobiales; family DATDAH01; genus JAEUJM01. The sequence goes on from JAYRVH010000028.1 coordinate 15,647, forward strand.
GCCTGCGCAAGTGACACCAGCAAGCTGGAGGTTGGTGATTGCGTCAAGGTGGAGGCTGGCTTCACGCTCAGTGGCGACGCCGAGGCGATCGCGTGCGATGAAGTCCAGCTTTTTACGGACAACTACCGAGTCACCGCCGTCGGATCCGAATCTGAGATGGACGCTTCGTGCCAACCGCCGGACTTGATTATCGTGGATGGGGACAACGCTGCGTGCCTGTCCCAGTAGGGGCCTCGTCGTTGGGTCGAAGGAGCGTGCGTCAGTAACCTCCTTTGCTGGGTGGCGTCTGTCGATTCGCGTTGAGGGCGCTGATTGGTATGACAGGGGTATGGGGAACCCTGGTGGTGGTTTGTGGCCGGTTGTTGGATGCGGTTGAGGTCGTGGGGGGGCGAGCCGCTGGCGGGAGCTGGTGGATAGGAGGCTCCGCCCGTATGGCACGGGTCATCCTGCCGATTGAGTTGCGCCTGTCAATCTACCGATCAAGAGGAGATCAATGAAGAACGAGGACCTGGCGAGGTTGGTGCCATCGCTCATCGTGATGAGGTGGAGCGACCCCAACCGAAACGTCCGAGGTGACATAATCGACATGCGGATCACCGGTCGTGGTGATCCGCTCTGCAACGAAACCGACTCGATCCTCAGTCGTTGGGAGACGACCCTTGGTCAACTGATGGTCACCATGGATGACCAAGGTAAGGGTCCGCGCTCTGGCGCTGATGGACCTCTTCGGCTCGGTCCCGTAGCCGAGGGAACGATCAAGCTGGCAATCGCCGAAACCAGACTTCTTGGTGTCGTACGTGAAGGCATATCCCGCTGGGGAGAGTTGGACTACCAGAACCCCCGACGAGTTGTGCCTTTCGTCTGGGAATACCGCGACATCGAAACGATCGAGACCTCCATCAAGACCAAGGCCTTCGGCGGGGGCGAGAGGGTGGACGCTGTCGATGTCCTCTCGATCGAGCCGCCCGCGCAGCTGCGGTTCGAGAATGCCTTCCCGCTGAACACAACGTGGAGACATGAGTCCTTCGTGGCCAAGACAGATCTCGCGACGTTCGGCGCCAGCCTGGTGGCGGCCACGACCGCGTATCGGCTTGGATTGGCTGAAACCGATGAGGAGAGGACGCGGCTTCGATCGGTGCAAGCTGGTGCACGCGCACAAGATGGCAGCAGCCGGGTTGCTTGGTTGGTTGATCCGGCGAGCTGATCAGGCAGCGCGTGGGGCGCTGAGACAGGCACGGGTGTGAGGGTGGGCACTGTTGCATTGGCGTTGACCGCCAGTGGGTGAAACCTGCGAGGATGAGTCGCCACGGCTCGTGCCCGCCGGCAATGCAACGGAGCCGGCGAGGCAGAGGACGGCGCGGCGTGATCGTCGGGGGGTGCTGCAGTATCATCCACTGGTTATGGAGGTCCGCTTCTGCACCAACTGCGGACGGCCACTTGCGTTTGGTCTCTATTGTGGCGGCTGCGGCGAGCGGATCGAGATTGCGCCCCTTCACGGTGGCGTCGAAGCTGGGACACTTCCCCAGCTGACCAGCCCCGCAGAAGGCGGGGGGCCTACTTCACTCACCTCCAACTGGGACGTCGGTCAGGTCGGGACTGAGAACGCCCGAGCGACCCAGGTGGGACGCGCAATGGTCGCAACGACGGTCGTCGGCGCGCTCGTTGCGGTGCTCATAATCGACCCCTATGTCGAGGATAGTCCCTATTTCGAGCATAGTCCTGAAGTTCCGATGACTGTGGCGGCCTGGACCGTCGTTGGTGCAGCGCTGAGTATTGCGTGGGCACTCGGCCGTCACGTCGAATCATCGAACATCCATTCTTCTGTAGGCATTCGTGCGCTCATTGGCGCTATTGTGGGCGCTGGCGCCGCCACCATCGACCTGATCTTCAAACTAACCGAGGGCTATGGGGGCTATGGCTTCGGAGGCCTGTGGATCCTCTTTCTCGGTGCGCTGGGGGCGTTCTGCACGTTCGCCGATGATTTGCCGCGCCGTCCAGTCGTCGCCGCCGTGATAGGTGGCGGCGTAGGTTTGGGTGTGGGCGCGGCATCTCCTTGGCTACTCGGGGTTGGCTTCGGTGATGGCCTCGCTGACTCGGCCTTGGACCTAGCGCTCCGCCCGGTTTTCGGTGCAGCCTCCGGGCTAGGGGTCGCTCTGGGCTGGCGTGCCAGCGCCCGGCCGAAAGCGTGCCAACAGCCCGTAATCGGTGTCGCTGGTGGGCGCACCCTCGCGAGCGTCCGTACGGCCACGCCCACCGTACAGTCCGTCAACGGACTGGCCGTCACCTCGCTCGTGTTGGGTATCCTCGGTGTCGGCCTCGTCGGCCTGATCCTCGGAATCGTGGCGCTCGGGCAGATCAAGCGATCAGGCGGAACCGAGGGCGGCCGCAACATCGCCATCGCAGGTGTCGTGTTGTCCTGCATTTAGCTCATTCTGCTCGTCGCCTTCATCGGTGTCGCGCTGATCGTCGCCGGGTCGGCCGACCCCAACGCCTACTGAAGTACTGCGGCAGGCGCGAACAGACGGCCGCCATGAGATCTCAGAGCTTCCTGCGCAGCCGTTGCACTATGGTCTGACTCGGCAGCGCAGGACATTTTACGGGAGGAGATTCTGTCAGTGGGTGAACCACGATTTGCGGTACAGACCTGGATAGGCGGTGCTATGCCGACGTCCCGATGGTTGCTCGTCGGTGGAGGTGTCGCAGCCAGTCTGATCTTGTCGGCGTGCTCGGCCTTGACGGGCCTGGATGCCAGTTCGACCTGCGACGAGTTCAACGATGCGAGCGCAAGTCAACAGAACGAGGTGGTGATCGAGCTCAGCAGGGAGGCAGAGGGCGGAGGTCGCAATCCGCTACGCGAGACCAATGCGCTGTTCCAGATCTCCTCGGCGTGCCGCAATGGCGGTGATCGCCAGCTCGGCGACATCCCGGTCTGACCGGGTTGGTCCATGAGGGTGGCGTCGATAGCGATGGACGAGATCCCCGCTGATGGGTAATGCACTCGGCCACGATGTCGTCGATCCCGGCGATGTCGCTGGATCTGAAAGGCAAGGCCGAAGGAGGCTCGGACTGGGGCCTCTGATCGGCATTGCCGTGACGGTGGTGGTCCTGTTGGTGGTCGGCGTGTTGGTGGTGGCCAGCGTGGGGAATGGCGGCACGGCGGTTGCTCGCCTCGAAGGAGTCGATGCCAGTCGCGAGGATGCGTTCACCGAGAGCGTCGCACTTGAGACCACGCTCGACTTCGGGGGGAGTGGCGATGCGTCCGGCGATCCCGAGTCGCCAGGATCGGGGCGTGGTGGGGGCGACGCCCGCCTCACGGTCGTGGCCGAGGCCACCTGGGTTGCGTCGCTGGCGACCTTCGACCAGTCGGCGGTGACCCTGCGCGAGGTCGACGAACGATTGCAGTTCGTCCCCGGGATCAAGGCGGGCGCAGTCGATGCCAAGACCGAGGTGCTCGACACCTCGGTGTACGGCTCGCTCGAGCCGGGGTCGTGGATGGTCTTCGTGGCGCCGTTCGAGGACGAAGCCGAAGCCGCGGAGTACTGCGAGCGCGTGACGGAGGTCGCCCCCGACTGCACACCAGCGTTCGTCGACGGTGTGGGCGAGAACGAGCTCGTGGGCCAGCCTGATCCGCCGCCCGAGCCAGGCTCGGGTGGCTTCGTGCGCGCCACCGCCCCTGGCCTCTACGCCGGCACCGCGGGCGCCGCGAGTTGCGATCAGCGCAAGCTCATCCGCGAGCTCCGAGCCGATCCCGAGGTAGCCACAGCGTGGTCGACCGTCCTAGGAGTGGACCCCGACCAGATCGGCTCCTACATACGTTCGCTGACGGCGGTCACCCTGCGCCTTGACGTTCTCGTCACCAATCACGGCTTCGCCGCCGGGGAAGCGAGGCCGTTCGCCTCGGTCCTTGAGGCTGGCAGCGCGGTGCTCATCGACAACACCGGCACGCCCCGCGCCCGATGCACCTGTGGCGGGCCGCTCACCTCGGCTCAACCTGATGTATTCCGTGAGCTCCGCGCCGCGGGCGCCGACTTCGACGGTAACGCGTGGGAAGGCTTCGAACCTTCCTCCGCCATCATGGTCAGGGCTGCTGGTGAGCCCCTCGACGACATCAGCCTCACGGACGACCCAACCGGTCGCACGATCCGTCGGCCCTTCGCCACGACCGGCGACCAGGATCTCGCCACCACCGGTGAGCCGGTACCGAGGTCGACACCTCTCGAGCCACTGGCCGTCAGCGCTTCGTCGTCCTCGCCCTCGAGTAGCGATGCGTGCAGCAATGCCGTGACCTACGCGCCGTCGAACGTGGTCGACGGCGACACCTCGACCGCATGGCAGGTCGCGGGGGAGGGAGTGGGTCACACCATCAGCTTCGAGCTTCCACCGAACACGACGATCACCTCGGTCGGGCTCGTTCCGGGCTACGACAAGGTCGACCCTTGCCAAGGGACGGATCGCTACCTGCAGAATCGGCGGGTCACCCAGGTCAGGTGGGGTTTCGGATCGGGGGACGAGGAGGTCCAGAACCTTGACGTGAGTCGTCGTGCGATCCAACACGTCGATCTCGAGCCGATCAGGACCGCACTCGTCACGATGCAGATCGTGGCCACTGTGGCCGGTTCGGACCCCACTGCCGACACCGCGATCTCGGAGATCGAGATCATCGGCCATGTGACCGGTGCGACCGCGCCACCGACCACGACGGTGCCTCCGCCCACTGCGACCGGTCCCGTCGACCTCGTGCGTAGCGCTGCCGCCGTTGACCCGGGCGCCTACCGCGGCGTCGACTGGAACGGGACCGGGACGCTGGTCACGCCGAGCGGGGGCGCCAACCTGGTTGCGTTCGAGAGCCCCAGTGGCAACATCACCTGCATTTGGTCGGACGCAATGCCGCATCTCACCTGTGACATGGCGGTGCGCGCCGACGAGCCTGCGGAGCCTCCGCGAGGCTGTGGAGAGATCACCTGGGCGCCGAACTACCTGAACCTGAGCGCCGAAGGCCTCGAGAACGGGTTCTGCACCGGTGGCCTAGAGGTGCCGCTCGGCGCCGCAGTGCTCCCCTACGGCTCGGCGCTCACGTTCCTGGACTTCGGCTGCCTCAGTGAACGCTCAGGGGTGACGTGCGTGCACCTCTCCACGGGACGAGCGTTCACCGCGGCACAGGCCGGGGTTCGGGACCTGTAGGAGCACAGGAGGAACGATGCCGGACCGCCATGGACGTCAAACATCGGGTCGCCTGCTTCTCGGCGCACTGGCTGTCGTCTTGTTCGCCTGTGTGGACAAGACCGCAAGCGATGACGGCGCAGATTCGAGTGCGGGTGCGTCCGCACTGAGCCCTTTCGCTGAGTCCGTGCTCGATGAGCTCGATCTCGAAGCCGCGGACCCCTTCACCGACGTCGTCACGATCTCGGATGCGTCCGGTGGCTTGCGCGCCGAGGTGCCCGCCGAGTGGAGTCAGGTGGACGGTCGACGGGGACCGTTCGGCCCGGATCTTCGTGCCTCGACGAGCCTCACGGACTACAACTCGACCTATCACGTCGCCGGCTTTCAGATGACGGCGACCGAGGAATCCACGACGAGCGATCCCGGCGCAGTGCTCGACGAGCTCGCACAGCGGACGAGACGCGGGTGCGAAGCGGGATCGCGTGAGCCCTATGAGGGCCGAGAACACCGAGGCGTGGCTCAGGTCTTCTCCGGGTGCGGTGGCGGCGAGGGTGGGTTCGTGTGGGTCGCACTGGTGCCTGACAGCGACGCGTACGTGGTGGTGCTGGGCGCTCAGGTGTTGACGACCGCCGATGTCCGCGCCTTCGATCACGTTCTCGACTCCTACGAGATCGACCTCGTTGGCGCGTGAGCCCTGGCCGAGCGAGCGTACCCCTGCCCAGCCGGCATCCTCGCCACTGACACCACTCCGACTGCATGCCCTGGCCCGCATCGGGGTACTACCGCCCGGGGTACTACTGCTGGAGGTGCCGATCCGCTGTCCTCGAAACCCGCCCAGGCCCTCCTCATGGGACTCCGACTTGAGGGTGCCCCCCTTCCGCCCAGAACGCCGGTTACGTAAGCGGCCCACGCCATCCGTCGGTGGCCAACGACGTGGGCCGGCCCATCTCGGCCAAACAGCCATTGACCGGTCAAGTTCCTCGGCCCTTCTCGGCCAGGTCACGGACGGGTCAGGTTGGTGGCCGGAGACGGAATACAGGTCGGCGACCAGGGCTATCTACCCGGCTCTGCTCGGCACGGGTCGGGCACCGGTCAACCGGGGGGCTGACCGGTCGAGTACTGCTCGAGGGCCAAACGGTGGCTGTGGCGCCATGACTGCGCCCAGGCCCTCCTCATGGGACTCCGACTTGAGGGTGCCCCCTTCCGCCCAGAACGCCGAATTACGTAAGGGGCGCTCGGCCCTCGCCAATGGCCGACGGTCCGAACCGACGAATCTCGGCCAACCGGGCCTGGACCGGTCAAGTTCCTCGGCCCTTCTCGGGTCAGGTTGGTGGCCGGAGACGGAGTACAGGTCGACGACCAGGGCGATCTCCTAGCTGTTTGCGGCATCGGTCATGGACTGGTCGTCGGTTTACGTCCGTTGGGACCTCGAGGCACTGCTCGAGGGCTGTCGGTGGCCATGAGATGTTGCCCACTGGCGGCCATGTAGCTGCCCGGTGGTGGCCAACAGAACTGCCCGGTGGCGGTCAGTTGTTCTGCCCTCGTTGATATTCGTCGCCTGTCGGGGTCCACCTGGTGGGCGCTCCTC
>JAYRVH010000029.1:0-70420 GCA_041918615.1 Acidimicrobiales bacterium
CTGGTCCGGCCGCAGCTGGTCCGGCAACGACTGGTCCGGGCGCAGCTGGTCCGGGCGCAGCTGGTCCGGCCGCAGCTGGAGCGGCGGGTCGTGGTCAACCGGCAGCTGGTCCGGCGGCTCCTGGTCCGGTTCCACCTGGTCGGGCCGCTCCTGGGCCGGCGGCAGCTGGACATGAGAACCAACCGCCCACGGGGTGACCCGCCCACCGCCCCTCCGTTGTCGCTCAATCGGCCCCGGAAACGGCCGATGGACACCGATACCGGGTCGGCGGGAGCCTGAGCGCCTGCGGGCCGTGACATCGACCATGAACCGGGCCCCATGACCGCCTCAGACACGCACACCGACCCAGAGCGTCGACCCGACGCAGCCGTGAGTCCCGTACGGGTGCTCACGGCTGCGCTGGTTCTCGCCTCGATGGCCGCTGGCACTGTGGTCTGGGCGTTGGCGCCGACCGGCGACCAGTCAGGCGCGTTGGTGGCGTGCCTGCTCATCGCCGCCGGCTTCGCGGCCAGTGAGGTGTTCGTCGTCCACGTGCAGGTCCGGCGGGACTCGCACTCGTTCTCGCTCAGCGAAGTCCCGCTCGTGGTCGGCCTGTATCTGGTCAGCCCACGGGGGCTCCTGGTCGGCGCGCTCGTCGGCGTCGGGCTCGCGCTCGTCCTGCATCGTCACCAACCGGTGATCAAGCTCGTGTTCAACCTGGCCAAGCTCACCCTCGAGATCGCGGTCGCCGTCACGATCTTCCGGGCCGCCGATCCGGTCCCGGGCATCCCGGGGGGGAAGGAGGTGTGGGTGACCTTCGCCGCGACGATCGCCGCGTCGATCATCGGCGCCGTGCTGGTCTCACTGGCCATCGCCGCGTCGGAGCGGTCGTGGAAGGACGCCGGCTTCCGGGCCACGTTGCCCATCAGCCTGCTGGGGACCACCACGGCGACCTCGCTCGGTCTCATCACCGTCGTGATGATCGATGCCGCTCCCGGGATCGTCTGGCTCCTGCTCTTCCCCGTGGCGGGCTGCTACGGCCTCTACTCCGCGTGGACCAAGCAGACCCGCCGGACCGAGAGCCTCCAGTTCCTCTACCGCACCGCACAGCTCCTCCAGGAGCACGCCTCGGTCGACGAGGCGACCGTGACCCTCCTGGCGGAGACGCGCACGGTGCTGCGGGCCAGGAGCGTCGACCTCGTCTACCGGGCCGGGGACGGCGGCCAGCCGCTACGGGCCACGTTCGGGGCCGAAGGCGACGGCGCGCTCCGGCCAGCCACCGATGCCGAGATGGACGAGCTCGTCGCCACGCTCGCCGGGACCGACGAGGCCAGGCTGGTCATCCGCCGCGCCCACGGAACCGACCCCGGTCACCCCGACCCGAACGACGGCGAGCTGTCGATCATCGCCCCCCTCGTCACCGGCGAGCAGACGGTGGGCGCCCTCGTCATCGGGCCGCCGCTGGGCGACGTAGCCCGATTCGGCGAGGAGGAGCGTCGGCTCGTCGACACGACGGCCCACGCGCTGAGCGCCGCCCTCGAGAACGGTTCGCTCGAGCGCTCGCTGGCACAGATGAAGACGATCGAGCAGGAGCTCACGCATCTGGCGCACCACGATCCCCTCACCGAGCTCCCGAACCGCACCCGATTCATCGAGCGGGTGGCCGAGGCCGCGTCGCCCGCCAACAGCGCGAGCGGGTCGTTCGCACTGCTGTTCATCGATCTGGACGACTTCAAGTTCGTGAACGACTCGCTCGGCCACGACATCGGCGACGCCCTGCTGGTCGAGGTCGGCCGGCGCATCAGCCTCTGCCTGCGGCCCGGTGATCTCGCGGCGCGGCTCGGGGGCGACGAGTTCGCCGTCCTGCTCGAGCCGGTGGAGGGGCCCGCCGAGGCCAAACGGGTGGCGGGTGAGATCCTCGGGGCGCTCAGTCGACCGGTCGTGCTCGGCGGGCACTCCATGGGCACGGCCGCGAGCATCGGCGTCGCGCTCGGCGAGCCGGGCGCCGATGTCGCGGAGGTCCTCAAAGGAGCCGACGTGGCCATGTACGAGGCCAAGGCCGCGGGAAAGGGCCAGGTCGCCTGTCTCCAGGACGGCGAGGCGACCAGGCTGTCGAGCTACGAGCTCCTGCGGGGAATCGAGGTGGCAGGGGACCGGGGGGAGCTGTCGGTCGACTACCAGCCGGTCGTCCGCCTCACCGACGAATCGTTGGACTCGCTCGAGGCCCTCATCCGTTGGGACCACGGTGAGCGCGGGCGTGTCCCGCCGGCAGGCTTCGTCCGGTTGGCGGAGATGAACCGCGGGATCGACGACATCACCCGGCTCGTGCTCCGCGATGCGTGCTCGCACCTGCAGCGCCACTCCCCCGAGGTGCTCCCCGGCATCAGCATCAACCTGTCGAGGCGAGGCCTGCGAATCCCCGACTTCATCGAAGACGCCCACCGGGTGCTCGCCGAGACGGGCGTCGAGCCTCGTCGCCTTGTCTGCGAGATCAGCGAATCGATGCTGCTCGAGGGCGAGGCGATCCTGAGCGTCCGTGCGCTCCAGGAGTTGGGTGTCCGGATCTCGATCCACGACTTCGGGGCGCAGTCCTGCTCGATCCAACGACTCCGCGAGCTCGCGCTCGACCAGATCAAGATCGCCCACCCGTTCGTCGGTGAGGTGGACCGCGAGCCCCGCGATCTCGAGGTGGTCCGGGGGATCGTGACGCTCGGCAAGGCGCTCGGGCTCGATGTCGTCGCCAGAGGGGTCGAGCGCGAGATGCAGTTGACGGCGCTGCGCGCCGCCGGCTGCCACGCCGTGCAGGGCTACCTCATCGCCCGGCCGATGCCCGGCGGCGAGCTCGAGGGATACCTCGCGGGGACCGGCGGGCGCGACGGGCGCGGCAGGCCCGCCGCATGGAGCGACCACCCCTTCGTCGACAGCGCATCCTGAGCGATCTCGGCGTCGCGGATTGTCCTTTTCCCTCGGGGCCGCAGCGCGGGTACGCTCAACCGTTCGGTCGTTGCGGCGAGACCCGCTCCACCGAACCGCTTCACGGTCCCGTGGTGCAGTTTGGAGTGCACGCCGCCCTGTCAAGGCGGAGGTCGCGGGTTCAAATCCCGTCGGGACCGCCACACGTTCGCAGCACACCATCACCAAGTTCACGGTCGGGTAGCTCAGTTGGCAGAGCGCGCGCCTGAAAAGCGCGAGGTCACCGGATCGACGCCGGTCCCGACCACCAGGAGAGATCAACACGGCGAGCACCCGGGCACGGCCTCGTGAGCCGAGCCGGGCTCGCCGCCCCGCTCAGTGCGACGAGCGGATGACGCCGTCGGCGCGGGCGGCCTCCGCGACCGCGGCCGCGACCAGCTCGACCACGTGCTTGTCGAACACCGACGGGACGATGTTCGTGGCCGAGAGCTCGTCGGCCGGCACCCCGGCGGCGATGGCGTCGGCCGCGGCCAGCTTCATGTGCTCGGTGACCGTGGTGGCGCCGGCGTCGAGGGCGCCCCGGAAGATGCCCGGGAAGGCGAGCACGTTGTTGATCTGGTTCGGGAAGTCGCTGCGACCCGTGGCGATCACCGAGGCGATGCCGACGCACTGCTCGGGGCGGATCTCCGGCTCGGGGTTGGCGAGGGCGAAGACGATCGGCCCGTCGGCCATCGTGCGCAGGTCGGACGCCTCGATCAGGCCGGGCCCGCTCACCCCGATGAACACGTCGGCGCCGGCCATCGCGTCGCGCAGGGTGCCCTGGCGCTTGTCGGGGTTGGTGAGCCTGGCGAACTTCTCCTTCGCCACGTTGAGGTTGTCGCGCCCGGCGTAGATGACCCCCTGGCGGTCGGCACCGATCACGTGCGGCACCCCAGCCTCCATCAGCATCGTGGTCACCGCAACACCGGCCGCACCCACCCCGGCGATCACCACGGACAGGTCGCTCATCTGCTTGCCCACGATCTTCAGGGCATTCTCGAGGGCCGCCAGCACCACCACGGCGGTGCCGTGCTGGTCGTCATGGAACACCGGGATGTCGAGGCTGGCCCGAAGGCGCTCCTCCACCTCGAAACAGACCGGCGCGGCGATGTCCTCGAGGTTGATGCCGCCGAAGACCGGGGCCATGCGCTCGACGGTCTCGACGATCTCGTCGGCGCCACTCACCTTGAGGCACACCGGGAAGGCATCGACACCGGCGAACTCCTTGAAGAGCAGGGCCTTGCCCTCCATCACCGGCAGCGCCGCCTCGGGCCCGATGTTGCCGAGGCCGAGCACCGCGGTGCCGTCGGTGACGATGGCGACCGTGTTCTTCTTGATCGTGAGGTCGTGGGCCCGGGCCCGGTCCTTGGCGATCTCGTTGCAGACGCGGGCGACCCCGGGCGTGTATGCCATCGACAGGTCGTCGTTGTCGCCGACCGGCAGCAGGGGGAGCACCTCGATCTTGCCGCCCTCGTGCAGTTCGAAGGTGCGGTCGACGCACTCGATGACGTCGACCCCCTCGAGGCCGTCGATGTGGCGGCGCACCTCTTCCTGGTGCGCCTCGTCACGGCAGTTGACGTTGATGTTCTCGTCGAGGATCGGGCCCTTCGCCTCGAACCCACCGAGGCCCGCGATGTTGCCCCCCGCCTCGCCGATCGCCACCGCCAGGCGACCGAGCGACCCCGGCACATTGTCGAGGCGGACCCGGATGCGGACGGAATAGGCGGCGGTCGGTGTGTTGGCCATCGGGGGCGAAGTTAGCCGTCCCGCTCCACGGCTCCCCAACCACCCGGCCGCGACCTGCTCGACGGGGCCTACGCTGCGGGCCACCATGACCCTGCCCGTGGTGCCACCCGTGAAGCCCATGTTGGCCAAGGCCGTGGCCGGCATCGACGCCCTGCCCGACGTGGCGATGTGCTTCGAGCCCAAATGGGATGGCTTCCGCTGCATCGTGTTCCGCGACGGCGACGAGATCGAGCTGGGCAGCCGCAACGAGCGCCCGCTCACCCGCTACTTCCCCGAGCTGATCGAGCCGTTGCTGGCCCAACTGCCCGAGCGCTGCGTGGTGGACGGCGAGATCGTGCTCGTGGGGCCCGACCGGCTCGAGTTCGACCAACTGCAGCAGCGGCTTCACCCAGCCGAGTCGCGCGTCAACCGTCTCGCCGTCGAGACCCCGGCCAGCTTCGTCGCCTTCGACCTCCTCGCTTTGGGCGACGACGACCTCACCGGCCGGACCTTCGCCAAGCGCCGCTCGCAGGTGGAGGGCGCGCTGGCCGGCGTGCGACCACCGATCCACCTCACACCCATGACCCGTGACCCGGCGGTCGCCGAGGACTGGTTCCAGCGTTTCGAGGGCGCCGGCCTCGACGGGGTGATGGCCAAGCCCGCCGACGGTCTCTACGTCCGCGACAAGCGGGTGCAGTTCAAGGTGAAGCACCAGCGCACGGCCGACTGCGTGGTCGCCGGGTACCGGGTCCACAAGAGCGGCGACGGCATCGGGTCACTGCTGCTCGGGCTGTGGGGTGACGACGGCGACCTCCATCACGTGGGAGTCGCCGCCAGCTTCACCGCGAAACGCCGCGTCGAGCTCACCGCCGAGTTGGCGGCGTACGAAGCCGGGGGCACGACCGACCACCCGTGGCAGGAGTGGGTCGACCACATGGCCTCGTCGGCCGAGGACGGCAAGGTGGCGGGCGGGCTCTCCCGTTGGAACGCCGCCAAGGACCTCTCTTGGCACCCCGTGCGTGCCGAACTGGTGGCCGAGGTCAAGTACGGCGGGGTGCTCGACGGCCGCTTCCGGCCAGGCGTCACCCAGCTCCTGCGCTGGCGGCCCGACCGATCGCCCTCGTCCTGCACGTTCGACCAGCTCCAGCTGCCGCCGCCCGTGCAGGTGTCAGAGGTCTTCGAGGGCTAGATGTCGTCGAGGGCCAGTTCGAGCTCGGGGGCACCGAGGCCCCGGACGCCCGCGCACTGCTGGCGCAACCGCATGACCGACGCTGCGGCCATGACCCCCACCAGTGCCGCCAGGCAGGCGACGGCGTAGCCCGGCATCTCGGCGTGACCGGCGAGGAAGAGGTACAGGTACGGGGTTAGGAAGCTGGCGGCGGCCACGCCCGCCCAGAACTGCACGGCGGCGTAGTCGCGCGCATGGAAGCCGGAGACGATCCTCACCTGCGCGAGCGCCAAGGGATAGGCCGTCACCACGTCGAGCACGAGGAAGACCGCGGGGTTGATGCCGTAACGGACCAGGATGGGCCAGGCGAGCATGGCGCGGAGCAGCGAGTACCCACACAAGGCAAGAATCCACAACCTGCCGAGGCGACCCACTGCCGCATCGTCAGGAGCGGTCATGTTGCTATCTATCGTAACAACCGCGGCGGATCCTTAGGACATCGCGCAGGACTACGGTCGACCCCGTGGGAACAGAGGTGATCCTCGAGCTGGCCGGCCACGAGGTGGCCGTCTCGAATCCGCAGAAGATCTACTTCCCCGCGACAGGCGCCACCAAGCTCGACCTCGTCGAGTTCTACCTGGCGGTCGGCGAGCCGCTGCTGGCCGCCGTCGGGGGCCGGCCCGCCCTCTTGCAGCGGTTCCCCGACGGCGTGTCGGGCAAGTCCTTCTTCCAGAAGCGGGTACCCGGGTCGCGGCCCGACTGGCTCGACACGACGGTGGTCAGCACCCCCAACGGCACCACCAGCGACGCGCTGGTGCTCACCGACCTGGCCCACGTCGTCTGGGCGGTGAACCTCGGCTGCATCGGCTTCCACCTCTGGCCGGCCAAGGCCACTGCCGTCGACGTTTCCGACCAGTTGCGCATCGACCTCGACCCCTCACCCGGCGTCGCGTTCGACGACATCCGGTGGGCCGCCCACCAGACCCGGGCGCTCCTCGACGACCTGGGCATCGCGTCCTATGTGAAGACGACGGGATCGCGCGGACTGCACCTGTTCGTGGCTCTCGAGCCGCGCTGGGACGCCTACGCGGTCCGGGCGGCGGCCGTGGCCCTCGCCCGCGAGCTCGAACGGCAGTGGCCCGAGCGGATCACCGCGCAGTGGTGGAAGGAGGAGCGGGGCCGTCGGGTCTTCGTCGACTTCAACCAGAACGCCCCCCACAAGACGGTGTTCGGGGCGTGGTCGGTACGAGCCCGCGTCGGCGGGCAGGTGTCCACGCCGGTCACCTGGGACGGCCTGGACGCCATCCACCCCGACGACCTCACCATGGCCACCGTCCCCGGCCGCGTGGCCGAGCGCGGCGACCCCTGGGCGGCCATGGCCCGCACACCCCAGTCGATCGAGCCACTGCTCGAGATGAGCCGGGCCGACATGGCCGCCGGCCTCATGGACGCGCCCTGGCCGCCCGTGTATCCGAAGATGCCGAACGAGCCCCCCCGGGTCGCTCCGAGCAGGGCCAAGCGGGCCACGTAGGGGCCGCGCGAACAGACCGGTCCGCCAAGCGAACTCAGCGCATCGACACCCCTCAGAGCGCACTGGATGCGCCGAGTTCGGTTCGCAGACCGCAGATCGGAACCCACCTCTCGGTCGGGCCCGTAGCCCGAAGGGCCGTCAGCGGCGCGAGGCCTCGAGGCGCTTCACGCGGCGGAGGAAGCCGGGGGCATCGAGGCGTGCGCAGACCTCGGCGAAGGAGTCGCCGGGGCCGGTCCAGCAGAGGTCGTCGACCGAGGCCGACACCGGAGCATCGGTCGCGATGGTGGCGATCCGGCGGAACAGCAGCGCCTCGTCGAAGTGGTGCTCGAGCGTGGTCGCCAGCTTGGAGCCGCCGCGGACGGTGATGTCCCACTGCCCGGCTGCGGTGGGGATGTCCTCGAGGTGCCCGTAGTGGGCGAGGACGGCGGCGGCGGACTTCGCCCCCCAGCCCTGGAGGCCCGGGAAGCCGTCGGCGCTGTCGCCCACGAGGGCCAGGTAATCGGGGATCGACTCGGGCGGCACACCGAACTTCTCGATCACCCCGGCCCGGTCGTAGGTCAACCCTTTGCGGCGATCGAGTTGCACGATGCGACCGTCTTCGGTGACGCACTGGCCGAGGTCCTTGTCCGGGGTGCAGATGACCACCTGGTCGACCCGTGGATCGGTTGCGGCCATCGCCGCGCCGGCACCGAGCGCGTCGTCGGCCTCGAACTCGACCATGGGCCACACCGTGAGCCCGGCCGCGGCGAGCGCCTCCTCGACGATCGGGAACTGGCCGAACAGCACCGGGTCGATGCCCGAGCCGTCCTTGTAGCCGGCCCAGAGGTCGTTGCGGAAGGACTCGATGATGTGGTCGGTGGCCACGGCAACGTGGGTTGCGCCTTCCTCGAGGAGCGTCAGCATCGAGCCCAGCACCCCCCGGGCCGCCGAGACCTCCTCGCCCCTGTCGTTCACGTGTGGCGGCAGCGCGAAGAAGTAGCGGAACAACTCGTAGGTGCCGTCGACCAGGTGGACCTTCACCGCGCCAGTGTCCCACTCCCGACCGGCGGCCGGGAGTGGGACCATCGCCGGTCCGCCCGACTGCGGTGGGCGGGAACCAACTAGTGTCTCCTCACTGAACACTGTTCACAGGGGGGCCAGTGACACGACACGCACGAATGGGGACGGCACTCGGGGCACTCGCCATCGCGGCCCTGGTCGCCGGCGCCTGCACCGAGTCGACCCAAACCGCCCCGACGACGCCGGGGGCATCCGACGTCACCGGGCCCACCATCCCCACCACGGCGCCCGACGGCCCGGTGATCGAGGGGTACGGCGGCGACGAGGCCAGCTTCGGGACGGTGCCCGACCAGCCGACCGAGGCCGCCGGTGAACCCATCAAGGTGGGGATGATCAACCAGGAGGACACTCCCCTCGGCTCGTTCCCCGAGCTGCGTCTGGCGGTCGAGGCGGGCGTCGAATGGATCAACACCGAGCTCGGCGGTGTCGACGGTCGGCCCCTCGAGCTCGACACCTGCATCACCAACTTCTCCGTCGAGCGCTCGCAGGCCTGCGCACAGCAGATGGTGACCGACGAGGTGGTGGCGGTGCTCGGCGGCATCGACGTCACGAGCAACGGCTCGATACCCATCCTCGAACAGAACGACCTGCCCTACGTGGGCGGGATTCCCGTCAATCTCGACGAGGAGGACAGCCCCATCTCCTTCCAGTTCAGCGGCGGCACACCGGGCGCCTTCACCGCGTTCTCCTACTACGCCGCGGAGACCCTGCAAGCCGAGAAGGTGGCCGTGGCCTACGCCGAGTACCCGCCGATCCAGTCGGCGGCACAGGACTACGGCGTGGCCGTCGCCGAGAGCCTGGGCATCGACGACGTCACCGAGGTGGCGTTCGGGCTCTCGACCACCGACTTCCTCCCTGTGCTCCAGCAGGCCAACGAGGGCGACCCCGACGCCATCTTCGTAGGCGCCGCGGACAGTGCGTGCGTGCCGGTCATGCAGGGCGCCGCCGACCTCGGCATCACGGCCAAGCTCTTCCTCACCGGGGCCTGCGCGGCGCCCGCCATCATCGCCGAGGCGGGACCCGCGGCCAGCGAGGGCCGCATCTTCAACGTCGAGGGGTTGCTCGACGCACCCGCCGACAGCACCAATGCCGTCGATGGCGACCTCTACAACCGGGCCGTCTTGAAGTACGCCGACGACCTCGCCCCTGCGGGCGCCGGCACCGTGAGCTTCCGGGGGCTCATGAACCTCTACGCGGTGATGGCCCGGATCGGCGCGGCCGATGTCTCGCCCGCCACGATCACCGACTCGTTCCGACGCTCCGAGGACGTGCCCAGCTTCAACGGCCACCCGTACACCTGCGCCACACCGCAGGTGCCCGGGCTCCCCTCGCTGTGCGCTCCCGAGGAAGTGCTCGTCGAGCAGCGCGCCGGGGCCCTCGCCGAGGTGTCCGACGGGTGGATCGACGTGCCGGGGATCCTCGCCGATCTCTGAGCAACTACTTCTCGGCCTCGGGGGAGGGGCGGTCATTGCCAGCCTCGCGCTCGGCCTGGTGGTCGCGTACCGGGCATCGGGCGTCGTCAACTTCGCCCACGCCGCGCTCGGGATGTACGTCGCCTTCGCCTACTTCGAGTTGCGCCGCACCGGTGAGCTGGTGCTGCCGATCCTGGGGCTGCCGGACCGGGTGGCCTTCTCGCACGTGAGCACCGACGCGGCCACGGGGGTGACCACCGGTGTCCCCACGGTTGCGTTCTCGCTTGCCAGCTGCCTGGCGCTCGGCGCGGTCGTCGGCCTGGTGGTGTACGTCTTGGTGTTCCGGCCGCTCCGCCACGCTCCGGCGCTCGCCCGGGTGGTGGCGTCGCTCGGCCTCCTGCTCTACCTGATGGCGCTGGCCGGCATCCGCTTCGGCGGCTCCGGTGCCGCCACCGGCGGCGGCACCGAGCACGTCCTGCCCGCCCACCCGGTCGAAGCGCTGGGCACGCTCGTCCCCCAGGACCGCTTCTGGCTGGCGGCGCTCACCATCGGGGCGACGGCGGGGCTCTGGGCCCTCTACCGCTACACCCGCTTCGGGCTCAGCACCCGGGCCGCCTCCGAGAGCGAGAAGGGGGCGGTGCTCATCGGGATCTCCCCCGACGCACTCGGCGCGGTGAACTGGATGATCGCCGGCGCCCTGGCCGGCGGCGCGGTCATCCTCGCGTCCGGGGCCGGCATCGTTCGACTCTCCCCGGCCGAGGTCGCCTTCCTGATCGTCCCCGCCGTCGCCGCTGCGCTGGTGGGCGGCTTCGAGTCGTTCACGATCACCGCCGCTGTTGGCCTGGCCATCGGCCTCGCCCAGTCGGCACTCGTCAAACTCCAGGCCGACTGGGCGTGGCTGCCCGACGTGGGCCTCCAGGCGGGTTTGCCCTTCATCGTGATCCTGCTCACCATGGCGATGCGGGGCCAGACCCTCCCCGACCGGGGGATGCTCGCGGTCGGGCGGTTCCCCCATTCACCGCGACCGGTGGCCGTTGGCCCGACCACCGTCGTCCTGGTCGCCGCCGGCGTCGCCGGCCTGCTCACCCTCGAGAGCGACTGGCGTATGGCCATCATCACGTCGACCATCGCCGTGCTCATCTGCCTCTCGATCGTGGTCCTCACCGGCTACGTGGGGCAGATCTCGCTCGCCCCGCTGGCCCTCGCGGGCATCGCCGCGTTCGCGATGGTGAAGCTCACCGCCGACTTCTCGGTGCCGTTCCCGATCGCGCCCCTGCTCGGCGCGCTGGCCGCGACCGGCGTCGGCCTGCTCGCCGGCATTCCGGCCGTGCGCGTGCGCGGCCTCAACCTGGCGATCGTCACCCTGGCCGCCGCCGTGGCCATCGAGGAGCTGATCTTCAAGTGGGAGTGGTTCACCGGTGGGCTGGGGGGGACACCGGTACCGGCGCCGTCGCTGTTCGGCATCGATCTCGGCATCTCGGCGCGGGGCGACGCCTTCCCGCGGCCGGCCTTCGGCCTCCTGTGCCTGCTGGTCGTGTCGGTCTGCGGCGTACTCGTCGCCAACCTGCGCCGCAGTCCAACGGGACTGCGTTGGCTGGCGGTCCGAGCCAACGAGCGGGCCGCGGCCGCCGCCGGGGTCGACGTCGCCGGCGCCAAGATGGCCGCCTTCGGGGTCTCGTCGTTCCTGGTGGGTCTCGGCGGCGCGCTCCTGGCGTACCAGCGTCAGAACCTGTCCGTGAGCTCGTTCACGGTGTTCCAGTCGCTGGGCTTCCTCGCGGTCACCTACATCGGGGGTGTAGCCGGCATCGCCGGCGCCCTGGTGGCCGGCGCCCTCACCCAGGGCGGGATCATCACCGTGCTCACCGGTGGCGACAGCACCTCGCAGTACCAGTTCGCGCTCAACGGGGTGGTCCTGATCGTCGTGGCCATCGTCTACCAGGACGGCCTCGCCGGCGCTGCCGGCCGCCTGCTGCGCCGGCTCCCCCGGAAGCGGTCGGCTATTCCTGAACCAGTTCGATGAGGGTGCCGAACGCCGCCTTGGGGTGGATGAAGGCGACGGTGGTGCCACGCGACCCCGGCCGGGGAGCCTCGTCGATCACCCGACCGCCCTGGTCCTTCACCGACTGCAGGGCCGCGGCGCAGTCGTCGACGCGGTAGCCGACGTGGTGCAGGCCCTCGCCCCGCTTCTCGAGGTAGACGGCCACCGGTGAGTCGTCCCGGGTGGGTGTGAGGAGCTGGATGTAGGACTCGGCCACGGCGAGGAGCGCCTCTTCCACGCCATCGCTCTCGACCACCTCGCGGTGGTCGACGACGGCCCCGAACGTCTCCCGGTAGTAGTCGATGGCGGCGCCGAGATCACGCACGGCGATGGCCACGTGGTCGATCTCGGTGAGGAGCAGGCCGGTGCCCTGGCCGGACTCGGCGCTCTGGTCGGCCTGATCGTCCTGGCCTGGCATGCGAGCAGTGACCGGGCTCATGGCTTCCGCTCCTGTTCGCTCCGCTCACGGGCCGCTCGGGCCACGCCCTCGCTCCTCGGGCTCATGGCTTCCGCTCCTGTTCGCTCCGCTCACGGGCCGCTCGGGCCACGCCCTCGCTCCTCGGGCTCATGGCTTCCGCTCCTGTTCGCTTCGCTCACGGGCCGCTCGGGCCACGCCCTCGTCCCTCGGCCTCATGGCTTCCGCTCCTGTTCGCTCCGCTCACGGGCCGCTCGGGCCACGCCCTCGTCCCTCGGCCTCATGCGCCGTGCCTCCGGAAGAGCGTGATCTTGTCCTCGCCCACCTTGGCGCGGAACTCGGGATCGTCGATGCCGAGGCCTTCTTCGGGCGCCAGGCACAGCACGCCGATCTTGCCCTCGTGCAGGTTGTGATGGACCTGGTAGGCGGCCTCGCCCACGTCGTCGAGCGGGTGCACCGCGGAGAGGATCGGCTGGATCTTGCCCTCGCATATGAGGCGGTTGGCCTCGGACGCCTCCTTGTAGTTGGCGAAGTGCGAGCTGACGATGCGCTTGAGCTTCATCCAGAGGTGCCGGTTGTCGTATTCGATCATGTAGCCGCTCGTGGCGGCGCAGGTCACGATGGTGCCGCCCCGGGCGGCCACGAACACCGAGGCGCCGAACGTCTGGCGGCCGGGGTGCTCGAACACGATGTCGGGGTCGCGCCCGATGAGCCCACGGATGTCCTTGCCCAGCCGCCGCCACTCGGACTCGTCCTGGGTGTGCTCGTCCTTCCAGAACCGGTAGCCGGCCGCCTTGCGGTCGATGGTGGCCTCGCAGCCCATCTCGTGGAGGAGCTCGGCCTTCTCGGGCGACGACACCACACCGACGGGCGTGCCACCGCCGTTGAGCACGTACTGCACGGCGTAGCCACCGAGCCCGCCGAGGGCACCCCAGATGAGCACCGCGTCGCCCTGCTTCATCTGTGCCGCGTTGCTGCTGACCAGCATCCGGTAGCTGGTGGAATTGGTGAGCGCGTTGCAGGCCGCCTCCTCCCACGTGAGGTGGGCCGGTTTCGCCATGAGCTGGTTGGCCTTCACCACCGCCAGGTCGGCGAGGCCGCCGAAGTTTGTCTCGAAGCCCCAGATCCGCTGGTTGGCGGCCAGCATCGAGTCGTCGTGCGCCGACGGGTCCTGGTCGTCGACGTGGTTGCAGTGAACGGTGACCCGGTCTCCCGGCTTCCAGTTGCGCACGGCCGACCCGACCTGCACGACCACACCCGAGGCGTCCGAGCCGACCACGTGGTGGTCGAGGTCGTGACGCTTGCCCCAGGCGCTCTCCTTGCCGAGACGGGACAGGAAGCCGAAGGTGGGCAGCGGCTCGAAGATCGATGTCCACACGGTGTTGAAGTTGATCGAGCTCGCCATGACGGCCACGTAGGCCTCGTCGGGCGCCAACTCGGGCCTGGCGACCTCGTCCACGTGCAACGAGCGACGCGGGTCCTTGTCCGAGGACTCCATGCCGTCGAACATGGCGACCTCGTCCCGCCGCACGAAGGCGGCCCGGTAGGAATCGGGGAGGGCGAGGGCGCCGATCTCCTCGCCGGGAGCCCCCGCCGAGATGGCCTCTAGGATCTTCTGCATGTGAGCGAAGATAGTGGCCCTGCCGCCGTGGCGACAGATCAGGCCAGTTCCGCAGCTACCACGGAGAGCACTTACGCGCTACGCTCAGTGGTCAGAGGAAATCCTGGCGTTCACAGCGCCGGGCGCAGCGGCTCGGCCACGAGGAAGAAAGCGAGAGGTGGGGCGATGACACTCACACCCGAGGACATCGAGACTCATACGTTCAAGGTTTCTCGCCGGGGGTACGACAAGGTCGAGGTCGATCGCTTCCTCGGCCAGGTCGCCACGAGCTTCCGCGAGGTGCAGGGCGCCGCGACCGTCCTGGGCTCGGCCCCGCTCCCCCGGCGCGTTCCGGCGGCCGCGGGCGCGACGCCCGGTGACGACCAGGGAATCGTCGCCGGTGAGTTGTTCGACGTCGGCGCGGGCAGCGATGACTTCAACCGCCTCGGCAGCGAGGTGGCCGATGTCCTGCGCACCGCCCACCATTCCGTGGCCACGTTGCGCCACGAGGCCGAGGTCGAGGCGGCGATGATCCGCCAGCAGGCCCAGAGCGAGGTCGCCGACCTGCGCCGTGAGGCCGACGAGTACGCCACCAGGATCAAGGCCGAGGCCGACACCTACGCCGGCGATCGGGCCGCGCAGGCCAACTTCTCCCGGCGCGAGGCCGAGCGGGTGCTGGCCGAGGCCCAGGCGAAGGCCGATGCCAACCTGGCGGACACCGAGCGTCGCGTCGCCGCCATCACCGGCCGGGCCGAAGCCATGGCCCAGGCCCGCACCGAAGAGATCCTGGCCGACGCCAACCGCCGCATCACCGACGCCCACAGCACCGAGCAGGCGCTGCGCCAGCAGCTCATCGCCGCCCATGGCGACCTCACCTCGGCGATCGGTCGCTTCCCCGCGACGCCCGAGCCGGTCGTCGACCTCTCCGACGCGGTCATGGCCGAGGGCACCCCGGTGGTGGACCTCACCGAAGGCCGGGCGAACCCGGGGAACCCAGCGAGCACGTCCGACGACGCCGAGCCCACCGAGCCCACCGTGCCGACCGGCTGGCCCGGTGGGCACGGCAGCGGTGTCGCCCATGCGGGCGACCTGTTCGTGGACGACCGCACCGGCGGCACCACCGTGACCGCAGAGCGGGAACGACCCACCGCCCCGTCGACCGACGCGATGGCCGACGCCGCCTCGACCCCCGGCGGTGAGCCGTTGGCCGACGCCATGAAGAGCGCCATCGGCAGGGCCGTGCAGAGCGCCATGACGCGGACCGACGACCCCGAGGGCTGAGGCACCAGCCGAGCGGTCCCGGCGACCGGGGCCCAGGCCACTTTCCCTTCTGTCGAACCGCCCCGTACACTCCGCATCGCAACGATCGTCTCGGGGAGGATCCCACCCATGGCCGGTTCCGTCATTCTCGCGGGGGCACGCACCCCCGTCGGCAAGCTCTCCGGCGCGTTCGCGTCGTTCGCCGCCACCGATCTCGGGGGGTTCGCCATCAAGGCCGCCCTCGCCAAGGCCGGCCTGTCGCCCGAACAGGTCGACTACGTGATCATGGGCCACGTCCTGCAGGCCGGCGCCGGCCAGATCACCGCCCGCCAGGCCGGGGTCAACGCCGGCATCCCGATGAACGTGCCCGCCACCACCATCAACAAGGTGTGCCTGTCGGGCCTCAACTCGATCTACCTGGCCGACCAGATGGTGCAGTCGGGTGACGCCGACATCGTGGTGGCCGGCGGCATGGAGTCCATGACCAACGCCCCCTACCTGCTCCCCGGCGCCCGGGCGGGCTACCGCCTCGGTGACAAGTCGGTGGTCGACTCGATGATGTTCGACGGCCTGTTCTGCGCCTTCGACCAGGTGGCCATGGGTGCCGGCACCGAGAAGTACGCCGCCTCGATCGGCCTTGATCGCCAGCCCCAGGACGAGATGGCCGCGGCGTCGCACGAGCGCGCCGCCCGCGCCGCCAAGGACGGCAAGTTCGACGACGAGATCGTCCCGGTCGAGGTGCCGCAGCGCAAGGGTGACCCCGTCGTGGTCACCACCGACGAGGGTGTCCGTGGCGACACCACCGTCGAGTCGCTGGCCGGCCTGCGCCCCGCCTTCGACAAGGCCGGCAACATCACCGCCGGCAACGCCTCGCAGATCTCCGACGGCGGCGCCGCCGTCATCGTCACCTCCAAGGCCAAGGCCGAGGAGCTCGGCGTCGCACCGCTGGGCGAGATCGTCGGCTACGGCCAGGTGGCCGGCCCCGACGCCTCGCTGCTCAGCCAACCGGCCAACGCCATCAAGCGTGCGCTCGACCGCGCCGGCAAGTCGGTGTCCGACGTCGACCTGTTCGAACTCAACGAGGCCTTCGCGGCCGTGGGCGTCGCGTCGATGGCCGACCTGGGCATCACCGACGAGGTCACCAACGTCAACGGCGGCGCCATCGCCATCGGTCACCCCGTGGGCATGTCGGGCACCCGGCTGGCCCTCACCATCCTGCACGAGCTGGCCCGCCGCGGCGGCGGCCTGGGCGCCGCGGCCCTGTGCGGCGGCGGCGGCCAGGGCGACGGCATCCTCCTCCAGACGGTCTGATCCATCCCGAACGCGGCGCGTTCGTAGGGAGCCTCCGGGAATCGGCCGGCCCGATCCACGGCGTTCCACCGTCGCCTCCCCGCTAGGCGCGCCAGCGGCCGACAGGACGGGGCAGACAGCTAGAAACAGGCGGGCCACGGTGTGCAAGGCGGAAGGGTCGAGGTCGCCCACGTGAGCCGGAACGCGCCGGCGGCGCCCCCACGGCCGTCGACGGCGACCAGGTAGGAGGCCCCCGCCTGCATGGTGAACTCGACGTTGCTGCCGCCTCCGGTGCAGTAGCCGCCCTCGTCGTCGTTCGACGCCACCGGCGTCAACGACCCCACCGACGACCCGTGGTACACGGCGAGGACGGTGTCGAAGTTGGTGGCGGCGCTGCAGGTGCCCAGGAAGACGTCGGCGGTGTAGGGGCTCGCGACCCGGTACCAGACCGAGTGCCCGCCCGGGTTGCCCGCGTGATCGGGTTCGCCGGGCTCCTTGGTGGCGCCGAGGTTGGTGCCGTCGACGGAGACGGGGAAGAGGAACGGAGGGTCTCGGAGGGTGATGGCCGACGCGAACGCATCGTTCGGCGGCGGCGGGCTGCCTTGGAAGGTGCAGGTGACCTGCTGGCCGGCGGCGACGGTGATGGTGGCCCGGGCGTTGGCGAGGTCGCCGGTGCCGCCGGTGCTGCAGGTGATGGCGTTGAGCGTCCAGCCGGCGGGTACGGCCTGGGTCACCGTGTAGGTACCGGGGTCGAGACCCGGTGCCTGCAGCACGTTCGACCGGGTCGGGTCGGCGTCGTCGTCGAGCGTGTACGTCCCGCACTGTGATTGGGCGTTGCAGCCCGAGAACGCCATGTCCTGGGCGCGGTCGGGGATGCTGTCCAGCACGATGGTGACCATCGTCGGCTTGTTGGTGAACGTGCAGGTGACGCTCTGGGTCGCAGCCAACACGATCGTGACCTTGCGGTTGGCCAGGTCGACGGTCTGGGGGACGTTGCAGGTCAGGCTCTGCAGCGGCCAGTTGGCGCCGGGCGCGGTCTGGGTCACCGTGTAGATCCCGGCGGCAAGACCGACGGCGGTCTTCGACCCCGCCAGGGTGGGGTCTGCGTCGTCGTCGAGGGCGAACGGGGCACAGCCCTGGCCCATGCACCCGGTGAACGAGAAGTCCTGCGCGAGATCGGGCTGGGTGTCCTGCACGATGGTGATCGACTGGGTGCGCACCGAGAACGTGCAGCTGACGTCCTCGTCTGCCCCGAGTTGGATGGTCACCTTCCTCGCCGCGAGATCCACGGTCTCGCCTGGATCGCAGGTGATGGCGGTCAACGACCAGTTGGGAACTGCGGCCATGGTCACCGTGTACGTCCCTGTCGACAGCGAGCTCGCGGATGTCGAGCTCGGCAGCGTCGGGTCCTGGTCGTGGTCGAGCGCGAACTGGCCGCAGGCGTTCGGGCCGGAGCAGCCGGTGAAGGCGAAGTCCTGCGGCGAGTCGACGCCAGTGTCCAGCTTGATCTCGATCGAATGGGCGGCCGACAGGCGCACCGGGGTCAGGGCATCGCCCATCTCGCCGGCGACGTCACCACGGTTGGTGGTGTCGCCCTGGCCCAGTTGACCGCGGTCGTTGAGCCCCCAGCACTTGATCGAACTGTCGTTGAGGCGGGCGCAGGTCCCCGAACCCGCGGTGACCGCCGTCGCGGTGCGGCCCGTCCCCAGGTTCACCGTGGGCAGGCTGTCGCCCATCTGCGCCAGCGTCGTGCCTCGGGTGGTCGTATCGCCCAGGCCGAGCTGGCCCCAGGCGTTGAGGCCCCAGCACTTGAGGGCACCGTTGTCCAGGATGGCGCAGATGTGGCCGTCACCGGTGTCGATCGACGTCGCCGTGCGACCGGTGCCCAGGTTCACGGTCGGCAGGCTGTCGCCCATCTCGCCGCCCGAGTCGCCCCGATTGTTCGTGTCCCCCAACCCGAGCCGGCTGTCACCGTTGAAGCCCCAGCATTTCACCGCGCCGTTGTCCAGGATCACGCAGGTCTGGCCATAGCCGGCCGAGAGCGCCGTGGCGGTCCGTCCGGTACCCAGGGCCACGACGTTGGCGTTGGGGGTCTCCCAAGGTTCGTTGCCCTGATCGAAGGGTCCGCCGTAGCCGACCTCGCCATGGGCGCTGTAGCCCCAACAGATCACCGCGCCGGTGGCCATCAAGGCACAGGCGTGGTTCGCCCCCGCCGACACCGCCGAGACCGGTCCGGACGGCGAGAAGGCGAGCGCCTGCAGGCTGTCGCCCATCTCTCCGGGGCCGTCCCCCCGGTTGGACGTGTCGCCGAGACCGAGCCGACCGTTGCCGTTGTACCCCCAGCACTTGACCTGCCCGTTGTCCAGCAAGGCACAGGTGAAGGAGTAGCCCGCCGTCACCGCGGTCGCGGTGCGGCCGGCGCCCAGTGAGACCGCGGGCAGGTTGTCGCCCATCTCGCCCGGGCCGTCGCCACGGGCCGCAGTATCGCCCAGGCCCAGCCCTCCGGACCCGTTCCATCCCCAGCACTTGACCTGGCCGTTGTCCAGCAACGCGCACGTGTGCAGGTCGCCCACGGCCACGCTGGTGGCCGTGCGACCGGTGCCGAAGTCGACCGCTTGGAGGTGGACGCCCATCTCGCCGGGGCCGTCGCCACGGTCGGCGGTGTCCCCGACGCCGAGCTGGCCCTTGTCGTTGCGACCCCAGCACTTGACCTTGCCACCGGTGACGATCGCACAGGTGTGGTACGAGCCCTCGGCGAGGAGTTGCGGAGGTGCCGCCGGCGCCACCGTGGCCACCGATGCCGACGAGGGCTCTCCCGCGGCCGGAGCGGACGTCATCGCCACCGCCCCGGTACCGAGGACCACCGCCACCACCGCCGCCAGACCGACTCGCCCTATCGAGAACGTGCGAACGTCCATCGCTCCACCCATCAGCTCAACAAGGGGCCCCTACCCCGACGTGCACTCTAGTGCGGAGTCGTCGTCGACGGGTTACTGGTCGAGGCGGTCAGCCGAGCCACGAGATTATCCAGGTGAGACCGAACGCGCGAGTGTCAGAGCACTCCTCCAGGTTGGTGGCCACCCGGGTGAGCTGGCCGCCGAGCAGGGCGGCGACAGCCAGCACGACCACGACAACGAGTTCGTCGGCACGGCACCAGAACGACGAGCGAGTCCGTTGCCGTGGCGCCACACTTGGAGCATGGATGACCGGGACGAGCCCAGCGAGGCGGATCTGGGCGATGCCACGCTCCGCGGGCGCCTGCTGGTGGCGTCGCCGCTGCTGGCTGACCCCAACTTCGAGCGCACCGTGATCCTCATGATCGAACACGGTCCGGAGGGTGCGCTCGGGCTGGTGCTCGACCGACCCAGCGAGATGCCGGTCGACGAGGTGCTGCCGCAGTGGGACAGCCGGGCCGCCGTGCCCAAGGCCATGTTCATCGGCGGGCCCGTGCAGCCCAACGCGGTGATCTGCCTCGCCCGCACGGACACCGATGCCGGTGGCGACCCCGGCGCCAGCGAACTGCTCGCGACCACGGCCGTGTCTGGCGTCGCCATGCTGGACCTCGACGGGGACCGTGACGAGGTGGGCGAAGGCATCCGGCTGCGCATGTTCGCGGGCTATTCGGGGTGGAGCGAGGGCCAGCTCGAGGCCGAGGTCGAGGAGGGCTCGTGGTTCATCGTCGACCCTCTTCCCGACGACCCGTTCGTAGCCGCGCCCAGCCGCCTCTGGCGCGACGTCCTCGCCCGCCAACCCGGCAGGCTCGCCCGGTACGCGCTGTACCCCGTCGACCCCACCGTGAACTGAGGGTGGACCAGCCCCCGATGCCCACCCACACGGAACCGAGCGACCCGGCACGGCCGGTTCGGCCGGCCGGCGGACCAGCGAGTTGCCGCGGTGGCGCAGTAGCGTCGGCGCACTGGTCGTACGGGCCGGGAGCCCGGTGGTGACCACCGAGACCACAGCGCACAGAGAGACGGTGGCGAACATGCCGCGAGACCACGCAGGTCAGAACGGGCCGGGTACAGGGCGCGGCGAGACGCGAACGCGGCCCACCATGGTGGTCGGCGCGGCCTTGGCGCTCACCGCGTTGGTAGCCACCATCGCCCCCGCGGTGGCGGGCGCGCAGGAGGCGCCCGACCGGCCCGAGTCTGGGCAGTGCTTCCCTGGCGCACCGGGCATCGGTGACCCCTACTTCCCGATGGACGGCAACGGCGGCTACAACGTCGCCCATTACGGCCTCGAGCTCTCGTACGACCCCGGCACCGACATCCTCGACGGCGTGGCCACGATCGACCTGCGGGCCACCCAGAACCTGTCCCGCTTCAACTTCGACCTCGACGGCCTCACCGTGCGGTCGATCACCGTGGACGGCAGCCCGGCCACCTTCGCCCGCCGCAACGGCGAGCTGAAGGTCCGCCCCCCCGCATGCATCCCCGCGAACGAGCACGCCGCGGTCGTGGTGACCTACGACGGCAATCCGTCCGCGCTACCCGCCGAGGACGGTGCCGGCGGCTTCATCGCCTCCGACGACGGCGCGGTCGTGATCGGCCAGCCCCACGTCGCGTCCACGTGGTTCCCCGCCAACGACCACCCGCGCGACAAGGCGGCCTTCGACATCGCTGTCACCGTGCCCGACGGGCTCGAGGTCGTCTCCAACGGCTCGTTGACCAGCCACGACTCGGCGGCTGGCGAGACCCGCTGGGTGTGGCACGCCCCGGCCCCGATGGCGCCGTATCTGGCCACCATCGACATCGGTGAATTCGACCTGGCCGAGTACCACGACGATGGCGGCCGGCCCGGCGGCATCGACTACGTCGACGCCATCGACCCCGACCTGCTCACGCCGGTCGCCCCCCACACCGGTTCGCGGTACGCGGTGTCACAGGCCGGCAACCAGACCTACAAGCGCCTCCGACGCACGATCACGGTGCCCCCCGCAGGGGCCGACATGTCGTTCTGGATCAACCGCGACACCGAGCCGAGCTGGGATTACGTGTTCGTCGAGGCCCGCACCGTCGGCCAGCGGAACTGGACGACGCTGCCCGACGCCAACGGACACACCGACGAGGAGACCGGTGCGTCCTGCCCGTTCTGGCTCGACCTGCACCCGTTCCTCACCCACTATCAGACCGATGTCGGTGACGGCAGCTGCGCGACGACCGGCACCACCGGCGACTGGCACGCGGTGAGCGGCTTCAGCGAGGGCTGGGAGCAATGGTCGGTCGACCTCGGCGCCTTCGGCGGCACCGATGCGCAGGTGTCGATCACCTACGCCAGCGACGACACGGTCCAGGGCCCCGGCGTGGCCGTGGACGACATCGCGGTGTCCACCGGCGAGGGAAGCACGTCGTTCGAGGACGACGCGGATGTCCTCGACGGCTGGACGGTGCCGGGTGCGCCCGCCAGCAGTGCCGACAACGAGAACGACTGGATCATCGGCACTGTCGACGACGGCCCGACGCCCCACGGCGCCAACGTGCAGGCGGCGCTCGATCGCCAGCCCGAGATCATCTCGTTCCTCGCCGACAACTTCGGTGACTATCCGTTCGCCGACAGCGGCGCCATCGTCGACGACGTCCGGGACCTGGGCTTCGCCCTGGAGAACCAGACCCGGCCGGTGTACGACCGGGCGTTCTTCGACGGCACCCCGGCCGGCGACTTCGTCGTGGTGCACGAGCTGACCCACCAGTGGTTCGGCGATCGCCTCGCACTGCCCGCCTGGAAGCACATCTGGCTGAACGAGGGCTTCGCCACCTACGCCGAGTGGCTGTGGAGCGAGCACGAAGGGCTCGAGACGGCCCAGCAGATCTTCGACAACATCTTCGGCGGCATCCCTGCCGACAACGACTTCTGGGCGTTGCAGATCGGCGACCCGGGGCCGGACTCCCTCTTCGACGGCCCCGTCTACCTCCGCGGCGCCATGACCCTGCACGCCTTGCGACTCGAGGTCGGCGACGCCGACTTCTTCGACATCGTCCGTCGCTGGGCGAGCGCACCCCGGGGCCGCACCGCCACGACCAGGAACTTCATCGCCCTGGCCGAGCGGGTGTCCGGCCAGGAGCTCAGCCCGCTGTTCCACGGGTGGCTGCGCACCACCGACAAGCCCACCCTCACCGCGGCAGCCGCGGCAGCGGTGGGCACACCGGGCGAGGCGGCCCCGTCGGTGTCGGAACGACGCGCACCCCGAGCGCGCTGAGCGGAGGTGGGTGCGCCGG
Source organism: Acidimicrobiales bacterium (assembly GCA_041918615.1). Lineage (GTDB taxonomy): Bacteria > Actinomycetota > Acidimicrobiia > Acidimicrobiales > DATDAH01 > JAEUJM01. The sequence continues at coordinate 22,645 of JAYRVH010000029.1, forward strand.
TCGGCGCACGAGCGCACGAGCGCGGCGTTTCGGCCAGGACGACCCGGCCCCGAGGTCACCCGGTTCCGCAGGGCCGCGGCGTTCACACTCGACCTGCCGGCGGACAACGTCTTCGGCGTGCCCGCCGGGCCCACGCTCACCGCATTCGACGGTCACCTGCTGGTGCTGCAGCCGCTGGCTGCGGGCGTGCATCACGTGATCGTCAAGAACAGGTTCGTGGGCGACCCCATCCTGTACCGGCTCGACCTGACCGTCACCGTCGAGTGAACGGCGGCAGAGCCCACCAGATCCAGACCGGGCTCGCAGGAAATCCCGGCTTCTTTCGTCGTAACACTTGACTTCAGTTCGACATAATCGTAATGTAAACGCAACATCGAAATCGAGTCGCCGGTGAAGCCAACGACGCCTTTGCCGGCCCCCTCCTCCCCCCCAGGAAGCTCGGTGGAGATCGCTGAGGTGCCGTTTCCGGCGAGCGGGTCACGTCCGCCCGCGCCCCGCTCGCCGGGGCGGCGTCTCGGCCTGTCAGAGCAAGGCGTCAGTGGCCGCGGGAGTGACGCAGTTCGGCGGCGAGGCCGCTGAGCAACTGCTCGGCGATGTCGGGGAACTCACGCAGGAGCGTTCGGAACATGCGCACGCCCAGCACGCCGACGGTCACCGGCCCCACGGCCCGGACCGTGGCGCTGCGGGGCCGACCGTCGAGAAGCGCGAGTTCACCGAAGTGGTCGCCCCGGCTCGCGGTCGAGACCCCGTCGCCGTCGCGTTCGACCGCGACCTCACCGTCGAGGATGACGAAGAGGGCATCGCCCGGCGCGCCCTGGGAGATCATCTCGGTGCCGTCGGCCAGGTCGACCACCTCGAGGTGCCGGGCAACCGTGCCCAGCTCCCGTCTGGTGCAGCACGCGAACAGCCCGACCGTGCCCAGGTGCTCGACCAGGTCCCGCCGTCGCGCCATGAACGCAGAGTAGATCCTCCGGGCACGGGCCACCCAGGGCCTCGGAGCCTGAGCCGTGGGAGGAGGGCCCGACCACGAACTGACGGGGCAGTGCCGGCGGCGGCCACGCGATCCGCCGCCGGGGAATGGTTCGGGCGATCCGGGGGGTTGACGGGGCATGGACCTTGCCGACGGCCTCGAGTACATCCGCCCACGACACCGGGGGGTGCTCGTCACGCTGAAGGCGGACGGTCGGCCGCAGCTCTCGAACATCGCCTACGCGCTGGGAGACGACGACATCATCGCCATCTCGGTGACCGCCGATCGGGCCAAGACCGTCAACGCCGCCCGTGATCCCCGGGTCTCGCTGCACGTGACCGCCGACGACTTCTGGTCGTACGTGGTCATCGAGGGCTCGGCCGAGCTCACCCCGCCCGCGGCCGCCGCCGACGACGCGACGGTCGACGCGCTGATCGACCTCTACCGGTCGTTGCAGGGCGAGCACCCCGACTGGGACGAGTACCGGGCCGCCATGGTCGCCGACCGCCGACTCGTCCTGTCGGTCCGTCCCACGCACGCCTACGGCATGGCCTGACCCGCCCGACGCCATCAGTGACCGCTGCCCGGGCGCCGCGGCGGGGGCGACCCCCGCGATCAATAGACACGCCAACTGCCATAATCTAGGCTCGCGGCGGCGACGAGTCGGCGGCACGGGGGAGAGCGACCATGGCAGACCAGAGCGCAGCGCACGGCGCGGAACAGAGCAGGGTGGCGCTCGTCGCCGACGCCGGGTTCTACGCCGGCCCGTGGCTCGCCCGCCTTCTGGCCGAGCGCGGAAACAACCTGGTGCTGGGCGACCCGGGCGAGGGACTCGTCGACGAGCTCGAGGGGCTCGGGGCGGCGGTCGAGGTCGTCACCGGCGTGCGCAACCTGGCCCGACCCGAGGCAGCCGGCGAGTTGGTGGCGGCCGCCCTCCAGCGGTTCGGGCGCCTCGACGCCGCGGTTGCCTTCTCCGGTCAGATCGTGACCGGCCGGTTCGTGAACACCACCCTCGACGACCTGCGCACCGTCCTGGCCGGCTGCCTCGAGGCGCCCTACCACTTCCTCAAGGCGGTGGTCGATCCGATGATCGCCAGGGGCGACGGCCAGATCCTGGTCATAACGAGCGCCTCGGCCGCCCGTCCCACGCCCGGGGCGCCGCTGTACTCCGCGGCACGGGCGGGGGCCACGATGCTCACCCGCAACGTGGCCGACGAGGTGGCCCGCGACGGCATCCAGGTCAACGCCGTCGGGACCAACTTCATGGACTTCCCCCAGTTCCTCCAGGCCACCGGGGCCACCGACCCCGAGATCCGCAAGAAGATCGAGGCCCAGGTGCCCCTCGGGCGGCTCGGCACGATGGAGGAGTTCGCCGCCTTCTGCATGCCCTTCATCGACGGCACCAGCCGCTTCACCACCGGCCAGTTCGTCGCCTACGCCGGCGGCTGGGCCTGATCGTCCCACCGGCCGGGCCGGGTCGGGAGTCCCGACGGCCGTGAGCCTCGGCGTCACCGGCATCGTGATCGGCGCGGGCGACCGGGGCTACGACGCCTACGCCACCTACTTCCTCGACCGGCCCGAGGCCGGCCGGGTCGTGGCCGTCGCCGAGCCCGACCGCCCCCGGCGGGACCGGTTCGCCGATCGGTACGGCCTGGCCCCTGCGGCCTGCCACGAGACCTGGCAAGACCTGCTCGCCGGCCCCAGGGTGGCCGACTTCGCCCTGGTCGCCACCGGCGATGCGCACCACGTGGAGCCCACCCTCGCGGCGCTGGCCGCCGGGTACCACGTGCTGCTCGAGAAGCCGATCGCCCTCGACGAGGCCGACTGCCTCCAACTCCTCGCCGCCGCCGACGACGCCGGTCGGGTCCTGGCCATCTGCCACGTCTACCGCTACTCGCACCTCTTCTCGAAACTGCACGCCGTGGTCGAGTCGGGCGAGTTGGGCGATGTCGTCAGCATCCAGCTGTCCGAGAACGTCTCGCACTGGCACTACGCCCACTCGTACGTCCGGGGCCACACCCGGCGCAGCGAGGTGCCGTGGCTGCTCCAGAAGTCGTGCCACGACCTCGACCTGATCGCCTGGTTGGCCGGTGTGCCGGCGACCCGGGTGGCGTCGTTCATCCGACCGACCGAGTTGACCGCCACGAACACGCCCCCCGGAGCACCCGACTTCTGCATCGAGGGCTGTCCCCACGCCTCGACCTGTCCCTACGACGCGGTGGCCCTCTACCGCGATCTGCGGCCCATGCTCAACGACCTGGCGATGGCGTCGTCGCCCGCCCTCCGCCTCGCGGGGCGGGCAGCCCGGTGGGCCCGCCCGCTCGCCGCCAAGGTCGCCCCCGCGCCGCTCCAGAAGCGGATCGAGTGGTGGCGATGGCCGGTCGCCGCCGTCACGGACGATCACACCCCGGCCGGCCTCGACGAGGCGCTGCGGACAACCCGGTGGGGCCGGTGCGTCTACAAGGTCGACGACAACGACCAGCCGAGTGCCCAGTCGGTCTCGATCCAGTTCGCCAACGGCGTGACCGCGTCGTTCATGGTGCAGAGCACCTCGCACCGAACCATGCGCCAGGTCCGGGTGGACGGCACCCGGGGCTCGGCCCTCGGTCACCTCTACGCCCTCGACGGCGACCTGACGGTCTTCGACCACAAGTCGGGCCGCCGGCGGCGGCTGCACATACCGGTCGCCTACGACGGCCACGGTGGCGGCGAGCGCCCGCTGTTCGTCGACTTCCTCGACGCCGTCAGCACCGGGTCCGAGCCCCGATCGTCCATCCGTGGCTCGATCGACAGCCACCGCATCGCCTTCGCCGCCATGCGCTCGGCCAGGGACGGGGTGGTGGTGGAGCTCCCGCCGACCCCCGAGTCAGGCGGCGACTGACACGACCGGGCTGAGGGTCGGCGAGGCCAACGCCTACGCTGCCGGTAGCCACCGGGGCGGGACCGACGCACGATCGGGGACGGGCATGCACACGATTCCAGGGTCCGCGCCACGCTGGGGACGCCTCGTGCTCGCCGTGGTGCTCCTGGCCGGGGCGCTCGTCGCGGTCGTCGACCCTGCCGCCGTCGGGCATGCGGCCGAGCCGCCGAGCGGCGTCTCGACGGCGTCAACCGTCACCTACGCCGAGGCCACCCGGATGCCCGCCGTGGACTGGCGGGCCCGCCAGGACGCCTTCCTGGCCGCGGCCACCGCCGGGCCGCTCGACCCAACCGAGCCCGAGTCGCTCATCGCCTTCGCCGAACGCGGCCGCCGTGACCCCGGGTTCGACGGCGACCTCAGTGCCGCCACCGCCGCCACCTTCGCCGACATCCTCGGCCGGGGCATCAACGACGACTTCACGGTCAGCACCTTGTTGACGCTGTACGTGAGCGACCACGACCTGCTCGACCCCGGTCTGGCCGCGGCGATCAAACGGCGGCTGCTGCGCTTCAAGTACTGGTGGACCGAGCCCACGCGACCGGGCCGCATCGACCGCAACTACTACTGGACCGAGAACCACCAGATCCTGTTCGCCGCCGACGAGTACCTCGCCGGCCAGGCCTTCCCCGACGACGTCTTCACGAACAGCGGCATGACCGGGCGCCAGCACCAGGCCCACGCCCTCCGCCAGGTCCGCCGCTGGATCGAGCTGCGAGGCCGCTACGGGTTCAGCGAGTTCCTGTCGAACCCGTACACCGCGCTCTCCTTCGAGGGCGTGCTGTCGCTGGCCGAGCTGGCCGACGACACCGCCGTCGCCGAGCTGGCCTCGCAGGTGCTCGACCTGATGCTCGTCGAGGTGGCCTCCCACCTCCACGACGGCGTGCTCGGGTCGGCCAAGGGCCGCACCTACACGGGCAACCTGTTCAACCCGTACGGCGGAACCACCCCGGCGCTCATCGCGCTGGTCTTCGGCCGCGACACCCCGCCCACCGGCTCGGGGCCGGCCACCGCCATGGCCGTGACCAACCGCTACCGGCCTCCCGAGGTCGCCCAACGCATCGCCGCGTCACCCGAGGAGGTGGTGGTCCGCCAGCACCAGGGGATCGCGCTCGACCCGTTGGCCCCCGTCTCGGACCGCCCCGTCGCACCCGACGGTCTCTCGTTCAACGGCAACGACGGCCTGGTGGTGTGGTGGGGCATGGGCGCCCAGCTCAGTTGGCAGGTGGCGCCGCTGTCGGTCCGCACCATCGAGCGCTACAACCTGTGGAACACGCCCAACTTCCTGATCGCCGGGGCCAACGTGCTCGAGCCGATCGTGGCGGGCAGGACGCCCGCCCAGCTGCGCGTGCTGGCCCGGAGCCTCGCCTGGTGGCTCAACCCCGGGCTCCTGAGCGCGGTGAACACCTACACCTGGCGGAGCCCCGACGCCATGTTGTCCACCGCCCAGGACTGGCGGGCGGGCCAGCGCACCGAGTCGGCCCTGATCTCCCAGGCCACCCTCGACGATGCGGCCACCGTGTTCACCACGCTGCCGAAGGGGCCCCCGCTCGGCAGCGAGGGCTCGGGCGGCGGCTACTGGTCGGGTGACGGTGCGGCCCCGCGTGCCGTGCAGCACGACAGCACCACCATCTCGATCTACGCGCCGCAGTACCCGGCGTCGGGCGTGGACGGCGCGGACGGCTACGCCGGCTACACCCACGCCATGTTCCCGACCGAGCGCTTCGACCAGGTGGTCCGACGCGACGGCTGGACCTTCGGCCGCAAGGGCGACGGCTACGTGGCGCTGTGGTCGTGGCGACCCACGCGCTGGAGGGCGATCGACCCGGCCGTGGCCCAGCCCGGCGACCTGACCCAGCGCTATGAGCTCGTCGCCAACGGCGGGCCCGACAACGTGTGGGTCACCCACGTGGGCCGTGCCGCCGACCACGCGGGGGTGCCGGACCCGTTCGCCGCGTTCGTCGACGCGGTGGCCGAGCACCCGCCCGTCGTGCGGCCGATGGCCGGTGCACGGCGATGCCCCGCGAGCACGCCGGCCGCGCTGGGATCGTGCGACCACGGGCCGGGCGACGGCTTCCAGGTGCGCTTTGTCCCGCCGGGGCAGTCGCGGCTGGGGTTCGGCTGGTCGCCCGAGGCCGCCGTGGCGAACCCACCGCTCACCGTCGACGGCGCGATCGTGCCCATCGACGACCCCGCCCACCGTTGGGCCAGCCCGTGGGCGTCGGCCGGCCGGAACGGGCGGTATCACGTGGCCATCGAGGGCAACGTGCTCGACCTCACGCTCCCCGTCCCGGCCCGCTAGCCGCCTTCGGCGGGCCGAGCCACCGCGGGCTCAGCCGACCTCAGCCGACAGGGTCGGTCAGCAGATGATCGAGCCTGGTGGCGATGTCGACCAGCACGTCGCGGTCGCTGCCGGGTCGCATGGGTGACCGGTGGTGGGTCCTGGACGAGCTGATCCAGCCCCGGGCTTCGAGGAACAGGGCCGCGTCGTGACGGTACGCGGGCACCGGAGGCCGGAAGGCGAACTGGCCCAGGTACTGGAGCAGGTCGTTCAGGGCCCAGAAGCGGGCGAGGTCACCGGCCGCCCACGCCGCGTCGCGTGCGGCGAAGGCATCGGGGGCGAAGGTCGAGAGACCCAGCAGGTAGTCGGACCCGTAGATCACCATGTCGATGGCCAGGTCGTTGCCGGTCATGAGGCGGAAGTCGGGGCGGACCCGGTCGCGGAGCGCGAGGCGCTGCCACTCGAGGTCGCGGCGCAGCGAGCTGTGCTTGAGACCGACCACCCCGTCGATGCCCAGCAGGGCCTCGAAGACCTGGGCCGAGAAGATGCGACCCGCAGGGTGGAACATGGGGCCCAGCTCGAAGCCCAGCAGGCGTTCGACCTGCCCGGCGGCCCGGCGGTGGACGTCGACCAGCTCGCCGTCGGACAGGGCGGCGAGACCGTGGCTGGGGAACAGGATCGGCAGCGCACCGGCGTCGGCCACGGCCACGGTGGCGGCGAGGGTGGCCCACAGGTCGAACGGGTCGCCGGGCCGGTCGTCCAGGTGCACGCCCGCGATGCATTCGACGCCACACGACCCGGCGATGCCCAGCACCCGACGGCGGTCGTCGCCGTCGAGGAACGGCCCGAAGCCGGTGTCCATGTTCACCGCCGGCACCAGGCCCGCGTCCACCGTGCGGGCGACGTGGCCCTCGAACCCGGCCCAGTCGATCGAGCCGTCGTCGTCGAGCGGCAGGAGCACGGCGGACGCTCCCGCGATCGTGCGCCGCTCGATGACACGGGCCGGCTGACCGGGGCCGGTCACGCCTTCCGCCGCCCTTCCCGCTTGATGCGGGCCAGCTCGACCCGCTCGGGCCGCTGCTTGTAGAAGTCGTCGAGGGGCCAGCATCCGGACACCAGCCCGTGGCGTGGCGCGGTGGTGCAGTCGCTGAAGGTGCGGCACACCTGGTGCCGGTCGAGCTCGCGGCCCGCCAGGACGAGCGCCGGCAGCTCGGGGAGGCTGAGAGCCATGCGCCCCAGGCCCACCACGTGCATCCACCCGTCGGCGACGAGGGCCTGGCCCACGTGGGCCACGTAATCCTGGAGGTAGGTGAGGCCCGAGCCCACCACCAGCAGCTCGGGGTGCGCCGCGGTCAGCTCGCGGGTGACCTGCTGCATCCGTGAGACGTCGACGAGCGGGTCGCGGGGCGGCCGGTAGCCGTCGGACGGCGGGAAGTACGCCGGCCGCTGCACGTGCGGGCACCAGTAGGGGCTGCCGGCCGTCACGCACAGCATCGACACGCCCAGCTCGACCAGCAGGTCGCAGAACCGGTGCGGCTCGGCGAGGTCGACACCCAGCCCGGTCCCGTCGCCACCGAAGGCGTGGGGATAGGGCCCGTCCACCTCGGCCACGCCCACGCCGTCGGCGCCGGCGCGGTGGGGCACCACGTCGAAGACCGAGAGCCGCACGCCGATGCCGAGGCCCGGGGCGTCACGGTTGACGCCGTCGACGACCCGGCGCAGGAAGGTGGTGCGGCCGGTGAACGACCCGCCGTAGGCGCCGGGCCGGTCGACCGCCGACAACAGCTCGTGCAGCAGGTAGCCGTGACAGTGCTTCACGTCGACGAAGTCGAAGCCCGCCTCGCGGGCCACCACCGCGGCGGCCACGAACGCACCCACCAGGTCGTCGAGCTCGGTGTCGGTGAGGACATGACGGTCGTCGACGCCGACACGGGCGTCGAGCACGGGGTGCCGGTAGGCGACCCGGGGCGCGGGCTCGCCCCCGGGTCGCGACCACCGGCCCGAGTGGGTGAGCTGGAGCCCGACCACCGGTCCGGCGGCCGCACCGGCCTCCCGATGGGCCCCCACCAACGTCGAGCGCAGCGCCGTGAGGTCCTCCACGCTGTGGGGGCCGATGGCGAGCTGGTGCGGGTTGGCTCGACCCACGTGGGTGACGGCGACGGCCTCGCCACCCCAGACCAGGCCCGCTCCCGACGCCCCGAAGCGCCCCCAGCGGCGACGCACCAGGTCGGTGGGGCGCCCGTCGATCGTCCCGTCCCACCCTTCCATCGGCAGGACGGCGAACCGGTTCGGGAACGTCCAGCCGGCGTGGTCGAGCGGCGCGGAGAGCGGGCCCGCCGGGTCGACCGACTCGGCGACCGGCAGTTCGCATTCCAGGGCGGCGAGCCGGGCGCGCAACACCGCCGGGTCGGCCATCCGACGCACCTGGGGAAAGGGTCCGGTCATGGGACTGACATGCTCGCACGGCCGCCGCGCCTTCGGGCAGTCCGCGACGTCCCGGCCCGGCCGCAGGGGCCTTAGCCTGGGGCGCGACGCCGAGCCCCGCCGCGCAGATCGCCCGCCGGGGGCAGAGGAGGGGCCATGACGGTCGACATCGGGCCGATGGGGATCTGGTGCGGCGCGTTCGACGCCCACCCGACCAGCGAGGTGCAACGTGCCTGCGTCGAGATCGAGGCCCTCGGCTACTCGACGGTGTGGCTGCCCGAGGCGGTCGGCCGCGACCCGTTCGTCGCCGCCGCAACCTGCCTGGCCGCGACCGACCACCTGGTGCTGGCGACCGGCATCGCCAACGTCTACGCACGCGATCCCATGACCATGGCGGCCTGTCAGCGGACGCTCGCCGAGGCCTACCCGGGTCGCTTCCTCCTCGGCCTCGGCGTGAGCCACCACCACCTCGTGGAGCGGCTGCGCAAGCACGACTACTCGAAGCCGCTCACCCATCTGCAGCAGTACCTGACCGACATGGACGACGCGATGTTCATGGCCGTCGGCCCCACCGAGGACCCGGGCCGGGTGCTCGCCGCGCTCGGCCCGAGGATGCTGGCGACGGCGGCCACCCAGGCCTCTGGCGCGCACCCGTACTTCACGACGCCGACCCACACCGCCCGCGCCCGCGAGATCATGGGACCCGACGCGCTGCTCGCCCCCGAACAGATGGTGGTGCTCGAGACCGACCCCGGCGCCGCTCGGGCGACCGCCCGAGCCGGGATGGCGATGTACCTCCGCGCGCCCAACTACGTGCGCAACCTCCGCACGCTCGGCTTCGACGACAGCGACTGGGCCGACCACAACGCGGCCAGCGACCGCCTCGTCGACGCCATCGTGGCGTGGGGGTCGCCCGCCGACATCGCCGAACGGGTCGACGCCCACCGCGCCGCCGGCGCGGACCACGTGTGCGTGCAGGTGCTCCGGGCCGACCTGCAGTTGCCACTGGACGAGTGGCGCACGCTGGCCGACGTGCTGGTGACGACGGGCTGACCGGACGGTCGGAGCCCCTGGGCCGCCCCACGCTGGCGACCTGGGCCGGCCGAGTGAGGCCGGCCGAGTGACCACGTGCGACACCCTTGACGAGCGCGGCGCCCGGACCGTGACGCGGTGACCGCTGCTCGGGTGCCGGGCCGTCAGGCCGACCAGCGCAGGGTGACGAGGCTGCGTCCGGCCAGCGTGACCGGGATCCGCAGGTCACCGAACTGAACGGTCGCGGCTACCTCGGGCCCCCGGTTGGCCACCACCAGGACGATGCGCTCCCGATCGGTCCGCAGGGCGGCAGTGTCGAGCCGGGTCGAGCCGCTCACCGTGGTGGGCACGGCGGGCGATCCGGGCGGCGCCCAGCGCCCCACGTGGGCGAGGACGTCGAAGTCGACCGTCGGTGCCCAGGTGCCGGTGCGGTCGTCGACGGCGACGACCCCTCGGCACGTGTCGCACCCGCCGGTGTGCGGACCGCCGTCGGCGTCGAGGGCCAGGTTCCACAACAGGGTGGCATTCGCCCAGTGGTTCAGGCCGTCGATGACCAGGTCGCTCGTGGCGAAGAACGCACGTCGCCGCGAGCCCTGCCACTCGCCGCCCGAGCACTCGGTGACCCAGATGCTCAGGAACGGATGGGCCTCGTGCACCCGGTCCTGGGCCGAGGCCTGATCGCCCTCGTAGCAGTGGAAGGCGGTGCCCGCCGCAAAGGCGCGCACGCGCGGATGGCCGAGGACGTCGAGGGGGTAGTCGGGATCGTCCCAGTTGTGGTCGTAGACCAGCACCTCGGCGTCGAGCCCGGCTCGGGCGAGGGCCGGGCCCAGGCTGTCCGCGATGAAGCGGGCCTGCTGGGACGCGTCCATCACCATGCCGGGGTAGGTGAACGACGCGAACTGGGGCTCGTTCTGCACCGTGAGCTTGGCGATGTCGATCCCCTCCTGGCGATACGCCTGGAGGAAGCGCACCAGGTAGTCGGCGTAGGTGTCCTCGTACTCGGGGAGGAGGCTGCCGTGGGCGAGCGCGTTCGAGTCCTTCATCCACGCCGGCGGGCTCCACGGGCTGGCCACGAACTGCACGTCAGGATTGACGGCCAGGATCTCCCGGGCCGTTGGGATGACGTAGGCCCGGTCGTGATCGATCGAGAAGCCGGCGAGGTCGGGGTCGGGGCTCGGCGAGTCGTCGTATGAGTAGTGCGAGCGGGCGAAGTCCGACGAGCCGATCACCAGGCGGACGACGGACAGGCCCGCACGGTTGTCGGGGTCAGTGCCGGTGTCGGGGTCAGCGGCGGTGTCGGGGTCAGTGGCGAAGAGCGCACGCAGCGCTGCGGCGCGGGTCGAGTCCGGCAGGCGGGACAGCAGCCAGGCCGACGAGTCGGTGAGGGCTGCGCCCAACCCGTCGAACGGCTGTCGCCGCACGTCGGGGTCGACCCGGATGACCGGCCCGGCGCCGGCGTCGTCTCCGCCGGTGACCGGGGGAGGCGTGTCGGGGGGAAGGGTGATCGTGTCGGGTCGGAGCCGCACCGACCCGTCGGCGGTGGTCGTGAGCTGGTCGACGATGCGCGGGTCGCGCACCTCGGGAGGAGATTCCCCCGGGGCACAGGCTGCCGTCGCCGCGACGACCGTGGCCAGCAGCGCGAGCCTCGCCCCGGGGCCGACCGGGGAGCGTCGGGATGAGGTGGACCGCTTGCTTCGCCGCACGGCACGAGCGTAGATCTCACCCGATCGGGTCGGGCGGGCGCGGGCCCTGGTCGGTCAGGGGAGAGTGGCGATGGTGCCGGCGCTCACGAGTGGCTGGTAGCTCGCTCCGCCGGGGTAGTTCGCGGCGGTCGTGGTGCCCGCGATCTGGTCGGTGAGCCAGGCGGTGCTGAGCGCCTGGACGGCGGCCACGTTCTTGGCCTGCGGGGTACCACAGGTGGCGGTCTCGATCGCCCCGACAGCCGAGCCGAACACGTCGCCGTGCGAGCCCGACGTGATCTGCGCACCGTGGAACGTGCGGGTGGTGAGCCGCCGCTCGACGAGCAGTGTGCCCGACTGGTTGTTGTTGCACGAGTAGGGAGGCGACGCCAGCGCGTAGATCGGCAGCGTCGTGGTGTTGAGGCCGCTCAGTGCGCTGGAGAGGTTGCTGCCGATGAAGGACGCGACCGGGTCTTCGAGCACCAGTCCGCCGAGGCGGGCGAAGCCCGAGGCGTGGTTCGTGCGCAGCCGCTGGGCCACGTAGGCGACGGCCTCACCGCCGGCCGAGTGGCCCACGAACGACCACCGAGCCGGGAAGCCCAGCCCAGAGCGACCCGCCCGACGGGTGGCGTCGTTGTAGCTGGTGACCAGCGCGCCCGAACCGGTGGCCGCCTGGCCGAAGACGGTGGCGATGTTGTTGAGGTAGCCGGTGTTGTTCCCGATGTTCTGCACCGTGCAGCCGAACAGGTCGGCGGTGGGCAGCGTCGTGGCAACAGCCACGTAGCCGGCAGCGGCCAGCTTCGGGCCGTAATCCGCCCAGTTGCCCTTGTTCTCGGTGAAGCCGTGCTGGAGCCACACCAGGCCCTTCGGGGTGCCGGTGGCGGGGATGTACCAGTCGGTCGGCGTGGAGTAGTTGACGAATCCGCACCGGATCGTGGTGTTGTTCGACACCTTCACCGACCCGGCGGCCGACGCTGGCGATGCCCCCACCGCGGTCACCAGGACCGTGGCGATGAGCGCCGAGGTGGCGATCAGTGTGGCAAAGCGACGGGGATGGGCTCGCACTGCGTGCTCCTTCGACGGGTTCATGCGTCGAAGTTAACACCGTTAACCCTGGGCGGCAACCGGGAGCGGCGGTCAGCGGTCGCGGACGAGCCGTCGTTGTTGTCGATGGATGGAGGTGGCCAGGTCCGACGCGGTCTCGAGGGACGACTCGACCAGTGCCTCGAGCTGGCGCAGGCGCTCGCGGACCGCAGGTTCGGGCGTCTCCTGCCCGGCCCGGAGGGACTCGGCCTGCTGGAGGCGCTCGGCCCGGGCGCCGAGCCGGGTGGCCACGTCGGCCACCGATCGTGCCGCCTTGGTCCAGTTGGCGCGGAACATCCCGATGTCGAAGCTGCCGTCACGGAGCCGGCCCGTCGCCAGGAGGTTCTCGGGCGGGCGCTTGAGGTCGCGCACGACGCCCACCCAACTGAGGGCGGTCAGCAGGTAGAAGGTGGGGTCCCACTCCCACCAGAAGAACCCGTTGCGGCACGACCGGGGGGCGTGGTGGTGGTTGTTGTGCCAGCCCTCACCCATGGTGAGCACCGCGATCAGCGCCGAATTCCGGCTCGTGTCCTCGGTGGCGAAGCGCCGGCGACCGAAGACGTGGGCCAACGAGTTCACGAAGAACACCGAGTGCCACAACAGGATCGTGGACAGGAAGAAGCCGAGCACCAGGCCGGGCCAGCCGCCGAGCAGGAAGCACGCGCCGGCGAGGGCGGCCGGGCCGAGCCAGTCGAACCGGTTCAGGAATCGGAGCTCGGGGAACCTGGCGAAGTCCGCGATCCGCTCGGTCTCGGTGGCGCCGAAGCGGTCACACAGGATCCAGCCCACATGGCTCCACCAGAACCCCTTCTGCGGCGAGTGCACATCACGCTCGGTGTCCGACCAGCGGTGGTGGTCGCGGTGGTGACCCGCCCACCAGAGGGGGCCTTTCTGCATGGCCGTCGTCCCGCCGAGGGCCATCAGGAACTGGGGCACGCGCGCCATGCGGTAGCTGCGGTGGGCGAAGTAGCGGTGGTAGCCGGCGGTGATGAAGAACATCCGGGCCCAGAACGTCACCAGGAGCAGGCCCACGGCCACCCTCGACACGCCCGTCCACAGCAACAGCAGCGGGGTGAGGTGGAACACGAGGAACGGTGTGGACGAACGCCAGTTGACCCGCTCGTCCGGGCGCCGACGCATCGTGGCGAGCGACTCGCCGGCGCCGTCGTCGAGGCTCGCGCCGGGCAAACCGTGGGGATACGCCTGCGGCGGGACGGTGGTGGTGGTCATGGGGCAACTCCTGGAGCGCGGGCCGTCCGATTCGACGTGCTGCCGTGGTCTGGAGCACCGCTGTACACCTCCATGGTACCGGCCGCCCGTCGACGGTCGACACCGCGGCGATCCCAGCAGTCGTGACCGCGGCCCGGCACGGCCCCGTGACGTCGGGCGGTCAGACCCGTTCGATGATGATGGCGGGGGCCATGCCGCCACCGGCGCACATGGTGACCAGCCCGACCTGCAGGTCGCGTCGCTCGAGCTCGTCGAGCACGGTGCCGATCAGGATGGCGCCGGTCGCGCCGATGGGGTGCCCGAGGGCGATGGCGCCGCCGTTGACATTCACCTTGTCGCGGTCCAGGTCGAGGTCGCGGAGGAACTTCTCGGCCACGACCGCGAACGCCTCGTTGACCTCGATCAGGTCGACGTCGGCGAGCGTCATCCCCGCCTTGGCCAGCACCTTGCGAGCCGACGGCACCGGCGCGTTGAGCATGAGGGTCGGGTCGTCGCCCATGTTCGCGGTGGCCACCACGCGGGCTCGGGGCGTCAGACCGTGGGCCTTGGCGTGGTCCTCGCTCGCGATCAGCAGGGCGGCGGCGCCGTCCACCACCCCCGACGAGTTACCGGCATGGTGGACGTGCTGGATGTCGAGGTCGGGGTACCTCTGGTTGATCAGCTCGCGGAACGTGAGGCTGTCCTCGGTGTGGCGATAGTCGGCCACCGCGGGGAAGCTCGGCGAGAGCTGGGCCAGCGACTCGACGGTGGTCTGGGGCCGGGGGAACTCCTCGTGGTCGAGGGCGACGGTGCCGTCCAGGTCGAGGACGGGCACGAGGCTCCTGTCGAAGCGGCCCTCGGCGATGGCGACTGCCGCCCGGCGCTGCGACTCGGCGGCGAGGGCGTCGAGCGCCTCGCGGGGTATGCCCTCGCTGCTGGCGATGGCGTCGGCGCACACCCCCTGGTGGGACTGCGGGTGGATCGCCTGCAGGTGCGCGTTGTTGGCCCCCATCGGCAGCAGGCCCTTCTTGGGCAGCGACATCATCTCGGTGCCGCCCGTCACCACCAGGTCCTCCATGCCCGCCATCACCGCATGGGCGCCGTAGTTGGCGCTGGTGATGCCCGATCCGCAGAAGCGGTCCAGGGTGGCCCCGCTGGCGGTGACGTCGTAACCCGCGTCGAGCGCGGCCATCCGCCCCAGGTCACCGCTCTGCTCGCACACCTGAGAGCTCGTCCCCCAGATGACGTCGTCGACATCGGCGGTGTCGAACCCGTTGCGCTCGACCAGCGCCGCGAGCACCGTGGCCGCCAGGTGCTGGGGATGCAGGTGCGCCAACGCCCCCTTGCCCTGCTTCCCGATACCCCGCGGGGTCCGGCATGCATCGATGATCAGCGCCTCAGCCACGTCACGTCCTCTTCCTGTCTTCCTGTGCGCCGGTCGCTCGTGCTGCCGGCCGGGGTCCCGACGACGCTACGCGCCGCTGCACCGCGATGTCGCAACGCCTGCCGGTGGTCGACCTCGGCGCGTCCACGACAGGTTCGCCGCGGGGTAGGCGCCGATGGGGCAGGATCGAAGCCATGACCGACGTCGCCGCCCTGTTCCATCGAGCAGCCGAGGTGGCCGCGGCCTACCGCGGGTCGGTGGCCGGCCTGCCCGTCCACGCCGCGGCCGGCAGTGAGCAGCTGCGCACCGCGTTCGGCCTGCCACTACCCGAGACGCCGCTGCCCGCCGATCAGGTGCTCGACGAACTCGTCGCCGCGGCCGAACCGGGGCTGGTCCACACGGCCGGCGGGCGCTTCTTCGGGTTCGTGATCGGCGGCTCGCTCGACGTGGCCGTCGCCGCCGAGATGGTGACCGCCGGGTGGGACCAGTGTGCCTACAACCATGTCCTGACCCCGTCCGGAGCCGCGGCCGAAGCGGTGGCCGGCGGGTGGCTGAAGGACCTCCTCGGGCTTCCGGCAACGGCGTCGGTCGGGTTCGTCACCGGCGCCCAGGAGGCCAACACCGTGGGCATCGCCGCCGGACGCCACCACGTGCTGGCCGGGGCCGGGTGGGACGTCGAGGCCGACGGGCTGACCGGCGCGCCCCGCGTGCGCATCGTGGCCGGTGCCGAGCGCCACGCCACCATCGACCGGGCCCTACGCCTGTTGGGGCTCGGCACCAACGCCCTCGAGCCCGTCGCCGTCGACCACAACGGCGCCATCCGGGCCGATGAGCTGGCCCGGGTGCTGGGTACCGCACCGCCGGGGCCGACCATCGTCTGCCTGCAGGCGGGCAACGTGAACACGGGAGCCTGCGATCCGCTGCGCGAGGGTGTCACTGCCGCCCATGCGCACGGGGCGTGGGTGCACGTCGATGGCGCCTTCGGGCTGTGGGCCGCGGCGAGCCCTCGGACCCGGGCGCTGGTCGACGGCATCGAGCTGGCCGACTCGTGGGGCTGCGACGGCCACAAGTGGCTCAATGTGACCTACGACTCGGGCTTCGTGTTCTGCGCCCACCCCGAGGACCACGCCACTGCGGTGCGCTACTCGGCGGCCTACCTCACCGGGTCGGGCGGCGCCGACGCGGGGATGTCCGACTTCACCCTCGAGTCCTCTCGGCGCGCCCGCGGGTTCTCGGCCTGGGCGGTGCTGCGCCATCTCGGCCGCGGCGGCGTGGCCGAGATGGTCGACCACCTCTGCGCCATGGCCCAACGCCTCGCCGCCGGCCTCGAGGCGGGTGGCGGTCGTATCGCCAACGAGGTGGTGCTGAACCAGGTGCTGGTCGACTTCGGCGGCGACGATCGCAACGCCGCCATCGCCCAGGCGGTCCAGCACGACGGCACCTGCTGGCTGGCCACCACCGACTGGCAGGGCCGGCGTCTGCTGCGACTGTCCGTCTCGAGCTGCGCCACCACGGAGGAGGACGTCGACCGCTCGATCGAGTCGATCCTCCGCCACGCCCGCTGACGGCCCGGATCTCGGCTGCTCGATCGGGTCGCTCCCCCCGTCGAGGCAGACGCCAGCCACAAGGGTCCGCCCTGCGGTGACGCCGTCACCGCACCACTCGCCGCCGGCCGGCCGGCGATCAGCGCCGGCCGGCCCACAGGCGGTCGAGGCCGAACGCGGTGGCCACCCGGGTGGCGACGGGGTGGGGCAGGGTGCGGTGGAGGTCGTCGAGGTCGGCCTGCATGCGCTCGACGGTCTCGTCGTAGCAGGCCTGCACGGCGGCGGGGTCGTCGGCGGCATCGGGGCCGAGGTGCGACCAGTCGAGGGGCTCACCCACCCGGGCCGTCACCTTGGCCGGCATCGGCCAGGTGGGCAGCTGCACCGGGGCGATCCCCCACGGCGGGCCCAGGACCACGGGCATGACGTTGATGCGCAGGCGGTCGAAGCCGAGACGCTTGGCCAAGGTCTCGCCGCGGGTGAGCACGATGATGGCGTCGTGGCTGCCATGGGCCACCAAGGGCACGACCGGCACGCCGTGGCGCAGGGCCAGGCGCACGAAGCCGGTGTGACCCTTCAGCTCGACGAGGTGCCGCTCGGTCCACGGCCGGTAGTCCTCCGCGTCGCCGCCGGGGTAGATCATGACCGGGTGGCCCCGGTCGAGGATGCGGTCGGCGTTCGCCTGGCTGGCGGGCACCGAGCCCATCTTGCGAGCGAGCGTCGCCGCGCCGGGGATGCCGAAGACGAAGTCGAAGGACATGCTGTACAGCGGCGCCGCCGGGCCCCGCTCTTCGATCCACCGGTGCACGAAGGCCCAGTAGTCGGGCATGTAGATACCGCCCGAGTGGTTGCCCACCACGAGGAAGGGGCCGGCGTCGGGCACGCGCTCGAAACCATGGATCTCCGGGTCGAACCAGCGCAGCCAGGCACCGATCAGCGGGTGGATGCGCTCGATGTAGGCCGGGTCACGCTGGTCGATGTCGGCGTGCAACTCGTGGTCCACCCGCGCCCGCAGCAGGTCCCACGGCGACCACGGCTTGTCGTGTCGACCCTCGGTGCCCGGAGCCTCAGGCTGTTCCCCCATGGGGTCATTGCACCACCGGCGGGCCGCGGCCGGAAGGGGCGAAGGTCCCGACCGGCGACCGCGAGACTTCACGAGCGGGGGGAGTCAGCGGGTGTCGAGCAGGCGGAGCGCCTCGTCGACGACGGTGACCTCGCTCACGAACCTGCGGGCTCGCCCCCGACGGCGTCGGATCGATCGGCGAAACCCACCTCTTTGTGGCTGCCGTCGCAGAGGGGCTTGTTCGCGGAAGCACCGCACCGGCACAACGTGACTCGGTTGCGGGCCTCGACGGCCGTGCCGCCGACGCTCACCGGCACCCCACCCGTGACCCACAGCGGGCCGTCGTCGAGCACCGCGATGGCCTGCGGCAGTAGCGGCTCGACGTCGTCGCCCTCGAAGGCGAAGGTGAGCGCTCCCGAAGGGCACTTCTCGATCATGGCGATGACCTGGGCGCGCACCGTGGACTCCTCGGTCTCGGAGACCTGCTTCCAGACGTTGGTGACCCGGGTGCCGCAGAACCCGGCGTGGACGCAGATCGAGCGGTCGTCACGCACCCGCACCCCCACGCCGCCGAGCATCTCGGCCCGCTCGTCGTAGGTGGACCCGGCGCGGTCCTCGGTCACGAATTCGCCCGAGCGGTGGCTGGCGTCACAGTACGGCTTCTCGGCCGAGAGGCCACAGCGACAGAGCAGGTACCGGTCGCCCGCGCCGGCGTCGAGGTGCTCGGTGGTCTCCCACGCCAGGGGTTCGCCGTGTTCGCTCTCGACGGCGCGGCGGCGGTAGAGCGCCACGCCTCCGCTCACCACGAGCGGACCGTTGGGGACGGCGTTGATGGCGGGGCCGGCAGGCGGCTCGTCGGCGGGCGGGGGCGGGGGCGGGGGCGGGGGCGATGGTGGTGGCGGTGGAGTCATGGCCCAGAGAGTACCTGAACGTTCAGCTATTGTGGCGAGGTGCTCACCGACGATGTCCACCGCGAGGTCCACGAGCGCTTCGCCGGCGCCGACCCTGCGGGGGCCGCCGCCCTCGCCCGCACCCATAGGTCCCATCCCGCACTGACCCCGCCCGTTGATCCCGTCGCCCCGGTGGGCCAGGACGAGCTGGTTGCCGTGGCCGGGCATTGGGACGCCCACCCAGCGAAGCTGGTCGAGGCGTGCCATCGGGGCCACCAACGTAGGGGCGACCATCTGTTCCTGGTGGTGGCCCGCCGGGTGCTCGGCGGGTGACGACCGCGACGACGCCCTGGCTGGACGACCGCGAGCTGGCCGCCTGGGTGGGCCTCATCAAGCTGGCGTCGCGCATCGTCACCCTCAGCGACGGCGCGCTGCGCCGCGACCACGGCATCTCCGGCCGGGACTACGAGCTGCTCCACCACCTGTCCGAGGCCGACGCGGACAGCGGCCACCGGCTGCGAGACCTGGCTCGGCTGATAGACGACACGTCGAGCTGCATCACCCACCGGGTCAACCGCCTCGTGGCCGACGGCCTGGTGGAGAAGCACGCCGATCCCGCCGACGGGCGGGCCCGCCGCATCCGCCTCACCGCCGCCGGGCGCGCCCTGCTCGACGCCGCCGCGTCAGGACACGTCGAACGGGTGCGTCGCTGGGTCATCGAGCCGCTCGACCGCCACGACCTCGACGAACTCGCCCGGCTCACCAGCGCCCTCACCACCCACCTACGCGCCGTCGACCCGGTCGATCGCCTGATCGAGGTTTGATCGGGCGGAACAGCAGAGCCGGTCGGGGGGTTGAGTGATCGACGGTCGCCGCGCGACGCCGACCGAACCCTGACGAACCACCGAGCCGACGAGGTACTGATGTCCGACACCAACGACTGGAACGCCCAGATCATCGAGGAGTTCCGCGCCAACGACGGTCAGGTCGGCGGCCAGTTCGAGGGCGCACCGCTGCTCATCCTGCACAGCACCGGCGCCAAGTCGGGCCAGGAGCGGCTCGCGCCCATGATGTACCAGGCCGTGGGTGACGCCTACGCCATCTTCGCCTCCAAGGCCGGCGCCCCCACCCACCCCGACTGGTATCACAACCTCGTGGCGAATCCCGAGGCGTCCATCGAGGTGGGCACCGAGACCAAGAGGGTGCGGGCCGAGGTCGCCGGCGGCGACGAGCGCGACACGATCTGGACCACCCAGAAGGAGCGTTACCCCGGCTTCGCCGAGTACGAGGCCGCCACCACCCGCGAGATCCCCGTGGTGTTGTTGCACGTCCTCGACTGACGTCGTCCGGCGGACGCCCGTGGCCCGCGGCGAGCTACCAGATGTTGTTGGCGCTGATCACCGCCGCGGCGCCGACGAGCGTGCCGGCCATGGCCCAGATCTGACGGTTCATCTGCCTGTGGAAGGTCGCGGTCAGGCGATCCTCCAGCCGTCCGATTCGATCATCGAAGCTCCGGTCCAGCTGGTCGATCCTGCTGTCCAATTGGTCGATCCTGCTGTCCAATTGGTCGATCCGGCTGTCCAATTGGTCGATCCGGCCAGCCAAACGAGCGTCCAACTGGTCGATCCGACCCGTCAATCGAGCATCCATCTCGTCGACGCGGCGGTCGAGCGCGGCGACCTGGCGCCGGACGTCGACCACATCGGCTGCCACCCCGGCGACTCGCTCGCGCACGAGGGCCACGTCGTCCTTGGTGGCGACGTCAGCCCAACCGACCGGTGGCAGCAGGCCCATCAGGTCGTCGCCTCTCACCTCACCCAGCACCTCCCGGAGCCGCCCGTGCAGCTCGAAGCGGGCAGTTTCATCGATTTCCATGAGGGTTCCCCTCGTCTCGCTCGGTCGCAGAGGGGGAGTCGTGCCGCGATCCCGACGGTACCCCGACCAATGCCCGCGGACAAGGGCCGTCTCGGACCCCACCCACCGCCGGACGGGCGCCGGCGGCCCTTCAACGGGGAGTGACCCGAACCGGCACGGCCCGGTAGCCGCGAAGGGTCATGCGCGGCCGGCGGACGAGCGGCCCGTCGAGTTCGATGGTGCCGCAGCGCGTGAGGAGCGCGCCGAACACCTCTTGGCCCTCGGCTCGGGCCAGGTTGGCGCCGAGGCAGTAGTGGATTCCCGAGGCGAAGCTCATGGGCGGGCCGTCGTCGCGGCCGATGTCGAATCGGTCGGGGTCGGTGAAGTGGGCCGGGTCGCGGTTGGCCGCACCCAGCAGGGTGACCACGTTGGTGCCCACCGCAACCGGCTCGCCGGCCACGTCGGCGGGCTCGAGGGCGGTGCGCACGTCGAGCTGTACCGGTGAGTCCCAGCGCAGGATCTCCTCGACCGCCGAGGGAAGCAGGCCGGGGTCGGCCCGTAGGCGGGCCATCTCGTCGGGGTGGGCCAGCAACGCCGCCGTGCCGTTGCCGATCAGGTTGGTGGTGGTCTCGAAGCCGGCCGCGAACAGCAGCATGGCCACGACGATGATCTCGCCGTCGCTGAGGGTGTCGCCGCCGTCGTTCACGGCGATGAGGTCGGACAGGAGGTCGTCGCGGGGGCGGGCGTGGCGCTCGGCCACGAGGTCGGCGAAGTAGGCCCACACCTCGTCGTTGGCGGCCTCGGCGGCCCGGAGCTCGTCGACGGTGGCGCCGGCCTCGATGCCGGCCGCGGCGGCGGTGATGAGGCTGCGGAACCGGGGCCAGTCGGCCTCGGGCACACCGACCATGGCGCCGATCACCGCCACCGGCAGGGGGAAGGCGATGGCCTCGAGCAGGTCGCCGCCGCCCGCCTCGACGAACCGATCGACCACGCTGCCGGCCAGCGTGGCGATGCGGGCCCGCATTTCCTCGACCCGCCGGGGCGTGAAGGCCCGTGACACCAGGCCGCGCTGGCGGGTGTGCTCGGGCGGGTTCAGGAAGAGGAGCGACAAGGGCCGCCGGTCACCCCGGCGGCGTTGCAGCAGCTCGCGGCGGAACTCGGCGGCGGCGGGGTCACTGCTTGGTATGAGACCCTCGCTCTCGCCGCCGCGGGTGGCCTTGCCGAACCGGCTGTCGCGGAGGGCCTCGCGGCAGTCGTCGTAGCGGCTGAGGAAGACGGCGCCCGTGGCGCTGTGGTGCACCGGGGCGATGCGGCGCAGGTGGTGGTAGTAGGGCGTCGGGTCGTCGATGCCGGCGTCAGTGAAGAACAACGCCGCCACCGTCTCGTCGGCGCTCATCGTGTCGGGCAGCGTGGTCACGTCGGTCCCCCCTTCGGTCCGGTCGGGATGATGTGCTCCAACCGTTGCGCGATCACACCCGCGGGCGCCACTCCCCTGCCCTGGCCGCCCGGGCTGGCCGGGCCTCTCCGCGCCCCCTGCCCCAGGTCACGTGTCGGCCGCCGATGGCCGCACCTTGTAGACCATGCGGCCGTTCGCCACCACTCGGGCATCGTCGGCGGCCCGGACCTCGGCTTCGCAGAACACGATCGAGTTGCCCCGCTGGGTGACCCATCCTTCGGCCACGGCGTCGGTCCGCACAAGGGCCGAGCGGTACTCGATGTTCATCGTGAGGGTGAGCATCTGGGGGACGGCGCCGTGGACCCAGCCCACCGCCGGCACCACCACCGTGTCGACGAGCGAGGCGATGGCGCCGCCGTGGACCGGGCCGGCCGGCTGCTCGAGCTCGGGTCGGTAGGGCAGGCGGAGGCGGCAGTAGTCCTGGCGGATCTCCTCGACCTGGAACCCGAGGAACTTGGGGTACAGCGCCCGGCCCGGCCACACGCAGAAGTTCCGCCACACCTCCAGCACCTCGGGCGTGTGGGGCGGGTGCTCGATGGCTCGTGGGGCGAGCGGGTCGCTGATGGGGTCAGGCACCCGCCGACCCTATGCCTGCGACGTTCACCACCGGTCAGCGGCCGGGCCGATCACGCAAGCGCAGAGCAGGCGTCGGAGCGATCGGCGGTGTCCTGCGCTCGCCTCGAAAACGCAGGAGAGGAGGACCCGGGGGGAGGTCCTCCTCTCCTGTCATGGTGGGGTGGCCGCCGAAGCGGGCGCACCCCGGTCGGGAGCGATCAGCCGTAGGGGGGTACGACGATCAAGCCCCCGAGGATATGGGTCAGGCCGCCTTCTTGGCGGCGACCTTGACCGACTTCACGGGCTTGGCGTCGGCATCGACGAACTTGCCCCGCACGGGGGCGGTGGCGGTGACCAGCTCGGCCACGAAGGCCTTCTGGTTCTTGACCAGGGCGTCGACGACGCTGAAGCCGAAGTCGACGTACTCGTCGACGGTGCCCACGCGGTCGAGGTTCGGCACCTTGACTTCAGGGAGCCGGGACTCGGCCCACTCGGCGGCGCTGCGCACGCCCTTGACGAGGGGCTCCTGGACCTGCTCGAGGACTTCGAGGAACTTGGCCTCGACCTCGTTCAGCTGCTCGATTGCTGCAGACATTTCGGGCCTTCCTTCGCGTCTTGGGATCTTGTCCACGTGGCCGGCGCTCGAACTGCTAGCTCCTGGTTCGTATGTGCTCACTATTGCAAGCACATTCGCGAACGTCAACCCTCTGCGAGAGAAATCAAGCAGATGTGACGGATGTCTCGCCCGGTCCCTGACCGCCGGGGCCCTCGGCCTCGGCCCCGGAGGACGCACACAGCCGCTCTGCGATCTCGCCCCGGTGAGACGGTTCGTCGCGGAGCCCGGGCGCCGACGCGCCGCCGGCGTCAGCCGTACTGCTCGCGCAGCTTGTACTTGAGGATCTTGTTCAGGGTCTCGTTGCGGGGGAGAGCATCGACCACCTCGAGGCGCTCGGGGATCTTCTGGGTCATCAGCCCGGCGTCGCGGCAGAGCGCCGTCATCTCGGCGAAGGTCAGCGCGTCCTCGCCCGGGGCGGTCTGGACCACGGCGCACACCATTTCGCCGCGTTCGCGGTCGGGGACGCCGATGACGGCCACGTCGCCCACCTTGGGGTGGGTGTAGAGCACGTCCTCGATCTCCTTGGCGCTGATGTTCTCGCCCTTGCGGATGATGATGTCCTTGAGGCGGCCGGTGAGGACGACATGGCCGTCGGCACGGAGGTGACCGACATCGCCGGTGCGGAAGTAGCCGTCCTCGTCGAAGGCGTCGGCGTTCAGGTCGTCGTCGGTGTAGCCCTTGAACAGCATGGGGCCGCGCAGGCGCACCTCGCCGTCGACGCCGGGCGCGCAGACGTTGCCGTCCTCGCCGACGATGCGCACGTCGCACCCGGCGACGGGCTTGCCCTCGGTGTTGGCCAGCTGGTCCTCGGTGTCGCTGGGCGAGCCCTGGGCGATCATCGGGCACTCGGTCATGCCATAGCCGTGCAGGGTGCCCAGGTCGCACAGCTCGCGCTTGACCTCGTAGTAGATCTCGGGGGGCTTGGGCGCGCCGCCGCCGGCGAGGAGGCGCAGCGACGGCAGGATCGGCGTGTCCGGGTCCTTGCGCTGCTCGGCGAGGAACATCAGGTAGTGGGCGGTCGAGCCGCCGGCCGAGGTGACGTCGTACTTGCGGAACACGGGCAGGATGGCCTCGAGGTTGAACCCCTCGGCGATCACCGCCCCCACGCCGGTGACGAGCATCAGCACCAGGTAGTCCGGCCCGGCGATGTGGGCGAAGGGGAACGCGATGGAGCCGACGTCGATCGCCGGGTCCCACTCGATGGCGTGGGCGAGGCCGTAGCCGCCGGCGATGAGGGTGCGGTCGGTGTGCTGCACGCCCTTCGGGTCCGACGTGGTGCCCGACGTGTAGTAGATCCAGCGGACGTCGTCGCCGTTGTCGGGCGGCGGCGGAAGGGTGGACGGGTCGCCCTCGGGCAGGTCCGCGTAGCCCGAGAGGACCTGCACCGGCGGGTCGACGTCGGCGCCGAGGCGCTCGGCCCTGGCCAGGTAGTCGACCCCGAACATCTCGCCCGGGCCGAGGTAGAGCGTGGGGGCGAACTGGTTGAGCGCGAAGGCGACTTCCTTCTCCCCGTAGATGTGCAGGATCGGGTTCTGGACCACGCCGAGGCGGGCGAGCGCCATCGACACCAGCACGGTCTCGATGCGACTGGGCAGCTGCCACGTGACCTTGTCACCCGGGCCGATGCCCATGGCATGAAAGCCGGCGGCGACCCGCTCACCCCGGTCGCGCAGCTCGCCGTAGGTGAGCGTGCGGTCATCCTGGTCGACCAGCACCCGGGCGTCCGGCGTCAGCGCGGCACGGCGCTCCACCAGCTCCCACATGGTCGCCGAGTCCTGCAGCGGCCGATCGTCAGCCATCGGTTCCCCCTCTCCCGGGCGGCAGCCCGGGTCACCTCGTTCGGACGTTGGCGGCATCGCGGCCCCCGTGCTGGCGGGTCCCGTCCACTGCCTGCGAGGCGTCAGTCTGGCATGGACAGCATCGACCACCCGTCACCAGGTGGAGGCGGGCGCGATCGGGGTCGAGCTCTTCGTCGATCGCACTCGTGAGCTCGACGTGCTGGCGCGCGCGGCGCAACTGCGGTTCAACGCGCTCGTGCTCGGCGAGCGGGGCGCCGGGACGACGTCGCTGCTGCACCAGTTCATGCGACGGCTGCGCCACGAGAACGTCGAAGCCCGCTTCGTCGAAGCCAGCACCGCGGTGTCGATCGACGACCTCCTCCGCCTCGTCATGGGGGCGCTCGGCGCCGCGACCACCTCGGACCACCCGTCACTCGAAGAGGTCGCCGGGTCCGCCGAGCGACTCGACGGCCGGAGCCTCGTCACCGTGATCGACAGCATCGCCTCGCCCTCCCTGGTCCACGAGCTGTTCGGCCAACGGCGCGACGAGCTGTGGGATCTTCCGTTCCGATGGGTGGTGGCCGGCCACCGGGCGGACCAGGCCCGTTACCTCGAACCACCGGCGGACGCCTTCTTCGACACCGTCGTCGAACTCGACGAGTTGTCCCGTGAAGATGCTGCCGCGCTGCTGTTGCGGCGGGCCGGCGCACCCGGGACCGAGGATGATCCGGACGCCATCACGCTGCGCACATGGGTGGGCCCGATCGCACAGCAGGTCGCCCCCCGCCTGCCGCGGTCATTGCTCGCCGCGGTGCGGGCAGCGCTGCTGGCCGGCGAGGAGCAGACGTCGGATGAGCCTTGATCTGCTGCTGCGGCTGCAACGGGCCCACGCGTTCGACCCGACACCGATGCGCGACGACCTGGGCGCCTACCACGTGCCGTTCGGCACGCTCGCTGACAGCACCCATCCCGAGCGGACACTGCTGGACGCCGCACTGCGGGCCGAGCGGGTGGCGCTGATCGGCGACAGCGGTGCCCGCAAGTCCAGCTTGACCGCACGGGTGCTCGGGCCCCTGGCCGAGGGCGTCGCCCCGATCGTGGTGCCGGTCGCACGCGAGTCCTACGACGTCGTCCGAGAGCCGCGCGCCATGTTCGCCCACCTGGTGTCGGTCATCTCGACCCACGCCCACCAGGCGTCGCTCGTCGACGATCGGGGCCGCGACGATGCCCTCGCCCACGTGGCACCGCAACGCCCGGTCGGCCGGTCGGGCGCTGCCCGACCTCGCCGAGCTCCGGGGTGTGGTCGGCGCGGCCATCGCGGTTTGGAACCCGACCTGACTGCCGGCGCGGCGGTTCGCACGCGGTGAGCGCCTCCACGTCCGCCCCGTCAGTTCGCTCGGGGCGTCGTGACCGCTCTACCCCTTCTTCAGCAACTTGGTGTAGACGAGGAGGGCGATGACGGCGCCGATGATCGAACCGAACAGCCCCGATGCCTGCAGGGCCCCTTTGTCGAGATCGACGTCGAAGATGAGGTAGCCGAGGAAGCCGCCGACGAGCGATCCCACGATGCCGAGCAGGACGGTCCTCGCGAACGACAGGCTCTGGTTACCCGGCACCACCGCGCGGGCCAGGTAGCCGGCGATGGCGCCGACGACGAGCAGGTAGAGGATGAATCCGATCACGGGCAGGCCTCCTGGTTCAGGATCCGACCTGTTCTAGCAGGGGTCACGGCCGGCGCGGGCCCCGGCTTGGCACCGCCCGACCTGTTCCAGCGGCAGCGGTGACCACCCACTGATCGGCGCACGCGACGCCGCAGGACCCGACGCCGATGGCCGCGAGGGCTACAGGGGGATCCTGTTGTAGAGCCCGCTCGAGCGCGTGATGCTGGCCGGGTTCGTGCCGGCCTGCTCGGCCTGGAGCGCAAGATCGGCGTCGGAGAACCACGCCTCGCCCAGACGGGCATGGGCCGCCATGTTCTCCAGCTCCCAGGTGAAGGCGGTCATCCCGCTGGCCATCCCCGCGTAGGTCAGCTGCTGCAGCCGGGCGTTCGCCGCCCCGTTGGCCTCGACGAAGTCGCAGACCGCAGCCGCCTCGGCGAGGACCTCCTCCATGCGTCCCGGGTTGGGCTTGCCGAGGTGGACCTCGAGGATGCCGCCTTCTCCGGGCTTGGGGTCGCGACCGAGCGGGAGCTCCATGGTCATGCTCGTCGACCTGATCTCGCTCGGTGAGTCGGGGCCGTTGAGACGCATGGTGAATGCCTGGATCTCGGCGTCCTGGCTCATCGCGTCGAACGCCGCACCGAGCGCCTCAGGGCTCTCGTACTCGACGGAGAACACCGTCGAGTTGACCTCTTCGCCCGCGACGCCCGCCAGGTAGAAGTGGACGTCGCCGCCGTGGCGGCCAACCAGCCCGGCCGCGTCGATCGCCGCCGCAACCGCCGCTTCCACCTGGCCGCCCTTCACCCGCGCCGTGACCACATTTGAGACACGCATCTGCCGACCCCCCTCGGTCTTGGCCCGGGACCGCCCCGTGGCCAGGGCCCACCCTCGCCGAGCGAGGCGACGACGTCCCCTCCCACGATCCTCTCGTCGCCTCGGGGCCGCCCCGCCCGTCGACGGTGCCGGTCGACGGTGGGCGATCGAGGTGGGCGATCGAGGTGAAGGCCTCGGGGCCGCCCCGGAACGGTCGCCGATGCGGCCGAGCGACTGACTCGGCTGCGGGCAGATGGCGGAGTCAGGGCGAGGCGAAGCAGACGAGGTGGAGGAGGTGACCGCCCCAGCTGATGCCGGTCGCCACGAGGTCGTCGGTGCGGGCGTGCAGGTCGTCGCCGAGGCTCACCCCGGGATGGGACTCGAAGGTCGTGGCGCGTGCAGCCTCGAGGAAGGCGTCGGCCTGCGCGGGTGTGGTGGTGTCGGTGCCGCTGGTGAGGGTGGCGTCGAGGGCGTAGCCCTCCACGAGGCTCCGCCAGTAGGCGTCGAGGGTGGCGGGGTCGTCGAACAGCTCGAGGAGGGTCGGGCGCCCCCCGGTGGCCACGATCACCCCGACCTGGCGGTGGGTGGGTCGTTCCTGCGGCGCCAGCTGTTCGACCTGGTCGGCGGCGTGTTCGTGGACCTCCCGCAGCGCGGACGTCGAGGAGAGCGAGCCGACTGCGCTCTCGTAGGCGGCGACCTCGGCCCAGACGGCTCCCTGGTCGCTGCGCGCCTCGCCGCCGCGGTCGAGGGACTCGACGACGGACCGGGTCTTGCGCTCGCGGAGGCGGGGTGGGGCGTGGCTCGGCGAGCGGTGGGACGGCACGGACCTGCCCCAGCGGCCGGCCTCGACACAGGACACGGGCACCGTCGTGTCGTGACCCGCTGCCATCAGGATCGAGATGTTGAGGGTGCGGTCCTGCTTGGCGCCGAGCAGCGTCTCGCCCTCGATGAGCAGCACCGGCCGGTCGGCGTGATTGTGGGCGACGAGCTCGGACACGACCCCGCCGGCCTTCTCGTGGATCGTGACGAGGTCGGCGGCCTCGAGCCCGGTCAGGTACTCGCGGGGCGCCGGCCCGGAGGGCTGGAGCACGGGGAAGATCGTCATGGCCCCGCGGCGCAGCGGCTCGCCTATCTCGAGGTCGGCATCGATCACACACGTCACAGGAATCTCCTCCACTGCCCGGGTCGCGTCCTCGGGCCATCAGGTGGGTACGGCGCCGGTGTGACCCGGTGGCCGGTCCCGACGCGGACAGGGCGGTCACAGCCCGGCCGTACGGGTCGGGCATGTGGCGAGCGCGCGCCCGACGGGTCGAGCCCGGACGGGTCCCACAGTCCGAGGATCGCCGGGAGGGCTGAAGTAGTGCCGCTCGTTGACTACGACCCGCACCGCGACACCGACACCGACCTGTTCGCGCTGCTCGGCACCGAGTGGGCGGCCGATCCGGCGGTGGTGCGGCGGGCGTGGCGGACCGCCTCGCAGACCACCCACCCGGACGCCGGCGGGTCCCACGACACCTTCATCCGCATGCAGCACGCCTGGGAGGTGCTCGCCGATGCCACGCGCCGCACCCGGTACGTGCGCGCCTACGAGGCTCGCCACGGGCCCCAGCGCCGACACGAGCCCGACCGGCGTCCCCCATGCACCCCGCGGGACCGGGGCCGCACGGCTCCGCCACCCCCGGGACCACCACGGTCACCGACGCCCCCACCGACCGCGCCGGCGGGCACCGCGCCGCCACCCGGCGGCACCCCGCCGCCAGGGTCACCGCCCTCACCCCGCCCCTCGTACGCGATGCCGCGGCGGCCACCCCCGACAGTCCCCCGGCGGCGCTCCCGCCATCGCGTGGTCGGCGCAGCCGCGACCGTCTCGCTCGCCCTGATCGTCACCGCCGTCGCCGGTATCGCGCATTGGTGGAGCCAGCCCCGTGCCATCGGGTTCGCGGAGGACATCAAGGCGACGAGCGCGACCTGCTCCTCCGACGAGCCGATCGCCGCGGACGACGTGCTCCGCGGGTTCGACCTCACCTGCACCATGGTCGACGGCGCCCCCGTCAACGGCGACCGCCCCTACGTCCAGGTCCGGCTCGATGGCTGTGACGACTGGCAGCGGCTCGACCACGACGACGGCCCTGCAGCCGTCACCATCTCCACCCGGCTCGCGCCGTGCGGCACCGACCCGGCTGCCCTGGAGTGGCAGGTGTGCCAGACCCACGGCGGCCTGCTTCCCGACGACTGCGATGACGGGACCACCGACCTCCCTTCGCGCTGACGGGAGCGACCGGGAAGGGCCAGCTCCTCCGGACACGGGAACCATCGGTCGGCGCATTCGGACGGCCCACCGACATCGGACCCTGTCGGCGTTGACGTCGAGGTCGAGGCGCCGGCGCGCGCCTCCGACATCCGGTCGTCACCGACCGTTCACGATGCGGTGGAGACGCCAGCGCCCCCGACAGGGCATGCTGAGAGCGGCCGAGACCGGAGGGCGCAAACAATGGGCCAGGACGCACGATGAGCCAGGACAAGAAGCTCGGGATCCTCGTCGGCGGTGGTCCCGCGCCGGGGATCAACAGCGTGATCGGGGCGGCCACCATCCGCGCCGAGCTGGCCGGCGTCCCCATCGTCGGCATCCGCGACGGGTTCGAGCACCTCATGGCCGGCGACACCGACCAGGTGGTCGAGCTCACCGCCGCCTCGGTCAGCCGCATCCACTTCCGCGGCGGGTCGATCCTGGGGACCTCCCGGGCCAACCCCACCAAGGACCCGGCCCTGCTCGACCGGTGCATCGACTCGCTCGAGCGCCTGGGCGTGGACCAGCTCATCACCATCGGCGGTGACGACACCGCCTACTCGGCCCTGCGGCTCGCCGAGCGCTCCGCGGGGCGCTTGCGCGTGGTCCATACCCCCAAGACCATCGACAACGACCTCGACCTGCCGCCCTGGGTCGACACCTTCGGCTTCCAGACCGCCCGCCACCACGGCGTCGACATCGTCACCAACCTCATGGTCGATGCCAAGACGACCTCCCGCTGGTACTTCGTGATCGCCATGGGTCGCAAGGCCGGCCACCTCGCCCTCGGCATCGGCAAGGCCGCAGGGGCGACGGTCACGCTCATCCCCGAGGAGTTCGACGAGCGCATCGGGCTGTCCGAGCTGGTCGACACCCTCGTGGGCACCATCATCAAGCGCCGCCGGGCCGGCCGCCGCGACGGGGTGGCGGTGATCGCCGAAGGCGTCGTCCTGAGCCTCGACCCCAGCAAGCTCGAGGAACTCGAGGACGTCGAGCGCGACGAGCACGGCCACGTACGCATCGCCGAGGTCGACATCGGCCAGATCCTGAAGGTGAAGGTGCGCGAGCGCCTCCAGGAGCTTGGGATCAAGACCACCATCGTGGCCAAGGACGTGGGCTACGAGCTGCGCTGCGCCGACCCGATCCCGCTCGACATGGAGTACACGCGCGACCTCGGCTACTGCGCCTCCAAGTACCTGATCGCCGGCGGCAGCGGCGTGATGGTCACGATGCAGGCGGGCCAGTTCGTTCCGGTGCCCTTCGACGAGATGCTCGACCCCGAGACAGGGCGGACCGCGGTGCGGGTGGTCGACATCCACTCCACCCGCTACGCGATCGCCCGCCGCTACATGCTGCGGGTGCGCCGCGACGACTTCGACGACCCCGAGGAGCTGGCCGCCCTGGCCGCCGCCGCCGGGATGTCGGTGGCGGCCTTCCGCGAGATGTTCGAGCCGATCGTCGTCAACGAGCCGCCGGCGCTCGACCTCCACGTGGCCCGCGCCGCCCGGCCGTCGGCGACGGACTGAGGCCGGCCCGGCTCGGCCACCTCGGCCCGTGACCGTCTCGAGGAGTACGGCCCGCCGACGTGCGTCGGCCGATCCACTGCGCCATCACGATCTACGACGGGAACCAGTTCGCGTGGAAGCCGGCCGGAACCCACTGGGGCAGCCGGACGACGGCGACCGGCCCATCGTCGATCCGTCGAGCTTCGAAGACCGTGAGCTCGGAGACGGTGGCTGTGCGATCCGTGGTCGGGCAGAGGATCCAGCCGTCCCCCTCGTCGGTACCGTTCGGATCGGGTGCGAAGACCGGCTCGCCGACCTCACGCTCCCCACCGAAGTCCCACACCTGGCGCTGACCGGTCACCGCGTCGTACCCGGCCACGCAATCGAACCCGCCGAGCTGCGCCCGACTGCTGCTGTAGGCGCCCATGTAGTCGTAGCGGTTGTAGACGCCGGTGTAGTCGTCATTGAGGCGGCACATCTCGCCGCCCATGTCGTCGAAGTGCTCCCAACCCGCCTTGTCGGCCGCGAGATCGATCCAGAAGCGGGCGGGAAGGGCTGGATCGATGTCGATGGCTCTGCCCTCGGACTCATAGCCGAAATCGACCTCCTTCCAGCGGGCGCCGCGCAGCTCGATCCCGTCACCGTCATCCCATGCGTTCCAGAAGTGCTGGACATGACAGGGATCGATCTCGAACCACCGGATGTCATCGGCGGTTCCCGTGCGGGGCATCACACCCAACCGCGTGCCGTTCTCGGGCCTCCAGCTCGCCACCGGCCCGCCGTCGGGGTTGGCGATGTCCAACACGATCGGCGAATCGAGGAACACGGCGTGCTTCTCGGTGATGAGGAAGTCGTGCATCATCACCGGCGCGGGCAGATCCAGGTCGACCTTGTGAACCAGCTTCCCGCCCGCGTCGATGACGAAGTACCGGAGGTAGGGCGGGAACGGGGAGTACGCGAACGAGAACATCTCGCCCGTCCGTGGGTCGAGGCGAGGATGCGCGGTCATCGCCGGGAGCATGCCGTCGACCTGCCCCTCGTAGTCCCAGACACCAACGGTCTCGAGGTCGCCGTCGACCTCCGTGGGGAGCCCGCCCTCCCAGAGCGCGTAGTAGCGACCGGCGTGGCCGATGATGTGCGTGTTGGCCGGGTTCTTGACCGGACCGGCGTCACCGGTGACGGACTTGTCCGGCCAGTTGGCGAGGTCCGCGAGCCCCGGGTACACGCCGCGTCCCGCCCGCATCTCGACCTCGAGACCCCGCGAGACGATCCAACGGTTGCGGTACGAGGCCTTGCCATCCTCGAAGGAGACCTTGTGCAGCATGCCGTCGCCATCGAACATGTGGTACTCGCTCACCGGTTCGAACATCGGGTTCGGACCATTGCGCATGAACACACCGCGGAGCCCCTCCGGGAGGTCGCCGACGACGACCAGCTCGGACACATCCAGCTCGTGGTCCGCCGGCCTCCAGCTACCCGTCAGATAGTGGTTCCCCACCTTGTTCGTCACCTGGCTCGTTCGGTCGGACACCTGCGACATGGCGACACTCCAAGGGCCGTTGATCACTCACTTCTCACCCGCGGGCGCGCCTCAGGTTAACACCGTTCACATCGAGCGGGCCCGGGTCGACCGAATCTCTCCGGGGGCCTTCCACCCTGCCGGTCACACCACCGACGAGACCGGCGTCACCGAGTCGGCAGGGCAGTTCTTCCAGCGCCTCCAGCGCCAAGCCTGATCCGCCCGAACCTCCCGAACGCGGCGCAGGCCGGGCAGGTTCATCAGACGATCCGGTAGGTCTGCACGGCGTGGGCGACGATCGTCCCGTCGGTATCGGTGGCCGTGATCTCGGTGAACGTGAGCTCCTTGCCCCGCTTCACGGCTCGAGCGTGACAGAGCAGATCGGACCGTCTGGCGGTCCCCACGTACTGCACGCTCATCGACACGGTCGAGGCCCGGGACCCCTTGGCGAAGTCGTGGTGCGACCACGCCGCGAGGGCACCACACGTGTCGAGCGCAGAGGCGATCACCCCGCCGTGGTAGTGGCTGCCGTCGTTGGTGAGGTCTTCGCGGAACGGGATGCGGGTGGCGGTGTGGTCGGGCTCGTAGCGCTCGATGACGAGCCCCAGCCAGCCGATGAACGGCGTGGTGGGCATGAGCTCGGCGATCTTGGTGCGCCGCGCCCGCTGTTCTTCCTCCGTCAGTTCCATGGGCCCATCCTGACCGCTTGACCGGCCGACTCGCCCGCTCCGGGTCGGCATGTCTCACAGGTGATACATTGTGAGCCATGTCAGAGGTGACGATCCGGGATCTTCGCAACCACGGCGGCGAGGTCGTCGACCGTGTCGCCGCCGGCGAATCGGTGGTGATCACCCGCTCGGGCACCCCGGTCGCCGAGCTTCGCCCCGTGCACGGCCCGCGCCTCGGCGCAGCCGCCCTCATCGAGCGGTGGAAGAACCTTCCTTCCGTGGACCCTGAGCGACTACGCGCCGACCTCGACACGGTGCTGGACCCGGGCCTGTGATGGCCGACCACAACCAGGGGATCCTCGACACCAGCACGGTCGTGCTCCTGTCCCGGCTCGATGACCCCGGCCAACTTCCGGCCGAACCGGTGATCACGACCGTCACCCTCGCCGAGCTCTCCGTCGGCCCGCTGGTCACCGACGACCCATCCGAGCGAGCGGCACGCCAGGCCCATCTGCAACAAGCCGAGGTCGACTTCGAGCCGCTGGACTTCGACGCCGGCGCCGCCCGAGCGTTCGGCCAGGTCGCGACCGACCTCCGGCGGGCGGGTCGAACGACCCGCGCCCGGGCCTACGACGCTCTGATCGCCGCCGTGGCCGTGTCCCGCCAACTGCCGCTCTACACGGTGAACCCGCGTGACTTCGCCCACATCTCCGGCCTCGAGGTGGTCGCTGTCCCCCATCCGGACGGGGCACGGCCGTAACCCACGGCACGCTGACCGCCCCGACCCCCGACTCTCGGCCGGAACGTCCCCGTCGATCCACGCCTCGGCCACTGTGACACACCCACCATGACCGCCCGTCCAGCGCCGGCCGTGGGCGGGTCTGCGGCGCGGCCCACGCCTGCACCTACCGCGGTGGGCCCTCCGCGGCCGTCGCGGCCCGATAGGCGGCCACCACCGGGCCCAGCTCGGCGGGGGTGGCGCCGTGGAGGATGACGGCATCGGCGCCGAGGTCGAACTGGCGGCGCACCGTGGCCGCGCACTGCTCGGGCGAGCCGGTGGCTGCCGGCGCCAGCCACTCGTCGGGAATGAGGGTGGCGGTGTGCTCGAGCTGGGTGGTCGTGGCCTTGTGGTCGATGCCCCCGGCGAACGTAGCGACGAGCTCGTCGGCCCGGAAATGCTCGAGGGGGGCCGGGTCCCAGTCGTTGGTGCGCACCATCAGGTCGCCGTAGCCCTGGAGGTAGGTGGCCATGCGCCCGACGGTCTTGCGCAGGCGCAGGTCCTCCGCAAGGTGGTCACCGACGGTCGCGAGACACGACCAGACCGTCACCGTGGCCGGGTCACGACCGGACTGCTCGGCCGCCTCCTTCACCGTACGCACGCACCGCTGCAGGGTCTCGTCGGTGAAGAACGTGTGGAGGACCACGTGATCGAAAGCCCGGCCGCCCAGCGCCAGGGACTGCGGCCCGAAGGCCGTGAGCAGAAGGGGGATGTCGGCGTCGAACTCGCTGCCGAGGTGCAGAAGCGGCCAGGAGCCGGCGGGCCCGTCGTGGCCGAACACCACTTCGCCGTGCCAGAGTCGACGCATCAGCCCGGCGAAGTCCTCCATCTGCGCGGTCGTGATGCGGGGGATGCCGTACAGGTCCTGGAGTGGGGCGATGCCCCGCCCGATGCCGAGGGTGAACCGACCGCCGGACAAGCCGTGCATCGTCGTCGCGTAGGACGCCGTGACCATCGGGTGGCGAGTGTTGTGGTTCGTGGCTGCCGTGGCGATCTGGATCTCGGAGGTCACTGCCGCCGCGGCCCCCGACAGCGTCACGGCCTCCTTCACGTTGTAACGCTCGGAGATGAAGGCGGTGCCGAGGCCCATGGCCTCGCCCTCCCGCACCTCGTCGAGCAGCGCCGCCGGCGATGCCGGCGCCCCCGCCAGCGCGTAGAATCCCAGCTCGCTCATGCGGCCGACTGCCATGTCCCCATAGTCACCGCGGCGGGCGTCGCCACCAAACAGCGACGATCAAATGGCGACCGTAGCTCTTGGCGGATGTGCGTTCGGGAGCCTGGCACGGCGGATGACGAGGGCATGACCCGGTGCGGGTCGGGGGCCAGGCGGCTACCCCGGGGTCTGCCCGAGGCCACCGCCATCGTCATCGTCATCGTCATCGCGACCGGCAGACCATTGCCTGGCCGACGGCGCTGGGCGGTTCTTCGAAGAACGTCGAGTTCGACCCCAGGAACAAGGCGACGTCGGCGGGCTGCGTCCCGCCGGCGACGCGTCGCACGTGCTCATCGATCCGTCGGTCAGCTTCGGCCGTCCGGCAGTCGAGGGGTCGCGACTGAGCGTCTGTGGGCACTGCGCGACTCCGGCGAGTCGGTGGAGGAGATCGCCGACGGCCATGACCGATCGCAGGAGCTGGTCCGGGCGGCGGTGCCGCTCGTGCGGATCCTCGGCTTCGCCGTCACCATGGTCGCCGGGGGCAACGACACCACCACCGGCCTGCTCGGGGGCGCCGCCGAGCTGCTCACCGAGCGACCCGACCAACGCGCCCTGCTGCTCGAGTCGCCCGAGCGGATCGGCGAGTCCCTCCGCGAGCTGCTGAGGCGGTGCCCGCAGTTCTCGGTCGACGCGTCCGCCGGCCGGTTCGCCGGCGGGACCTACGTCCGCCGCTAGGAGTCGCTGCCGTTCCGCGCCAGCGGGGCTGGGGCCGCAGAGTGACCAGTCTGCCGTGGCGGCACGACGTGCCGGGTCGGCCTGCGAGCGTGCGCCCTACGGGGGGCCACGGGTCTGATCGCCCGAACCCTCGACCCGGGCGACGTGCTGACGCAGCATCGCCTCGCCCCGACCGTGGCGGACCCCCTGCAACTGGCCGGCACCATCGCAACGGACCAGCTGTACCAGGGCACGGTCGGCGCCATCCTGCGCATCACCCCGTCGCCTCCGGATGGTCCGTCCGACCCCACCACGGCTGAGGTCGGCCCCGGCCGGGCTACGACCAGCCGCAGCCCGTGGCGAAGTAGTCGCCATCGGAGGCGGCGACGGCCTCGCCCCAGTAGCGCCATTGGTCGGTCGCCCGTAGCGCGAAGTCGGCGACGTCCGCGTCTTCGGCCGCGGCGGACTGCATCGACGGGCTGGCCAGGCCGACCAGGCCCTGCTCGCTGCCGAGGCCCGGCACCCTCGTCGACAGCCGCTCGAAGTCGGGGCTCTCGGCCCACGGGTCGTCGGGGGCGGTCGGGCGCAGCCCGTCGAGGTCGGACCACGCCTCGATGAAGGTCATCTTCCCGGCGTCGTCGAACGCGAACTCCTCGTAGATGGGGCACGGCCCGCGCTCGTACTCGAACTCGACGTAGCAGCGGGCGAAGGGCTGCGTCTCGAAGAAGCGGCAGTCGCGCTCGGGCACCGTCGACGGGTCGCCGGCGCGCAGCAGGTTCGAGGTGGCGATCATGGTGTCGCGGCCGAACCCGGTGAGCAGCAGCCACGGCGGCCACTCCCAGCGGGCGACGTCCTCGTGGTAGTCCGGCACGCTCTCGGGGTCGGCGTCCACGTCGAGGGTGTCGAAGTACGCCAGCGCCTGATCGACGTAGTACTCGGGCGCCTGCGTGGGCTCGAGGCACCCCGCGGTCGCCCCCCGGGTGCCCGCGTCGGCGCAGTCGGCCGACGCCACGACCGCCATGGTGGTCGTGGTGACCGATGCCCGGTCACCCGTCTCGTCCTGTCCGCCCGACCCGCCGCAGGCGCCGACGGCCAGCGCCGAGACCAGGAGGAGGGGGATGGCTCGTCTGATCCATGGGACGCTACTGCCCGCCGTTCGGCGCCCTGGCCCGCACGCGGTCGCGGCGCGGCGCGGCGCGGCGCCAGGCGGGCGGGCGAGCAGGACGGGGTGTCGTGGTTCTCGTCGAGGAACACCACCCGCACACCCGCTTCGACGGCCAGCGCCGACACCCGCCGGGCGAAGGGGTAGCGGGGCGCCCCGTCGTCGGGCACGGCCGGGTCGCCGCCCAGGCCGAAGAACCCGAAGCCGAAGTCGCCGAGTTGGACGACCCAGACGGCGCCCGCCTCCGCCGCACAGGAGGCCGCCTGCGCAGCCCACTCCTCGTCCCCATGTCGGTCCCCGGCGAACAGAACCTTCACCACCTCATGGCCAGCTCGACGCCGTGATCGTCATGCTCAGACGCCCACGAGATGACCGATCTCGGTCGCCCCAGACCCCACGCCGACGTCGTCCGTCACGACGACCGGGCCACTCAGCCGACGGCAATGGAGGCGGGGTCGACGATCGCAGTCCGGGCCTGGTAGTCGGACATCGAGAAGGGCTACTGGGTCACGATGCGCCCGCTCGGTGACCGGTGGTAGCCGTTGCAGTTCGCCTGCCACACGGTGACCGCGACCATGGCCTGCTGGAGGCGACACGCGGGAGTTCCGACAGACTCGGTCACGGCAAGAGTGTTTTGTCATAGCTTTTCATTATTTTCCATGCTATCTGTGGCACATGCACACCTACGAACGCCGCTGGACCGATGACTCGCCGATGCCCGACATCGAGACCTACCGCTTCGCCGACGCCCTCGACGTCGTGGTCCTCGCCGAGGTCGACCGCCTCATCGGGTGGAAGACCTGGCCCGAGGTGTGGCACCTCGACCACGAGGGCCGCTTCCGCTGCTACTTCAAGGCGTCGAGCGGTGACAGCCTCCAACGCTGGGCCGACGATCCCTCCGACCTGCACCGCTCCCGGATGGAGGGGCTGCGCCAGGGCGGGTGCCCCGACGGGTGGCTCATCGTCGACGCGCGGCCGACGGCGTGCATCCGCAATCCGGTCGACGACACCGACGCCGCCGCATTCCTGACCGTCCGGAAGCACCTGCGCTCGATGGGGCTCACCCTCGTCGACACCGTGGTCTTCGACGACCAGTGCCAGTGGTGGTCGATGCGCGAGCAGACCAGCGGCACCGCCCGCTGGTCCGACGCCGGCGAGTCCCCACCCGACCTCCCCGCCTCGAGCTGGTGACCGCGGCGATGGCCACCTCACGCTCACACGAGGAAGACCCCGAGGAGGCGGTCCGCACCGAAGTGCGCCGCCAGGCCGCCGCGGTGCTGAACGTGGTCGGCCCGGTCGACGTCGACCGCTTGTGCCGAGTGCTCGAACGGGCCGGAACCTTCGCGCCCCTGGCCGACGATGGCTGGGGCCACGACGACCACCGGTGGATGATCGAGGACCTCCTCGAGTACGACATGGACGACTTCCACGGCACGGCAGATGGGCTGATCGCCCACGTCCCGTCGCTGGTCGACGGGATCGTCCTCACCCATCTGCTCTCGGCCGACGAGCGGCGCCGGTCGATGCTCGACGTCGGTGTCGACCTGGCCGTCCTGCACCGCTACCGCTTCCGGTACACCCTGGCCTCGGGCGGTGAGGTCCGAATCGTCCGCTCCTTCGACTCACCCGAGCTCATGCGCTCCGCAGCGGCCATCGGCCTGCCCACCGACGACGACGCCAGCCGGGACGGGTCCCTGGCCGGCCCCGACGGTTGGCTCGACCACTTCGACGCCGGCGCTCCGCTGGCGTTGGAACTCTCCGGCCGCACCCTGGCGATCACCCACGTCGACCCGAACCGGGTGCCGACCGCCGAACGATCACCCCTCGTCGCTGCCCTCGACCGTGCCGCCCGCCGGCGGGCCGACGACGAGCACGACGACTACGTGCTGTTCGACGGCCAGCCCGAGCACCTGGTGCTGGACGCTCTGGTCGAGGACCCGGCCCTTCTGCGGGCTCCGGACCTCCCCGTGGCAGCGGCCTTCGACCACCTCGGCCTGGCCTTGGAGCAGGGCACCCTCCTCCGGTGGCGGACGCCGCCGG
Source organism: Acidimicrobiales bacterium (assembly GCA_041918615.1). Taxonomy (GTDB): domain Bacteria; phylum Actinomycetota; class Acidimicrobiia; order Acidimicrobiales; family DATDAH01; genus JAEUJM01. The sequence goes on from JAYRVH010000029.1 coordinate 61,674, forward strand.
GGCAAGGTCCGCAGACGTGAGCGGTTCGGAGCAGTGGTGCCAGACTGGTACCACGCCACCTCCAGATCACTAGCCTGAGGAGATGGACGTGAACGTCAAGAACGTCGATCCCGAGGTGATGGCGCGTCTGGCCGAACAGGCCGAGGCCGAGGGAGTGAGCCAGCAGGAGTGGATCCGACAGACCCTGCGCCGCACCGCCGCCCGGCTGTCGCCGGCCGAGCTCGTGGCGCAACGTGCCCTGGCGGCCGCCCCCATGACCGAGGGCGAGTTCGCCGAGGTCCAGCGGCGCGTGGCCGAGCGCCGACGCACCGCCGTCGAGCAGCTGGGCGACTGAAGCGCTGATGCACCGTGCATGACAGCGTCGTCACCGACGCCGGCGGGTTGCTCGTGCTGGCCGGCGTGCTGGAGGGCGTACCGCACGAGGTCGACGAGGTGATGGTCCTCGACGCCACCACCCTCCTGGTGGCCGAGTACCTGGCCGTGCGCCACGAGGGTGACCCCGACCGGTGCCGGTCCGACTTCGCCGCCGCGACGCGAATCGTGAGCGAGTGGTTCCCCGCCCGACCCCTGGCGCTCGATGCCGCCCTCGGCGACCTGCACGACGGCCTCGACACCGCCGTCACCCTGCGCCTGGCCGAAGCCCTCGGCGTCCCCCTCGTCACCAAGCACGCCGGCGTGTCCAGCGCCACCATCCCCGTCCTGCACTGCTGACGCCCTCGCCGACGTAGGGCGACGACGAGTCGCCGCCGTCCCCCACGCCGGGACGAGCAGGTCGAGGGCAGCCACCCCCTTCTGATTCAGATGCCGGCGGACCGCCGCCCGGCTCGATGACGAGCGTCAGGCGACGACGCGACCGATCAGGTGCCGGTTCTTGGCGACAGATCCCGGCAGGATGGCGAAGTGGACCTGTCCGTCGGTGTCGACTGCCGAGATGCGCACCACCGCGGTGCGCCACGCATCCTCAGTGTCGTCGCGGTGAAGGCGCTTGAAGGCGACCTCAGCGAGGAAGGTGCCGGTCTGGGCCCGCAGGGTGTGCGCGCCCACCAGCCACCGCCAGAGGTCGTCCGGCCGCTTGGCGCCGCTGATGGCGGCGAGATCATCCAACGGGTTGATCAGCATCAGCCGCCTTTCTCGATTCCGTCCTGTTTCTCGTGCCGATGCTGTTCGGTGGCCCCGACGATCTGGCACGGCGCGGACCCCATGCTGGCGCTGGGGCCATCGGCGCCACCACAGCACCTGACCAGGCGCGCGTGGGACTGGCCCCCACCGGGCTCGACCCGATCAGCCGAACAGCGCCGCCACGCTCTCATCGAGCGCTCGGCCCCTCGCGAATCCGCGCGCCTGGACGAGTGCCGCAGCCTCGCGGGCCACTCGCTGGTCCGCTTCTGTGGCGACGGAGGCGAGCCCGGCCAGGTCCGACGCATCCTGGGGGCGGCGCTCGTCGTCACGGGCGAGCAGCTTCAAGACGATGAGGTGGGCGACCGTGGCCACGGGCACCACCACACCCGGCAGCACCTCGAGGGGATCCGCCGCGGCCACGATCTCCGCCTCGATGCCCGAGGAGGCGAACAGCAGGTCCGCCACCTGACCATCGGCCAGCACCAGGCGGACCTGGGCCATACGGCCGGCTGCCTTCTGCTCGACGGTCATCGTCTGGGTGTGACCCCTCGCCACGAGGTCGTGCACGAACGACTCGGCCTGGCTGTCGTCTGCCACCGCAACGACGAGGTCGACGTCTCGGGTGAACCGCGGCTCGGTGCGCACCGAGACCGCGAAGCCGCCGACGAGCGCCCACCCGAGGCCCTTCTCGGCGGCGACCTCGCCCACCACTCGACAGACAGCGTCCAGGACGGTCACGACTCGGCAGCGCCAGTGGCTCGAACCACGCCCGGCGCGTCGGCCGGACGGTCGAGCAGCCACACCCGCAACTGCTCCTCGACCTCGGCGGCGGTTGCGTCGGGATGCCGGCGACGCAGGTTCTGACGCATGAGCTCGAGTCCTTCGGCGTGCAGGCGGTCGGCCTCCCAGAAGCGGCGCACCTCGGCCTCGAACACCCGACCAGGGTAGGTCTCCGTGCCTGCCGGGTGGATCGCGTTCACGGTCGCGCTCGTCGAGGACGGTCAAGCGGGCGCCGCCTCGATCGACGGTGCGGCATGAGGGGACGAGGGTCGTCGAGCCAGTACCGCACCTGGGCGTGACACGCGCAGGAGTAGCGGTCCGCCAGGATCACCTGCAGCGCTCGAAGCGGCGGTGGCCGGCGGGTGTAGGACGCAAGGATGAGCGGGTGCAGAGCGAGCAGCTTCTCGAGGTGCTTCGGATGCACGTCGACGAAGGTGAAGGCGACACCAGCCACCGTTGCCTTCGACGACTGATCGAAGCGCGCTCCGTCGATGATCTGCTCGACGAGGCCGGCGGTGATCGCTCGGTGGAGGTCCTCGTCGTCGGTCCCGAGGACGATGAGCTCGGGATGGTCGTAGGTGACGGGTAGCCCGACCGTGACGACATAAGGAGGTTTGCTTGGTCCCTTGCCCCCGGGGCTCGACGCCACGGTCCAACCGTCCCGCTCGATGTCGCTGAGCAGGGAGTCGAAGAGGGCGTCGTGCCGTGCGTCGCGGCGGCGTGGAGGTGTCTTTGCCATGTCCCCGAGCCTGCCCAAGGGGTGTGACAGCCGGATGCCGCGGAGCCGCACCGATCCCGTATCGGGCACTATCTCGCGATGGACACCACTGCGGCGGGGACGCCGACCGGACTGCTGATCGCCGGCGAGTGGCGGGACGGCACCAGCGACGCCGTCGTCGCCGTCGAGAACCCGGCCGACACCACCGTCGTCGCCGAGGTGGCCGCCGCCTCGACCGCCGACGTCGACGCCGCGGTGGCCGCCGCGGTCGAGGCCGGCCCGGCCATGGCCCGACTCACCGAGTTCGAGCGGGCCGAGCTGCTGCATGCCGTCGCCGACCTGCTCGACCAGCGGGCCGACGGGCTGGCCGTCCAGATGACCGCCGAGTCCGGCAAGGCCCTCGCCGCCGAGACCCGGGACGAGCTGGTCGAGTCGGCCGAGATCTTCCGGTTGGCGGCCGAGGAGACCAAGCGCCTCGAGACCCACGTGATGCCCAGCATCGAGCGCACCAAGCGGGTGTTCACCCACCGCAAGCCGGTCGGGGTCTACGTGCTGCTGACGCCGTTCAACTTCCCCATGAACATCCCCGCCGAGCTGCTGGCGGCAGCGCTGGGCGGCGGCAATACGGTGGTGATGAAGCCGAGCGAGTCGACGCCGCTCTCGGGGGCGGCGCTGGCCCAGGCCGTGGTCGACGCCGGCTTCCCCGCCGGCGCGGTCAACGTCGTGCACGGCCGGGGCGACGTCGGCGCCGCCCTGACCACCCACGCCGGTGTGGACGGCATCGGCTTCGTGGGCTCGGCCGACACCGCCGAGGCCATCGTGCGGGCAGCCGGGCTCAAGCGCACCCTGATCGAGGCGTCGGGCAACGGCCCCCAGATCGTCTGCGACGACGCCGACCTGGCCCGCGCCGCCGAGGCCGCCGTGTTCGGCGCCACGTTCGTGGCCGGCCAGTGCTGCGTCGCCACCGAGCGCCTCTTCGTGCAGGAGTCGGTCAAGGACGAGTTCGTCTCGCTCCTGCTGGCGGCTGCCGCCGAGCCCGTCCTCGGCGACCCAATGGCCGACGACACCTCCTACGGCCCGGTCAACAACGAGACCGTCGCCGCCCGCATGGACGCCCACGTCGGCGACGCCCTCTCTTCGGGCGCCACGCTCCTCGTCGGCGGCGAACGTGCCACCGGCTTCGCCAGCGATCTCTACTGGCCCCTCACCGTCCTCGACGACGTGAGCCCGACGATGGCCGCCTTCCGGGAGGAGACCTTCGGGCCGATCCTGCCTATCACCACCTTCACCAACGACGACGAGGCCGTCGCCCTCGCCCACGACTCCCACCTCGGCCTCCAAGCAGCGGTCTTCACCTCGTCGCTCAGCCGGGCCTACCGCTACATCGACGACCTGCGGGTCGGCACCGTCCTGGTGAACGAGTCCACCAACTTCTGGGAGCAGCATCCCCCCTTCGGCGGCGCCGGCGGTACGAGAACCGGCTGGGGCCGCATCGGCGGCAAGTACACCCTCCAAGACATGACCGACCTCCGCACCGCCGTCATCGACGTCCGCTGACCCGCGAGCTCGCGACGCGCCGCCAATCGGACGTGTGGTCCGAATGCCGGCGGGCAGTGCGTGGTCGGAGTGACAATCCGAATGCCGACGACCTTCTGCCGAGGTCGGTGGGCTCAATGTCGCCCGCCAGCTGCAAGGGACCGGGGTTGCGCCAGGCACATGGGACCACTACGGCCAGCTCAAGAGCCTTGGGTGATGGTCAGGCAGTGCAGCAGTGAGCGATTCGAGGTCGTGCACGTCGCCGGTCAAGATGGCCTCTGAGCGGCGTACGGCCACCACGACGAGGTGAGCGTCGACGACGTCGCTGGTACCCGAGCGCGCCAGCAGGATTCCGACTTCGGGTCCGTCGTCGAAAGCGACAACAATCACCGATTGCAGAAATCTCGCAAGGCGTGCTTGTCGAGCACCATCGCGCCACACCTGGGCGACGACGGGATGCGTGGTGGTCAGTGGCGTCTCGTGGATGAGCGCGGCGGTGAGGAATTCTTGCGCGGCGCGTTCACCTCGGTCGACCGAGATGAGGAACCCGGCGTCAAGAATCAAGGCGGTAGCGGTCGCTCATGGCCGAGACTGCACGTTCGTCGACCGGGCCTGCCTCGTGTTCCCAGTCAGCGAGGAGATCGGCGAGAGCGGCGTGCCGTCGGGTTTCGGCGGCGAGGAGTCGAAGCCCGACGCGAAGTGCGTTCGATCGGCCGCCATGGATCTCGGCCAACTCGTCGAGCGTGTGCTCTTCGTCGGGGTCGAGTCGAACGGTGGTCGTCGCCATGTCCGCCAGTGTAGCACACACGTGCTACGCCTCGTCTACGTGCGCTGCGGGCTGTTTCTCGGCTGCATCCCTGAGCGACTGCAGCCCGACCTCGACACGGTGGTCGACCCGGGTCTGTGGTGGCGGCCGGCCACGAGCAGGCGATCCGCTACACCAGCACGGTCGTGCTCCCTTCCTGCCCCGACGATCCCCCCAACTTCTGAGAGAGCGGATGATCACCAGCATGACCCTCGCCAAGATCTCCGTCCGACCGTGGCGGGGCCGCTGAAGAGCGTCGGCGCGACCATCCGAACGCCAATGGGACGGACAGCCCGAATGGCGATGGATCGCCAACGGGTAGTCGCCCGGCCCCTCATCGAAGTACCAGGACCTGCAGTGCAGATCTACGCGTCGGCAGGAAGGTCTGCCAAAACGCTCTCGAGCGCTCGACGGAGTGTCGGTACATCGCTCGTGATCACGCGCCGCACGACCGCCACGTCGATGTTGAAGTACGCGTGGGCGAGAATGACCCGGGTGCCGACGATCGATCGCCACGGGATCTCGGGGTGGGCCGACGTCACGGCCGCGGAAACCTTGGAAGCGGCCTCACCCAGCACCTCGATCCAACGCTCCGCCGCCGCCTGCACCAGAGGCTCGGTGTCGAAGCGGTCAAGGTCTGAGGCGTGCTCGAGGATCAGGTCGCACATTTCCACCATGTCGAGGACGAGATCTCGGTCGCGTCTCACAACTCGACTGCGTCGGCCAGTATGCGCTGGGCGACACGAGGGCGGAGGCCGGCGTCGGTCGTCACATCGACGTCGCAACCGAGGAGGTCTTGGAGGTCCATCAGCAGCCCACCGAGGTCGAACAGGCTGCGCTGATCGTCCATCTGGACCAAGAAGTCGACATCGCTGCCGTCCGATTCAGTGCCTCGAGCCACCGATCCGAACACACGGACGTTGTGCGCGCCGCGAGCTTCGGCCACACGCAGAATCTCGTCGCGGCGGGCGCGCAACTCGGTGAGCGCTGGAACCGGCATGCGTCCAACTCTACGCAGAGCAGCGTTGGCAGCAGCATGAGGTTCAGACTCGCTTCGTGCCCTCGCCCTCGTCACCCCTTCGCTGAGATCCCGCCGACCGCCTGGTTGGCGTCGAACCCATCCGAGTTCGCGATCGCTGACGCGTTCCCGGTCACCACTGGCCAGGCACTCGTCATTCCACGCCGCCTCATCGCCCCCTGGCGGGAGGCGCTGCCCGACGAGCGCCACGACCCGGACCTGGTCGACGAAGTGAAGGCGCTGCTCGACGATCGTCACCAACCCGGCGGATACAAGGTCGGCGCTCTGGCTTGAGAGGTTGCATCCAGTACGGCAGAGGATCGTCGACAACAACACAGTCGACCCCCTGTCCCCCCGCAGCCCCTCGGATGACTCATCCGAGTGCTGACTTCGAGAGTGGTGCTCTACTGCTCACCGGTCGGCCGGTGGGTCGAAGAGACGTAGAGGCTGCGCCGCATCGACTGATCGAGACTCGCGGGCGGAAACACGAAGTGGCATTCGGTGCACAGGAGAGCGGGACGCCAACACAACGAAGCTCACGGCACCAGCTCATGGAACTTGCACCAGCCAATCACCGCGTTGTCCAGAACCTTGCTCTGACTCGTCCGCCACCCTTCTCCAACGTAGGAAGAGGGACGCGTGTCCTGGGCGACTCCGGCGAGGGCGATGAAGCCCTCAGTGAAGATCTTCTCCTGGGCGTACTGGAAGTCGGTGGTCTTCTGCCAGCGGAAGAATTCGCCCGTCCCGGCTCTGTCCATCGGGGGTACGAGGTCCGGGAGGAGATGGTGGAGCGTCTTGGTTCCTGCGACCACCTTGGCCTTGTTCTCGACCACGGGCAGGCCTGCCACGAGTCGATAGACCTGAGCGCTGACGTCGGCTGCATCCGAGCCCAGGTCTTCGATAGCCAGGCCCTCGAGATCGGAGAGCTCCGGCGCCCAGTACCGGAGCCCGCGTACGAACTCGCCCTCGCCGACCTGTCGCGACCCCCGCGTTCCGATGCCCCATTTCCGAAGCGTCGACCTGAAGAGCGAGATGAAAGTCGGATCTTCGATGGCAGCCAGGATCGAGCCGAGCTCCCGCCGCCGCTCGATGGTCAGCCTGTGCAGCTGTTGCTGGCCAGATCGCACGAACGGAACCTCACGGTCGTACAAGTCGACGCAAGCACCGAAGTCACCGATGAGGCCCGCAACTCGTCCTTCGAGACCGACCTGACGAGAGCGCGGATTCGGCCGCAGCGCGGACTCTGGCAGACGCGACTCGCCGGTGCCTCGCAGCGCATACCGGCCGCGCCCCACCCGGATGAACACCTCGCCGCAAGCGGACGGCACGCCGCCGGGGGCGTTCGCGGTCATGCCCTGCAGGACCGGTCCGAGCGAGCCCTCTCGCTTCGAAGGGTCGCCGGCAAGCGCGCCGTCGAGCAGCTCGCTGCGGGTGAACTCAGTTCGGCCCTCGTCCGTCAGCCGTCGAGCGGAATCAAGGAGGGCTCGCCACGCTGGCGATCCCCTGTCACGCCGACAGGGTAGGTCCCGCGCGGCCCACGCGTTCTGCCCAGCCTTGATCGACGACTCAGAACTCTTCGTCATCAACATCGGCGCCCAGCACGTCACCCTGACCCGGTAGCGCCGCCTCGACCTGTTCGGCAAGGTCGGGGATCGGGTCGGAGCGAACGACGTCGAGCCATGCCAGGACCACCTGCTCCGCCCACACTGCAGCAGCGTCCGGGTCTCCATCGATGTAGCCCGCTCCGTTCAGCTGAGCGCGGACGATCTCTCGAACCCCGCCCCCGCCGACATACCAGTCCAGACGCGTGCCTGGCGGCATGCGCTGATCGACCGCGGCGGCGTAGCGGTCCTCGATGATGCGCATCGCGGCGGTATTCGCATCACGGGTCGGGAGGTTGCGGACGTAGAACGGCACGCGAGCGCTGTCGCTGGTGACCTTGATGTCGATCCATTGGGAGAACTGGCGGATCCAGAGGTCACGCGGCCAAGCAATGTGGAGGTACGACCCGCTGCGGTGCGCGTTCATCGAAGAGAAGCCAGCGGCCTCGAGACCTGGACGGACTGCCTCGAGGATTGCATGGAGGTAGTCCGCCTTGGTGCCGTTCACCGGGCGTGCGCCGCTCTGGCGGGCCTTTCCGGTGCGCTCCCAGGCCATCGGCGCCGCCAGGACCTCGAAATGCACCTGATAGCCGCCGTTCGCTCCATGTGTGAGCCGAACCTGGACGAGGTAGTAGCCGACCTCGTCGGACGACGTGCGATTCAGGAATCGCACCGCGGCGACGAAGGCTTCGTGAGCACTCTCGACGACCCAGACGGCACGCCCCCGGTCCTGTTGGGCCAGGTAGGCGATCAGCCGTCCCAGGTGGTCGGCGTCGGTCTGCCCGTATTGGTTCTCGATGCAGACCGGGATCTCCTCGCCGGCCTCGTCCAGCGCCGACGCCAGGATGTCGAGGCGCTTCCCGAACACGTTGTGTTCGGTGCGGATGGTGGTCAGCTCGTCCAGCTTCAAGGCGGCGCCCAACGTCTCCATCGTCTCGGGCTGCTGCAGCCACGGCGTGAAGTCCGACGCCTCACCGCCCAGCACGTCCCTGGCCGTCAACCATTCGACGGGCGTGATGGTCGGAAATCGGGCTCAACTGACGCCTTCGTGGGTGGGTAGCGCCTGCTGAGGGGGTGGGGGTCCGCGCACGCACGCCGCCCTCTTCGTACGTTCCCAGCTGTTCAACGGTTGGCAACGAGGAAGGGACGGCGTGCGCGTCAGCAAGTTAC
>JAYRVH010000030.1:0-348816 GCA_041918615.1 Acidimicrobiales bacterium
GAACTCGCCGCCGACATCGAAGCCTGGGCCGCCACCTGGAACGAGAACCCCACCCCGTTCATCTGGCACAAGACCGCTGACGAGATCCTCGAACGCCTCGCCGGCTACTGCACCGCCATCAACCAAGGAGCCGGTGACGACACATGACCCTCATTTCACAGCCCTTCAACCTTCCAGCACACTAGCTGGTGGGGACGTTCTGGTAGTTGTAGTCGGCTTCGAAGGCAGCCGGGGTGGTGTAGCCGGGGCCGTCGGTGATCTGGCCGTGGAGGCGGCGGTCAGCTTCAGATACGCGAGATGCGAACGGACCTGCTGGTAGAGGGTGTCCGCCGCGCTCACCGTGCTTGCTCCCCGGCCTCGGTGATCTGGCGGTAGATGTCGAGATCGATCACGGGGTCGGCGCCGGCGGGCCCGGCGATCTCGGCGGCCAGGGCGAGCGCGGCGGCCGACGGGGTGAAGCACTGGAGTATCGTGTGACTGCTGGTGGGGCGGCTGCAGGGAGGGTGAGCGTTGGGGACAGTCGTGGGCGGGGCGGTGGGCGAATGACGACGCCAGGCGAGCAACAACCGTCTGAGTCGGCGCCACCGCTGCCGAGAGGATCGGGCCGGACTCGCAAGGCGTTGGTGGTCGGGGCGATCGCGGCGGCTGTGGCACTCGTCGCCATCGTTGTCACTGTTCTGGTGGCTGGCGGTGGAGAGGAATCTGTCAACGAGGTCTTCCGTCAGCCGGCGGGCGCCACCGGCGACGATCCGTTCACCGAATCAGTCGCTGTGCCCGGTCAGGACTCGGCAGTCACGGCGCAAGAGGCCGGGGGTTCAACCTCGGGGGCCGACCTGGAAGTGGCGAGCGCTCCCGGCTCCCAGCCGGGCCTGTACGGCGGCACCCAGAACCAGGCGACCTGCGACCGCGAACAGCTCATCAGCTTCCTCGAGGCGAACCCCTCCAAGGCCCAGGCATGGGCGTCGGTCGAAGGCATCACGGCCGAGGAGATTCCTGCGTTCATCCGCGGCCTGACACCGACCCGTCTCCGCTACGACACCCGTGTCACCAACCACGGCTACCGGAACGGGCAGGCAACGTCGTTCCAGTCGGTTCTGCAGGCGGGCTCCGCGGTGCTCGTCGACGACCACGGGCTTCCGCGGGCCCGCTGCGCGTGCGGAAACCCGCTGCTCGTCCCGCGGGCGCTCACCGGGGCGATCTACCAGGGTCCGACGTGGAACGGCTTCTCCACGCAGAACGTCCAGGTCGTGGTGTCGGTTCAGACGGTCACCCAGTTCGTCCTCGTGGACATCAACACCGGGAGCCAGTTCAGTCGTCCGGTGACGAGCGACGGCTCCGACGACACCCCTGCCGGGCAGGACGGCCTCGAAGGCACGTATTCGGTGACGTTGAACCTGACGTGTGGGTCCGAGCTCGGGAGTGACGGCACCACCACGTACACGGAAACCGCGACGTGGGTCTTCCAACCGGGTCAGGCGACGCTGGCGTTCCCCGACATGGTCCCGATCTCCGAGCTCACATTCGACGCCCCTGTGGTCCTGGACGGCGACGAGTTCCAGATCACCGTCGTGCAGACAGACGGATCGCGGATCGGCCTTGCCGGGACCGTCGCGGACGACGGCGCCGACTTCGAAGGATCGGGCACGGCCGGACAGGGAACCGCCGCCTCGACGTGCATCGTCGACTTCAGCGGCCACCGCGTTGCGGGCTCGACCTCGCCGTCGGCGACGACCACAACGACTGCCACCGCGACCACGCTGCCTGAGTCGCCGGCGGGTGGCCCGCCCTGCACGAACGATGCGGCTCAGCAGGCACTCGCTGACAGTTCCATCCCCGGCACCGTCGATCCGGATCATGGCGCCCGTTGCGAGGGTGGATTCGCAGCGGTGGGCATCTTGGACCCGCCGTACGTGGCGAGCCTCGCCATCTTCCGGGCGGACGGGGATCAGTGGGTCGTGGTCGACGGCCGCAGCCCGTGTGAGGACAGAACGATCCCTTACGAGATTCGCGTGTGGGGATGCAATGGGGATCCGACGCCATGACATCTGTGCGCGGTCGCAGGATCTTCCAGCGGGGCGCTCTTTCGCCCATCGTCGGGTGCCAGGATGGCGCGACCCTGTGGGTGCATCGGAAAGTCATCCGTGCCCGTGACCAGGGAGAACGTCGACGAGCGCGGACGCGATTAGGAGCGTCGGCAGCGGCCTGAGAGCGGTTGGATCGGCTTCTGCGGGCCAGTTTCACCGGTACCGTCGGCGGCGCCATGAACCTCGTTCCTTCGATCGCCCGTCTGATCGTCACGCGCCTCGGGTGGCTGTTCGCTTCCGGCGACGACCGCGACGCCGAGATCCTCGCGCTGCGCCACCAGGTCCTGGTGGTGCAACATCAGGTGCGCCACCCGAGGTTCACCGAGACCGACCGGACGATCCCCGCCGCGCTGCCGACGGTGTTCGACCGTGCCCGTCTCGCCCAGGTCTCTTGATCGCAAAACCGGACACGGCCATCGGGTGGCATCGCCGTCTCGTGGCCTGCCACTGGACCCAACCCACCAGACCCGGCCGCCCGCCCATCCACGCCGAGATCCGCCGGTTGGCCATCGCCATGCCGAACGAGAACCCCACATGGGGCTACCGGCGCGTTCACGGCGCCCCTCCGGGAACCATCGGGAATGCCCGCCCGGGCCGGGATAGGCCCTCCCGAGGGCGCCCAGGGGCGCTCGACGGGGCGTCTGGTAGCTTCGCCGTGCACCCGACCGGTGTGGGAGGGTTGAGAGGGGACGGGGCCATGACCAGGTTTCGACTGGGCCGGGCGGCCCTCTGCACGATCGTTCTCGCCGCGACCTTGACCGTCGGGGCGCAGGTTCCCGTGGCCGCACAGGACGCCGCCGCACCTGAGGTCGCCGGGGGCTCCGAGGTGCAGGTGGTCGAATCGGAGCCAATGACCGTCGATCGCCTGTTGACGCTCCGCGTGCCGGGCGTGTGCGACTTCCGGGCCGCCCATTACGTGGACGGCGTCCATCCCGATTCGCCCGGCCCTTACGACTCCTTCGCCGAGGTCGTCGGTGCGGGCGACTCGGCCGGCTTCCTGCCGCTCCAAGCCAAGGTCGGCGACGTGACCGGCGACGGGGTCGACGACGGGTTGATGGACGTGTTGTGCACCTACGGCGGCAACAACGTCTTCTTCAACATCTTCGTGTACCGGTCGGACCGGCGTCTCCTCGGACGGATCCCTGTCGAGCGGTACGTCCACACCGACATCTGGGCGATCTCCTACCCCAAGGCGAAGATCAGCGACGGCACCATCAGGACCACCGTCTACTCCTGGGACGCGGACGACGCCCACTGCTGCCCTTCGATCGTGACGCGCCTCCGCTTCCGGTGGAACGGTTCCCGTTTCGTGAGGGTCTGAGAGCACCAGCCAAGCCGAGCCCACTTGAGCCACAGCCACGCTCTGCCGTGGCGTGAACGGACTGAACCTCCGGTTGCGGGGGCTCGGGCACTGCTTCCGGGCACTGCCTGCCGGCCTTGGCGTCGATGTGAGCGAATATCAGCCCGTGGAAGTCCCTCGCAACGTCGAGGCGCTGAACCTTGACAGAGCTGAGGTCCCGCACCGGCTTGAACAGGTCATCGAGCATCCCGACGCACTCCCGGACAGCCATCTGCGTCTCCTCGGGAGTGCAGAGCCCGTAGCCGGCGCCGTGTACGAACCGAGAGGGGTTGAACTCCAGGTTGACTCGCTAACCCCCGTCCCAGCGCCGAGCATTGACCCTGACGATGCAACCCGACAGCACCAGCTTGGTGTCGCAGGACCCGGCGCTGCTTCGTGTCCACCGCCCAGCTCCGGGCCAAACATCGGCCCGGAAGCCGATGCCCAGCATGTCGACGCCGAAGTGGCCGTCGAATGGGATCGCCATATCGACGCCGAAGTGGCCGTCGAATGGGATCGCCATATCGCTGGCCGTCACCGCCATATCGCCATCTCCTCGGTAACCAGGCTGAGGTTGTGCGAAATTTGGCCATGGTGGGGACTGTTAGACGGTCCGGGACCTCGCGGCAACGGATCCGCTGATGGCGTCTGCCCGCACGGCGCCGGTGAAGCTGCCGTTGACTGGTCTGACACCTGTCATGTTCAAGATCATCACCCGTTCCTCCTGTGAGTTGACTGGTAGGTATCGAGTCTGAAGAGCGACCGTTCCGCCAACGTCGCCGTTGAGTTGGCCGGTCCTCCTCAGACACCGGTGGACGGTATCACCGTACGTCGTTTCGTACACGTGATGTGCTAGGCTTCGTTCCATGGGCGTCGAAGAACCCGAGGGGCTGTACGCGTTGATCGGCCGGAACATGACCGAGTGCCGGGTCGCCGAGGGACTCACCCGTTCCGAGATCGCCGCATGGGCACAGGAGTTCGGTCTGCCCTGGACCGAACGGATCACCGCTGAGACGGAACGAGGTGCCCGACGGGTACCCCTGGACGAATGGGCCACGATCCCCCTCGTCTACGCCGCCAGCCCCGAGCGACTCCTCGCCGGCGACGGCATCGTCCGCCTCAACGGCCAAGCCTCAGCCCAACTCGAAGGACTACGGGCAGTCCTGTGCGGCCCCTTCCAGAACGTTCGACCCTTCGACCACTTCGACACGCCGATCAGCAGACGCATGCTCGCCGACGCCGCTAGCCGGTCCCCCGACATGACCGTGGACGACATACCCGACAACCGCGAGTACCGGTCTCCCGACTCGGCAGACACCGCGACCGCCCGCCAGACAGAACGTAACGCCGCCGCCGGCCTCGGGATCACAACCGAGGCCCTCGTCCAGGCCGCATTCGACCTCTGGGGTCAGAGCCTGGTCGAGGAGCGAGACCAACGCGTCACAGAACTTGGCGCCGACCCCGCCGAGGCCCGAGAGCCCCGAGCCGTGCGAGGCCACATCACCCGACGGCTCCTCCGCGAGCTCAAGTCCCACCTGCAGAAGGTCCCGACATGAGCGACTGGCACAGCTCTCCCACACGCCTACTCAAGGTCGACGACGCCGCCCACTACCTCTCACTCAGCCGAAGCCGGATCTACGAGCTCATGGCCACCCACGACCTCGAGTCCGTCGCCATCGGGCGATCGCGTCGCATACCCCTGAGAGCGCTCGAGGAGTTCGTCACGCGCCTGAGCGATCCCGAGGAGAACCAGCCAGGCTGAACCCGGTGCCAATCGGAAGGAGCGCAAGATGGGCAAACGACGAGGCCACGGCGAAGGGTCGATCTACCAGCGAAAGGACGGCCGGTGGGTGGGCGAGGTCCTCTTGGGCTGGGAGGACGGCAGGCGTCAGCGCAAGTTCGTCTACGGGCGTACCCGGCGGGAGGCTGCCGACAAGCTCCGCGAGGTGCAGCGGCTCATCGCCGCCGGTCTGCCGGTGCCGTCCGACCGGTTGACCGTGGCTGCTTGGCTCACGATGTGGCTGGCCCACCACCTGTCCCGTGATCTCTCGCCCAACACCATCGAGCAGTACCGCTCGATGGTCGAGAAGCACCTGATTCCGGCCTTCGGCCGCGTCCGCCTCAAGGCGCTCACCCCAGCCGACGTGGAGGCGATGCTCCGTCGCAAGGCTGAGAGGGGTCTCAGTTCCAGCACCTGCATGAGAATTCGATCCGTGCTCCAGATGGCACTGCACAGGGCGCAGGTGGAGGGTCACCTCCACCGCAACGTGGCGGAGCTTGCTCGCCGCCCGAAGGTGACTCACGAGGAACGCAAGAGCCTCACTGTCGACGAAGCTCAGCGGCTTCTGGCTGCGGTCCAAGGCACCTCGCTGGAGGCCGCACTCACGGTCATGCTCCTCCACGGCCTCCGGCCGGGCGAGGCGATGGGCCTGACATGGGACGACATCGACTTCGACGGTCGCGTGCTGGCAGTAAGGAGATCGCTCAAGCGTGAGCCAGCAGGACTGCGTCTCGGCAACGTCAAGACCGCCAAGTCCGAACGACCGCTGGCGATGCCCCGCCCCGTGCTCAGCGCGTTGCGGCGGCGGAAGGTTCAACAGGCGGAGGAGCTTCTTCGAGCTGGGGTGGGATCACCGCCAGATGACCTCGTGTTCACCACCTCAGCAGGCACGCCCATCGACCCGAGCAACCTCCGGCGGGCGCTCGCCCGGGCCACGGATGCGGCGGGTCTCGGACACTGGACGCCATACGAGCTTCGCCACTCCTGCACGTCGCTCCTGTCGGCCGCTGGCATCCCGTTGGAGCAGATCGCCGACATCCTCGGCCACAAGGGCGTTCGCATGACCGCCGAGGTCTACCGCCACCGCATCGACCCGGTCATCGACGGTGGGGTCGAGGCCATGGAAGCGCTCTTCGGCGATGGCTCACCGTGATGCGTTTGCCTGTCAACTTGCCTGTCAAAGGCCCCCGGACGCGACGAAACCCCAGGGCCGGTGGCGGGAAAACCGCCCCTGACCTGGGGTTTCTCTCGTGGGCCGTACAGGACTCGAACCTGTGACCCCCTGCGCGTCATGCAGGTGCGCTACCAGACTGCGCCAACGGCCCCGAAGGACGAACTCTAGCGGAGGGTGTCCCGCTGGACACACCCCCGACGATGGGCGTCAGGGTCGCTGCCTGGCCACCACGCCGGCGACGAGGATCATCGCAGCGCCGATGCCGAGCACGTACAGGCCGTAACGGAGCGTGACATCCACATCGCCCAGGGTCTGCACCTTGCCCTTGCGGTCGAGGATGTCGCTCATCGCGTAGGCCGCCAACCCCAGGCTGAGTGCGCCGACCGCCACCATGGTCATCCGGACGGCGAGCGGCGCAACCTGGCTGATCAACAGGCCTGCCAACGCCGCCGCTAGCAACGCGAGGACAGCGAAGTGCGGCCCCGTCTCGACGCCGTGGTCGAACCAGTCCCAGCCGCTCACCGTCTGGGTGCGGGCGGTCAGGAACGAGTGGGCGATGGCGGCCCACGGCAGGAAGGAGGCCACGCCCACGAGCAGGGCACCTGAGAGGCCGACGGCACCTGCCGTGATGTTGCGCGCCGCTCCCCCCAAGTCAGACTCCGCGGGCACGGAAGCGGCCGGGTATGGGTACGGATCCGCGGGCAGCCTCAGGCCGGCGGACGGTCCGAGTCGCGGGCCGGTCATCGGCGGCAGGGCCGCTGATCCACACTCGGGACAGAACGCGGCTCCCGCCGGTAGAGCGGTTCCGCACTTCGCGCACGCGTCGCCCACTGCGCTCCTCTGTGGTCGGCGAATCGGGCCCGACGAGTCTCCCACCCTCCGCCGAGGTGAGCACACGGCCTCCGAGAGCCGCTCGCTCCCGACTACCTGCCAGACTGGGCGCGATGGACTACCGCCAACTCGTCCGGTCCATGGCCGCCGGCCGCGTGGCCATCGGCGTCGCCCTCCTGCTCGCCCCGGGCCTGGCCGCTCGCGGGTGGGCCGGCGCGGAGGCCTCCCGACCCGTCACCAGGGTGTTCCTCCGCACCTTGGGCATACGCGACCTCGTGCTCGGCCTCGGTACGCTCCGGGCTCTCAACCGGGGCGAGGACGTCGCGCCCTGGGCCCGGTACGGCGCGGCGGTGGACGGCGTCGACGCGGCCGCCACCCTGGTCGGCTACCGCCACCTGGCGCCGCGGGGCCGCGCGGTCGTGCTCGCGATGGCCGCGACCGCCGTTGCCGGCCAGGTCGCCGCCGCCGAGCACCTCGCCCGCGAGTAGGCGGCCCTACGCCGGCTGTTGAAGCTCGATCAGGTTGCCGGCCGGATCGTGCAGGAACGCCTGACGCCCCGTTCCCACGGGGGTCGGGTCGCTCACTCGGATGCCCCTGTCGCGCAGCTCGGCGACGGCAGCCACGAGGTCGGGGACCTGGAGCGCCACATGTTGACCGCAGTCGTCCGGCAGAGCCGCCTCGAGCAGGTGGATCTGCTGGGCACCCACGTCGAGCCACGCCCCCCCGAAACCGAAGTCGGGACGGTCGCCTCGTTCGGCGAGCCCCAGTACGTCCACGTAGAACGACACCGCAGCCGCCACGTCGGTGACGTTGAGCGACACGTGATGGACGCCGAGGGTCTGCACCCGCCCATCCTCTCACCACGGCGGGTACGACTGCCGGGCGTCGACCGGTGGCGGAGCCGGTCGGAGGGCCGGTTCAGGTCGGCTCGACCACCGGCATCGGTTCGACCACCCGGGCGCGCGCCGACCGCACGGCATCGACGCCCAGCACGATCAGGGCGACCCAGACGAGGACGAAGCCCGCCAGACGCTCGGGTGGCAGTGGCTCGCCCAGCACGACGACGCCACACAGCAACTGGAGTGTGGGCGTCAGGTACTGGAGCAGCCCGAGGAGCGAGAGGGGGATGCGGCTCGCCGCCGTGCCGAACAGCAGCAAGGGCACCGCCGTCACCACGCCCAGGCTGACGAGCAGCAGGTCCTGGCGAGCGCCGTCGTGGAGGAAGGCGGCATCGCCGTTCACGTGGAGCACCACCATGGCCACGAGCGCGAACGGCAGGAGGCCCGCCGTCTCGACCGCCAACGCCGTCGTCGCCGGCGCCGACACCGCCTTCTTCAAGAAGCCGTAACCGGCGAACGAGCAGGCCAGGACCAGGGCGATCCACGGCAGTCGGCCGTAGGCCACCGTGAGCACGCTGACCGCGGCCACGCCGAAGCCCAGGGCGACCATCTGGAGGCGTCGCAGGTGCTCACCGAGCACGACGATCCCGAGCGCCACGGTGATGAGCGGGTTCACGTAGTACCCGAGCGCCGCCTCGACCACGTGGTCGTGGTTCACCGCCCAGATGTAGACCAGCCAGTTGATTGCGACCAGGCCACCCGCAGCCACCAGGCGCGGCAACGAGCCCGGGTGCACGCGGAGCCAGCCGAAACCGGACCGGTCATGTCGGAAGACCAGGATGAGAACCACCACAGCGAACGACCAGACGATGCGGTGCAGCAGGATCTCTCCCGCGCCGACGGACTGCAGCTGGTGGAAGACGAGTGGGAAGAGCCCCCAGAGCGAGTACGCCGCGATCCCGGCCAGCGTGCCCATGCGGCGCTCGGCCGCATCGTGGGCGACGGACCGCGCCTCCGAGCCGGGGGTGTCGGCGTTCGGGTCGGCGACCACAGGACCGACGCTACCGGTCCGCGGCCGACCGACCCTGCGGCGCGTGTTGCGGACTCAGACGGTGGGAGGCACCAACGCCGAGGCGGCAATCATCGCACCGCCGACGAGGGTCAAGAACAGCCCGGACCCCAGGCCGGGGCGAGGCGAGGGGAACTCGGTGTACAGACGCAGGGCGAGCATGGCGACGACGACGGGCACGGCGCCCAACACGCCCAACAGCGGCCGGGGCAGCGGACGGCGGGTCACGAGCGGGATGACCACGACGAGCACCACCAGGAGCAACCACCCGGCGTCCGGGGCGGTGCTGGTCGACGTCTTGTCGAAGAGGCTGGCGATGGGGAGGTCCCAGGCCGAGATCGACGAGCCCAGTACCGAGTACCAGGCCAGGAAGCTGCCGGAGAGGACCGTCGTCGCACCGAGCATCGGCAGCCAGGAGGCGACCGGGAACGCCCGACCGCCCGCCTGACGGCCCGAGGCGCCAAAGGGCGCGAGCTGGCGCCCGTCGACCCACGTCTCCCACCCGTTCTCGAACCGGACCTCGGCCCACCCGTTCCGCTCCGTCAGGATCTGGGCCGCCAGCCCGGCCTGGAGTCGGGTCACGACAGGGTCTGCGGCGTCGGGCCGGGCTCGGGCATCCATCCCGGCACGCGGGATCCGGTGCGTCGGCGAGAAGATCCCCCGGGCTCCGTGCGACTGCTGCAGGGCCCCGCCGTCCACCCAGGCCTCACCGCCGTTGCTGAACCGCACGTGGGCCCAACCTCCTGACCGCGCGACCATCTGGACCGGGAGGCCCGGCTCCACCTGGCCGTCGGGCGGCCGATTGGCGTCGGGCTGCGCCCAGTAGGGCATGCCGACCGCCGGCACGACATGAGTGGGCACAAAGGGTCCCGGAGGCATTGCCGCGATGGTAGGTCGGCGCCTCTACGTATGGGTGATGGCCGCGCTGATCGTGGTGGCGGCGCCCGCAGCAATCGAGATGGGGTTCGCACCCGCATAGCTGGGGCTGTTGCTCCAGTACTCCTGCACGTGGCTCCCCGACGGGTCGATGAAGACGGCCCGGTAGACGCCCGCGGGCAGGCCGGCCAGGGTGTACGTGCCGTTGGCCGCCGTGATCGCGCCGCCGGCAACACCGTTCGGGCCGATCGCCAGCACCCATGCGCCCGGGATCGGGGTACCCGAGGGGTCGTCGGTGATGGTGCCCGCCATCGAACCCGAGTTGGTGTCGAGTGCGGCGTTCACGACCGCCGGGGCCGAAACCGATGCGGCGTTGGCGATGCCACTGGAGGGCTGGTTGAGGTGCCATTCCATCGAGTGGCGACCGGCGCGGTCCAGGAATCCAAGCTTGTATGCACCCGACTGGACGTTCAGGCTGTAGGCGCCCGAGGCGTTGGTGACCGCAGCCGAGGCGAGCCGGAAGTCGGCGGCCCGCAGGGCTATCACGAACACACCGCCGAGTTGGCTGTTCGTGCCCGTCTCGGTGACGACGCCCGACAGGTTCGCGCTGCCCGGGGTGATCGTCTGAGTCGCCATCGAATCGTTGGCCACCGTCGAGCCACCGCCAGGGACCACCACCGGTGTCGCTCCGGTCGCGGTCGACGAGTTGGCGTAGAACTCCGTGGCATGGGCACCGGTCGGGTCGAAGTACACCATCAGGTGGTTGCCCGCAGTGAGGCCGGAGAGGGTGAACTGGCCCGACGCGTTGGCCACCACACCGGTTTCGGGCTCACCGGTCGATGCATTCAACGCGACGGCCCAGGCCCCGCCGACGGGGGTGCCGGTGGCGTCCTCGACCACCGTCCCGGTGACCGATCCCCGGGTGGACGCCAGGGCCGGGTCCTTGTCGACCATGCTGCCCGTGGTCACCGTCACCGTTGTCGGTGCCCCGAAGAACGAGGACGCGTGTGCGCCGGACGGGTCGATCACGTACAGGTAGTACGACCCGGCCGCGACCAGGGCGCTGTAGTTGCCCCCGGCATCGGCGGTCGCTCCACCCGCCACCGAGAAGTCGGCGGCACGCAGCACGGCCACCCAGGCGCCTGCCACCGGCGCGCCCGATCCGGTCTCGGTCACGGTGCCGGACACCCCGGTCGGCAGCGGTGCGGCGGGGAACGCCCAGGTGAGGGTCACGGCCCCCTTCACACCGCTGTAGCCGTCGACCGCGATGCGGTACGTGGTGCCCGCCACCGCCGAGAACGACACCAGACTCTGGAAGCCCCCGGCCGGGTTGTCGTCGTTCGACGCGACCTCGGTGAGCCCCGTGACCGAAGCGCCCGTGTACACACCGAGAAGTGTGTCGAACCCGCTGCCGGTCGTGTTGATGGTGGTCGCACCGCTCGTCGGCGCGGTGAACCGGTACCAGATCGAGCCACCCCCGGCCTCGCCGGCGTGGCTCGGCTCACCGGTCTCCTTGGTGGCGCCAACGGTGGTGCCGTTCGTCGTGCCGGACGCACCGGCCAGCGCCTGCGACGCCGAGAAGGCGTCGTTCGCAGGCGCCGGGACGGCCGGAACGGTCCAGTTGAGCGTCACGGCCCCCTTCACACCGCTGTAGCCGTCGACCGCGATGCGGTACGTGGTGCCCGCCACCGCCGAGAACGACACCAGGCTCTGGAGACCTCCGGCCGGGTTGTCGTCGTTCGACGCGACCGCCGTGAGCCCACTGACCGCAGCGCCCGTGTACACACCGAGCAGCGTGTCGAAACCACTGCCCGTCGTGTTGATGGTCACCGGCCCGCTGGACGCGGCGGTGAACCGGTACCAGATCGAGCCACCCCCGGCGTTCCCGGCGTGGCTCGGCTCGCCGGTCTCCTTGGTGGCACCAACCGTTGTGCCGTTCGTCGTGCCGGACGCACCGCCGAGTGCCTGCGACGCGGAGAACGCGTCGTTCGCAGGCGCCGCCTGCACCATCTCGGTGGCCGCCACGATGGACGACACCTGGGTGCAGTCCGCGGCGGTGATGCCGTCCACGCCCACCACGTTCGCGCACGCCTGTGGGAGGAAGTTGCCGAGAGCGGTGTAGTCGCTGCCCGAGCCGAGAAGGGTCGTCTGGGTCTCGTAGTAGATGCGGGCCGACTTGGTGATGCCGAGACCTGTGATCGTGCGGCCGTTGAACGTGCCACCGTCCACCATGAGGGCTGCGGCCTTGTTGTTCACCCCGCTGTTCGTGTGCACACCGCCGCTGTCGGCCGTCCCGTTGTAGTAGTTGGGCGAGCTCATCTTGTCGGGGTCGCCGAAGCGGCCCGGGTCGGCCATGTCGCGGAGGGCCCCGATCGGGAGGTCTTCGCCCATGTCCCAGCGGACCGAGGCGGCATCGTTCCCGGTGCCGTCGGTGAGGTCCATGTACTCGCCGAACACGTCGGACAACGACTCGTTGATCGCCCCCGACTGGTTCAGGTACACGAGACCCGACGTGTACTCGGTGACGCCGTGGGTGAGCTCGTGGGCGACCACGTCATCGGCGCCCGCGAAGGTGTCACCGTAGACCATCTGGCTGCCGTCCCAGAACGCGTTCGCGTAGGGGCAATTGGCGGCATCAGGGCAGTGCCGAACGGTCGAGATGAGCGGCAGGCCGGAGCCGTTGATGCTGTCACGCCCGAAACGGCTCTGGTAGAAGTCGTAGGTGAGGCCGCTCAGGTCGTAGGCCTTGTCGACCTCGCCGATGCCCGTCGGCCCCTGGCCCTCGGCCCGGGCGCCCGGCGCGGGGCAGCTGTAGGACGCGCCGGCGACGTTCTGGTTGTCGCACACACGACGGGTGCGGGCCGGCGTGATCAGGTCGATCTGCAGGGCCAGGGTGCCGGTGACGGCATCGACGAGCACCAGCTCGCGAACCGGCACGGTGCCATCGCCGGTGACCTCGAGCCGCCAGACGAGCCGACTCGGGGCCGACGGCTCGCCGATGAGGCTGGGGTCGTACACCCACACGGTGGGCGCCGAGGCGGAGAGGGTGGACTGGTCGAGCCCCCGCGCGTCGGCGACCGAACCGACAGCGGCGGCCCTGGCGGCCGCTGCCGACACTGCCGGCGAGGGATCGACCGATGCCTTGGTGCTCAACTCGCCGCCGGCCGAGACCACAGAGCCGGACCCGGTGACCTGCACCCGCAATTCTGCGGCGAGGACGGGCACGCCGCCGTCCAGCTGCTGGTAGCGCACGCTCTTGCCCCCCGCCGCCATCGGCGTCGCCCCTTCGCGCTCCAGGTCGCGGTCCGGCGATGGCTCACCGAAGGCGCCGCCGTACTGGCTAACGAACGCGTCGGCGACGGTTCCGGGCCCACCGGTTGCGCCGTCCACGGCGATCGACTGGCCGTTGGGCACGCCGACGAACTGCACCGGGCCACCCTGGCCCGCGAACGAGACCGACGCGCCCGCTCCTGCGGCCGCGGTCAGGTCGCCCGTTGCGGCCCCGGGCTTGGGTGCGGGACGGGCGGCGGCCGGCGAGGCCGCCAACAGGCCGGGACCGGCAACGGTGGCGACCATGGTGATCGCCACCGCCGTGACCCCCCACCGACGCGACGCACGAGCGAACCCTCTCGGACAGGAGTATCCACCCACGTCATTTCGCCTTTTCGCCGGTCAATGAAGATCTAACCACTATAAGTGGTCGTTTCACCACTCGTGGAGCGTACCAGGTGCGACCGACGCGACCCGCGCCGACCACGCGATGTCACCAGCATTGGAGGCGGCGGCGGGAATCGAACCCGCGTACGGGGCTTTGCAGGCCCCTGCCTGAACCACTCGGCCACGCCGCCCTGATGGGCTCACTGTAGCCGCTGACCCCCCGGGCCCGGCCGGACCGACCGGCACCGACGATCGGGATATGGTGACCGCCGACCAGGTCATCGTGCTCAGCTCTCGGTCGATCGAGGGGAACGGTTGGCGGACCGCACGGCCGGGACCCGCAGCCGTGGGATGAGCCCGCGGCCACGATGCCGAGGAAACCGGCGCGCGCCCGGTCGACAAGGCAGACTGATGACGACCAGGAGGCAGTGACATGCGAGACCCCATCGATGAGCAGCTCGCCCAGGTGCCGCTGTTCAGCCACCTCTCCGACCGGCACCTCCGCAACGTCGCTGGCCTCACGACGTTGGTCGAGGTGTCCGCCGGCCGAACTCTCCTTCGCGAAGGCGAGCTCGGGCGCGAGTTCATGGCCATCGTCGAGGGCGAGGCCGACGTGAAACGGGGAGACGAGACCATTGCGCACTACGGTCCCGGCGACTTCTTCGGCGAGATCGCCCTGTTGTCCGATCGAACCCGAACGGCTTCAGTGGTGGCGACGACCGACATGTCGCTCGAGGTCATCGAAGGCCGGGACTTCCGAGGGATGATCCTGGACAATCCCGAGCTGGCCGAACCGATCTTCGCGGCCATGGCCGAGCGCCTGGCTGCGCTCGGCGCCAAGGACTACTGACCGCCGAGTCCGGTTGCCTGCTGTCGTATCGAGCCTGGGACCGGCCTATCGCGATGCCTGGTGACCAGGCGACGTTGGAGCGGATGACGGGATTCGAACCCGCGACCCTCACCTTGGCAAGGTGATGCTCTACCACTGAGCCACATCCGCGTGGGACAGCCGATTGTAGCCGCGCCGGCGAGCGGTCCGACAGGCCCGGGCGTCAGCCCGCCTCGGCCACCTTGGCCCGAACCCGACCGGCCATCTCCTGGGCCAAGGCCCGATCGCCGATCTGCTCGAGCGTGACCGCTCGGTCGCCGGACCGGAAGACGAGCGAGGCGACCTTGTCGTCCTGCCAGCCTTGGACGACAAGGGAAGGCTCGACGTCGACGCTCTCTATCGTCGGCTTCCACTGCGCCTCGTTCACGAGCAGGACGCGGGTGGCCGTGAGCACGGCCACCCCGACCTCACCGAGAAGCCGACCCTGGACGATGGCCTCGACCACCTCGCCCGGCTCGAGCAGGGCAGACGCCACCGCGAACGAGACCTTGCCGTGGCGGCGAGCGGCCGATCCGAGGCGACCGACGGCCAATCCCAGTTGGTGCGGGTCGATCGGACCGGACGGCACCGGGGGCGGCGGCATACCCGGCGGTGGCGGCATACCGGGCGGTGGCGGCATACCGGGAACAGGAAGCGGAGCTGCAGCAGGATACGGCGGCGGCATCGGGGGCGGCATGGACGGCGGCGGCGGTGCCATCTGGGGCGGCGGCGGCATCGGGGGCGGCATGGACGGCGGCGGCGGTGCCATCTGAGGCGGCACCGGCGGCGGCATGAATGGCGGCGGCGGCGGTGCCATCGGGGGCGGCGGCATCGCTGGTGGCGGCACCATGGAAGGTGGTGGCGGCATCGCGGAGGGTGGTGGCGCCATGGATGGCGGCGGCGGTGGCGGTGCGCCCGGAGGAGCAAACGCCGGCGGAACCGGCTCGACGGGCGAATCCGTCGAGGTGGAATCCGTCGAGGTGGAATCCGGCGGTGTGGAATCCGGCGGTGTGGAATCCGGCGGTGTGGAATCCGGCGGTGTGGAATCCGGCGGTGTGGAATCCGGCGGTGTGGACGTCACCGGGTCCACCGCGTCCACCGACGCGCCGCACGTCGTGCAGAACTTCGCGCCGTCGATGTTCGAAGCCCCGCAGCTGCCACAGACCATTGGCTGATTTCTCCCTGAGTGATCGGCTACGGCGCCCAGCGTACGACACGCATCCAGGTCGCCGTGCCGGAGGCCTGCTCAGGTGCTCGCCCGCTCGACCAGCGATCGCTCTCGCCGCGACAGAGGGAGCGCAATCGCCCGTCTGAGACCCTCGGGGCTCATCTTGGCGATGGTCCGCCGCAGCACCTCGACGGTCCTCACATCACCGAGCCGATCGGCCAGGGCCGAGAGCTGGGTCTGGAGGAAGACCAGACACAACGCGTCCTCGTGGGTCTGGGCCTCGAGCGCCGGTGCGCGGCCACTCTTGGCGATGAGCTCCTGGACGTGTTCGATCTCTTCGGGGCCGTAGTCGAGGTCGACCAGGATCATCTCCACCTCGGCGACATGTTGCCGGCGGAGCGCCCTGCGCCAGCGCAGGTAGCCTGCCCGGCCGTCGGGATAGTCGGTGCGGGGCAGTGCCCACCGACGCAGGTGGTGCGCCCGGGCGGCCAGCAACTGGGCCTCGCACGCGCCGACATCGAGCCGCTGGACCCACCCCGTCATCAACTCGGAATGAAGCAGCTCCTTCGGGCGCTCCTCACCCGCCCACACCAGCGTGTTGGGGTCGCCGGCGTTCGCGGCATCGATCGCCGCCACCGCCCGTTCGTAGCGGAGGCGATCCATGTGACCACCCGCCGCGGTCGCCTAGTCGTCCCGCTTGTCGGCGGGGCGGAGGTCGACCCGTAGGACGAGAAAGCCGTCCTCGATCGCACCCTCCGCGTCACCGATGATGCCGAAGTCCAAGAAGTCGGTCTGCGCGGCGGCGATGAACTTGGCGCGCTCCTCGCCCGCCACCGGCGGCAGGTTCCGCTTCTTCACTGCGGACGCCCGCTCCCGGAACCGCTCCAGCATGGCGTCCACGTCGAGCGCTCCGGTCATGGCGACAATCTAGCGAATCGGCGCCCGCCGCCGATCAGTCTTCGGCCCACCAGAAGCCCTGTTCGTCTTCCTGGTGCGCGAACACCGACGCCGCCGCGGTGGGCGAGAACGGGTCGTCGGGCGCGGCGGGAAGCGTCCATCCCTCGTCGCCCTTCCAGTGCCCCGGACGGGTGTGGCGCGCGTAGATGATCGTGAGCACCAGGATCAGGAAGGCGACGCACACGAGGCCGCCGATGGCCATCCACACGGTGCGGCCGGCCAGGGGATCACCTGAGGTGGCGGCCCCGGGCGGCTCCTCCACCTGGGTGGGACCCGCTGACGTCGTCGGCGTGGTGATGCTGGTGGCCGCAGTGCTGCCGGGGACCAGCACCCCGGTCGTGGGCGTGGCGGGGAAGCCCGGCGCGACCGTGGTCTCGGTGGGGAACTGCGTCGAAGCGGCGTCGGCGGCGCGAGGCATGACCATCAGGCCGAGTGCCAGCAGCAGCGCAGCCGCAACTGCCCTCGGGGATGTGTGCCTAGCAACCAACGACATTCCCGTTGCCCTTCATACGCGCCGCGACCGAGCCGCCGAGTGGCCGATCGTAACGGCTGCGACCCACCGCGCTCCAGCGCTCACGCTGGGCGGCGGTCGTCAATGCTGATGTTGCGGGCACGAGTAGGTGGTGCGACCCCCCACGGTCCGACGCAACAAGGGAGCGCCGTCTCGCGGGCAGAGCCCACCCCGCTCGCGAGCGTGATGCAGATCACCGGTGTGCGAGCCGCCCCGTGACATCAACTCGTCGAGGGTCGTTCGCAGGTGCCGATGGAGGCGCCGATGCTCGGCGGGGGTCAGCGAGCCGGCGCTACGGGCGGGGTCGAGCCCGGCGCGCCAGAGCATCTCGTCGACGAGCAGGTTGCCGATCCCGGCGAGGCGGGACTGGTCCATCATGCGGGCCTTCAGTGGCGCCGCGCTGCCGTCGAGCACCGCGCGCAGCTGGCCTGGGCGCACGACGCTCGCGTCGACGCCCCAGCGGTCCTCGTCGGGGTCCAGCTCGACCGCGCCGAGCCGGCGCGAGTCCCGCACGACGAAGTCACCGCCGTCGGCGAACCGCAGCGCGAAACGGTCCCACCCCGGTCGCTCGGCGCCCTTCACGTACTCGAGCGTGTCGATGGCGGCTTCACCGTCCACGAGGAGCCTGCCGGCCATGCCGAAGTGCACGCCGAGCACGGGCCCGTCATCGCTGGTGTCGAGCAGCAGTTCCTTGCCGATCCGCCGGGCGGCGACGAGACGACGGCCCGTGAGGGCGTCGGCGGCCACCGCCGGCGTGAGTCCGCGCTTGAGGTACCAGGCGTCGGGCGCGAACACCTCGGTGATCTCACGACCGAGCGCTCGCTCGGCCGTCCGGCGGTAGAGCTCGGCCTCCAGCATCTCGGGCACGGCGATGCTCAGTGGGGGATCGCGCCGAGGGCCCGGATCACGTCGGCGACCACGTCGTCGGGGTGCTCGAGCCCACAGGAGAGCCGGATCGAGCCGAGCCCGATGTCGGAGGCATCGCGCTCCTCGGGCGTGAGGTTCACGTGGGTGGTCGACGCGGGGTGGGTGACGAGCGTCTCGGGGCCACCGAGCGACGTGGCCAACTGGGCCAGGCGAACCGACTCGACGAACGTGCAGCCCGCCTCGAGGCCACCGGCGAGATCGAAGGCGACAAGGCCGCCGTAGGTGTCCATCTGCCGTTTGGCCAGGTCGTGCTGGGGGTGGGACTCCAGGCCGGGGTATTGCACGGAAACCACCTTGGCGTGCCCTTCGAGCACCTCTGCCACCCGCTGCGCGGTCTCGCTCTGCTGCCGGAGGCGCACCGACAGGGTGCGGAGGCCGCGCAGGCCGTTCATGGCGTCGAACGGCGAGGCGTTGGCCCCCTGGAGCACGGCGAACCCCCAGATCCAGGACAGCAGCTCCTCGGTGCCGGCAACCACGCCCAGGCTGGCGTCGTTGTGCCCTGCGATCGCCTTGGTGGCGGAATGCAGGACGAGGTCGACGCCGTGGTCGAGCGGGCGCTGGCCGAGGGGCGTGGCGAAGGTCGAGTCAACCACGGTGACGGGCCCGCGGATGGCACCGATCTCGTCGAGGTCGACCAGGGCGAGCTTCGGGTTGGCCGGGGTCTCGGCCAGCACCAGGGTGGTCTTCCCCGGGACGACGGCCGCTGCGAAAGCACCCGGCTCCGTGCCGTCGACGAACGTGACCTCGATCCCGAACCGCGGACATGCCATCTGGAGCAGGAGCTGGGTGCCGGCGTAGAGCTGGCGCTGAGCCACGATGTGGTCGCCGGCCGAGCACAGCCCGAGTACCACGGCGGTCACCGCTCCCATGCCCGACGCGAACGCCCTGGCCGACTCTGCGTTCTCGAGCTCGGCGATGGCCTCCTCGAAGGCACGGACGGTCGGGTTGCCGTATCGACTGTAGAAGCGCTCGGCGCCGACGGTCGTGGCCATCTCGCGGCCTTCTGCGACGGTGGGTGTCACGAAGGTGGTGGTCGGCCACAACGTGGGGGCCAGCGCACGGCCGTCATCGCGCCGCCCCGCACGGATCGAGCGGGTCTGGGGCAGCCAGCCGGGGTCGAGCTCGGGCTGTTCAGGCATCTTCCTTCTCCACCTCGCTGAGGAACCGGGCGACCGCGGCGCCGATCTCGTCGGTCTCGAGCAGGAAGCCGTCATGGCCCTGCGGGCTGTCGATCATCACATGGTCGCACCTGGCACCCGCCGACCGGAGCCCGTCGCGCAGCTCGAGCTGCTGGTGCGGCGGGTAGAGCGTGTCGGTGCTGATGCTCATGGTGAGCGTCGGGACACCCACGCGCGCCAGGGCCGATGCCACCCCGCCACGGCCCCTGCCGAGATCGTGGAGGTCCATGGCCTTGTTGAGCACGAGGTAGCTGTTGGCATCGAAGCGTCGGGCCAGCTTCTCGCCGTGGTAGCGCAGGTAACGCTCGACCTCGAAGTCCTGCCAGAGGTCGAATCCGGCCAGCGGCCCGGACAGGTCGCGGCCGAACCGGCGTTGGAAGACCTCGTCGCTGCGGTAAGTGGTCTGCGCCAACGAGCGCGCCACGGCCAGGCCCTCGTGGGGGCCGTTGCCCGGCGCGGCGTCGTAGTAGTCGCCGCCCCGCCAGTTCCGATCGAGGGCCACCGCCCGCCGTCCCGCCGCACTGAAGGCAATCTGCCAGGCGCCCGCGGCCGCCGTCGTCGCCATCGCCACGAGCGAGCGAACGCGATCCGGGAGCATCACCCCCCACTCGAGGACCTGCATGCCGCCCATCGAGCCACCCACGACGGCGAGCCAGCGGTCGACACCCAGGTGGTCCGCCAAACGCGCCTGCGACCTCACCATGTCGCGGATGGTGACAACCGGGAAGCGGGAGCCGTAGGGCCGACCGGTCTCGGGGTCGACCGACGCGGGCCCCGTGGTGCCCTGGCAGCCGCCCAGCACGTTCGCACACACGACGAAGAGGCGATCGGTGTCGAGGGCCCGACCAGATCCGATCAGGCCGTCCCACCATCCGACGGTGGGGTGCCCCGGCCCCATCCGACCCGCCGCGTGGGCGTCACCGGTGAGGGCATGGCACACGAGCACGGCGTTGGCCGCCGAGTCGTCGAGCGCTCCCCATGTCTCGTAGGCCACGGTGAAGTTCCGGAGCGCGCCTCCGCCCTCCAACGCGAACGGGCGGTCCTCGCCCTCGACCAGGAAGCGACGGTTGCCGGCCGGGTCGCCCGGCCGCCAGGCACCGGTGACCGGCAGTGGCCCGGCAGGTATCGCCAATCGGGAGTGGCGGGTCGAGCGCTGGTTTTCGGGAGTAGTGGACACTTCATTGCCCCCATGAGGCCACATCCCCGCCGGGCGGCGGGCTGGCACCTTGGGTGTCCCCCCAGGTTGCCGGACCCGAGACTCGGGCCACTCGTGATGTCTGCACGAGCGAACCACGCGACGGCGGGTGCCGTCAACCGGGAACGGTCCGGGTCGAGCACCGCACCCGACCGCATGGTCAGCGATCCGGGGTGACGCCGACACGGACGGCCCGGTCACCGAAGACGGCCACCACCTCGATGGCGGCGCCCCGAGGCGCCGCTCCCGCGCGGACCACCTCCTCGAAGCCCGCCTCGGTACCTCCGTCACCCAGAGCCGGGTCCAGGTCGAACCGGCGGCGAGGGCTGGCGACGCCCACCTGCTCGCCATCAGCGAAGACGAGCACGGCATCGGGGAGCGCCGCCGTCCCGAGGTCCGCTGCCCACCCCTTGACCGCCAGGGTCTGGAGGTCCTCGAAGGCCGACTCGACCTCGAGTCGCCGTTCGTCGGAGGGTGCCGTGACCGGGAGGGCGGGCCGACCCCGGTCGGTCGGCACGAGCCGATGGCGGTGGAGCTCGTAGGTCGGCCGATCGACATGGGTGGCGACGGCGTAACGGGCCCGGCCGACGTCTCCGTGCGGAACGAGCAGATCGACCGTGTTCGCTCCGTCCTGGATGAGCCACTCGCCGAGCAGCGCCGTGAAGGTGTAGTGGCCATCTGAACGATGGAAGTCGCCGCCGACCCCCGCCACCGTCCCGTTCACCACCACCAGCACCGAGCGGGGAAGATGCTCGCCGGGCGGAAGCTCCAGGCGGCCCGACACGAGGATCGGCACGAAGCCGCTCGACAGGTCGACGGTGGCGAGGGCCTCCTCCTGGTCGATGGACCACTCGAGCGCGGAAGCACCCGTCGCCGGGAGGTCGCTGAGGTTCGAGCCCACGGCGTCGCCA
This sequence comes from Acidimicrobiales bacterium, assembly GCA_041918615.1. GTDB lineage: Bacteria > Actinomycetota > Acidimicrobiia > Acidimicrobiales > DATDAH01 > JAEUJM01. The sequence continues at coordinate 21,365 of JAYRVH010000030.1, forward strand.
TAGGGCCCCACCGCCAGCACCCCCCGCCATCCGGGATCGCGACCGAAGCGGCGCTCATTGAGGGCCACCACCTTCAAGAGGCCTTCGGTCGACACCGGAATGGACGTCGGCCCGAGGTTCCCCACCACCTCCTTGTCCTCGGGCGGGGGGGTGTTGCCGAACAGGGAGCGGCCGTCGAACTCCCAATCGGTCTCCAGGTCGAGCACGTCGACCATGGTCGGCAGCACGTCGATCAGCCGAGCGTTGTCGTCGCGCACCTCCGCGGCGGACTGGCCGGGCGCCTTGACGAAGTAGGGGATCCGGTAGATGTCGTCCACGTTCTCGTCGGTGGGCACGCGTGGTGGGCCCCCGGGGCGGAAGCTCGCCCCGTGGTCCGCCACCACCACGACAAGAGCGTCATCCCACGTTCCGGCGGCCTGCATCCTGTCGATCAACTCGCCGATGAGGGTGTCGACGTACCCGACCTGCAGCAGGTGCTCCTGCTGCGCCTGGCGCACCACGAACTCGTCGTCGGGCCACACCGTCCGCTCGGTGAAGCTCGGCAGATCGGCTCTGGAGCTGTAGCGGTGCCCGCTGGGGGTCATCTGCCAGGGGAAATGGGGAAGGACCACGTGGGCGAAGGAGAGGCGTCCGTCGCCGGGCTTCGACGCGCTGTCGATGAGGTCCTCGAGGATGGCGCCCTGCGCCGGCGGTGCCTGGCCGCCCACCCCGAGCGCTCTCCAGCGGGCGAATGCAGCGAACTCGTTGCCCGAGCCGCCGTTGGAGCCACCGGCGGGGATCGCCGCCGGGTCGAGGGTGACCACACTGGCGGCGGAACCCCCGGCGTCAGCCACGAATCCGCCCCACGAATGGCCGATCGAGGGCAGATGGCTCCGGATGGCCGAGGGAAGGGCGGCATGCCCGTAGACGACGGCGGCATCGAGGAGTGACGCCGCCAGGCCCGGTGGGGACGATGCTCGAGCGGCCACCCCGCTCTGCACGCAGATGCTCGATGGGCACAGCTCGGTGATCTGCTCACTGACGTGCATTCGGTAGCTGCCGCCCAGCAGGGTGAACAGGTTGCGCGGGTGGTCCATCGAGGTGGCAATCTCGTTGGCCCTCGGCAGGTCGCCCGTGAGGACGCTCGGGACGCTGTGCTCGGTCTGCCACGACACCGAGCTGGCGTTACGGAACCAACTCGACCCGGCGGCCAACCTGGCGAAGCCGGGGAATCGGGCGGCGTTGATCATGCCGTCGGGCGACAGGATCGAGGCCAACGGGAACTCGTCGAGGACGATCTCGACGACCGGCGAATCACTCCCGACCTCCACATCGGTGGCGACCTGCGCCTCTGACCCCCAGATGAGGCGGGATGACGACGAGAGGCCGAGGTAGAAGCCCAGGAACACGAGCGGGGAGAGGGCCAGCAGGCGCAGCGCCATCCGCAGGCCGTGCCACCGGCGCTCGCCGACCGCCATGGCCACGCCGGCGCCGATCGCCAAGGCCATCACCACCAGCGTCGCGTCCAGGGAAAGCTGGCGAACGATCGTGAGGCCCAGGGCGGCACCCAGAGCGCCGACGAACGCCGTGTGCACAGCCGGGACCACCGGCCTCGCGACGCCGTAGGCCACCACCTCGAGCGCGATGAGCACGGCCGGCACCAGGAACGTCACCGCAAGGCCGAACCGCACGACGTCGCCACCCGACGCGTCCTTGGCCACGAAGAATTCGGGGTTCCTGCCGAACAGGTCGAGCAGAGGCTGGGCCAGCGCGAGACCCGAGAGACCGAGGAGCACGAGGGCGTTGTGGCCGAGCACGACCGCGGCCGGCGACTCGGTGGGCGCCACGGGGGAGGCGCTCACGGTCGCGGCGCGCAGGACCGAGGCGCGCCCTCAGCGCGTGTGTTCATCTGCTGCGAAACGCGCTTCACGCTCGTAGTGAGCGTCGAGATCGACCAGGGCGTTGAACTCGTCGAAGGTGACCAGGCGATCGAGGTGGTCGCGCAGCGAGCCTTCGTCACGCAGGATCGCGAGCGTGTCGGTGACCGCCCGGGTGAACGAGAACAGGTTGGTGAGGGGCGAGACGATGAGATCGAAACCCAGGTCGTGCAGCTCGGTGGGCGTGAGCAGCGGCGTCCTGCCCGCCTCGACCATGTTGGCCACCCGGATGCAGTCGGGCAGGGCGGCGGCGATGGCTTCGAGCTCGGCGACGGATTCGGGCGCCTCCACGAACACCGCGTCGACACCGATCCCTGCCGCCATCCGGGCGCGCTCGCACGCCTCGTCGATGCCGATCGCCGCTCTGGCGTCGGTGCGCGCCGTGACGAACAGGGAGTCGCGACTCGCCACGGCCGCGCGCAGCTTCGCCAGCCATTCGTCGCGGGGCACCACCGCCTTGCCAGCCATGTGACCACACCGCTTGGGCCACACCTGGTCCTCGATGAAGAGGCCCGCGGCCCCCGCGTGCTCCCAGAGCTCGATGGTCCTCATGGTGTTGAGCGGGTTCCCGTAGCCCGTGTCGGCGTCGACCACGACCATGGTGTCGGGCACTGCCCGGCAGACGCGGCGGGCCACCTCGGCCATCTCGCCCTGCGTGAGGTAGCCGAAGTCGGGAAGGCCCAGCAGCGTGCCCGAGACGCAGTAGCCCGAGAGGAACACCGTGTCGAAGCCCGCCTGCTCGCTCAGGCGCGCCGACACGGCATCCCAGACGCCGGGCATGAGGACCGGTTCACCGGTCGCGAGGCGGGCCCGCAGGTCGTCACCGTTCACGGAGCGAGGCTACCGACCGTCCCGGTCCTTTTCGGATCGGGGTAGACGACCCGACCACCATCGCAACAGTGCATCGGGCTCGTCGACGTCGTACGCGGCCACCATGACGGCACCCATGGCCACGAGCGCTTCGCGTCGAGCGACGGCGTCGTCCGCTGCGTGCACCACCGCGGCGAGACGGGCGCCCTCCTCCCACGCGCCCGCGTCCACCGGGGCCGGAACCCGTCGCACCTGACCGGCCGAGAGCTTGAGCGCGTCGGGAGACAGCGCCGTACCAGCACTGAGGTGCAGCGCCCAGGCAGTGACAGGCGGAGCCGACAGGGCGGCGACGACGTGCCAGAGTCGATCAGGGTCGACGGCGACGCTGACGACCGGCGTCGACGGCACCAGTCGGCCCTCCCGGTCGGCCACCGCCTCCACCACCCGGGTCTGGGTGGCCACGAGCACTTTGGGCACGAGGCGCTCGCGCACCCAACGGCTCAGTGCGGGGTCGTCCTGGGCCAATCCCGCCAGATCGACGACCGGCGCCCGCCAGCGGATCTTGGCGAACCGGGCGTCTCGCCGGCCCCACGCGCACTCCCCTGGGTCGATGAGCCCGCTCGTGACCAGCGGCCGCTCGTCGGCATCGCCCGACGCCTCTCGCACGAAAGGCACCAAGCCGTAGAACTCCCGGCGGAAGCCGGCAGTCGCCTGCCCCAGGTCAGCAAGGGCCTTGCCGCGCAGAGCCACGGCGGGCACGCCGCGGAGGCCCGCGGCAAGGGGCGCCCACGACGCAGCGGCCGGCCGATCCGAGCCCGGCGCCGGACCAACCTCGGGGCCCTGCCAGCGACGGACGGTCGGGTCCGGCGCGACACCCGGCCGCAAGAGCGGGGCACACACGCGCGTGGCCGCCTCGAAGACGGGCTCGTCGCACACCCAGAGCCCCTCGAGGGCTGCGGTCCCCTCGAGTTGGCGCCGCACGGTCGCCGTGTCGCGGCTGGCCAGCACCGACTGCGGCTGGATGAGCAGCACCCGGCCACCGGGCCGGGCATGGCTCGTGGCCGCCAGCAGGAACAACGCGGCGGTGTCGACGTACCCACCGGAACCAGCGCCGAGTGCGGCGGCGACCCGGCCGGCCTCTGCCCGGGATCTTGCGGTCAGCGCCCCGAGCTGGCTCTGGAACGGCGGGTTCCCCACCACCACGTCGAACCCCTCCGGCCCCGAGTGGGGCCACGACGCCGTCGTGAGCGAGTCCGCTCGGACCACCCGCGGGACGGGGTCACCTCCACCCGCCCAGAGCACCAGCGCTGTCGTGGCGACGGCCACGGCGAGCGGGTCGATATCGATCCCCACGAGCAGCTCGGCCACGATGCGGTCACGGGCCAACGTGGGCGTCTCGAGGGCCCGGCCCGCGGCCAGCAGGAACGCCCCGCCACCACAGGCTGGGTCGCAGACCACCGGAGCGTCGCCCATCCCGTCGAGCGCGATCGTCGCCAGCCGCTCGGCGATCGCCGACGGCGTGTAGTGGAGCCCTCGCCGCCGTTGATCGCGGTCGGACAGGGCCTCGTAGGCCCAACCGAGCAGATCCGGACCGGCGATTTCGCCCGGAGGCACGACATCGGGCGGAACCGCATCGCCCGACGAGGCGGCGACATCGGGCCAGATCCCACTCACCCGCTGCTGCTCCTCGGGGCCAGCCATCGACGCCGCGAGATGGAGGGAGAGACCGCCGAGCACCTCGACGGCACCCAGTCCCGACACCGCGGCGTGATGCCGAAGGCCCGTCAGGTAGTCGCCGAGAACCGAGGTCACCGACCGGATCGTAGGATCGGGCGATGCGTTGGACGATCCACGGCGAGCGGGCGGTCTACGAGAGCCCCTGGATGGGACTGCACCTCGCCGACGTCGAACTGCCGGACGGCCAGCGCTTCGAGCACCACGTGATCCGCTTCCCGCAGCAGGCCGCAGGTGCGGTCGTGCACGACCGCGACCAAGGCGTCCTCCTGATCTGGCGTCACCGCTTCATCACCGACGTCTGGGGCTGGGAGATCCCGGCCGGACGCATCGAGCCCGGCGAGTCCGCGCTCGCCGCCGCCGAGCGCGAAGCGCTCGAGGAGACCGGATGGCAGCCCGGCCCGCTTCGACCACTCGTGCAGTTCCGCCCCAGTGGGGGCAGCAGCGACCAGTGGTTCCACACCTTCGTGGCCGACGGCGCCACCCGTGTGGGCGAGCCGACCGACGTCACCGAGGCCCAAGAGGTCGCCTGGCACCAGCCGGACGACGTGCGAAGGCTGATCGCCGAGGGACAGGTGACCGACGGCCTCTCGCTCACCGCCCTCAGCTATGCCTTTGCCTTCGACGACCTGAGCTAGGCCGAGGCGAGGTCCTTCTCGGGGTCCCATGCGTGGAGATCGGCCAGGCGCTTGTCGTTGGAGAAGACCTCGACGAGCGGCTGGGAGACCCCGATGCGGGTCTGGAGGCGCTTGACCGCCAGCTCCTGGTCCCACAGCACCAGGGTGGCCACCACGCCCGACTCGCCGGCGCGGGCGGTGCGCCCCGAACGGTGCAGGTACGACTTGTGGTCCTCGGGCGGGTCGTAGTGCACGACGATGTCGATGTCGTCCACGTGGATGCCGCGGGCCGCCACGTCGGTGGCCACGAGCACGGCGAGCTTGCCCTCGGAGAAGTCGGCGAGCGCCCGCTCACGCGCCCGCTGGGGCAGGTCGCCGTGGATCGGCGCCGCGTCGACACCTTCACGTTCGAGCTGCTCGGCCAGGCGGTCGGCGCCCCGCTTCGTGCGGACGAAGACGAGGGTGCGGTCGGCGCCACGAGAGATCGACGCCGCCACCTTGGGCTTGTCCATCTGGTGCACCTGGAAGAAGCGGTGCTCCATCTCGTCGACGGTGACGTTGACCGACTCGACCTCGTGGAAGACGGGGTCGTGCTGGTAGCGCTTCACGAGCGTGTCGACCACGCCGTCGAGGGTGGCCGAGAAGAGCAGCGTCTGGTGCGTGCCCTCGACGTTGCGCAGGATCCACTCGACCTGGGGCAGGAAGCCCATGTCGGCCATGCGGTCGGCCTCGTCGACGATCACGTGGTCGAGCGCGGCGACCGAGACCTCGTTGCGCTCGAGCAGGTCGATCATGCGACCGGGCGTGGCCACCACGAAGTCGACACCGTTGGCGAAGGCCTTGATCTGGCGATCCATGTCGGCGCCGCCGTACACCGCGACCACCGAGAGGCCACGGCGCTCTGCCAGCGGCGCCAGCTCCTCGCACACCTGGATGGCGAGCTCACGCGTGGGCACGAGCGCGATGGCGGTGGGCCGACGGGGCTCGGCCTTCTTCTGGCGGTCGAGCACCGGCAGCCCGAAGGCCAGGGTCTTGCCCGAGCCGGTCTTGGCCTTGCCGCAGACGTCGCGTCCGGCAAGTGCATCGGGAATGGTGAGTTCCTGGATGGGGAAGGCTTCGGTGATCCCGCGGGCGGCAAGGGCCGCGACGAGATCACCAGACACGCCCAGCGCGTCGAAGGTGGCCACTGAAATGCTCCGGTTCTGTTGTGATTTCGAGAGGGGGGTCGTCCCCGGCCACTCACCACAATCAGAAAAGAAGCGAAGAGGTCGACCCGCGAGCCACGTCACCGGATGAGGATCGGGCGTCCAGCTCGCGACACCAGGGTACCCGAGCGGGCCACGATCCCCCCGCACCGACCGCGCTGCCGGGGAACCGGGCCGCTCAGATCATGACGGCAACAGGGCCTCGATGGCCGCCGTCACCTCGTCGGCCTCGGGCTCGACGGTGGGCGCGAAGCGCGCCACGACCTCGCCCGCGGGCGAGAGCAGGAACTTCTCGAAGTTCCAGCGGATGTCGCCGTCCACCCCTTCACCGTCGGCGGTCCGGGTGAGCTCGGCATAGATGGGATGGCGCTCGTCGCCGTTGACATCGACCTTCTCGTAGAGCGGGAAGGTGACCCCGTAGGTGGTGCTGCAGAAGGTGGCGATCTCTTCGGGCGTCCCCGGCTCCTGACCCATGAACTGGTTGCAGGGAACGCCGAGAACCGTGAACCCACGATTCTCGTACCGCTCCTGGATGCGCTCGAGGCCCGAGTACTGGGGGGTGAGCCCGCACTTGCTGGCGACGTTCACCACCAGGGCGACCTTGTCCGCAGCGTGATCGGCCAGGCTCGACGGCGTGCCGTCGAGCGCGTTGATCGGCAGTTCCATGAGGGTCGTCATCGAGCCAGTATCGCTGCTCAGGGTTCCCGTCGCACCCGACCGTCGACCACGATGACCCCCTCGCCCGCCAGACGCCGCGCCTGGTCGACCTCATGGCCGGGAGCGAGCCGGCCGTTCGCGGCGACGACGCGCCACCAGGGGAGCCCGTCCGATCCCGAGAGCACCTGGCCGACCGCCCGGGCCGCGCCCGGGAATCCCGCCTCCTCGGCGATCTCGCCGTAGGTAGCGAGGTCGCCCGGACCGAGACGGGCGATCACCGCCGCCACCGCCTCGTCGAACCCGGTCATGACCAGCAAGCCTAGGGTGGCGGCATGGACGCAGCTGCGCTTGCGTTGCACCGTGACGAGATCGCCGGACAGGGCTACACGATCCTCGAGGACGTGCTCGACCCCGATCTCGTCGGCGCCCTCGACGACGATCTTCGGCGGCTCGAGGACGCGCTCGCCATCGTCCCGGCCGCGAACAGCTTCGAGGGGACCCGCACCACCCGCATCTACAACCTCCTCGCCCACGGCGACCTCTACCGGCAGATCCCCGTGCACCCCGAGGTCCTGCCCCTCGTGGAGGCGGTGCTCGACCCCGGCTGCCTGGTGTCGTCGCTGTCGTCGATCAGCATCGACCCTGGCGAGACCAGCCAACCCATCCATGCCGACGACCAGTTGATCCCGATCCCGAAGCCGCACCCGCCCACCGTCTGCAACACCATGTGGGCCCTCACCGACTTCACCGAGGCGAACGGTGCCACCCGTGTCATCCCGAAATCGCACACGCTCGACCACTCCCCCACCTACGGCCGGCACTACGAGTCGATACCGGCAGAGATGGCGATGGGAAGTGTGTTGGTGTGGCACGGGAGCCTTTGGCACGGCGGCGGGGCGAACACCACCCACGATCGACGCGTCGGCGTCGCCATGAACTACTGCGCCGGTTACATCCGCCAGCAGGAGAACCAGCAGCTGGGCCTGCCGGTCGAGATGGTGGCTCGCTTCACGCCCCGCCTGCAGCAGCTGGTGGGCTACGGCGTGTACCGGGGCCTGATCGGGCACATCGACCGTCACGACCCCGCCGAGCTCCTGACGGGGGCCGTCGACCACTCGATGGTCTGGGACGGATCCTGACCGGCGGGCGCTGCCCCGGGCTCCTGGGCCTGCGCTTCCTTCTCCGATGCCGTGACCGTGACCGACGAAGCTCGTCCTGCCAACCTCAAGTCCATGGGGGTAGGGGCCGACTGGATAGCGATGACGACGCGACCGGTCCTCCCATGAGCGCACTCGCCGAGGCAAGGGCACGAGCGGCACTGGTCGATGCCGGCCTGAGTTCCGATGTCACCCTCATCCCGCTGCGAAGCGTGACCAACGAGGTCTGGGTCGGCGGCGAGCACATCGTCCGCCTGAACCGGCGCCAGGACCACCGCCTCGAGCGCGAGGCCCTCCTCGCGCCCTTCCTGCCCGCCGAGCTCGGCTATCCGCCGATCGTGCACTACGGGGGCGAGATCGGGGCCGATCACCTGATCATGCGGCGCTTGCCCGGACGGGTGCTCAGCCAATGCTGGCAGCAGATGTCGACGGTGGACCGTCAGTCGGCCGTCAAGCAGCTGGCGCTCATGCTCCGTGCCCTCCACAACTTCGTGTTCCCCCTCGAGTTGCCAGCCATCGAGAGCCCGCCGCTGCTCAGCTCGACCCCGATGGGCACGCCGACCGGTGCGCTACTCGGTGCGCTCGAGGAGGCGCAGCACCTGGCTCATGTCGACCCCGGCGTCGTCATCGAGGCGCGGAACCTCGTGCTCGACACCACCCCCACCCTCGCGCCCTTCGACGCGCCCACCATGGTGCACGGCGACCTGCACTTCGACAACGTGCTCTGGGACGGTCGACGGATCACCACCCTGCTCGACTACAAGTGGGCACGACCGTGCGCGCCCGACCTCGAGCTCGATGTCTTCCTCCGCTACTGCGCCTACCCGTTCCTCCACGTGTCCGAGCCCCACCGGAACCTGGCCCGGACCGAGGACTACGCCGACGTGCCGTTCCTGCTCGCGGAGTACTACCCCGAGCTGTTCTCGATGCCCCACCAGTTCGACCGGATGCGACTGTTCAGCATTGCGTACGACGTCCGCGAACTGCTGCTCTTCCCCCCACCGGTCGCCGCCGAGAGGCTGTCGGAGCACCACCCCTACAACCGCCTCCGCCGTACCCTCGCCGGTCAGAGCTACCTCGACTCGCTCGCCCAAGGAGTGGCGGTCTCGGCGTGAGGTCCGACCTCCGAGCGCGACGATCGGCCACGAGATGATGACCCCGGGCGTTCGTCGATGACGAGGCTGGCCGAGGCGCGGGCGCGCCACGCACTGGCCAAGGCCGGCCTCGACCCCCATGTCGAGCTCGAGCCCCTGAGCAGCGTGACCAACGAGGTCTGGAGGGCGGGCGACCACATCGTCCGCGTCAATCGCCATCCGGTGCAGCGCCTCTGGAGGGAGGCGACCCTCACGTCGCTCCTCCCCCTCGAGCTCCGCGTTCCACGGGTCGTCGATTACGGCGGCATGATCGGCTCGGACTGGATGGTGACCGAGCGGGCACCGGGCCAGACCCTCAGCCGCTGTTGGCCCACGATGACCGAGGGCGAGCGCCGCACGGCAGTATCCCAGCTCGCCACGCAACTGCAGATCCTGCATCAGTTCGTGTGCTCGGAGCCCCTGCCCGAGATCGACACCCCGCAACTCCTGACCTCGACCGACGGCGCCGACGGCATCTCCCGGGTGCTCGATGCACTGAGCCGGGCCCAGGAGCTCGAGTTCGTGGACCCGGTGATGATCCTCAGCGCCAAGACCCTCGTCCGCGAGATCGCGCCCGCGCTGCTCCCGTTCGACACGAGGACCTTCATCCACGGTGACCTGCATTTCGAGAACGTGCTCTGGGACGGATCGCAGCTCACGGCCCTGCTGGACTTCGAGTGGTCTCGGGCGGCACCCGCGGACCTCGAGCTCGATGTGTTGTTGCGCTTCTGCGCCTACCCGTTCCTGCACGTACCCGACGACTACGAGCACCTCACCCGCACCGTGGACTACGAGCAGGTGCCATGGTGGCTGGCCGAGGACTACCCGGCGTTGTTCGACGGGGAGAACGCCCTCGAGCGGGTGCGGCTCTACTCGATCGCCTACGACGTCCGGGACCTTCTGCTCGATCCGCCCCGGGTGCCGGTGAAGCACCTCTCACGGCTGCACGCGTACCACCGGCTCGAGGATTCGGTGCGTGGCGAGTCCTACCTCGACGGGCTGGCCGAGGGTCGGATGCACGAGTCTCAGGCCACCGTTTCCTCGTCCATGCCCTGATCGACGACATCGACGGCTCGGCGTCGTCCCCCCAGCAGCAGCATCACGATCGACAGCGTCACGGCGAAGATGCTCATCCAGATGTTCACGCGGATGCCGAGGATGAGGCTGGCGGGGTCGACCCGCATCGCCTCGATCCACAGCCGGCCCGTGAAGTAGCCGCCCAGGTAGACCCAGAAGAGGCGACCGACGGGAAGCACCTTCTTGCGGTCGACCAGGAGCAGGAGACCGACCAGCGCGAGGTTCCAGAGCGCCTCGTAGAGGAAGGTGGGGTGGAAGGTGGCACTGCTGAGGTAGCGGTCGGGACGGTTCGTCGCATCGATCCGGAGGCCCCACGGCAGCTTGGTGGGCCCACCGAACAGCTCCTGGTTGAACCAGTTGCCGAGGCGACCGATCGCCTGGGCCAGCGGCAGGCCGGGCACGGTCGAGTCGGCGAACTCGCCCAGCGGCATGCCCTTGCGCTTGGCGTAGAGCAGCCCGACGGTCGCCCCCGCGATGATCCCGCCGGGGATGCCCAGGCCGCCCTGCCACACCTTGAAGGCGTCGACCCAGTGGCCCTCGAACCGCTGGTAGTCGGTGATGACGTGATAGAGCCGGGAGCCGATCAGGCCCGCCGGCACCGCCCACAGCGCCATGCCCGAGATCTCGTCGGGATCGTGGCCGCGGGCCGCCCAGCGCCGCCGGGCGAGCTCGACGGCGGCCAGGACCCCGACCGCGATCATCAGCCCGTAGGCCCGAAGGTGGAGGGGGCCGAGGACGATCTCGTTCGTCGACGGGCTCGGCAGCGAGGCGAGCAGCACCGTCAGAGGTCCTTCGGCTCGACCGCGAAGAGCCCGGCCGATCCCGCGGTCGCCGGCGTGGTCAACCCGAGCGCCGCGGGCAGCAGCTGCTCGGCGTAGAAGCAGGCCGTGGCTACCTTGGCCCGCAGGAAGCCGTCGTCGCCGGTTCCCGACTCGAGCAGGGCGGCCGCGGCAAGGGCCTGGCGGGCCATCACCCATCCGCCGGCCACCACACCGAAGAGGCGGAGGTACGGCGTGGCCCCGGCGAGCGCCTCGTTCGGGTCGTCGGCGCCGTGGGTGAGGAGCCATCGGCTGGCGTTCTCGAGTGCGTCCGTCGCCTCGTGCAGATGGCCGCGAATCGGGGCCAGCGACTCACCGGCATCGGCCAGGGCGGCGTCGAGCGCCCGCACCCCGGCGATGAAGTCGGCCATCACGCCACCTGCCCGCATCGCCAGCTTGCGACCGACGAGATCGATGCCCTGGATGCCGTTGGTCCCCTCGTAGATGGGTGGGATGCGGGCATCACGGAAGTGCTGGGCGACGCCGGTCTCCTCGATGTAACCCATACCGCCGTGCACCTGGATGGCGAGCGACGTGACCTCGACGCCCACGTCGGTGGACCAGCCCTTGGCGATGGGGATGAGCAGGTCGGCCAGCTCGCGACTGGCTTCCCTGCGGGCGGGGTCGGGGTCGTGGGCCGAGCGGTCCATGGCCTCGGCGGTCACGTAGATCAGGCCCCGCATGGCCTCGATCGACGCCTTCATGGTGAGCAGCATCCGTCGCACGTCGGGGTGCTCGACGATGAGCGAGCTCTCGCCTGCAGGCGCGCCGACCGCTCGGCCCTGGCGGCGTTCCTGGGCGTACGCGCGCGCGTCCTGGTACGACCGTTCAGCGAGAGCCAGGCCCTCGAGGCCGACCGAGAGGCGGGCGTTGTTCATCATCGTGAACATGTACCGCATGCCCTGGTTCTCTTCACCGATCAGGTAGCCGACCGCGCCCTCACCGGCGTCGCCGTAGCTGAGGACGCAGGTGGGGCTGGCCTTGATGCCCATCTTGTGCTCGATCGACGCACAGACCACGTCATTGCGCGCACCCAGGCTGCCGTCGTCGTTCACGAGGAACTTGGGCACGATGAAGCACGAGATGCCTCTGGTGCCCGGAGGCGCATCGGGCGTGCGGGCCAGAACCAGGTGGACGATGTTGTCGGCGAGGTCGTGCTCGCCGAAGGTGATGAAGATCTTGGTGCCGGTGACGCGCCACGTGCCGTCACCCGCCGGAACGGCCTTCGTGCGCAGCGCCCCCACATCGGAGCCGGCCTCGGGCTCGGTCAGGTTCATGGTGCCGGCCCACTCGCCCGTGACCATCTTCGGCAGGTAGACCTCGCGCTGGGTCTCGTCGGCATGGTGGGCCAACATGTCGATGGCGCCCTGGGTGAGCAGCGGGCACATCGAGAACGACATGCACGCGGAGGCGAGCATCTCCTGGAGCGCGGTGGCCACCAGCCAGGGGAATCCACCCCCGCCGTAGGCGGGATCGAACGGCACGCCACCCCATCCGGCCTCGACGTAGCGGTCATAGGCCGCCGTGAAGCCGTCGGGCGTGGTGACCACCCCGTCGGCCAGCGTGCTGCCCTGGGTGTCACCCACCCGGTTGAGGGGGCCGATCACCTCGTTCATGAAGCGCCCGGCCTCGTCGAGCACGCCACGAACGATCGCCGGCTCGGCGTGCTCGAACGCATCGAAACGGGACAGGGCGGTCAGATCGGCGACGTGCTCGAGGGCGAATTCGATGTCACGGACGGGTGCAGAGTACTCAGCCACCATTCGAGGCTATGCGGCGACCCGCGTCACCCCAAAGGCGGCGGCCACCCACGGGCCCCGAGTCAGCTCGCCGCAATGAGCACCACGGCCAGGCCGGCGACGGCCAGGCCGACCCGCTGGATCGGCGACACCCGCTCGTGGAGCACCACCCGGGCCAGCACCAGGGTGCTGGCGGGGTAGAGCGACGTGATCACGGCCACGAGCACCAGCAGGCCCTGGCCGAACGCAAGGAGGAGGAACACGTTCGCCAACATGTCGAATGCTCCGCACGCCGCGATGACCGCCATCGTCCCCGGCGCGGGACGAACGGGTGTCCGGGTGGCGACGGCCACCACGACCAGGAGCGGCACCGAGGCCGCTCGGGCGCCCACGAGCGGCCAGAGGCCGGCTCCATCGGGAACGCGGTCGAGGATGACGAAGAGCAGCCCGAACAACGCACCCGACAACGCCGCCATGAGCACCATCGACCCCCGGGAGGTACCGGGGGCAGGTCGATCCACCTCGGTGTCGGTGTCGGCCTCGGGGCCGTGCCCGCTCACCAACAAGATCGCAGCCAGGGCGATCACCACCCCGACCAACGCCGCGGTCGAGGGCCGCTCGCCGGTCACGAGGCCCACGACCACCGGCAGCGCAGCCGCGGTCAGGGCCGAGATGGGCGCCACCACGCTCATGGCGCCCAAGCCCATCGCCCGGTAGAAGACGCTCACCGCGCAGGCGCCCGCCACGCCGGCAACCGCCCCGAGGAGCACGTCGTGGGCGTTCGGAGACCCGGCGACGAGCGGCACCAGGGGAAGCAGGATCAGTGCGCCGACGACCTGGGAGAGGAGGGTGACGCGGACCGCCGGCGAATGCCGAGCGGCGAACCCGCCGAAGAAGTCGCCCGCGCCATAGGTCGTGGCGGCGAGGAGCGCCAGGAGAATGGCCATGGAGGACGGTCATTGTGGCTGACCGGGCGCTCGGTGCCTACCGTCGTTCCACATGAGCGACCACGCCGAAGTCGAGCGGTTGCTCCACACCTACGCCGAGCGGATCGACCGGGGCGACTTCGCGGGCGTGGGCGACCTCTTCCGCCATGGCCGCATCAGCACCGAGGACGGCACCGTGCTGGCCACGGGCCCGGCCGAGGTCGAGGCCCTGTACGTGCGCACCACGCGTCGCTACGAGGACGACGGCACGCCGCACACGAAGCACGTCACGACCAACGTCATCATCGATCTGGATGGGTCCGCCCGACGAGCGACGGCCCGTTCGTACTTCACCGTGCTCCAGGGGCTCCCCGACTTTCCCGTACAGACCATCATCAGTGGCCGGTACCACGATTCGTTCGAGCGGATCGGCGAGTCGTGGTGCTTCCGTGAGCGCATGATGCTGCCCGACCTGTTCGGCGACCTCAGCCACCACCTGCTCATCGAGCTCTGACCCGGCCGCCGCACCCCACCCGTAGGGTGGCGCCATGTCGATCAACGATCTGTTCTCCGTCGAAGGAAAGACCGCGCTCGTCACCGGTGGCAGCCGGGGCATCGGGCTCATGATCGCCCGGGGGTATGTCGAGTCGGGCGCCAAGGTCTACATCTCGTCGCGGAAGGCCGAGGTCTGCGAGCAGGTGGCCGAGGAGCTGTCGGCCATCGGGACCTGCATCGCCCTGCCCGCCGACCTGGCCACCGAGGACGAGTGCCGTCGCCTCGCCGACGAGCTCGCGGGTCGGGAGCCTGCCCTCGACATCCTCGTGAACAACGCGGGCGCCAACTGGGGAGCGCCTCTCGAGGACTTCGACGAGGCGGCCTGGGCGCGTGTGCTCGACCTCAACGTCAAAGCCGTGTTCCACCTCACCAAGTTCTGCGTGCCCCGCCTGCGTGATGCTGCGGACCCGGGCAGCCCCTCGCGCGTCATCAACATCGGCTCGGTCGACGGCCTCCACGTGCCCACCTTCGACACCTTCTCCTACTCCACCTCGAAAGCAGCAGTGCACCACCTCACCAGGGTGCTGGCCGCCAAGCTCGCCCCCGAGATCACCGTGAACGCGGTGGCACCCGGGCCCTTCGAGTCGAAGATGATGGCAGCGACCCTCGACGCGTTCCGCGACGTGATCATCGACCAGTCGCCCCTGGGGCGGATCGGCGAGCCGGACGACATGGCAGGGGTCGCGCTCTACCTCGCCTCGCGAGCCGGGGCGTACGTCACGGGCGCCGTCATCCCCGTCGACGGGGGCCTGGTCACCACCATCTGAACCGACCCACGGGGATGACTACCGCCCCAGTTCGTCCCGCGTGTATTGCGCGACGGCCTCGATCTGAGCGGGCGTGAGTTGGCCCTCCCACGCCGGCATGAGGGCCCGACCGGCCGTGATCACCGCTATCTCATCGTTGATGTCGGGGAGGCTCGCCACCACGGCGCCGCTCCCGAGGGGCAGCCCCAGGCCCCCCTGGCCCTCCACCCCGTGGCAGCCGGCGCAGTTCGCGGCGTAGACGGTGGCACCGTCGGCGTCGGCGGCGACGGTCACCACATCGGGCTTGTTCGTGAAGAGCAGAACCACGAACACCACGATGCAGGCCACGGCGGTGATCTCGGCGATCGTGACGATCCGGTCGAGCGCCTTCAAAGCCCTGGCAGCCTTCCGGTGAAGAAGTAGAGGGCGCTCGTCGACCACACCAGGACGAGAGCGGCGAAGAGCGTGCCGCCCGCCACCGGCAACGTCCACCCGGGGAGGCCCTTGGCCCGGATGATCAACATCTTGGCCGCGAAGACCCCGTAGAAGAAGCACCCGGCCACCGAGTGGACGAACCGGCGGGTCTGGTCGGCGTCGGACTCGAAACCGAGTGACCAGAGGCAGTGGTAGGCCACCGGGAGGCTGAACAGGAACGCGAAGATGCCCGACAGGCGATGCAGGTCGTCGAACCACCAGGGCAGATCGCGCGGTGGGAGCCTCGTCTTCCCGTACATCCGTGCGGCCGTGTACACCTGCACGATGGCCAGCAACACCGCCGCGGTGGTGAACCACGCCTTCAGGCTGAGGGTGCTCGAGAAGAAGAACTGGAGGGTGCCCTGACCGGTGGGATCGTGGACGCTGCCGTACACGCCCAGGAGGACCGCGACCGCCCCGCCGACCGCGGCCGGAACGACGAGCTTGATCGGCATCGCGCCGGTCGCGTCAGCCATTTCCCCCGCTTCCCCTTGTTGCCCCGATCACCGTAGCTCAACCGCTTCGGTTCGTGGGGAATCGCATGGGTTCGGCGTGGCGACCACGCGGAGCCAGGCGGACCGACCGCATCGTCCGGGCCGGTTCAGGGCTGGAGTCGGTGTCGCTCGAAGAACTGCCAGGCCAGTTCGGTGGCACTGATGTCGTCGGTGGTGTGACCCATCGCGGCGCCGACATTCGTCCCGGAAGGGTCGATGGGCGTGACCGGGTCATCGCCGCCGGTGAGTACCGGGCTCCCGGGCCAGGTGTGGCCCCCGCCCTCGACCAGGTAGAGCGCGACCTCGGCGCCACTATCGCAACCGGGCCAGGTGCGCAGGACCACCTCAGGGGAGACCCGCTCCTCGGTCGGTGCCGGCGCGCACCCGGCGAGGGCCGCCCAGCCGGCCATCGACTCCTCCACCGGCTTGAAGTTGATCGAACCGACCTCGTCGCTCTGCTGCTCGGGGGTCACCACGCCCGGGTCGAGGGCGCTGCTGCCGAGAAGGGCCCGCACGGGCATCCCCAGCCCGCCGGCGTAGGGGAGGACGTCGTCCGCGGTGCCGTACACCACCTGGATCGACACGGGACGACCACCCGCGCAGTCGTCGAGGAAGGCGAGGCCGGAGACGGGGGCGACCGCCGCGAACTTGTCGGACAGGCGGCACCCCAGCGCCGAGGACATGAGGCCACCGTTGGAGATGCCCGTGGCGTAGACCCGCGACGTGTCGATGCACAGGGAGGCCGCCGTCTCATCGACCAGTTCGCCGAGGAACGCCACATCGTCGGTGGCCGTGCCGCTCGAGACGAAGTTCCAGAAGGGGATGGCACCCAGCCCCTGGGGAGTGACCACGACGAACCCCTCGGTGTCCGCCAGGGTCTCCATCCCGGTGAGGCCCGCCTCCATCGCCGAGCTCATCGTCAGCCCGTGCAGGTCGACGACCACCGGGGCCGGCGTCGCGGCTTCGTACCCGGAAGGGACGTACCGGCGGAACTCGCGCGGCACGCCTCCCGAAGTCATGGTCTCGGCCGAGAGGCCCGTTTCGGCCCGGGCGGTGGTGTCACAACCCGTCGAGGGCACGGCGGGTCCCGCGGCTCCGGCGGCCTGTGCGGCGGGGACGGAGGCGGCTGTCGGAGGTGGGGGCGCAGCGCCGGCTCGCTCGGTCTCCCCCGTGCAACCGGTGGCCGAAACGGCCGCCACCAGGAGGAGTGCGACGGGCCCGGCGCACCGGCGCAGTGACGAGGCGACAGGTCGATCCACCATCGGACTGTACGGCAGTGAGCGCGACCGCGATCCGTCGCTCGTCACCGCGGCAGTGGCGACTGGAGGCGGAGCACCGCGTCGACACCTCCGCCGGAGGCCTCACGGAGCTCGAGGTCGCCACCGTCGATGCGGGCGAGCCGGCGCGCGATGGGGAGGCCGAGCCCACTACCGCCCAGACGTGGCCCGCCCGATGCCACGCTCCAGAACCGGTCGAACGCCCGGGCCCGTTCGTCCTCGGTCATGCCCGGACCCTGATCGACGACGTGAGCTTCCGCCGACTGGCCGGTCCGACCACACGACAGCGAGATCGTCCCCCCTCCGGGCGAGACATCGAGGGCGTTCGCGAGGAGGTTGTCGATGACGCCGGCGACGTGGTCGGGCGTCGCGAGCGCCATCACCGGTGCGCCGCCGGCCTCGTGCACCAGCGCGACCCCCTGTTCGGCGGCGACAGGCGCCCAGACGTCGACTCGTTCGTCGAGCAGGGTCGCGAGGTCGATCGACTCAGCGGTGGCCGAACCCGATGTTCGCTCGGCCCGCGCCAGGGCGAGCAGCCCGTCGACGAGCCGGGAGAGTCGTCCCACCTCGCGGAGCGAGGCGTCCACGTCGTCGCGCTCGGTGGGCTCGACCTCTGCCCGGATGTTCTCGAGCTGCAGCCGCAGCGCCGTCAGAGGCGTGCGCAGCTGATGTGATGCGTCGGCCACGAACGCCTCCTGCGCATTGACGAGCTGCTCGAGCCGAGAGGCGGTGTCGTTGAACGCCAGCGAGAGCGACCGCACCTCCGGCGGACCGTCATCGGTCTGCGTCCGGGCGTCGAGGTCGCCTTTCCCGAGGCGGGTTGCCGTCTCCTGGAGTCGGCGCAGAGGCCGGACGACCGATCGGGCCAGGGCGATTCCGACGACGGTGGCGGCGATGAGGGTGACCACGGCGACCGCAGCCAATCGCATCCAGTTGCGCGCCACCTGCTCGTCGACGGCCGACGTGGGGTAGGTGATGCGCACCGCGCCGTGCACCTCACCGCCCGATGCAACGGGCACAGCGACATACAGGAGGTTCTCGTCGAGGGTGTCGGAGCGCCGGGTGCCCGTGGCGACCCTGCCCTCGAGCGCCAACGCCACTTCAGGCCGGTTGGTGAACGACTGGCCCAGCGCACTCGACGGATCGGAGTCGGCGACCGCCACGCCGTCGGCATCGACGATGACCAACCGGGCACCCGAGCGCTCCCCGTATGCTTCGGCCACCGGTTGCAGGTCACGTTCGGATCGGCCCTCGAGCGTGTCCTCGGACAACGAGGCCAGGGCCACCGCGTCACGCTCGACATCGAAGGTCAGCTCGTCGAGCTGACGCCTTGCGTACGAGAGGCCCAAGGGCACCTCGAGCACCACGAGCACGAAGACCGTGAGCGTCAGGTAGCCGACGAGCAGGCGTCGGGTCACGACCCGTTCCCGAGGCGGAAGCCGACCCCCCGGACCGTCTCGATCAGCGTGGGGTCGCCCAGCTTCTTCCGGAGTGAGGCCACGTGCACGTCGAGCGTCTTGGTGGGGCCGTACCAGTGGGCATCCCAGACCTCCTCGAGGATCTCGTCGCGAGTACGGGTGGCGCCCGGGTCTCGTGCCAGCACTGCGAGGAGGTCGAACTCCTTGCGGGTCAGCAGCACCTCGTCGCCGTCGACGGTGACCCTGCGGGTACGGGTGTCCACTTCGATCGGCCCCGAGTGCAGCACGGGGTCGGGCTCGTCCTCGGCACTGGACGCAAGGCGACTGGCGGCCCGACGGGTGACGGCCCGGATCCTGGCGACCAGCTCGCGGAAGCCGAACGGCTTCACGAGGTAGTCGTCGGCGCCCAACTCGAGGCCGACCACGCGGTCGACCTCGTCGCCCCTCGCGGTGATCACGATGATGGGCACATCGGACGTGCTCCTCAACCGGCGACACACTTCGTACCCGTCCATGTCGGGCAGCCCGAGATCGAGCAGGACCAGATCGGCAGCACCCGCCGCCAGGGCGTCGGCCCCGGTCGCCACCCGGGTGACCTCGAACCCCTCGCGGCCCAGGCCCTTGGCCAGCGGGCCGGCGATGGCGTCGTCATCTTCGACAAGCAGGAGCCGCACATCACCACCGTGGCACGATTCGACGCCCAGCGGCGCGTGCGGGGCGGACTTTGCCAACCCTTAACCCTGACCTGCCCCGTCACTGTGACCCGGGTCCGTACGGTGCCAAGGGCAACATCGCCCATTGGAGGACGCAAAATGCAACGACGAAAAGCACTCGCAGTAGCCGGAACCATCGCCGGCAGCCTTGCCGCGGCAGGCGCGGCCATGGCCGTGAACTTCGGGTTGCTCGGGGCACAGGCCAGCACCCTCGGCACCCTGGACGTGAAGAGCGCGGCCCAACTCGCTCCCGCCACGACCACGACCACCGCCCCCCCGCCCGAGGTCACGATCGTCTACCAGGACGTGCCTGTCGGCGGCGGCTCGTCGAGCGGCGGCTCGTCGAGCGGCGGCAGCAGCGGTGGCGGTTCGTACAGCGGCGGCGGTTCCGGCACCTACGCCCCGACACCCGCACCGGCCCCGACACCCGCCGTTGCGGCCGGCCCTGCACCATCGATCAGCGACGACCGGGGCGAAGAGCCACGGGAGCCGGAGGAGCCCGAGGGGCCACGAGAGCCCACAGGACCAGAGGAGCCCCAGGATGACTGACGACACTGACGACACCTCTGCGCACGGCGCCTTCCTGGGCGACCTGCCCACCCCCGGAGCGCGAGCGGAACGGCGGCGAGCAGCCAAGATGGCCAAGCGGAATCGCCCGCACGCGGCCGCGACATCGAGGGTGCTCGCCGCCGGTGTGGCCACCACCGCAGCGTTCGGCATGGTGGCGGCCATGGGTCTCGCCAACCCGCCCGAGGCCACTGCCGGCGCGCCGGTGGTGGTCCGCCAGGTCACCACGACCACCGCACCCCCGCCGCCGCCCAAGCCGGCCCAGATCATCGTCGTCCGACCTCGCTACGTGCAGGTCCCCGGCACCTCGTCGGGTGGCGGCTCGTCGTCGGGCGGGGGAAGCTCGTCGGGAACCGGCCAGTCGTCAGGCGGGTCGTCCGCGCCTTCGCGGAGCTCGTACTCGGCCCCCGCACCCGCACCCGCACCGGCGCCCGCCCCAGCGCCAGCGCCCGTCACCAGTAGCGGCGGGAGCTGACCCTCTGTGGCCCCTTGCCAGGCGGCCCCGCCCGTTCAGGAGAGCTGCTCGCTCACCTGGTCGAGGGCGTCGTCCTCGGACACGTCCAAGGCGAAGCTGAGCTCGGACACGAGCACGCCTCGGGCCTTGACGAGCATCGACTTCTCGCCGGCCGACAAGCCACGATCGGCGTCGCGCAGCGCGAGGTTCCGGACCACCTCGGCCACCTGGTAGACGTCACCCGACTTCAGCTTCTCCTGGTGGTTCTTGAAGCGCCGGCTCCAGTTGGACGGCTCCCGCACGTCTCGCTTGGCGAGGAGCTGGTAGAGGTCGTCGACGTCCTCGCGGGCGATGGGCCGGCGCATGCCGACCGCCTCGGCGTTGTTCGCGGGCACCGACAACATGAGGTCGCCGTGGGCCATGCGCAGCACGAGGTACTCCTTCTTCTCGCCGAACTCCTCCCGCTGCTCCTTGCGCTCGATCACTGCAGCGCCATGGTGGGGATACACGACGCGATCGCCGACTTCGAACAAGGGTGCACTCCTGAGGTCCGCCGAGATCGCCCCGCGCAGGGGCCCGGCAACAGCAATTCGGGGACTCCCAGGATGCCACGAAACTCGCTCGACGCCACCCTGCCCGCATCACTTCCCGGCGCCGTCGCCCAACCCCGGCTGGGATCTACCTGCGGGCTAGCTGCAGCCGCTGGTGCTGCCGCAGCTGGGGCACGCGTGGCACGACCCGGCCCGTTGCATCTGCACACCGCACTGCATGCACATCGGGGCGTCGGAGGCCTTGGACGTGGGCGCCAGCGACATCTGCACCGCCAGCGTGGAGGCCGACTCGATCGATGGCGGGTCGGCGGCGATGTCCATGCCCTGTGTGGTCTCGGTGACGGTCTCGACGACGCCCGGCAGCGTGGGCTGAGTCCGTTCGCCCACCGTGAGGATGCCCACCTCGGCCCGCTCTTCGGGGGTCAGGTACAGGATCGCCAGGCGGCGGAAGAGATAGTCCATGAGGCTCGTGGCGAAACGGATGTCCGGATCGTCGGTCATGCCGGCCGGCTCGAAGCGCATGCCGGTGAACGCCTCGATGAAGCTGCGCAGCGGCACGCCGTACTGCAGGCCGTGGCTGATCGAGATGGCGAACGCATCCATGATGCCGGCGAGGGTGGAGCCCTGCTTGGACACCCGCACGAAGATCTCACCCGGGCGACCGTCCTCGTACTCGCCGACGGTGACGAACCCCTTGCAGTCGGCGACCCGGAACTCGAACGTCCGCGACGAACGGGTCCGGGGGAGCTTGTCGCGGATGGGCTCGTGCACGATCTTTTCGACGATGCGCTCGACGACCAGCGCGCCCTGCTCGGCCGCCGCCGTCGCAATGGCTGCCACCCCGACCGCATCGTCGGCATCGGCACCGTCCTTCTTGGCCATCGCCAGGGGCTGCGCCACCTTGCAGTTGTCACGGTAGATGGCCACGGCCTTGATGCCGAGCTGCCAGGCGTCGATGTGGAGCTGCTCGACGTCTTCGACGCTGACGTCGGTGGGCATGTTGACCGTCTTGGAGATGGCGCCCGAGATGAAGGGCTGCACGGCGCCCATCATGCGCACGTGACCGGAATAGTGGATCGGGTTGTCGCCCATGGAGCAGGCGAACACCGGGACATGGTCCTGGCTCAGGTGCGGCGCCCCCAGGATCGACTTGTTCTGGTCGATGTAGGTGATGATCTCGGCGGACTGCTCGGGCGTGTAGCCGAGGCGGGTGAGCGCGCGGGGCACGGTCTGGTTGACGATGGTCATGGTGCCGCCGCCCACCAACTTCTTCATCTTGCACAACCCGAGGTCGGGCTCGATGCCGGTGGTGTCGCAGTCCATCATCAGGCCGATGGTGCCCGTGGGCGCGAGCACACTGGCCTGGGCGTTGCGCACACCCGCAGTCGCTGCGATCTCACACGCGGCGTCCCAGGCCTGCTGTGCAGCGCCGAGGAGCTCTGGTGGTACGAGCTCCTCGTCGATCTTGGCCGCCTCCTGACGGTGCATGTCGAGGACCCGGAGCACGTGCTCCGCGTTGTCGGCATAGCCGGCAAAGGGGCCCATGCGCTTCGCCGTCCGGGCGGACACGGCGTACGCGTGCCCGGTCATGAGGGCGGTGACGGCGGCCGCCCAGGAGCGACCCTCGTCGGAGTCGTAGGGAAGGCCGAGTGCCATGAGCAGCGCCCCGAGGTTGGCGTAGCCGATGCCGAGCTGGCGGAAGCGCCGGGCGTTCTCGCCGATGGGCCCGGTGGGGTAGTCGGCGTTTCCGACCAGGATCTCCTGGGCGGTGAAGATGACGTCGACCGCGGCTTCGAACCCCGCGATGTCGAACTCGTCGTTCTCGTCGAGGAACTCGAGCAGGTTGAGGCTCGCCAGGTTGCAGGCCGAGTTGTCGAGGTGCATGTACTCCGAACACGGGTTCGAGGCGTTGATCCGACCGGTGTTGGCAGCGGTGTGCCACCGGTTGATGGTGGTGTCGAACTGCATGCCCGGATCGGCGCACTCCCAGGTGGCCTGGGAGATCTGGCGCATGAGGTCGCGGGCACGGACGGTCTTGACGATCTCGCCGGTGATGACCGCCCGCAGGTGCCAGTCGTCGTCGTCGACCACGGCCGCCATGAACTCGTCGGTGACCCGCACCGAGTTGTTGGCGTTCTGGTACTGGGTGGAATGGCTGTCGGCCCCGTCGAGGTCCATGTCGAAGCCGTTGGCCGCGAGCACGCGTGCCTTCTTCTCCTCACGGGACTTGCACCAGACGAACTCTTCGATGTCGGGATGGTCGACGTCGAGGATCACCATCTTGGCGGCACGCCGCGTCTTGCCGCCCGACTTGATCGTGCCGGCCGAGGCGTCGGCCCCCCGCATGAAGCTGACCGGCCCCGAGGCCGTACCGCCACCCTTGAGCAGCTCGACCGAGGAGCGGATGCCGGACAGGTTGATGCCCGACCCGGATCCCCCCTTGAAGATCGTGCCCTCCTCGACATACCAGTTGAGGATCGAATCCATGGTGTCGTCGACGTGGAGGATGAAGCAGGCGGACGCCTGCTGAGGGACGCCTCGGACGCCGATGTTGAACCACACCGGGGAGTTGAAGGCTGCCTTCTGGGTGACGACGAGGTGCTTCAGCTCGTTGCGGAAGGCGTCGGCTTCGTGCTCATCGGCGAAGTAGCCGTCACGACGGCCCCACTCGGCGATGGTGTCGGCCACCCGATCGATGACCTGGCGCAGCGAGCTCTCTCGCTCGGGCGTGCCGATCGAGCCGCGGAAGTACTTCTGGGCGACGATGTTGGTCGCGTTCAGCGACCAGTCGACCGGGAACTCGACGTCGGTCTGCTCGAAGGCCACGGTGCCGTCGCGGAAGTTCGTGATGCGGGCGTCGCGCCGCTCCCACTCGATCTCGTCGTAGGGGTGGGTGCCCTCCGTCGTGAAATGCCTGCGGATGCCGATGCCGGTGTGCTCGGGCGCCAATGCCATGAATGCTGTCCTCCGTGCCGCCAGGCGGCTGTTCGTCGAATGGTGGGGAGAGGAGATACCCGGAAGCCGACACAAGATATTGTGCCAGCGACGCCCCCCGATGCTTCCGGGCCACAAGATGTTCCGGCATTACACCACTGTGATTTCGGCTCGTCAATGCCTTTCTCACATCGGTGTGATTTGTTCGCCCTGCGGTGCGCCCCCCGCTCGGCTGAGATGCCGGGCAGCGGGCTGCGGAGCGAACGACCCCAGGTCAAGGGGATGCCCACCCGAACGCTCTCGCGAATCGGTTGGGCGAGGGAACCCCCAGGAATCGTCCCACCCACCACGGAGAAAGACGAGAACCACCATTCCGGGGCCGCTCGCACCGCAGCCATGTAACAAGGCTCACCCTAGGGACCGCTGCCTGTGGGGCGTAAGAGGACGACCTGGGGATTTCCGAGGGATATCGCGATCAGGCTGGGGATGCGGGCCCGCCGCTACCGTCACCGCCGTGCGACAACTCTTCCCGCCCGCGCCGCGAGCGACCGTGGACCCGCTGCCGCTCTACGCCACCGACGCACGCCCGGCGCCCGCCGATCGACCGTGGGTGCTCGTGAACATGGTGTGCAGCGTGGACGGCGCCACGGCCGTCGACGGTGTGTCCGGCACGCTCGGCGGGAAGGCCGACCGGACTGCGTTCACGGCGATACGTGCGGTCGCCGACGTGATCCTCGTCGCGGCCGGCACGGCCCGGGCCGAGGGCTACGGCCCGCCGAACACCCCCTCGGGCGTCCAGCAACAGCGGACGGCGCGGGGCCAGGCGCCCAAGCCCCGGATCGCGCTCGTCACCCGACGGGTGGACCTCGACTTCGGAAGCGCCCTCTTCGGTGACCCCGCGAGCCGTTGCATCGTCGTCGTCCCCGCTGACGCGCCCGCAGCGCGGGTCGTCGCCGCGGAGGCGGTGGCCGACGTGCTTCCGGCAGGACGCGGCGATGTCGACCTGCCATCGGCCCTGCAGGCGATGCACGGGCTCGGCGTCAGGACCGTGCTCTGCGAAGGCGGGCCGTCGCTGCTCGGACAGCTCGCCTCCGACGATCTCATCGACGAGGTCTGCCTCACGGTCTCCCCGCACCTGGTCGGCGGTGACTCCGCTCGCATCGCCCACGGCGATGCGCTGCCGGGCGGCGTCGCACCGCTCCGGCTCGCACGGATCCTGGAGGAGGAGGACGTGCTCCTGTTCCGCTACCTCCGCGACCGCGCCGTCTGACGTTTCGACGGCCACCCGCCGCGTCGACTGATCAGGCGCGCCCGGGAAGGGACCTCGTCAGTGGGCCTTGGGCTCGGTGGCCTTGAGCAGCCCGATCTCGCGCTCGAAATCGCCGGGCTCGTCGAACCCCTTGTAGACGCTGGCGAAACGGACGTACGCGACCCCGTCGAGCTCGCGGAGGCGCTCGAGCACGGCGAGGCCGAGCTGCTCGGTGGACACCTCGCTGCCGAGCAGCCGGGCCTCGTCCTCGACGGCCAGGGCCAGCGCCTCCAGCTGCTCGCGATCGATGGGCCGGCCCTTCGCCGACGCCTCGACCCCGCTCATGATGCGATCGCGGTCGAAGGCCATCACGTCGCCCGATCGCTTCACGACCACCAGGGGCAGCTCCTCGAGGCGCTCGTAGGTGGTGAAGCGGGTGGAGCAGGCCAGGCACTGACGGCGACGACGTATGGCCGCATCGTCATCGGCCGTGCGCGAGTCGACGACCTTGTCGTCGGTGCTTCCGCACGATGGGCACCGCATGGCGGTGACGCTATCGCGCCGCCCGCCGTGCCTCGCGGGCACCTAGTCGAGCAGCAGTCGCATGCCGGGCCGAACCGACGAGACCCCGCTGTTCCGGGCGACGAGCCGGTTGACGACGACCGCGACGTCGTCGCCCGGCGGCGCGATCTCGCGGGCGATGCCCCACAGCGTCTCACCCTCGCGCACGACGTGGGAACGCTCGCCGGGACCGACGTGCGGCGGTACGAAGGCGGCAGGACGAACAACCGGAGAGGCGGCCCCGGGAGCGGTGAGGGATCCACTGCCGGGGCCGCCGGCCAGCACCCGAAGACCCGCAACCACCCCGACCGCCGAACCCACCACGAGAACGACGAGCAGGACGAGGGCGGCCAGGCGGCGGCGATGGTGGAGCGTGCGCTGACGGCGGCCGCTCGGTGCGGAGCGGCCGCCTTGAATCAGGCGCAGATGCGGACGGGCCGAGATCTCGGGGGCGGGGGCGAGGAGCGGCTGGATGGCGACCATGCGATTGATCTTCCTCAGGGGGGCTGACAGTGACCCGCCCTGGTGGCTCTCCGCGCCGTTCCCAGCACCACCGGACGACCGAACAGTTGTTCGGGACCCCACCCAACCACGAACGACTGTTCGATGTCAAGGGGAGGCGAACAGATGTTTGTGCGACCGGCGATCAGGTGCTAACTTACAAACGTCTGTTCGACCGAGTTGTCACCGAACGAGAGGGCCACCATGACCGAGATCCACCTCACCGAACGCCAGCGGGAGATCCTGGACTTCATCGAGGCCCAGATGCGGGAACGCGGCTACCCCCCGTCGGTGCGCGAGATCGGCACCGCCGTCGGGCTCACATCCCCCTCCACGGTGCACTCGCACCTCGCCACGCTCCAGCGCTATGGATTCCTGCACCGAGACCCCACCAAGCCCCGTGCGCTCGAGGTGCGCTACGACCCGACCTCGGGTGCCGCCGTCGAGCGTCGACCGGTCCGTCACGTCCCCCTGGTCGGCGACGTCGCGGCCGGGACCGACGTGCTGGCGCAGCAGAACGTGGAGGAGACCATCCCCGTGCCGGCCGACCTCGCCGGCGAGGGCGACCTCTTCATGCTCCGGGTGCGCGGCGACTCGATGATCGAGGCCGGGATACTCGACGGCGACTACATCGTGGCTCGCGCCCAACCCGATGCCAACGAACGCGAGATGGTCGTGGCCGGCATCCCCGGCGGCGAGGCCACGGTGAAGACCTACACCCGGGCCGGCGACAAGATCGTCCTGCTACCTGCGAACCCCACCTTCGACCCCATGGAGCTCGACCCCGAAGAGGTGACGATCTACGGGAAGGTCGTGACGGTGATGCGCAAGGTCTGAGCCGCGGTCGGCCCTGGCCGCTACAGCTCGGCGAGCGCCTCCTGGTAGCGGCTCTGCTCGCGGGCGACGCCCAGGTTCTCGGTCTCGAAGGCATCGACGACGGTGCCGTCCTTCGCGATGACGAAGGTGGCGCGATTGGCACACCCCAGTGCCTCGTTGAACACGCCGTAGGCCTGGGCCACGGCTCCATGGGGCCAGAAGTCGGACAGGACCGGGAACCCGTAGCCCTGCTGCTCGGCCCAGACCTTCTGCGAGTTCTTGCTGTCGCACGAGACGGCCAGCACCTGGACGCCCGCGTCGGTGAACTTGGAGTGGTCGTCGCGGAGTTGGCAGAGCTCGCCCTCGCAGATACCCGTGAACGTGAACGGGTAGAAGACCAGGGCCACGGCCTGCTCGCCTCGGAAGTCTGCCAGGGACACCTTGTCGCCGTTCTGGTCGGTCAACTCGAAGTCGGGGGCCGGCGAGCCGGTTGCGATTGCCATTGCGGATGGATCTCCTTGAGACGGGGCGGGCAGAGACCGCAGTCTACGAGGAGCCGCCACGGCTCCGACCCCCAGCGTCAGAACCCCCAGGCTCAGAACCCCAGCCACGAATGCCCAGCTTCAAACCCCAGCCTCAGACGCCCTGGGTCAACAGGTTGGTGAGCACGAACCAGACCGCGTCGAGGTAGTCGCGCTCGATGTGCTCGTCGGCACGGTGCGCGAAGGTGGCGTCCCCGGGGCCGAAGTTGACCGCGGGAATGCCGGCTGCCGCGAACCGGGCCACATCGGTCCAACCCAACTTGGCCCTGATCTCGAGATCGTTGCGTCCGGCGAGCGCCGCCAACAGCGGATGATCGAGATCGGGTCGCGCACCATTGGCCACGTCGACGACGTCGACGCGGTCGCCGTCGGTGATGACCGGGGCCAACACCGCCCGAATGGCCGCCTCGGCCTCCTCGGGCCTGCGATCAGGTGCGAAGCGGTGATTCAACGTCGCCGAGGCGTGGTCGGGCACCACGTTCGTCGCCACGCCCCCTTCGACGAACACCGCCTGGAGTGCCTCGCGGTACTCACAGCCCTGCAGGACCGGACGCCGTTCCGGCGCGGCGTCGACCAGGGCCAGCAGGTGCCCGAGGCGGTGAACGGCGTTGCGACCCATCCACGGGCGCGCCGTGTGGGCCCGTTGCCCGGCCAGATGAACGGCGAGGCGCATGGTTCCCTGGCAGCCAGCCTCCAGGGCAGCGCCGGTCGGCTCACCGAGGACCGCCGCATCGCCCGCCACCAGGTCGGGCCGCAGGTCGAACAGCTCCTGAAGCCCGCTCAGCGGGGCGTCGACCTCCTCGCGGGCGTAGAACACGTAGGTGACGTCGATGGCTGGCTCGGGCACCGTGCGCGCCAGCTCGAGCATCACCGCCAGGCCGCCCTTCATGTCCGACGCTCCGAGGCCCCAGAGGGTGTCACCCTCGACGCGGGCCGTGGCGTTGTCGGCCGCGGGGACTGTGTCGGTGTGTCCCGCGATCACCAACCGGTACGGACGTCCGAGTCGGGTGCGTGCCACCAGGTTGTCGCCGACCCGCTCGACATCCAGTCCAGCGATGCCGCCGACTGCCTCGTGCAGGTAGTCCGTGATCGCCGCTTCGTTGTGGCTGACCGACCCGATGTCGACCAGCTCGGCGGTGAGTGCCAGCAGGTCGTGGGGTGGGTGGGGCCTCCTCACGTGGCGGCGCCGTGCGACCGCAAGGCCTCGTTCAGCTTGCCTTTGTCATGGCGCTCGCCCTCGGCGAGGCGTTTGATCACCAGCACGCACGGCAGGCCGAAGTCGCCGCCGGGGAACGATCGCGGCCGGGTCGCACTGACGGCGACACACCATGACGGCACCACCCCCCTACCGAGCTCCGCGCCGGTCTCTGCGTCGATGACCGGGATCGAGCTCGTGAGGATGCACCCGGCCCCGAGCACGGTGCCGTCACCCACCCGGGCGCCGTCGGCGACGATGCACCGGCTGCCGATGAGGCAGTCGTCCCCGATCATCACGGGTGCGGCCTGGGGCGGCTCGAGCACGCCGCCGATGCCGACGCCCCCCGAAAGGTGGACGTTCGCACCGATCTGGGCACACGAGCCCACGGTGGCCCAGGTGTCCACCATCGTGTTGGCGCCCACCCTGGCGCCGATGTTCACGTAGCTCGGCATCATGACGACGCCTCGATCGAGGAACGAGCCGATGCGCGCCGATGCTCCCGGCACCACACGTACGCCCTGGGCCTGGTAGTCGGTCTTCAGTGCGATCTTGTCGGCGTACTCGAAAGGGCCGAGCTCGATGGTCTGCATCTCCGTGAGCGTGAACAGCAGCAGGATGGCCTGCTTCAGCCATTGGTGGACCACCACCTCGCCGTTGTCGTCGTACTCGGCCACCCGTGCCTCGCCCCGGTCGAGCAGGTCGATGGCCCGATCGACCAGCGAGCGCGCCTCGGGGTCATGGGGATCCAACTCGCTGCGCCGCTCGAACAACGCCTCGATCTGTACCTTCAGCTCAGCCATCACCGCAGGCTACCGACGCGTCGCAGCCGAACGGAGCCGCCGGCACCCGGGGACGCCGACGGTGAGGGGCCGTGCCGGCACGGGGGATACAGCTCAGGGTGGAGGCGGTGGTGGAGGCGGTGGTGCAGGCGGTGGTGGCGTTGGGGGTGGCGGCCATCCCGTAGGCGGCTGGGATGGCGGCGGGTAGCCGCCGGCGCCCTGTGGTGGCCACGTGCCTGAGGTCGGCGCCCATGCACCCGAGGTTGGACTCGCCCCCATGCGCAGGCGCCGGGCCGACCCCGAGCGCCGAACCGCCGTGACGATCAGCACGATCCCCCCGGCCACCACGAACACACCGCCGACCCCGATGGGCACGAAGATCGCCACGAAGACCGACCCGATCGATCCCAGCAGGTCGAGCCGAGGGCCCACGGCGACGGTGGACACGTCAGGAGGCGCATCGGTGACGGTGACCAGGTACTCCCCCGGCTCGTCCACCGTGAAGGCGAAGGCCGATCGCCCCGCCGGTCCGCCGAAGTCGTAGCTCTCGTCGAAGAGCACGTCACGGAGGGCCAACGGGGTCGAGTCGGGCTCGACCGACTCGACCGTGACGGCGGACTCACTGAGGTTGCCGAAGGGCGCCGTGTCGCCCGAGGCGCCCTCCTCGTAGAGGAAGTAGTCGCCCGGCGCCGCGAGGTTCACCCGGCCCTCGCCGGGGACGCTCACCCGCTCCATGGCATCGATCTGGTCGTTGAGGTCCTGGAACCTCCGGAAGGGCTCTCGGAACGCCACGGCGAACACGACGGCCGCGGCGATGACGCCGAGGCCGATCAGCCCGCCGCCGATGCCGTACCAGAACGACTTCGGGCGGATCTCCCCCGTCGGGATCACCCGTCCACCCCCAGGCGTCGTGCGAGCAGCTCGAGCCGATCGTCGGGCTGCACCATGGCCAGGCGCACGTGGCCCGACCCGGCCTCACCATAGAAGTCGCCCGGGCTCACCAGCGCGCCGGCATCCGTGGCGAGGCGACGGGCCAGCGCCCAGGCGTCGCCGTCGGGGGCCGCCAGCCACAGGTAGAACGCCCCACCGGGCAGGCTCACGTCGAGCCCGACCGAACCCAGCACCGACGCCACCCGCTCGAGCCGGGACCGGTAGCGGGCCCGCTGGGCGTCGACGTGCACGTCGTCGCCGTAGGCCACGGCCGCGGCCGCCTGTACCGGTCCGGGGACCATGAGCCCTGCGTGCTTCCGCACCTCGCGGAGGTAGTCCACGAGCTCCCCGTCGCCGGCGTAGAAGCCCGCCCGCACTCCGGCGAGGTTCGATCGCTTCGACAGCGAGTGCACCGCCACCACCCCGGCGGTGCCCTCGCCGAGGATGGTGCGTGGTGGGCCCTGCCAGGTGAACTCGGCGTAGCACTCGTCGCTGAAGACGGGCACGCCCGCCGAGCGCCCCCAGGCCGCCGCCGCCGCGAGGTCGTCGAGGCCCCCGGCTGGGTTGCCCGGCGTGTTCACCCACAGGCAGAGTGCCCGCCCGGCATCGGCCGGGTCGATGGTGGACAGGTCCACGCGCCACCGATCGTCCACGGCCACCGCGACGGCACGGCACCCGGCGAGGGTGGCACCCATGGCGTAGGAGGGGTAGCTGACGGCGGGGTAGAGCACCGTGTCGCGGTCCGGCGCACGCAGGCGGAGCCACTGGGGCAGACCCGCTACGAACTCCTTCGTGCCGACGCACGCGCCCAGGTCGGCCGGGGCAACGGTGATGGCGAACCGGCGCTCGAGCCAGTCCGATGCCGCCTCGCGGAAGGCAGGGGTGCCGATCGAAGCCGGGTACCCCCGCTCGGCGCCCGAGGATCCCAGCGCGGCGACGACCGCTGCGGGCGGTGGGTCACAGGGCGTGCCGATCGAGAGGTCCACCATCCCGCCGGGATGCCGGTCGGCCACGGCCTTCAGTTCGTCGAGGCGGTCGTACGGGTAGGGCGGGGGCCGGAACGGCTCCGGGCGGGAGCTCACGACACGACGAACGACGTCACGTGGGCCACCCCGGCCTCGTCGAGACGGGCCCGCACGGCCATCCCACCCTCGGTGGCGCGCTCCTCGAGGACCTCACCCTCCCGATGGACCCTGGCAAGCACGTCACCCCGGCCGAAGGGCACGAGCAGGTCGACGGTGGTGGTCTCCCGGTGCAGCCGATCGCCGAGAAGCAGCAGCAGCCGATCGATCCCCTCACCGGTACGAGCCGAAAGGGCCACCGAACCCGGGACGAGGGCCGCCCGTCGACCGGCCTCGGGCGTGCGGTCGGCCTTGTTCCACACCAGCAACTCGGGAACGCGACCGGCACCGATCTCGGACAGCACCGAACGGACCGCGGCGATCTGCGCATCGGGGTCGACCGCCGAGGCGTCCACAACGTGCAGGAGGAGGTCGGCCTCGGAGACGACCTCGAGCGTGGACTTGAAGGCCTCGACCAGTTGGTGCGGGAGCTTCTGCACGAACCCGACGGTGTCGGTGACGAGCACGTTGCGTCCGCCGGGCAGCTCGAGCCGACGCGTCGTGGCATCGAGCGTGGCGAAGAGGCGATCCTCGACGAGGACGCCGGCGTCGGTGAGCCGGTTGAGCAACGTGGACTTCCCGGCGTTGGTGTAGCCCACGACCGCAACGGTGGGCGTCTGCGAGCGCTTGCGCGCCTTGCGTTGCGTGGCCCGGTGCCGGCCGATCTCGCGCAGCTCGGCCTCGAGCCGGTGGATGCGCCGGACCAGCCGCCGGCGGTCGACCTCGAGCTGGGTCTCGCCCGGTCCCCTGGTGCCGATCCCACCCGCCTGTTGACTGAGCTGGCTGCCCCGCCCGCGGAGCCGGGGCAGGCGGTACCGCAGCTGGGCCAACTCGACCTGGGCCTTGCCCTCCTGGCTGTGGGCGTTCTGGGCGAAGATGTCGAGGATCACCGCAGTGCGGTCGATGGCTGTCCGGCCGAGGATCTTCTCGAGGTTGAACTGCTGCGCCGGGCTCAGCTCGTCGTCGAAGACCACCGTGTCCGAGTCGACCGCGAGCGAGATCTCCCGCAGCTCGTCCACCTTGCCCCGCCCGACGTAGGTGGCCGGGTCAGGGGCTCGTCGGCGCTGCACCGTTCGGGCCACGACGTCGGCGCCCGCGGTGTCGACGAGCAGGGCGAGCTCGTCGAGCGAGGACTCGACCGACTCCTCCGTCGCGGGAGGGACCTGCACGCCCACGAGGACGATCTTCTCGCGGAATGACCGGTCGATCAGCGCCATGAGCCCCCCTGCCTAGCCGGTCGGGCCGACTGACGCAGGCGAATTCCGAGGGCGGTTCCCGCTCGCCCGCTCACGCAGTCCCGTCGATGACCGGCCACGGGTACTCGACGAGCCCGATGGACACCGTCGGGCCGCCGAGCAGGATCGTGTCGTCGCGGAGCGTGACCTCTGCCGTTCCTCCCAGCATGCGGACCGCCACCCGGGGACCGACGAGGCCCCATCGGTGGGCCACTGCGGCCGCGGCGCAGGCCCCGGTACCGCAGGCCAGCGTGCGCCCGACGCCACGCTCGAAGACGTCGAGGCGCAACTCGTCGCGTTCGGTGCCGATGCTGATGACCTCCACGTTGGTGCCACCTGGCGTCCTGTCGTTCGCGAGATGGCCGATCTCGACCACATCGGGGGCGGTGCCGGGATCCGGCGTGAAGAGCACGAGGTGAGGATTGCCCATGCTGGCCCGGGCCGCCGCAGCCACGCCGTCCCCGAGCCAATCCGGGTCGTCGCCATGGTCGTCGACCGGCCCCATGTCGACCGTCACCTCATGGGTGCGCGGCCTGGTGCCGGCCTCGATGTCCAGGGTGCGCATCCCGGCATCGGTGGCCACCACCAGGCGGGGGCCGTCCGCCAGACCGGCCTGCACCACAGCCTGCCCGAGGCAGCGCACACCGTTGCCGCTCATCTCGGCCCGGGAGCCATCCGCGTTGAACAGCACCATTGTCACATCGGCGCCGGCGGCGCCCGCGGTCACATCGGCGCCGGCGGCGCCCGCGGTCACATCGGCGCCGGCGGCGCCCGCGGTCACATGAATGAAGCCGTCGGCACCGATGCCCCGGTGGCGGTCGCAGAGCGCTCGGGCCATGTCGGGCGAGACCACCTGCTCGCCCGCTGGGTCGACCAGCACCAGGAAGTCGTTGCCGAGGCCATGGTGCTTGGTCAGGTGCATCCGTACCAGTCTCGCAGGACCATCGGCAGAAGCCGCCTCGAATCGCCGCTGTGCCCCAGCCAACCGATCCGCGGATCGCGTCTGAACCACGAGCGCTGTCGTCGGGCGAACCGGCGGGTTCGAACGACGGCTCGGTCGACGGCGACCTCCAGGGGCAGGTCCTCCTCCAGGTGCAACAGGAGCTCGCGGTAGCCAAGCGCCTGCCGCGCCGTGCGGGAGACGCCGCCCGGCGTCGCGGCCAGGGCCCGCACCTCCTCGAGGAAGCCCGACGCCAGCTGCTCCTCGTAGCGATCGGCAATCCGCGTGGCGGTGACCTCGGGCGGCAACCAGAGGCCCAGAAGGCGGAAGTCGGTCGGCCCGTACTCCTCCATGCCGGGGCCGAACGACGAGAACCGCCGCCCGCTCCCGACCGAGACCTCGAGCGCTCGCTGGACACGTCGCCGATTGGTGCGCTCCATGCGTCCCGCGGCGACCGGATCGAGCGCGGACAACCGCTGGTACAGCACCTCCACGTCCGGCTCTGCGGCGAGGGCGGCTCGCACCTCGGGGTATTGGCCGGGGAACTCGAGGTCGTCCACCGCTGCTCGGAGGTAGAGCCCGGTGCCCCCCACCAGCAGTGCCCGGTGGCCGCGCCGCTCGATGCCGGCGAGGGCGGCGCGGAACGCCGTCTGGAAGCGGGTGACGGTGTACTCCTCGCTCGGGTCGACCAGATCGAGGAGATGGTGCGGGACCTCTCGGCGCTCGTCCGGGGTGGGCTTCGCCGTGCCGATGTCCATGCCGCGGTACACCTGCATCGAATCGACCGAGACGATCTCGATGTCCGACCGGGCGCGGGCGAGCGCAAGGGCCAGGGCGGACTTCCCGGAGGCCGTGGGCCCGACGAGCGCGAGGTGCCTCCCGCGCTCGTTCACCTGCCTCAGGCCACGACCACCGGGATCCGAGTGCGGTACCTCGGTGCCGCCAACACCTCGCGCAGCTCGCCGCGCAACGAATGAGCGCCGGCACGGGTGACTTCGACGGTCGCAAACGTGCCCGACCGCATCGGGCTCGCAGCGAAGTGCACCAGCTTGTTCTGGCGCGTCCGCCCCGTGGTCAACGTCGGATCGGTCCGGCTGGGGCCCTCGACGACCACTTCCTCGACGCGCCCGACGCGCGCCTGGTGCGCGGCCCGGGTCGACCGCTCGACCACGACCCGCAGCCGATCGAATCGCTCGGCGATCACCTCGGGAGCGACGAAATCGACCTGGCGCCCGGCGGCCTCGGTGCCGGCCCGAGGCGAGTAGATGAAGGTGAAGGCGCTGTCGTAACGCGCCGCCGCTGCTACCTCGAGCGTGTCGGCGAAGTCCGACTCGGTCTCACCGGGGAAGCCGACGATGATGTCGGTGCTGACGGCGAGGTCATCGATGGCTGCCCGGGCGGCAGCCAGCTTCGCCAGGTAGCGCTCGCCCGTGTATCCCCGGTGCATGGCTGCCAGCACCCGGGCACTTCCGGACTGGAGCGGCAGGTGCAGGTGCTCGCACACCTCTGGCGTGTCGGCCATAGCCGCGATGGTGTCGCCACGCAGGTCCTTCGGGTGGGGGCTGGTATAGCGAACCCGACGTATGCCCTCGACCCGGGCGACCGAGCGCAGCAGCGGCGCGAACAGCGGTCGTGGCTGACCGGCGCCGTCCCTGCCGTACGAGTTCACGTTCTGGCCGAGCAGGGTGACTTCGGTGACACCCTGAACCGCCAGGGCCGCCACCTCGGCCACGACCTCGTCGAGCGGCCGGCTGATCTCGGGCCCGCGGACGGCCGGCACGATGCAGAACGCGCACCCGTTGTCACAGCCGATCTGAATCGTGACCCAGGCCGCGTGGCGTGCATCCCGCCGGGCCGGCAGCGCCGAGGGAAACGCCTCACGGTCCTCCAGGACCGTGGCCTCGAGGATCTCGGTGACCGGCCC
Organism: Acidimicrobiales bacterium; assembly: GCA_041918615.1. GTDB lineage: Bacteria > Actinomycetota > Acidimicrobiia > Acidimicrobiales > DATDAH01 > JAEUJM01. Next base: position 57,133 of record JAYRVH010000030.1, read on the forward strand.
CCGACTGGCTGCCTCGTTCAGCAGCTCGGCGGCTCGGTGCACGTTGTGGGTGCCGAAGACCACGTCGACGTGGGGTGCTCGCTCGCGTATCAGGTCGCGATCCTTCTGCGCGAGACAGCCGGCCACGGCTATCTGCAGGCCCGGGCGCCGAGCCTTCAACGACTTGAGGTGACCCAGATGGCCGTAGAGCTTGTTGTCCGCGTTCTCGCGGATGCAGCACGTGTTGAGGACGATGACGTCGGCCGAGGCGTCGTCCCCGGCCTCCACCAGGCCGTCAGCCTCGAGGAGGCCCGCGATCCGCTCCGAGTCGTGCTCGTTCATCTGACACCCGAAGGTTCGGATGGCGTAGGTCCTGGCCACCGCACCAGGGTAGGGGCCACGGCGCGACCCGCCGCCCGCCGTTCAGTTGGCGGCCAGGGTGAAGCCGCAGTGCAGCCTGCTGTAACGGTTGAGCTGCGCAATGGCTACCTGCGCCTCGGCGAATTCGGACAGGCGCTGCCCTCGACGCTGGAACGCGGCCTGGCTGGGTGCCTCGGCGGCCGCGTCGGCCAGCCGGCGGGTGACCCCGCCCACCAGCGCGAGCGCATCGCTCAGTTCGTCCGGCGCGACGGCCCGGGCCTCGTCGTACAGGTCGGCCGCCTGGAGCGACGACGACACGATCAGCGGCTGCAGCTGCTGCCAGTCGGTGACGCCGTCGGCCTGCCGGCCCGAGGTGCGGTCGGCCGCGGCCACCCGGGCCAGCGCGTCACACACGCCGGCCGAGTCGTACACCGCACCGCGCCCGTCGCCCGCCAGCTCGGGCCGGGTCTGCACGCCGGCACCGCACGCGCACGTCGCCCCCACCAGAAGGGCAACGAGGACGGACAGGCGGGCCACGATGATCGAGTGTGCCAGGCCCAGCTCGTGCAGTTGCCCGCGGCCGTCCGCCAGTCGAGGCAATGACTCTCCCGACGAGCGGGACAGTGCGTCGAGGAAGCGCCGACGGCAGCTCTGAGCGCGTGGCCCGACGTGCGAATCGACCGCCGCCAGGTCGGGGCTGGCGGCGGTCGATGTGGTGGCGGGTGGATCTGGCGGCGCCGGGGGCAGGGTCGCCCCGGCGCAGCTTCGTCCGGGGGCAGGGTCGCCCCGGTGTCTGGATTCAGTCGTCGAGCGAGATGGGCTCGTCGTCCTTGTCGGTGAAGGTGTCATCGGACGGCTTCGTCACATCGCCGGCATGCTCCGGGGCGTCTTCGCCGATGCCCACGTGCTGGCGGATGCGCTCGGAGAGCTCGACCATGATCTCGGGGGTCTCACGGAGGAACTCCTTGGCGTTCTCACGACCCTGCCCGAGCTGCTCGCCCTCGTAGGTGTACCAGGCGCCCGACTTCTTCACGAGGCCGAACTCGACACCCAGGTCGAGCAGCGAGCCCTCACGGCTGATGCCCTTGCCGTACATGATGTCGAACTCCGCCTGCTTGAACGGGGGCGAACAGTTCGAGGCCACCACGTCGTCGGCAACAAGGGTGTGATGCTCGTCGACCTCGACGTCGTAGATCCGCTTCCACGCCGGCGGGCTGATGGAGACGATCCGGTCGTACCACACGTCCTCGTCGAGCAGGTCGTGCAGGAACTGGCTCTCCAAGGCGTCGGCCAGGCGCTGGACCCGGTCACGCCGCAGTCGGCTGTGCCCCAGAACCTGCCGGAGGCCGCCCTGGGGGTCGCCGGCATCCTCGCCCACCAGGGATGCGGCGAGTTGCGGGCTGACTCCGAGCCCCCGCAGGTAGATCACGATGGGCTCGGTCTGGTTGGCCGCGAGATAGTTCCGCTGCGATCCTCGATGCCTGCCCATGCCGGGGTCGCACAACTCGGAGCTGAGCACCTGTCCTTTCGGGCCCCACGAAGGGATCGCCTCGGCGAAACGTCTGACGTTCTCGATCCCGCCGATCCGAACCTCCCAGATCGGCCGCCGGCTCTGTACCTTGCGCCCGTTCACGATGCTGGGGCGCTTCTGGGTGGGGTCGTACTCGCGCACCGAGCTTCCGACACTCCAGCGCAGCAGGAGCCAGTGGATCTGGTGGGCGAGCTGCTCGGACGTCGTGGTGAACCCGAGGCGCAGTCCGCCCGTCTGCTCTCGGCTGACCCAGCCGTCGCTCTCCCAGATCCCCAGGAGGAGGTTGGCCGTCACGTCGGCCGACACGTCCGAGGCGAAAAACGCCGCCGGGATCGTCTTCTCCCACGCCAAGTGGCCGTGGATGCCGGCCCAACGGGCCAGGGCCAGCACGCCGTTCTCCTCGCCGGGACGGTGGGAGAACGAGCGGGTGATGCCCCGGTTGTAGGACCTGCACCCGAGGGTCACGGCGATGGCGGCGGCGTCCTCCTTCAGCACCTCGTCGGTGTTGATGAACTGGATCGGCGTCTTGCCGCCGACGTATCCGTCGCCGATCAGGTAGCCGAGCAGGCGGGCGCAGTCGGCGGAAATCGGCTCGTGCTCGCCGAAGCCGATCCACTGACGGGGACGGGCCACGCGGTCGCCGGTGGTGAGCTCGCCGGCCTCGAGCCAGCCACGGTCGGTGAAGACCTTGTGGTCGGGCGTCACCGACAGGACGGTGCCGCCGCTCAGGTGCAGCCCGATGACCTCGGCCTCGCCCTGGTCCATCCGCTGGCGGATGGGCCGGACGTGGAGCTTGCCCAGCTTGTCGGCGGCCACCACCGAGGTGCCAGCGCCCTGCTCGACGATGTCCTCGATGGTGTGGGTGCGTCCCGATGTGGGGTCGAAGACCAGGGTGCCGGCCGCGAAGCACTTGTTCTTCACGACCTTCACCCGAGTGCGGTTGCCGACCACCTCGACGCCGTCCTTGATGGCCTCGATGCGGCGGATGTCGAGCCGGACCGAGGAGTAGAACTTGAGCGCCCGGCCGCCCGGCGTGGTCTCCGGTGAGCCGAACATCACCCCGATCTTCTCGCGCAGCTGGTTGATGAAGATGCAGATGGTGTCGGACTTGTTGAGGTTGGCGGTGAGCTTGCGGAGCGCCTGGGACATGAGGCGTGCCTGGAGCCCGACGTGGGTGTCGCCCATCTCGCCTTCGATCTCGGCTCGGGGTGTTAGGGCGGCCACCGAGTCGATGACGACCACGTCGAGTGCCCCGGAACGGATCAGGGTGTCGACGATCTCGAGTGCCTGCTCGCCCGTGTCCGGCTGGGAGATGAGCAACTCGTCGATGTCGACGCCGATGGCCGCGGCGTAGACCGGGTCCATCGCGTGCTCGGCATCGATGTAGGCGCAGATGCCGCCGTTGCGCTGGGCCTCGGCCACCACGTGCATGGCGAGCGTGGACTTGCCCGAGGACTCGGGCCCGTAGATCTCGGTTACCCGCCCTCGGGGCAGGCCACCGACGCCCAGGGCGATGTCGAGCGACATGGCACCCGTGGGGATCGACTCGATGCCCATCGTGGTCTTCTCGCCCATCTTCATGATGGAACCTTCGCCGTGCGCCTTGGTGATCTGGCCAAGGGCCATCTCGAGTGCCTTGTCTCGCTCCACGGTGTGCCTTCCTCTGTTCGGGTGTTGTGTGGTGTTCGGGTGTTCAGGGGTGTTCAGGGGTGGTCTGGTGTTCAGGGATGATGTGGCGTACTGGGCTGCGGTCGGCCGCAACGATCTACGGTGGTCACCGTACGGAGGGGGTCTGACAAGAAAGCCGGGGGACTCGCCCGTGAACGTGGGAACTCCCGACCCGCCTCCGGGGTTGAGAGACCTGTAGGCCAGGTTGTCGATGGGCCAGGAGTCGGCGTATGCGCTGCATCGTAGAGCCGGGAATACCAGCACTGTAGTTACGAACAGCTGTTCGATCAAGCACCCACCTGGAGAGAGGCACGAGATGAACGACCGATCCCCTACCACCGACGAGCAGTACCGCGAGCGACTCACGTCCGAGCAGTACCACGTGACCCGCGAGAAGGGCACCGAGCGAGCCTTCAGCGGCGCCTACTGGGACTGCAAGGACGAGGGCACCTACCGCTGCGTCTGCTGCGAGTCACCGCTGTTCTCGTCCGTCACCAAGTTCGACTCGGGCACCGGCTGGCCGAGCTTCTACGAGGCCCTCGACCCTGACGCGATCGTCACCGAGACGGACCGTTCGTTCGGCATGGCCCGCACCGAGGTCATGTGCGCGACCTGCGGGGCCCACCTGGGCCACGTGTTCCCCGACGGCCCGCAGCCCTCGGGCGAGCGCTTCTGCATGAACTCGGCCTCGTTGCACCTCGACCGGGACGCGGGCCCCACCGGGCCGACCGACGAGGGCTGACACCACCGTCGACACCCGCACGACACCCGAAAGGCGGCGACCAGGGGGTGATCGACGGCGGTCAGCTCGTGGTGGTGGTGTTGTCGCCGGCCTCTGCCCCGGTCGCACCGCCGAGGATCTCATCGCAGCGACCATCGGAGTCGTTCTCCAGCCGGCCGCCGCAGGTGCTGCCGTAAGCCTCGTAGGCCGAGTCGACCGGGGTCTGCAGGTAGAGGTCGTCACAGGCCCCGAAGTCACCCCCGAAGCAGTCGTCGGCCAACGCGTCGAACGAGGCGTCATCGCCGAGCTCGCCCGGCTGTTGCGCGGGACCCGGCTCCTCGAACCGCGCCGCACAGAAGGGAGAGCCGTCCTGCTCGTCGATGCGCCCACCGCACGTCTGCGCGTAGGCCTCGAGGTCGGAACCGGCCGGGGTGTCGACGAAGAGCTGGTCACACGCCTCCATGTCCCCGTCGAAGCAGTCGCCGGCGAGGGCGTCGTCGGCCGCGTCGTCGCCCAGGATGTCACGCGGGTCCTCGCCCGGCGGGATGTCGGCGTCGCCCGGCACCGTGGTGGGTGGCGTGGTGACGGTGTCGGTCGGCGTCGTGCCGACGGTGGTGGACGCACCACCGCTCACCTCGACGCCCCCACCACAGGCCGCGAGAACGAACAGCAGGGTCGATGCCATCAGTGCGAGTCGGCGGGTCATCGGGGCTCCTTCACGGCGGTGGAGTCTGAAAGCTAGCGGTTCGGGACCTCAACCATCGCCGTAGATGTCCACGCAGAGGCCGGCGGGCTCGTTGCGCCCGCCGCACGAGTCGCCGTAGGCCTCGTAGGCAGAGTCCGCCTCGCTGTCGAAGAAGAGTCGATCGCACGCCGCGAAGTCACCGCCGAAGCAGCCCTGGGCCAGCGCGTCGAGGGTGGGATCGTCACCGAGATCGTCGGGCGACTGCGGGACGGTGGCGTTCGGGGACGGCGCGGGAGCCGTGGCGTCGATGGAGTCGGTGGGCTCGGTGACCGCTCCGGTGGTCGCGGAGGAGACGGGCCCGGTGGTGGGGACCGGGTCGACGACGGTGGTCGGCGAGGTGTCGGCGACGTCACGCACCTCGACCCCGCCACAGGCGCCGAGCGCGGCCGCGGCGCAGAGGACGCCAATGGCCCAGAAGCGTCGCGCGTTGGCGGTCACCGCAGTGCCGGTCGGGGAATCAATCGGTGAGTAATCATCGCGCCACGGAGAGTAGCGCCGCTCAGGGCGCGCTGGACAACAGACGCTCGCGAAGCAGGTTCAGCAGGCTGATGGTGGAGAACTCACGGATGCGCCGGCGGTCACCTGGTAGCCGGATGGCCACCGCCTCGGCGTGGTCGTCCACGGCGACACCCAGGAACACGGTGCCCACGGGCTGGCCTTCCTGCTCGGCCGGGCCGGCGACACCTGTGGCCGAGATGCCCACATCGGCTCCGAGGACCCTGCGGACGCCCTCGGCCATCGCCTCAGCCGACGCCGCGGAGACCACGGGCCCCACCGGCACCCCCAACAGGTCGAACTTCACGCCGGACGCATAGCTGACCACCCCGCCACGCAGCACGTCGCTCGCTCCGGGGACATCGGTGAGGCGGCTGGTGATCAGGCCCCCCGTGAGCGACTCGGCCACACCCAGGGTGAGCCCCTGGCCGCGCAGCAGGTCGATGACCACGGACTCCATGGTCTCGTGGTCGACGCCGAACACGAGGTGACCGATGAGGCCGCGCAGCCGGGCTTCCTCGGCGTCCAGAATCGCATCGGCCGACGCGTCATCGGCGGCCTTGGCCGTGATCCGGACCTTGAGCCCCTCGATGCCACTCGCCAGGAACGCGAGGGTCGGGTTTCCCAGCTGGTCGAGCTCGGCGATGCGATCGGCGAGCATCTCGGCGAGGCCTGACTCGGAATGCCCCCAGGTGCGCAAGGTGCGACTCCGGATCACCGAGGCCACGCCGGCCCGGCGCCGCAGGTCGGAGAGCACGGTTCCCCCCACCATCTCCTTCATCTCGTAGGGGACGCCCGGCACGGCGTAGACGACCCGATCGCCGACGGGGCAGACGAGGCCGGGCGCGGTACCGGGCATCTCGGCGATGACCTCGGCGCCTTCGGGCACGTCGGCCTGGCGGAGGTTGTTCTCGGGCATGACCCGCCCTCGTGACCCGAACATCGCCCGGATGCGCTCCTCGAGGTCGGCGCGACGCACGAGGGCGACCCCCAGCACGTCGGCGATCACGTCACGGGTGATGTCGTCCTGGGTGGGCCCGAGCCCGCCACACATGATGACGGCGTCACTGCGGTCGAGGGCGATCCGCAACGCCGAGGCGATGCGCGCCGCGTTGTCGCCCACCTTGGTCTGGAAGTGCGAGTCGATGCCCGACAGGGCGAGTTGCTCTCCGATCCACGACGAGTTGGTGTCCACGATCTGGCCGAGCAGCAACTCCGTGCCCACGGCGATCACCTCGCAGCGCACCGCTCAGCTCGCCGGGCCTGAAGCCATGGTGGTCAGGGCGCGGCGCCCGTCGATGAGGTACTGCGCGCCGGACGTGAGTGTCAACACCAGGGCGGCCCAGAGCAACATCTCGCCCAGCCATGGTGTCTGTGACGCCAGTGGCGGGCAGATCACCGCGGTCACCGCCAGCTCCTGCACGACGGTCTTGGCTTTCGCGGTCCTGCGGGCCGGGATGGCGAGGCCGCGTCGCCCCCAGTAGGTGCGGTAGAGGCTGATTCCCAGTTCGCGGACACCGATGACGGCGACCGGCAGCCACCAGAATGCTCCGACGCCGACGAGCACGACCATCGCGCCCAGCACCAGCACCTTGTCGGCGAGCGGGTCGAGGAACGCGCCGGAGCGAGTGGCACCGTGGCGTCGTGCGACCCAACCGTCGAGTCCGTCCGTGAGGGCGAGGACCGACCAGAGCGCCATGGCTGTCCACGACACGTGGTCGCGGGCCAACATGGCGAACAGCACCGGCGACACCAGCAGGCGGGTGATGGTGAGAGCATTTGCCGGCGTGGCGAGCGCCGACGGGCCGAAACCCGAAGGGGCCATGTCGACACCGCGGCGACCGGCGTCGCTCACCTCGATGCTCCCACCCGGTCGACCGCCACCAGGTCGGGGCCGATCGAGTCGGCAACGGTGAGGGTCGCGAACGTGCCCGCCTCGAGATGGGTGGGCACGGCGATGACGCCATCGATCTCGGGCGCCTCTCGGAACGAGCGACCGGTGCCGGGCGTGTCCACCAGCACCTCGACCTGACTTCCGATGAGATCGGTGCGACGGCCGGCGGTGATGGCGTCCTGCAACTCGCCCAGCTCAGCCATCCGCTCGCTGACGAGATGGGCGTCCACCCGACCGGGCAGCCCGGCCGCATGGGTGCCCACCTCCTCGGAGTACCGGAAGAACCCGCACCAGTCGAGCCGCGCCTCTCGCACGAACGCGAGCAGCTCGTCGTGGTCCTCCTCGGTCTCGCCGGGGTAGCCGACGATGAAGTTGGAGCGGAAGGCCGCGCCCGGCTCGCGACGCCTGATGTCGGCGATCCGGGCGAGGAAGCGCCGGCCGTCACCCCAACGACGCATGCGGGCCAGGAGCGGCCGTGAGACGTGCTGCAGCGAGAGGTCGAAGTACGGCACGCCGGTGGCGCAGATGGTGTCGATGAGCAGGTCGGTGAGGTCGGACGGGTACAGGTACAGCAACCGGGCGCGGTCGACCCTGGCCGCGACCGCTTCGACGAGGGGGACGATCGCACGCTCACCGTGACCCTGGTCGCGCCCGAACGAGGCCAGGTCCTGGGCGACCAGCACGACCTCGCGGGCGCCGAGCCCGTCGACCTCGGCCAGGATCGACTCGAGGGTGCGCGAGCGCTGCGGCCCACGGAAGCTGGGGATGGCGCAGAAACCGCAGGCGCGGTCGCAACCCTCGGCGACCTTCACGTAGGCCCAGGGCAGCTCGGACCGCGGCCGGGGGAGGTTGAGGAGGTCGAAGGCCGGGACCTCCCGCCTGGCCGAAAGCGTGACCGGCACCCCGAAGCCGACCACGGCGTCGGCCTCGGGCAGGGCATCGGCGAGCTCCTCGCCGTAGCGCTCGGCCATGCACCCCGTGACCACCAGCTCGGCCCCCTCGCGGCGCTGCCCATCGAGGGCGAGCACGGTGTCGATCGACTCTCGGCGGGCGTCCTCCACGAAGGCACAGGTGTTCACGACCACCAGGTCCGCCTCGTCGGCGGCACCCGCCGGCAACAGGCCGTCGGCCAGCAGCGTGCCCACGAGCTTGGCGGAGTCGACGTCGTTCTTCGGGCAGCCGAGGGTCTCGACCCAGAACCGACGCGCCGTCACGGGGGCAAGGCTACCGGCACGACGGACGCGGGGCGGCGCCGATGGAGGAGCGCACGGGCGTCGCCGCTCATGCCGCCGTGGCCGGGCGAAGCGCCTCAGGACAGACCGTCGAGCTCCTCGACGGTGACGAGGACGGCCCGGGACTTCGAGCCCTCGGACGGGCCGACCACCCCCTGCTGCTCGAGCAGGTCCATGAGACGACCGGCGCGGGCGAACCCCACCCGGAGCTTGCGCTGCAGCATCGAGGTGGATCCGAGCTGGCTGCGCACGACGAGGTCCATGGCCTGGCGCAAGAGGTCGTCGTCGTCGCCGTCGACCCCGCCACCGGCCCCGGGGTCGCCCGCAGTGAGCTCGTCGGCTCCGTCCACGCCCTTCACGTAGGACACGTCGGGCGCCTGCGACCGCCACGCCGCGACCACGTTGCGGACCTCTTCCTCGGTGACCCACGACCCCTGGATTCGGTGCGGCACGCTCGAGGTGGCACCGAGCAGCAACATGTCGCCCTGGCCGACGAGGCGCTCGGCGCCCGGTTGGTCGAGGATCACCCGGCTGTCCTGCAGGCTGGCGACCGCGAACGCCAGACGGGTCGGGATGTTGGCCTTGATGACACCGGTGATCACGTTGACCGACGGGCGCTGCGTGGCGACCACCAGGTGGATGCCGACGGCACGGGCCTTCTGGGCGATGCGGGTGATCGACGCCTCGACGTCTCGTGCGGCCACCATCATCAGGTCGTTCAGCTCGTCGACCACCACCAGGATGAAGGCCATGCGCTCCTGGGCCGGAAGCTCGTCGCCGTCGGCACCCTCACCGGGCGGTGGGCCCTGACGCAGCTCGCCCTTGTCGTACTTGGCGTTGTAGCCGGTGATGTCACGCACGCCGGCCTCGGACAGCAGGTCGTAGCGGCGGTCCATCTCCTTGCACGCCCAGGCGAGGGCGTTCGCGGCCTTCTTGGGGTCGGTGACCACCTGGGTGAGCAGGTGGGGAAGGCGCTCGTACTGGCCGAGCTCGACCTGCTTGGGGTCGACCAGGATCATGCGCACCTGATCGGGCGTGGACCGCATCAGGATCGAGGTGATCAGCGAGTTGATGCACGACGACTTGCCCGCGCCGGTGGCACCGGCGATGAGGATGTGGGGCATGGTGGCCAGGTTGGCCATGACCGACTTGCCGCCGATGTCGCGGCCGATGGCGACCTCGAGGGGGTGGACGGCCTTTCGGGCCTCGGCTGAGGCCAGGATGTCGCCCAGGGCGACAAGCTGGCGACGGACGTTGGGCACCTCGACCCCGATGGCCTGGCGACCGGGGATGGGCGCCAGGATGCGCACGTCGGGCGACGCCATGGCGTAGGCGATGTCCTTGTGGAGGCTCGTGACGCGGGCGACCTTGACCCCCGGGCCGAGCTCGAGCTCGAAACGGGTGACGGTGGGGCCCACCACCATGCCCACGAGACGGGTCTCGACCCCGTGCTCGGCCAGGGCCCGTTCGAGCTCGCGGCCCGTCGCCTCGACCTGGCGTGTGTCGACGTCGTGCTCGCCTCCCCGGTCGAGCAGGTTGGCGGGCGGGAGCTTCCACGGAGAGCCCTTGACCGGTCGGGGCGGGCCGATCTCCCGGGCGGTCGAGGGGATCGGCTCGGCGGCGGCACCCGCCGGGCGCTTCTTCGGCGACCGCAGCGCCGGCTTGGCTGCCCCCGCCTCGATCTCGAGTCCTTCGTCCTGGTCGAACAGGTTGGCGCCCGCCCCGACCGTGGGAGCGCCCGGCGCGGTTCGATCGCCACTCACGCGGAAGAGCCAGTTGAACCCTCGGCGGACGGCCGAGCCGGCGGGCCTGACCCCGGCGGCCGTGCGGTCGGCGGCGACCCGGACCGGCACCCGACTCAGGACCACCAGAGCGACCAGGGCGATGGTGAGCAGCACCAGGGCCGCTCCCCAGACGGCGAGCACCGCCTGGAGCAGACCGCCGGTCGCGAGACCGAGGTAGCCCCCGGCATCGCCGAAGTCGGCGACCGGGTCACCCCACTCGGGCGCCCCGGCCACCAGGTGCAGCAGGCCGGTGGCGGCGACGAGCAGGAGCGCGCAGCCCACGACCAGGCGCGCCGTCTGGTCCGGCGGTCGCGTCTCGTCGGGATCGGCATCGGAGCGGGGCACCGATCGGATGAGGACGATGCCGAGGATGATCAGCGCCGGCGGGGCCATCCACTTGCAGAGCCCGAGGAAGGCGCCCGTGCCGTCGGCCAGGACGCGGCCGGCGGGGCCCACCAGATCGCCGTAGATGCCCAGGCCGGCGATGACGCCGAGCGCGATGAGCGCGAGCCCGCCCACGTCGGGGCCGTGACCGCCCAGCGCCTTGTCGGCGAAGTCGGACGCCCGCTGCGACAACGTGGGGGGCGGCGGGGCCTTGGTTCGGCCGGACGAGGCCCGCGACGAGGTGGTGCTGCGCTTCGGGACGGTCTTGAAGGCCCCCGAGGAACGAGTGGGTTGCTTGGCCACAGTGACAACAACGCTAACACCAGCCACATGGGCAACAGGCGATGTTGCCGATGCAGGGTCACGGCCCGTGACCGGGCGCGTGGGCCATGATTCGCAGGTGACGCCCTCCGATCATCCCTCCACCGACGAGCCCCTGGCGGTCACCCGCGAGGGCTCGGTGGCCACGCTGTGGCTCAACCGACCGGCCAAGCGCAACGCCGTCACCTTGGCCATGTGGGCGGGAATCACCGCAGTCACCGCCGACCTGGCCACCGATCCGGGCGTGCGGGTGCTGGTCGTGCGGGGCGCGGGCGAGCACTTCTGCGCCGGTGCGGACATCGGCGAGCTGAGCGGCCTGGACGACCGCAGCCACTACAACGAGGTGAACCGGGCGGCCGATGATGCGCTGGCCGCGTTCCCCCGGCCCACCATCGCCTTCCTCCAGGGCTCGTGTGTGGGCGGCGGCGCCGAGATCGCCATCTCGTGCGACCTGCGCATCGCCGAGTCCTCGGCCCGGTTCGGCATCACCCCGGCCCGGCTGGGCATCGTCTACCCCTCGTTCGCCCTCGAGCGTGCCGTCGCGGTGATCGGCCCTGCGGCTGCCAAGCACCTGCTCTATTCGGCCGAGCTGATCGGCGCCGAGCGGGCCCACCACATCGGCCTGGTCCACGAGGTGCTCGACCCGGGCCTGGCCGCCGAGCGGGTGGCGCACCTCGCCCGGCTGCTGGCCGACGAGCGCTCGCTGCTCACCCAGCAGGCCACCAAGGAGATGATCGCGTCGATCGGGGCCACGGGCGCGGTCGCCCCCGAGGTCGCGGCCCGCTGGGCGGCGGTGTCAGGCGAGGCCGCCGACGCCGCCGAGGGCCTCGCCGCCTTCGTCGAGCGCCGCCCCCCGCACTTCACCTGGACCCCCTGAACCCCGGCTCCTCGTTCTGGCCGCGGAATCTCGTTCGTGACAACAGCCCGCCGCGGCCAGAACCGTCGACCCCTCGTTCTGGCCGCGGAATCTCGCTCGTGACGACAGCCCGCCGCGGCCAGAACGACCGGCGGTCGTCAGTTCACCGGGCCGTGGTCGCGACAACGGGCGGTGTAGCCGGTGGGGGTGACCTGCACGGCGAGGCGGCGGCCGCACACCTGGCAGTGACGGGGTGGGTCGAGGGACCGGCGGCAGTCGCCGTCACACTCCCCCGCCTGGCGGCCACACCCTGAACAGTGTGCCGACACGGTGCGGGTCAGAGGACCTTGGACAGCACGCCGATGGGCATGCGCAGGTCGGTGAGCATCTGCAAGTCCTCGCCGGGCGAACGTCCCAACGTGGTCAGGTAATTGCCCACGATGAGGGCGTTGATGCCCGACGTCATGCCCAGGGTCTGGAGCTCGCGCAGCGTGACCTCTCGCCCGCCGGCGTACCGCAGGATCACCGAGGGCAGCCCGAGGCGGAACAGGGCGATCCACCGGATGGCCTCGAGCGGCTCGACCAGCGGCTGGTCGGCGAGTGGCGTGCCGGGCCGGGGGTTCAAAAAGTTGATCGGCACCTCGGCGGGCTCGACCTCGCGCAGCTCGGCGATCAGCTCGAGCCGCTGCTCGTCGCTCTCACCCATGCCCAACAGCACGCCGCAGCACAGCTCCATGCCGTGCTCACGGACCAGTCGGCAGGTGTCGAAGCGCTCGTCCCAGCTGTGGGTGGTGACGATGTTGGGGAAGTGCGACCGGGCGGTCTCGAGGTTGTGGTTGTACCGGTGCACCCCGCCCTGGGCGAAGCGGCGGGCCTGATCCTCGGTGAGGATGCCGGCGCTGACCGCCACGTTGACGCCGACCCGGTCGCGCACGAGCGGCACCAGCTCGAGGATGCGGGCCATGGTGCGCTCGTCGGGGCCCTTGATGGCCAACACGATGCAGAATTCGGAGGCGCCCAGGCGGGCGGTCTCCTCTGCGGCCCGCAGCACCTCGGCCGTGTCGAGGAACGGGGTGGCCTGGACCTGGTCGGGGAACTGCGCCGACTGGCTGCAGAAGTGGCAGTCCTCGGGGCAACCGCCGGTCTTGGCCGACAGGATGCCCTCCACCTCGACTTCGGGCCCGCACCACGACAGGCGCACCTCATGGGCCAGCGCGGCCAACGAGGGCACCGCCGTGTCCGGCACGGCGGCGAGCGCCGCCAGCTCGTCGGCCTTCAGCTGCCGCCGCTCGTCCAGCAGGGCGGCACCGGCCGCAGCGATGAGTTCCCGTGACATGGCTCCAAACCTAAACCACCGGCCGAAATCGACCCCAAGCAGCCCTCAGCCGATGAGGGTGCACTCGATGCCGGAAACACCTCCGGGGGCAATCGGCTCACGATCGCCGGCGTTCGACGGGCCCGTGGCGGCAGCCTCGTCAGGACCGAACAGGACTCGAACGCGGCGTGGCCCGCGAGCCCGAGGGGCGATTCGCCACCAGGATGACGGCCGGCTCGACCTGTGTCAGGCCTCGAGGACCACCGGGACGATCATGGGGCGTCGCTTGGTGCGGCCGCTCACGAACTTGCCGGCAGCCCGACGCACCACCCGCTGCAGCGACTCGATGTCGTGGGTGTTCTCGTCGGCGAAGGCGTTGTGGATGGCGGTCGCCACCGCCTCGCCCGCATCGTCGAGCAGGCCCTCGGCCTCGGGCGCGTAGACCCAGCCCCTCGTGATGACGTCGGGCCCGGTGAGCACCTCACCGGTCGACGAGTCGACGGTGACCACCACAACCACGACGCCCTCTTCGGCGAGCACCCGGCGATCGCGCAAGACCCCGTCGCCGACGTCACCGACGATGCCATCGACGTAGAGGTAGCCCGCAGGCACGCTGCCGGTGAGGGCGAGGCCGTCGTCCGAGAGGGTGAGCTGGTCGCCGTCCTCGCACTGGATGACCCGGCTGTCGGGCACACCCATCATCCTCGCCAACCTGGCGTGGGCCGTGAGGTGCAGGAACTCGCCATGCACCGGCACGAACCACTCCGGGCGGGTGATCGACAGGTAGGTCTTCAGCTCCTCCTGCTTGGCGTGGCCCGTGGCATGCACGTCGCTGATGCCCGAGTGCACGACCTCGGCGCCGAGGCGCACGAGGCCCTCCACCACCTTGTTCACGTTGAACTCGTTGCCCGGAATGGGGTGCGAGCTGAGGATGACCGTGTCGTCCTCGGTGATCTTGAGCCAGCGGCTGTCGCTCGATGCCATGAGGGCCAGGGCCGACATGGGCTCGCCCTGCGAACCGGTGGAGATGATGCAGACCTTGCCGGGGTCGAGGTCATTCACCTCCTCGATGTCGCGCAGGGCGTGGTCGGGAATGTGCAGCAGGCCCATCTCCCGGGCCAGGCGCACGTTCTTCTTCATCGACATGCCGAGCGTCGCCACGGTGCGCCCGAAGGCGACCGCTGCATCGGCGATCTGTTGGATGCGGTGGATGTGGCTGGCGAAGCAGGCGGTGACGATGCGCCGGCCCTCGTGGCGGTGGAACAGGTCGTAGAGCACGGCGCCGATCTCGGTCTCGGAACGGGAGTGGCCAGGGGCGTCGGCGTTCGTCGAGTCGGACAGCAGCAGGCGGATGCCGTCGCCGCTGGCCAACGCGCCGATGCGGGCGAGGTCGGTGCGGCGGCCGTCGACCGGCGTGAGGTCGAGCTTGAAGTCACCCGAATGCAGGATCGTGCCCTGCGGGGTGTGGAAAGCCGTGGCGAAGGCATGGGGCACCGAGTGGGTGACCGGGATGAACTCGAGGTCGAACGGGCCGATCTGGCGGCGTTCGCCGTCGACCACCGGGATCAGCTCGGTGCGCTTGAGCAGACCCGCCTCTTCGATGCGACTGCGGGCCAGGCCCAGCGTGAGGGCCGAGCCGTAGACCGGGAACGAGAGCTCGCGCAGCAGGTACGACAATGCGCCCACGTGGTCCTCGTGGCCGTGGGTGGCGATGCAGCCCTCGATGCGATCGGCGTTCTCGCGCAGGTAGGTGAAGTCGGGCAGCACGAGGTCGATACCCAGCATGTCGGCATCGGGGAACATGAGGCCGCAGTCGAGCAGCATGATCCGCCCCTCGACCTCGATGCAGGCGCAGTTCCGCCCGATCTCGCCGAGACCGCCGAGGAAGGTGATGGTTACGGGCTTTGCCATGAGTTCGTCAGCCAGCTTTCAGTCGTTCGTACACCCCGCGGGCAGTTGCTTCGAGACCGTCAGGGGTCGGGCCGAGCGGGAGCCGGCAGTGACCGACGGCGAGACCCAGGCTGCGGAGCATCGCCTTGGTGCTGACGGCGTGCGGCGCGGTGGGACTCACCTCGAATTCGAATGATTCACCCAATCTGGCGTTGATCGCCCGAGCCGCAGCGACATCGCCCTCGGCAAAGGCACTGATCATCTCGGCGTGCTCGGCCGCACTCCAGTGGGCGGCCACGCCGATGACACCGGCCCCGCCGACGGCGAGCAGGGGCAGGGTCAGCCCGTCGTCGCCGCTGTAGAGGTCGAAACCGTCGGGCGCCTGGGCGATCAGCACCGCCGACTCGGCGGGATCGCCACTGGCGTCCTTCACGCCCACCATCGTTGGCACCTCGCGGGCCAGCCGGAGCAGCACCTGGGTGTCGACCTTGCGAGCGGTGCGACCAGGGATGTCGTAGATCAGGAAGGGCAGGTCGGTGGCTTCGGCCACGGCGCGGAAGTGGGCCTCGATCCCCGCCTGCGACGGCTTGCTGTAGTACGGCGTGACCACGAGCAGACCGTCCATCCCGGTGGCCGCCGCGTCCCTGCTCAGCCCCATCGTGTGGGCGGTGTCGAAGCTGCCGGTTCCGGCGAGGAGCGGCACCGTGACGGCCTCCCGCACGGCCCGGAACAGGTCGAGCTTCTCGGGATCGGTGAGCGTGGGAGCTTCGCCCGTGGTCCCGGCGAGCACGAGGCCGTCGGCGCCCTGGTCGACCAGCCACCGTGCCAGGGCGGCGGCGCCGTCGAGGTCGAGGGCCAGTTCGTCGTCGAAGGGGGTGACCATGGCCACGAGCACCGCTCCGAACCGAGCCGTCACGCCGTCTCCTCCCGAGCGAATCCGGTCATGCCGTCTCGCGAGCACGCTCGAGACCGAGGGTGGCCAACAGGTCCTCGTGCAATTCGAACCACACCGAATGGTACGAGTCGATCACCGGCTTGGTGAACCACTCGGACTCGCCCGCAGCCACCCGCTCGACGGCGGTGCGCAGGCGGTTGGAGTAGCCGGCGAAACGGCTGAGCACCTGGCGCAGATCGACCACGACCGGGCGCACGAGGTCGTGCAGCGCCACGAGCCTGAGCACGACCTGTCGGTCGTAGGCCACGTCGGTGTGGTCGTTGACGACGTCGTCGCGCAACTGCCAGGCGGTGCACACCGCCAACAGCTCGCCGTTGAGGGCCGCAAAGCACCGGTACGCGTCGGTCACCGCCGCTCGGCCACCCGACGCGTCCAGCTCTCGGGCGAGAAGCCGCTCGCCCTGCTCGCGACCGGTCGTCGTGAGCGTCCAGCCCGTCAGATGGCCCTCGACACGCCGGACGAGCCCGTCGTCGGCGAACCCGACCAGTGCGAGGGCGACCTCGTCGACGGGCAGCCCGACAGCCGCCGCCAGGACATCGGTGTCGGGAAACGCCTTGACCCTGAGGCCGTGCAGCACCAGCGTGGCGGGGTCGGAATCGTGAGGCGCGCCCCGCTCAGGTCGCTCGGCTGCCTCGGGCATCATCGAAGCGATCGTAACCGCCGACTGCGCCGGGGCCGCCTCCATACCCCCGAGGTGGCGACGCCGACGTGACGGGGACAGGACGCTACGAAGCCGCCTGCAGCTCCTCGTCGGTGAGGGCGAAGGTCTCGTACTCGTCGCCCGTGTCCTGCCAGTCCTCGAACTGGATCACGCCGATCTCGCCGAACTTCTGACGCAGCCACCCGTCGCCGGCATCCAGCAGGCCCAGCTTCTTGCAGTTCGGCACGATCTTCGAGAAGAGCATCTGTTGGAACATCTGGCGCTCCGGCGAGAGCATCACCGCCTGCACGGCCTCCTTCGAGTCGATGCCCAGGCGCTCCCACACCTCCTGCTGCAGCAGTCGGTCGCGCATGCGCACGGCGGCCTCGAAGGCGAACTCCTGGCGCTCGCGGATCTCTGCGATGTCGAGTCCCTCGTAGTATTCCTTGAGGGAGAGCACGCCGAAGGCCACGTGCCGGGCCTCGTCGCTCATCACGTAGCGCAGCAGTTGCTTGAGCAACGGCTCCTGGGTCATGGCGTGGATGAAGCCGAAGGCGGCGAGCGCGAGCCCCTCGACCATGATCTGCATGCCCAGGTAGGTCATGTCCCAGCGGCTGTCGGTGATGATGTCGTCGAGCAGCATCTTCAGGTGGGCGTTGACCGGGTAGTGACCCGAGAGCTTGGTGTCGAGGTACCTGGCAAAGACCTCGACGTGGCGTGCCTCGTCCATCACCTGGGTGGACGCGTAGTACTTGGCGTCGATCCACGGGACGGTCTCGACGATCTTGGCCGTGCAGACCAGCGCCCCCTGCTCGCCGTGCATGAACTGGCTGAGCATCCAGTTCTGGGACTCGATGCCGAGCTCGATCCACTGCTTTTCGTCCCACTTCTCGAACACCGTGCCGGTGAGGTCGACGGTGCCCGCGAACATCGTGCTCGCGTTGGCCTCGGCATTGGCGAGCACCACGGCCTCCTGGTCGACATCGGTGTCCCAGGGCAGGTCGGTCTCGCCGTTCCACTGCGAGGTCTTGGCCTTCTCGTAGAGCCGGTTCAGCGCGGGCCGCCGGCCCTTCTCGTAGTCCCAGGTGAAGATGGCGTCGGCGTTGTCCTTCACGTGGTGGACGAGCTCGTTCACGTCGGTGTTGGCGACGCCGAGGATCGCCTCTAGGTCGTTGACGTCTTCGCGCCCGATGAGGTCTTCGGTGGTGGACATGCTCAGCTCCTGGAAGTGGGAAGGTTGGTGGACGGGGAAGCAGCGGGAGAGGGGTCGAGGACGAAGTCGGCAGCCGGGCCACCGAGGCCGGGCACCACGAAGGTGGTGACGAGGTGGTGGGCGGCGGCGCGGTCGGTGAGGTCGACAGCGGGGTTGGGTACGGCCAGGTAGGACAGGCCGAGGCGGGCCAGCCACTCGGCGGCCTCGGCGGCTTGCTGGGCGGGCAGGTGGCGGGCGAGGCGGGGGGCGAGGAGCTCGTGGGCGACCGCGAACACCAACGGGCTCTTGTCGAAGGCGACGTGCGCGAGGATCGCAGCCGGCTCGTTGGCCAGCACGTGGCGGAGGGGCGCACTCCCGGCGACGAAGCACGCGGTGGCGTGGACTGCGGCCGTCACCAGCCCGACCAGGTCGTCGGTGGCATCGAGGGCGGCGCCGACCTCGATCGTGTAGCGGTGCAGCTCGGCGAGCGCCGCCTGCTGGACGACCTCGTCGCGGCCGCCCGGGAACGTGCGGTACACCGTGGCCCGTCCGCAGCCGGCGTCGCGGGCGACGTCGTCGAGGGTCAGGCCGGACACGCCGACCCGGCTGATGCCCCGCAGGGTCGCGTCGAGGATGCGCTCACGGGGCTCCCGGGACGCCCGGAGATCGACGGCCCCCCGGGTGCGCCCATCGCTGGCGACGGCGGCACTCATCGCCCGAGACAATAGGCACGATTTTGTCTCAGGGATATGGGCAGGCCCTGTGACATGTGTCTCAGGCCGGTGGAGTGAGGATGCCGGCGAGGAACTGGCGGTCGACGAGACGGGCCACCTCGGCGGGGTCGGTGAGGTCCCATTGCCCCGGGCTGGGGATGAACGACAGCACCATGCGGGCCAGGTATTCGGCCGCTTCGTCCACGTCGACGCCGGGCCGCAGCTGCTCCGCAGCCACCGCTGGCGTCAGGTAGTCCCGCACCACGCCCACCACCAGCGGTGAGGTCTCGTGGAGGCGGGGCAGGAACTGCTCTCGGTCGGCCTCGAGGACCGTGGCCAGGGCCTCGTGCCCGGCCATCGAGCGGTGGGCGAACATCAGGCCACGCTCGAGGCGGCCCCGGAGGTCGGGGGCGTCGGCCACCTCGAGGGCGAGGTCGCGGAAGAAGCGGCCCACCTCCCAGGTGATGGCCTCGTTGACGAGCTGCTCCTTGCCCCCGGGGAAGTACCGGTAGAGGGTCGCCCGTCCCACGCGGGCGACCCGCGCCACCTCCTCCATGCGCAGACCGGCGAGGCCGGCGCCCGCCACCACCTCGATGGTGGCGGTGAGGATCCGGTCCCGGACCTCTGCCCGCTCCGCGCTCACGCCGGGGTGTCGAGCGGCTCGGTGACCCCGTCGGCACCGACGGCCCGCTCGGCGGCCGCGGCTTCCTTGGCCCGGCTCTGGGCGATGCGGCGCAGCATGAGCGGGTAGCCCACCGCGGCGATGGTGGCGAAGATGAACCACTGGCCGGCGTAGTTGAGGTGGGGGCCCTCGGACAGCTCGGGCGGGCCGATCGCCACGGGGAAGTCCCCGCGCTGGCCCGGCTCCTGGGTTTCGAGCTGGAGCACCGCCGGGACGAGGTCCTCGTCGACCTGCTCCTGGATGCGGCCCACGTCGGCGCGGGCCACGGTCTCGAGGCGCTCACCCTCGGGATCGGTGGCCCCGAACCGCCCCCGGACCTGCGTGGGGACCAGCAGCCCCTCGACCCGCACCGGGCCCGTCGGAGGCGCCCACTCCGGCTGGCTCTCGAGGCCCGCCTGGATGGGCACCCAGCCGCGGTTCACGACGACCGCGGTGCCGTCGTCGAGGCGCAGCGGCGTGAGTAGCCAGGCCCCCGACTCGCTCTGGTAGGTGCGCGACCGGACGATGACCGCCTCGTCGGGCACGTAGGTGCCCTCGGCGGTCACGGTGCGATAGACGACCGCGTCGGCCTCATCGAAGCTGGCCGATGCGGGCAGCACGTCGGCCACCGGCTTCGCCGGCAGGTCCGTCCGCGATTCGACCAAGGCGTTGAAGTCCCGCTTCTCGTCGAGTCGGTGCAGCTGCCAGAGCCCCAGGTTCACCAGGACGACGACCAACGCCAGCACGAGGACGTGCGACAGGATCCACCGGGGCTTGAGCAGGAACCGGTACACACCCCGAGGCTACGGCCGGGGGTGGGCCCCATGGCAGTCAGGGGCGAGGAGGCCCGGCCGCGATCACGGCACGGACGGTGGCCGGGTCCGTGGACGGGGGCTCGGCCAGCCACCAGGTCGCGCCCGCCTCTGCCCAGGGCCGCGGGTCCGCGCCTGTGGGGCCGTCGAACGGGGGGAGGAAGACGGCGTAGCGCACGGCGGCTCAGACCGTCGGCAGGACGTGGTCCTCGAAACGGGTGCGCAGGTCCTTCTTGGAGAACTTGCCGACCGACGTCTTCGGCACCTCGTCGATGAACACCACGTCGTCGGGTGTCCACCACTTGGCGATGCGGCCGTCGAGGTAGCCGAGCACCTCTTGCTTGGTGAGGGTCTCGCCCGGCTTCACCACCACGCAGGCCAGCGGGCGCTCGCCCCACTTGGGGTGGTTCACGCCGATGACGGCGGCCTCGGCCACCTTCGAGTGGCCCATGATCTCGTTCTCGAGCTCGACCGAGCTGATCCACTCACCGCCCGACTTGACCACGTCCTTGGTGCGGTCGACGAGGCGGATGTACCCGTCGGCCGACACGGTGGCGACGTCGCCGGTGCGGAGCCAGCCGTCCTCGGTGAACGACTCGGACGCCCGCTCGTCGTCGTAGTAGGTGGACGCGATCCATGGGCCCGACACCTGGAGCTCGCCCCGACTCTCGCCGTCCCACGGAAGCTCGTCGGTGGTGTCCTGGGTGACGATCCGGAAGTCGACACCGATCGACACGAGCCCCTGACTCGAGCGCAGGTCGGCGAGCTCGTCGGCGGTGCGATCGGCGAGGCCGCTCTTGATGGTGCAGATCGACGCGACGGGGCTCGTCTCGGTCATCCCCCAGGCCTGGAGGATGGGGTGCCCCGTGGCCTCGCGGTAGCCCTCCGACAGCGAGCGGGGCACGGCCGAACCACCGCACGGAATGGCCCGGAGGTGCGACGTGTCGCGACCGGCGAGCTCGGGCAAGACCCCCATCCAGATGGTGGGCACCCCCGCGGCGACCGTCACCTTCTCGGACTCGATGAGCCCGGCGATGGCGGGTGCGGACAGATCGGGCCCGGGCATGACGAGGTCCGCGCCGGCCGCGACGGACGCGTGGGCCAGTCCCCATGCGTTGGCGTGGAACATGGGCACCACGGGCAGGATCACGTCGGACTCGCGAACGCCGAGGCTGTCTGCGGTCATCACCCCCACGGTGTGCAACCAGGTGGAGCGGTGCGAGTACACGACGCCCTTCGGGTTGCCGGTGGTGCCGCTCGTGTAGCACATGGACGCCGCCCGGTTCTCGTCCCGCACGTCGAACTGGACGGGCTCGGCGACGCCCAGCAGCTCCTCGTAGTCGTGCAACGGCCTGCCACCGTCGGGACTCGGGACCTCGCCCTTGCCGTCGTCCATCACCACGAAGTGGCGGACCGTCTCGAACGTGTCGACGAGCGGCCATAGCAGGGCGAGCAGCGAACGGTCGACGAAGATCACCTCGTCCTCGGCGTGGTTGACCACGTACGTGAGCTGCTCGGGGAACAGGCGGATGTTGAGGGTGTGGAGGACGCGCCCGGTACACGGGGCCGCGAAGTAGAGCTCGAGGTGGCGGGCCGTGTTCCAGCCGAACGTACCCACCCGAGCGTCGTCCGACAGCCCCAGGTCGTCGAACACCCCACCGAGGCGGCGGGTGCGGTCCGCCCACTCGCCGTAGGTGCGGCGCTCGGGGCCGACGGCGGTCGCGGTGACGATCTGCTTCTCGGGGAACAGCCGCTCGGCCCGCCGGAAGAAGTGCGGCAGCGTGAGCGGTGTGTCCTGCATAAGGCCTTGCACGATCGGCTCTCCCTCGTCGATTCCGTCCCCCTCGCAGCGTACGGGTCTTGCGGACGCCACGCCCGGTGCGATGATCTAGGCCTTGGACGCTCCCGCTCACTCGAAACCCAGTCGGCCCGTGCTCTGGCTCATCGTGGCACCACTGGTCGCGCTCGTCATCGCCTCGTACGTCGGCGACGCGTTCGCGCCGACCCTGGTCGACAAGCACCCGCTGTGGCTGATCGCCCTCAATGCCCGCAACCGCAACCTGGTGCTCACCACCAACTCGCTCGACGCGGTCTCGTACTACGTGGTCGGCGGCCTCCGCCTGGTGCTGGCCGACCCCCTCTTCTACCTGCTCGGCTACTTCTACGGTGATGCCGCCGTGCGCTGGGCCGAGCGCCGGTCGAGGACCTTCGGCGGGATCCTCCGCTCTGTCGAGCAGTTCTTCCAGAAGGCCTCGTACCCACTCGTCCTCATTGCCCCGAACAACCCCATCTGCCTGTTCGCCGGCGCCTCCGGCATGTCGCCACCGGTGTTCCTCGCCCTCAACATCACCGGCACCGTCGCCCGCCTCTACCTGATCCGCTGGGTCGGCGACATCTTCGCCAGCCCGATCGACACCGTCGTCAGCTTCATCCGCGAGTACCGCCTTCCACTCACTGCGGTGACGATCGCCCTGGTGGGCTTCACCATCTGGTCCGAGAGCAGAGGCGAGGGCGAGACCGAGTTCGAATCGCTGGTCCATCTCGAGGAGGAATTGGAGGAGGTCTCCGAGGAGATCGAGCACGAGCACGAGTTGGAGATCCAAGCGGCCACCGGCGACCTGCCCGGCCAGGCCCTCGCGGCGGAGGAGAAGCCGAGTCCCGAGTCGGCCGGGGAGGAGCCCGAGGCGTGACGCGCACTGCCGTCATCAGCGGGGCCAGTGCGGGCATCGGCGCCGCTACCGCCGCCCGACTGGCCGCCGAGGGGTTCCGTGTGATCGTCGGGGCACGGCGCCTCGACCGGCTCCGAGCAGTGGCCTCGCCCATCGGGGCCACTGCCTTTCAACTCGACGTGACCGATCCAGCGTCGGTCACCGACTTCTGCGAGCGGGTGCCCGAGTGCTCGCTGCTCGTGAACAACGCAGGGGGCGCCCTCGGGCGTGACCCCGTGGCCGAAGCCGACGAGGCCGACTGGCTCGCGATGTACGACGCCAACGTGCTCGGTGTGATGCGGATGACCCGGGCCCTGCTTCCCAAGCTGGTCGCCAGCGGCGACGGCCACATCGTCACCATCGGGTCCATCGCCGGCCTCGAGGCCTACCCGGGCGGAGGTGGGTACAACGCTGCCAAGTTCGGGGCGCACGCGGTGATGGGCGTGCTCCGCCAGGAACTGCTCGGCACCCCCGTGCGGGTCACCGAGATCGACCCCGGCATGGTCGAGACCGAGTTCAGCGTGGTCCGCTTCGGCGGCGACCAGGCCGCGGCCGACGCCGTCTACGAGGGCCTCACCCCCCTCGTCGCGGACGACATCGCGGACTGCGTGGCGTGGGCGGCCACCCGTCCGAGCCACGTGAACATCGATCAGATCGTGGTGAAGCCACGCGACCAGGCGAGCGCCACCCGCGTCTCCCGTCGCTCCTGACCTCCACAACCGCCGTTTCCGCGTCCGAACTGGTCGTGATCACGGCCAGTTCGGACGCGAAAGCAAGGCGGTGTTGGAGGCTTCAGAGGCCGAGAAGGGCGTCCATGCCAATGGTGAGCCCGGGTCGTTTCGCCACCCCTTTGACGGCGAGGACCACGCCGGGCATGAACGACGACCGGTCGTAGCTGTCGTGGCGGATGGTGAGCGTCTGGCCCGTGGTGCCGAGCAGCACCTCCTGGTGGGCGACGATTCCCCGCAGGCGCACGGAGTGGACCCGGATGCCGCCTGGGCCCTCTGCGCCCCGGGCGCCGGCCACCACGACCTTGGTGGTGGGGTCGTCGCCCCAGGCATCGGAGGCGGCAGCCATGCGCTCGACGGTGAGCATTGCGGTTCCCGAAGGCGCGTCGACCTTCTTGTCGTGGTGCAATTCGATCACCTCGGCCGTTTCGAAGTGCGGCGCGGCCAACTCGGCAAACCGCATCAGCAGCACCGCGCCGATGGCGAAGTTGGGCGCGATCAGACAGTTGCTGGTGGTGAACGCCGCCCGGAACCGCCCGAGGTCGTCCTCGGTGAAGCCCGTGGTGCCCACCACGGCGTGGACGCCGTGCTCGGCCATCCAAGCGAGGTTCTCCCGGGCCGCTCCCACCTGGGTGAAGTCGACAGCCACCTCGACACGGGCGTCGGCCATCCCGGACGCATCAGCCCCGATCGGCACGCCCTCGATGACCGATCCGACGTGGTGCGGGTCGACTGCGGCCACGAGCTCGAGGCCCGCATCGGCCTTGACCGCGCCGCAGACAGTGGCGCCCATCCGCCCTCCGGCGCCGAACACCCCCACCCGGATCGTCATCCCGGCACCCTACTTCTCGCCCGCCCCGGCCCCCTCGATCGACCCCGCACCGCGCGGCGCCGGTCGGCGAGGCCGAGCAGCAGCAGATCCTCGGCGCACAGCCAGCCGCTGGCGGACCGCCAGCAGCCGCACCCCGATGGTCGGCCGGGCGTGCGTCGGCTACGTTACCGGCATCGAGCGACAGCCGACCGCGCCTGCAAGGCGAAGGGTTCTGCACGCTGCGATCGCCTGCCTGTTCGGCCTCGTGACGGTGCCGACCACGGCTACCGCCACGGGGCTCCCCGGCCGTGCGGGCACCACCGCAACCCAGCCAGCTCGAACGGCAGGCGCGACCGGACTGACGGCCTTGGCCGCCACGCCGGCCGCGCTGAACGTGGCGTTCGCCGCGGACCGCCACGACTACACGACCCGGTGCCCGACCGGCCAGGTGACGATGTTCAGCGGCACGGTCGCCGCCGGCTATCGGGTGCGCGCCATTCCGCTCGGCCCAGGTGCTGCCGCACCGTCGACCTTCACCGGCTCGTTCACCTATCCCGTCACGCCGCCCGCGGTGACCACCGTCCGCTTCGAGGTCGCCGATGTCAACGAGACCACCGCTCCCACCTCGACCTACCGCGTCCGGTGCCTCCCGAGCACGTTCCCGTCCTTCACCACCACCGTCACCGGGAGCCCGCAGTCCGCCTACTACGTGGTGACCCATGGAAACTGGGACATCATCCTCGATTCGGCGGGCACGCCGGTGTGGTGGCGACGCGAGACCCAGGGTGCCCCCGTCGACGCGAAGCTGATCGACGGGCACATCGTCACCACGGTGCCCGGCGGCGACTACGTCTTCCGGGCCTGGGACGGCACACCCACCCGAGTGGTGCACGACGGCCTCGACCACCACGACCTCCAGCGCACGCCCACCGGCGACCTGGTCGGCTTCCAGTACTACGACTCCGACCGGAACCTGCAGGAAGAGGCCCGGTTCGTCCGGCTCGATGCCTCCGGCGCCGAGGTGTGGTCGTGGCGGACCCAGGATCACCTCGACGCTGCCGAGATGGCACCCGATCTGTACAAGCTGACCTGGGGGCACGCCAACTCGGTCGAGCCGCACGGCGCCGATGGCGTGCTCGTGTCGATCCGCAACCTCGACGCGATCTACGACATCGACATGGCCACGAATGACATCTTCTGGAAGCTCGGAGGAACCGCGACCGCGCGCAGCCTGGCGGTTTTCGAGGGGACGCGGCAGCTGACGGAGGCCGAGGTCCTCCGCCTCTTCAGCGGCCAGCACGATGCCCGCATCCTGCCCGACGGGTCGGTGAGCGTGCTCGACAACGGCACGCGTGCCTTGTCACGGCGGCCTCGGGTCCTTCGGTTCGAGATCGACGCCGACGCGCGCCGCGCCACCCTCGTCGAGACCGTCGTCGATCCGCGCGCCGGGTACTCGTTCGGCCTCGGGTCGGCCCGGCGGACCGACGGGGGGAACTGGGTCGTCAGCTGGGGCGGCTGGAACGACTTCTTCACCGAGCTCACGCCGGACGGCGCGCCCGTCCTCACGGTGAGCGGCGTCAGCACCTATCGAGCGGTTCCGGTCATGCCCGGCGAGCTCGACGCCGATGCCATGCGTGCCGGGATGGACTCGATGGCGGGATCGCCCACCGGCCTCACCGGCTCCGTGACCGAGACCGGC
The DNA here is from genome assembly GCA_041918615.1 of Acidimicrobiales bacterium. Classification (GTDB taxonomy): domain Bacteria; phylum Actinomycetota; class Acidimicrobiia; order Acidimicrobiales; family DATDAH01; genus JAEUJM01. Next base: position 83,227 of record JAYRVH010000030.1, read on the forward strand.
ACGGGCGCGCCCATACCGTGGGCCGGGGTCGCGGTCCTGCGCGCCGCGGATCTCTCGTTCGCCGCCGGAACCGTCGGCGACGCCGAGGGCGACTTTGCCGTCGCGCTGGACTCAGGGACATACCTCGTCTACCTGCTCGACACCAGCGGCGACCACCGCTCGGACTTCCTCGGCGCACCCACGCCGGTCACCGTCACGCGTGGACCACCGACCGACGTCGTGGCGCCCATGGCCCCGACCCGTGGTGAGATCTCCGGCCGGGTGACCGATGCCGCGTCGGGCGCTGCCGTCGCAGGTGCCTGGGCGGTGAGTCTCAACCCCGCGACTGGAGCACCCGAGGTCGCTACCGTCGCAGATGCGTCGGGGCGCTACGACCTCGAGCACCTGGGGGTCGGCGACCACAGGACGGTCTACCTCGATCCCAGCGGCGCGCACTCGCCCCGCTTCTTCGCGGGCACGCCCGATCCGGCCGCCTCTACCCCGATACCGGTGACGGCCGGCCGCGCGACGCCAGCCGACGTCTCGCTCCCCCCGCAGCCGGGCGCACCTGCCACGACGGACCTGCGGGGCACCGTCATCGAGTCGGCCACCTCCCGGCCACTCCGGGGCGTGCGGGTCCTGGCCCTGCGGGCATCAGACTTCTCGCTGGCGGCCGGTGCGGTCACCGGCGGCGCCGGCGGGTACCGCGTGCAGGTCGCGGCCGGGTCGTATCGACTCGCCTTCCTCGACCCGAGCGGCCACCATGCCATGGAGTGGCACGACAACGTGCCCTACCACGGGATCGTGAGCGCAACCCCGGTGACCGCGCCGGCCGTGACGAACGCAGCCCTCGACGCCACCGTCGGCGCGTGGGCGGGCACCGTCACCGACGCATCGTCCAGCGTGCCCCTCGAGGGAGCGTGGGTCATCGCAATCGGACCAACGGGCATCGGCGGTGGGGCGATCACCGCCGCTGACGGCAGCTACACGATCGACGCGCTGACCCCCGGCTCGTACCGGGCCACCATCGTCGACCCCTCCGGCACCCACCTGCAGGAGTACTGGGACGACCGCCCCGACTACGCCGGCGCCACCACTGTTCCGATCACGGCCGGGCACACCGCCACGATCGATGCGGCAGTGACCGCTAGGTGATGATCAGACAGGCAGGTCGGACGCGTCGAGGGGGCCGACGGCGGCGAGGGTACGGCCGCCGGCGAACACCCGCTGCAACACCCGGTTGACATCGTCATGGGTGACGGCCCGGATCTTGTCGACGTGCTCGCTGATCGGCGTGACCTTGCCGCGGATGGTCGAGCTGCTGCCGATGCGGCCCATGCGGCTGCCACTGTCCTCGAGCCCGAGCACCAGTGACCCTTCGAGGTAGCCCCGAGCGACGGCGAGCTCCTTGTCGGAGACGCCGTCGGAGAGCAGTGCGGCAACGATGTCATCCACCACGGCGATGGCCTCGGCGACTCGGGCGGGCGCCGTGCCGAGGTAGGCGAGCACGACGCCGGTGTCCACGTAGGACGACGGCGCCGAGTAGACCGAGTAGGCGAGCCCGCGCTTCTCGCGGACTTCCTGGAAGAGCCGGCTTGCGGTACCGCCGCCGAGCACGTGGTTGAGCACCGACAGGGCGTAGCGGTCGGGGTCCTCGTGGTCGAAGCCCGGCCACGACATGGCCAGGTGCACCTGCTCGGTGGGCCGGCGAAGCACCGAGACCGGCACAGCCGGAAGGGAGGGTGCGTCGCGCTCGGGCGCCACCCCGCCGGACGCCGACGAGAAGCCTTCGTCCACCCGAGCCACGACCTCGTCGTGGTCCAACAGCCCGGCGGCCGCCACCACCAGGTTCGTCGGGCGGTAGTGGAGCTCGTGGAAGTGTGCGATCTCCTCGCGGGTCATGGCCTCGATCGACTCGGGACCCCCGAGGGTCTCCTGACCGAGCGGGTGATCGGGATAACGGGCCTCGAACAACAAGGTGTGCACCCGGTCGTCGGGCGTGTCCTCGCTCATCAGGATCTCTTCGAGGATCACCTGGCGCTCGGCATCGATCTCGTCGGGCCGGAACGCCGGCGCGGTCACGACATCGGCCAGCAGGTCGAGCCCGAACGCGAGTTCGGTCGCAGGGAGCCGCGTGTAGTAGGCGGTGTACTCCTTGGCCGTGAACGCGTTCATCTCACCGCCGACAGCATCGACCGACTCGGCGATGTCCTGGGCCGAGCGCGCCGCGGTGCCCTTGAACAGCAGGTGCTCGAGGAAGTGCGAGGCCCCCCACAGGCTGCCGGACTCGTCACGCGAGCCGACCCCGACCCAGACCCCGGTGGTCACCGAGCGCACGGATTCCATGCGTTCGGTGACGACCCGGATGCCATTGTCGAGGGTGCTCGTGCGCACCTCGTCCTGGTCTGCGCCCGGTGAGGGCTGGCTGACGGTCAGCGGCGTGGGCCGCCGCGACGGCCCCGATCGCCACCGCGGCCACGATCCCCACCGGGGCGAGGTGCCTCGGCCGGGCCGAGATCGCCGAACTCCTCGCGGAGCTCCGACTCGAACGAGTCCTCGAATGACACCGCGACAGCACCGGAGCCACCCTCGGACGGCGCGGCCGCCGAGGAGCCGCTGTCGCTGCGGTCGCTGCGGGGACGGTCACCGCGGTCACGGTCGCGGGGACCATCGTCACGATCACGACGGGGCGGGCGGTCACCGCCGCGGTCGCCGCGACCACCGCCGCCACCGCCACCGGAGGGCGGCGGGGAGTCCGCCGGGCTGAGCGAGACCTTGCCCGACGGATCGACGTCATCGACCCGGACCTCGATCTCGTCGCCGAGGTCGAGCACGTCCTCCACCCGGTCGATGCGCTTGCCACCGCCAAGCTTGGAGATGTGGACCAGGCCGTCACGGCCCGGGAGGATGTTCACGAAGGCACCGAACTTGGTGATGTTGACCACCTTGCCCTGGTACACCGCGCCGACCTCGGCGGTGGGCGGGTTGAGGATGAGCTTGATCTGGCGCTCGGCCTCGGCCACCACGCCGCTGTCGTTGGAGCCGATGCTGACGACGCCGACGGTGCCGTCGTCGTCGACGCTGATGTCGGCACCGGTCTCCTGCTGGATGGCGTTGATGACCTTGCCCTTGGGCCCGATGACCTCGCCGATCTTGTCGATCGGGATCTCGAAACTGGTGATCTTCGGCGCGGTGGGGCCGACCTCGGGGCGAGGCTCGGCGATGGCGCCGGTCATCACCTCGAGGATCTTGAGCCGGGCGTCCTTGGCCTGGTCGAGCGCCTTGCCGAGCACCTCGGCGGGAAGGCCAGAGATCTTGGTGTCGAGCTGCAGGGCGGTGACGAACTCGGCCGTACCGGCCACCTTGAAGTCCATGTCGCCGAAGGCATCCTCGGCACCGAGGATGTCGGTGAGGGCGGTGTACTTGCCCTCGGCGTAGACGAGGCCCATCGCGATACCGGCAACCGGGGCCTTGATCGGCACACCGGCATCCATGAGCGACAGCGTCGAGCCGCAGACCGACGCCATCGAGGTGGAGCCGTTGGACGACAGCACGTCGGAAACGGTGCGCAGCGTGTAGGGGAACTCCGCGGCCGTGGGGATCACGGGCACCAGGGCCCGCTCGGCGAGGAGGCCGTGGCCGATCTCGCGGCGCTTGGGGCCTCGCATGAAGCCGGTCTCACCGGTGGAGAACGGCGGGAAGTTGTAGTGGTGCATGTAGCGCTTGCGGTCGTCGATGCCGATCGTGTCGAGCATCTGCTCCATCCGGGGCATGCCCAGGGTGGCCACGTTCAGCACCTGGGTCTCGCCTCGCTGGAAGAGGCCCGAACCATGCACCGCGGCGAGCACGCCGACCTCGGCGGACAACGGGCGGATGTCGGCCACCCCGCGTCCGTCGATGCGCACACCGTCCTCGACGATGCGCTTGCGCACGATGGCCTTGGTCAGCGACCGCACCGCAGCCTTGATCTGCTTGGCGCTGTTGTCGACCTCGGCGAACTGATCGGCCAGCTCGGCCACGATCTCGTCGCGGGCCGCATCTGTGGCGGCGTCACGGTCGGCCTTGTCGGCGATGGCCATGGCGGCGGCGAGCCGGCCGGTGCCGGCCTCTTCGACGGCGGCGTAGATGTCGTCGTCGTAGTCGACCTGGGTGGTGAAGGTGATCGTGGGCTTGGCGCCGACCTTGCCGACCAGCTCGTTCTGGAGGTCGATCGACTCCTTGATCCACTGCTTGGAGGCCTCGAGACCGTCGGCGATGACCGCCTCGGTGACCTTGGGGGCGCCACCCTCGTAGAGCTCCCACGCGGCCTCGGTGCCGCCCGCCTCCACCATCATGATGGCGACGTCGCCGTCGTCACCGATGCGGCCGGCGACGACCATCTCGAACGAGCTGGCGTCACCGTCCTGGTAGGTGGGGTGCGGGATCCAGGCGCCGTTGGCGTCGAAGGCCACACGCACCGCGCCGATGGGGCCCTCGAAGGGGATGCCCGAGATGGTGAGGGCTGCGGACGCCGCGTTGATGGCCAACACGTCGTGGGGGTTCACCTTGTCGGCGCCGAGGACGGTGCCGACGATGTGGATCTCGTTGCGGAAGCCGTCGGGGAACGACGGGCGCAGCGGCCGGTCGATCAGGCGGCAGGTGAGGATGGCCTGATCGGAGGCCTTGCCCTCACGACGGAAGAACGAACCGGGGATCTTGCCCGCGGCGTACATCCGCTCCTCGATGTCGACGGTGAGGGGGAAGAAGTCGATGCCCTCCCGCACGCCCTTGGCTGCGGTGGCCGTGACCAGCACCACCGTGTCGCCGATCTGGGCGACGACGGCGCCGTCGGCCAGTCCGGCCAGCTTGCCCGTCTCGAACGAAAGGTCCTTCTCGGCGCCGGTGATTGGTCCGGCGACTCTGGTTGCATCCGCCATGGGATGTCACTCCTCTCGGGGCCCTCATGGCCCCGGATAGTGCGGCGGGGTCAGTTCCCAGTGGTCGACCACCCGGATGTATCGACGAGGTGTCTCGACGAGGCCCGGGGAACCGGCCACTGGCAGCTGACCAGCACACCGCTTGTGTTGTTGTATGGGTGGTGCAGCGGGGCGAGCCCGCGTGAGGTGAGATCAGTGGTTCGCGCGAACCAGGTGCGCTAGCGGCGCAGGCCCAGCTTCGCGATGAGGGCGCGGTAGCGCTCGACGTCGTTGTTCTTCACGTAGTCGAGCAACCGGCGGCGCCGGCCGACCAACATCAGGAGGCCGCGGCGGCTGTGGTGGTCCTTCTTGTGCATCTTGAGATGCTCGGTGAGGTGGTTGATGCGCTCGGTGAGCAGCGCCACCTGGACCTCGGGTGAGCCGGTGTCCGTGTCGTGCAGGCGGTTTCCGGCAATCGTGTCGGCCTTGGGGGGAAGGCCCGGGCTTTCAGCCATTGGGTGTCTCTGGGTCTTTCTCTGGAAGTGGGTGTGCTACCCGGCCTCATGGTCCGCAAGTGCGTAACCCGAAGCAGAGCACGGCGCGCAGGGACGCTCGGTGCAAAGACAACCGTACCAGGGAAGTACCCCAACCCGCGATTCCGCTTCCACCCCAACCCCGATCCGTTCTGGCCGCGAACTGTCTGGCGTGACAGCACCCCGCCGCGGCCAGAACCAATGAGTGGCCTACATCGTAGATTGAAATATATTGAAATGTACTGTCAGCCCTGCTTGGATCGAGGTATGGACCTGTGGGAGCACCGCTTCAGCGTCGTCGCCGCCCGTCACGAGGGCCTGGTCGCGCGGTTCCACCTTCCCGACATCGAATCCGGCCCAGACGACTGGTGGCGAGCCATTCGCTCGTGTCGGTGGGCGCCGGCGAGCCGACGGGTGCTCCGATCGGTGGCGTCTCCGGCGACGGACGCGCAGCGAGTCCTGGCCGCCGTGCTCGACGCGAGTCCGGGCGGGTTCCTCCACGGACGGTCGGCGCTGGCCTGGCTCGGGATGGACGCCTTCGACCTTCGGACTGTCGAAGTCGCCCGGTTGCGCGGTATCTCGGGGAACCGCGCCCACCTGGGCCGACTGCACGAGCTCCGGGCGGTGCGGTCGCAGGACGTGATCGTGTACCAGGGCGTGCCGTGCGAGACCGCGTTGCGAGCCATCTGGTCCGAGGCGGCCCACTACAGCTCCGGGCGCCGCTTCGAGATCGGGCTGAAGAAGATCGGGCGGATGTTGGACAACGCCCACCGGGACGATCTCGTGACGTGGGCCGCACTCCACGAGATGGTCGAGGACATCTGCCAGCGCGGCCGTTCCGGCACGGTGCTGATGCGGGAGCTGGCTCAGACGCGTCCGCCAGGAAGCAGCCCGACCGAGAGCCTGAACGAGACGAAGTTCGAGGAGACCCTCGAGCAGGCCGGCCGTCGGGGGTTCCGGCGTCAGGTCGTCGTCGGAGGGCACCGACCTATCGGGAGGAGCGATCACCGAGACGACTGCTTTCCGCTTGTGTTCGAGATCAACAGCCTGCGCTACCACTCGACATGCTCCGACCAGGCGGCGGATGAACGCCGATACCAGCTGATGAACGACGCCGCGTTCATGGTCGGCGTCGTCTGGGACCGCGACCTGTGGTCGAACCGCAGCAGCGTCTTGACGACCGTCGACGAGGCGCGGCGCCTCGCCGCAGAGGGTGAGCGTGGCGTGCTGCACTCGGCCAGCTGCCCCTGGCCGAACCCGTATCGGGGTTCACTGGCGCCGAGCCAGTGATCTCCTCCGCCACGCTTCTGGCCGCGGATTCCCTTGCGTGACAACACGACGTCGCGGCCAGAATCCCAAGACCAACGATCTGGCCGCGGATTCGCTTGCGTGACAACACGACGTCGCGGCCAGAACGATGTCCCGGTCAGCGCAGGGGCGGGTGGACGGTCCACTCGTAGCGGGGGCGACGCGGGTGGACCTTCTTGCGCTCCGACGCGCTGGGCTCGACGAAGTCGGGCGTGAGCTGCAGCACGAGCGCGTCGGGGTCGTAGAGCGCGGCTTCCACGTCGTCGTCACCCACGCGTCCAGGGGCGAGACCGGCCTCGCGGAGCGCTCGCCGCTGCGCCGACCCGAGGCCGTCGCCGAGCAGCTCGTAGACGATGCCCGGCAGCGTCTCGGGGTCCTTCAGGAGCCAGGAGTGGCTGGCGTCCTTCACGACCACCAGATGACCGCGGGCCCGCTTCGAGGCGGCCTTGGCCGTCGCCAGGGGAACCGCCACGTCCTTGTCGCCGTGGATCGCGATGACCGGCACCCGTTCGACGGCCAGCAGATCGAGCATGTGCCCGCTGCCCTTCGACCGCAGGATCGAGACGGTCGGCCCGAGGAGCTGCCAGGGGTGGCGGGCGATGCCGGCCCCCACGGGGACGGCCAGCCGCAGCAACTTCGCGGCCTGACCGGGGTCCTTGAAGAGCGGCACGGTCGACACCGTGTCGACCGCCAGGGCCGCCCCGATGAAGCCGAGGAGGGGCGGCATGACGCGGAACACGTTGACCATGCGGTCCCAGGTGTCACCGACGATGGCGTCGACCAGGATCACCGCGATGGCGAGGTCCGGCTGCTCCGCAGCGAGCTCGACGACCAGGCGACCACCCATCGAGTGCCCGGCCATGACTGCCCGGCGGATGCCGAGCTCGCGGATGGCCCGGCCCAGCAGCTCGCTGTAGTCGCCGAGATCTGCCCCGCCGCGCGGAAGGCCCTGGGTTCCACCATGGCCGGCGGTGTCGATGGCGATCACCTTGTAGCCCATGGAGACGAGCCGAGAGAGCGTCTGTGCGTAGAGGAAGCCCTCGGCCGAGAAGCCGTGGACGACCACGAGCGGGATGCCGCGTCCGCACACGGCGATGCCCACCTCGTGCCCGTCCGAGAGGCGGATGCGATGACGGGCGAGCCGGGCGGCCGAGCCGATCCGGCCCGGTTCGATCGAACCCCGGAGGGGCTGGGTGACCGGGCCGCTGAGCGGCTCGACCTCACCGACCCACGGGACTCCGGCGTCGTCGACGACCGCGTCGTGGTGGCCCCGGTCAGGCACCGAGGACGCCTCGCGCCCGGTCGCAGTCGCGGCCCATCTGCTCGACCAGGGCACCGACGCTGTCGAACCTCAGCTCGTCGCGCAGCCGCTCGACGAACCGCACCCGGGCCGTCTCCCCGTAGAGGTCGCCGTCGAAATCGAGGAGGTGGGCCTCGAGCAGCGAGGCGTCGGCCGCCTCGTAGAACGTCGGGCGCCGGCCAAGCGAGAGCGCGCTCGGGTGGACCGAGCCGTCGGCACGCTCGTACCAGCCCGCGTAGATGCCGTCCGCCGGCAGCAGGACCTCCTCGGAGATGGCGACGTTGGCCGTCCGGAAGCCCAGTTCCCGTGCCCGGGCATCACCGCGTCCGACCACTCCCCGGACCTCATGGGGACGACCCAACATGCCGTACGCGGTGCGCAGGTCGCCCGCACGGAGGGCCGCCCGGATGGCCGTGGAGGACACCGGCCCGTCGGGTCCCGCGGGGAGCAGCCCCACCCCGTCGACCGTGAAGCCCAGCGTCTCGCCCATCTGGGCCAGGAGAGCGGCATTGCCACGGCGTTGATGCCCGAAGTGGAAGTCCTCGCCCACGACGACGACCCTGGCGTCGAGCGCGCCGACCAGGGTCTCGTTCACGAAGTCCTCGGCGGGCTCCTTCGACCGGGCCTCGTCGAAGTGGATGACCAGGGTGGCGTCGACACCCGTGCCGGCGAGGAGCTCGAGCTCCTGATCCAGGTCGGTGAGCTGCTTGGGTGACGACTCTGGGCGTACGACGCTCGCCGGGTGCCGGTCGAAGGTGACGACGACCGAGCGGAGCCCCTGGGCCTCGGCGCAACGCCGGACCTCGCCGATCACGAACTGGTGCCCCAGGTGCACGCCGTCGTACGCGCCGATCGTGACGACCGAGCCGGCAGGTGGCCGTGGAAAGGTCTCGTCATCACGCCATACGTCCACCGACGAGAGGCTAATGGGGATCGAAGTGCGCCCCATAGGCCGCCCTTCCCCGCCGGCAGGCGAGCGAGGATGGGGCGCGGCCGGGTGGGGACCGTGACCGTCGCCCGTGCCACAATCCCGGCCGGATGTTCCTCGCCCTGAAAGAGATGCGCCGCGCCAAGGTGCGCTTCGGCCTGGTGATGGCCGCCATCGGCCTGCTCGTCTTCCTGATCCTCTTCCAGCAGGCGCTCCAGAACGGGCTGCTCACCGCCTTCGTCGGGGCGATCCGCAACCAGTCCGCCCCCGTCCTCGTATACAGCGTGGACGGCCGCCGCAACCTCCAGGGCAGCGTGATCACGCCTCCCCTCGAGGGTCAGGTGACCTCGGTCGACGGCATCGCCCGGTCAGGGCGCATCGGGCAGGGGACGTTCAGCGCCACCGTCGACGGCGAACTGTCCGACGTCGTCATCGTCGGCTACGAGGCCGAGGGCCTGGGCTCGCCCGCCACCCTCACCGACGGGCGCCTGCCCGAGACCGAGGGCGAGGCCGTCGCGAACGCGGCCGACGTCGACCTGGGCCTCGGCATCGGTGACCGCGTGCAACTCGAGCCCGGCGGCCTCGAGATCGAGGTGGTGGGGCTGGCCGAGGACATCAACCTGCAGGCCACCCCCACACTGTTCGCGACCTACGACGCCTACGTTGCCGCGGTCCGTTCGGTGAATCCCGACGCCCGCGACCCCTTGCCCAACGCCATGGCCCTCGAGCCCGAGTCGGGCACCACGGCCGAGCAGCTGTCCGCGGCCGTCAACCAGGCGAGCCCCGACGCCGATGCACTACCCAAGGACACCGCCGCCGACGAGACCCCTGGCGTGGCCCAGGTCCGCCAGTCGTTCCAGGTGATCTTCCTGCTCTACGGCATGGTCGTGCCCCTGGTGACCGGGCTGTTCTTCCTGATCATCACCTTCCAGAAAGCCAACGCCCTGACACTTCTGCGCGCCGTCGGCGCGCCGGGCGGCCGCCTGGTTCGATCACTGCTGATCCAGGTGGTCATTGTCATGGCCGCGGGCATCGCACTGGGCACCCTGTTGTACGCGCCGCTGTCGATGCGGCGCATCGGCGACATCCCCCTGCGCTTCGAGACCGGCGCGGTCGTGTTCTGGAGCGTGCTGCTGCTGGTGCTGGGCGTGATCAGCTCGCTGTTCTCGGCCAGGCGGGTGCTGAAGATCGACCCGGTCGAGGCCACCACCGGCGCGGGGGTGCAGGTGTGAGGATCGCCCTGCGCGAGCTGCGCCGCCGGCCCAGTCGCTTCGCCACCGCCACCATCATCCTGACCCTGATCGCCATCTTGTTGATGTTCCTGGGCGGCCTTCTCGACGGCCTGCTGAAGGACGCCACCGGGGCGGTTCGGGCCCAGGACGGCGACGTCATCGTCTACTCCGCCACGGCCCGGGACTCGTTCTTCCGCAGCCGCATCCCGCCCGAGCTCCGCGCCCAGGTGGAAGCGGTGCCCGGGGTCGCCGAGGTGGGCGGCATCGGGGTGGCCCTGCTGGGCGGGCGGGTGCCGGGCAACGGTCCACGCGACCTCGCCGACCTGGCCGTGTTCGGCTACGAGGTGGCACCCACCGGGGTGGGCGAGCCGCCGCCCGAGGGTCGGGCCTACGCCGACGAGGTGCTGCGCGATGACGGCATCGGGACGGGCACCGAGGTGCTCGTGGGCCCGGCGCGGACCCCGGTCGAGGTGATCGGTTTCGTCAACGACACCAACTTCTCGGGCCAGGGGTCGCTCTGGGTCTCGGCCGACACGTGGCGGGCCGTCCAGAACGCCAACCGACCCGATGCCACCGTGGGGCCCGATGTCTTCCAGTCGCTGGTCGTGCGGGGTGACGGCGTCAGCCCCACCGAGCTGGCCGATCGGATCGACGCGGCCACCGACGACGCCACCGAGTCCCTCACGGTCGACGAGGCCGTCAACGCGCTGCCCGGTGTCGAGCAGCAGCGGTCGGTGTTCAACCAGATCATCGGCGTGACGGTCGTGGTCGCCATCGTGGTGGTGGCCCTCTTCTTCGCCCTGCTCACCATCGAACGCCTGGGCCTCTACGGCGTGCTCAAGGCCATCGGGGCACGATCGCGAACGCTGTTCGCCGGCGTGGTGCTCCAGGCGGTGCTGGTCACCCTGATCGCGTGCAGCGTCGGTGCGAGCATCGCCGTGGCCCTCGACCTGGCCATCCCCGCCGGGGCCATCCCCTTTTCGCTCACACCTGCCCGCGTGATCAGCAGCTTCGGCTACCTGCTGCTCGCGTCAGTCATCGGGTGTGCCTTCTCACTGCGCCGCGTCCTGCGCATCGACCCTGCCGCCGCCATCGGGAGTGCCTCATGACCCCCAGCCCCACCACCACCAGCACCGGCACCCCGGACCGACGAGGGGCGGGACTGGCCCTCCACCTCGACTCGGTTCGCAAGGTGTACCGGATGGGCGACAGCGAGGTGGTCGCGCTCGACCACGCCACCCTCGACGTGGCCGACGATGAGGTCCTCGCCCTCGTCGGCCCATCGGGCTCGGGCAAGACCACCCTGTGCTCGATCGCCGGCGGCATCCTCTCGCCAACCGAGGGCCGTGTGGTGGTGGGCGGCGACGACATCACTGACTATTCGCCCAAGCAGCTCACGACGTTCCGCCAGGAGAAGGTGGGCTTCGTGTTCCAGGCGGTGAACCTGGTGCCGTTCCTGACCGCCCGCGAGAACCTACTGGTGGTCGACGAACTCGGCCGCCGCAGGGGCTCGGCGGCGCGGGCCCGGGCCGACCAGCTGCTCGATGAGCTGGGCCTGGAAGGTCGGGCCAAGAACCTTCCGGGCCAGCTCTCGGGCGGCGAGCGCCAGCGGGTCGCCATCGGGCGGGCCCTGATGAACGACCCGACCCTGGTCTTGTTCGACGAGCCCACCTCGGCCCTCGACACCAGGCTCGGCGAGCAGGTCATGGACCTGATCCGCACCGAGATGAAGAGCCGGGGCACATCGGCCATCGTGGTCACCCACGACGAGCGCATGACCCACTACGCCGACCGCACCGCCCACATCATCGACGGCCGCCTGGAGTCCTGAGGTCGCCTCACCGGCACTCGAGGATCCGGACGAGCGGACCACCCGCGCCCGGGCCGGTGGTCCGCCAGAGCTGGACGTGGCGACCGTCACCCCACGACCCCGGATCGGCGAGGGCGAACACCCGGTGGGCCGCACCGTCGTCCTCGTCGTCGTAGGTGAGCGACGTGCCCACGACCCGCCCGTGGTTCACCACGGCGAACGCGACGTCGCCGTCCTCGCTGGTCTCGATGCTCCCGCTCAACGCCCCAACCATGCCGGCGGGCTGCCGATCGGGGCGCCAGCAGGCCCCTGCCGAACGGTCGGCCGTCTGTTCCGGCACCCGTCGGCCCACGAGGTCGCGGGCGGGCCCGAGACCGTACAGGTCGAGGTGGTGACCACGGCCGAACACCTCGTGGATGTGGTCCACGAGGGGCTGGACGTCGAGATGGCGGGCATCGGTGCGGGTGGTGGCGCCCCGCGCCGTGATCGAGCGCTCGGCACTCTCGCGGGCCGGCCCCAGCAGGCTCTGGCCGTCGACTGGCCAGGGGACGTCGACGCCGAGCAGGTCGGCGATGGTGGGAAGGAGGTCGATCGTCTCGGCCACGCGGTCGTCACGGTGGCGCTGGGAGACCGGGCGGTACGACGCCGGTGCCTTCACGACCATCGGTACCGCCATGATCCCTGGCAGGGTGGTCGCCTCGGGCACGCGCCGGTTGGTGCCCATCGCGAACGAGGCGCCGTGGTCGGCGGTGAACACCACGAGTGAGTCGTCGTAGATCCCGGCGGAATCGAGACGGTCGAGAAGCTCACCCAGCAGACGGTCGGCGAATTCCGCCTGCAACAGGTGACGCTGCAGGGCGAGGTCGGCCGAGAACCCGGTGGACCAGCGGTCGGACGAGTCGAGCCCGGGACTGCCCGGGTCGGCATAGCGCGAACCGTCGGCGTGGAAGCTCCAGGGCACATGGGGGAGGACCGCGTGAACGAAGGTGAGGGTGGGACGGCGGCGGGAACCGATCTGGTGGACCGCGGCGCGGAAGTCGCCCACCCGGTCCATGCCCCCCAACGCCCGGACGAAGTCGGTGCGGTCGTCGCCGAGGCGATCGGCCTCCTGGTCGAGCTGGCCCGAGCCGCGCCCGAAGAACGCCCACGAGTCGTCCACCTGCGGGAGCCAGCCGTCGAGGCCGGACGGAAGCGACACGAGACCGGCCACGACCGCGAGGTCGTCGAGCAGCACCCTCACCGGCACGTCACCGCCGGAGGCTGACGACCGCTCGCAGAGCTGCGGCGTGCAGAGGTGGGTGACCTGCTCGTAGGCGCGGATGTCGTAGTCCGCGGCGAGCAGCGAGAAAAGGTTGCGCGGGTGGCCGCCGGCGGTGGGCGGGACGTTGTCCGCGTGCACGCGGACGCCCGTGAGGATCGCCGGCACGGCTTCGTGGGTGAAGCCCGCCACCGAGGTGGCCTCGGGATACCACATCCCGTCGGCGGCGAGCCGGGCCAGGTTGGGGAACCGCGCGGGGTCGATGGACCCCCCGTCGGCCCGGAGCACCGATGCCAGCGGCAGCTCATCGAACACGACCACGAACACGGGCGGTGGGTCGCCCCCGACCTGCACCTCGGCGGCCCGCACCTCGGGCGGGAACACCAACCCGTGGGCCGGCGAGCCGAACACGAACACCATGGCGAACAGCAACGGGGTGGCGGCCAACGCCGACAGCACCGACCGCGCCACCTCGCCGTTCCCATAGGCGGCGGCCAACAGGGCGCCGAGCCCACCGCCCAGCGAGAGGACCAACCATCCCGGCAACTGCGGCACCCGATCGAGGCTCTGCGCGGCGATCAGGCCTCCCAGCAGGCCGACGAGGAGCAGGTGCAGTCGCCACCCCCAGCCTCGGTGGACCGCGCTCACCAGTGCCTCGAGGCCGATGAGCACGAGCGGCACCGCGCCCACCACCAGGGCACACACCAACAGGACGCGGCCGGGACCCGCCGCGTGGGCCACGAAGAAGGTCGGGCTGCCCCCGAGCAGGTCGAGCACCGGCTGGGTGACGGCGATGCCACAAAGTGCCACCAGGTGGGCCACGCGCCACCCGGGCGCGACCGGTGGACGGCCGGCGGCGGCTCGCCCGGCGCTCAAGCCACCACCACCGCCGGCTTCACCGTGCCCGCACCGTGGCCCTCGTAGACCGCCAGCAGGTCACCGGCCGGGGTGACGACGGCCCACGGGCCCTCATCACCCTGGTCGACACCGAGGTGGACTCGATCGAGCACCCGGCCGTGGCCGACCAGGGTGACGAGGTCGTCGTCGACCGTCACGCTCGGGTAGTCACGCATCGCCACGGCCGGCGGCAGCACCTCGAGCGACTCGAGCGGCCGCGCCTCGGCAAGGCCGAACGAGCCGATCGCGGTACGGCGCAGGGCACGCAGGTGCGCACCACCCCCGAGCGCGCGTCCCAGGTCGGCGGCGAGCGTCCGGACGTAGGTGCCCGACGAGCAGTCGACCTCCATCCGCAGGAGCACGGGAAGGGACCCCGACGCGGGGCTGACCTCGTCGATCTCGAGGCGGTGCACGGTCACGGGGCGGGAGGGTCGCTCGATCTCCTCGCCGGCCCGGGCGATCTCGTGCAGCCGTCGGCCACCGATCTTCACCGCCGAGACCATCGGCGGTATCTGCTCGATCGGACCCACGAATGCGGTCGCGGCCGCCCGGGCCTCCTCCAGGGTGACGTCGGCCATGTCATGGGCGGCGGTCACCTGGCCGGCGGCGTCGAGGGTGTCGGTCTCGACGCCCAGCACCACCTCGCACACGTACGACTTCGGCAAGGCGGTGAGATAGCGGAGCAGACGGGTCACCTTGCCCAGGCCGAGCAACAGGACGCCCGTGGCATCGGGGTCGAGGGTCCCGGAATGCCCGACCCGCTTCTGGCCCACGATGCCGCGCGCCTTGGCGACCACATCGTGCGAGGTCCAACCGGCCTCCTTGTCGATGACGCAGAGCCCATGCACCATGGCGCCGCCTCCGGCGTCGCCCTTGCGCGATCCGGGCGTCATGGGCTGCGCTGCCCCGCCGGGTGCCGCCAGGTCACGGTTCGGGCATCGGATCGGGGTCGGCGACCGGGTTGTCGCGGAGGAGCTCGTCGATGCGCGCCGCCGAACGGATCACCTCGTCCAGGCGGAACACGACCTCGGGCACCCGCTTCAGGCGCGCCTGGCGGGCCACGGCGCCCTGCACGCGCTTGCGGGCGTCGGCCAGGCCCTCGAGCAGCTCTTCGTCGGCGGTCTCGTCGAGTCCCGAGACGTAGACGATCGCCCGGTGCAGATCGGCGTCGACCTCGACGGAGATGACCGTCACCAACTCGAGGCGGTCGTCGTCGATGCGCTCGAGCGACTCGGCGATGATCTCGCGGAGCAGCTCGTTCAAGCGTGCGGTGCGCGGGTAGTCCCTGGAGCGGGAGCGGTGGCGGGCCATGTCAGTCGATCTCCATCCAGCTGCGTGACGAGGAAAGGACCTGGATGTCGGGAGAGGACCAGATGAAGCGCTCCACCTCGTCGATCACCTCTTCTGCGTGCCGCACGGAGCCGGCCACGGCCACGATGCCCACGCTGGCTCGTTGCCAGGTGTTCTGGTGGTCGGTCTCGGCCACCGCGACCGCGAACCGCCGGCGGGCGCCTTCGATGATCGGCTTGAGCACCGATCGCTTGGCCTTCAGCGACCGGCACTCCGGCAGGTGCAGCTCCACGGCGAGGGCGAGTACGTGCATACCGTCGACTCCTCCGTCACCGCGCAGGGCGGTGGCGGCTACGAGCGGGGAATCTCCCGCTCCTCGAAGGTCTCGATGACATCGCCCGGCTTGAGATCCTGGAAGTCGGAGAGACCGATGCCGCACTCGAAGCCCGACGCGACCTCACGCACGTCGTCCTTGAATCGACGCAGCGAGGTCACCGAGCCCTTCCAGATGATCGTGCCTTCGCGTAGGAAGCGCACCTTGGAGCCGCGGGTGATGGTGCCGTTCTGCACCATGCAGCCGGCAATCGCGCCGATGCGGGGCACCCGGAAGATCTCACGCACCTCGGCGTCGCCGGTGACCACCTCTTCGTATTCGGGCTCGAGCATGCCCACCATGGCGTTCTCGATGTCCTCGAGCACCTGGTAGATGACCTCGTAGGTGCGGATCTCGACAACCTCGTGGTCGGCCAGCTCCCGGGCCTTTCGGTCGGGCCGGACGTTGAACCCGATGATCGTGGCGTTCGACGCCGCCGCCAGCTCGACATCGGAGATGGTGATGCCACCGACGCCACGGAGGACGAAGGAAAGCTTCACCTCGTCACGCTCGAGCTTCTTGAGGCTGCCGGTGAGGGCCTCGAGCGAGCCGTTCACGTCGGCCTTGACGATGAGGTTCAACGTCGCGGGCTCGCCGGCCTGGATCTGCTCGAAGATGTCCTCGAGCTTGGCGCCACCGCTCATGGCGTGTGCATCGCGGCCCATGGTGGCCTGACGCTGCCAGTGCTCACGGGTGTCGGCCACGTTGCGGGCCGTCTTCTCGTCGGGGGCGACCACGAAGTCGTCGCCCGCCGCCGCCACGTCGGAGAGCCCGAGCACCTGGACGGGCGCGGACGGCCCGGCCTCCTTCACCTGCTTGCCCGTGTCGTCGATGAGGGCGCGCACACGGCCCCAGGTGGCTCCCGCGACGAGCGGATCGCCGACCTTCAGCGTCCCCCGCTGGACGAGCACCGTCGCGACCGGCCCTCGACCGGTGTCGAGGTTGGCCTCGAGCACCACGCCGGCAGCGCGACCGGTGGGATTGGCCCGGAGGTCTTCAACCTCGGACACCACGAGCAGGTTCTCGAGCAGATCGTCGACGCCGGTGCCGTCGAGCGCGGAGACCGGGACCATGACGGTGTCACCGCTCCATTCCTCGGGAGTGAGCCCGCGCTCGCTGAGCTGGGTCATCACCCGGGTGGGATCGGCGTTCTCGCGGTCGATCTTGTTGATCGCCACCACGATGGGCACGTCAGCCGCCTTGGCGTGGTCGAGCGCCTCGATGGTCTGGGGCATCACACCGTCATCGGCGGCCACGACGAGCACCACGATGTCGGTGGCCTCGGCACCGCGCGATCGCATTGCGGTGAAGGCCTCGTGGCCAGGCGTGTCGATGAAGGTGATCGACTTGCCGTTGCGATCGACCTGGTAGGCACCGATGTGCTGGGTGATGCCACCGGCCTCGCCCTCGACCACGTTTGCCGAACGGATGCGGTCGAGCAGCTTCGTCTTGCCGTGATCGACGTGGCCCATCACGGTGATGACCGGCGGGCGTTCGACGGCGTCGGGGTCTTCTTCGTCGCCGTCCTCGTCGTAGCCGGGCAACATGAGCAACTTCTGGAGCTCGACCTCCTGCTCCTCGCCCGGGTCGACGAGGCGGATCTCGGCGCCGATCTCGGCGGCGAACAGCTCGATCATCTCGTCGGACAGCGACTGGGTGGCCGTGACCATCTCGCCCTGTTGCATCAGGAAGCGGACGACATCGGCCGCCGTGCGGTTGATCTTCGGCCCGAGGTCGATGGGCGTGGTGGCCCGTTCGATCACGATGACGCCGTCGGGCACGGCCGCGTCGGTCGGCGTGTACACCGACATCTCGATCGGCTGGAGCTCCTCACGGCTCCGGCGACGACGGCCCTTGCGACGCCGAGGCGGACGCTGCTGCTGGCCGCCACGACCCCCGCCGGGACCGCCTCCAGGGCCGCCCCCGGGGCGACCGGGTGCAGGGCCGGCACCCGGCACGGACTGGCGGGGACCACCCATCGGAGGACGCGGCCGCCCGGCCTGCGCGCCACCTGGACGGGGGCCACCCGTGGGGCGGCTCGGACCGGACGGCCCGCGGCCACCCTGACCGGGCGGTGGCGGGATCGGCTTGCCGGTCCGCGAGGTGGGCGGGCCGGGCGGTGGCGGGATGGGCTTGCCCGTGGGCGACGTCGGGCTCTCGGCGGGAGCGGGCGCCGGTGCCGCAGCAGCGGCCGGGCCGCCGGGTCCGTCGGGAGCAGGCGCGGCGGCCGGGGCAGTTGGGGCGCCGAGCGAGGCGGGCGCTGCGGGCGCGGACGCAGCGGCAGCCGGAACCGGCCGGCTGGGGGCGAGGCCCGGCTCTTCTTCGAGCCGGCGTGGAGGGTGCTCGCTGCCGCTCGAACGGACGACGCGACGGGGTGCTGCGGGTGCCGGAGCGGGCGTGGACGCTGGTTCTGCGGGCGGGGCTGAACTGTCTGGGACCTCGACCGTCGGAGCAGTGGTCGGTGCGGTCGGTGTTGTCGGTGCATCGGGGGCCACATCGCCCACGGGCTCAGCCTTGCTCTCGGTGACATCCACCGGAGCCGCCTGCTTCACAGCCTTCTTCACGGGAGCGGCGGCGGTCGCCGGCGCCGGGTCGGGGGCCGGTGTCGCGACCTCGGGAGCCGTCGCCGCCTTCTTCGGGGCCTTGGCTGCTTTCGTGGCCTTCGCGGCCTTTGCTGCCTTCGCGGTCTTCGATACGGGCTTGGCGACCTCGGGCTCTTCGGGCTGGACCTCTCGGATCAGCCCTTCGCGATCGGCCTTGCGTCGAACCCGGTCGGCCTGGGCCTCCACCACACTCGACGAGTGGCTCTTGACCCCGATGCCGAGCGCGTCGCAGAGATCGAGTGTCTCCTTGTTGGTGAGCCCGAGCTCTCGTGCCAGCTCGTACACGCGGATGCTTGACGCCACAGGGGTATCTCAGCCTTTCGGTTGGTTCGATCAATCCTCGCGCGACCGATCCCGGCAACACGAAAGAGGTTCATGCCTCACCCGGATCGAGTTCGGCGGTCAGGGTGTCGAGAGCGGCCTCGCTGACCGGGCCTCGAAGGGCCCGCCCGAACGCGCCCCGGTGCCGGGCCTGTTCGAGACAGGTCGGCGAACCGGCGCACAACCAGGCGCCCCGACCCGACAGTGTACGACCGCGGACGACGCTTCCGTCGACCAGGCGTACCACCCGCACGAGATGGTCGGGGGAGGCCACCCGGCGACACCCGATGCACGTCCGGAGCGGCAGTGGGTCAGGCCTCCGCGTCAGTCGTCTCGGGAGCCTCGGTGACCTCGGCCTCAGGCGCCCCCTCGACGCTGGCCTCGGCGTCCTGCGCCTCGACTGCTTCGGCGCCGTGCTCGTTGGCACCTTCGGCGCCGTGCTCGTTGGCACCTTCGGCGCCGTGCTCGTTGGCACCTTCGGCGTCCTGCCCCTCGGCGGGCGCAGGGACCGGTGCGTCCGCGTCAGACTCGACGGGATCGGCGTCGCCCGCCTGCCACTGTTCGGCCGACAGGGCGGGACCGCCCTCGGCGGGCTGCCACATCTGCTCGCCCGAAGTCGGGTCGGTGACCCACTCCCCCTGGGCCCACTCCTCGCTGGCGTAGGCCTCTTCCTCGGCGAGCTGGGTCTCGCTCTTGATGTCCACCCGCCAGCCGGTGAGTCGGGCGGCCAGTCGAGCGTTCTGGCCCTCCTTCCCGATCGCCAGCGACAGCTGGTAGTCGGGAACGATCACCTCGGCCGTGCCGCTCTCCTCGTCGATGCGCACTTCCTTCACGCGAGCGGGCGAGAGGGCCTTCATCACCAGGTCGGTGGACTCCTCGGAGAACGGCACGATGTCGATCTTCTCGCCCCGGAGCTCGTTGACGACCATGCGGACCCGAGCGCCCCGCGCCCCGACACAGGCCCCCACGGGGTCCACGTTGGGATCGTTGGACCACACCGCGATCTTCGTGCGGTGCCCAGGCTCTCGGGCACAGGCCTTGATCTCGACCACGCCGTCGGCGATCTCGGGCACCTCGAGCTCGAACAGCCGCTTGATGAGCCCGGGGTGCGTGCGGCTCACCACGATCTGGGGGCCCTTTGCCGTCTTGCGGACCTCGACGATGTAGGCCTTCACTCGGGTGTTGGCCTCGGGACGCTCGTAGGGCACCTGCTCGGCCTGGGGAAGCAGCGCCTCGACGCGACCGAGATCGAGCAGGGTGTAACGCGAGTCGCTCTGCTGGATGATGCCGGTGACGATGTCACCCTCGCGACCGGCGTACTCCTCGTACTTCATCTCGCGTTCGGCCTCACGGATGCGCTGGAGCATCACCTGCTTCGCCGTCTGCGCGGCGATCCGCCCGAAGTCGTCTGGCGTGACGTCGAGCTCTTCACCGACCGGCTCGCCCTCCTCGTCGAGGTCCTGAGCCAGCACCCGGATCTCGAACGTCTCGGGGTCGATGGTGACCCACGCGTACTCGTGCGCGTCCGGCATGCGCTTGTACGCGGATTCCAGCCCGTCGGCGAGCGCGCCGAACAGCACCTCGACCGAGATGCCTTTGTCGATGGCCAGCGCCTGGAGGGCTTCCATCATCTCTGGATTCGCTTCGCTCATGTCTCCAACTCCTGTTCGATGCGCTCACGGGCAACTCGGCCCGAGGCTCCGCTCATGTCCCGCTCATGTCGTTGCGGCTTGCTCATGGTCGGGCTGCCTGCGGCGGCCGGCCCCCGGCTTCGGGTTGGCCACCCACTCGAACACCGTGCGGGCCCGCTCGATGTCGTGGTAGGCCACGCGCCGCTCGGCGCCGTCCGGGGCCCTGACGGTGATGCCCTCGCCGTCGGCCGAGCGCAGCACACCCCGGACTCGTCGGTCGCCCTCGGTTCCCGGGTGGGTCTTCACGGTCACCTCGGCCCCGATCGCGCCCCGATAGTGCTCGGCACGACGCAGCGGTCGCTCCAGCCCCGGGCTCGACACCTCGAGCAGGTACTTCCCGGGGATGGGGTCGTGCTCGTCGAGCAACCGGGAGACCGCCCTCGTGAGCTCGGCCAGCGCCCCCACGTCGATGCCGCCCGGCCGGGTGACGAGGATCTGGAGGGTCCCGCCCGACTGGTCGATGTCGTACAGCTCGAGCCCGCGCTCGTCGACGAGCGGCTCGATGAGGGAGCGCAGACGGTCGGCGGTTCCCATTCCTGCACTCACCTCCTGGCTTGTCGAGCAACGGACTTGGCTGTAGAGAAACGAAAGGCGTGGGCCGAGCCCACGCCTTTCCGGACAACTCGAACGAATGACACGACAACTATAGCGCCAACCGGCGGCCACCCATCCCCGCGAAACAGGTCACGACCGAGCCCAGACGGTCAGTACGAGCGGGCGACGACAGCCCGCAGGTCGGGTTCGTCATCCGCTTCGGGCACCGATCCGTCGACCCTCTGGAGGCAGCGAACGGTGACGGCCTGGGCCGCCAGACGCGCCTCGCCGGCCGAACCGACGGTCGCCCACGGCAACCGGGCGAAGCCGGTTGCCGTGGCCTCGATGGCGTCATCGAGCGAGTCCACATCGGCAGTGTGGGCGTCGCGCCAACTGGTGGCCTCGCTCAACAGCGCCACCTGTTGGCCGTCGAGCACGGCCGGCACCATGCCCACCAATGCGTCGAGCGGCACCGCCCGCTTCTCGGTCGCTCCACGCTCGACCACGGTGACGTTCCCCTCGGCCAGGTCACGGGGGCCCACCTCGACGCGCACGGGTATGCCCTTGATCTCCCAGTCGGTGGACCGACGACCGAAGGAGATGTCGGTGCGCTGGTCGAGCTCGACCCGCACGCCGACGTCCCGGAGTGCCTGGGAGAGCGCGGCGCTCTTCTCGAGCACCTCGGCATCGTCGCGCACCGCGAGCATCACCACCTGGATCGGCGCCAGGGCGGGCGGGACCCGAAGCCCCTTGTCGTCGCCGTGCGCCATGATCAGCCCGCCGACCATGCGCGTGGACACGCCCCACGAGGTCTGCCACACATGGACCTGCTCGCCCGACGAGTCGAGGAAGCGCACGTCGAAGGCCTTGGCGAAGTTCTGGCCCAGCTCGTGGCTCGTGCCCATCTGGAGCGCCTTGCCGTCGCGCATCATGGCCTCGCACGCCAGGGTGTTGACCGCGCCGGCGAACCGCTCGCCGGCGGTCTTGCGCCCCACGTGGACGGGCATGGCGAGCACGTTGACCATGAAGTCCTCGTACACGTCGTGGAGGATCCGTCGTGCGTAGTCGCGTGCCTCGTCTTCGGTGGCGTGGCAGGTGTGACCCTCCTGCCACAGGAACTCGGTCGTACGCAGGAAGAGCCGGGGCCGCATCTCCCACCGCACCACGTTCGACCAGTTGTTCACGCGCAAGGGCAGGTCGCGGTAGCTCTGGATCCACTTGGCGAAGAAGTGGTTGATGACGGTCTCACTCGTCGGGCGGACGGCGATGGGCGCCTCGAGCTCCTTGCCGCCGCCGATCGTCACCACGGCCAGCTCGGGGCTGAAGCCCTCGACGTGCTCGGCCTCGCGCTCGAAGTAGTCCATCGGGATGAACAAGGGGAAATAGGCGTTCTGGGCGCCGGCGTCCTTGATGCGGCGATCGACCTCGGCCTGCATGCGCTCCCAGAGGGAGTAGCCATAGGGGCGGATCACCATCGTGCCCCGCACCGGCCCGTTGTCGGCCAGCTCGGCCTTTGCGATCACGTCCTGGTACCAGCGGGGGAAGTCCTCGGCTTGCGGGGTCAGGACGGGAGGCTTGGCCATCGCTCGATCTTACGGGCGGCGCCGCACGCCCCCGGTGCCGTTCCGGCGGGTCGACCGGCCGGCCTGCGAACCGGCACCCGTCGACCTCGCGCCCGACTCGGTCGTGCTGACCGTCGAACCGGGCGCCAGAAGCCGGGAGGGCTCCGACCGTGGTAGCCCTTGGGCTGTGACCGGTCACGACCTCCTGCTGTTCGCGACCGGCCTCTTCGCCATCCAGAGCCCGCCCACCACGGTGGGCGCCTTCCTGTCGTACACCAAGGGCCTCCCGCTCCCGATTCAGCGGCAGGTGGCCCTGCGGTCGGCGCTGGCCATGGCGCTGGCCATGATCATCGTCGTCTTCGTGGGCGAACGGCTGCTGAGCCTGCTCGGTGTCACCGTCCCGATGCTGCAGTCCGCGGGCGGCCTCATCCTGCTCGTCACGGGCATGCAGATGGTGTCGGGCCAAGGGCTGCCCGGCGCCGCCGCCGACACCGATCCCGAGACCCACTGGCGCACCATGGCCGTCGTGCCCATCGCCATCCCCCTCAACGTGGGCGGCGGCGCCATCGCCTTCATCGTGGCGGTGTCGAGCACCAACCCGGCCACCCCCGACCAGTTGGCACTGTCGGCCATCTGCGTGGGCATGGCCGTGCTCACCGGGGTCGTCTACGTGTTCGCCGCCCCGGTGGCTCGCCGCCTCGGCGTGACCGGCATGGAGGTGCTGACCCGCCTGTTCGGCATCGTGCTCGTCGCCATCGCCTTCGGCGTGCTCGCCACCGGCCTGCGGGGCCTCTTCCCCGGCCTCGCCGCGTAGTCGTCGCAACGCGAGCCAACCGACACCGGCGCCAGAGGCCTGGTTGTCCGGTCAGAGCTTGCGGATGAGGTCGACCTTCTGGCCGCTGGCATTGGCATCCGCGCCCTGCTCGTCGAGGAGCGCCAGGCGGTCCTTTTCGGCTTCAGCGGCGGCACCGGCGTCGGCCCGACCCAATGCCGCCTCGACACCATCGGTGACGATGAGCTCGGCCCACTCGACGAGCGCGTCGACCATCTCGTCCTCGGGCACCACCTTGACCACTTCACCCCTCACGAACAGGTGGCCCCGCTTGCGCCCGGCGGCGATGCCGAGATCAGCCTCGCGGGCCTCGCCGGGGCCGTTGACCACACAGCCCATCACCGCCACCTGGATGGGCCACTTGCGGTCGGAAAGAGCCTCCTGAGCGGCCTTGGCCACCGCGATCACGTCGACCTCGGCCCGGCCACACGAAGGGCAGGCGATGAGGTCGAGGCCGGTGCGCTCGCGCAGGCCCATCGCTTCGAGCAGTTGGCGGCCGGCACGGGCCTCCTCCACCGGGTCGGCGGTGAGCGAGTATCGGATGGTGTCGCCGATGCCCTCGGACAGCAGGGTGGCGAGGCCGGCAGTGGCCTTGATGAGCCCCGCGGGAGGCGGCCCGGCCTCGGTGACGCCCAGGTGCAACGGGTGGTCGGTCACCTCGGAGAGCTGCCGGTAGGCCTCGATCATCAGCGGCACATTGGATGCCTTGACGGAGATCTTCACGTCGTCGAAGCCGATCTCGTCGAAGTAGGCCAGCTCCATCTGGGCCGACTCGACCAGCGCTTCGGGCACGATGCGATCGCCGTACCTCTTGTACAGGTCGGGGTGCAACGACCCGCCGTTGACCCCGATGCGGATGGGGATGCCCCTGTCCTTGCACTCCTGGGCCACCAGCTTGATGTGGGCGGGCTTGCGGATGTTGCCCGGGTTCAGGCGCAGGCAGTGGACGCCGGCCTCGAGCGCGGCCAGGGCCATCTTGTACTGGTGGTGGATGTCGGCGACGATCGGCACCGGCGACCGTGGAACGATCTGAGCGAGGCCCTCGGCGGCCTCGAGCTCGTTGCAGGTGCAGCGCACGATGTCGGCCCCCGCCCCGGCCAGGGCGTAGATCTGCTGCAGGGTGCCCTCGACGTCGGCGGTCTTGGTGATCGTCATCGACTGCACCGTGATCGGGGCGTCACCACCCACCGCGACCGGTCGAGACGGGTGGGGCAGCACGATCTTGCGGGTCTCGCGCCGCGGGAAGCGGCTGTGGGCCTGCGGTTCGGGCATCAGCGCTGGGGCCTCAGTTGGGCAGGTTGATGGGGTTCGCGATGTCGAGGTAGAGGGCGAGCATGCCGATGCTCACCAGCACCAGCACCACGCCGTAGGTGACGGGAAGCAGTCGGGCCACGTCGACGAAGTAGCGCTGGCGGTTACCCGCCCGCCACTCGCGGAACTTCTCGTAGGTGGCGATGGCCACATGGCCACCGTCGAGCGGCAACAACGGCACCAGGTTGAAGACCCCGATGAAGATGTTGATGAGGGCCATGAAGAACAGGAACGACACCATGCCCGCCTCGGTGGCCTGGGCGCCGATGCGCGCGGCACCGTAGATCGAGACGATCCGGTTGCTGTCGGCGTCGCTCGCCGGTGCGTCGGCGGCGGGAGCGGGCTCTTCCGCGTCGTTGGCGGTCATGGCCTGGTCGACGAAGCTGCTGATGCCGCTCGGCGAGAAGAACCTGCCGAGCGACTCGACCGACTGGACGGTGATCGCGCCGAACTCGGTGACCGACCGACCCGCGGCCGCGACCACACCGAGGCGCTGGCGGGGCGACCGGCCACTGACGCCGAGGAAGCCCTCGGCCTGGCCGTCGGGGCCGTTGGCGAGCAGCGTGGTGGACGCATCGATGGTCTCACCGTCGCGCTCGATGACCAGGCCGACGGTCTGCCCGGGGCGGGTCTCGATCGCGGCCTTCAGGTCGCCGAACTCCCGGATGGGCACACCGTCCACCTCGACGATGCGGTCCCCCGGTCGCAGGCCTGCGGCCACCGCCGGGCTCTCCACCGGTTGATCACCCTGCTGCAACCCGTCGGATGGAGTGATCTGGTCGATGGACCACACCGAGCTGTTGGGCTCGCCGAAGCCGACGAACACGATGAAGAGCAGCACCAGCGCCATGAGGAAGTGCATGGTGGAGCCGGCCACGGCAACCGAGAAGCGCTGCCAGTAGGGCTTCTCGCGGTAGGTGCGTGACTCGTCGGCGGGGTCGACCTCGTCCATGTTGGTCATGCCCACGATGCGAACGTACGCGCCGGCGGGGATGGCCTTGAGCCCGTACTCGACCTCGCCCCGCTTGAACGACCACACCCGGGGACCGAAGCCGATGAAGAACTCGGTGACCAACATGCCCGCGCGCCGTGCGGTCAGGTAGTGGCCCAGCTCGTGCATGAAGATCATGAAGACGAGCGACAGGACAACGATGACCGCGGGCAGGCTGACGAACACGCCGAGGGCGACGACGGCGGCGATCACCGCGAGCAGTCGGAGCGGGTTGGACTGCACCCGGCTCGGCGCATCGGCGTCGACCGCGGCCTCGGTGCCCTCGAGATCGGGGTCGGGTGTGGGCGTCAGACCCTCGTCCTGGTTGGTGTCGGTGGCGCTCATGTTGCGCAGAGTGTCCTCTCGATGACGTCACGGGCCGCGGCGCGGGCCCGACGGTCCACATCAATGACAACGTCGACCGACGTCGCCTTGGTTCCATCATGGCGGTCGAGCGTCGCTTTGAGAACGTCGGCAATGCTCACCCAGGCGATGAGGCCGTCCAGGAAGGCCTGCACCGCCACCTCGTTCGCCGCGTTCAGCCAGGCCGGTGCCGTCTCCCCCGCCCGTCCGGCCTCGTAGGCCAGGGCGAGGCACGGGAAGGCATCGAGGTCGGGCGGTTCGAAGTCGAGGCGACCGAGGTCCGACCAGTCGATCCGGCCGAACGGTGTCGCGATGCGGTCGGGATAGGACAAGGCGTACCCTATGGGCAACCGCATGTCGGGGAGCGACAGCTGGGCGATGGTGGCGCCGTCGGTGAACTCGACCATCGAGTGGATGATCGACTGCGGGTGGACCACCACCTCGATCTGGTCGTACGACACCCCGAAGAGCTCGTGGGCTTCGATGACCTCGAGGCCCTTGTTCATCAGGGTGGAGGAGTCGACGGTGATCTTGGGCCCCATGCTCCACGTGGGATGGGCCAGTGCATCGTCGATCGAGACCGACTCGAGGTCCGCCCGCGTGCGGCCTCGGAACGGCCCACCGCTCGCGGTGAGCACGATGCGGCTGACGCGGTCGGCGTTGTCGTTCGCCCGCAGGCACTGGTGGACCGCGCAGTGCTCGCTGTCCACCGGCACCAGCTCGGCCCCTGCGGTCTCGCGGGCACGGGCCACGACGGGCCCGGCGGCGATGAGCGACTCCTTGTTCGCCAACGCGAGGCGATGCCCCGCCCCCAGCGTGGCCAGCGTGACCGGCAAGCCGGCGAACCCCACCACGCCGTTCACGACGATGTCGGCCGCCAGGCTGGCATCGGCAAGGGCCTCGGGTCCGACCAGCACCTCGGTGCCCGGGGGCACGCCGTCGGCAACCGCACGGGCCAGGGTCGGGTCGGCGATCGCCACCACTTCGGGTCGAACGGCCTTGGCCTGCGCGACGAGCAGGTCCACCGACGACGAGGCCCCGAGCGCGACGACCTCGTACTCGCCCGCCTCCGCGGCCACGACCTCGAGCGTCTGGGTGCCGATCGAGCCGGTGGACCCCATGACCGCCACCCGAGTCGCCATCCACTCAGGGTAATGGGCGGTCCCCGCGGTGGCGTGGCGCTCCACCGGGGCTCGGGCTCCCGGGATCCGGCTGCGGCCCGACCGTGGGGCCATCGGCCCGGCAGTACGATGAGGACCGGTCGCCGGAAGGAAGAGGGTCGTCTTGACGACTCGACGCGAAGACAGGGGTGGGCTCGACACCGAGAGTCCCGACGCGGCGCGGTACCTGGAGCTCGCACGCGAGATCCAACACGAGGTGGATCGAGTGGCCGCCGACGACTCGGCCGGGGCCGACGCCCTCGACGAGGTCTTCTCCGCGATCACCGAGCGGGAGCGTGTCCGGGTCGCGAGAGCGGTCTTCGAGCGGCTGTCGCCGCCGCAGCAGTGGGCGATCATCGAACGGGTCTTCGGCGACGAGGCGATCGAGGCCGCCCTCGCCGCCGAGCGGGATCTGGCGCTGCTGGATGCCCGGCGCCGCACGCGACGAGCCACGGCAGCGGCGCTGGCCCGGGCCGGAGACCGACTCGACACGCGTGCGATCCCACCCGACGAGCTCCTCACGCTCGGGCTGTTCCGCGAGGCCGATGTCCGGGCCGCTGCCCATCGGGGCAGACACGCCGCGAATTGCGCTCGGAGGCTCGGGCTGAAGGCCACCACCGAGCCGGGCTGCTTCCAGGTCATCGAGGACGTGTTCAATCCCGAGGGCGGCTACTTCGTCACCGCGCAGTACGACGAGGACACGTGGCGCAGCAACGATCGGCTGGCCGCCCATGCGGTGGTGCGGCCCGGGTCCATCAGGTCGACCACGGACGGTCGGTCGCTCGATCCCGTCCTCCACCTCGGCGGCCGGGTCGACGTCGAGATGGACGGGACCCTGCGCGAGGGCCGACTCCACCTCGCGTACGCGCTGCTCGACGACATCGAGCTCTTCGGCGAATCACCCGGATGACCATCGACAGCACCCATCCCCCTCCCCCACCACCTCAGAGAGGCCGTCAGACCACATGAACGCCAGCGGATCATTCATCGCCCTGGCCGCGATCGCGGCCATTGCATTCCTCGTCGTCCTCGTCGTCCTGCGGGGGTTCCACTCGATCGGTCCCGCGGAGGTGGGCCTGGTCACCAAGCGTGTCGGCAAGCGGATCAAGGGCGACCAGCTCGTCGCCATGAACGGCGAAGCCGGCTACCAGGCCGAACTGCTCATGCCTGGGCTCCGGTTCAAGTTCTGGCCCGTCCACAAGGTGGAGCGGTACGCATGGGTGCAGGTCCCACCCGATCACATCGGGCTGGTGATCGCCCAGGTGGGCGGCGCGCTCGCGACCGGTGCGAAGTCCGCGGTCTACAAGCCCGAGTTCGGCAGCTTCGCCGACATCCACGCCTTCCTGTCCAACGGGGGGCAGCGCGGGGTGCAGCGCCCGGTTCTGCCCCCCGGCACGACGGCGCCCATCCACCCCGTCGGATTCGTGGTCATCACCCGAGAGCGGATCTTCGGCAAGATGATCTCGGAGGCCACCCAGACCGCCGCGAGCCAGGTCGAGCCGAACGCCCTCAACGTCGTGCACATCACGCCGCAGGGCGAGACCGACGTGGTCGGCGTCGTCACCACCCTCGAGGGGCCGGCATCGGGCGACATCGCCAGTCGCATCGGCGGGTTCGCGGACGTGACCGCCATGGAGGGCCCCGAAGGCGGCTCACCCACTCAGATCATCCAGGCGGTCCTCCGCTCGAAGAACGACCTGCACGACAACTACCAGGACTACCAGGCGTTCTTGAGCAACGGCGGCTCCATCGGACTCCAGCACGACCCGATCCTGTATGGCTCGTACCTGTTGAACCCGTTCCTCGTGAAGGTGGAGCTGCGCGAGATGCTCGTCGTCCGCCAGGGCGAGGTGGCGGTCATCAAGGCCTATGTCGGACTGCCAACCGAGGACACGTCGGGGGACGAGTTCAAGTTCGGCTCGATCGTGAAGCCCGGTCACCAGGGGATCTGGGCCGAGCCGCTGCGCACGGGCAAGTACACCCTCAACCCCCGGATCTACGAAGCCGAGATCGTGCCCACGTCGATCCTCACCCTGAACTGGTCGCACGCCACGAGCGACGCACACAGCCTCGACGAGCGCCTCGCCCCCATCGACGCCAAGAGCCGGGAGGCCTTCGCCTTCAGCATCGACCTCCAGGTGCAGATCCATGTTCCCGACACCCGGGCGCCCAAGGTGATCAGCATGGTCGGCACCATGCAGAACCTCGTGAACGAGGTGCTCCAGTCCGCCGTGGGCAACTACTTCCGCAACAAGCTCCAGACGCTCGGCGCCACCGAGTTCATCGAGAAGCGCGACGAGGTGCAGAACGCGGCCGAGAGCTACATCCAGCAGTACCTGTCGCGCTACGAGGTGGAGACCCGCGGCGTCTACATCCAGGACGTCGTGTTCCCCGCCGACCTCGTCGAGGTGCTCACGAGCCGTGAGATCGCGGCGCAGGAGCGGGCGACCTTCGCCCAGCAGCGAGAGGCGCAGGAGGCACGGGTGAGCCTCGAGCAGCAGCGCGGGGTCGCCGACATGCAGGGCGAGTTGGCACAGGCCAACGTCTCGGTCGACATCGAACGGTCGAGGGCGCAGGCGGCGAGTGCCCGGGCCGAGGGCGAGGCGGCAGTGATCACGACCACCGGTTCGGCCGAGGCCACGCGTACCGAGAAGATCGGACTGGCCACCGCCGCCGCCGAGGAGGCCTACGGGCTCGCCAGAGCGAAGGGCTTCGAGGCCCAGACCGAGGCGATCGGGGCGGAACAGACGGCGATGGTCGCGGCGCTGCGCGAGGTGGGTGCGGGCCGGGTGAAGATCGTGCCCGACATCCTGGTGGGCTCGGAGGGGGGCGTGCTCGGCGGGCTCGGCGCCCTGCTCATGCGGTCGTTGGCGGACGGCCCCGCATCGGCAACCCGGGGGGAGGCGCCGCCCGCCGGAGCGCCGAGGGCCGACGTGCCGGCGACGGTCGACACGGTCGACACGGTCGAGGTCACTACCCGGGCGGGCGCCGAGGCACCGACAGCGGACACCACCCTCTGATTCAGCGGGCCGGTGCTGGCCGCCCCAACCCGGTCTGGTCTGAACCCGGTCTGGTCTAGTTGGCGAGGACGTCGAGGACGCGGACGACGTAGTAGGTGACGGGAAGCACGAACAGCAACGCGTCGAAGCGGTCGAGGAGGCCGCCATGACCCGGGAGGATCGAGCCCATGTCCTTGACGCCGAGGTCTCGTTTGAGCATCGACTCGCAGAGGTCGCCGAGGGGAGCGACGACCGCCACCGCCAAGCCCAGCAGGAACGCGTCGCTGAGCTCCCACGGGAACACGCCCACGACCCCGAGCACGACGACGCTCACGACCACGGCGGCCAGGCCGCCGCCGACGAGGCCTTCGACCGTCTTGTTGGGACTCGACGACGAGAGCGGGGTCTTGCCCATCTGGCGACCCACCGCGAACGCCCCCACGTCGTAGGCGATGGTCGTGATCACGGCGGCGCCGAGCAGACCCTCGCCGTTCGGAAGCGACAGCATCAGGGCCGCGAAGGAGCCGAGGCCCCCGATCCACATGACCCCGAAGAACGTGATGGCGATGTTGGCGACGGCCCGTTCGTGCTGGAGCCCGATCACGTACCAGAGCATCAGCACGACCAGGACCAGCAACGTCACGAGCGGGAAGGCCGCCTCGCCCTTCCAGTGGACGCCGAGGACCATCATCCCCGTGCCCACCAACCCGGGCAGGACGGCCGGTTGATATCCGACCCGGCGAACGGCATTGAAGAACTCGACGACCGCCATCACGATCACCACGAGGACGAGCGCGGTCACCGCGGCCGTGCCGATCTTGTTCAGGATCAGGTAGCCGACGAACAGGCCGACACCGACCCCGACGGCCAAGGGAAGGTCGCGCCCGGCGCCCGATCCGTCGTCGCCATGGCCGAGATCGTCCGGCGCCAGCGGGTGGTCGCCGCGCCGGCCGTCGGGGTACGGCGAGCGCTCGGTGGCGCTCGGCTCTAGGTCGTAGACCGAGTCGTGCGCGACAGGGTCCAGCGGGGGGACCTCGCGCGGCTCCGGCCGCTGGGGCGGGGGCGGGATGGCGCCGAAGTCGTCGTAGGCCTGTACTGGCGGAGCGTCGACGTCCCCCGACGCGGGGATCACCCTGGTCTCGCCGGTGAGGTCGGAGAAGTCGTCGGCCTCGTCACGGCTCGGGTCGTCGCGCCAGACCGGCTGCGAACTGAGCCCCGCCCACGCGTCGAGATCTCCCTCCCCGCCTTCCGGGGCGAGGACCTTCGGCACTTCGCCGGTGGCAGGCCTGGTCCAGTGGGGCAGCTCGGCCTCGGCGGGCGACGATGAAGCCGGTTCGTCCGGCGAGGGTTGGCCGACCGGTGGCTCGTCTGCTTCGAAGCCCTCGTCCTCGCCGCGGCGAGAGCGACGTCGGCTGCGTCGGGAGGGACGCGATGCGGTGTCGTCCCTCCGGGCACGGCGGCCGCCGAGCATCCGTCCCAGGTCCGCTTCGTCGGAGGCCAGCGAGGGGTCGGACGGCGCCGAGGGGCGAACGGTCGCCGGCGGATCGTCGGCGGTGACGATGGGCACCGCCCCGAAGCTGTTCGGGTCACCCGTCTCGGCCGCGGGCAGCCGCACGGGTGGTGGCGCCGCGTCTTCCGACGGCGCACGATCGCCGAACCTCGGTGCGTCATCGGGGATGCGCGCCACGACGTCCGGGCGGCCGAGGGCCTCTGCGGCCTCCTCGGCACCGATGATCCGCACGCCTTCCGTGGGCTCGCGGACCTTCTTGGCGAGGTCCTGCTCTTCTGGCGGCGGTGCGCCCGAATCCTGATCCACCGGAACCTCCTGCTACTGGTCGGTCGTGCGTTGAAAGGCCATCAGTCCTCGAGCAGCTCCTGTTCCTTCTGCTCCAAGGCGCTGTTGATCGCGGCTTCCTCGGCGTGGGTGATCTCGTCGAGGCGCTTCTCGGCCCGTGCCAGCTCGTCGTGCGAGAGCTCGCCGTCCTTGTCGAACGCCTCGAGCTCGTGACGTGCCGCCCGGCGCAGGTTGCGGATGGCGACGCGCCCGTCCTCGGCCATGCCCTTGACCACCCGCACGAACTGCTTGCGACGCTCCGCGGTGAGTGGCGGGAAGCTGAGGCGGATGACGTGACCGTCGTTGCTCGGGTTCAGCCCGAGGTCGGAGTTCAAGATGGCCTTCTCGATCGCCCCCATCGAGCCCTTGTCGAAGGGGGAGATGAGCAGTTGGCGGGCCTCGGGCACCGAGAATCCCGCGAGCTGCTGAAGCGGCACCTCCTGGCCGTAATACTCGACCGGCAGCTTCTCGACCAGGGCCGGCGAGGCTCGACCGGTGCGGATGGTCGAGAACTCGTGGCGCGTGTGGACGACGACCTTCGCCATCTTGTCGGTGGCATCGTCGAGCACGAGGTCGACGGTCTCCTCAGACATCGGTCGTCACGCTGCCTGCGGTGTCGTGCACCCTCGGGACCCGGTCGGCGGGCATGTCGTCAGTCACTGAGAGACAAGCGTACCGATCGGCCTACCCTCGAGGATGGATCGCACGTTGCCCGGCTCCATCAGGTCGAAGACCACGATGGGAATCGAGTTGTCCATGCACAGGGTGATGGCGGTCGAGTCCATGGCCCGGAGGCCCCGGTTCAACACCTCGATGTAGCTGACGTTGTCGAGCCTGGTCGCCGCCGGGTTCGTCTTGGGGTCATCGGTGTAGATGCCGTCGACACCCGAGTGCGTACCCCGCAGGATCGCCTCGGCCTCGATCTCTGCGGCTCGCAGCGCCGCCGTGGTGTCGGTGGTGAAGAAGGGGTTGCCCGTGCCGCCCGCGAAGATCACCACCCGCCCCTTCTCGAGGTGGCGGATCGCCTTTCGGCGGATGTACGGCTCGGCGATCTGCGACATGTGCACGGCGGTCTGGACCCTTGTGGGCTGGTCGAGCTGCTCGAGCGTGTCCTGGAGGGCCAAGGCGTTGATCACGGTTGCGAGCATGCCCATGTAGTCCGCCTGGGCGCGGTCCATGCCGGCGCCGGCGCCGGTCATCCCCCGCCAGATGTTGCCGCCACCGACGACGACGGCGACGTCGACTGCGAGATCACGGCGGACCTCGACGATCTCTTCGGCGAGTTGCTTGACGATCACGCCGTCCACGCCGTAGCCGAGGTCACCGGCGAAGGCCTCGCCCGAAAGCTTCAGCACGACCCGCTTCCAGCGGACGGCGCTCTCGCCCACGATCAACCGCCGATCACGACCTGGGCAAACCGCACGATGGATGCGTCACCGAGGTGCTGGGCAACGGTCTGCTTCTCGTCGCGAACAAAGGCCTGGTCGAGCAGCACCCGTTCCTTGTACCAACCGGTGAGGCGGCCCTCGACGATCTTTTCGAGGGCCTGCTCGGGCTTGCCTTCGGCACGCGTGATGCCTTCGAGGGTCGTGCGCTCCTCGGCGACCTCGGCGGCGGGCACCTCGTCGCGTGCGAGGAAGCTCGGCTTGGTGAAGGCGATGTGCACGGCGATGTCGTGTGCCAGATCTGGCGTTCCGTCGGCCAGCTCGACCATGACCGCGTTCACACCACGGTCACTCTGCACGTGCAGGTACGTGTCGAGCAGGTTGCCGGCAGCGGCCTCGAAGCGCACCACTCGGCCGAGTTCGATGTTCTCCTTGAGCGTCACCTTCAGCTCGTCGATCTGGTCGCGCTTCTGCTCGGCGGCCGCCTCACCTTCGGCCAGGACCAGCGTGGCGATTTCCTGGGCCAGGTTCCTGAACTGGTCGGACTTGGCCACGAAGTCGGTCTCGGACTTGAGCTCGACGATGGCGCCGACCACGTCGTCGACGTCGACGGCGACGGCGACCGCCCCCTGGTTGTTCTCGCGATCGGAGCGGGCGGCGGCCTTGGACAGCCCCTTCTCACGGAGCCACTTCGCGGCCGCCTCGGCATCGCCGTCGTTCTCGGTGAGTGCTCGCTTGGCGTCCATCATCCCGGCGCCGCTTGCCTGACGGAGGGCCTGGACGTCCTTCGCAGTGAATTCGGGCATGGCTCAGGCCTCCTCGGGCGTCGTGACGGGTGCAACCACCGGCTCCGCGGCAACTTCCGGCTCCGGCGCAACAACCTCTGCCGCAGGCTCCGCGGCAACTTCCGGCTCCGGCGCAACAGCCTCTGCCGCAGGCTCCGCGGCAACTTCCGGCTCCGGCGCAACAACCTCGGCCGCAGGCTCCGCGGCAACTTCCGGCTCCGGCGCAACAACCTCGGCCGCAGGCTCCGCGGCAACTTCCGGCTCCGGCGCAACAACCTCGGCCGCAGGCTCCGCGGCAACTTCCGGCTCCGGCGCAACAGCCTCGGCCGCAGGCTCCGCGGCAACTTCCGGCTCCGGCGCAGCAGCCTCTGCCGCCGAAGCGGGAGCTGCCTGGGCGGCGGCCAGACGGGCGTCGCGCTCAGCGGCCTGGGCGGCCGCCTGACGGCGGGCCTCGGCCTGCTGCGCGGCGACCGCGGCCTCCTGCGCCGCAGAGCGCTCGACGGGCGGGGCCACCTCGGGCTGGCGCTTGGCCCGGATGAACAGGCCCTCTTCGACCGCATCCGCCAGGATGCGGCACATCAGGTTGCCCGAGCGGATCGCGTCGTCGTTCCCCGGGATCACGTAGTCGATGACATCGGGGTCGCAGTTCGTGTCGACGAGGGCAACGATCGGGATCCCGAGCTTGTTGGCCTCGGTGACCGCGATGTGCTCCTTCTTCGTGTCGAGCACGAACACGGCGGCGGGTCGCTTCGTCATGGTGCGGATGCCGCTCAGGTTGCGCTCGAGCTTCTCGAGCTCGCGGCCGATGATGAGCGCTTCCTTCTTGGGCATGGCCGCGAACTCACCCGAGTCGCGCATGCGCCCGTACTCCTGCATCTTGCCCACGCGCTTCGAGATCGTCTCGAAGTTGGTGAGCATGCCGCCCAGCCAGCGCTGGTTGACATACGGCATGCCGCATTTCTCGGCGTAGGACTGCACTCCGTCCTGTGCCTGCTTCTTGGTGCCGACGAACAGCAGCGATCCGCCGTCGGCGACCATGTCACGGACGAAGGTGTAGGCGGTCTCGAGGCGCCGGAGCGTCTCTTCGAGGTCGATGATGTAGATGCCGCTGCGCTCACCCCAGAGGAAGCGCTTCATCTTCGGGTTCCAGCGGCGGGTCTGGTGACCGAAGTGGACCCCGGCTTCGAGCAGTTGGTTCATCGTGACGACAGGCGCCATGGCGCGTGACTCCTTCCCCAGCGGTTGGTCGAGAGCCCGTGCCCTGCGCCTTACGGCGACCGTGGGGGGACACAGGTGGATGGTCGTGGGCCGACGGGCGTCGGACCGAGCTTCGATCCTACCGGCATCACCTTCACGTCAGGCCAGCCGGCAGTCGCACGATGCGCCCGCGCCCTGCGCTGCGGCTGCCGACGATGGGCTCAGCCCGCGACCAGCCGGGCAGCGAGGGCGGCGCCCACCTCGTCGTCGGGCGTGTGGCCGACCGGCACCAACCGGACGTCGGGCGGGGCTGCGGCGAACAGCGACTCGGGGTCGAGGTAGACGTCACCCCTCCGGACACCGAGGTGCAAGTGGTCGCTCGATCGGCCCACCTCGGCCCGAGCCGGGAGTCGCTCGCCCTGGCGCACACTCACCGAGCGGAGAAAGCCGTAGCTGCTGCGCAGACCGTCGGCATGGAGCACCGTGACATAGAGCGTGCCCGCCACCGAGCCGGCGAAGACGACTGCGCCGGCGGCAACGGCTCGCACAGGTGCGCCCGGCACGGTTGCGTACTCGATGCCCCGGTTGCCCGGCCCGTACGGCGACGAAGGCTCACGGAACGGGTCGATGACGGGCGCGTCGACCGGCGACCGGTAGGTGACGACGGCCTGCGCGAGGGCC
This sequence comes from Acidimicrobiales bacterium, assembly GCA_041918615.1. GTDB lineage: Bacteria > Actinomycetota > Acidimicrobiia > Acidimicrobiales > DATDAH01 > JAEUJM01. The sequence goes on from JAYRVH010000030.1 coordinate 119,279, forward strand.
GGCAGTGTGACGGCGAGGAACGAACAAGCCAGGGCGATGGACAGGGCGGCGACCCTGAGGTGCGGTCGGGACACGGTGGCCCCCTTCGTGACGGAGGAGCGAAAGAAGGGGGAAGTCCTGCCGTGATGCCTCCGTCCACCGTACCGGCCCAGCGGCTCACCAACTCGGCGTCACCGATGACGCCGCCACCGGCGACGCCCGCGGTGCCGGTGGTGGGCTCGATCTACCGCGACGAGGGCTCGCGCTCGGCCGCGGCGATGCGGGAACGGAGCTGGAGCACGCCCTTGGTGTGGATCTGGCACACCCGGCTCTCGGTGACGTTCAGCACCTCACCGATCTCCGCGAGGGTCAGCGCCTCGTAGTAGTAGAGCGTGAGCACCAGCTTCTCCCGATCGGGCATGGCGTTGATCGTCTCGGCGAGCAGTTGGCGGGTCTCCTCGGCCTCGTAGGTGGTCACCGGGCCGCTCGCGGCATCGGCGATCGTGTCACCCAGGGTCACCGACTCGCTTCGATCGCCGCCCGACAGCATCTCGTCGAGCGCGGCCATCCCCAGGAACGAGATCTGCGACAGGAGCTGTTGGAGCTGGGCCTCGGTCATGTCGAGCTCGCCGCCGAGCTCGGCGTCGGTCGGGCTTCGGTGGAGCATGGCCTCCAGGGTGGCGTAGGCCTTCTCGAGCGACCGCGCCTTGGCCCGCACCGAGCGCGGCACCCAGTCGATGGAGCGGAGCTCGTCGAGGATCGAGCCCTTGATGCGCGAGATGGCGTAGGTCTCGAACTTGAAGCCGCGGCTCGGATCGAATTTGTCGATGGCGTCGATCAGCCCGAAGATCCCGTAGCTGACGAGGTCGGCCTGGTCGACGTTCTGGGGCAGCCCGACGCCCACCCGGCCGGCGACGTACTTCACCAGCGGCGAGTAGTGCAGGATCAACTGGTCTCGGGCATCGCTGCGCTCGGTCTCCTTGTACCGGGCCCAGAGAGCCTCGATGTGCGCGCCGTCATCGGACAAGGGGGCCTCGCCTCACGCTCTTGGGTGTGTGGCCTGGAACACGCTCTTCAACCGTTCCTTGCTGACGTGGGTATAGAGCTGGGTCGTCGCGAGGTCGGCGTGACCGAGCAACTCCTGCACAGCACGCAAATCGGCACCTCCGTCGAGAAGATGAGTGGCGAAGGTGTGTCGGAGGGCGTGGGGGTGCACCGGCGTGGCCGACCGGCGGTCGAGAATGCGGCGGACGTCGCGGGGGGTCATCCGGTTGCCCCGCCGATTCAGGAAGACGGCGTCGTCCGGGCTGGTGGGTCCCACGAGCGCTGCTCGCCCATGGCTCAGCCAGCGGCGCAGGGCATCGACGGTCGGCGGGCTGAGCGGCACATGGCGCTGCTTCGCGCCCTTGCCCCACACGACGACGCGGCGCTGGTCGAGGTCGAGGTCGCCCGGACGCAGCCCACACAACTCGGCGACCCGCAACCCACTTCCGTAGAGCAACTCGACCACCGCAGCGTCGCGGCCGGCGATCTCGGCGGTGTCGTCGTGGCCCATGGGATCATCGAGCAGTTGGGTGACCTCGGCGTGGGGCAGCACCCGGGGCAGGCGACCCTCTCCCCTGGGTGCGCTCAGGCCGGCCGAAGGGTCGACCGAGACGCGATCAGTGAGCCGCAGCCATCGGAAGTAGCGACGGATCGCCGACGCGGAGCGGGCGATCGACCGGCGGGCCTTGCCGGTGGTGGCGAGGTAGGCGAGGTAGCGGCGGAGGGTGCGCCGGTCGACCTCGGCGGGCCCCGCGAGGTGGAGTCGGTCGGTCCAGCGGGTGAAGGACTCGAGGTCTCGGCGATAGGCCTCGCGCGTTGCCGGCGACACGCCGGTGAGCGAGGCCGAGAAACCATCGAGGTCCCAGCCCATGGCCTCACGCTAACGCCGACGCCTGCCGGGCGCGTACGCCGTCGCGCCCTCGGTGGCGGCTGGTCGTTTGCCGCAGTGCGGCCGGTTTAGGGTTGACGCATGGCTCTGCGCACTGCCGACGAGTACCGCGACGCCCTGGTCGACGGACGATCCCTGTTCTACCGGGGGCAGCCGGTGGCGAACATCAACGAGGTGCCGGCCTTGGCGGTGGCGGTCGATCACGCCGCCCACGACTACGAGATGGCCGCCGATCCGGCACACCGCGACCTCACCGTGGTCACCGATCCCGACACCGGCGAGGAGTACAGCGCGTACTACCAGATCCCTCGGTCGGCCGAGGATCTGCGACGTCGGACCGATCTCATCGAGGCCGGCACCGCTGCTGGCGGCACGGTGGTCACGCTGATCAAGGAGATCGGCACCGACGCGACCTTCGCCATGCTGCGCGTGCTCAGCGGTGTGGCCCGCGAGCGGGCACTGGCCTTTCACGAGCACTGCCGGGACAACGACCTGTCCGTTGCCGTCGCCCAGACCGACGTGAAGGGCGACCGGTCGCGTGGGCCGAGCCAGCAGGAGGACCCCGACCTCTACGTGCACGTGGTGGACGAGAACGCCGACGGCATCGTGGTGCGCGGCGCCAAGTGCCACACCACCAGCAGCGCCAACGCCGACGAGCTCATCGTCCTGCCCACCCGGGCCATGGGCCCCGATGACGCCGACTACGCCGTCGCCTTCGCGGTACCGGTCAACACCCCGGGGCTCGAGCTCTACGTGTCGTCGTACTCGGGGCGCGAGCACAACGACTTCGAGTTCCCCCTGTCCAGCCACCACAAGCTGCTCGAGACGCTGACCGTCTTCAACGACGTGTTCGTTCCCTGGGACCGTGTCTTCCTCTGCAGGGAGCCCGAGTCGGCCGGACCGCTCGCGCTCACCTTCGTGGAGTACCACCGCTTCACCGCGGTCTCGTACAAGCTGCCCCTGCTCGACGCCTTCGTGGGTGCGTCGGCCTTGATCGCCGAGCTGAACGGTGTGGGCCGGGCGGGCCACATCCGCGACAAGCTCACCCACCTGATCACCTACTCGGAGACGGTGCGCGCCCTCACCGAGATGGCCGCGCTCCGTGCCGGCATCGGCGCGCACGGGATCGCCTACCCCGACCCGATGACGACCAACATGGCCAAGTTCACCTTCGCCAGCGGGTACCACCAGGCGATCGAGTGGGTGCAGGACTGCGCCGGCGGGCTGCTGGTGACCGCGCCCGGGGGCGAGGACTGGGAGAGCCCCGAGATCCGGCCGGTGCTCGAGAAGTACTTCAAGGGCGCCGGCAGCGCCGAGGACCGCCTGCGGTTGATGCACGTCATCTCGGACCTCACGGCCCGAGATCTTGGTGGCTACCACGCCGTGCTGGCGGTGCACGCCGAGGGATCGATCGAGGCCGAGAAGATGCAGATCCTGCGCTCGTATGACAGCAGCCGTGCCCTCGCGTACGCCAGGCGAATCGCCCGCATCGACTGACCAGGGGGCCGGGTGGCCCGTCGACTGGCCGTGGGCCGAACTCGGCGCATCGAGTGCGCTCATGAGGTAGTGGATGCGCTGAGTTCGTCGGGTCGGGTGTGCCGGGGCGGATCATCGATCGGGGCGTGCGACACGCTCGTACCAACCGCCGTTGCGCGCGATCCATCCGCCCGCCTCGAGGTGTTGGAGGGCAACGGCCAGCTCGCCGAGCGCCTGTCCGCTGCGCAGGGCGAGCTGCTCGAGCGCCGTTGGTTGCCAGCCGAGGGCGTCGAGCACCGCACGCTCGTCCGAGGTGGGCTCGGGGCGCTCGTCGGGACGGCCGCGACCGCTCGCCGCCGAGGAGAGGCCGAGCAGCGACAACACGTCGGCGGCACCTCGGACGGCCGCCATGCCGTCGACCAGGAGCCGGTTGCACCCGGCCGACGCCGAGCTGTGCACCGGCCCAGGCAACGCCATCACCGGAACGTCTCGCTCGAGGGCGGAATCGACCGTGTAGAGCGAGCCGCCCCGCTCGTGCGACTCGATGACCACCACCACGTCGGCCAGCGCAGCGAGCAGGCGGTTCCGCGACGGGAAGCGCCATGCCTCGGGACGGGCGCCCAGCGGTGCCTCCGAGAACACCACTCCCGCCTCCTCGACCTGGCGCCACAGATCGGTGTGGCGGCGGGGGTAGATGACATCGAGACCGCTGCCCACAACCGCCACCGGCGGGGCGCCCGCCGCCTCGAGCGCACCGTGGTGGGCAGCACCGTCGATTCCCAACGCCAGGCCCGAGACGACGCGCACACCCGCTGCCGACAGATCGGCCGCCATCGTGCGGGCGACGTCTCGTCCGTAGCGGGTGCACCGCCGCGTGCCGATGATCGCGACCCGCGGGCCGGGTAGAACATCGGGCCGGCCCCGGTGGAACAGGACGACCGGGGGCTCGAGGTCGGCGGCCAGCGCCTCGGGGTAGGCGGGCGAGCCAAGCACTGCGACGCCGATCCCCGCCCGGTTGTGGGCCTCGAGACATGCACCCGGGTCGACCCGGCTCGCGGCCGCCCTCCATCGATCGGGAAGGCTCGACGCATCGCGCCCGAGTGCCTCGGCCACCAGGGGCGACACGACAGCTGTACCCGCGCAAACCCGCGCCCACGCGTCGTGCACCGGCCAGCTGCGAACCAGTGCCATGAGGCGGGCAGGACCCATGCCCGGCAGGGCGGACAGCGCGGCGCCATAGGCCTCGGCGGGCAGTTCGGCGACGACCTCACCCATGGTTGCCCAGCCCCGCCGGTTCGGCCCGCAGGCTCAGGGCCAGACTCACCTGGTCGGACTCGAGCGGGCGGCCCCGACCCCACAGGTCGGCCAAGGTGAGGGCCACCCGCCGCACCCGTTGCAGGCCCCGTGCCGACAGCCTGCCCGCACGAAGGGCCTGCTCGACGAGCAGGGTGGCACCGTCGGACATCGGGGCGAACTCTTCGAGCTCGGCCGCGGTCAGCTCGGCATTGGCCGAAACGCCCCGGCCCCGCGCCCGCTCTCTGGCCTCGGCGACCCGCTCCGCCACGACGGCGGTGCACTCCCCCGGCTCGCCCCGCAACAGTTGGTCGACATCCGGCCGAAGCACCTCGATCCGCAGGTCGAACCGATCGAGGAGCGGGCCCGAGAGCCGCCGGCGGTAGCGGGCCCGGGCCGTGTCAGAGCACACGCAGGCGCCGGGGGCCGATCCCTCGCCACACGGGCAGGGGTTCATGGCACCGGCGAGCAGGAACCGGGCGGGAAAGGTGGCGCTGGCCTTGGCCCGGCACACCCTGACCTCGCCCTCTTCGAGGGGTTGGCGCAACGTGTCGAGCACCTGCGGGGCGAACTCGCCCATCTCGTCGAGGAAGAGCACCCCCCGATGGGCGAGCGAAACCTCGCCGGGGCGCATGACGGCGGTGCCGCCCCCGATGATCGACACGGGGGACGCGCCGTGATGTGGGGCACGGAGGGGCGGCCGCCAGATCAGCGAGTTCGACGGCAACGCGATGCCAGCGGCGGAATGGATGCGGGTGGCTTCGAGTGCATGACCCTGCTCGAGGCTGGGCAGGAGGCCCGGCAGGCGGCGGGCCAGCATCGTCTTGCCCGAACCGGGTGGCCCCACCATCAAGATGTGGTGCTGGCCCGCGGCGGCCACCTCGAGGGCCAGTCGTGCGACCGGTTGGCCCCGCACGTCGGCGAGGTCGGGCTCGGGAGGCGGTGGCGCCAGCGCAGGAGGGGGTGGGGCCGGCGGCCAGCCCTCCTCGCCCTTGAGGGCCGAGAACACCTCACCCAGGTGGGCCACCGGCCGGACCTCGTGCCTCGCTACGAGGCAGGCCTCGGCCGCGGCCGACGAGGGCACCACCGCCACCGATCCGGGGAGTGCCTCGACCAGTGAGACCATGCCCGGCACGGCACGGAGGGAGCCGTCGAGGCCCAACTCGCCGAGGAACCCGAGACCCTCGTGGGGGCCTGGCTCGAGTTGCTCATCCGCGAGCAGGACACCGACGGCGATCGCCAGGTCGAGCCCCGAACCCACCTTGCGCAGGCCTGACGGCGCCAGGTTGACGGTGATCCTGCGCTGCGGCCACCGCAACCTGGTGGACAGCAGGGCGGCGCGGACGCGGTCACGCGCCTCACGACAGGACGCGTCCGGCAGGCCCACGATGGTGAAGCCCGGCAGGCCGCTCGACACGTGGACCTCGACCGAGACCGGGCGACCGTCGACGCCGAGCAGCGTGGCCGACGGAACGATGGCGAGCATGACGAACCTCCCAAGCGAGCAGAAAAGGGGAGGGGTCGTGGCGCCGACCACCGAAGCGGTACCCAGACCCTACGGAGGGGCACTGACATCACCGCGTCGGCCGTCGGTCGAAACCGGCGGCTTCACCCACGCTCCGCGTGCGGGCATGCACGAAGTCCCTGCGCACGAGGGCAGACTGCGACCATGGGCTTCGACGCGAACCGCACGTACCGGCGGCGGCCGAGCGACTACGTGATGGTGATCGCAGCGCTGCTGGTGGTGGCCGCGCTCGTGGCGTGGGCCTTCCTCGGGTGAGCCACCCCGACCTGTGGGCCGACGATGCCGTCGAGACCCGCTTCGTCCAGCCCTATCAGGCGGCGAAGGGCTACCTGTGCCCGGGCTGCAACCGCGACATCCCGGAAGGGATGGGCCACCTCGTCGCCGTGCCCATCGATGCCCCCGACCTCCGCCGGCACTGGCACCGGGCCTGCTGGGCCCGACGCACGACCCGCCACCCACGCGGCTGACGGGCTCAGAACGCGGCTTCGATGACCTCGATCTGGCCGTCGAGCACGGCCGCGACGTCGAAGCGGACCTCCCTGGCGCGAACGGGCGATTCCTCGAGGTAGCGCGCCGCCAGGCGGCGGATGCGGTCGCGCTTGTCGCTGGTGACGGCCTCGGCCGGGGTGCCGTACGCGACAGACGAGCGGGTCTTCACCTCGCAGAAGACGAGGACCCGGCCTTTGCGCACGATGATGTCCAGCTCACCCTGACGGCAGCGCCAGTTCGTCTCGACGACCTCGTAGCCGTGGTTGCGGTACCACTCGGCGACTGCTGCCTCGCCGGCGGCCCCGAGTACGAGGCGTTGGCGGGTCATCGCGTCAGTAGTCGCGCTTTTCCTTGATCTTGGCGGCCTTCCCGACCCGATCACGGAGGTAGTAGAGCTTGGCTCGCCGCACGTCGCCGCGCGAGTGGACCTCGATCTTCGCCAGGATCGGCGAGTGGACGGGGAACGTCCGCTCCACGCCGACGCCGAAGCTCACCTTGCGGACCGTGAAGGTCTCGCGGATGCCGGAGCCCTGGCGACGGATGACCACGCCCTGGAAGACCTGGACCCGCTCACGGGTGCCCTCGACGACTCGAACGTGGACCTTGAGATTGTCACCGGCGGCGAAGTCGGGGATGTCGTCGCGGATGCTGCCCTGGTCGACGAGATCGGTGGAGTTCATTGGCGCGCACGCTCCTGGCGTGGATTTCCGTGGGGGGAAGAAGTGAGCGAACGTCGCCGTTCGCTGGACTGGTCAGGATACGTGAGGCACCGCGCTCGGACCAACACCGAGACCGAACTCCTCGAGCAGCGCCTCGTCCTCCGCGGACAGCCCGCCGCGTGCGGCGAGCAGATCCGGGCGCCCCGCGGCCGTGCGGGCCAGCGCCTTGGCGCGTCGCCAGCGAGCGACCCGGGCGTGGTCCCCCGAGCGCAGCACCTCGGGCACTTCCATCCCGCGGAACGACGCGGGCCGGGTGTACTGCGGGTACTCGAGCAGGCCGTCGCCGAACGACTCGTCGTCGGCTGAGGTGTCGTTGCCCATCACGCCCGGAACCAGCCGGCCGACGGCCTCGAGCACGACCATCGACGCCACCTCGCCCCCGGCGAGCACGTAGTCGCCCACCGACAGCTCTTCGTCGACGAGCCCCGCCCGCACCCGCTCGTCCACTCCCTCGTACCGCCCGCAGAGCATCGAGAAGCCATCGAGGGCAGCCAGCTCGCGGGCACGGGACTGGTCGAACCGACGACCGCCGGGCCCGAGCAGGTACAGAGGTCGCGGCGGTTCGACCGCCTCGACCGCACCGAAGACCGGCTCGGGCATCAGCACCATGCCCGCTCCACCGCCATACGGGGCGTCGTCGACCGAGCGGTGCGGGTCCGTGGTCGTCGAGCGGAGGTCGTGCACGCGCACGTCGATCAGCCCCCGCACGGCGGCCCTGCCCAACAGGCTCCGCCCGGCGAAGTCCTCCACCATGTCGGGGAAGATCGTGAAGATGTCGATGCGCATGACCACCCCAGCGTGGCACGACCGCGGCCACGTCCCGACTCAGAGGTCGAGCAGACCCTCAGGAGGATCGACCACCAGGCAGTCGTCGCCGCGCTCGACCAGGAAGCGCAGCGGGATGAGCCCACCGGATTCCAGGACCAGCAGGTTGCTGGCCGGGTTCTGCTCGATGGTCTCGACCACGCCGAGCTCGACACCGTCGACGTCGACCACGCGGGTCCCGATCAGCTCGTGCACGAACAGCGCGTCCGGATCGTCGATGGCCTCGGCCCGGAGCACCACGCCGCGCAGCTCGTCGGCAGCCTCACGCGAGTGCACACCCTCGAACTGCACGATGTAGCGGTGTTGGTGTGGTTGCGAGGACACGACGGTGAGGTCGCCCCGGTCGGAGGACAGCACCGTTCCCGGGTCGAGCCGTTCGGTGCGGTCGGTGCCGAGGCTGACGATCACCTCACCCCGAAGGCCGTGGGGCTTGGCGACCCGGCCGACCTCGAGCAGGGGCAATTCAGTCGACGAACTCGACGTCCACCTCGACGCCGTCGCGGGCGGCGGCGGCCCGAACGACCGTGCGGATGGCGTTGGCCACCCGACCGCGCTTGCCGATCACACGGCCCATGTCGCCGTCGGACACGTGCACCGACAGGGTGACCGGGTGACCCTCGTCGACCTCGACCTCGACCCCGTCGGGATCGTCCACGACGGCGCGCGCCAGGTACTCGAGCACCGCACGGGCGCTGGCCGCCGGGACCCTGTTGGCCTCGTTGACGTTGCCGTCGACCTCGTCGTCGTCATCGCCTTCGAGGTCGGCGTCGTCGACCCGGTTGGGATCGATCGCCTCGTCGTCATCGACATCGTCGTAGGTGTCGTCGTGGTCATCGCTCATATCTTCCGCTCCTGGCGACTGCGTCGCCGGGCCGCTCGGGCCACCGCTCCGCTCATATCTTCCGCTCCTGGCGACTGCGTCGCCGGGCCGCTCGGGCCACCGCTCCGCTCATATCTTCCGCTCCTGGCGACTGCGTCGCCGGGCCGCTCGGGCCACCGCTCCGCTCATGTGGGGGACCCGCCCTTGAACGTGTCCCACGCACCCGAGACCTTCAGGAGCTTCTCGACGCGCTCGGTCGGTTGGGCACCGTTGCGGAGCCAGCCGACGGCCTTGTCGTTGTCGATGGTGATCAGGGACGGGTCGGGACGGGGGTCATAGGTGCCCACGATCTCGATGAAGCGACCGTTCCGGGGCGACCGGGCGTCGGCCGCCACGATCCGGTAGGTCGGCTGCTTCTTCTTACCCATCCGCATGAGGCGGAGTCTTACGGCCACGTTCGTGTCTTCCTGTCGTTACTGGTCGGAGTACTGCGGTTGGAGTGCTGGTGTCGGCTTGGTCGGTCGGCGGGTCGTCGGTGGTTTTCAGGAGGTGACCCGCGTCCGAGGCGTTTCGGTCGAACGCCCCATTGAACGCCTCGTCGCGCCGCTAATTCAAACCCGGGAGCCTCAAGGGCACCTTGGCGGGGCTCGGGGGCAACGACGACGGGGGACGACCCTTGCCGGCTTTCCGCGGCTTCTTCGAGCGCTTGGGCCCCATGCCGCCCATCTTCTTCATCATCTTCTGCATCTCGCGGAACTGCTTGACGAGCTGGGTGACCTCGTTCGGCGACGTGCCGCTGCCCATGGCGATCCGACGGCGCCGCGACCCGTCGATGATGACCGGGTTCACCCGCTCCTCCCCGGTCATCGAGCGGATGATGGCCTCGATCCGGTCGATCTCGCGGTCGTCGATCTCGACGTCCTTCACCTCTTTGGGGATGCCGGGCATCATGCCCATCAGGTTGGAGAGCGGTCCCATCTTCTTGAGCTGTTGCATCTGGTCGAGGAAGTCGTCGAGGGTGAACGCGCCCTCGAACAGCTTGGCCGCCGCCTTCTCGGCCTCTTCGGTGTCGTAGACCTCTTCGGCCTTCTCGATGAGCGTGAGCACGTCGCCCATGCCAAGGATCCGCCCGGCGAGGCGGTCGGGGTGGAACAGGTCGAAGTCGGCGAGCTTCTCGCCGGTGGAGGCGAACGCGATGGGCCGACCGACCACCTCCTTCACCGACAGGGCGGCGCCGCCGCGGGCATCGCCGTCGAGCTTGGTGAGGATCACGCCGTCGAGCTCGAGCGTCTCGTGGAACGACTCGGCGGTCTTGACCGCGTCCTGGCCGGTCATCGCGTCGACCACGAGGAACGTGTAGTGCGGGTCGATGGCGGCCGAGATGCCGCGCACCTGCTGCATCATCTCGGCGTCGATGCCGAGGCGTCCGGCGGTATCCACGATCACCACGTCGCGACCCAGCGACCGGGCCTCCTTGATGCACCGCTTGGCCACCTTGACCGGGTTGCCACCCGGATCGCCGGCGAACACGGGCACGTCGATCTGGCCGGCCAGGGTGCGGAGCTGCTCGATGGCCGCCGGGCGCTGGAGGTCGGCGGCAACGAGCAGCGGGTTGCGGCCCTGCTGCTTGAACCAGCGGGCGAGCTTGGCCGAGGTGGTGGTCTTCCCCGATCCCTGGAGGCCCGCCATCAGCACCACCGTTGGCGGCTTCGAGGCGAAGGTGACCTTCATCGTCTCGCCGCCGAGGGTGGCGATGAGCTCCTCGTGGACGATCTTGATGACCTGCTGGGCGGGACTGAGGCTCTGGCTCAGCTGCTCACCGACGCACCGCTCGCGGATGCGCTCGATGAGGCTCTTGACGACGGCCACGTTGACATCGGCCTCGAGAAGGGCGACCCGGATCTCACGCAGGACCTCGTCGATGTCGGCGTCGCCGAGCCGGCCGCGGCCGCGGAGGCGCTTGAAGATGCCGTCGAAACGGTCGGAGAGAGCATCGAACATGAAGGAACGATCCTACCGGCGGCGGGCGCCGGCCCGTCCCGGCGTCAGCTGAACAGGGCGTCGACGAACTCGTCGGGGTCGAAGGCGACGAGGTCGTCCTCGGTCTCGCCCAGGCCGACGAGCTTGACCGGGATGCCCAGCTCGGCCTGGATGGCGAGCACGATGCCGCCCTTGGCCGAGCCGTCGAGCTTGGTGAGCACCACGCCCGTGACGTCGACCGCGTCGGTGAACTGGTGGGCCTGGGTGAGACCGTTCTGGCCCGTGGTCGCGTCGAGCACCAACAGGACCTCGGTGACGACGCCGGGATCGCGATCGGCGATGCGACGGACCTTGCGCAGCTCCTCCATCAGGTTGACCTTGGTGTGGAGCCGACCGGCGGTGTCGGCCAGCACGAGGTCGATGCCGCGGGCACCCGCCCGTTGGACGGCGTCGAAGATCACCGAGCTGGGGTCGCCGCCCTCGTCGCCGCGCACGCTGTCGGCGCCCGCGCGATCAGCCCAGTGCTGGAGCTGCTCGGCTGCCGCGGCCCGAAAGGTGTCGCCGGCGGCCAGGATCACCGAACGCCCCTGGCCGATCTGTTGCTTGGCGAGCTTGCCGATGGTCGTGGTCTTGCCCACCCCGTTGACACCCACGAACAGCCACACGTTGGGTCGGCCGACCTCGTAGGCGAGCGAACGATCGGCACCCCCGAGCTGCGCCTTGAGGTCGTCCTTCAGGGCCTCGACGAGCTGGGCGGGCTCCGTGAGGCCTTCGGCGGCCACCTTGTCCTTCAGGCGGTCGAGCAAGGCGCCGGTGGTGGGCACGCCCACGTCGGCCTGGAGCAGGCCCGCTTCGAGGTCGTCCCAGGTCTCCTGGTCGATGCCGCTGCGGGACAGCAGCGAGCCGATGGCCCCCGAGAGGGCGCCACGAGCCTTGCCGAGGCGATCACGCCACCCGGTGGCGGGGGCGGCTACCGGAGCGCCCGAAGGTGCCGCCCCGACCTCTGGCGGCGATGGCGGCGCGGGGAGCTCGGCGCGACGGCGGGCGACGACGACCGCCGCCCCGGCGAGGACGGCAACGGCGAGGACGGCGAGGACGGCGAGGATCAGGAACAACATGGGTGTCGGAGCCTAAAGACCGACCCACCGACGCGCCACACCGGGGACGGCGGTGGAGGCGTCCCCGGTGTGGCCGGTGGTGATCTCGGTTGGGGGCCGACCGACCCGCCGAGGGGTCGGCCGAGACGGCTACTGCCCGTCGGCGCTGTCGAGCGTGGCGGTCACGGTGAGCTGATCGCCGCCACGGGTGATCTGGATCTCGACCCGGTCGCCCGGCTGGTGCGCCCTGACGGCCGCCGCGAGGTCGGTGTTGGACTGCACGTCGTCGTCGCCGACCTGGGTGACCAGGTCGCCTTCCTCGATACCGGCCGCAGCTGCGGGGCTCCCGTCGCTCACGCTGACGATCTGCGCCCCCGAGTCGCCCGAGGTGGTCGGGCGGCTCTCGACGCCGAGGAAGCCGAACTGGACCGGGAGGCCCTGCTCCAGCTGTCCGGCGGCAGCGATCGCGGTGTCGATCGGTATGGCGAAGCCGACGCCGACGTTGCCGGTACTGGCGCCGTCGGTGAGGATGGCGTCGTTGATGCCGATGATCCGGCCCTGACGGTCGGCAAGGGCACCACCCGAGTTCCCCGAGTTGATGGGTGCGTCGGTCTGGATCACGTTCACCACACCGGTGCTCGTGGGGAACGAGCGGTCGACGGCGCTGACGATCCCGGCGGTGACCGTCTGATCGAGCCCGAACGGGCTGCCGACAGCGACCGCGGTCTGTCCGACCTGGATCGGGACACCCGTCGCGAGCGCGGCCACCTGCAGGTCGGCCCCGGCCGGGTCGACCTTGACGACGGCCACGTCGACGCCGTCGTCGGCGCCGAGCACCTCGCCGTCGAGCAGGGTGCCGTCGGCGAGACGCACGTTGACCTGCGAGGCGTCGGCCACCACGTGGGCCGCGGTCAGGATGAGGCCCGACTCGTCGTAGACGAAGCCCGAACCGAGGCCCGACTGGGTCTCGATCTGCACCACCGTGGGGGCCAGGACGGCGGCCACGTCGGCGATGGGCTCGGTGCCCGTCCCCTCGATCGGGGCGGGGTCGGCGGGCCGCTGCTGGCTCACCTCACCGGTGCTCGGCACCTGGCTCGGAGACGACGCGTTGTCGTTGCTGCTGACCACCTTGCCGAGCCCGAAGCCCGCACCGATGAGGGCGAGCACGGCGACGAGGCCGAGAAACGGCAGCCACGGCTTGCGGCCCGACCCGCCGGGCTTGGCGCGCGGCGCCCCGAAGGGCGGCGGGAGCTGCTGCGCGGGATTGGGCGGCCCGCCGGGCGCCGTGGGGGGCCCCTGGTAGGGCGGCGACGGCTGATAGGCGTAGGGGGGGGCGGTGGGCGCGGCGCCCGGGTCCAGGGGCGGGGCCGCGGGAGCGGTCGACCAGGGGTTGGACATGTTTCCTCGTTCCTCCGTGGGGCTGATGAGACCAGGATGGCGGACCGCCGGTAAAGGCGGCGTAAGAGGGCCAGACCGGCGAGAGAGGCGCTCCCCTCGTCCGATCACGCCTGTTTGGTGCCGGAGGCCGACACCTGCGGCTCGGCGTGCCCAGGCGCCTCGGGCAGCCAGATCGAGAAGGTGGAGCCGGAGCCCTCTTCGGACGCCAGGCGCACCTCGCCGTTGTGCCCCTCGGCCACCTGCCGGACGATGGTGAGGCCGAGACCGCTCCCCCGCTCACCGTCCTCACCGTCGCCTGCCTTGCGCCAGAACCGCTGGAACACCAGGTCCCGGTCGTCGTCCGCGATGCCGGGCCCCTGGTCCTCGACCGCCATCCAGATCCAGCCGCTGTCCTGGCCACCGGCGACCCGCACGGTGGAGTGCCCGGGAGCGAGGCGCACGGCGTTGCCAACCAGGTTGCCGAGGGCCTGGCGGAGGGCGACGCGGTCGCCCACCACCCACAGGCCGGGCGGCGCCACAGATTCGATCGACACGCCACGCGCCTCGGCCGGCGCGGTGAACTCGGCGGCCACCTCGGCCACCACGTCGGCCAGATCGACCGGCTCGGTGGCGAAGGTCGGCGCCCCGTGGCGGGCGAACTGCAAGAGGTCGTCGACCAGGTGGGCGAGACGGTCGACCGTGCGGCCGACCACCGTGCCCGCTTGGCGCAGGTCGTCGACCGAGGCATCGGGGTCGCCGAGCGCGATGTCGAGGTTGGTGCGCATCACCGCGAGCGGGTTGCGGAGCTCGTGCGAGGTGTCCTGGATGAAGCGGCGCTGGGCCTCGAAGGCACGGTCGAGACGGCTCAACATCGCGTCGAAGGTGTCGGCCAGCTTCTTCAGCTCGTCGTCAGGGCCTTCGAGGTCGATGCGGCGGGACAGGTCGGTCGCCTGGATCTCACGGGCGACGTCGGTGATGTGCCCGATCGGGCGCAGGACCCGTCCGGCGACGAACCAGCCGACGCCGAGGCTCGCGAGGAACAGCAACCCCAGCGCCTCGAAGGAGTACTCGCGGAGCTTCTCGAGGGCCCGCTCGTTCACCTGTTGCTCCACGGTCTGTATCTCCTCGCGGACCCGAGCCTCCTGGCGGATCACCCGGCCGTCCGGCGCCACCATCAACCGGGTGACGTTGATCGTGCCCGAGATGGGCTCCTCGTCGAGGGTGCGGGACACCGCCGCGTACACCCCCGCCACCACGAGCGCGGCGAGCCCGAAGAGCAGCACCGAGTAGAGCAACGTGAGCCGGACGCGGATCGAACCCATCAGCCCGACCCCTGGTCAGCAGCATCGAGCAGTCGGTAGCCGCGCCCGATGACGGTCTCGATCGGTGATGCCTCGCCCGACCGCTCGAGCTTCCTGCGCAGTGTGCCCACCGTGACCCGCACGGTGTTGGTGAACGGGTCGGCGTGCTCGTCCCAGACGTGCTCGAGCAGGTCCTCCTGGGACAGCACCTCGCCGGCGCGCGTCATGAAGTAGCGGAGCAGGGCGAACTCCTTGGCGGTGAGGTCGAGGAGCGTGCCCCCCCGCCGAGCCTCGTGACGGGCGTCGTCGAGGTCGAGGTCGCCGACGGTCAGCAACGAGCCGGTGCGGGCCCCCTCCCGCCGGAGCAACGAGCGCACCCTGGCGCGCAGCTCGTCGAAGGCGAAGGGCTTCACCAGGTAGTCGTCGGCCCCCTCGTCGAGACCGGCGACGCGGTCGGCCAGGCTGTCGCGCGCCGTCAACATCAGCACACGAGGTGTCTCGTCGGGGCCTTCGGGACCCCGGATCCAACGGCACACGTCGAGTCCGTCGAGATCGGGCATCGTCAGGTCGAGGCACACCAGGTCGTACGCGTTGACCCGGAGCTTGTCGACGGCCTCGTCGCCACCGAAGGCCACGTCGACGGCGTACCCGTCACGGCGCAGGCCACGGGCGATCGCCTCAGCCAGATCGACCTCGTCGTCAACCACCAGCACGCGCATCGGGGTCGACGGTACTGCCGTGGCTGCAAAGCTGAGCGAAGGCCTGCCCGACGGCAGGGGACGCCGCCGCTCGCCGCCGGCACCCGATTCCGCCAGAACCGAGGGAGTAGACAGACGAGATGACGATCACCGCCGACACGCGCATCCCGCCGACGATCGAATGGGAGGGCGGTGGCACACTCGCCACCGCCACCGCTGGCGCCGAGGCCCACGTGCGCCTCATCGACCAGCGCCTGCTTCCCGGGTCGCTCGAGATCGTGGAGGCCCGCACGGTCCAGGCCCTTTGCGGGTACATCAGCACGCTGGCGGTTCGGGGCGCACCCGCCCTCGGCGCCGCCGGGGCCATGGGGGTGGCCCTCGCCGCCGCCCGGGGCGAGGACCTCGAGGCCGCCGCCGCCGCCATCCGCGCCACCCGCCCCACCGCGGTGAACCTGGCCTGGGGGGTGGACAAGGCCCTCGACGCCGACGACCCCGTCGCCGAGGCCGTGCGCCTCGCCGCCGACGACGTCGCCCGCAACCAGGCCCTCGGCGCCCACGGGGCCACCCTGGTGCCCGAAGGGGCGCGGGTACTCACCCACTGCAACGCCGGCGCCCTGGCGTGCGTGGGCTGGGGAACGGCGCTCGGCGTCATCCGCTCGGCCCACGAGGCCGGCCGCCGTCCGTCGGTGTGGGTCGACGAGACCCGGCCCGTCCTCCAGGGGGCGCGCCTCACCTCGTGGGAGCTCGACCGGCTCGGCATCCCCTGCACGCTCGTCGCCGACGTGATGGCCGGTTCGTTGATGGCCTCGGGCGATGTCGACCTGGTGGTGGTGGGCGCCGACCGCATCGCCGCCAACGGCGACGTCGCCAACAAGATCGGCACCTACGGGGTGGCGGTGCTGGCCCACCACCACGGCGTGCCCTTCTACGTCGCGGCGCCGAGGTCCACCTTCGACCAGGCCTGCCCTGACGGCGCGACGATCCCGGTCGAACTGCGCGACGAGGTCGAGGTGCTCGAGCTGGCCGGCCATCGGACAGCTCCCGCGGGGGTGTCCGCCCTGAACCGGGCGTTCGACATCACCCCCGCCGCCCTGGTGACCGCCTACATCACCGAAGAGGGCATCGAGCGCCGCTGACGGTGCGCCGGAAGCGACAGCCCTTAGGGTGACCCGGGTCCGATCAGACCAGGAGCACCCGATGGACCCGACGCCCGAAGAAGCCACCCCTCCCGATGGCGCGGTCGACGCGCCCGGCCCCACGACCGCCGAGACGGCCCGCCTGCTAGAGACCGCGCTGTTCGAGGTCAAGAAGGTGATCGTCGGCCAGGACCGCACCATCGAGCGGCTGATGGTGTGCCTGCTCGCCCGGGGCCACTGCCTGCTCGAAGGCGTGCCCGGCCTGGCCAAGACGCTGGCCGTGGAGACGTTGGCCATCGTGTCGGGCGGCACCTTCACCCGCCTGCAGTTCACCCCCGACCTCCTGCCCGCCGACATCATCGGCACCCGCATCTACCGGGCGTCGAGCGAGCAGTTCGATGTGGAGCTCGGCCCGGTGTTCGCGAACTTCGTGCTCGCCGACGAGATCAACCGGGCGCCGGCCAAGGTGCAGTCCGCGCTCCTCGAGGTGATGGCCGAGCACCAGGTGTCGATCGGCGGCCGGACGTTCCCCGCGCCCGACCCCTTCCTCGTGCTCGCCACCCAGAACCCCATCGAGTCCGAGGGCGTCTACCCGCTGCCGGAAGCCCAGCGCGACCGGTTCCTGATGAAGGTGCTCCTCGGCTACCCCACCGCGGCCGAAGAGGTCGAGATCGTCTACCGCATGGGCGTCAAGCCGCCGACCGCCGACCGGGTGCTCACCGCCGAGCAGGTGAAGGACCTCCAGGACGCCGCCGACGCGGTCTACGTCGACCGGGCCGTGGTCGACTACGCCGTCAGCCTGGTGCTCGCCACGCGCGACCCCTCGATGCACGGCCTGGCCGACATCAGCGAGCTCATCGCCTACGGCGCCAGCCCGCGCGCCAGCCTCGGCCTGCTCGCCGCGGCACGCGCCCTTGCCCTGCTGCGAGGCCGCTCCTACGCGCTCCCCCAGGACGTCTTCGACGTCGCCCCGGACGTCCTGCGCCATCGCCTGGTGCTCTCGTACGAGGCACTGGCCCAGTCGATCGGCGCGGAGCACGTGCTCGCGCGGATCCTCTCCACGGTGCCGGCGCCCCGAATCGCCCCGTCGCAGGACGCTGCGGGCGACGCGTACCGGCCGCACCCCCACGCGCACACCCACACCGACCCCCACCAGTCGCCCACGGTCACCGCTGACCTCGCGGTCGAGCGGACGGCTTGACCGGGCCCTGGCCGTGAACACGCCCCCCGCCATCGGCGGCGCGCCCGAACAGGTGCTGCGACGCCTCGAGATCGACATCACCCACCGCCTCGACGGCATGCTCCAGGGCGACTACCGGGGCCTCGTCCCCGGTCACGGCAGCGAGCCCGGTGACACACGCGCCTATCAGCCGGGCGACGACGTTCGCCGCATCGACTGGAACGTGACCGCCCGCACCCGGACGCCCCATGTGCGTGAGTCCATCGCCGACCGCGAGCTGGAGACCTGGGTGGTGATCGACCGCTCGCCGAGCCTCGACTTCGGCACGGCGAACTGCGAGAAGCGCGATCTCGCCGTGGCCGCGGTGGCGGCCATCGGGTTCCTCACCGCCCGCACCGGGAACCGACTGGGCGTGCTCGCCGCCGGGGGCACCGGAGTCGACACGCTGCCGGCGCGGTCCGGACGCGCCCACCTCCTCGGCGTCCTCCACCGCCTGGTGTCCGCCCCCACCGGTGACGGCACGGGCACCGCCGACCTCGCCCGCACGATGCGACGGGCGTCGGGCCTCGCCCGACGACGCGGGCTCGTGGTCGTCGTGTCCGACTTCCTGGCCCCGACCGGGTGGGAGCACCCACTACGACTGCTCGCCGCCCGCCACGAGGTGCTGGCGGTCGAGGTGATCGACCCGCGCGAGCTGGAGTTGCCGGACATCGGCGTGCTCGACCTCATCGACCCCGAGACGGGCGAACGGCGGGAAGTGCGGACGAGCGCGAAGCTGCGCACCCGTTACGCCGATGCCGCGCGTGAGCAACGCGACGCCATCGCCCGCTCGATCCGTGGCGCGGGGGCAGACCACCTGGTGCTGCGTACCGACCGCGACTGGCTCCTCGACCTCGTGCGCTTCGTGACGCTGCGCCGCCAGCGCGTCGAGACCCTTCCGAGGCCGCGGTGACGGCGGTCGCGACGACGTGAGTGTGCTCCGGCCCGAGTGGCTGCTCGTCCTGCTGGCCCCGCTCGCCCTGCTCGTGGTCTACGCCGTGCTGCAGCACCGCCGGCCCGACTACGCGGTGCGGTTCACCAACCTCGAGCTCCTCGACAAGGTGGCCCCCAAGCGCCCGGGCTGGCGGCGGCACGCCACCGCCGGCGTGTTCCTGCTCGCCCTGACCACACTGGTGATCGCGGCAGCCCGGCCGACGCGCGACGTGAAGGTGCCGGTCGAGCGGGCCACGGTGATCGTTGCCATCGACACCTCGCTCTCCATGGAGGCGGTCGACGTGGCGCCTTCACGGCTCGAGGCCGCCCAGGCGGCGGCCAACCGGTTCGTCGAGCTCCTACCACCCACGATCAACCTCGGGCTCGTCACCTTCAACGGGAACGCCCAGGTCCGCGTCCCCCCCACCACCGATCGGGCCGCCGTCGGCCGAGCGATCGATCGCCTCGAGCTCGGCGAGCGCACCGCCACGGGCGAGGCCATCTTCACGAGCCTCGACGCCATCGCGGATGTGCCCGCCAACGGCGCCGACGAGCCTGCCCCGGCGCGCATCGTCTTGATGTCCGACGGCACCCGGACGGTGGGCCGGTCCGAAGCCGACGCGTCGAACGCCGCCGTCGACGCCGGCGTCGCGGTCTCGACGATCGCCTTCGGCACGTCCACGGGCACCATCGAGTTCACCGACGCCACCACCCCGCCCACGATCGTGCCCGTGCCCGTGGACGAGCAGTCGCTGCGGGCCATCGCCGAGACCACCAACGGCTCGTTCTTCACCGCCGCCTCGGAGCAGGAGTTGAGCCGGGTCTTCGACGACATCGGCTCCTCGGTGGGCTTCGAGAACAAGGCCCGCGAGATCACACCCTGGTTCGTCGGCCTGGCGCTGGCCCTGTTCCTGGGCGCCGCCACGCTGTCACTGCTGTGGTTCGCCCGCCTGCCCTGAACAACAGGCCCACCTCGTAGGGCTTCGTCGTCCCCGCCGCAACCGTTCCGAGGAGACAGGGGTCATCGCGTCGGCCTCGGGGGGTTCGGGTTCGGAGGGTTCTTCGGCCGGCGGCGCGCCGCTGTGCGGGCGATGAGGGCCACCAGGCCAACCGTCGCCGCGGCGAGCCCCACATGGGCGAGCACGTAGCGCTGGAAGACCGCCCGGCTGATCGGATCGCCCCCGAAGTCCACGGTGGCGATCCGCGGGTCGAAGGCCACGCCCATCCCCTGGAGGTTCGGCGGCACCACGACCGTGGGAAGCTGGAACCCCTCCCAGGGCAGCAGGAAGCCCGTGAATGCCGCCGCCGCCACCGCGGCGACCAGGGCCGACGGCACGACCCACCGGATCCAGGCGGCCCAACGGCTCGCACCCCAGCGTGACCCCACCATCGTCGCCACCAACAGCCACGAGCCAGGCAGCAGCAGGGCCGACGCGCCGCGGTGCACCGCCCGCAGGAGCGCGGGACCACCGGGGTCTGGGCGGTAGGCCCAGACCAGGGCGAGGCCGCTGGCCGCCAGCACGGCCACGAGCAGGAGCGTGACCGCGAGGGCGGCCCGGAAGACCTGGACCTCGCGCCGTCGCTCAGACGCCGGAGCTGACCTTCTGGGAGATCACCTTCGAAGAGCCACCCGGCTGCATGGTGACGCCGTAGAGCACATCGCCGGCCTCCATGGTGCGCTTCTGGTGGCTCACCACGATCAGTTGCGCCTCCTGGCGGAACTCGTGGAGAAGATCGAGGAAGCGGTGCAGGTTCATGTCGTCGAGGGCGGCCTCGACCTCGTCCAGCACGTAGAACGGTGACGGTCGGCTCCGGAAGACGGCGAAGAGGAAGGCGAGCGCCGTCAGCGACCGCTCGCCCCCCGAGAGCAGCGAGAGCTTCTTCACGTTCTTGCCCGATGGCCGCGCCTCGACCTCGATGCCGGTGTCGAGCAGGTTCTCGGGGTCGGTGAGCCGCAGGCGACCCCGCCCCCCGGGGAACAGCGTCTCGAACAGCGACTCGAAGTTGGCCGACACGTCCGCGAAGGCCGAGGCGAAGACGCTCATGATCTCACCGTCGATGGCCCGAATCACCTTGCCGAGGTCGCGGCGGCTGGCCTTCACGTCGTCGAGCTGCGCCTGGAGGAACTCGTGGCGCTCCTGGAGGGCCTCGTACTCCTCGAGCGCCAACGGGTTGATGGGCCCCATGAGGCGGAGATCGCGGTCGAGGTCGCGGGCCCGAGCGGCCGGGGTGGACCCGTCGGGAAGCTCGGGGCACACCGCCTGGAGGGCGCGCTCCGGGTCGCAGTCGAGGTCACGCCGAAGGGTCTCGACCTGGGTCTCGAGGCGCAGGCGGGTCTCGGCGTCTTCGATCTCGGACCGCTGGAGCAGTTCTCGAGCCTCTTGCAGCCGCCGCTCGGCATCGACCCGCTGGGTCCGCAGGGTGTCGAGGCGGTGCGAGACGGCACGGGCGGCCTCGGACTGGCGACGGCGCCGCTCGCGTAGCTCGGTCAGGCCCACCTCGAGCACCTCGGACCGTGCCGCCACGAACGCGGCCAATCGGTCGAGGGCGGTCTGGCGCAGGTCGAGCTCGTGGCGCCGGGCTTCGGCGGCGCCCCGCTCGCCGGCATCACGATCAAGCCGCTCGTCGAGCTCGGCCAGCCGCCGACGGAGGAACTGCCGGCGCTCGTCGAGGCCGGCGGCGCGCACCTCGAGGTCGGTGCGCAAGGCACCCACCGCCGCAGAGCGCTCCTCGAGGCTGCCCCGGGCGTCGGCGATGGCACGGCCTCGCGCCGCGTGGTCGGCATCGACCGCTTCGAGGCCAGGGAGCGTGGCCTCGAGGTCGGCGACCCGACTCTGGTCGCGCGCCACCCGCGCCGACAGCTCCTCGAGATGGCCCTGCAGCGCCTGGATCTCGGCCTTGGCATCGGCCAGATCGGCTTCCACCCGGGCACGGGTCTCGACCGCGCTGTCCAACAGAGAACTGTTCTCGTGGGCCGCGCGTCGGGCGGCCTCGGCCCGCCGGCGGGCTTCGTCGAGCGCCTCGCGGGCAGCCGTGGCCCAGGCGGCCGCTTCATCCGCCACCGCGGCGGAGCGGGTCGCCCGCTCATCGGCTTCCTCCAGGGCGGCCCCGGTGGCACCGGTCTGCGCAGCGCCGACACGCCAGCCCGTCGGCGCGAAGCGGTCTCCCTGGCGGGTGACCACCACTGCCTCGGGATGGGCGATGGCGATGTCGACCGCCCCAGGCCAACCGTCGACCGCAACGGCACCGCCGACCAGCGCGTCCAGCAGACCCCCCACATCGGGGCGCAGCGGGCGCACGTGCGCGCGCACCGGTTCACCGAGCGGCGGTGGCGGCATGGCCTGGCGGCTCTCGAGCAGCGGGAGGACCGCGCCCGACAGCTCGCCGGTGTGCAGCGAGTCGAGCGCCCGCCGCCCGGCGCCGGCGTCGCCGACGACCACCGCGGTGACCGCATCACCCGCGGCCGCCTCGAATGCGGCCTGCCAGCCCTCGTCCACGTCGACCAGGTCGAGCAGGGTCCCGAGCACGCCGCCCACGCCGGACAGGCGCTCGGCCCCGGCACGCGCCCTGGCCTCGTCGAGGGCCAAGGCCAGGGCGTCCGCCCGCGCCCTCCAGGCGTGCTGGTCGGACTCGGCCGAGCGGCGCTGGTCCTCGGCGGCCGCCAGCGCCGTCTCCGCCTCGACGAGCGCGGCGGCGGCATCGTCATGCCCGAGTTCGAGCGAAGCCGCAGCGGCAGTCGCCCCGTCGACGTTGCTGACGAAGCGGGACAGATCCTCGGCCAGCCGTGCGGCACGCTGTTCGAGGCTCTCGAGACGTCGGCCGGTTCGCTCGGCTTCGGCCGTGTCACGCTCGAGGCCGCCTCTGCGGGCCGCGAGCTCACCCCTGGCCTCGGCCGCCTCACCCCCACCCGAGGTGGTCATCGCGTGACCCCACTGCTGCTCGAACGATGTCCGTGCCTCGGCCAGCTCACGTTCGACGGCCGAGAGGTCGGTCCAGTCGGGCATGAGACCCGCGGCCTCGGCCTCCACCTCGGTGAGCTCGTCGCGCAGGCGGGCGGCGTCGGCCTCGAGGCTGAAGATGACCGCTTGGTCGACGAACGCCATCCGGTCACGGTCGACCCCCCGACGGCGCTCGGTGAGCACGGCGGTCTGGCCACGGGCCCGTTCGCGCAGCGACTCGAAGCGGGCAAGGGCGTCGCCCAGGTCGTCCCCGCCGGCCGCCGAGAGCTGGGCCTCGGCCGCCAGCACCTCCGTGTCGAGCTCGACCAGCGCGGCCTGGACCGCCTTGGTCTGCTGCTCGAGGTCGCCGCGACGCGCGTCGCCGGTGGTCAGCCGGTTCCGAAGCGTGGAGAGCTCTCGGCCCGCCAGGAAGATCCGGATGGCGGCGAGCTCGGAGACCACCGCGCCGTGCCGGCGGGCGGCGTCGGCCTGGCGCTCGAGCGGCCGGAGCTGACGCCTGACCTCACGGAGCAGGTCCGCCAGCCGGGTGAGGTTGCCCTCTGTCGCGGCGAGTCGGCGCTCTGACTTCTCCTTGCGGCGCCGGTACTTCAACACGCCGGCCGCCTCTTCGATGATGAGACGACGGTCCTCGGGCCGGGCGTTGAGGACGGCGTCGATCTGGCCCTGCGACACGATCACGTGCTGTTGGCGGCCCACCCCGGTGTCGGACAGGAGCTCCTGGATGTCGAGGAGCCGGCAGGGCACGCCGTTGACGGCGTACTCGCTGTCGCCGGTGCGAAAGAGCGTGCGGGTGATCGTGACCTCGGTGAAGTCGATGGCGAGGAGGCCGGCCGTGTTGTCGATGGTGAGTGACACCTCGGCGCGGCCGAGCGCCGGGCGCTTGGACGTGCCCGCGAAGATGACGTCGTCCATCTTCTGCGAGCGCACGGTGCTGGGCGCCTGGGCCCCGAGCACCCACCCGATCGAGTCGACGACATTGGACTTGCCGCTGCCGTTCGGGCCCACGACCACGGTGATGCCCGGCTCGAGATCGAGGACCGTGGCGTCGGCGAAGGACTTGAAGCCCTTCATGGTGAGCGTCTTCAGGAACATGGCCTACGTCTCGCTCGCCGGCTGTCGCCTGATCGCACCGTCAAGGCTCGCTCGTCCCTCGCTCACCACACCGAACCTACCGCGCCCGGCCGAACGCCCATCGCGATGGTCGGCGCACGGTCGTGTCGACCACACCGGCACCCCGTGACGACGGCGCGGCGCTCAGACTTGGCACTGCGGGCAGTAGAACGTGGACCGATTCGCAAACCGGGACTTCGTGATCGGCGTCCGACAGCGCCGGCAGGCCAGACCGTCGCGCGCATAGACCTTGTGGTGATCCTGGTAGTCGCCGGTCTTGCCGTGCAGGTCGACGTAGCCCTGGTCGGCCAGCGTGGAGCCCCGGTACTTCACCGCGTCGTGCAGGGTCTCCACCACCGAGCGGTACAGCCGGCGGATCTCCTGGGTCGAGAGGCTGTCCGCGGGCCGGTCGTAGCGAAGCCCGGCCGCGAACAGGATCTCGTCGCTGTAGATGTTGCCGAGCCCTGCCATGAACCGCTGGTCCATGAGAAGGGACTTGAGCTTGGTGTGACGCTTGATGAGCATCTCGCCGAAGGCCGTCCACGAGATGGGGGTCTCGACGGGGTCGAAGCCCAGTTCGGCCAGCTCGGGAACCTCCTCGGTGAGCTCATCGGGGGTGGTGACGAACATCTCGCCGAAGGTGCGGGGATCGAGGAACCGCAGCTGTCCGCCCTGCGTGAAGGTGATCACGACGTGGGTGTGCTCGGCGAGCGGGTCGCGCGCCACCGCACGTCGGAGCTGGCCGCTCATGCCCAGGTGGGTGACGAGCAGGTCGCCCGAGTCGAGCTTCAGGATCAGGTACTTCCCGCGGCGCTCGACGCCGGTGATCTTCGCGCCCTCGAGCTTCGCCTCGAACTCCTTGGGGCTCTGGTGGCGGCGGATGCTGCGCTCGCCGGTGGCGGCCACCGACTTGATCCGCTTGCTCACGACCTCACGATCGAGCTCGCGCCGTATGGTCTCGACCTCGGGTAGCTCAGGCACTGGTTCCTCTTCCCGCCGGATCGGTGGACGCGGCGGCCAGGCGCTGCCACGCCTGGTGCGCTGCCGCCGTCTCGGCCTGCTTCTTGGACCGCCCCTCGCCTTTGCCGACGACTTCGTCGCCGAGGAGGACGGTGGCGAAATACCGCTTGTCGTGGGGGGGCCCGTCGTCCTCGCCCACCACGTACCGGGGCGCCGCCTCGAATCGACGCGCCGCCAGCTCCTGGAGCTGCGACTTGTACTCACCGCTGCCGGGGCCGAGCGCGGCAGCGGTGATGCGGTCCTCGAGCAGCCCCAGGATGACCCGGGTGACAACCGGCCAGCCACCGTCGAGATAGACCGCGGCGAAGATCGCCTCCATGGCGTCGCTGAGGATCGACGGTCGGTCACGGCCACCCGTCTGGTCCTCACCCTTGCCGAGGAGCAGGTACTGGCCGAGCGAGATCTCGACCGCGACCTCGGCCAGCGCCTGCCCGCTCACGACCGCGGAGCGGATCTTCGACAGCTCGCTCTCGGACCGTTCGGGATACGCCCGGTAGACGAAGTCGCTGACGACCAGGCCGAGGACCGAGTCGCCCAGGTACTCGAGGCGCTCGTTGGACTCGCCGCCGTGCTCGGCGCACCACGAGCGGTGGCTGAGCGCGAGCGTCAGGAGGTCGGGGTCGTCGAACGAGTGGCCGACGCGCTCGGCGAGGGCCTGCCCGGTGTCGACAGAGGGCGCGATGGTCAGAGCCGGCCGACGACGTAGTCGACGGCGTCCCTCACACTCTTCAGGTCCTCGAGGTCCTCGTCGTCGATGCGGAACCCCACCGAGCGCTCGCTCAGCTCTTCCTCGAGGGCCTCGACCAACTCGATGAGCGCCAGGGAGTCGGCGTCGAGATCGTCGGCGAAGGAGTCGCCCTCGTTGATGGTCGACGGATCGACCTCGAGGATGTCGGCAAGACGATCGCGAACCAGCTCGAACACGCCTTGGCGGTCGAGAGGAGGTTGTTCCACATGGGTTTCGGCGGGCACGAGAGCTCCTCGGACAGTGAACGAACGGCGGGAGTATAGCGGCACCGAGTTTGTGCGCTTGTGAACGCCACGGGGAGGATGGCGTTGAACGCCAGGATCAAAGCCAGATCACGGTCTCGTCGTGCGCAAGGAGGCCGGCATCGGCCGAGAGGAGGGGAAGTTCGTGGACGAGCGCCGTCGCGTAGATGATCCGATCAGCGGGGTCTCCGGTCGGAAACGTCTCGGGTAGGTCGGCAACCGCCGTCGCCACGGCGGCCGTGATCGGCAGCACGCGGCACGACCTCGACACGTCGTCGAGGTATGCCGCGAGCGGGAGGTCGAGAGCCAATCGCCCGTGGCTGACGAGCATGGAGAGCTCCCAGAGCGAGATGCCACTGATGGCGATCTCGTCGGCCGACTCGATCGCCGCACGGGCACCCGCACCGAGGCGATCGGGGTCGGTGCGAAGCCACACCACGACATGCGTGTCGGCCAGGATCACGCGTTCTCCCAGTCCTCCTGCGCGCTCAACAGGTCGTCGCCGGGATCAACGACGCGCACGCGCCCGTGATCGACGCCGAGCAACGCGGCAACCGGGGTTCGCTCGGGCACGATCCGGGCAACCCGGCGGCCGTGACGCACC
Organism: Acidimicrobiales bacterium; assembly: GCA_041918615.1. Taxonomy (GTDB): domain Bacteria; phylum Actinomycetota; class Acidimicrobiia; order Acidimicrobiales; family DATDAH01; genus JAEUJM01. Next base: position 145,762 of record JAYRVH010000030.1, read on the forward strand.
ACGATGACCTCGTCACCGTCGATCTCCACCCGTCGGATGACGTCGAGTAGCTGCTGGCGCAGGTCGGTGACGGTCAGCTGCTCGGTCATCCTGTCAGGCTAGGGTCTGTACAGCATGATGTACAGACCCTAGCGCCGATGACGTGGAAGCGAGACCGGGGCCCCTCCCGAGGCTGTCTCAGGTGGGGACGGCGACGGCATCGCAGAGATGGTCGACGAGGTTGCCCTCGACCATCTCCGTGGCCACCTTCACCGCGTTGACGATGGCGGTGTCGTTCGACGAGCCGTGGCTGATGATGCACACGCCGTCGACGCCGAGCAGCATGGCACCGCCCGTGTTGTTGGGGTCGAACTGCGCAGCCAGGGGCACGAGCGCGGGGAGCAGCACCTCGGCCGCCTCGCGGGTCTCGTCGGTGGAGCCGAAAACGGCGTAGAGCGCGTTGATCAGCGAACCGAGCCCACCCTCGAGTGACTTGAGCGCGACGTTGCCGGTGAAGCCGTCGGTGACCACCACGTCGACGTCGTCGGACATGATGTCGCGGCCCTCGACGTTGCCGATGAACGTGCCGCCCGACGCCTCCAGCCAGCCCGGCTCGGCCATCAATGCGTTGGTGGCCTTGATGAGCGGGTTTCCCTTGGACTTCTCCTCGCCGATCGACAGCAGGCCGACACGGGGCGTCTCGATGGCGAACCGGTGACGGCAGAGCACCGCGCCCATCTGGGCGAACTGCACGAGCCATTCCGGTTGGCACTCCGCGTTCGCCCCGGCGTCGAGCAGGATCGTGGGCGTGGTGTCGGGGACAGGTATGGGCGTGGCGATGGCGGGACGGGCCACTCCCTTGATCCGACCCATCCGCAACAGCGCGCTGGCCATGGTGGCGCCCGTGTTGCCGGCGCTGACCATGGCTGACGCCCGACCGTCCCGCACCGCCTCGGCCGCCCGCACGAGCGACGAGTCCTTCATGGTCCGCACGCCGGCGGCGGGGTCGGCGTCCATGGCGATGACCTCGGAGGCCGGGAAGATCTCGAGGTCGGTGACGTCGACGAGATCCTCGGGCCGCCCGACCAACACCACCGGCACCCCCAACTCGGCGACCGCCCGCCGTGCCCCCGCCACGATCTGACCGGGGGCGTCGTCGCCACCCATGGCGTCGACGGCGATCGGCAGCATCAGGGAGACCCGGCTCGTCGGCGTCGGCTAGTCGACGTCGATGGCCTGGCGGCCGGCATACCACCCGCAATTGCCACACACGATGTGGGGCTGCTTTGCAGCGTCGCAACGCGGACACACGCTGCGGGCGGGAGCCTTGAGGGTCCAGGCCGAGGCCCGACGACTCCGGCTCTTCGCCTTCGATGTCTTCTTCTTGGGAACGGCCATGGGTTCATTCCTGCGGAGCGGGGATTGGTCGCGGCCCGACCGGGCACGAACGTCCGATCCTACCGGCAAGGCGGCTCACTGGTCGAAGTCGAGCGCATCCAGCGCCGCCCAGCGGGGATCACGGGGCCGGGAACCGGTGGTGGGGTCGTCGTCGGCGCCGGCCGGGTCTCGGGCGTCGACCATCTGATCCTCGCCGCCTTCGAAGGCCTCGGGCACCGGGCCTCGACAGTCGGGGCCACAGAGCGGGGCCACTGGGAGGCTCAGCAGGACCGCGTCCCGCAACAGAGGCTCCAGGTCGAGCTGATCGACGTCGAGCAGGTAGAGGTCGTCCACGTCGGGCCCACCCTCGGCGACCTCGCCGAAGACCTCGCGCAGCTCGTGGCGCACGTCGCCGGTCACCGGCTCGAGGCACCGCCGACACTCACCCGACCAGACGGTGCTCACCGTGCCGGACGCGACCACCGTGCCCGTCTGCGATTCGAGCACCAGATCGGCACATATCTCGACGTCAGGCTCGACCCGGCTGGTGCCCACGACGAGGTCGCCCAGCTCCGAGGCGGGCACCTCCCGTCGCACCTCGAACCGCGAGCCGGGATGGCGGAGAAGCTCGGTGACCCCGATCCTCAGGGCCCGAGCCGGCCTCACGGGCCGTCCTGGTCGAAGAAGGCGCCGGAGCCCTCGGTGGACGGCGAGAAGTCGTCGATGCCGGCGAGGTCGTCGTGGGTCTCCTCGGGGGGAGCGCTGACCTGCAGCTTCTCGCGTCCGGCGGCGACGGCGGCACTGGTGCGTTCGAGCACGGCCTCGAAGCTGCTGAGGCGCTGGTCGCAGAAGTCCTCCACCTGGTGGCGCATGCGCCGGGCCTCGGCCTCGGCCTGCTCGAGGATCTGGCGGGCGCGCTGTTCGGCCGCCTTGACGACCTCGGTGCGCTCGACCATGCGGGCGGCCTGGCCCCTGGCCTCGTCGAGGATGTCATCGCCCTCCCGACGGACCTTGACCAGGAACTCCTCGCGCTCCTTCAGGAGCCAGCGCGCGGCGCGGAGCTCTTCGGGCAGCCGGTCGAGGGCCTCGTCGAGCAACTCGAGGATCTCGTCCTTCTGGATCATCACCGAGGTCGACAGCGGCATCGGCCGCGCCGCTTCGATCAGCTCGACCACCCGCCGCAGGATCGGCTCGAGCTCGGGCGCATCGTGCGCGCCAGGTATGTGCGCGGTCACGTACTCGTCGTTCGGGCTCAACGGTCGAACTTCCCTTGTAGGCGCTTGGCCACCGGCGGCGGAACCATGGTGTCCACGTTGCCGCCGAACCGGGCGATCTCGCGGATCAGCTTCGACGCGAGGAACGAATGGGTGGACGCCGACGGGATGAAGAGCGTGTCGACGCCCGAGATGGCGTGGTTCATCTGCGCCATCTGGAGCTCGCTCTCGAAATCGGAGACGGCACGGAGGCCGCGGACGATGAAGTCGGCCCCGACGTCTCGCGCGAGATCGACGACCAGGCTGGAGAAGACCGTGAGCTGGACGTTCTCGAGATGACCGAGGGTCTCGGCGAGGATGTCCTCACGCTCCTCGAGCGTGAAGAGCGACTCCCCCTTCTGCGGGTTGCGCATGGCCGCCACGATGACGTTGTCGAACAGCCGCGACGCGGTCTCGACGATCTCGAGGTGTCCGTTGTGGATCGGGTCGAAGGACCCGGGGTAGAGAACGGTGGCCACGGGCCAACGGTACAGGCAACGGTCGCCTTGGCTCGTCGCTCAGTCCTCGTCGGGGTCGGCGAGCACCACGTCCCACCGGTCGACGCAGTCCGAGCAGCGGTAGGCGACCACGTCACCCGGCTCGAACTCCTCGTCGGGGGGCGGGTGGGACAGCAGATGACAAGTGCCCCCGCAGTCGACGCACACGATGGTCTCGGGAGCCAACATGTGAGCAGTTGAGCAGAAACTCACGACTTGAGCAGGAACCCGGGGTCGTCCTCGCCGAGGAGCAACTCGACCTCGTCGAGCAGGTCGCGGTGGCGGACCATCTCGGGATCGCCGTCGACGATGGCGAAGGCGGCCTCACGGGCCTTCACGACCCATTCGCGATCCCGACGGAGGGACGCGAGCCGGAGGTCGTTCCGCCCCTTCTGGCGTTCACCCATCAGGGTGCCCTCGCCTCGGAGCTCGAGGTCCACCTCGGCCAGCTCGAAGCCGTCGTTCGAACGCACCATCGCCGCGAGCCGTGCCTCCCCCTCGGGGGTGGCACCGGCGCCGACGAGGTAGCAGCGCGAGCGGGCCGCGCCCCTGCCGACGCGACCACGGAGCTGGTGGAGCTGCGCGATCCCGAACCGGTCGGCGTCGAGGATCACCATCACCGTGGCGTTGGGCACGTCGACGCCCACCTCGATGACGGTCGTGGCCACGAGCACGTCGAGGGCGCCCGACCGGAACTGCGCCATCACCTGCTCCTTGTCCGCGGCGGCAACCCGGCCGTGCAACAGGCCGACGCGCAGCCCCACCAGCTCACCGTGGCGCAGCTGCTCGTAGGTCTCCTCGGCCGAGCGCACCTCGAGCTTCTCGGACTCGTCGATGAGTGGGCAGACGACGTAGGCCTGGCGACCTGACTCGACCTCGGACCGCACCCAGCCCCAGAGCGAAGCCTCGCCAGCGGCCGCCTCGAGCCCCGCCTCGTCGCCCGTCCGCACCCACACCGTCTCGACCGGCCTGCGGCCGGGAGGCAGTTCGTCGAGCACCGAGACGTCGAGGTCGCCGTAGACCGTCATCGCCGCCGTGCGCGGGATCGGCGTCGCGGTCATCACGAGCACGTCGGGGACCGCCTCGCCCGTCGCCTTGGCCCGCAGCGCGGCGCGCTGCTCGACCCCGAACCGGTGCTGCTCGTCGATCACCACCACGCCGAGCGACGAGAACGCCACGCCCTCCTCGAGGAGGGCGTGGGTGCCGATGAGCAGGTCGACCCTGCCGGAGACGAGATCGGCGGTGAGCCGTCGGCGCTCGGTCGCCGTGGTGCGGTTGGTGAGGAGCTCGACCCGCAGCGGCCGGTCCTCGAACAGCGAGCCGGCGTCGTCGGACACGGCAAGCCCCTCGAGCAGCGCCTTGATGCCCAGGTGGTGCTGCTCGGCCAGCACCGCGGTCGGCGCCATCAGCGCCGCCTGGTGGCCGCCCTGCACGGCGACGAGCATCGCTCGCACCGCCACCAGGGTCTTGCCGGCGCCCACGTCGCCCTGCAGCAGGCGGTGCATCGGCCGGGCGTCGGCCAGGTCGGACGAGATCTCCCCCATCACGCGCTCCTGCGCGGTCGTGAGCGCGAAGGGCAGGCGCTCGCGGAACCGCTGCACCAGGTGCCCGTCCACTCGGTGGGCGATTCCCTTCGTGGTGCGCTCGACGAGCCGCTTGCGCAGCACGAGGGCGAGCTGGACACGCAGCAACTCGTCGAACACGAGCCGCCGGCGCGCCTGCTCCTTGTCCGCCATCGTCCCCGGAGCGTGGATGTGACGGAACGCCCGTCCGCGCTCGACGAGCCCGTGCTCGCGCAGCACGGCGACGGGGACCGGCTCGGCGAGCCCCCTGGCCGCGGCCTTGTGCAGCGTGCGGGCGACCCAGTCCTGGAAGTCCGCCGTGTACAGGCTGGCCTTCTCGGACTGCGGGTAGACGGGGACGATCCGCAGCGTCTGGTCACCCACCAGGTCGATCACCGGGTTGGCCATCTGTCGCCGCCCCTGGAAGAGGTCGAGCTTGCCGAAGACCAGCACTTCGAGCCCGGGGGTCAACTGCCGCTCCCGCCACGGCTGGTTGAAGAACGTGCAGCGCAGGGAGCCCGTGCCGTCGGTGACGGCGGCTTCGACGAGCGTCTTGCGACTGCGGGTTCGTCGCAGGCTCACCTTCTGGATCCGGACCAGGATCGTCGCCTCCTCCCCCACCTCCAGCTCGGCGATGTGCGCCTCCTTGGTGCGGTCGATCCACCGGCGCGGGTAGTGCATGAGCAGATCCAGGATGCTCTCGACACCGATCGACCGGAGCGAGTCCGCCTTCCTCGGCGCGATGCCGCTGACACTGGTGACGGGCAGCCGGTCCAGGTCCCTCAGCGTGAGGGGCGCCGCCGCCCGGTCACTCAATGCCGAAGAAGTAGGGGTAGAGGGGCTGGCCGCCGTGGTGCACCTCGGCGACGACGTCGACGTGGCGCTCGGACAACCACTCGGTGATGCGGCGGGTGGACCCGGCGCGGGCCCCTTCACCCTCGATCACGGTGACGATCTCGTGCTCGTCGGTGATCAGCGAGTCGAGCAGCCCGATCGCGGCCGCTGCTGCCGTGGCCTCGACGGCCCGGATGCCGTCACGGGCGATCCCGAGGAAGTCCCCTGCGACGATCGGCCCCACCTCGCAGGTGGAGTCGCGCACGGCCTGGGTGACCTCGCCGGCGATGACCGCTTCGGCGGCATCGGCCATCTCGGCCAGGTTCTCGTCGCCCGTGGCCTGCGGGTCGTAGGCGAGCAGGGACGCGAACCCCTCGGCGATCCCGCGGGTGGGCACGACCCGCACCGTCTTGGTGGTCTGGGCGTCGACCTGCTGGGCCACGGGGATGATGTTCTTGTTGTTCGGCAGGATCACCACATGGTCGGCGGGAGCAGCCTCGACGGCTTCGAGCAGCTGCGCCGTGGAGGGGTTCATCGACTGCCCGCCGGTGACGGTTCCCTGCACCCCGAGCGAGTGGAAGATGCGCCGGATGCCGTCGCCCGTGGCAACCGCGACCACCGCGCAGGGAACCGGGCTCCGGCTCGGCTCGGGCTCGGGCGCCGCCTCGGCCTCACGGACCCATCGCTCCTCTTCGACCTGCTCGAGGAGGTCGGTGACGCGGATGTCACGCGGTCGCCCGCAGTCGAGCGCGGCCTCGACCGACGCGCCGATGTCATCGGTGTGGATGTGGCAGTTCCAGATGCCGTCACCGCCCACCACCACGATCGAGTCGCCGATGCCGGCCCACACGTCCTTGAACGCCGGGATCGTCTCGTCGGGGGCCTCGAGGAAGTACATGACCTCGTAGCGCAGGCCCGCAAGGGCGTCGTGCTCGGCGTTGCGCGCGTGCTCGTCGCCGTGGATCCCGAGGAGATCGGCGGGCGCGGCACCGGTGTCTTCCGGAGGCTCGGGAACCGGTCGACCGTCGGCGACGGCGAGCAGCACGTCCAGCAGGAGCAGGAAGCCGGCGCCGCCGGCGTCCACCACCCCCGCGTCGGCCAGCACGGGCAGCAGCTCGGGCGTGCGCTCGAGGGACTCGCCCCCGGCGACACGGGCGGCGTCGAGGACCTCGACCAGCGTGGCGCCCCCGCCGACGAGCGCCGTTCGCTCGGTCGCGGCCACAGAGGACTCACGCACCACCGTGAGGATCGTCCCCTCCACCGGGCGCATGACCGCCTGGTAGGCGGCAGTGGACGCAGACGCCATCGCTCGGGCGAACGAGGCAGCGTCACACTCGTCGGACTCGGCGAAGACGTCGGCGAGGCCTCGCAGGACCTGTGAGAGGATCACCCCCGAGTTGCCGCGGGCGCCCATCAGCGAACCGTGGCTGATGGCCTTGCAGGTCGACGCCATGTCGGCCCCGGCTCCCTCGAGCTCGGTGACCACCGATTCGAGGGTGAGGGCCATGTTCGTGCCGGTGTCGCCGTCGGGGACCGGATAGACGTTGAGGCGGTTGATGGCGTCGCGGTGCAGGGCCAAGGCGTCGCGGTACTCCTGGACCACGCGCCGGAGATCACCGGCACCGAGTCGTTCGAGCAACGCCATGCGCAGCGACACTAGAGGATGCGTCACATCGGCTCATCCTCCGTCGGGGCGCCTCCGGCATCCGGGCGAGCGGCGCCTGCCGCTTCGCGACGCTCCCAGTCGGACGGCCCGCGGCAGCGGGCGGGCCGCGACCATCACGCCGAGCCGCATGGCGATCGGCGAAAAGGCGGGTATCGTCTCCCGCTGTCCCCGGTTCTCCCCCTGAGAAGGTGCGCTCGATGGCTTCGGTGTGTGATGTGTGCGGGAAGCACCCGTCGTTCGGAATGTCGGTGAGCCACTCCCACCGGCGCACCAAGCGGCGCTGGAACCCGAACATCCAACGGGTCCGGGCCCTCGTCGACGGGTCGCCCAAGCGGGTGCAGGTGTGCACCTCGTGCCTCAAGGCCGGCAAGGTCCAGAAGCTCGTCCACTGAGCCACGGCGCCGAGCAGTCGCTCCGGACGCGGTCTGGCTGATTCGAGTGCGGCTCGGTACCCTGCCCCGCATCTGATCGCCACCCCCTGGGAGCAACCTCTCGTGCAAGGCGTAGTCAAGTCCTACGACCCCGGATCGGGCGTCGGTGTCCTGCTCTGCGACACCGACCTCGCCGAATACGACCTTGCCGCCGACGCCCTCCACGGCTCGGTGTTCCGCATGCTTCGCCAGGGCCAGCGCGTGGTGTTCGACCTCGACGGATCGGGACTGGCCGCGTCCATCCGCCTCGGATCCGAGGTGGACATGGGCACCCCGGGCTTCGAGCCGGACGCCGCCGCCACCCCGTTGCCCGAGTCCCCCGTTGCCGACACCCCCTCGGAGACACCATGACCGCACCCACCAGCAACGAACGGCTTCTCGCCTACGTGGAACGCACCGCCGCGCTCTGCCAGCCCGACCGCATCGAGTGGTGCGACGGTTCCGTCGAGGAGTACGACCGCCTCTGCCGGCTGCTGGTCGACGGCGGCACCTTCGAGCGCCTCGATGACGCCATCCGCCCGAACAGCCACCTGGCCCTTTCCGACCCGGGCGACGTGGCCCGGGTGGAGGACCGCACCTACATCTGCTCGACCGACGAGGCCGATGCCGGCCCGACCAACAACTGGCGGGCGCCCGACGAGATGAGGGCCGAGCTGGCGGGGCTGTTCGAGGGCTGCATGCGGGGCCGCACCATGTACGTCGTGCCGTTCTCCATGGGCCCACTCGGCTCCCCCATCGCCCACGTCGGCGTCGAGATGACCGACTCGGCCTACGTGGTGGTGAACATGCGGACCATGACCCGCATGGGTGCCGCGGTGCTCGATGTGCTCGGCGACGGCGACTTCGTGCCGTGTCTGCACTCGGTCGGAGCGCCGCTCGAGCCGGGCCAGGAGGACGTGCCGTGGCCCTGTGACGCCGAGAACAAGTACATCGTCCACTACCCCGAGACCCGCGAGATCTGGTCGTACGGGTCGGGCTACGGCGGGAACGCCCTGCTGGGCAAGAAGTGCTTCGCGCTGCGCATCGCCTCGACCATGGCCCGCGATGACGGGTGGCTCGCCGAGCACATGTTGATCCTGGGCGTCACACCGCCCAGCGGAGAGAAGCACTACGTGGCCGCCGCGTTCCCGTCGGCGTGCGGCAAGACCAACATGGCCATGATGATCCCCACCCTCCCCGGATGGAAGATCGAGACCATCGGCGACGACATCGCATGGATGAAATTCCACAGCGACGGCCGCCTCTACGCCATCAACCCCGAGGCCGGGTTCTTCGGCGTGGCGCCGGGCACGGGCGACTCGACCAACCCCAACGCCATGACGACGGTGGCCGCCAACTCGATCTTCACCAACTGCGCCAGGACCGACGACGGCGACATCTGGTGGGAGGGCATCTCCGACGACACGCCCGAGCACCTCATCGACTGGAAGGGCCAGGACTGGACGCCGGGGGCCGGCCGGCCGGCGGCACACCCGAACGCCCGCTTCACCGCACCCGCCGACCAGTGCCCGTCGATCGCCCCCGAATGGGAGGACCCGGCCGGTGTCCCCATCTCGGCCATCCTCTTCGGTGGCCGGCGGGCGAGCACCATCCCCCTCGTCACCGAGGCCTTCGACTGGCAACACGGCGTGTTCCTCGGTTCGATCATGTCGTCCGAGAAGACGGCAGCCGCGGCCGGCACCGTCGGCGAGGTGCGCTTCGACCCCTTCGCCATGCGACCCTTCACCGGCTACAACGTCGGCGACTACTTCGCCCACTGGTTGACCATCGGCGAGGCCACCGACGCCTCGAAGCTCCCCAAGCTGTTCTGGGTCAACTGGTTCCAGAAGGATGACGAGGGCCGCTTCATCTGGCCCGGGTTCGGCGAGAACAGCCGGGTCCTCAAGTGGGTGATCGAGCGGCTGCAGGGCACCGCCGAAGCCGTCGACACGGCCACCGGCCGGGTCCCCGCCCCCGGGGGCATCGACATCGACGGCCTCGACATGGACGCCGCCGCCCTCGCCCGCATCCTCAACGTGGACGAGGCCCAGTGGCGCGCCGAGATCCCGCTGATCGAGGAGCACTACGCCTTCGTGGGCGACCGCCTCCCGCGCGCGCTGCGCGACGAGCTCGAGGCCCTCGAGAAGCGCCTGGCCGACAAGTAGCCGTAGCCCCGGCCCCCCGAACTCAGCGCATCTACTGCGCTGAGAGCGTCGTGGATGCGCCAGGTTCGGCAGCGACGTCGATCGCTCGTGTCTTCGTGCTCCACGAACCTCGTGGCACCGTGGCTCTGTGCGCAATGTGACGATCACGCTCGACGACGAGACGGCTCGCTGGGCCCGCATCGAAGCGGCCAAGCGCGATACCAGCGTCTCCCGCCTGGTCGGAAGCCTCCTCCGCCAGCACATGCAGGGGCGGGACGCCTACGACCAGGCCCGCCTCTCCTACAGCGGGCGGAGCGCCAGACTGCTTTCGGCGCCCGGCGCGGCGTACCCGAGCCGCGACGACGTGCACGCCAGAGGCAACGACCCTGACCACGCGGAGGTTTCCGATGAGTCAATGCGCTCTCTTCGGGAAGTACATCCAAACGGGTAACCTGGAACGAACGCCAAAATCCACGAGTCGCCCAAGAGGACAACATCATGACCAAGAAGCGCTTCACCGCAGGAGTGGTCGCCGCATCGGTGGCCATGTCCATCGTCGCCGCCACCTTCCCGCCGGCCGCGAGTGCGGCCCCCGGCGATCCCAGCATCGCCGACATCCTGGCGTCGAGTGGCAGTGGCTTCGACACCAACGGTGGTGACTACGACGTGCTGCTGGCCGCCGTGACCGCCGCCGGTCTGGTCGAGACCCTCGATACCCCCGGCCTCGACGTGACCGTGTTCGCCCCCAAGGACCGGGCCTTCGTGAAGAGGGCCCAGGACATCGGCTTCACCGGCGAGATCACCGACGAGGCGGGCGCCTGGGCCTTCCTCGTGGCGGCCCTCACCGACCTCGGCGGTGGCGATCCCATCCCGAGACTGACCACCATCCTCAAGTACCACGTCGTCCCCGACGCCCGTGGGCTCGCGCGGGTGCTCGCTGCCAAGCGCTTCCCGACGCTTGCCGGGATCGGCATCCGTCACGTCCCCGGCACCACGGTCCTGATCGACAAGGACCCGGACAGGGCCAACCCCCGCCTGGTGAACCCGCTCAACGTGCGGGCCAGCAACGGCGTCATCCACACCATCAACCGGGTGCTCTACGCCATCAACGTCTGAGCGCTCCTCCGAGGGAAGAGGGGCACGGCATTCGGGCCGTGCCCCTCTTCGCGTTCCGGGTAGCGACGTTCGTCGGGCCCTCGGTACGGGTCGGGCCCTCGGCACGGGGTGCACCCGCGGAGGTACCGGTGGCCGAAGTGATTACCGTGCCCGTGATGATCGAAGCGCGAGAGTCGGCCCAGGTCGATGCGGCTCGCCGTTTCGTGTCCGGCGACGAGGGAGCGCTCGATGCGCTCTACGGCGCCCACGGGTCGCTCGTCTACTCCTTCTGTGCCCGTTCGCTCGATCCTCCCCGTGCCGCCGACGCCACTCAGGAGGTCTTCCTGCCCACGTGGCGGTCCCGGTCGCGTTGCCGCGCCGAAGCAGGCACCCTCACCGGGCGGTTGCTGGGCATCGCCCGGTTCAAGGTGGTCGACATCCTGCGGGCCGACGGGCGGCAGCCCTCCCCGGCGCCCGAGACCTTCGGCTCGACCGGGGACCCGGTGTTCGAGCCGGGGGACGTGACGTCAATCGGCGAACGCATGTTGGTTGCCGAGGCGATGTCGACCCTGCCCGAGCGACCACGCGAGATGGTGCGACTCGCCTTCTTCGAAGACCTCACGCATGCACAGATCGCCGAGCGCTGCGACGTACCGCTGGGCACGGTGAAGAGCGACATCCGCCGTGGCCTCGAGAAGATGCGCAGCCAGTTGGGAGGCTTCGACAGTGCCTCGTGATGACATGGCCCGAGATGACGAGGAGCTGGGCGTGGAACCCGCCGTAATCGACCGCATCACCCGTATCGCCGGTCAGATGGGTGACGAGGACTTCGCGCGCCCAACCGTGGTGGCGGTCTCGTCCTCCGCCTTGGTGGGTCGACGGCGGTAGCAGTGGTGGGCCTCGTCGTTCAGCACGACGATGTTGCGCTTGTTGCGGAACTCGGGGCACACCCGCCGCACCATCTGCTCCGAGGTGTCGACGAACACGCCGGCGGTGTCCGCCTTCGTGCCGAGCACGGCCTTGGACACCTTCGACGCGCGCAGCTTCACCTTGGGCCTGAGCTGGTGGAAGTTGACGATCACCACCCGCGCCCGACCGAGGCGGTCCTTGAGCTCGGGCGGCACGAGATCGCGCTCGCGGAAGTAGTCGTTCGGATCCGCCGGCAGCAGCACCCGTAGCCGGTCACGAATGGTGATGCCGGGACACACCATCAGGAAGGAGTCACCGAAGCGGCCGTCCTGGGGGTTGGCCGCCTTGTTGAGCGTCTGCCAGGCGATGATCATCGCCATCACCACGGTCGTGCCCGTCCCCGTGGCCATCTTCGTGGCCATTCGGAACAGCCCCGGGTTGGCGTCCTCGGAGAAGCGACGCAACTCGTTCGTGAAGTACGCGCCCTGCTGCTCCTTCCCCGCCGCCTCGGCCAGGAAGATCAGCGTCTCCAACGCTTCGAGGCCGGGATCGGCATGAAGTACGCCGACGGGCGGCGCCCTTCGACGATGCCATCGGTGATGCCGTCGTCGTCGAAACGGAAATGCCGGTCGGGCATCTCGAACGGCGAATTGATGATGGGCTTGTCGATTCGCCGTTCAGTCATCAGGCGGAGCCTACGGAATGGCCGCGACCCGCCCCGCCGGGGGCATCCATTCATGATGCTCCTATCTTCGTGGGTCAGTGGAATTGCGCGCTGGTGGCCGTGTGGACCGCGCGGTGGTGGCCAGCAGAACCGCGCACCCAGAGTCAGAATCGGGAGCGGCGCAAAGGCTTCACAGCAAGCTCGCTTCTTCACGGCGATCCGTCAAGCCCCGATCCGACAGTGAGTTCCACCCCCTGGTCACAATGGACACATGTTCGATCCAGTCGCCGAGGCCCGTGTGCTGCTGAAAGACCTCGCCGCCGAGGACCGTTCCGGGTGGACGCCACAGGCCAGGTCGGACCGCGTGCGCGACCTGGCCGAGCTCCACGAGCGCACCGCGCCCGAGTTGGTGCGCACCGTCGAGGGGTGGGACACCGGCTCAGATTGGGCACTCGACGGGCACCTCTCCGCCCCGGCGTGGCTGGCGTGGCAGACCCGTGCCACCAAGACCGACGCGGCCAAGCTCGTTCGTACCGCCCGGTTCGTTCGCCGCTACCACACCATTGCCGAAGCGCTCACCGGCGGCGATGTCGCCGTCGCCCACGTCGAGGCGATGGCACGAGCCGAACGCCACCACGAGGACGAGTTCGCACTCAGTGCCGACGCCCTGTTGACGGCCGCCAAGGAGATGGGCCCCACCGAGTTCGCCGATGTGTGCCGCACGTGGGCGCACTTCGTCGACGACCACAAGCCGGCCCACGACTTCGACGACCGCGCCTTCCGCATCAGGTACCTGATGGACGGCTGGGGTGTCCCCGACGGGCTCCTCGACCCCGAGACCTGCGCCATGCTCGAGACCTGCTTCAAGGACCTCGCACCCCCGACCCCGCCGCCGGCCCCGAACCGGTCCGCACCGCCGGTCAACGCCACACCGATGCCGTCACCGACCTCGCCCGCCGCCACCTCCGCGGCCACGACGGCGCCGCCCCTTCCACCACCGCCGATGTCGTCGTCGACGCCGACACCTACGCCACCCACCGCTACGGCGAGTGCCTCCTCCCCGCCGCTCGAGTCCCTCAGGACCCCGCCTGGGCCACTGCCAACGTCGTCGCCGGCGGGCCCATCGGCCTGAGCGACCTCGAACGCCTTTTCTGCGACAGCCCCGTCGGGCGCCTCGTCCTGAACGCAAGAGGCGAGGTGCTCGACGTCGGCCGCCAAGAACGCCAGTACAACCGGGCCCAACGCCGGGCGATGACAAGACGCGACGGCGGGTGCCCGTTCCCCGGCTGTGACCGCCCCCCTGAATGGTGCGACGCCCACCACCTAATGGACCTACTGGAAGGATGGTGGCCGCACCGACCTCGCCGAGAGTTGCCTCATCTGTCGCCGCCATCACGTCCTGATCCATACCGGGGGCTGGAAGCTCGAACGAAACCCCGACACCGGCATCTTCACCGCCACCAGCCCCACCGGCCAGACCTACCAGAACGACCCCCGCACCAGACGGCGGCGAGCGTCGCCAGGCAACCTCGAGCCGCCAGATCGATCTCGATGACACGGTCGACACCGACACGCTCGAGGCGACACCAGCGCGGCCTACCCGCGGCGACGCTCCCTGTTACCCGGCAGGCCAAGCCCCCAGCGGTCAGCTCCGCCGAAGGCGAACGGGCCATCGAAACGCGGCTGATCGCGAGCCATCGGTGACGGCCCGGCTCGCGGGTCGGGCGTTCGCTAGCATGCCCCGCACCATGTCTGTCCGTGCCTACGTGCTCATCCAGACCGAGGTCGGTCGCTCCGGCCAGGTGGCCGCTGAGGTCGCCCAGATCGACGGCGTGCTGGCCGCCGACGACGTCACCGGCCCCTACGACGTGATCGCCACCGCCGAGGCCCCCTCGGTCGACGACCTCGGCAAGATGGTGGTGAGCCGGGTCCAGATGATCGACGGCATCACCCGCACCCTCACCTGCCCCGTGGTCAACCTGTAGCTGCGCCGTTCGGGTCAGCCCGCCAGGTAGATGGCGCGCAGGGCGAGGCCCATCAGGAACAGGCCACCCAGGCCGTAGAGCAGGTACTGGAAGTCCTTGATCTGGGCCCGGTAGCTGTAGATGAGCCCGACGGAGATCAGCGCGACGAAGCCGTAGAACTCGTGGAACGGTGGCGCCTCGAGATGGTCTCGACCCGAAAGCCACACACCGGCGACGACCTGCACCACGACGGTCGCTTCGGCAAGTGCGATGAACCACCACAACCAGCGCGAGCGCAGGGACGGCAGCCAGTGGGCGAGCAGTGCCCACGTGCCCGCGACGGCGTTGGTGGCCACCACCCACCACGCCCAGTCGGCGTGGAACCGGACCAGGCTCAGGGCGCCACCGACCCGCCGGCCACCTCGTAGGACCACAGCTCACTCGACATGCCCACCGGACGTTCAGCGACCGGCGGGCCCGAGCCCTCAGCGTGGGGCCCACCCTCGGACGCACCCTCGGACGCATTCGCGGGGCCGCCCTCGGAGCGGTGCCCGTGGGCGAACGACGGTGAGCTGACCCATGCCTCGAACGCGGCGTCGTCACGCCACCGCGTGACGACGAGCCAGGTGGTGCGGTCGTCGGTGGGCTTCAACAACTCGAAGCCCTCGAAGCCGTCCTGGCCGTCGACGGCCCCGGCCCGCGCCGCGAAGCGGCGGGCGAGCTCGTCGCCGCTGCCCGCGGCGACCGTGATGGCGTTGATCTTGACAATCGACATGGCACCATCATCGTTCGCGCGCAGCCGACGGTGAAAGCGCCACACCTCACCCGACCGGGGCAACGGTCGATATGAGCACGTGAACCGACGGAGAACCCGCACCGTGTCGCGGGACCTCGCTTGGGTCGCGCCGCTGCTGCTCCTGCATCTCACTGTCATGGTGACCGGCGTCGGAGGCCGGCCGGTCGTCCAGGCCATCGACGACTCCATCGAGATCATCGCCGGGCTCGCAGCCGCCGTTGCCTGCTTCCGCGCCGCCGGGCGCTTCGGCCCTCGTGGCCGCCGGCCGTGGCGCCTCCTCGGGGCCAGCGCCCTCTCGTGGACCCTGGGGCAATGCCTCTGGTCCTATTACGAGTGCATCGCCTCGGGCGAGGAACCGTTCCCCTCCCTTGCCGACATCGGCTTCCTGGTGGCGGTACCACTCGGTGTCGCCGCCCTACTGTCCTTCCCGTCGAGGAGCACCCAGTCGGGGCGCCTCCAGGCGATCACCGACGGGCTGATCATCGGCTGTGCCCTGCTCGGCTTCAGTTGGATCACCGTGCTCCACCAGGTGGCGAGATCGTCGGGAAGCGGCTTCGAGCTCGACCTGGCCCTCGCCTATCCGCTGGGCGACGTGATGATCCTCGTGATCACCCTCTCGGTGCTGGCCAGGGCCACGACCCGTCACCGAACCACCATCGTCGCCGTGGCCCTCGGCATGACCTGCCTTGCGCTGGCCGACAGCGCCTTCGCCTACCTCCAGTCGATCGACGCCTATGAGACCAACCTCTTCAACACGGGCTGGGTCGCCGGATACCTCTTCATCGCCCTCGCCGCGAGACACGCGACCGACGAGACGGGCGCACCGCCGAGCTCCGAACCGCAGCACTACTGGGTCCTGATCCTTCCCTTTGTGCCGACGGTGGCATTCGTCCTGGCGGCCGCCGCGCAGACCGCCCAGGGTCAGCCGAGTCCGGCAGTGGCCTGGCTGGGCGCACCGCTCGTGCTCCTGCTCGTCATCCGGCAGCTCTTCACCCACCACGACAACCTCGGGCTCATGCACGCTCTACGGCAGCAGATCGAGGCGCTGGCCAAGAGCCGTGAGAGCCTTCGACACCAGGCACTGCACGACCCGTTGACGGACCTACCGAACCGCACGCACCTCATGCACGAGTTGCAGGACCTGTACGAAGACCCGCGCCCGCAGGGCTCGGCGCTCCTGCTTCTGGACCTCGACCGTTTCAAGGAGATCAATGACGGTCTCGGCCACGACGTCGGCGACCAGGTGCTCGCCGAGATCGCGGACCGCTTCAGGTCGGGGACTCCCCCGGGGGACACGGTCGTGCGGCTGGGCGGCGACGAGTTCGCGGTGTTGATCGAGGACGCCTCGGCGCGGCACCGTCCGGAAGATGTCGCCCGCGGCCTGCTCGCCGCGCTCGAAGACCCGATCGAGGTGGAGGGCATGACCCTCACGGTGGGTGTCAGCATCGGCATCAGCCACACCAACGAAACCATGGACGCGACCCGTCTCCTCCAGGCCGCCGACGTCGCCATGTACCGAGCCAAGCGCCTCGGGCAGGACGTGGCGGTCTTCGGGCCGGAGGACGACGAGGACCGCCCGGGTCGGCTCGTGCTGCTTGCCGAGTTGCGCCAGATGCTCGACCAGGGCCAGCTCGCCGTCCACTACCAACCTCAGGTCGATCTCGTCACCGGGAAGGCGATCGCCGTCGAGGCACTGGCCCGGTGGCACCACCCCCAGCACGGCTGGATCGGGCCCGAGCAGTTCATCCCCTTCGCCGAGCACACCGGGCTCATCGGCACCCTCAGCTCGCTCGTGCTCCACGAGTCACTGGCGCAGTGCGCCCGATGGCGGGACATGGGCCTCGACATCACGATGTCGGTGAACCTGTCGCCCAAGGCACTCCAGGACCCCCACCTCGTGCACGCGCTCCGCAACGCGATCCTCGATGCCCGGCTTCCGTCCCGACACCTGACCCTCGAGATCACCGAGAGTGCGTTCGCGGGGAACACAGCCGTGCTCCTCGCCACGCTCGAGCGCCTGCGGAGCACCGGCGTCCGGCTGTCCATCGACGACTTCGGGACCGGCTACTCGTCGATGTCCCACCTCAAGCGCCTCCCGGTCGACGAGCTCAAGATCGATCGTTGCTTCGTGACCGACGTCTCGGTCGACCGGGACGACGAGGCCATCGTCCGAGCGGTGGTCACCCTCGCCCACACGTTCGGCCTGACGGTCGTGGCCGAGGGGGTGGAGGACGCCCGATCGCTCGCCGTGGTGACCGCCATCGGATGCGACGTCGCTCAGGGGTTCCACCTCTGCCGGCCGGCTGACGCCGACACCATCACCGACTGGCTCATCGCTCGGGACACTCCCGGCATCGATGGCATCGGGGCCGGGCGCCGGGCGGTGACGACCGGCCGAGCCAACCCTCAGTAGGCGGACGCGAGGATGGCGCGGGCATCCGCCTCGGACACCGCCGCCGGGTTCGCCAGCACATTGGGGTTCGACTGCGAGAGCCGCGCCACCGCGTCGAGGTCGTCCCCGGTCACCCCGCACTGGCCGAGGCCGACGGGCAGCCCCACCCGGACGACCAGATCGGCGACGGCGCCCGCGAGGTCGTCGACGCCCATGGCGCTGGCGAGTGCGCCGACAGCGCCGGGGACGGCGTCGGCGTTGAACCGGATGGCGTGCGGGAGGATCATGGCGTTGGCGAGGCCGTGGGAGATGCCCGTGCGTCCGCCCACCAGCTGCGAGAGCCCGTGATGCACTCCCATGGACCCGTTCTGCAGGCACCGCCCACCGAGCACGGCACCCTGGAGCATCCGGGCACGGCCGTCGACGTCGGCGGGATCATCGACCACCTCCGGTAGGGCGGCGTAGATCCGCCCGGCACCGGCGAGTGCGATGGCCTCGGCCTCGGGGGTGCGCGACGGCGACCAGGCCGCCTCGACGCAGTGGGCGAGCGCGTTCATGCCTGTCTCCGCACTCACGCGCGCCGGGGTGGAAAGCGTGAGCTCGGGGTCGTAGACGGCTGCGATCGGCGCGATCGTTGGCCCGCCCCCGCCGCTCTTCTGGCGGGTGGTGGGGTCGGTCATGCCGAAGAACGGGGTGAGCTCCGCGCCCGAGTACGTGGTCGGCACGGCCACGTGCGGGAGGGCCGGGCGGTCGGTGTAGGACGCCCCTGGCGTGCCGGCCTCCTGCTCGGTGAAGAAGCACACCGCTTTGGCCAGGTCAGCACACGATCCGCCCCCGAACGACACCACGGCGTCGACGCCATCCCGTCGGGCCTGGAGCATGGCCGCCTGCACCAGCGGGGCGGGAACGTGCGAGGTGACCTCGGCGAAGGTGGAGATCAGGTTGCGACCGAGTGCGTTGCGGACGGTCGCTCCGTCGGCGGAGTCGTGGCGTCCCGCCGTGGTCACGAGCAGCGCGCGCCGCGCGCCGAGGCCGCGCAGCAGCTCGCCGAGGCGGCCGACACTGCCGGTGCCGAAGACGATCTGCTGTGCGTAGCCGGTGTGGGTCCACGCGGTTGGCGCACCGGCGGCCGTCGTCTCGGGCGAGGCGATCATCACAGGCCCTCGAACAGGTCGGTGCGGCGGGCCGACCCGGGAGCCCGGGGTGCGGTCGGGTCGATGAACCACTCGGCGCCGAAACCCTGGGCGAAGGCCTCGTCCGGCATCGAGAGGAAGAAGGAGTCGGGTCCCACCTGGCTCGCGTGCACCGCCAGCGCCCGGCGCTTGATGCCGACGAAGGCGCTCACGTCGACCTCGTGGGTAATGACGTCTGCTGGGCTCCCGAACGGCGTGTCCTCGGTGGACTCGGGCACCTCGAAGTCGTCGGGCATGTCGGCGCGTTCGACGGCCTCGGCCATGCGCTCGGTGAGGAAGTCACGGTCCATGGTGGACTCGAAGACGCGCGGCACGCCGACCCGCTCGGCCGCCCGGTGCCCCACGCGGTGGACCTGGATGTGGTCAGGGTGGCCATAGCCGCCGTGCGCGTCGTACACGGTGAGCACGTCGGCGGCCTCGTCGCGCAGGATCGTGGCCAGGCGGTCGGCGGCCTCGTCGACGTCGGCCGTCCAGAACGAGCCCGGCAGGTCGTTGGTCGGCTCGCCGACCATGCCCGAGTCGACGTATCCGAGGAACTCCACCCGGTCGACGCCGAGAAGCTCGGCGGCGGCGGCCACCTCGTCGACCCGACGCTCGGCGAGGGTTTCCCCCTCGGCCAGGACCCCGGGCTGGATCTCGCCGTGCTCGCCCCTGGTGGCGACCACCAGCACCACCCGGTGACCGTCGTGCTTGGCCTTGGCCATGAGCCCACCCGTGGCGATCGTCTCGTCGTCGGGATGGGCGTGGAAGCAGACGAGAGTGGCCATGGCCCGGAAGCCTAGGAGCGCCGGCTCAGCGAATGGCGCCCGACTCGCGCAGGTCGGCCACCCGTTCAGGGGTGAGGCCCCAGTCGACCAGCGCCTCGTCGGTGTGCTGGCCGGCGTGCGGAGGCGGCGCGTTGATCGCACCGGGCGTGCGGCTGAAGCGGGGGGCCGGGCCCGGTTGGGTGATGCCGGCCACGTCGGTGAACGTGCCCCTGGCCGCCATGTGCGGATGGTGCGGGGCCTCGACCATCGAGAGCACAGGCGCGAAGCAGATGTCGTGGCCTTCGAGGCGTTCGCACCACTCGTCCCGTGTCCTGGTGAGGAAGATGGCGGCGAGCTCCTTCTTCCGTGCCGGCCAGTTGGCGCGGTCCATCTGCGCCGGGGGGGTTTCTCCGCCGAGGCCCGTGCCCTCGATGAGGGCGGCGTAGAACTGCGGCTCGATCGACCCCACCGACACGAACTTGTCGTCCTTCGTCCGGTAGACCTCGTAGAAGAACGCACCCGTGTCGAGCATGTTGGTGCCCCGCTCGACGTCCCAGAAGCCCATGGCCATCATCCCGTGCATCATGGTGGTGAGGGTGGCCGCACCGTCCACCATGGCCGCGTCGATCACCTGGCCCTGCCCCGACGATCGGGCCTCGAGGATGCCGCACACGATGCCGAAGGCGAGGAACATGGCGCCGCCGCCGAAGTCGCCCACGAGGTTCATCGGTGGCACGGGCGCCTCGCCTGCGCGTCCACACGGGTCGAGCGCTCCGGCGAGCGAGATGTAGTTGATGTCGTGGCCCGCCTCGAGCGCCCAGGGCCCGTCCTGGCCCCAACCGGTCATGCGCCCGTAGACGAGGCGCGGGTTGCGGGCGAGGCACTCGTCGGGCCCGATGCCGAGGCGCTCGGTGACCCCGGGCCGGAAGCCCTCGATCAGCGCGTCGGCACGCTCGACGAGCGCGAGCACGGCCTCGACGCCCTCGCGGTGCTTCAGGTCGACGCCCACGGACCGTCGCCCGCGGTTCAAGATGTCGGCGGGCGGCGTCGCCGGATCGCCGCCCGTGACATTGCCGGCCCGGTCGATGCGGACAACCTCGGCGCCCATGTCGGCGAGCATCATGGCGCAGAACGGGCCGGGGCCGATGCCGGCGATCTCGACGACCCGCACACCGGCCAGCGGTCCGTGCCCGGCCGTTCTCTCCTCCGCCCCGCTCCGCATTGACACCGGCTCCTCCTCCGTCGGAGCGCCTTCGGCATCCGGGGCACCCCCTGCCCGCCGCTCCGCTCCGCTCCGCATTGACACCGGCTCCTCCTCCGTCGGAGCGCCTTCGGCATCCGGGGCACCCCCTGCCCGCCGCTCCGCTCCGCTCCGCAGCGTCATGTCGGGACGGTCGCTTCCGCCCGCGCAACCAGGGAGAGCACGGCCTCGAGGACCTGGGGCTGGAACACCCGGGGGATGTCGTGGCCCATGCCCTCGATCACCAGGAGCTCGGCCCCGGGGATCGACTCGGCCGTGCGGTGCCCGCCGCTGATGTCCACGAGGGGGTCGACCTCGCCGTGCACCACGAGCGTGGGGATGGTCACCGAGCCCAGGGCCTCGGTGCGGCTGCCACTCGCGATGACGGCCACGAGCTGGCGGTGCTGCCCGGTCGGGTCGTGCGCCCGGTCGTAGGCCCGGGCCACACCCTCGCGGATGAGGTCCTCGTCGAAGTGGTCGGGGCTCCCGATGAGCCGGAAGGTCTCGACCGTGGCCTCGATCACCGCTTCTCGGCCATCGGCGGGCGCCGGCATCAGTGCGCCGAGAACCTCGGGCTTGGGCATGCCCACGTCGGGGTCACCGGTGGTGGACATGATCGAGGTGAGGCTCGCCACCCGCTCCGGGTGCTCGACGGCCATCGCCTGCGCGATCATCCCGCCCATCGAAGTGCCGACCACGTGCGCCCGATCGATGCCCAACTCGTCGAGCACGGCGACGGCGTCGGCCGCCATGTCACCGACCCGGTAGGGCGCCTCCACGTCCGTCTCGCCGCCCAGAGCCGACATCACCGCCGCGACCACGTCGACCTCCACATGATCGAAGCTCTCCGACAGTCCGACGTCGCGATTGTCGTGGGTGATCACGAAGAACCCCCGATCCACCAGGCCGGCGAGCAGCTCGGGGTCCCACCGCGCCAGCTGCATGCCGAGCCCGGCCACCAGCATCAGCGGCACGTCGTCGGGGTCGCCGTGAGTCTCGTAACAGATGGTGACGCCGCTGCGATCGGTGAAGGGCATCGGCTCATCCTTCCTGCACTTGACTGAACGGTCAAGAAGCTGCGCGACCATGGACCGATGCCTGCCGACCCCACCGTTGCGGGAACACCGGCCATCGCCTCGGGCGCCCTGGCCGATCTCTCTCCCCTCGTGCTGTACGAACTCCTGAAGATCCGCTCCGACGTCTTCGTGGTCGAACAGGACTGCGCCTACCCGGACCTCGACGGCCGCGACACCGAGCCCGGGGCCGTCCACTTCTGGGCCGAGGTCGACGGCGAGGTGGCCGCCTGCCTCCGTCGGCTGTCGGAGCCCGACGGATCGGTGCGGATCGGTCGCATCGCCACCCGGTCCGACCAGAGAGGCCGGGGGCTCGCGGCTGCCCTGATCGATGCCGCGCTCGCCGGGGTGGGCACCGGCGTGCTCCTCGACGCCCAGGAGCAGCTCGAGGGGTGGTACGAGCGGCTCGGCTTCGAGCGAGTGGGCACCACCTTCGTCGAGGACGGCATCGCCCACGTCCCCATGCGCCGCGCCTGACTACTCTCGCCCCATGTCACCGGTCTGGGGCGTCCACACGGGCCTGCGGAACACGTCGGTTGCGGCACTGCGCGCGTCGGCCGCCCCACCGACATGACGGCGCCGTACGACGAGCGCACCGATGCGCTGACGGGCGAGTCGACGGTCATCGTGTCCAAGCGCCAGGCCCGTCCGAATCTGGGCGAGGGCACCCGGACCACCGCGGTCGCCTGCCCGTTCTGCCCCGGCGGCCTCGAAGCCCCCGAGCCCTACGACGTGAAGGCGTTCACGAACCGTTGGCCGTCGATCTCCGACGGCCGGTGCGAGATCGTGCTCTACACCCCGGACCACGACGCCAGCTTCCCGTCACTGGGTCTCGGTGGCGCCCGTCGGGTCGTCGACCTGTGGGCCGAGCGCACCGCCGAGCTCGGCGGTCGCGACGACGTGGGCTACGTGCTCGTCTTCGAGAACCGGGGGCCCGAGGTGGGCGCCACCATCCCCCACCCGCACGGCCAGATCTACGCCTTCCCCGATGTGCCACCCGCGCCGGCACGCGAGCTCGAGGCCACGACGTGCACGCTCTGCGCCGAGGAGCCGGGCGGACGGCTGGTCGACGCCATCGCCGGCTGGCGCACCTGGGTCCCTTCGGCCGCCACGTGGCCGTTCGCCCTGATCGGCGCTCCCGTCACGCACGGCCCCGACCTCCCGAGCCTCGACGATGCCGGACGTGACGGCCTGGCCGCCATCCTCGTGGCCAGCCTCGGGCGCCTCGACCGCCTCTTCGATGCGCCGATGCCCTACATGATGTGGTTCCACCAACGACCCACCGACGGCGGGCGCTGGCCGCTGGCCCACCTGCACGTCCACGTCGCCCCGCTCTACCGGTCGCCGGGCACGCAGCGCTTCGTCGCCGCCGGCGAGCTGGGCAGCGGCCTCTTCTTCAACCCGGTTCGCCCCGAAGACGCGGCAGCCGCACTGCGCGACGCCTAGCGTCGGATGCCGATGACCATCGAGGCCTACGCCCCCGGGCGGGTGAACCTGATCGGCGAGCACACCGACTACACCGGCGGCCTCGTCCTGCCCATGGCCGTCCAGCTCGGCGTCACGATCACCGGCGAGCGGACCGGCAACCGCGTCGTACTCGAGTCCGATCTTCAGGAGGGTCCCGCGATCGTCGAACTGGACGTCGATGACCCGGCGATGGCCGAACCGGCCTGGGCCCGCTACGTGGCCGGCGTCGTGGCCGAGGCCCGACCGACACACGGGTTCATCGGCCAGGTGCGGTCGACGCTCCCGGTGGGCCAGGGCCTGTCGTCGAGTGCCGCCCTCGAGGTGGCCGTGGCCCTCGCCCTCGGCGTGCAGGGCACCGCGCCAGAGGTCGCCACGCTGTGCCAGCGGGCGGAGCAACGGGCGTCGGGCGTGCCCTGCGGGGTCATGGACCAGATGACCTCACTCGCCGGCGTCGAGGGCCATGCCGCCCTCATCGACTGCACCAACCTCACCGTCACCCCCGTGGAGATGCCCGAGAAGGCAGAGGTCGTGGTCGTCGACACGGGCGAGCCGCGCACGCTCGCCGGGTCGGGTTATGCCGACCGGCGGGGCGAGTGCGAGGCCGCGCAACAGATCGTGGGGCCGCTGAGCCAGGCGTCGCTGGACGACCTCGACCGGCTCGACGACCCGGTGCTGAAGCGTCGCGCACGGCACGTCATCAGCGAGAACGGACGGGTGCTCGCCTTCGTCAACGCCCTGGCCGAGGGCGACCTCGGTGCGGCCGGGCGGCTCATGGCCGCGAGCCACGCCAGCCTCCGCGACGACTTCGACGTCTCCACGACCGCCCTCGACGAAGCCGCCGAGCGCCTCACGGCCAGGAAGGGCGTGTACGGGGCCCGGCTGACGGGCGGCGGGTTCGGCGGCTCGCTGGTGGTGCTCGCCGCGCCGGGCGCAGTGAAGGTGGGCACCGTGGTGAGGCCGTCGGGTGGTGCCAGGGTGCGCACGCTGCGCTGACCGCGCGGTCGGCGCAGGCCCGAGGCGTCTACTGGGCCAGGAGCTTGGCCTTCTGCGAGGCGAACTCGTCGTCGCTCAGGGCACCGCTCTCCTTCAACTGGTGCAGCTTCTCGATCTGCTCGGACACCGAGAGCCCACCCCCACCCCCACCGTGCGCCGCCCGCCCGATCGCCTCGTGGCCCTTGGCCTCGTCGATCTCCATCTGGCGGTAGATCTCGGCCTGGACGATCGAGGGCTTGCGGATGTGGGTGAACGAGTCCTTGCCCGACTCGCCGGCCGACTCCATGGCCACGGTGCCACAGCCGATCATCCGCTCGAACACCGTCTGGTCGAAGAAGACGGTGTTGATCTTGTCGAGCGGGATCTCCTTGCCGTTCTTCCCGATCACGCCGTAGCGGTAGATCACCCGCTTGTTGGTGAGCACGAACTCGGTGGTGGCCCACTTGGCCAGGCGGAGCAGGAACCAGACCAGCGCCACGAGGATCGCGATGCCGATGAGCATCCGCATCGCCGCGTCGACGTTGCCACCCGAATCAGTCTGGACGTACACCACGATGCCCACGATCAGGGCCGCCACCGAGACCAGGGCGCGCGGCGTGAGGAACCACCAGTGCGGCCGGAGGTCGAGCACCACTTCCTCGCCCGAGATCAGCAGGTTCTTCGGATATGCCATGGCGGGCAGATTAGACCCGCCCGCTCAGCCGTAGCCGAGTTCGTGCAGGCGGGCGTCGCTGATCCCGAAATGGTGCCCGACCTCGTGGACCACCGTGATGCGCACCTGGTCGACCACGGCATCCTCGTCCTGGCACATCGCGCAGATCGCCAGGCGGTAGATCGTGATGCGGTCGGGCATCACCATCCCCGCGTACCCGGCGTCGCGCTGGGTGAGCGGGATGCCGTGGTACAGGCCCAGCAGTCCCCGCTGGAGCGAGGTGTCCTCCACGAACACCGCCACGTTGTCCATCAGCCGGGCCAGCTCGTCGGGGATCCCGTCGATGGCGTCGGCCACCAGCTCTTCGAACCGCTCGGGCGACACCTCGACCATGCCGCACAAGGTAACGGCGACCCGACCGGGCCATCGTGTCGGAGGCCGTCGGTAGGGTGGGCCGATGGACGCCGAACGGCTGCTCGAGGGGCTCAACGAGGCCCAGCGCGGGGCCGTCACGACCGCCGCCGCGCCGCTGTGCATCCTCGCCGGCGCCGGTTCGGGCAAGACCCGGGTGCTCACCCGGCGCATCGCCCACCGGGTGGCCGAGGGCGACGCCGAGCCCCACCGGGTGCTGGCGCTCACGTTCACCCGCAAGGCCGCCGGAGAGCTGAAGAGCCGCCTGGCGCAGCTCGGCCTGCGTGATGCCATCGCCGCCGGCACCTTCCACGGCATCGCCCTCGCCCAGCTCCGCGCCCGGTGGAGCGAACGGGGCGACCGCGAGCCACAGCTGCTCGACCGAAAGGTCGCGTTCGTGGCCCGTCTGCTCCCCCGGCGCCGCGGCAAGAGCGACGTCAACCCGCTCGACGCCGTAGCCGAGATCGAGTGGGCCAAGGCCCGACGCATCCGCCCCGACCAGTACGCCGACGAGGCCATGCAGCACAACCGACGCCCGCCGATGCCGGCCCGTGAGATTGCCGCCCTCTACCAGCACTACCAGGACGAGATGGCCCGCCAGGGCAGGGTCGACTTCGACGACCTGCTCGACCGGTGCGAGCAGGCCCTGGTGTCCGACCCCGCCTTCGCCGCCACGCAGCGATGGCGGTTCCGCCACCTCTTCATCGACGAGTTCCAGGACGTCAACCCCCTGCAGTTCGCGCTGCTGCGGGCGTGGCTGGGCGACCGCACCGACCTGTGCGTGGTGGGCGACCCCCGCCAGGCGATCTACGCCTGGAACGGTGCCGACGCCACCTACCTCAACCACTTCGACCGCCACTTCCCCGGCAGCGAGGTCTTGGAGCTCCGCGACAACTACCGCTCGACACCCCAGATCCTGGCGGTGGCCAACGCGGTCATCGGCAATCGGGAGACGGGTGCGCCGCTCCGCCCCAACCGCCCGAACGGCGAGCCGCCCGAGGTCGTCGAGTACCCCACCGACGCGCACGAGGCCCGAGGCATCGCCCGGGCCGTACGCGACGCGCACGGCCCCGGCCGCCCGTGGGCCGACCAGGCGGTCCTCGCCCGTACCAACGCCCAGGCGGCCCTGATCGCCGACGCCCTGGGTCGAGGCGGCATCCCCCACCGGGTCAAGGGGGGCGCCGCCCTCACCGCGCAGCCCGAGGTGAAGGCGGCACTGCAACGCCTGAAGGCCGCACGTGTCCCCTTCACCGTCGCCCTCGCCGACCTTCAGGCCGACACCACCGGCCGATTCGACGCCGACGACGACGAGATGCCTCAGGACCCGGCCACGTCGCGCATCCCCAGAGCCACCGAACCGTCAGGCGACGCCGCGGCGCCGGGGCCCGACGCGGCGCAGCAGAGCGACTCCGGAAGGGGCGCCGACGACGTCGGCGCGGGGGAACAGGAGCGCAGGGCCAACCTGGCCGCACTCGTGCAACTGGGAGCCGACTACCTCGGCCTCGATTCGTCGGCCACCGCCAACGGCTTCATCTCGTGGCTCAACGCCGCAGCCCGGTCGGAAGAGGCAGCGGGCGCGGGCGACGCCGTCGACGTGGCCACCTTCCACGCCGCCAAGGGGCTCGAATGGCCGATCGTCCATGTGGCGGGCGTCGAAGCCGGCCTGGTGCCCATCGGGCACGCTCGCTCGCCCGAGGCCGAGGCCGAGGAGCGCCGCCTGTTCTACGTGGCCCTCACCCGAGCCGAGCGGGTGCTGCGCTGCTCGTGGGCGACCCAACGCACCTTCGGCACCCGGGTCGCCGACCGCCGGCCCTCGCCCTACCTCGCCGTGTTCCGCGACACCCTCGACGCCATGGCGGCCGGCCAGGAGCCCGTCGACGGGCTCGTCGA
This sequence comes from Acidimicrobiales bacterium, assembly GCA_041918615.1. Lineage (GTDB taxonomy): Bacteria > Actinomycetota > Acidimicrobiia > Acidimicrobiales > DATDAH01 > JAEUJM01. The sequence goes on from JAYRVH010000030.1 coordinate 172,969, forward strand.
GGTCCGCAAGGAGCGCCGCCGCCTCCAGGCCGGCGACGGCCTGATCAAGCGATCCGCGGCGCCGCGGCGTGACCGCGCCCTCACCCCCGGCGATCTCGCCGTCCTCGACGCCCTCAAGGCCTGGCGGCTCGATGCGGCGCGCGCCGCGAGCGTCCCGGCCTACGTGGTCTTCCCCGACAAGACCCTCGAGGCCGTGGCCGCCACCCGTCCGCGCGACATCGCAGCCCTCCTCGCCCTGCCAGGGGTCGGGCCGGTGAAGGCGACCCGCTACGGCGACACCCTGCTGGCCGTCGTGGCCGACCACGCCAGCGCCCCAGCCACCTGAGAACACGGCGTGGCGAACGCCCACCAAGGACACTCGGCCGGGGCTCCCGGCGATCAGGGGTTGGCGTCACGCTCCTCGACCAGGGCGGCGAAGCGCTCGAAGTCGATGGTGACGAAGATGCCCTCGGCCTCGGCGGTGAGCACCTCACCGGCGTACACCTGACCCGCGGCGTGCACCTTGCGCCCGTCGACCTTCACCAGTTCGCCCACGAACCGCAGCTCACGGTGCAGCGGCGTGGGCTTGCGGTAGCGAATGGTGAGTGTGCCCGTCATGGCGGGCAGACCGCTCATCGACTGGGCGGCGCCGAGGATCTCGTCGAAGGAGGCGGCGACGAAACCGCCGTGCACGCAGCCGGGTGGGCCCTCGTAGGCGGTGCCGAACGTGGCCCGGCCGATCACCCGCTGGTCCTCGACCGACACCTCGATGGGAGGGGCGAGCGGGTTGGCCCGGCCGATCAGGGGGCTGTGGTCGAAGAAGGCCGGTGCGGTGCTGCCGCCCGCGTTGGCGGCCTCCGCGAAGCCCTCGTAGATGCTGCCGTGCGGGTAGTCGTCGAACTCGAGGGCGATCGCCTCGAGCGCATCGGCGGCGGCGGCGAGGGCCGCTTCGGGGGCACCCGTCGCCACCAACCGGGCGATGACCAGGCGGACCGCGTCGGCCAGGCGACGCATCTCGTGGTGCCTCGGGGTGAGCAGGTCGGCCCCGGCCTCGTCCCAGGCATCGGTGAGGCGGCGCCGGCGGGCCTGGTCGGCGCGGTCGGCCCGGTCGGAGGACATCAGGGCACCTCGAAGTCGGCGAGCAGCGGGGCGTGGTCGGACGGCGACTGGCCCTTCCGGGCGTTGCGGTCGATGAGCACGGCACCGAGGCGCTCGACGAGCGGCACGCTGGCCAGGATCAGGTCGATCCTCATGCCTTTGCCCTTGTGGAAGTTGCCGGCGCGGTAGTCCCACCACGAGTAGAGGCCCCCAGCCTCGTAGCGCTCGCGGAAGACGTCGACCAGACCCCAATCCACCACCGCGGCCAGGGCTTCGCGCTCGGGCGCGCTCACGTGGGTGGCCCCTTCGAACTCGGCGGGGTCGTACACGTCGCGGTCTTCAGGGGCCACGTTGAAGTCGCCACACACCACCGTCAGCCCCGAGGGGTCGCCGCAGTCGGTGAGGTAGCGCCGGAGCCGGGCGAGCCAGGCCAGCTTGTAGACGTAGTGCGGGGCGCCGACCTCGCGCCCGTTCGGCACGTAGACGCTCGACACGCGGACACCGCCGCAGGTCGCGGTCACGAGGCGGGCCTCACGGTCGAGCTCCGCGTCCTCGGGCGTTCGTTCCGCCACCGATGCGTCGCCGAACCCGTAGTCCACCTCGTCGAGCCCGACGCGACTGAGGATGGCGACACCGTTCCAGCGACCCTCGCCGTGGTGGGCGGCTTCGTAGCCCAGCGACTGGAAGGTCAGCGCGGGAAAGGCGGCGTCGGCCATCTTCGTCTCCTGCAGGCAGACGACGTCGGGCCGCACCTGCGCCAGCCACTCCTCCACCCGGGGCAGACGGGCCTTCAGCGAGTTGACGTTCCAGGTGACCAGGCGCACCACGTGCAACGTACCGGGTGAGCGCGGTCGCGCCGAAGGCGGCCACCGACGGCCCCGAGGGGGTTGCGCCCCGCCGGTAGGATCGGGCCGTGGCCGACGACTCCGCATCACCGACCGTGGGGCCGAACGAATGGCTCGTCGACGAGATCTACGAGCAGTTCTGCGCCGACCCGTCCTCGGTGAGCCCCAGTTGGCAGGAGTTCTTCGCCGACTACCGCCCGGCGGGCCCCGAGGCGGTCGCCACCGCCGCTCCCGTCGTAGCGCCCGCCGTTCCGTCCGCCCCGGCCACCACTGCGGGGCGGGGCTCGAACGGCCGGGCACCCACGGCTGACGCGCCCGCACACGCCGAGCCCCAGGCGATCCGTGGCGCGGCCGCCCGCATCGTCGCCAACATGGAGGCCAGTCTCGGCGTCCCGACCGCCACCAGCTTCCGCGAGGTGCCGGCCCGTCTGCTCGAGGTCAACCGTCAGGTGATCAACGGCTACCTGGGCCGCACCCGAGGCGGCAAGGTCTCGTTCACCCACCTGATCGGCTACGCGGTCGTCCGCGCCATCGCCGACACAATGCCGGTGATGAACTCGTCGTACCTCGCGGGCGAGGACGGCAAGCCGTCGGTCATCCGTCACGAGCGCGTCGGCCTCGGTCTGGCCGTGGACGTCGAGAAGGCCGACGGCTCGCGCACGCTGGTCGTGCCGTGCATCCGCGACGCCGACACCCTCGACTTCAAGGGCTTCCTGGCCGCCTACGAGGAGATCATCCGCAAGGTTCGCAGCAACAAGCTGACCCCCGACGACTTCGCCGGCACCACGGTCACCCTCACCAACCCCGGCACGATCGGCACGAAGCAGTCGGTGCCCCGCCTCATGGCCGGTCAGGGCCTCATCGTGGGCGTGGGGTCCATCGAATACCCCACCGCCCACCAGGCCGCCGACCCCCAGAGCCTCGCCGACCTCGGCGTCTCCAAGGTGGCCACCCTCACCTCCACCTATGACCATCGGATCATCCAGGGAGCCGAGTCCGGCCTGTTCCTCAAGGCGGTCAACGGGCTGCTGCTCGGCGAGGACGACTTCTACGTCGACGTGTTCCGCTCGATCGGCGTGCCCTACGAGGCCGTGCAGTGGCGGCGAGACATCAACCCCCGCGACCGGGACCAGGCCCTGCTCGAGAAGCAGATGCAGGTCAACACGATCATCAACATGCACCGGGTGCGGGGCCACCTCATCGCCGATCTCGACCCGTTGGCCTGGAAAGAGCCGCACATGCACGCGGAGCTCGACCCGGCCACCTACGGCCTCACGATCTGGGACCTGGACCGGGAGTTCCTCACCCAGGGCCTGGCCGGCACCGACACGCTCGCACTCGGACAGATCCTCCACGTCCTGCGCGACGCCTACTGCCGCACGGTGGGCATCGAGTACATGCACATCCAGGAGCCGGAGGAGAAGCACTGGGTGCAGGAGCAGGTGGAGGGCGTCAGCGTCGACCTGCCCACCGACGACCAGCGCCACATCCTCGAGAAGCTCAACGCCGCCGAGGCCTTCGAGAAGTTCCTCGGCCAGAAGTACATCGGCCAGAAGCGCTTCGGCATCGAGGGCGCCGAGAGCGCGATCCCGCTCGTCGACGCGGTGCTCGAGTGCGCCGCCGATGCCGGCCTCGACGGCACGGTGATGGGCATGTCCCATCGGGGCCGCCTGAACGTGCTCGCCAACATCGTGGGCAAGAGCTACGACCAGATCTTCAAGGAGTTCGAGGGGAACGTCGACCCCGAGACCATCCAGGGCTCGGGCGACGTGAAGTACCACCTGGGCCAGTCGGGCACGTTCGTCAGCCGCGCCGGCAACGAGATCCCGCTCGAGCTCGCCGCCAACCCGTCGCACCTCGAGACCGTCGACCCGGTGGTCGAGGGCATGACCCGAGCCAAGCAGGACCTCATCGACCGACCCGACAGCTTCACGATCCTGCCCGTCCTGCTGCACGGCGACGCCGCCTTCGCCGGCCAGGGCGTCGTGGCCGAGACCCTCAACTGCTCACAGATCAAGGGCTACCGGGTGGGTGGCACCATCCACCTGATCATCAACAACCAGCTGGGGTTCACCACCTCGCCCGAGTCGGCCCGGTCGTCCGAGTACTGCACCGACATCGCCAAGATGGTGCAGGCGCCCATCTTCCACGTGAACGGCGACGACCCCGAAGCCTGCGTGCGGGTCGCCCGCCTGGCCTTCGCCTACCGCCAGCAGTTCCACAAGGACGTGGTGGTCGACATGATCTGCTACCGCCGCCACGGCCACAACGAGGGCGACGACCCGAGCTACACCCAACCGCTCATGTACAGGCGCATCGAGGCTCGTCGGTCGGTTCGCAAGCTCTACACGGAGTCGCTGGTGAAGCGGGGGGACATCACCCTGGCCGAGTGCGAACAGGCGCTCGACGACTTCCACGCCAAGCTCCAGCAGGCCCTCGACCACACCCGTGAGACCGCTCCGCCCGACGATGTCGTCGCGCTCCCCCCTCCGCCGGCGGTCGGTGTGCTGCCCCACACCGCCACCGCGATCAGTCGCGAGACGGTCGACCGGGTGATGCGTGCGCTGATGGCCGTGCCCGAGGGGTTCACCATGCACCCCAAGCTGGCAAAGCAGTTCGAGACCCGCCACAAGACGTTCCTCGAGGGCGAGGTCGACTGGGGCTTCGGCGAGGCCATGGCCTTCGGGTCGCTGCTGCTCGAGGGCACCCCGCTGCGGCTCGCCGGACAGGACACCCGACGCGGCACGTTCTCGCATCGGCATTCCACCCTCGTGGACTACGAGAACGGCGCCGAGCACACACCACTCGCCCACCTGTCGGCAGATCAGGGCAAGTGCTTCATCTACGACTCGCTCCTGTCCGAATACGCCGCGGTCGGGTTCGAGTACGGCTATTCGGTGGCGCACAAGGACGCGCTCGTCTGCTGGGAGGGCCAGTTCGGCGACTTCGTCAACGGCGCCCAGATCATCCTCGACCAGTACCTGGTGGCCGCCGAGGACAAGTGGGAGCAGACCTCCGGTCTCGTGCTCCTCCTCCCCCACGGCTACGAGGGCCAGGGCCCCGAACACTCGTCGGCGCGCATCGAGCGGTTCCTCACCCTGTGCGCCGAGGACAACATCCAGGTCTGCAACGCCTCGACCGCGGCCCAGTACTTCCATCTGCTTCGACGACAGATGAAGCGGGGCGTGCGCAAGCCGCTCGTGATCTTCACCCCCAAGTCGCTGCTGCGTGCCAGGTCGGCCCGATCGCGGGTGGACGAGCTCACGTCCGGCACGTTCCAGGAGGTCATCGACGACGCCGGCGTGGCCGATCCGGGATCGGTGACCCGGGTGGTGCTCGCATCGGGCAAGGTCTCGTACGACGCCCTGGCCGCGCGCGACGAGATCGGCGCCGAAGCGGCCGTGGCGCGGGTCGAGCAGCTCTACCCCTGGCCCTTCGAGCAGGTCGCCACCGTGCTCGCGCGCTACCCCAACGCGCACGAGCTCGTCTGGCTCCAGGAGGAGCCCGAGAACATGGGGGCCTGGAACTCGGTGAAGGGCCGACTCTACGAAGCCCACGGCGACACCCATCAGATCCACCGCGTGAGCCGAGCCGAGTCGGGCAGCCCGGCCACCGGCAGCCACGCCGTGCACCAACAGGAGCAAGCCGCCATCCTCACCGCCGCGTTCGCACCGTTCGGCTGACGCGGAGGGCGGCCGCCGGGGCACGCGGGCGACGAAAGTCGTCAAGTCCCCCGGCTCCCGTGCCGAATGGAGTGCGTGAGAGATCTCGGCAGACGCCGCCGCGCGATCCCGCTCGCGGGCCGGTGGCCGATCTGGATGGCACTCGCGCTGGGCGCATCCGTGCTCTACGTGATCCTTCCCGTGTCCCCGGTGAGCCAGTTGGTGCTCTACGACGGCGTCGTGCTCGTCGCGGTGCTCGCGTCGGTCAGTGGCTTCCGCCGGGCCCCCGTCGCCGAGCGACGTCCCTGGTTCTGGAGCAGCCTGGCCATGACGGGCTTCCTCGTCGGCGAGCTGGCCTGGTGGACCTACGAGCAGCTCGGCATCGATCCGTATCCCTCCGCAGCCGACCTGGTCTTCCTCGCCAGCTACGTCCCGCTCGCCTTCGCGGCGTCGGCTCTGGGCCGACGGGTCTCGGGTGAGGTCGACCGCGCTGCGTGGATCGATGCCGGCAGCCTGACGCTCGCCGCCGGGCTGGTCGTGTGGAAGACCCTCATGGCACCGTACGCGAGCGACGCATCCCTCTCGGGCCTGTACCTGGCCACGACCCTCGCGTACCCCCTCGCCGACCTTCTCGTGCTCGGCTTCGCGCTTCGCCTGATACTTCTCCGAAGTGCCCGCACGAGAACGGGGTCGCTCTTCACCATCGGGATCGTGTGCACGCTGGCCGCCGACCTGGGGTTCTCCTGGATGGACCTGCACGGCACCTACAGCGATGGCGGCCTGGTCGACCTGGCCTGGCTCGTCGGCTACCTGTTCATCGCCGGCGCAGCCGTCGCCGTCGATCGACCACCGGTCGGCGCCTGCGGGCCCCCGCAGGAGTCCGATCAAGGACTCGGTCGAGGGCGCCTCGCCGCGGTCCTCGGGGCCCTGGCCGTCCCCCTGGTCGTGCTCGCCGTCGAGGTGGGCGAGGTGGCGCTCACCACCCCGACCATCGCCATCGCCGTTGCCGGCGCGGTCTCGGTCCTCGTGGCGACCCGCCTGTGGGGGCTGCTGGGAAGGGCCCGTCGGGTCGAGCAGGCACGCAGCCAGAGCCGCCTCTCCGAGGTGATCCACCACTCGACGGATGCCATCGTGCTTCTCGATGCCGAGTCATCGGTCACCTACGCCAGCACGGCGTTCGAGGGCCTCACCGGCCGCGACCCGGCAGCCTGCGTGGGCCTGGCGATGGCCACCTGGTTCCCGGAGGGGGACGGCTCGGGCCTGGCGGGACAGCTCCGGAACACCCTCGCCATGCCGCTCGGAACGGCCGTGCCGGTCGAGACCATCGCCCGCCGTGAAGACGGAGGGCTCCTGACCTGCGAGGGCACGATCGTCAACCTCCTCGACGACCACGCGGTCGGGGCGATCGTCGTCACCCTGCGCGACGTCACCCTGCGGCGCCAACTCGAGGCGCAGCTCGAACGACAGGCGTTCCGCGACGAGCTCACGGGCCTGGCGAACCGCTCGCTCTTCGTCGACCGTGTCTCCCACGCCCTCGAACGGTTCCGACGCGACCCCACCGCCGGCGTCGCCGTCCTCTTCATCGATCTCGATGACTTCAAGGCCGTGAACGACGGGATGGGCCACGGTGCCGGTGACGAGCTGCTCGCCGGGGTGGCCCAGCGCCTGCAGGCCTGCGTGCGCCCCGGCGACACCGTCGCCCGACTCGGCGGCGACGAGTTCGCCGTCCTCATCGAGGACATGGCGGACGAGGCACTGGCCGAGGATCTCGCCGATCGCATCACCGAGGTGCTGCGACTCCCGATCTCGATCGTCGACCTCGACATCGGGGTGCCCGCGAGCGTCGGGGTCGCCTTCGGGTCGACCGGCACCACCGTCGAATCGCTGATGCGGGATGCCGACACCGCCATGTACCGGGCCAAGGCGCTCGGCAAGGGACGGGTCGCGGTGTTCGACGACTCGCTCCGCGCCGACGCCGCCGAGCTCCTGGCGATGAAGGTCGAGCTCCCGAAGGCCCTGGAGGACGACCAGTTCCGCCTCGCCTACCAGCCCATCCTCGATGTCGCCGACCAGGCGATCAGCGGCTTCGAGGCGCTGGTCCGATGGGACCACCCCGTGCGCGGTGAGGTCCCGCCACTCGAGTTCATCCCCACCGCGGAACGCACCGGCATGATCGTCGACCTGGGCTGCTGGGTGCTCGAGACCGCGTGCCGTCAGGCCGCCGAGTGGAACCACGACGCGGCCCGCCCCCTGTCGATGAGCGTCAACGTGTCCCCCGTCCAGCTTCGCGAGCCCGGGTTCCTCGATGACGTCCGTGGGGCCCTCGGGGCCGCCGGGCTGGCACCCGAGCGACTCACCCTGGAGATCACCGAGTCGGTGCTCATCGATCCGGCCCGCGTGGAGCCGATCTTCGAGGCGCTCCGAGTCATGGGGGTCGGCATCGCGATCGACGACTTCGGGACGGGCTACTCGTCGCTCTCCTACCTCAAGCACTTCCCCATCACCTCGGTCAAGATCGACCGGGCCTTCGTGGCCGACCTCACCGATCGGGGCGACGTCGGCGTGGTCCGCAGCATCATCGCCCTGGCGGACACGATGGCCCTCACGACCGTCGCCGAGGGCGTCGAGACCGCCGAGCAGCTCGGCGTGCTCGGGGTTCTTTCCTGTGGCCTCGCCCAGGGCTTCTACCTCGGCCGGCCGCAGTCGGCGGGCGACATCGACGCCCTCCTCCAACGCCGCGCCGACATCGTCGAAGACCTCGCAGACCTGGCGCGGTAGACCGCTCGGGCGGCAAGCCCGGGCTCAGCTCAGCAGGTCGCGGGCCACGGCGTCCCAGAGCTCGGTGGAGAGGTGGAGCGACTCCACGTCGACGCGTTCGTCGTTGCCGTGGAACATGGTGGCGAAGTCCTCGATGGTGAGGCGCTCGCTGAACAGGCCGAACCCGTAGGCGGGCACACCCCGACGGCGGAAGAAGCGCCCGTCGGTGGCCCCCACCGTCATGAACGGCACCAGGGCGCTCTCGGCATACCAACGGGGGGTGAGCCGGGAGAGGCTGTCCCACAGGGGCGTCTCGATGGCCGAGGCCGACGACGGATCGTCGCTGGTGACCGTCACCTCGACGCGGTCGGACAGATCACCGAGCGCGTCGTCGAGCATGGCCAGGATGTCGGCGGTGCGCTGTCCGGGCAGCGTCCGGATGTCCACCTCGAGCTCGACCTCATCGGGGATCACGTTGATCTTGGTGCCGCCGTGCATCACCGTGGGCGCCATGGTGGTGTGGGTGCAGGCGTGGAACTGGCGGGCCATGCCGAGGGGCAGCAGGTCGAGCGCGCCCAGCAGCCGATCGGGGTCGAGTAGCGGCGCCACCAGCTCGTCGGGGTAGTCCATGCCCTCGAGGAAGGCCCGCCAGATGTCATGGATCTGCGTGGCGGGCTCGTACTCGGCGATGCGGCAGACCACCTCGGCCGCCGTTACGAGTGCATTGTCGGTCTTGAACGGCTGGGAGCCGTGCCCCGGCGTGCCGGTGACCTTCAGCCGGACGCCGTGGAGGCCCTTCTCGCCCACGATCACCGGCAGCTTGAGGCCTGTGGGCGAGGGGATGGGGATGCCGCCCGACTCGGTGATCACGTAGTCGGCCTGCACCGCGTCGAGCTCATGGTCGAGCAGATGGGCGGCACCGTAGGACCCGTCCGCCTCCTCGTCGGCCACCGCCAGGTAGACGAGCGTGCCCTTGGGCCGGAAGCCGTCGCGGGCGAGGTACTTGAAGGCGGTGGCCATCGACGCGGTGAGGTTCAACATGTCGACCGCGCCCCGCCCCCATACCTCGCCGTCGACCAATTCGCCCCCGAAGGGGTCGCGGCTCCATCCCGACGGCGTCACCGGAACCACGTCGGTGTGGCCCATGAGCAGGAGCGTCGGCGCCTCGGGGTCGGTGCCCTCGATGCGACCCACCAGGCTGGTTCGACCTGGCGCGGACTCGTAGCGTTCGAGGTCGAGGCCGGGGCCTTCGAGGTAGGTCTCGATCACATCCGCGCTGCGTACCTCCTGGCCGGAAGTGACCTGCCCGTCGTTGACGCACTCGTTGCGGATCAGGTGCTGAAGGAGATCGGTGACCTCGGGAGCGAGCAACTCTGGGGCGGGAAGCACGGCCCCAGGGTAGGGCGGGGACGTGGGGCGTGAGGTCGGTGAGCGAGGGGCGAGCGAGCCCTGACGGCAGCGATGAGCGACCGCGAAGAGCCAAAAGCGCGGAGATCGCGCGCTGAGGTGGTTGACTTGGGCGGTCATGGCATCGACTCACGTCGTGGTCGACGGCTCGAACATCGCCACCGAAGGCCGCTCCACTCCCAGTCTGAATCAACTCGACGAAGCCGTGCGGGCGTTCCTCAGCGAACACCCGCACGACAAGCTGACGGTCGTCTGCGACGCCACCTTCGGGCATCGCATCGACCCGTCAGAGCGCGCCGCGTTCGACGAGGCCATCGCCAACAACGAGATGGTCACACCGCCCGCGGGCGCGATCGGTCGAGGCGACGCCTTCGTGCTCGAGATCGCCGAGCGCGCCGGCGCGGTCGTGTTGTCCAACGACTCGTTCCAGGAGTTCCACGGCACCCACACGTGGCTGTTCGACGAGGGTCGCCTCATGGGCGGCAAGCCCGTCCCCGACGTCGGGTGGGTGTTCCTCTACCGCTCCCCCGTGCGCGGCGCCACCAGCCAACGGTCGGTGCGAGAGGCCCGCAAGCGCTCGGAGCCGGGCGCCGAGTCACCGGCGTCCACGCAGCGGCGGAGCCGGGGGGGCCGCGGCAGGGGGAGCGGCAGTGGCGGGTCGCGTGACGACGCCCCCCAGCCGGCAGCCGAGTCGGCCAAGAAGGCCGACGGACGATCGGGGGCCTCCAGCAGAGGTGGTGGTCGCTCCCCGTCGACGCGGGCGCCAGACCAGAAGCCGCCGGCAGAGACGCCCGCCAAGCGCGTCAGCGTGAACAAGACCAACGATCCGCTGCCCTTCATCGAGTTCGTGGCGAACCACCCGGTGGGCAGCACCGTGTCGGGCGAGGTCGAGCGGTTCTCGTCGCACGGCGCCTACGTGCTCGCCGGCGGCGCCCGCTGCTACCTGTCGCTCAAATCGCTCGGCGACCCGCCACCGCGCAGCGCCCGCGATGTGGTCGAGCGCGGCGAGGTGCGCGACTTCGTCGTCCTGTCGTTCGAGACCCCCCGGCGCGGCATCGACCTGATCCTGCCGGGCCTGCCCGACACGCCCGCGCCCCCGTCGCCCGAGGAAGAGACCGCCGAGGCGGCATCGGCACGACGGTCCGCCACCCGAAAGGCCACGAAGGGGGCGCCGAAATCGGCGGCCGCCCCCCTGCCGAAGGAACCACGGGGCGACGGCGTGCAGGATGCACCGACCAAGAAGAAGAAGGGCGGCCTCGCCGAGGCCGCCAAGAAGCTGTCACAGCGCGTCGCCCGCAAGCGCTGACGGGGCGACGCCCCGGCTGAGCGGGTCGTTCCCCCGGTTCGGTTTCCAGAACCGCCCGATGAGGGGCCGACGGACCAGTCGGGAACCGTCGCCACCCGCTCGGTCGCGAACCCGTTCTGAGGGGCGAGGGGCTTCGCCCCTCTCGCGATAGACAGGGAGGCCATGTCTGCGTCTCAAGCCCAGTTCATCTTCACCATGCGCAAGGTCGGGCGCTTCTACCCACCCGACCGCGACGTGCTGAAGGACATCACCCTCGCGTTCTACCCGGGCGCCAAGATCGGCGTCATCGGGCCCAACGGCTCGGGCAAGTCGTCGTTGCTGCGCATCATGGCGGGCCTCGATGACGACTTCACCGGCGACGCCAAACTCACCCAGGGCTTCACCGTCGGCATGCTCGAACAAGAACCGCACCTCGACGAGTCGAAGGACGTGCAGGGCAACGTCATGGACGGCGTGGGCGAGACCGCCACGCTGCTCACCCGGTACGACAAGGTGCTCGCCGGCTGGGCCGATCCCGACGCGGACTACGAGAAGCTGGGCGCGGAGCAGGCCGACCTCGAGGCCAAGATCGAGGCCGCCGGCGCCTGGGACCTCCAGCGCACCATCGAGATCGCCATGGACGCGCTGCGCCTCCCGCCCGGTGACGCCGAGGTCGGCACCCTCTCGGGCGGCGAGCGCCGCCGGGTGGCGCTGTGTCGCCTCCTGCTCTCCCGACCCGACCTCCTCCTGCTCGACGAGCCCACCAACCACCTCGACGCCGAATCGGTGGCCTGGCTCGAGCACACCCTCAAGGTCTACGAGGGAACCGTCGTGGCCATCACCCACGACCGGTACTTCCTCGACAACGTGGCCGGCTGGATCCTCGAGCTCGACCGCGGCAGGGGCATGCCCTTCGAGGGCAACTACAGCTCGTGGCTCGAGCAGAGCCGCGACCGCATGGCCCGCGAGGACAAGGCCGACTCGGCCCGCAGCCGCACCCTCGAGCGCGAGCTCGAGTGGGTGCGCATGTCGCCCAAGGCCCGCCAGTCGAAGGGCAAGGCCCGCCTCGCGGCCTACGAGCGGCTCCTGGCCGAGGCCAAGGCGGCCGACGGTCGGGTGAGCGAGCTCGAGATCACCATCCCGTCCGGCCCGCGCCTGGGTGACCTCGTGATCGAGGCCGACCATCTCGCCAAGGGCTTCGGCGACCGCCTGCTGATCGAGGACCTGTCGTTCTCGCTGCCGCCCGCCGGCATCGTCGGCGTGATCGGCGCCAACGGCGCGGGCAAGACCACCCTGTTCCGCATGATCGTGGCCGAGGCCGAAGGTGACGCTGCGGGGGCCACCGCGCCGGACGACGGCACGCTGCGCATCGGCCCGACGGTCGACCTCGCCTATGTCGACCAGTCGCGTGACACGCTCGACGCCTCGGCCTCGGTCTACGAGGAGATCACGGGCGGGGTCGACGAGCTGGTGATCGGGGGCCGCGAGGTGCACGGCAGGGCCTACGTGGCGTCGTTCAACTTCAAGGGGTCCGATCAGCAGAAGAAGGTCGGCGACCTGTCCGGCGGTGAGCGCAACCGGGTGCACCTGGCCAAGGTGCTGAAGGACGGCGGCAACGTGCTGCTGCTCGACGAGCCCACCAACGACCTCGACGTCGACACCCTGCGCGCCCTCGAGGGCGGGCTCGAGTCCTTCGCCGGCTGTGCGGTGATCATCAGCCACGACCGGTGGTTCCTCGATCGGGTGGCCACCCACGTGCTGGCCTTCGAGGGCAACTCACAGGTGCGCTGGTTCGAGGGCAACTTCACCGAATACGAGGCGTTCCGCAAGAAGGAGCTGGGCGCCGAGGCCGACCAGCCACACCGCATCAAGTACAAGCCCCTCGTCCGCAGCTGACGAAGGCCGGCAGCCGTCGCCGACCCCACCGAGCAGCCGATGTCAAGGTCCCGAGGCCGAGGATCTGGACGAGGGCGCCATCGTGGTCCACCGAGGACCTCGACTGCCTGGCCGGGGCGCTTCGTCGCCTTCAGGCACGCCTGCGGGTACCCGGGAGGATCGAACCCGTGACCTACCCACTCGACTGGCGCGGCTTGCCGCAGGAGGGGGCGGCTCGGACGCGGGGTGAGCAACGACCGCTCACCCCCCATCGGAACACGTCACTCGCTCATCAGTCGACCACAACGGCCGACAGGAGGGGCCATGGCAACGAAGACGGCCGCCAAGCCCCGAGCCACCACGTCCACCTCGACCCGGAGCCGGGGCACCAACCGACGAGCCAAGCCGACGAAGCGGTGGACGAGTCGGGCCGTGGTTCGCGGCATCGAAGCGGGCAGCTCGGTGAGCTGCGTGTGGTGCGGGCAGCAGATCAAGTTCAAGGCGAAGGTCCGCCTGCAACAGGTGATCTGCAACGTGTACGTGAAGGGCGCCTGGAGCCGGGTCGAGCACTTCCACGCCGACTGCTACGACGAGGCGGGCAACCCCCATGGCGAGCCCGAGGTGTCGTCGGCTACGAACCCGCGCCGGGCCGCGGCAACGCCCGCAGACGCTCGGCCAGCGCGAGCTCCAACGGCCTGACGATCGGGAACCTGTCGCCCACCGGGCCGGTGACGGCCAGGCTCGATACGTAGGGGCCGTTGATCGCCACCAGCAGCACGGTGTCGTCGCGTCCCAGTTCGTTGCGCCCGCGCACCAGGATTGCCGCCGCGTTCGTACCGAGATCGGGGATCGGGAGCCCGCCCAGCACCCTTCGTGTCACCAGGCCGCCGTTGGGGTCGGGCTGGGCCCAGGGTGTCGTGCACGAGCCGGCCAGAGCGCCGAAGCGCTGACCGAGCACGGTGGCCTCGGGGTCTGGCATGGCGGTCACCGTCTGCGTGACCGCGTAGCGGTCGACCCGGAACTGCGAGATCCGGCCGATGGTGGGCCCCAGTTGCGCACGGATGTCCTGCCCGCAGATCTGGATGCGCTGGCCCTCGCTGACGGCGCTGAAGTCGCCCCCGAGCAGGATGGGCTCGACCTCGTCGGGCGACGGGAAGTCGTTCGCCGTCAGTAGGCCCGGGGTGAGGTCGACCTCGGCCAACTGGGCCGCGGTGGCGATCGGGACGGTGGTGACCGTCGTCGTGGTCGCGGCCCGGGCGCCGGTGTCGGCCCCGTCCGAACCACTGCTGCACCCGGCGAGCGCAAAGGCGGCCACCGCGGCCACCGCCAACAGCAGCGCACCGACGTGTCGAGGCCCGGGAGCGCTCACGCCCCGTGGGCGATGAGGTCGAGTACGGCCCGGGCGCAGTCCTCGACCGTGGCCAGGGCGGGGGTGAGCTCGAGATCCGGGCTGGTGGGTGGCTCGTAGGGGTCGTCGATGCCCGTGAACCCGAGGATCTCGCCCGCCCGCGCCTTGGCGTAGAGGCCCTTGGGGTCACGTCGCTCGCACTCATCGATGGGTGTGTTCACGAACACCTCCACGAACCGCAGTCCCGCGGCATCGTGTGCAGCCCGGGCCCGCTCGCGGTCGGCGCGGTAGGGGCTGATCAGGGGTACCAGCGTCACGACGCCAGCGTCGGCGAAGAGCCGGGCGACCTCGCCGACCCGGCGCACGTTCTCGCTCCGCTCGGCGGCGCCGAAGCCGAGATCGCCGTTCAGGCCGTGACGCAGGTTGTCGCCGTCGAGCAGGTAGGCCGGGACACCGGCCTCGAGCAGGCGGCGCTCGACGGCCGCCGCCACCGTCGACTTCCCCGACCCCGACAGCCCGGTGAGCCAGACGGTGACGCCGGTCACGCCGAGGGCCTCCCAGCGATCGCGCCGCGGCAGGTCCGAGTCGTGCCACACGACGTTCTCGCTGACCATGGCCGGAGGTTAGGTCGTCGGACCCAGGATCATGCCCGCGCCCACGGTCTCGTTCGTGGCCTCGTCGATCAGCACGAAGCTCCCGGTGGTGCGGTTGCGCCGGTACTCGTCGAAGAAGAGCGGGGCGGTGGTCCGGAGGCTCACGCGCCCGATCTCGTTGAGCGTGAGCTCGACCGCCTCCTCGTCACGGTGCAACGTGTTGACGTCGAGCCGGTAGGGCAGCGCCTTCACCAACGCCCGCACCGAGCGGGTGGTGTGCTTGAGCGCGAGCTTCGCCCCGGGCGCCAGGATCGAGGACTCGGACATCCAGCACACCATCGCGTCGATGTCCTGGCCGACGTCGGGCCGGTTGTGCGGGCGGCAGATCATGTCGCCGCGCGAGATGTCGATGTCGTCCTCGAGCAGCACCGACACCGCCATGGGGCTGAAGGCCTCGTCCACCGGCCCGTCGAAGGTGTCGATGCGGGCGACCTTCGACGCGAAGCCCGATGGAAGTGCGACCACCTCGTCACCCGGCTTCAGCACACCGCCGGCGAGCGTGCCGGCGTAGCCGCGGTAGTCGTGGAACTCGTCGCTTTTCGGGCGAAGCACGTACTGCACGGGGAACCGCACGTCGATCAGGTTGCGGTCGGACGCGATGTGCACCTCTTCGAGGTGATGGAGGAGCGACGTGCCCTCGTACCAGGGCATGTTGGCCGAGCGCTCGACCACGTTGTCGCCGTTGAGCGCCGAGATGGGGATGAAGGTGAGGTCACCCACGTCGAGGCGGGCGGCGAAGTCGCGGAACTCGTCCTTGATGGCGTCGAAGACGCCCTGGTCGTAGCCGACGAGGTCCATCTTGTTGACACAGAGCACGAGATGCGGGATGCGCAGGAGCGACGCGATGAAGGCGTGGCGGCGTGACTGCTCGAGGATGCCCTTGCGGGCATCGATGAGCACCAGGGCGAGGTTGGCGGTGGAAGCACCCGTGACCATGTTGCGCGTGTACTGGAGGTGGCCCGGTGTGTCGGCGATGATGAACTTGCGGCGCGGGGTCGCGAAGTAGCGGTAGGCGACGTCGATGGTGATCCCCTGCTCACGTTCGGCGCGCAGACCGTCCGTGAGCAGCGCGAGGTCGACGTAGTCGTCCCCGCGTTGCCGGCTCGTGCGCTCGACGGCCTCGAGTTGGTCCTCGAAGATGGCCTTCGAGTCGTAGAGCAGCCGACCGATCAGGGTGGACTTGCCGTCGTCGACCGAGCCCGCGGTCGCCAGCCGGAGGAGCTCCACTAGAAGTACCCCTCGCGCTTGCGGTCTTCCATGGCCGCCTCGGACACCCGGTCATCGGCCCGGGTGGCGCCCCGCTCGGTGATGCGGGTGGCGGCCACCTCGGCGATCACCTTGTCGATGGTGTCGGCGCTCGACTCGACCGCGCCCGTGCACGAGGCGTCGCCCACGGTGCGATACCGAACCACCATCTCGAAGGCCTCCTCGTCGTCGCCGAGCGTCACGTAGGGGCCCACCGCGAGCAGCATGCCGTCGCGGCGGAACACCTCACGCCGGTGGGCGTAGTAGATCGACGGGATCTCGATGCCCTCGGCGGCGATGTACTGCCAGATGTCGAGCTCGGTCCAGTTGGACAGGGGGAACACCCGGATGTGCTCGCCCTTGCGGTGACGGCCGTTGTAGAGGCTCCACAGCTCGGGCCGCTGGTTCTTCGGGTCCCACTGCCCGAAGTCGTCACGGAACGAGAACACCCGCTCCTTGGCCCGGGCCTTCTCCTCGTCACGGCGGGCGCCGCCGAACGCCGCATCGAACTCGTGGGTGGCCATGGCGTCGAGCAGCGTGGTGGTCTGGAGCCGGTTGCGTGAGGCTCGGGGCCCGGTCTCCTCGGCCACCCGGCCGGTGTCGATCGACTCCTGCACCGAGGCCACGACGAGCCGCGCCCCCAGCTCGGATGCCCGCCGGTCGCGGAACTCGAGGACCTCATCGAAGTTGTGCCCGGTGTCGACGTGCATCACCGGAAACGGGAGCGGGCAGGGCCAGAACGCCTTCTCGGCCAGGCGGAGCATGACGATCGAGTCCTTGCCGCCCGAGAACAGCAGGACGGGTCGCTCGAACTCGGCGCCGACCTCACGCATGATGTGGATCGACTCGGCTTCGAGGGCGCGCAGATGGGAGAGCTCGTAGGACATTCGGAGCGACAGCCTAATCTGAGGGGGTCAATTCCCGACCAGTGCGGTTGGGATTCTCTGCCCCCTCGGAAGTCACCCTGCCGATGTCCGCCCTCTGATGCCCGCCACCGCTGCCGACCATGCGCTCGCCCACCACGTCGCCACCGAGACGGGCGAGCTCCTCCTCGACCTGCGCGCACGGCTCACCGCCGAGGGCGCATCGCCGAGACGCCTGAAGGACGAGGCGGACCAGGCCGCCCATCGCCACATCATGGGGGCCCTGGGGGCGGCCGCGCCCCACGATGCCGTCCTCTCCGAGGAGGGCAAGGACGACCCTGTGCGATTGTCGGCCGACCGTGTCTGGATCGTCGACCCCCTGGACGGCACCCGCGAGTTCGGCGAGCCGCCGCGCACCGACTGGGCCGTCCACGTCGCCCTCGTCGAGCGAGGCGAGCCGGTCGCCGGTGCCGTGGCGCTGCCCGCACAGGGCCTCACCCTCAGCACCGCCCATCCCCCCCCGCTCGCCCCTCGCGACGACGGGCCGACCCGGCTGGTCGTCAGCCGCACCCGTCCCCCCGCCGCCGCCGAGCGGCTGGCAGTGGCACTCGAAGGCCGACTCGTCGAGATGGGCTCCGCGGGGGCCAAGGCCATGGCCGTCGTCGTGGGCACGGTCGACGTCTACGCCCACTCGGGCGGGCAGTACGAGTGGGACTCGTGCGCCCCTGCCGCGGTCGCCGCCGCGGCCGGGCTCCACACGTCTCGCCTCGACGGCACCCCGCTCGTCTACAACGAGCCCGACCCCTACCTGCCCGACCTGCTCATCTGCCGCCCCGAGCTCGCCGAGCGGGTGTTGGCGATCCTCAACGACTGATGACCCATCGCCCACCGCGGACCCTCGCGCTCAGCAGAGCCGCAGCGCGACCTGCTTGTAGGCGGTGGTGGCGCCGATCGGCGCGTAGCGCCACCGGTAGGCCGCGGTGAAGTCGGCGAACGCCCGGAACTCGTCGGCCGCGTTGCGGACCGACCCGAACTCGTCGAAGACCAGCACGTCGCCCGGCTTCAGGTGCGGTGCCAGCGACGTCAACACGAACAGCGTCGACGAGTACAGGTCGGCGTCGAGGTGCACGATCACCCGACGGGCGAGCTCGGCCTGCGCGAGCCACCCGGGCAACGTCTCCTGGAAGAGCCCCACGACGAAGGTGGCGCGGGCATCGTCCAGGTCGGGCACCTTGCCGTCCGCCGTGTAGGTGCCACTGGCCACGCTGCCCCAGCGCTCGGGCAGTCCTTCGAACGTGTCGAACCCGACCAGCGCCGTGTCGGGGTGGACGAGGGCATCGCTCCACCACCGGATCGACGCGCCGCGGGAGACCCCGAACTCGAGGTAGTCCAACGGCTCGTCGTGCTGCTCGGCGTCGAGCACCGCCGCGTACAGCTGCTTCCGGTCTGGCCAGATCGTCATCGGCCCTGCCTCGGCCAGCCACGCCGACGTCGCCGCCAACGACACCACCGCGTTGGCCGACCGACGGGCCCGCGCGGGCATCAGCCGGTGCAACGAAGGGTTCACCAGGAGCCGTCTTGTGCGCCGGCGCCACCAGCTCGCGCTCATCGCGACCCGCCCGGCAGCGTCCGCCGCAGGAAATGGCGGAGCTGCCCGAAGCCGCCCCGCAGGCGCGGCCGGACGAGGCGGCGGTTCGACCGGCCCGCCAGCCGCCGCAGCTTCAGGCTCAAGCCCGTGTTCGCCAGCGCGAACGCCATGCGGTGGCGAAGCCAGCGACGGTCGCCCTCACGCACCGTGACCCGCGCCGACACACCGAGGGTCTGCACCCCGTATGGATAGCGGAACGCAAAGGCCAGGGGTTGCGAATTGACGACGATGTCGGGCTCCGCCGTGTCACCGATGCGTTCGAACGACCCTCGGAAGAACGAGAAGCGCACCACCACGCCGAGGTCGGGGATCGACGCCGTGATGGCGCCCAGCCCCCGGAGGACGAGCGCGGGGAAGATCTCGCTCAGCTGGGCACGCCGCGAACGGAAGGCCGCCTCGACCTCGCCGAGCGGAACCGACTCGACCGGGTCGTACGCCAGGAGCGGCAGACCGTCGTAGACCCGGTCGTAGTGGTCGAGCGCCGCCGCCGAATCGTGGTCGCTTCCGACCAGGTAGGTGTCGCCAGGAGCGAGGACCGCCGAGCCGAGGCCCCGTTCCCGCAGTGCCGCCTCGACGTCTCGCGGTCGGTTCACGTAGTCGTTCATGAACCGGTTGTCCTCGACGCTGAAGTACATGAAGCTCGCGAAGGGAATGGTGACGTCCGCGTCGAGGGCCACGTGGTCGTGCACGACCGACGCCAACACCCCATTCGCCTGGTTCTTCAGACACGTCGCCCGGTCGGGGTCGCCGCCGTAGCCCGCGATCGAGAACTGGTTGAGCACCGTCTGGCAGGGGCCCAGGTCCGACCTGATCAGACGGCAGTCGACATCGCTCAGCTCGGCGTCGTTAACGTTCAACAGCACCTCCTGGCCTCGGATCACCCCGAGGCACGAGTCCATCTGGCCGACCTCGTAGCTGTAGGCCTCGGCACCACCGGGAAGCGAGATCCGACCCCGGTGGGGAATGGTCTCGACCCGGGCGAACCCCAGGTCTCGGAAGGCGCCGATCATCTTCTCGGCGTCTCCTTCGCGGAAGAGCACCGTCACGCGTTCCTTGAGGTGCTGTGGCATCGACCGGAGGGTGGGGACGTGGAAGTGGTCGGCGTGCTCGTGAGAGATCCAGAGGTAGTCGATGGTCTCGTAGCAGTCGTCCGACCAGGCCGCGGGGACGAGCAGCGACCACGAGTCGTTGAACGCCTTCCCGAAGAGCCAAGGATCGGTCCAGATCCGCACGCTCCCCGTGTCGATGACGACCGAGGCATGGGACACGAGCGTCACGCGCATCGCGGCGGACGGCTGGTCGGTCATGGACGCGTGCCGCTGACCGAGAAGGTCACCGTCCGGGCCGCCAGATCCACCGAATCGAGGTGCAGGCGCACCTCGGAACCAGGCTCGAGGCCGCCCGCGTCCACCGACGCCAGCACGGCAGGCTCCCGCAACTGCACGTTCGTCGGCCCCTTGCCCACGCTCGTGACCACTGCCTCGAACACCTCGCCCACCCGGTGGGCGAGCACCGCCGCTTCCATGAAGTCGACGACGGCCCGCTCGAGGGAGCGGTCGTGGCGGTTGGCGCTGTTCATGAGGTCGGGCAGCTCGGCGAGCGCGTCGAGCACCCACGGCGGTGGGCGGCGCCCGGCACAGGCGGCGAGCACGATCTCGTTGGCGAAGCGGTCGGCCAGCCGCCGCAGCGGGGCGGTGACGTGGGCATAGGTGGAGGCGATCGCGGCGTGGGCCGCCTGCGCGGGTGGAGCGCCGTCGAACGCCGCGTACCCCGCGCCCCGGAGCACGCGCGCCGACTGCGTCATCAGCGCGGCATCCGCCGGCTTGCGGGGATCGAGGCTGCGGACGAACGCCGGGTAGGCCAGGTCGTCGGGCCACGGCACGCCGAGGGCACGAGCGCTGTGGCGCAGCGAGTCGAAGACGCCGGGCTCGGCGGGCGGCAAGGTGCGCAAGAGCCCGACCCCCGCGTCGAGCATGCGGTCGGCCGCGGCCATGCCCGCCAGCAGCGAGATCTGCTCGTTCCACCCCTCCACCGGCAGGGCCGCGTCGTATTGCAGGTCGTAACCCCCGTCGGTACGCGGCACCACGTCCTGCGCGGGCAGGTCGAGGCTCACCCCACCCCGCAGCCGTTCCTGCTCCTCTCGGAGCAGGCCGATCTCGCGCAGAAGGACGAGTTGGGGTGAGGTCGTGCCCTCGTCCACCGCCGACTGCACCGACACGTAGTCGAGCGCCTGTCGGCTCCGCACGACCGACCGCTCGAGTCGGGCGTCGGTGAGCACGCCCCGCTGGTCGAGGTCGAGCGTCCACAGCACGGCCGGGCGATCTGCGTCCGCCAGGAGGCTGGCCGCGCCCTCGCCGAGCACGTCGGGGTAGAGCGGGGCACGACCGTCCGGACAGTAGAGGGTGACCCCCCGGTCACGGGCCTCGCCGTCGAGCGCGCCCCCCGGCGCGACGAACGCGGCCACGTCGGCGATGGCGTAGTGCACCCGGTAACCGCTCCCCCGTCGCTCGGCCCCGTACGCCTGGTCGAGGTCGCGACTGCCGAGGGGGTCGATGGTGACCAGTTCTATGTCCCGTCGGTCGAGACGCTCGGCACCGGGCTCGCCGGTGGGCACTGTCGGCCCTCGCCGCACCGAGGCCTCGGCCTCGGCCACCACGGCCGCGGGGAAGGCCGAGGGCACCTCGAGCTCGGCACGGATGGCGGCGAGACCGTCGGCGAACTCGGTCGGGGACGTGACACGGAGGTGGAGGTGGGGCAGGGGGAGTCCTCAGGGCACGGGGTTGACGATCGGGCCACCGCTCATGTCCGAGAGGTCCCCGGCGCTCGGCGAGCCAGACCCCTGCGACTGCGCTCGACGACGACGGCGGCGACGTCGGATGCGGAAGAGCACCACCGCGACGACGGTGAGGGCGAACAGCGTGGCGACCGCCTCGAGGAAGACGATGCCCATCACCGAGAAGTCGTCGGCCGCCTCGACCGTGCCGCGGTCGTTGTAGCACTGGAGCTCCCACTCGATGTAGGTCTCGCCCGGCACCGGGTTGCTCGACGTGATGTCCACGTAGCTGTGGTCGTACGGGGCCTTGCAGAGGAACGGCGCGCTCAGCCGGGCCAGGCCCGGGAAGACGGCCACCCCGGCGCTCGCGACCATGACGGCCACGAAGAGGATCGGGACCAGCAGGAGCAAGAGGCTGCGGACGAAGGTGCCCGTCGCACTGCGCTCGGGCTCGACGCTCGCCGGCGCCGCGAGCCCCTGCGCCCGGTTCCTGAGGCGTGTGACCGGCGTCATCCCGCCCAACGTGACCGAGCCCGTGCCGAGCCCCGAGGTCACCACCGTGGTGGCGCCGGTCACCGGGCGCGCGCCGTAGGTCCCTGCGATGACCCCGGAGCCGACGCCTGCCCCGGGCGGGGCGCTCGTGGGGGTGGGACCGGGGGGCGCCACGACCGACGTCGCCATGCCCCCGGCGGTGTCGCCGTCCGATCCGTGGGTCCCGGTGGAGTCGCGAATCAGCCTGGTCTTGGCCTCGTCGAACTCCGCGTCCGACAGCTGGCCCGAGGCGTGAAGGTCACTCAACCGGTTGAGATCGTCGACGAGACCCATCGCCGTGATGCTAACCAGTGGGCATGGACCTGAAGTCGGTCGCGGATGCGCTCCAATGGCGGCAGCGACGAGGGCGACACCGGCCGCCTCGTGGCCGACGCCACCGCCAGTGCCGACGAGGTGGACGCGCAGCTCGATCTGATCCGTGCGTCGCTCACCGACGGGCTGGGAGGCGAAGGCCCACGCGCCATTCTCAGCGCCACCTTCATCCGCTACGAGAAGGTGCAGTCCCTCGCGCAGCCCGAGGTCGACGACTACACCGAGGCCGCACTCGTGAACGCCCTCGACCACGACCCCGCCTGCGAGCACACCGTCAGCCGCTAGGAACGCTAGGAAGTGGCGACCACGTTGCCGTCCTGGTCGGCGACGAGCGCGCCGGTCTGGCCCCGGGGCGTCGACACGAAGACGGTGGTGAGGATCTGCCCGCCCGCACGATTCACGGCCACGCTGGAGGAGGTGTCGCCCTGGATGCCCAGACGTGCGGGGGCGTCGGCCACGAGACCGGGGATGGCGGCCACGTTCACCCGGTTGAGCGAGAACAGGGCCGACTCGAGGTCGACGCCGACCACGTCCTTCTCGCCGCCCGACGACACCCCTTCACCCGCGTTCCAATTGTAGATGTCCACCCGGGCGGGGTCGTCCCGGTTCTGGGCCTCGAGGTACACCGAGTCGGCGTAGATCGCGAGCTCGAGCGCCCGGACGCGCTCGCCGCCGATCTCGGCGCGGAGGTCGTCGAGGGCGGGTGTGGCGCCGTCGGCCAACAGGTCGATGTTCGCGGCGTCGGCGGCGCCGCCGTGGTTCCCGCCGGGGGGCACGTAGTCCTCGGGCGGGGTGCCGACGCCGACGCTGCACGCGCCGGCGACGACGGCGACCAGGACGGCGAGGACGATCGGGCGGACGAGCCGAGGCTTGGCCATGAGGCTCTCAGCGTAGGACGTCGTCAGCCCGGCTCGGCCTCCTCGACGATGGTCACGGTACCGGCGGTGCCGTCGACGGTCACGAGCGCGCCGTCGGCGATGCGCTCGGTGCCACCGGTGACGGACACGACACACGGGATGCCGAGCTCGCGGCTCACGATGATGGCGTGGCTGAGCTGGGCGCCGACGTCGACCACCACGGCCGCCGCCGGCACGAACAGCGGCGTCCACGACGGATCGGTGATCGGTGCGATCAGCACGTCGCCCGGCGCCAGGTCGCCCGGATCGCCAGGGTCGAGGATCACCCGGGCCCGGCCCGTGGCCTGACCGGGACAGCCCGGGATGCCGGTGAGCACGTCGCCCGCCTTCGCCCCGGGCTGGGTGTGGTCGCCCCGGTGGGTCCAGGTCTCGGTGCCCGGCTGCGTGCCCTTGAACACGAAGGGCGGAACGAGGCCGGCCAACTCGTCGTAGCGGCGCCTTCGGCGCGCCAGCTCGTCGGCCAGCGACCCGGGGTCGGCGAGCAACCGGTCGAGCTCCTGGTCGGTGAGCATGCCGAAGTCCTCGATCTCGGCGAAGTGACCGGCCTCGACCATCCGGCGCCCGAGCTCACGCATGAGCACCCTCGCCTCCTGGATGAGGCGCACCGCGTTCGTCTTCGACCGCTCCCGCCCGGGGAAGAACACCTGGGCGGCGCCGAGCGCCTGCTGGAACTGCTCCTGCAACTCGGGCTGTGGGGCGAGCTTGGCGTACACGTCCTCGGCAACGGCCTCACGGTCGGCGACGCGCTCGTCGTGGTGGGCCTGGGGGGCGTCGGCGTCGTCCATCAGCCGCATGCGGTCGATGGCGGCGAGGGCGAGCTCGGGACGCGTCTCCCACGTCGGCGAGCGCAGGTCCCACTCGTTGGGGCCGCGCGAGCCGTACTCGTGCAGGAAGGCCGCGAACCCACCGAGGAAGGTGTCCACCTCGCCGCCCCCTCGTGCGCCCTCGAGCCGGTCGACCAGCCCGGGCACGCCGGCATCGAACTCGGCCGTGAGCGCGTCCGACCGGGCCACCCTGCGACCCAGGTCCCACATGGCCCACGACGGCGCCGCGGACTCCACGTCGCCCAGGCCCGCGATCAGGCGCATGGCCAGCGAGAGGTCACCGAGGGCCTCGCACACCTGCCCGATGATCCCGAGCGGGATCTGGGTGGCGTTGGAGACATAGATGTGCTGGCCGAAGAGGTGACGGAAGTTGTCCGCGTAGAGCGCCCTCGTGCGAGCCACCAGCGCTTCGTCCGAGAGTGCGGCCACCTCGGGGCGCTCGTCTCGCAAGGCCTTGGTGTGGGCCTCGTCGGCGAGCAGTTCGGGCAGCTCGGTGGCCGTCATCACCCAGATCATCCATTCGAAGGCGGCGCCCGAACGCGCTTCGTCGTCGTCGTCGGGGTGGGGATCGTAGGGCGGGATGCCGGGCTGGGCCCCGAAGAGGGCGAGGTCGATCATCTCGGGCGTCAGGCCGGGCAGGCGCACGCCCATGATCCGGGTGATCGAGACGTTGAGGTAGCAGTACCCACCGAAGATGCCGACGATCTCGTTCTTGTCGGGGTCGAACTCGTCGTGGGTGAACACGCCGGCGCGCTCGAAGGCGTCACGCCATCCGGGCTCGGCGTAGGGCGTGATGGCGAGGGTGGCCGACAGCGGCGCCACGGGGTCGGGGAAGACCTCACCCACGTTCCCCCGGGTGTAGATGGGGTACCGCTCGCTCACCTCGTCGTCGACGATCCACCGCTCGGCCATGTCGATCCCCCTGTGTTGCTCGTGCGGGCGTTCCCCGTCGAGAGGCCGGATCGTAACCCCGCCCGGTTCGTGGCGGCGGGCATGGGGATGGCACCCTGAGGTCGTGGCCCGCATCAGTGACCTCGACCGCGGTGCCTTCAGCGACGACCCGCCCTGGCTGCTGGAGCACCCCGAGCAGCTGCGGTGGCTCACCGGTCTCGACCTGGTGCGCGAGGTCACCCGACGCGAGGTTCCCGACCTGGTGCGCCCCGAGCGCCTGCCGCCCCTCGGGCGACTCGCGCGGGTCGGGCGCCACCTCGGCCTGGCGCTCGGCCTGTGGGCGCTCCGCGACCGGCCGCGTGGCAACGTCGAGTCCCGCGCCGGCATCTCGCGCCGGTTGCGCGTCGCCGCCGAGCACCTGGGCCCCACCTACATCAAGCTCGGCCAGATCATCTCGTCGGGCGAGGGCATCTTCCCGGCCGAGCTGGTCGCCGAGTTCAAGAAGTGCCGCGACCAGGTTCCCGCCGAACCGTTCTCGGTGGTCCGACGGGTGGTGGAACAGGAGCTGGGCGGTCCGCTCGAGGTGACGTTCGCGCGGTTCGACCGCGCCCCCATCGCCGCCGCCTCCATCGCCCAGGTGCACGGAGCCGTCCTGCGCACCGGCGAGTCGGTGGTGGTCAAAGTGCAGCGGCCGTCGGTGGGCCTGCTCGTCCACGACGACCTGCGGGTGATGGCATGGGTCGCTCCCTTCCTGGTGGGCCGCATCCCCATCGCCGCACTGGCCAACCCGCCTGCTCTCGTCGAGCTGTTCGCCGAGACCATCACCGAGGAGCTCGACTTCCGCCTCGAGGCCGAGAACATGCTCGACGTGGCCCGGTCGCTGGCCGACCTGGGCCAGCGCGGCTACGTGATCCCGCGCCCGCACCCCGAGTTGGTCACCCGGCGCATGCTGGTGATGGAGCGGCTGGACGGCTTCGCGTTCGACGACGTGGTCGGCATGACCGCGGCCGGCGTGGACACCCACGAGATCATCCGCACCGGCATGGTCGCGTTCATGGAGGGCGCCATGATGCACGGCGTCTTCCACGGGGACCTGCACGGCGGCAACCTGAGCGTTCTCCCCGACGGTCGCACCGCGCTGTTGGACTTCGGCATAACCGGCCGACTCGACGAGCCACGCCGATTGGCCTTCCTGCGCCTGCTCATGGGGGCCACCATGAACGACGTGCCCAGCCAGTTGGCGGCGCTGCGCGACCTGGGCGCGCTACCGGCCGACACCGACCTCGACGCGGTGATCCGCGACCTCGGGCTCGACCGGCCGCCGGTGGACCCCACCACCCTGACACCCGACGAGATGGTGCACGAGATCCAACAGATCGTGAAGGGCCTGCTCGGCTACGGCGCCCGCATGCCGAAGGAGCTGATGCTCTTCGTGAAGAACATGGTGTTCCTCGACGGCGCCATCGCGTCGCTTGCCCCCGATCTCGACCTGTTCGCGGAGATCGCCCACCTGTCGATGTACTTCGCGACCCGCCACGGCGAGAAGATCGCCGCCGACGTGGGCGTGGACCCCCGCAGCTACGAGGTGGACCTCACCGGTGTGAAGGCCAGCTTCGGCGTCGACGTGGCCACCGAGAACCTCACCTACGCCGAGCTCCAGGAGCGCCGAGAGCTGATCCGCAGCCGCCTCTCCCGACGGGGCCGAGGCATCGTCCTCGGCAACTGACCACCGGTCGCGGAGCGGTCACACGGCACGGCCGGGGCCGGAACCACCGCTCAAGGCACGCCAGGGCGCTTCATGGCCTCGGCGAGCTCGGCGCGGCCGGACAGGCCCAGCTTGTCGTAGATGCGGGCGAGGTGGTTGTCGACCGTTCGGATCGACAACACCAGGCGGTCGGCGATGGCACGGCTCGACAGGCCCTCGGCGCCGAGCAGGGCGATCTCGCGCTCGCGCCTGGTCAGGGGGACGACGGCGTCGGCCTGGGCCAGTCCCGGGGTGACGACCCCGGGGCAGGCGTCGGCGAGCTCCCGGCCCCGGCGAGCGCAGGCACCGGCGCGACGGGCGTCGCCGTCGCGCCGGTAGGCCTCGCTCGCGGCGATCATGGCCTCGGCCGCGACGACGATCGCGCCGCAGGCCGCCAAGGCCTCGGACGCGGCGGTCAGAGCCTCGGGCCGCCCCGATGCCAGGGCCTCGATGTGGGCGAGCCGAGCGGCGGGCAGCGCGCCGCCCATCGACCCGGCGATCTCACGGGCCCGGGCGAGCGCCTGGTCGGCCGAGCCGAGCCGGGCCAGGTCCTCGAGAGCGGGCAGCTCGCGTGCGACGAGGCCCGCGCCGCCGGCCTGCGCCGCCGCCTGCGAGAGGAGCGCGACGGCCCCTGCCCGATCGTGCTCGGCGGCCAGGAGCCACGCCCGCGCCCGCAGGATGATCGTGTCGGCGAAGGTCGCCGGGTGCTCGCCGATCCCGTCGAGCGCGGCGACGGTCGCCCGGGCGCCCTCGAGGTCGCGCATGAGCGCTTGGGCGAAGAGCAACCCGCCCAACGCCCATCGGGTCATGCCGTCGTGGCGAACGGCCCGGAAGCGGGCCTCTGCCTCACGCCACCGCCGGATCGACACCGCCGCCGCCCCGGTCTCCAGGTCGATGACACCGAGCGCGATCGCGAACAGCGACCTGCCGGCGTCGTCCTGGTCGGACACGGACCGGTCGAAGCCCGCCACGGCGAGCGCTCGCGCCGCCGCGATCCGACCGCTCTCCACCATGGCGAGCACCTCGATCACCCCCAGCATCGACACCTCGAATATGCGGCCCTGGACGCCGAGATCGGCGTACGCCTCGATGCCGCGGCGCGCGAGGTCGGCCCCCTCGTCGGCCCGGCCCAGCATCGGGAGCGCCAGCCCACCGGCGAACGCGGCGTGACAGAAGGCACGCCCGCCACCGGCACCGAAGAGGTGCCCGACGCGCGCGACGGCATCCCCGGGCCGTCCGGCGCAGGCCTCGAGCACGGCCACCTGGCCGGAGACGTAGTCGCGGGCCTCCGTGCCGGTGAGCGCGGCGATTCCCGCCTCGCCGACGGCGATGGCCTGGTCGAGGTCGCGCAGGCGCCAGAAGAGGTTCGCCACGCGGAGGCCCAGGATGCCGGCGAGGTCGTCGTCGGTCTCGGCGAGGTCGCTCAGGCTGGAGAGCACGGCGTCGACCCCGTCATGATCGCCCCGTTCGTTGACCGCGCCGGCCAGCACGTAGCCGGCCGCGAAGCTCGGCGCGGCGTCGAACGCCGCCCTGGCCAGGCGCTCGGCGGTGGCGTAGTCGAAGGCGTGGGCGGCCAGCGTGGCCCCCTCGAGCAGCGCCTCGGGCTCCACCGCTCCGCCGCCGTCCAGGCGCCACAGGGCCACCCGCAAGACGTCGCCCGCCCGATCGGCGCCCACGGCCTCGACCGCGTCGGCGAGCGACCGCCTGGCGCGGCGCGAGCGGATCACCGGCGTTCGCTCACGGAGCACCTCGCCGTGCAGCGGGTGGGCCAACCGGACCTCGGCGACCTCGCCGTCCTCCCTGATGGCCACGATGGCCTTGCGCTCCAGCCGTTCGACCGCAGCGGTCGCCCCCAACCGGTCGATCGCATCGAGGTCGAGGGGCTCGCCGAAGGCCACCAGCTCCAGGGCGGTCACCTCGTCGTCGTCCAGACGGGCCAGGCGCGTCTCGACCAGATCGCGCAGGCGCGGCGAGGGTGAGACCTCGCCCACCAGTCGCCACAGCCCGGCGTCGTCGACCAGGGTGTGGGTGTCCAGGCCCGACAGCACGAGCTCGCGCAGGTACAGCACGTTCCCGCGGCTGGCCGCCCACAGCTGACGGGCCGCCACCGCCTCGAGCGGCCCACCGAGCACGGCCTCCAGCAACTCCTGGGTGGGTTCGGCACCCAGCGACCCCAGCTCGATCCGCTCGGCCAGACCGTCCTTCCACAAAGCCGCCACCGGATCGGGCGTCGGCTCACCCGACCGGACGGTCGCCACGACGAAGGCCGCCCCTGTCTCGGCCAACTGCCGCAACAGGACCGCCGACGCGTCGTCGAGGTCGTGGGCGTCGTCCACCACCAACAGCAGCGGCCGATCGCCCGCCAGACGAGCGAGGCCGTCCTGGGCGAACTGCAACAGGCCGAACCCCGAGTCGGAGGCGGTCGGGATCGAGGGCAACAGCGGCGCCAGCGCGCCGAGGGGTATGCCGACCGCCGAGCGGCTCGCCACGGCGAGGGCCGTGGCGTACCCGGCCCGTTCGCCCACGTCGAGGCACTCCCGGGCCAGGCGCGTCTTGCCCACGCCCGCAGGCCCGACCAGCACCACGCCCGAGTGCTGCCGGGCGACCAGCAGGTCGCGCAACCGGCCCAGCTCCGCCGCCCTGCCCACCATCGGCCACACCAGCGTCATGTCGGGGGGGGCTCCGCTCAACCCGTCCGGGTGGCGTGCATCGCCTCCGCGACGCCCGAACGTCCCGAGACACCGAGCTTGTCGTAGATGCGGGCGAGGTGGTTGTCGACCGTGCGCACCGACACGAACAGCCGATCGGCGATGTCCTTGCTGGGCAGGCCCTTGGCCGCGAGCAGCGCGATCTCGGTCTCACGCCTGGTGAGCGGGGTCGGTCCGTCGATGCGCAGCAGACCGGGGGTGGACGCCCCTTCGCATTCGGCGCGGAGCTCGGAGGCCCTGCGGAACCGGCTCGTCGCCCGGCGCGCGTCACCGTGGCGCCGGAACGCCTCCGCGGCCGACTCGGCGGCCTCCGCGGCCAGGAGCGACGCCCCGCAAACGGCCAGCGCCTCGGCGGCGGCGCCCAGGGCCTCGGCATCGTCGGCCACGAGTGCGTCGACGTGGGCGACGCGGGCGGCCGCCAACGGCCCCGCGACGAGCGGGCCCAGCTCTCGTACCCGCCCCTGCACCGACTCGGCCGCGCCCAGGCGAGCAAGGTCATGGAGCGCGGAGAGCTCGAGCCCGGGATGGCCCACCGAGCGCTCGTGGCCGGCCAACTCGCCGAGCCGCTCGCGCGCCCCGGTGAGGTCGCCCTCGGCCGCCAGCAGCCAGGACTCGGCGCGGGCGAGCTCGGAGTCGTTCAGGGTGGCCGGGTGGGGGCCGATCAGCTCCAGCTCGGTGCGGACGGAGCGGGCGGAAGCGACGTCGCCCGCGAGGGCGTGGGCGAACACCTGACCGATGAGGGCCCAGCGTTGCGGGCCCCGATGACTGACCGCCGCCGACAGCGCGGCGGCCTCGCGCCACCACCGCAGCGACTCGATCACCCGCCCCCGTTCGAGCGCGCAGCGTCCCAGGGCCAGGCAGAAGAAGGCCCAGCCCGCTCCGTCCCCTTCGGCGAGGGCGCTCGCGTATCCGGCCTCGGCCATCGCCTGGGCCTCGGGGATCCGCCCGAGGCTGATGAGCGCCATGACCTGCGCGACCCGCACGATGGACGGCTCGTACATGCTCAGCATGCTTCCCATCGCCTGATGCGCCTGATACCCGCGGGCGCTGAGCTCGACGGCCTCGTCGGCGCGTCCGAGCGCCGGGAGCCCGAGGCCACCGGCCAGTGCCGCCTGGAGGAACGCCCGACCCTCGCCCCTGGGGTAGAGGTACTCGACGACCGGGAGCCCTGCTTCCGGTCGCCCCACGGCCACGTCGTAGAGCGCGAGCACCCCCCGGGCCTCACCGGCGAGCTCGGGATCGGTCAGGTCCGTGAGGACCGACTCGATCACCCGCACGGCCTGGTCGTGCTGACCCAGGTGCCAGAAGAGGTTGAACGAGCGGAGCAGCGCCAACGTGGTCCGCTCGGCCTCGGTCTCGGCCAGGGGGGCGACCGTCGCCAGGACCTGCTCGGTCTCCTCGACCCGACCGGAGGAATAGAGCGCGTCGGCGAGGAGGTGGCCGGCCTCGAAGCCCGCGGCGCCCGCGAGCGCCTCGCGGGCAAGGCGGATGGCCACCTCGTGGTTGTTGGCGAACGCCGCCTGGCGGGCCGCCGCCAACAGGAGCTCGGGCTTCGTCGTCCCACCCCCGTCGAGTCGCCACAGGGCCACGCGGAGGATGTCGCCCCGGCGTCGGACCCCGGCGGACTCGACCTCGTCGGCCAGCGCCCGGCGGACCGCCCGGGCGCGCGTCACGGGCGTGCGCTCGCGGAGCACGTCGCCGTGGAGCGGGTGCGCCAGACGGGCCTGCACGCGTCGGTCGTCGACCTCGGTGGCCAGCAGCCCCATGCGCTCGAGCCGTTCGAGGGCGGCGTCACTGCTGAGGCGCTCGATGACGTCGACACCGATGGGCTCGCCGAAGGCCACCAGCTCGAGCGCGGCGAGCTCGCGCTCGTCGAGGCCGGCCAGACGCGCCTCGACGAGGTCGGTCAGGCGCGGCGAGCTCGAGACGGTGCCCACCAGGCGCCACAGGCCGGCGTCGTCGACGAGCGTCTTGGCCTCGAGCGAGCCGAGCACGAGCTCACGCAGGTAGAGCACGTTCCCCTGGCTGGCGTTCCAGAACTGCCGGAGCACCGCACCCTCGACGGGCCCCCCGAGCGCGGCCTCGAGGAGCTGGGCCACCTCGCGCTGGTCGAGGGGGCCGAGCTCGAGTCGCTCGGCGATCCCGTCCTTCCAGAGCGCCACCACCGGGTCGGGAACGGCTTCACCCGACCGCACGGTGGCCACCACGTAGGCGGTCCGGGCCATCGCGAGCCCGTGGAGCACGAGGGCCGACGCGTCATCGAGGTTGTGGGCATCGTCGACCACGAGGAGCAGCGGTCGGCCCTCTGCCAGCTCCACCAGGCCCTCGGTCGCTTCCTGGAGCATGACCACGCCCCGCGCCGCGGCGACGCCCGCCGGCGGGAGCAGCGGTGCCAGCGCGCCGAGGGGGATGTCGGCCGCGGCCCGGCTCCCCACCACCAGCGCGGTGGCGAAGCCCGCGCGCTCACCCACCACCAGGCACTCCCTGGCCAGCCGGGTCTTGCCGACACCGGGCGGGCCGACCAGCACCAGGCCGGCGATGTCGGTGCGCTGCATCTGGTCCCGCACGAGCTGGAGGGCCTGCTCTCGTCCGACGAGCGGCCAGTGGGTGATCACAACGCCCCAGAGTATGGCGCGCCCAGCGCTCGGGCCCGACAGATGGCGCCGCGCCTCACGTCACTACGCTGGCGAACGTGCGCCTGCTGATCGCCCGCTGCGAGGTGCGGTACGAGGGCCGCCTCACCGCCCATCTGCCCCTGGCGACGCGGCTCATCATGGTGAAGGCCGACGGGTGCGTCGCCATTCACGCCGACGGCGGCGCCTACAAGCCCCTCAACTGGATGAACGCCCCCAATCGCCTCGTCGAGGGCGATGGTGAGTGGACCGTCACCAACCCGAAGGGCGAGGTGCTCACGATCACGCTCGACGAGGTGATGGCCGACTCGGCCCACGACCTCGGCGTGGACCCGGGCCTCCAGAAGGACGGGGTGGAGGCCCACCTGCAGGAGCTGCTGGCCGCCAACTGCGACAGCATCGCCGAGGGCCTCCGGCTCGTCCGACGCGAGTACCCCACCGACATCGGTCCCGTCGACCTGCTGTGCAAGGACGCTGACGGCGCCACCGTGGCCGTCGAGGTGAAGCGCCGCGGTGACATCGACGGCGTGGAGCAGCTGGCCCGCTACCTCGAGCGCCTCAACCTCGACCCCATGCTCCGCCCCGTGCGGGGCATGTTCGTCGCCCAGCAGATCAAGCCCCAGGCTCGGGTGCTGGCCGGAGCCCGCGAGATCCTGTGCGTCGAGGTCGACTACGACGCCCTGCGCGGCATCGAGCCCACCGAGCTGCGGCTGTTCTAGCCGAAGGCGCAGAGGCCGGCGTCGATCACCACGCGACCGTCGTCGCCGGTGGTGTGGAACACCGCCTGGCCACCGTCGACCCACATGTTCACCGTGAGGGCCTCGCCCGGGAACACGGGCGACGAGAAGCGCCCCTCCATCTTCTGGAACCGGGACGGATCGCCGTCGCACAGGGTGTGCAGGAGCGCCCGACCGGTGAAGCCGTAGGTGCACAGACCGTGCAGGATCGGCTTGGGGAAGCCGCCCATCTCGGCGAAGGACGGGTCCGAGTGCAACGGGTTGCGATCACCCGAGAGGCGGTAGAGGAGGGCCTGGTCGGGCCGGGTCTGGTAGGTGACCGAGTGGTCGGGGGCCCGGTCGGGCGGCACGTTCTGGGGGCCCGACGGGCCGCGGTCGCCGCCGAAGCCGCCCTCGCCGCGGATGAACACCGACATGGTGTTGGTGAAGAGCGGCTCGTCGGTGTCGGCCAGGACCGCACGCGACTCCATCACGATGACCGCGCCCTTGACCTTGTCGTAGATCGCGGTCACCTTCCCGACGCTGCGCAAGGTGCCCGCCACCGGGATCGACCGGTGGAGCTGGACGCTCTGCTCACCGTGCACGAGCATGGCGGGGTTGAACGTGCCGAGGTTGGGCATGCCCGCACCCGCGGCGCTGAGCACCACCGCCATCGTGGGCAGCACCTGCTGGGGGACGTCGGCGGTGTTCTCGGTGGTGAAGGCGAGCTCGTCCACGCCGGCACCGACGCCGAGCGCGTAGAGCAGGCAGTCCTTCGAGTCCCACGAGCGCTCGGCGGGCTCGCTCTCGATCCCGACGGCATCCAGGTTGATCGGCATGTCTTCTCCTCGTTCAGTTCGGATCGTTCAGTTCGGGTCGTGCGGCTGGGGTCGTTCAATTCCTGCGGTCGCGGCCGCTCATGTCGGCGTTGGGGCGGGCCCGGCCCATCAGGTCGGCGACGAGGGGGCCCAGCCGGGCAGGATCGTCGTCGGGCTCGACCGACGGGCCGATGTGCCAGCCCTCGGCGATCGACAGGGCGCGGCCCGACACGTCGAAGACCCGCCCGGTGACCTCGGACGACTCGGGGCTCGCCAGCCAGGTGACGATCGGGGCGATCCATCGCGGCGACATCTGCTCTTTCTGCTCCTCCGAGGCCTCGCCCATGCCCAGGTTCTCGGTCATGCGGGTGAGCGCGGCGGGAGCGATGGCGTTGACGGTGACCCCGTAGCGCCCGAGCTCCTGCGACGCGATGATCGTGAAGGCGGCGATCCCGGCCTTGGCGGCGCCGTAGTTGGTCTGGCCCACGTTGCCGTAGATGCCCGAGGCGGAGCTCGTGTTGATGACCCGCGCGTCGTTCGTCTCGCCCGCCTTGGCGCGCTCGCGCCAGTACGCGGCGGCGTGGTGGGTGGGCCCGAAGGTGCCCTTCAGGTGCACCTTGATCACCGAGTCCCACTCGGATTCGGTCATGTTGGTGAGCATGCGGTCGCGGAGGATGCCCGCGTTGTTGATGACCACGTCGAGGCCGCCGAAGGTCGAGATGGCCTGGTCGACCAGGCCCTTGGCCCCGTCGAAGTCGGACACATCGTCGCCGTTGGCCACCGCCTCACCGCCCATGGCCTCGATCTCGGCGACCACGTCGTGCGCCGGCCCCGATTCCTGGCCGCTGCCGTCGATGGAGCCGCCCAGATCGTTCACGACGATCCTGGCCCCCTGTCCCGCCAGCATCAGGGCGTGCTCGCGCCCGATGCCTCGTCCCGCACCGGTGATGATGCAGATTCGTCCTTCGCAGATACCGGTCATCGTTCAAATCCCCCTCGTGGGCGCGACGGCCAGCGATGATGGCACGTCTAGCGTGTGTGCACCCACCTCGTGACCTCCGCGTCCCCGAACCGATCCGGCCCGCCCCTGACATGACCCTTCCCCTTCCCGACGATGCCCCGCTGCGCCGCGACCGGCGAAAGGGCCGCGCCGCCCGCCGCCTGGTCCTCGCCGTCCTCATCCCGGTCGTGCTCCTCGCTGCCGCCGTCGGCGCCTGGGCGGTCGACACCCGCGCCGACGACGAGGTCGTCCGCAACGTCACCCTCGCCGGCGTGCCGATCGGCGCGCTCTCCCAGCAGGCGCTCGAGGCCGAGGTCGCCACGCTCGCCGAGGAGTACCGGGACACGCCCGTGACGATCGAGGTCGACGACCGCACCCTCGAGACCACCCTCGGCGCCCTGGGAGCCAAGGTCGACCAGGACGCCACCGTCGCTCGCGCCCTCGAGGAGGGCCGCACCGGCTCGGTCGTCGGCCGGCCCGTCGCCTGGGCCCAGTCGTTCTTCGAGCCCGGAGCGACGCCCCTGCGGTTCAAGGCCAACCCCGTCAGGGTCGAGGACGCCCTGATCACCCTGCAGGGCGAGGAGCGCACGGCTCCCGTCGAACCGAGCATCGAGGTGGTCGAGGGCAGCTACGAGGCGGTGGCGGGCACGCCGGGCCAGGGAATCGCCCCCGAAGACCTCGTCGCGGAATTGAACGAAGAGGGCCGCACGACCACCGGGCCCGACGACGACCTGGTGCTCACCGTGGCGAACAGGACGATCCCGCCGCGCTTCTCCGATGCCCAGGGCGAGGCACTGGCCGTCCAGGCCAACGAGATGACCGCCGAGCCGCTCGTCATCAACGCCGGGGGCGAGACCGCGAGCGCCACCCCCGACCAGCTCAAGAACTGGGTGAGCTCCAGGGTCGGAGCGGCCCGGCTCAAGCTGAAGATCGACAAGGAGAAGATCAAGACCGACCTGCCCCTCATCCTGCCGGACTTCGGTGAGGCGCCGGTGAACGCGAGCTTCACCGTGGGCCCGGCCGGCCCCGAGGTGATCCCGGGCCGGTCCGGCACCGGCTGCTGCGCCCCGGGCTCCGCACGGATCGTCTCCCAGGCGATGGTCGCCGGCGAGGGAACCGTCGACCTCGAGCTCGGGCCGCGAGAGCCCGACCTCACCACGGCCGAGGCCGAAGACCTCGGCATCGTCGAAGAGATCAGCATCCCGGACGAGGAGCCGTGCAACTCGGGGAACGCCAGCGGCTGCCGGATGACGACACATCACAACTGCTGCGAGGGCCGCAACACCAACATCAACCGTATGGCCGACATCGTGCGCGGCACGGTGATCATGCCGGGCGGTCACTTCTCGATCAACGAGACCGCCGGCCAGCGCACCGCGGCGAACGGATTCGTCCTCGCCGGGGCCATCGAACAGGGCCGACACGTCGAGAGCATCGGTGGCGGCGTGTCCCAGTTCGCCACCACGTCGTTCAACGCCGCCTTCCACGCGGGCCTCGACATCACGAGCTATCAGATGCACACCGAGCACCTGAGCCGATACCCCTTCGGTCGGGAGTCGACGGTTTCCTGGCCCTCGCCGAACTTCGTCATCCAGAACAACACGCCCTACGGCGTGCTCATCTGGCCCACCTACACCGACACCAGCATCACCGTGCACCTGTACTCCACCCGCTACGCGACCGGTGCCCAGACCGGCCAGACCACCAGCCCACGGGGCAACTGCACCGACGTCGTCACCACCCGCACGCGCACCTATGTGGACGGCCACACGGAGAACGACACCTTCAGCGGCTACTACCGGAACGGCGGCGCCACCACCTGCTGACCCCGGCCTCGCCGCCGACGCGGGTCTGCAGCGCCGCGCAGGCCGCGAGGCAGGCGTACTCCTCGCGGTACCAGTGCTCGAGGTTGCGTGTCGCCTGCTCGTCGAGGTGCCGGTCCAACCCTCGCGGGTTCTGGTGGGCAAGCACCTCGTCGGTGGGCAGCGCCGCGTCCTCCGGCAGGCCGAGGATCGACTTGAGGGTCTCGAAGTCACCCGCCAGGTTCTCCTGCGAGCCGATGAAGAGGACGTCCGCGGATCGGGACTCGAGGTACTCGGCGCTCTCGAACCAGTCCCAGTAGGAGCTGCGCACGTGGTTGACGCCCCTCATCGCCGCCTGGGCCCGGGCGACCTCGGACGGGTCATCCGACGACAGCGCCAGGGCCAGTGCGTTCGGGGTGGCGAAGTGCTCGAAGGCCGCTCGCTCGGCCGGCTTCCAGGGAACGAAGTACTTCGGGCGCCCTTGACGTTGCCTGCTGTAGAACCCGCTGACGAACCTGGACAGCGGGTCCCTGAGGAACCAGACCGCCGACTCCCCCATCGGCACGTCGCGCAGCCCGAACTCGTGGGTATGCAGCCGGATGTCGTAGGGGGAATCCGCCGCGTGCTCCTCGAGGACGTGCTTGACCGCGGTCCCCCCCGTCTTCCTGACGTGGAGGAAGTGCACGATGCCCGGAGTTGCACCTCGCCGGGGGCGACGCCCGGGGCCTGTCTTCATCTACGGTCCGTCCTCACCGCGTCGAGCGTCGGGGCGATCCTACCGACGGCATCACCGACCGTCGCGGAAACCGCTTGTCCGCTCGCGGCCGGCACGCCAGGCTGGCGGGATGGACCACGTGCCCACGACGACCCTGGAGGCGGGGCTCGACCATGTCCGCGCCGCCCCCGTCGACCGCGGCCGGGTCGAGCTGATCGTGCGCCGGCCCGCCGTCGGCGAGCGCGAGATACTCGACGTCGGCGAGCTCGATCTCGCCGAGGGTCTGGTGGGAGACACCTGGAAAGACCGGCCCAGTCCACGGATGCTCTTTCGTGGGGCCCACCCCGACATGCAGCTCAACCTCATCAATGCCCGCGTCTCCGCCCTGATCGCGGCGGATCCTGCCCACCGCGCCCTCGCCGGCGACCAGTTGCACCTCGACCTCGATCTCAGCGAGGCGAACCTGACTCCCGGCACCCGCCTCGGCCTGGGGTCAGCCGTGATCGAGATCACCGATCAGCCCCACCGCGGCTGCGCGAAGTTCGCGAAGCGCTTCGGCAAAGACGCACTGCGATTCGTCAACTCACCCGTCGGGACCCAACTGCACCTCCGGGGGGTGAACGCCAAGGTCGTCGCGGGCGGCACCGTCCGGCCCGGTGACACCGTCACCAAGCTGCCCACCTGATCCCGGGCGGGCTCCCTGCCCACGGCCGCGTGCGCTGAGCACTGACATAGCCTCCACCCATGGCCGAGGGCGAGATCCACTACCAGGACCGCATGAGCGACGCCGACAAGCTCATGTGGACGATCGAGCACAATCCGATGCTGCGGAGCACCATCACCTCGGTGGTGCTGCTCGACGAGCCACCCGACCGTGCGGTCATGGCCGAGGTGATCGAGCGGGCGAGCCGCAAGGTGCCGAGGCTCCGTCAACGGGTGGTCTCGAACCCGCTGTCGGTCGCGCCGCCCCGCTGGGAGATCGATCCCAACTTCGACATCAACTTCCATCTCCGGTGGGTACGGGCCGGGGGCGACGGCTCGCTCCGGAACCTCTACGAGATCGCCGAGCCGATCGCCATGCAGGGCTTCGACCGTGCCCGTCCGTTGTGGGAGTACACCGTGGTCGAGGGCCTCGCCGACGGCGGCGCCGGCCTCATCATGAAGATCCACCACGCCATCACCGACGGGGTCGGCGGCGTGGCCCTCATGCTCGCGACCTTCGACCTCGAGCGCGACCCCGGTGATCGTGGCCCGATGCCCGACGCGCCGGCCGTCCACGTGATGAATCAGCGCGAGCGGTTCCTCGACGCACTGAACCACGAGCGCCGCAGAGGTGCCGGCATCGCCAAACGATCCCTGGGAACCGTCGTCGGGGCCGTCGGCCTGGCCGCAGCCGACCCCATCGGCACGTCGGGCGTGCTGAGCGAGACGGCGCAGTCGGTGGCCCGCATGCTGCGCCCCGCCGTCGAGCCGTTGAGCCCGGTGATGGTCGGCCGGTCGCTCAGCGCCCGCTTCGACAGCCTCACGGTGCCCATCGACGACACCAAGCGGGCCGCCAAGGCCGCCGGGGGCAAGCTGAACGATGCCTTCGTGGCTGCGATCCTGGGCGGCTGGCGCCGCTACCACGACCGCCACGGCCTCCCCACCGACTCGCTGCGGATGACCATGCCCATCAACATCCGCTCCGAGGACACCGTCGACGAGGCCGGCAACCAGTTCGCGCCGGCACGCTTCGAGGTGCCGCTGGCCATCGCCGACCCGGTCACGCGCATGCGAGAGGTGCGGCGCCTCGTCGAACAGGCCCGGGCCGAGCCCGCGCTGACCCTGGTCGACCCGATGGCGGGCCTGCTCAACCGGCTCCCGAAGGAGATCACCACCGGGCTCTTCGGCGCCATGTTGAAGGGGGTCGACTTCGTCACGAGCAACGTGCCAGGGGCACCGATCCCGCTCTACCTTGCCGGCGCCGAGTTCACCGGCCAGTTCGCCTTCGGCCCCATGACCGGCGCCGCCGCCAACATCACCCTGCTGAGCTACCAGCAGGACCTGAACATCGGCTTCAACACCGACCCCGCCGCAGTCGGTGACCCCGACACCCTTATGGCCTGCATGCAGGAGGGGTTCGACGAGATCCTCGCCCTGGCCTGACGCCCGACCTGACCGGTTGCCTTGATCGCCGACATCGCCGTCGTCGGCGGCGGACCCGCCGGCGCCGCCGCCGCCATCACCCTCGCCAGAGCGGGTCGTGAGGTGGTGGTCGTGGACCGGGCCAGGTTCCCTCGCGACAAGTCCTGCGGTGACGGCCTGACCGCCGGCGCGCTCCGACTCCTCGAGGGCCTCGGCCTCGACCCGTCTGCGGTCGCATCCTGGCACCCGGTCGACGACGTGGTGATCCGGGCGCCCTCGGGTCGCGAGGTCTGCTTCCCGCTGCCCTCGGGCGGGGGCCGGTACGCCGCGATCGCCCGTCGACTCGACCTCGACGCCGCGGTGCTCGACCTCGCACGCGATGCGGGGGCCACGGTGCTCGACGGTCACGCCTGCACGGACGCCACCGCACCGCGAGCCGACCGCATGCGACTCACCGTCGACGGCATCGGCACCCTCGATGCCCGGTACGCGGTGGCCGCCGACGGCATGTGGTCGCCGATGCGCAAGTACCTCGGCGTGCACCAGGCCGGCTACCGCGGCGACTGGCACGCGTTCCGCCAGTACTTCCGCGACGTGTCGCCCGCCGCCTCACGGGATCTGCACATCTGGTTCGACGCCGACCTCCTCCCCGGCTACGCATGGTCGTTCCCCCTTGCCGGGGGCCGGGCCAATGTGGGCCTCGGCATCCACCGTGGCGCGAAGGTGTCGGTCCCCGCGATGAAGGCGCTCTGGCCCGAACTGCTGCAACGGCCGCACATCCGGTCGATCCTGGGCGACGCCGCCCGGCCCGAGGCCCCGCACCGGGCGTGGCCGATTCCCACGCGTATCGACGCCGTCCCGCTCACGGCGGGCCGGGCCCTCTT
This sequence comes from Acidimicrobiales bacterium, assembly GCA_041918615.1. GTDB lineage: Bacteria > Actinomycetota > Acidimicrobiia > Acidimicrobiales > DATDAH01 > JAEUJM01. Next base: position 213,047 of record JAYRVH010000030.1, read on the forward strand.
CGTCGGCGACGCGGCCGCGGCCGGCGACATCATGAGCGGCGAGGGCATCGGCCAGGCCCTGCTCACCGGCATACGCGCCGCGGAGGCCCTGCTCCAGACCGGCCCCAATGACCCCCACCTCGCCGCCACCCGCTACCAGGAGGCGGTGCGCCGCGACCTCTTCGCCGACCACCGGGCGTCGCGGCTGCTGGTCCGCGGCCTCCGGCACCGCAAGGGGGCCGACGGAGCGCTCGCCGCCGCCGGCTTCAACGCGTGGACGAGGCGCAACTTCGCCCGTTGGCTGTTCGAGGACTACCCCCGGGCGCTGGTGGCCACACCCGGCCGGTGGCACCGCCACATGTTCACCTCGCCGGGCGCCTACCGCTGACCGGCTACCCGGCCCAGGCCTTGATCTTCTCCATGAGGGCCACCGGATCGTCGTCCACCGGCGTCACGTTGAGCACCGTCACCCCCGATGCCTTGTAGGCCTCGATGCGCTCCTTCACGTAACCCTCGTCGCCACAGAGCGAGATGGAGTCGAGCAGCTCGTCGGGGACGGCGGCGGCGGCCTCCTTCTTGTGGCCGTCGAGGTAGAGGTCCTGGATCTCCTTCGCCTCGGCCTCGAAGCCGTAACGGCAGACCAGGTCGTTGTAGAAGTTGCGGCCCCGGGCACCCATGCCCCCCACGTAGAGCGCCACCATCGGTCGGGCGAAGTCTCGTACCGCCTTCGCCGTCTCGGGCGATCCGATGCAGACCGCCCCGCCGGCGACCACCTCGAGCGGGCCCAGGTCGTCGGCCCGCCCGGCTGCACCGGCGGCGAGATCGTCGCCCCACACGGCGGCGGCCTTCTCGGGCAGGTAGAAGATGGGCAGCCAGCCGTCGGCCACCTCGGCGGTCATCGCCACGTTCTTCGGGCCGAGCGACGCGACGTAGATCGGGATCCGGTCGCGGACGGGGTGGGTGATCATCTTGAGCGGCTTGCCGAGGCCGGTGCCCTGCTCCTCGGGGAGCGGCAAGGTGTAACACCGTCCCTCGTAGGTCACCCGCTCGCGGAGCCACACCTTGCGGCAGATCTCGATGATCTCCCGCGTGCGGGTGAGCGGCCGGTCGTAGGGCAGACCGTGGAAGCCCTCGATCACCTGGGGGCCGGAGGCACCCAGGCCGAGAATGCAGCGCCCGTCACTGAGGGCGTCGATGCCCGCCGCGGTCATGGCGATCAGCGTGGGCGTCCGCGTGTAGATGGGCAGGATGCCCGCGGCGATCTGCACCGTCTCGGTTCGGGCCGCCAGGTAGCCCATGAGGCTCGGCGCGTCGTAGCCGTACGCCTCGGCCACCCACACGATGTCGAGCCCGGCCCTCTCGAGGTCGGCCACCTGCTGCGCCGACTCCTTGAAGCCGCCCGAGTACTGGAGCTGCATGCTGATCTTCATGGCGCCGACCGTAGCCCGCCCGCCCCACGGTGGTTCTCGCCTCGGCCGCGGGCGTCACGGGCGGCGGCGTCGGGCGCCGGCGTCGGGCGGCGGCGGGTGGCTGGCAGCGGATCAGGGGGCGGGCAGCAACAGGCTGCGGACCGAACGGGCCGGGGTCGAGAGGCCGGCGTCGGACCGGGCGGCCGTGAGGCGCAGGTCGCGGGGGCGGGGCCCCGGTTGCGCCCGACTGCTCGCCGACTGGATCCCGGCAGGGTCGAGGCCGGCGTGCAACGCGATCATCACGCCGAGGTCGTGGCGCGAGCAGGCCTCGCTGCCGACGAGGTGCCAGGGCCCGCAAGCGCCGGCCGGGCCCATGGAGGCGATCTCCCAGACCTGGGCCGACAGGTCGTCGAGGCGCACCGGACAACGGATCTCGTCCGTGAACAGCGTGATCGGGTCGCCGTCACGCAGCGAATCGGCCACCCAGGCCGACCGGGGGTCGAGCGGCTCAGCCCAGGTGATCAACGACGTCCGCACGATCGCCGCGTCGGGAAGGTGGCGGCGCACCACCGCCTCGGCCGCGGCCTTGTGGCGGCCGTAGACCGAGACCGGGACGACGGCGTCGTCCTCGGTGTAGGGCGCGTGCTCGCCGTCGAACACCACGTCGCTGCTCAGGTGGACGAGCGCGGCGCCCACGGCCGCACTCGCCTCGGCCACGTGACCCGACGCCTCCACGATGGCGCGCTCGCCGTCGGCCACCGCGTAGGCCGTGTGGATGACCACGTCGGGCCGGAGCCGACCGATCAGCGTCGCGGTCGCGTCGCGGTTGGCCAGGTCCACCTGATGCCCCTCGCCGGGCGACGCGGGCAGCGGGGTGCGGTGCCAGGTGACGTGGAGATCGGTCTGCGGCGGAGCGTCGACGGCGAGCCGGGCACCCAACAGGCCGGCGCCGCCGGTGACGAGGGCCCGCACCGTCAGACGGCGGTCAGTCGGGTCTCGGCCCAGGTCCGGCCCACCTCGACATCGATGTCGTGGGGGAGGCCGAGGACCCGCTCGCCCACGATGTTGCGCTGCACCTCACCCGTGCCGCCGCCCACCGTGAGCGCGGGCGCAAAGAGGTAGCCGTAGTGCCAGAGGTCGACGGGCGCGCCCAGCGGTCCGGTCGAGCCGAGCATGCCACCGGCTCCGGCGAGGTCCTTGGCGATGCCCATGATGTTCTGGCCGTGCTCGTCGGCGAGGATCTTGCGGATCGAGGCCTCGGGCCCGGGCTGCTCACCGCGGATGCGGGCGCTCAGGGTCCGCAGGCGGATGAGCCGCAGCAGCTGGGACTCCGTGTGGAGGCTCGCCAGGCGCTGGCGCAGCAACGGATCGTGGGTGCCGCCCGAACGGCGCACGAGATCGAGCAGGTCCTCGGCGGTGGGGCCGCGGCCCCAGAGGGCGCCCGGGTTGGACAGCGACACCCGCTCGTTGCCCAGGGTCACCTTGGCGAGCGCCCAGCCCTCGTTCTCCTCGCCCACCAGGTTCTCGGCGGGGATGCGCACGTCGGTGAAGAAGACCTCGTTGAAGCTGTGGGTGCCGCACATGTCGACGATGGGGCGGATCTCGATGCCGGGCAGGTCCATCGGGCACACGAGGTACGAGACGCCCTTGTGCTTCGGCGCGTCGGCGTCGGTGCGCGCGATCAGGATGCCGAAGGCCGAGATGTGGGCCATCGTCGTCCAGATCTTCTGGCCGTTCACCACGTACTCGTCGCCGTCGCGCACCGCCCGCGTGCCGAGGCCGGCCAGGTCGGACCCCGCGCCCGGCTCGCTGAACAGCTGGCACCAGAAGTCCTCACCCGAGAGGAGCCGGGGCAGGTAGCGGGCCTTCTGGTCGTCGGTGCCGCCGTGGAGAAGGGTGGGACCGGCCCAGCCGATGCCGATGGGGTTCTCGGGGCGCGATACCCCGGCGCCCCGCAGCTCCTCGTCGATGAGCAACTGGTGCAGGGGGTCGGCGTCGAGGCCGAAGGGCTCGGGCCAGTGCGGCGCCACGTAGCCGGCTGCGGCGAGCTGCGCGCCGGTGGGCGACGGGTGGGCCGCCAGCCAGTCCCGCACCGCCAGGCGCCGCGGGTCGTCGTCGGCCGCCAGATCGAAATCCATGCCGAGACGGTAGTGGGGCCGAGACTCCGAGCGAGCGGTGGCGGAGGAGGAGCCGACGTCCGGGACTCCCTACACTTCGGCGACTGCTCGACGGAGGGGGATCCGATGGCCGGCTGGAACTTCGCGGACGTGTGGGAGACGGTGGCCGACACCACGCCCGACGCCCCTGCCCAGGTGCAGGGTGATCGACAGATCGCTTGGGGCGCCTTCGACCGGCGGGCCGACGGCATCGCCCGCACGCTCCTCGACGCGGGCGCGGCCGAGCAGGACAAGGTGGCCCTCTACCTTCACAACTGCCCCGAGTACCTCGAGACGGTGTTCGCCTGCTTCAAGGCGGGCCTCGTGCCCGTGAACACCAACTACCGCTACGCCGACGACGAGCTCAGCTACCTGTGGGACAACGCAGATGCGATCGCGGTGGTCTTCCACGGCACCTTCGCCGGGCGCATCGACCACATCCGCGACCGCGTGCCCGGTGTGGTCACCTGGCTGTGGGTGGACGACGGCAGCGGCCCGTGCCCCGGATGGGCCACGCCCTACGAGACCGCGGCGCAGGCGGCCACCGGGCGCACGGTGGCCCCGTGGGGACGGCGCGGCGACCACATCCTCATGCTGTACACGGGAGGCACCACCGGCATGCCGAAGGGGGTGATGTGGCGTCAACAGGACCTCTTCGTCGCCCTCACGGGGAACACCGCTCCCACCTACGGCGCCGACCAGGACCTCGATGCCGTGCGCGCCCTCGCCGCGGAGCCCGGCCGGCCCGTGGGCATGCCCGCCTGCCCCCTCATGCACGGCACCGGATGGTTCATGATGCTCCAGAACCTGAGCGTGGGCGGCTCGGTGGTCACCCTGCCCTCCCGGCACCTCGACATCGCCGAGCTCTTCGACACCATCGAGGCCCACGGTGTGCAGATGGTGGTCATCGTCGGCGATGCCTTCGCCAAGCCCATGTTGCGCGCCCTCGATGCCGAGCCCGACCGATGGGACCTCTCCAGCCTCTTCCTGCTCATCTCGTCGGGCGTCATGTGGAGCGAGCCCGTCAAGCAGGCCCTCCTCGGCCATCACGGCGGGATGATGCTGATCGACGCCTTCTCGTCGTCCGAGGCGCTCGGCATGGGCCAGTCGGTGTCGAGCGCAGGTGGCACCGCGGGCACGGCCAAGTTCCAGCTCGGCGAGAACGCCCGCGTGGTGGACGACGCCGGCCGCGACGTCATGCCCGGGTCTGGTGAGATCGGCCGCGTTGCGGTGAAGGGCTTCACGCCGGTGGGCTACTACAAGGACGAGGCCAAGTCCGCGGCCACGTTCATCGAGATCGACGGCGAGCGCTACTCGATGCCCGGCGACCACGCCCAGGTCGATGCCGACGGCGGGCTCGTGCTCCTGGGGCGGGGCTCGCAGTGCATCAACACGGGCGGCGAGAAGGTCTTCCCCGAGGAGGTCGAAGAGGTGCTGAAGGAGCACGACTCGGTCGCCGATGCCGTCGCCGTGGGCGTCCCCGACGACAAGTTCGGCGAGGCCATCACCGCCGTGGTCGAGGCGGCTCCCGGCGCGTCGGTCGACCCGGACGCCCTGATCGCCCACGTGAAGGAACGGCTGGCCCACTACAAGGCACCCAGGCGGGTCGTGGTGATCGACACCATCGGACGCGCCCCCAACGGCAAGGTCGACTACAAGCGCCTCCGCCAACACGCCATCGACACGCTCGGCGTGGTCGGCTGAACGCGACCTCCCGTTCTGGCGTCGATCTCCGTCACGCAGCAGGCGCGCCTGACGCAATTTCGGTTCGGACCGGGGCGCTGACTACCTTCGTCGGCCATGGCTGACATCGGGTTCGACAACAGGGTCGCGATCATCACGGGCGCAGGCGGTGGCCTCGGCCGCGAGCACGCGCTGCTCCTCGCCTCGCGCGGCGCACAGATCGTCATCAACGACCTCGGCGGCACGGTCGACGGCTCAGGCGAGGGCACCGAGGGCCCGGCCCACACCACCGCCCAGGAGATCAACGACCTCGGCGGCGTGGCCGTGGCCGACACAAACAGCGTGGCGACCCCCGAGGGCGGCGAGGCCATCGTCCAGACCGCGGTCGACGCCTTCGGCAAGGTGGACATCGTCATCAACAACGCCGGCATCCTGCGCGACAAGGCGTTTCACAACATGACCCCCGAGCTCCTCAACCCGGTGCTCGACGTGCACCTCAAGGGCGCGTTCTACGTCACCCGCCCGGCCTGGGCCCTCATGCGCGAGCAGAACTACGGCCGCGTCGTCAACACCTCGTCGAACGCGGGAATCCTCGGCAACTTCGGCCAGACCAACTACGGCGCCGCCAAGATGGGCCTCGTCGGATTCACCCGTGTGCTGTCCGTCGAGGGCGCCCGCAACAACATCAAGGCCAACGCCATCGCACCGATCGCCCGCACCCGCATGACCGAGGAGCTGCTCGGCCCGCTGGCCGACAAGCTCGAGCCGAGCACCGTGTCGCCCATCGTCGCCTGGCTGGCCCACGAGGACTGCCCGGTCACCGGCGAGATCTACTCGGCGGCCGGCGGCCGCATCGCCCGCATGTTCGTGGGGCTCACCCATGGGTACTACAACCCCGAGATCACCCTCGAGGACGTGCGCGACCACTTCGACGAGATCCGCGACGAGGAGGGCTACATCACCCCGGCCACCCTCGCCGACGAGCTCCAGCAGGTGCTCGCCCACTTCCAGGGCTGAGGTCGCCCGCCCGCACGGCGCCGCTCGGCCCCGAAGTCGGCGCATCCACTCCCCTCTCAGCGCAGTCGATGCGCCGAGTTCGCAGTCCCGCTCAGGGGTTGAGGTAGATGAAGCCGTAGGCCTCGTCGCGGTAGGCGATGCCAGTGGCGGCGAGCGCGTCGGCCCAGTCGCCACGGACCTCGGGGTTGCTCTCCTCCATGCCATGGTCGGCAAGGAGGAAGAAGGCGGTGCGATCGAACACCCCGGCCTGCTCGACGATGTCGAGGACCTCGCCGACCCGGGCATCGGTGTCGGCCACACTCGCGGCGGCGATCTCGGAGTAGGGCCCCCCTTCGTGGAAGGCGGCATCGGTGAGGGTGAAGTTCACCCAGCAGAACCGGGGAAGGGCGCCGAACTCACCCGACCACACCCGACGGGCCTGGCTGACGCCCGTGTGGTCGACCCGCGACGACCACTGGTACTCCTTGACCGGGCGCACGAAGCGCTCGGTGGCGTGCGGCAACTCGGCGATGGGCGGCGGGCGGTCGATCGATCCGCCGGCGCGCATCACCCCGAACGTGGAGTAGTCGGCACCGGTGTCGCAGGGCTCGTTGATCGACGCCGTGAAGGCGCCGGGCCAGTTGCGGTGCACAGCCTGGTGGATGGACTCCACCGACGGGTCGAGCCGATCCATCGACGTGGTCCAGGTGTCGGGCGAGTTGGTGATCACCTGCTCGCCCCGGGCGCGGTCCCACCACGCGTTGTGCAGGATGCCGTGATGGCCGGGCTGAGCGCCGGTGAGGATCGACGTGTGGTTGGCGAGCGTCACCGTGGGCAGCGAAGACATGGCGCCGTGGGCGTAGGTGGTGCCCATCGCCATGAGCCGCGCCACGTTGGGCGCATGGCCCCGAGCGGCCAGGTCGTAGAGCACGTTGGCGTTCGCGCCATCGAGCAGGAAGCCCACCACGTGGTCGGGTGCGGCCTGACCGTCGTCGACGAGATCGGTGAGCACCCGCCCGTCCTGACGGGCCAGCAGCGCACCGGCGAGGGGCTGCCCGTTCTGGCCGACGCCCGCCGGTGCCGCACCGCCACCGGCCAGGGCCAGCACGGTGGGGGCGACGTCGACGAGCCGGCAGGCCGACGCCACCGTGCCGCGGGCAGCCACACCGGCACCGGCCATGATGAACGGCGCCCGGGCCTGGACGATGCCGATCGACCCGTGCTCGCCCCGGTGCCCCCCCTGGTCCTCCCAGTTGTGCGAGGCACTGTGCATCACGCACAGGTCGGGCGCGACCGGCGAATCGAACAGCTGGGTCACCTGCTCGAAGCCGTAGGGGTAGGCGTTGTCCGAGCGCGCCGGGAAGGGGGTGGCCCGCTCGTCGGCGAGGGGGGCGAACCGGTCCGTGGCCTGGTCGGCCAGTGGATCGGCGCCGTCGACGTCATCGACGGTGAACGCCCACCCGGGGCCGTCCTCGACCCGGGAGAAGCGCACCGACCCGTCGGCCGAGGCCGCCTGGTAGGTGGGCGCTTCGGCCGGGCCGTCCACCGAGAAGACCATGTCGACGATCGTCGACAGTTCCGGGTCGAGCAGCGCAGCACGGGCACGGGCGGTGTCGTCAGCCATGGTCACCTGCACCACAGTAGGGAGGTCGAGCGGCGCCCGCCCCGCGAGCGCCCGCACCTCGCTGCCGACCCGACCCGCTCGGCGCCGCACCGACGTAGGCTCGGCCCCCGACTCCACCTGGAGACCAGGAGACGGCCATGCCCACCGATCTGCTCGACCTCTCGCACCGCATCCTCCACGGCGAGGGCGGTGCCGAGAAGCGCCACCCGATGGCCGCGAGCAACGAGTTGGTCGAAGTGGGTGCCGGGACAGCGTTCGTGGAGTCGTTCGCCAACGTGGCTGCCTTCTCCACCGGCGACGGCCTGTGCCTCGTCGACACCGGCAGCACGTTCGCCGCACCCGCGATCCACCAGGCCGTGAGGGCGTGGACCGGCGAGCGGTTCGACACCGCGGTCTACACCCATGGCCACATCGACCACGTCTTCGGCACAGCCGTCTTCGACGCGGAGAACACCGAGGGCGGCCTGCCACCGGCACGGGTCGTCGCCCAAGAGGAGATCAACCCCCGGTTCGACCGATACCGCGAGACGGCCGGGTACAACGGCGTCATCAACCAGCGGCAGTTCCAGATGCCGAACCTGCGCTGGCCCACCGACTACCGCCGACCCGACCTCACCTACCGCGACCGCCTCGACGTCACCGTCGGCGACCTGGCCCTCGAGCTGCACCACGCCCGGGGTGAGACCGACGACGCCACGTGGGTGTGGGCGCCCGAGCGCAAGGTGCTGTGCGCGGGCGACCTCTTCATCTGGTGCGCGCCCAACGCCGGCAATCCCCAGAAGGTGCAGCGCTTCGCCCGAGACTGGGCGGCCGCACTGCGAGCCATGGCCACGCTGGGAGCCGAGGTCCTGCTGCCCGGCCACGGCCTCCCGATCGTCGGCGCCGACGACGTGACCATGGTGCTCGACGACACCGCCGCGTACCTCGAGTCGCTGCACGACCAGACTCTGGCGCTCATGAACCAGGGGGCCCGCCTCGACGACATCCTGCACACCGTCTCCCCGCCGGCAGACCTCGCCGAGAAGCCCTACCTGCAGCCGGTGTACGACGAGCCCGAGTTCATCGTGCACAACGTGTGGCGCCTCTACGGGGGCTGGTACGACGGCAACCCCGCGAACCTCAAGCCCGCCCCCGACGTGGCCGTGGCACGCGAGGTCGCCGCGCTCGCCGGTGGCGCCGACGCCCTCGCGGCCCGGGCGTCCGAGTTGGCGGCCGATGGCGACCTGCGCCTCGCCGGTCATCTGGCCGAGATGGCCGCGATGGCGGACCCCGACTCCGCCATGGCCCACCGGGCCCGGGCCGAGGTCTTCGGGCAGCGGGCGAAAGGCGAGCGCTCCACCATGGCCAAGGGCGTCTTCGCGTGGGCCGCGTCGGAGTCGCGGGCGCGGCTCGACGGGCAAGCCGCCACCTGAAGCCCACTTCCTAAGGGCACACGGTCCGGAGGTCGATGAGACAACGTGGCGACGTCCCCGGGGTTGGCGACCTCAGATCTCGATCGACTGCTGTTGACGCTCCCGCGGCAATACGCCTTGGCCGGCGTGGGTGAGGCACGCTTCGTCGCGGGCCCCGCGGGCGCCTTCGTCCTCCAGGTGACGGGCGCCGACGTCGAGCACGACGCCCAGGACCTCCTGCACCTGACGAACGCGACACGGGTGGCGCTGTCCGACCACCTGCCGTGGGTGCCGTTCCTCGACGCGCTGCTGGTGACGTGCGAGGCGGCCGACCACCACCCGGATGTGACGATCGTGCCCGCCGACCTGTTGCTCGCCGTGTTGCGTGACGGGCACCAGGCGCTCGACGAGTCCACCATGGACCGCATCTTCGTGCTCCTGGCCGAGCACCGCCTCGACCCCGCCTGGTCGCTGATCGGCTGGTCCGAATCCGATCAGCTGCGGAACGGGTCAGCCTGGTCGTCGACAGCCTGGGCGGCGACGGCACTCCCCTCCTGACCCCGGTGACCCGCCATGATACGGCCCGTCCCGCTCGGTCAGCCCACCAGTTCGGTGCGCGTCGAGAGGGGTTGAACATGGGGGCACACCGGCCACCGTTGTCCGGACTTGCACAAGTTGTCGTGGTGGCCCTCATCGAAGCCGGAATGGCGGCAGCGACACCCGCGGCGCCCGGCGCCGCCGACGCCACCATGGCCCCCACCGACGGCGCCGTCACCGGCGCCGTCACCGAAACCGGCCCCAACACCGCCATCGCCCGTGCGGGAGTCACCGACGGCTCCGGCGCCTACAGCCTCAACGTCGTCCCCGGCCCCTACAAGATCATCTTCATCGACGCCGCCGGCCTCCACAACGCCGAATGGCACAACAACCAACCCGCCACCAACCTCGCTGGCGCCACCTCGGTCACGGCTCCTGCCGCCACCAACGCCGCCCTCGACCGCAACACCGGATCCATGTCCGGCACCGTCACCGACGATCCGTCGTTCGACCCCGTACCCGGCGCCTGGGTCCTCGCCATCGGGCCCACCGGCATCAACGGCGGCGCCGTCACCGCCGCCAACGGCACCTATGCCATCAACAACCTGCCCCCCGGCACCTACCGCGTCACCTTCGTCGACCCCAACGGTGGCCGCACCCAGGAATACTGGGACAACAGCCCGGACTTCATCGGCGCCGGCACCCTGAACGTCACCGCCGCCAACAACGTCAACGATGTCGACGGCTTCATCGCCCTGCCCTGACGCCGACCCGCAGGCGCACAGAGTCCGAGCGCGGCCCGATGACAGGATGGGGCGATGGACCGAGTCCGATCCACCGACGGCGTCATCCTGGCCCTCCACGACCTGGGGGGTGACGGGCCGCCGCTCCTCCTCGCCCATGCCACCGGCTTCTGCGGGCGGGTGTGGGAGCCCGTGGCCCGCCGCCTGAGCGACGCGTTCCACTGCTGGGCGCCCGATCTGCGCGGCCACGGCGAGAGCGAGACCCCGGACGGGCTCGACTTCCACTGGAGCGGCTTCGCCGACGACGTGCTCGCCGTCGTCGACCACCTGCACCAGGACGGCCCGCTCACGGCCGTGGGGCACTCCAAGGGCGGTGCCGCTCTCCTCCTCGCCGAGCAGGGCCGACCGGGCACGTTCGGTGCCCTGTACTGCTACGAGCCGGTCGTCTTCCCGGGCGACCCCGACGAGCCCGACGACTCGGGCAGCGCCGGCTCGGGCCGGGGCAACGCGCTCGCCGACGGGGCCCTGCGCCGGCGGGACCGGTTCGAGTCGGCCGAAGAAGCGTTCGAGAACTTCTCGTCCAAGCCACCCCTGAGCGCGCTCCGGCCCGACGCCCTGCGGGCCTACGTGGACGGCGGCTTCAGGATCGACGAGGACGGATCGCTCACGCTTCGGTGCCGGCCCGAGAACGAGGCGCAGGTCTACCGGATGGGTGCCAATCACGCAGCGTTCGCCCACCTGGGCGACATCGAGATCCCGACCACCATCGCCCTGGGTGGGACGGACCGGGTCGGCCCCGCCGCGTTCGCACCCGCGATCGCCGATGCCCTGCCCCACGGCGAGTTGGTGGTGTTCGACGACCTCGGGCACTTCGGGCCCCTCGAGGACCCCGACGCCGTCGCCGACGACATACGCCGCGCGGTCGCCTGAGGGGAGCGGGCCAGGTCGACCTTGGCTGTCGCACCTCGTGCGTACAGTTGGCCCATGGCTCTGGCGTTACCCGCATCGCTCTCGCCCTCGAAGGTGTCCACGTTCAAGGACTGTGCACTCGCCTTCCGCTATTCGGCGATCGACCGGCTTCCCGAGGCGCCCTCGGTGCCGGCCAGCCGCGGCACCCTGGTGCACGCCGCTCTCGAGCGTCTGTTCGTCGCACCTGCGGACGAGCGCACCATCGAGCGGGCGATCGCATGCCTCGACGAGGCCACAGATGAGTTCCGCTCCCATCCGGACTTCGTGGATCTGGGCCTCGACCCGCCCAGCGAGGCGACCTTCCTGGCCGAGGCCGCGGCACTGGTCCGCCGCTACTTCGAGCTCGAAGACCCCACCACGATCCACCCGATCGGCATCGAGCTGAAGCTCGAGGTCAAGATCGGCGACCTCCGCCTGCGGGGCATCATCGACCGGCTCGAGCTCGATGACGACGGCGGTCTCGTCGTCACCGACTACAAGACCGGTCGGGCCCCGCCCGTCCAGGTCGAGCAGTCCCGCCTCGGCGGCGTCCACTTCTACGCCTACATGTGCGAGCAGTTGTTCAGCCGACGGCCGGCGCGGGTGCAGCTGTTGCACCTGGCCGAGCCGCTCGCCATCATCACCGTTCCCACCGAGCAGTCCACCCGGGGTCTCGCCCGCAAGGTCGAAGCCATCTGGGCCGCGGTCGAGCGGGCCTGCGAGAACGAAGACTTCCGGCCGCGCCCGAGCCGGCTGTGCGACTGGTGCAATTTCCAGGCGTTCTGCCCCGCCGTGGGAGGCGACCCGTCGCTCGTGCCCACGCCGGTGGCCGACCCCGTCCTCGCGGTTGGCTGAGCCGGGTGCCCGATGATCCGCGCTCGGCGATGAGCTGCGGCCTCGGAGCGGCCGCCGGCCCCGATGAACCCGGGCCCGTGCAACGACTCGATGTCGCCGTCGACCGGGCCTTCGACCACCTGCGAGGCCGGCCCGTGGTCGATCGGTTGATGTACGGCGCCTCCGAGCTCGGCGACTTCAGCCTGATCTGGGCCCTCATCGGCTCGGCCCGAAGCATCCGCTCGTCCCGCGACGAGCAGTCCTTCCTGCGGCTGGTCGTCTGCCTCGGCGTCGAGTCGCTGCTCGTCAACCAGGGCATCAAGCGCCTGTTCCGCCGAACCCGGCCGCTGACCACCGAAGACCGCCCACATCACCTGCGCACCCCCCTCACGAGCAGCTTCCCGAGCGGGCATGCCAGCAGCGCCGCCCTCGCGGCCATGCTCCTCTCGGACGGCAGCCGGGTCCCGGTCCTCTGGTTCGGCCTCGCGGCGGTGGTGGCGGGGAGCCGGGTCCACGTGCGCATCCACCACGCCAGCGACATCGTGGCCGGTGCCGCCCTCGGCACCGTGCTGGGCGTGGCGGCGCGACGCGCCTGGCCCCTACCGCCCGTGGAATGACCGACGGCGCAGCGTGGTTGGCAACCCCATGAGCACCACGAGTTTCGCCGTCACCTGGGACTACCGCTGCCCCTTCGCCCGTATCGGCCACCTGCACGTGATAGAGGGGCTGCGGGCCGGCGCCGACTGGGACGTCAGTTTCGCCCCCTTCTCGCTCGGCCAGGCCCACGTGGAAGAGGGCCAACCCGACGTCTGGGACAACCCCGCGGCCGAGTCGGGCCTGCTCGCCCTCCAGGTCGGCGTCACGGTGCGCGACCGGTTCCCCGAGGCATTCCTCGACGTCCACGAGGCGCTGTTCGACGCCCGCCACGTGGCCGGCGCCGACCTACGCGACGAAGCCGTGCTGCGGGCGGTCCTCGATACCCGTGCGCTCGACGCCGACCAGGTGCTGGACGCGGCGCACGACGGCGCCCTCGACGTGGTGCACAAGGAGCACGACCGGGTGGTCGCCGAACATGATGTGTGGGGCGTCCCCACCTTCATCGCCGGTGACCAGTCGGTGTTCGTCCGCCTCATGGCGGGCCCCGACGGCGACGGCCCGCTCGCCGTACGTACCGTCGAGCGGGTGCTCGACCTCGTCACCGGGTGGCCCGAGCTCAACGAGTTCAAGCACACCAGCATCGCCCGGTAGCGCTGCCGTAACCTCACGTCCATGGCGGACAGGGAGGTACGGGCGGAACGGCGTATGTCCGACGTCGAAGCGCTCATGTGGAACATCGAGAAGGACCCCCACCTGAGCTCGACGTTCGCGAACGTGACCCTGCTCGACCGCCCGGCCGACCTCGACCGGTTCCGCCGTCGCATGGCCCGGGCGGTGCAGGCCATCCCCCGCCTGCGCCAGCGGGTGGTCCCGGGCTTCGGCCGACTGGCCCCACCCACGTGGCAGGACGACCCCAGCTTCGACATCGACTTCCACGTACGGCGTGACGGCCTGCCCGACCAGGCGACCGACCGCGACCTCTACGACTTCGCCACCCGCTACTGGCAGGCGCCCTTCGACCGCACGCGACCCCTGTGGGCGTTCACGCTCGTGGACGGCCTGCCCGACGGCCGCGGGGCCATCGTCCAGAAGATGCACCACACCATCACCGACGGCGTGGGCGGGGTGCGCATGTCCGAGCAGTTCATCGACCTCGAGCGCAACCCGGGCGAGCCCGAGCTCGAGCCCGGCGACGCCGCAGGTGGCCCCGGCGGGGCGCCACCCCTGAACTTCCTGGGCACCCTGGTGGACACGGCCGCGCACGTGGCCCGCCGCACGGCCGGCGCCACGAGGCGAGGCGTCGAGGAGACCGCCGGCGTGCTCGCCCACCCCGACCACTGGGCCCAGCTCGGCGCGGCCGGCGTCGAGACCAGCCGGTCGGTGGTGCGCCAGGCCATGATCAGCGACCGAGCGCACTCGCCCCTGTGGGTCGATCGGTCGCTCTGGCGGCGCCTCGAAGTCCTCTCGGTGCCCATGCATGACGCGAAGCGCACCGCCAAGGCACTGGGCGGCAGCATCAACGACTTCTTCGTGACCGGGGCGGCCCGCGGCGCAGGCAGGTACCACCAGGCCAAGGGCCAACCCGTCGACGAGCTGCGCATGGCCATGCCCGTGAGCACCCGGTCGGACCACTCGTCGGGGGGCAACTCGTTCGCCCCCTCGCGGGTTCTGGTGCCCACGGCCATCGACGATCCCGGCGAGCAGTTCGTCGCCGTGTGCGAGCGGCTGGGCCGCACCAAGGGCGAGCGGGCCTTCGCCGTGCTCGAAGGGCTGGCCGGGATGGTGAACGTGCTGCCCACGTCGGTGCTCGTGCGGATGGCCCGCCAGCAGACCGAGACGATCGACTTCACCACCTCGAACGTGCGCGGTGCACCGATCCCGCTCCACATCGCGGGCGGTAGGATCGAGGCCAACTACCCCATGGGCCCGTTGGCGGGCACGGCGTTCAACCTCACGCTGTTGTCCTACGACGGCGCCCTCAACATGGGCCTGGTCGTCGACACCGGCGCCGTCGATGACCCTGGCCTCTTGCGCGAATGCATCGAGGAGGCGTTCGCCGAGCTGCTCGCCACCGCCTGAGCGGCGTTTCCCGACCAGTCGTCCTAGTTGGCGGAGAGCGCCTCTTCGGCGATCGGGGCCGACGGGGCGCGGAGGAGGGAGCGGACATCGAGCAGCAGGTCGGCCACTTCGTTGGTGGACACGAGGGAGCGGTGCTGCATGTCGCCGAGACCCTGATCGATGAGCGCCAGCGCTTCACTGATCATGTCGATTTCCTGCGTCTCGGTCATTGCTACCTCCGCGAGTCGGGCTGAGAGCGTGTCGCACCTGCTACAACTCCATCGCCCGAGCGGGTGTTCCGTGACTGTCGTCACGACGCTGCCCTGGGGCTTGGTCCAACCTTACCCATGGTGCAGCCGCCGCAAGCCCCATGTTCGATGAATTCCGTGTTTCCCACCGCAGTAGCTTCATCGGCCATGGACACCGGAACCGAAGCACTGGGCCTGACCTTCGCCAGCTTCATGAACCTCGGCCCCCAGGCCGCGGTGACCGCCGCCACCCGGGCCGCCGAGTTGGGCTACCGCTCGTTCTGGACGGCCGAGACCACGGGTCCCGAGGCCTTCTCGCTGCTCGCCGCCGCCGGCGCGGCCGCGCCCGGCCTCGACCTGGGCACGGGCGTCCTGGCCCTCCAGCTGCGCACCCCGATGGTGGTGGCCATGGCCGGCGCCACGTTGCAGGCGCTGCACCCCGAACAGGACATCATCTTGGGCGTCGGCATCTCGTCGCCGGTGGTCACCCAGCGCTGGCACGGCGTGCCCTACGGCGAACGCCCGCTCGCCAGGGTGCGCGAGTACGTCACCCTCCTGAAGGCGTGCCTGTCGGGCGAGCCGGTCACCTTCGCCGGCGACTTCTACGAGTGCTCGAAGTTCCGCCTCGGCGTCCGCCTGGGCGAGCGGCGACCGAAGGTGGTCGTCGGCGCGCTGAACCCCGCCATGCTCGCCCTCGCCGGCGAGGCGGCCGACGGGGTGCTGCTCAACTACCTGCCCGCGACCCACGTGCCCTGGTCGGTCGAGCAGGTGCGCAAAGGCGGCGACGCCGACATCTACGCCTACGTCCATGCCGGTGTCTGCGAGCGCGAGGACGGCATCGAGTACGCACGGCGCGACCTGTTCTCGTACGCGGTGGTGGACGCCTACGCCGCGAACTTCGAGCGGGCGGGATTCGGCGACGACGTGGCCGCCATACGCGAGCGCCACGCCGCCAAGGACCGAGAGGGTGCCGTGGCGGCCGTGTCCGACGCCTTCGTGGACGCCATCGACGTGATGGGTGACCCCGCCCAAGTGCGGGCCACCGTCGAGGCCTACGTGGCCGCGGGCGTCGACGTCCCCGTGCTGATGCCCCTCCCCTGGGGCCCCGACCGAATGGGTGTCGTCGACGCCACCATGCGCGCCGCCATCGGCGCCTGAAGCGGTCCGCGGCACTCGGACGCGGTTCTGTAGATCTCAGCGCATGCACAATGTAGACTTGGGGGATGGCCACCACCACGATTCGGGTCGACACCACGACCCACGCCCAGCTCACCGAGCTGAGCAGAGCCACCGGCCAGTCGCTCATCGACACCGTGCGCGACGCAGCCGAGGCGCTCCGCCGCCAGCGTTTCGCCCAACAGGTCTCGGCCGAGCTCAGCGATCTTCGGGACGATCCGGTCGCGTGGGAGGCGTACCTGGCGGACGCCGCGGCGACCTCAGTGGCTGATGGCGTCGATTGACGACCTGTGGCTGGTCGACTTCGGTAGGCCCCACCCGGGCGAGCCGGCGTCGCATCGACCTGCCGTCGTGCTCGGGCCACCCGAGGCGTTCGGTCCGACCTTCCCGTTCGTGATCCTGGCTCCGCTGACCACCACCGACCGCGGCCTGTCGCTCCACGTCGAGGTCGAGCCGCACGAGGCGACGGGGCTCGACGAGATCAGCTACGTCCAGTGCGAGCTCATCCGGTCGGTCAACCGACGTCGCCTCGTCCACCGACTCGGCGTCGTCGACCCACACACGAGCCGGCAGGTCGCCACCATCGCCAAGACGCTGCTCGGCCACTGACGCCGCGAACGCCGCCGCCCATCGACGCCTGGGTGACCAACACCGGACCGAGGGCCGGTAGGGCTCAGTCGACGGTCAGATCCAGGCCCTCGGGTAGCTCGCCGCCGGCTTCGACCCAGGCCAGGATCACGTCGGGGAACTCGCGGGGGTTGTAGACGTCCTCCTCGTAGGACCACTGGCCGTTGCCGGCGTAGTGGAGGATGCACAGGGTGGGCACGTCGAAGTGGGCGTCGCCGCCGCTGGGGTCGGGCAGGCGGTTCTGGCACCAGAACACCAGCCGGTTGCCGTCGACCATCCACCACTCGTAGGGGAACTCCATTGCCGGGAAGGGCTGCATCACACCCTTGATCCAGGCCCGGATCTCCTCACGCCCGTTGAACTTGCCGTAGTGGTGCTCGAAGTACCGGGCGTCGGGGGTGAACTGGTCGGCCCACGGGTCCCAGTCGCCTGTGGCCACCGCGGTGCGGGCCCGGTCCTTGTAGCGCTCGAACTCGGCGAGGATCTCCTTGCGAGGGAAGACCGTGGCGACCGGGTCGGGCGTGTAACCAGGGATACCGGTGAGCGACGGGTCGGGCGGGGTCTCCCGCCGGCCGCCGGCCTCGAGCCAGTCACCGAAGACCTGCTCGGCGTGGGCCGGGTTGTACTCGTCCTCCTCGTGGTCCCACTTGCCGTCACCGGCGTAGTGGATGATCGAGACGTTGGGGAACCGGTACGGGGTGTCGCCGCCGGCGGGGTCGGGCAGGTTGTTCCAGATGTAGAACACCACCCGGTCGCCCTCGATCACCCACCAGTCGATCGAGAACGTCATGGCCGGGTAGTCGGCCATGCACGACACGATCCACCCCTCGATCTCGGCCTTGCCCGTGAACGTGCCCAGGTAGTGCTCGACGTAGTTGGCGTCGTCGGTGAAGAGCCCCGCCCATGCCGGCCAGTCGCGCTCGTGCGCCCCCAGTCGCATGAACTCGTCGAACGCGGCCCGGACCTCTGCTTCAGGATGTTCCCCCATCCCGCCGACGCTAGTGCGCACGGGGCACGGCATCTTGGCTGTCACACCGCACGTCTACGATCGCCACCATGGAGTTGCGCGACAAGGTCGTGGTGGTCACCGGTGGGGCCAACGGCATCGGGCGCGCCCTGTGCCGCCGCTTCGCCGCCGAAGGGGTGCGGGGCCTCGCCGTGGCCGACCTGGACGGCAACGGGGCCGCCACGGTGGCCGGGGAACTGGGCGAGGTGGCCCTCGGCCTCGAGACCAACGTGGCCCTCGAGGCCGACATCGTGCGCCTGGTCGAGACCACCGAGGACCGTTGGGGGCCCGTCGACCTGTTCTGCTCGAACGCGGGCATCGGGTTCCCGGTAGGTGGGGTCGAGGCACCCAACGAGGGGTGGCAGCAGATATGGGACGTCAACGTGATGGCCCACGTGTATGCCGCCCGGGCCGTTCTTCCCGCCATGATCGCCCGCGGCGAGGGCTATCTCTTGAACACCGCGTCCGCCGCGGGCCTGCTCACCAACCTGGGCGCCGGCCCCTACTCGGTCACCAAGCACGCCGCGGTGGGCCTGGCCGAGTGGCTGTCGATCACCCACGGCGACCAGGGCATCAAGGTGTCGTGCCTGTGCCCGCAGGGGGTGCGCACCAACATGCTGCTGGGCGGCCAGGGCATGGGCGGCACGTCGTCCGGATCACAGGCCGAGCTGGCAGGGGCGGTCGTGCTGGCCCAGGGTGCCATCGAGCCCGAGGACTGTGCCGAGGCGGTGGTGGCCGGCCTGGCCGCCGAGCAGTTCCTGATCCTGCCCCACCCCGAGGTGCTCGACTACTTCCAGGCCAAGGCCGCCGACTACGACCGCTGGCTGGGCGGCATGCGCAAGCTGGCCCGCCGGATCGGGGGTGGTTCGTGAGCCGCTCGCCGGCGCGCCCGGCCGCCGCGCCGCCCGCCGACCCCTCGGTCGACTCGCGGCTCGCAGCCGTCGGCCTGCGCCCGGGTGACCGCGTGCGGTTCCGTCGCCGCGACGGCGGGCGGTGGCACGAGGGCGTCGTCGATCGGCTCGAACGCGACGGCAGCGTCGGCCTGCACGACGCCAAGGGCGCGGCGCGGGCCATCCCCCTCGACCGGCTCGAGGTCCGTACCACGGGCCCCCGCGGCGCGGCTGGCTGGGAAGCGGGCGCGGATCGCGCCGCCCGCAGCGAACAACTGAGGTTGCTGTGATCCGACCCCGCACCGCAATCCGTCGAGCCCTGGCCGTTGTCGGCGCTCTGGTCGCACTGTCACTCGCCCTGGGGGGCTGCAGCATCCCCGAGACCCGTGGGTTCGACATCACCCACGTCGACACCGAGGCGGTGCTCAACCCCGACGGCTCGATGGACGTGGTCGAACGGGCCACCTACGACTTCACGGGCGACTTCTCGGTGGGCACCCGCAACTTCGAGTCGGCGGGCTTCGACTACACGATCACCGGCATCCAGGCCACCGAGGACGGCCGGCCGCTGCCCGAAGTCACCAACACGCCCACCCTCTTCGAGTGGGACCTCGACGGCCGCCCCGCGGGCGCCCCCTCCACCTCGGGCACCCACACGTACGAGCTGCGCTACACCGTCGAGGGCGCCGCCCAGGTCCACCCCGACGTGGCCGAGCTGTACTGGAACTGGATCGGCACCACCTCGCCCGGCACCGACCGCCTCGACGTCGACCTCGCGGTGCCCGGCCCGGGCCGCCAGGTCCGGGCCTGGGCCCACGGCCCCCTCAACGGCCGCATCGACCGGGTCGGCGACCACATCGTCCTCGGGGTCGACGACGTGCCGCCCAACCAGTTCGTCGACACGCGGGTGCTGGTCCCCGCCGACCGGTTCACCGTCGAGCCCACCGGCGAGCCGGTCGAGGACCAGATCGTGGCCGAGGAGACCCGCCTGGCCGAGCTCGCCAACCAGCAGCGCAAGGCCGCCGCCGAGCAGGCCGACCGCGAGCGCCAGATCCGCCTGTTCTTCAACATCATCACCCCCTTCGTCATCGCCGGGGGCTGGCTGGTGTTCTTCCTGGTGTGGCGCAAGTGGGGCAAGGAGCCACCCGCGCCACCCGACCTGGGCGACTACTGGCGCGAGGTCCCCGACGACCCGCCCGCGGTGGCGGTCGCCCTGCTTTCGTGGGGCACGGTCAGCCCCACCGCGTTCGCGGCCACCACGGTCGACCTGGCCCAACGAGGGTTCCTCACCATCACCGAGACGCCGGGCGAGGGCGGGCTGTTCGGCAACAAGACCGAGTACCGCTTCGACTGGAAGGGCAGGGACGCATCGAAGCTGCTGTCGTTCGAGCGCGATCTGCTGGGCACCCTGTTCCAGGGCGGCCAGACGATCACCCAGTCCGAGTTCACCGCGTGGGCCCGCGCCCACCAGAGCGAGTCGGCCAAGTTCTGGACGCGTTTCCAGACGCAGGTGGGCACCGAGCTCAACCGGCGCAACTACATCGCGCGCAATCGCCCGGCCCCGTACCTGATCCACATCGCCACGGCGGTCGTCGTGGGCCTGTGCGGGTTCATCGCGTTCGCCAATACGAGCGAGGCGATCGGCGGGGCGGCCATGGCTTCGGCGGTGGGGCTGTTGTGCGTCACGCCCCTGCTGCGCCAGCGGACGCCGGCGGGCGGCGAGCGCTTCGCCCAGTGGAGTGGCCTCAAGCGCTTCCTGGCCGACTTCAGCCGCCTCGACGAGGCCGTCTCCGGCGACATGATCATCTACGAGCGCTACCTGGTCGCATCGGTGGCCCTCGGAGTGGCCGACCAGCTCATCGACGGGCTCAAGGCCAAACTCCCGGCCGAGGTGGACCAGACCCAGCTGGCCCCCTGGTACGTCGGCCACTCGGTGGGCGGCATGGGCGGCGGCCTGGGGTCGATGACCTCCCTGGGTTCGTTCGCCTCCAACTTCGGCACCAAGGCCACCACCAGCTTCACCCCGCCCAGCAGCAGCAGCTCGTCGGGCTTCAGCGGCGGCGGATTCTCTTCGGGCGGGGGCGGGGGCGGCGGCGGCGGGGGCTTCGGCGCCCGGTGAGCATCCCGCACTCTCCTCGCCGCGGCCCTTCCGGCCGGTGGCCGCGTGGCTGACGACCCGACACTGACGGTCTACGAAGCCCAGGCCGAGCGCTGGCGGGCCGAGCGTGAGCCGCCCGACCGGTCCCCCGCCCAGGCCTTCGGCGAACGGGTCGCCACGGCCCGAGAGGCGGGGGCCGCCGCCCCCGGCCTGGCCCCGCCGGACGGGCCCGTGGCGGACCTGGGTTGTGGGCCGGGCTGGTTCACCGCCGACCTGGGCCGTCCCGCCGTCGCGCTCGACTACGCCGCCGCCATGGTCGACCTGGTGCCCGAGTTCGCGCCCGAGGCCCTACGGGTGCAGGCATCGATCGACGCCCTCCCGTTCCGTCGGAACGCGCTGGGCGGGGCCTACGCGAACAAGAGCTACGTCCACGTCGCCCAGTCGGCGGTGCCCCTGGCCCTGGCCGACCTGCACCGAACCCTCGCCGTCGGCGCACCGTTCGAGCTGCTGGTGTTCGAGGGCGACGTCGAACTGGCCCCCAACGACAACGACGAATTTCCCGGACGCGAGTTCTCGAAGTGGCCCGAGGAGCGCCTCGTCGACGTGGTCACCGGCGCGGGGTTCACGGTCGAGGCGGTCCACGGTGGCGGCGGTACGGCGAGGCGCTCCGGGTTCCGGGTCACGGCCACCCGTGCCCGCACGCTGCCCGACACCGTCGGGCCGAGCATGCGTCTGCTCGTGTGCGGCCTGAACCCCAGCGTCTACTCGGCCGATACCGGCATCGGCTTCGCCCGGCCCGGCAACCGCTACTGGCCCGCCGCCCTCGCCGCCGGGCTCGTCACCCGCGACCGCGATCCCTCCGACGCCCTGCGGTCCCACGGCATCGGCATGACCGATGTGGTCAAGCGGGCCACGGCCCGTGCCGACGAGCTCGACCCCCACGAGTACCGCACCGGCATGGCCCGCATCGAGCGCCTGGTCGCCTGGCTCGGGCCCGGCGCCGTGTGCTTCGTCGGCCTCGCCGGCTGGCGGACGGCAGTGGACCGCACAGCGGTCGCCGGCATCCAGCCGAAGACGCTGGGCGGAGCGCCGGTCTACGTGATGCCGTCGACCAGCGGCCTCAACGCCCACTCGTCCCTCGGCGACCTCACCGACCACCTGGCGTCCGCGATTCGGCTGGCCGGGCCCTGAGGAAGTCGCGGCGTCAACGTCCTCGGGCCCAGTCGTGCCAGCTCTCGGCCAACTGGGGCACGGCCAGAAGCTCGGGCGCCCGCTGGCGCGCCGTGCTGTAGATCACGCCGACATCGCGGACCGTGAGGCCATGGTCGGGTCGGTCGACCACCTCGACGACATCGCCGGAGCCCACGTCGCCCTCGCGGACGATCCGCAGATATGCGCCCCAGCGGGCCGCGGCCGTGAAGCGACGCTGGAAACCGGGCTCGTCCATCCGGGCCGTCAGCTTCCAGCACGGCAGCCGCGGCTCGGACACCTCGAGCAGCGCGGTGCCCACACGCCACCGCTCACCGATCGCGGCGCCGGTCACGTCGACACCGGCGGTGGTGAGGTTCTCGCCGAAGGTGCCTGCGGGGACCGCCCGGCCCAGCTCGGCCGCCCACCACTCGTTGTCCTCGGACGCATAGCTGTAGACCGCCTTGTCGGGCCCGCCGTGCACGGTGCGGTCGGCCTGGTCGTCACCGGCCAGGTTCACGCCACGCACCGCCACGCGGCCCTCGACGGGCTTCTTCCAGATGGCCGACGTCGAGGTACGCGCCCCGGCGGTGATGGGGTGCGGCACGCCCACGTTCACCGACACCACTCGACTGTTCCCCGACCCGTCGGCACGCTCCATGGCGACACCGTAGGGTCAACACATGGGAGTGCGCCTCGAACCACAGGACGAGTACCTGCACGAGCTGGGCCCGGAGTCGACCTTCAACGAGTCGATGTACTTCAACCTCTACGACCCGGCCCACAACCTGGGCGGGTTCTTCCGCCTGGCCAACCGGGCCAACGAGGGTCGCGGCGAGATGACCGTGTGCGTGTACCTGCCCGACGGCCGCGTCGGCTTCATGTTCCAGCGCCCCGAGGTGCACACCAACGACGCCTTCGATGCCGCCGGCATGCACTTCGCCGTGGTCACGCCGTTCGAGGAGCTGACGGTCCGCTACGAGGGCAAGGTGGTGATGCTCGACGACCCGCTGGCCATGGCCGACCCTCGGGCCGCCTTCACCGGGAACCCCTACGCCACCTGCACTGCCGACATCACCTACACCCGGGTCAGCGACATGGTGGGCGGCGAACCCGACCAACCCCACGAGCGACCGGGCGAGGAGTTCGCCAAGGGCCACTACGAGCAGTTGGTGCGAGCCGTCGGCACGATCAGCGTGGGCGACGACATGTGGACAGTCGACGGGTTCGGCCTGCGCGACCACTCGTGGGGGCCCCGCACCTGGCAGGCGCCCTGGTACTACCGCTGGCTCACCGGCAACGCCGGCCCGGACTTCGGGTTCATGGCGTCGCGAATCGCCCGTCAGGACCGTGACGGCACCCGGGGCGGCTTCGTCTGGGAGGACGGGGTGCTGCATCTGTGCCACCACAGTGAGATCAGCACCGAGTGGGTCGGCGACGACCTCTACCACCAGAAGGTCCACGCACTGCTCCGGTCGGGCGAGCGCGAATGGACGATCGACGGCGAGGTGTTGAACCTGATCCCGCTGCGCAACCGCCGAGACGGCCTGGTCACCCGCATCTCCGAGGGCCTCACCGAGTGGCACGTCGAGGGCCACCCCACCGGCTACGGCCTGTCCGAGTACCTCGACCAGATCATCGACGGTCGCCCCGTCGGGATCGACGAGTAGGAGCGCCTACACTGAACGGTGTTCACCAACTGAGGGAGCACCCATGTCCGTCGATGCCGAGCCCACCACCAACCTCTGGCTTCAGGGCAACTTCGCCCCCGTCGACGACGAACTGACCACCGGCACCCTCCCCGTCACCGGCGAGATCCCCGCCGCCCTCAACGGCGAGTACCTGCGCAACGGCTTCAATCCCGCCGTGCCGGCGCTGCCCAGCTACCACTGGTTCGACGGCGACGGCATGATCCACGAGGTCCACCTCGAGGGCGGGACCGCCACCTACCGCAACCGCTGGGTGCAGACCAAGGGTCTCCAGGCCGAGTTGCGGGCGGGGCGGCCGCTGTTCGGGGGCATGGCCCGATTCGTACTGCCCGACGACGACCTGATGGCCGAGGTCGGCATGTTCAAGAACCCTGCGAACACCAACATCGTCCGCCATGGCGAGCGCCTCCTCGCCCTGTGGGAGGGGGGCCGACCGACCGAGATCGCCCCCGACCTCTCAACGGTCGGCGAGTTCGACTTCGGCGGTCGGCTCGACGGGGCGATGACCGCCCACCCCAAGATCGACCCGGTCACCGGCGAGATGTGCTTCTTCGGCGTCAGCCCCTTCGCTCCCTTCCTCCGCTACTACGTTGCCGATGCCACCGGTGGGCTCGTCCGCAGTGAGGCCATCGACCTGCCGGCACCGGTGATGATGCACGACTTCGTGGTCACCGCCGACCATGTCGTGTTCTTCGATCTGCCCGCGGCGTTCAACCTCGAAGCCATGATGGCCGGCGGCCCGATCATCCGGTGGGCCCCGGAGAACGGCGCCCGTATCGGCGTCATGCCCCGGAACGGCGGCAACGACGACATCACCTGGTTCGAGGTCGACCCGTTCTTCGTATACCACTTCCTCAACGGCTGGGACGAGGGCGACGACGTGGTGGTCGACGGCTGCCGGGCCGACAATCTGGTCATCGGTTTCGGTGACGACGATCCGGTGGCGCCCGCTCTGCCGGCGCTCCACCGGTGGCGGCTCGACCTCCACTCTGGCCGGGTGACTTCCGAACCACTGGACGACCGCTCGGGCGACTTCCCCCGCATCAACGACGCCATGGCCGGCCTGGCGAACCGCTACGGCTACGTCAGCCACGCCGGGTCGTGGGGCCCCACCGGCGCCCGCTTCGACGGCGTGGTCAAGCACGACCTCGCCCACGCCACGTCGACGGTCCACCGGTACGGGCCGGACCAGCTCTGCGGCGAGGCCGTGTTCGCCGCCGACCCAGACGGGACGGCCGAGGACGACGGCTGGCTGCTCAACTTCGTGTTCGACCCCGCGACCGAGAGCACCGACCTGGTGGTCCTCGACGCCCGCGACCTGTCGGCCGACCCCGTCGCCCGCGTGCACCTCCCCCGCCGCGTGCCCTTCGGCCCCCACGGCAACTGGCTGCCCAGCGAGTGCTGACGGGCCACCCGACACAGGTGGAAGAGACCACGCGTCCGTCGGCGACGGCACCTGCACCGGCACCGGGGCACATCCAGGTCCCCGTCACTTGGGGTCGTCCCAGAACCGCACGATCGTGGACTGGCTCGCGGTCGCCAGCAGGGTCTGGTCCTCGGCCCACAGGTGCACGAGGCCGTGCCCGTAGCCGTTGGCCACCGCGTGGACCCGGATGTCGAGCAGTATCCATTCGGTGGGTACCGGACGGGCGACCCGCAGCGTGTTGTCCAGGCTGTTGCCGCCGGCCCGAAGCCCCAGAGCCTGGCCGATCCCGAACGGCACGTAGTCACCGAGGATGGCCAGCGCCGCGCCGGACATCTCGAGGAGCTCGGGCATGCGCACCCAGAGCGCACTGCGACCGTCGTCGGTGGGCACCCCGTCGAGATCCGACATCTCGCGGCCCCGGGCGAGCCGCTGGTCGAGCCGGGTCATGATCGAGTTCTCCTGCTCGACCCGGTGCAGCCGCTGGGCGCAGGCCTCGGGGGGCTCGACGTCAGGGCGCTCGGCCCACTGGCCGGTCAGGTCGAGCGGGCGAGACCCGAGGGCGGCGTTGACGGTGAGCACTTCGGTGGAGCCCACCCGGCCAACGGCTCGCGCCTGGGTGGTCTGTCGGCCCGACTGCGGAAGCGTGACCTCGATGTCCAGGACCGACGGCGGCCGGGCGTACGACAGGTACTGCGCGGTGGCCCACACGATCGGTCGGCCTGTCGCGCCCTCCATGGCGCCGATGGCGGCGCCCAGGCCACAGCCCCCGAAGAGGAAGTTCCCCATCGTCGAGATGCCCGGCGTGACGGGCAGCTGCCAGTGCATGGGGTCGTCGGTGGCCTCGAGCCCCAGCCACGCCACGGCGTCCATCTAGGTTGCGCCGCGTCCAGCGGCGCCCCCCCGAGATCCGGCGCGTGCCGCGCGCACTGATCCGCTCCGGCGTGCGGCGTCGATGGGCATGAAAGCGACCTTAGGTTCGGCTGCGGGGGTCCGAGGATGTGCTGCGGGCCGACCGGGCGATCGTGGTCGAACGTGAGCGCTCCCGGCCCCCGCCTGCGCCCTGCGCTCCTCCGTGAACCGGTGAGTGACACCGTCCGGCCGGCCTTCCGGTCACGACCGCCTCGGCTCCTCGTCCGATGGTGACGGACCGAGCACCTCGGGCGACGGTGGTACCTCCGGCGGCACGGGAAGGGGCATGACGTTCAACTGGCCCAGTGCCCGTAGGTGGTCGTGACGACGTTCGGCGGCTCTCCTGCGGCGGCGTGCCCGGCGCCTGCCCCCCAGCCCCCTGAGGACTGGCCCGGGCCGGCCGACCAGCTCGACGAGGTCGTCCTGGACGGAAGCCTCGGACACGACTTCGGTCGCCGGCTCGATTTCCGGATCGGACGGAGCGGGCTCGCCTCGAGGTGCCGGCGGCACCGGGCCCTGACCAGTGACCGGCGCCGGTTCGGGCTCGGCGATCGCGCCCTCGCTGAACAGGGAGGAGAGGAAGGGGCCGGCGGTCGGCGATGGGGGTGCGGACACCGCGAAGAGCGGTAGGCGGCCAAGATCGGAAGGTGGCAGATCCGGTCGGTCGGCCACGATGACGGCCTCGTCGGCCTGGACCGGATCGGGCGCGACGGGCATCCAGGCGCCGGTCGCTTGGGTGGCGCCGTCGTTTTCGACGACGGCGCCCTCAGCCGCTTCCCCGCCCGCCTTCCTGGCGGCCTTGGTCGCCGCCCTGTCGCGGCGGGTGGCCGCTTTCGCCTCCTTCGCGTCCGACCTGGCCCGGGCAGCCTCTGCCTTCCTGGCGGCCTTGGCTGCCGCCCTACCCTGCCGCGGGGTGGGATCGGGCTCGTGCCTGGTCGACCCGTCGACCAGGGCCGCGCCGACGTTCGGCTCGGTGGCATCGGAGGCCGCGACCGCTGCGGTCGCCTGGCGCGCAGCCCGGCGCGCCGCGCGGCGCTCCTTTCTGGAGCCCTGCGCCGAGCCTTCCCGCACGTCGCCGGTCGCGGCGTCGTCGTCGCCCCTGTTCCGCACGAGCTGAGCACCGCCGACCAGCGCCATGCCCGCCAGGACCACCGCCAACAAGATGAGGCCGAGGGTCGCGGGGTCCACGTCGGAGTCCCGAACCGAAGCGACGGGCACGCCGTCAACGGCGCCCCCCGAGGCCTCCTCGGGGAGAAACTCGGCAGGTGCCGTCGCCACCCCGGTCCCCGAGCCGAGACGGGCGACCACGGAGGTGGCACCGGTCTCGGGGTCGACGCGCCGCACCCCGTCAGCGGTCGTCACGATCAGGTCGAACGCCTGGCCCGCGGAGGGCACGGCCGGGTCGAGGCTCAGACCGGACGGAGCGTCGAGCTCGGCCACGACCCGCTCCCTCCCCGCCCGACTGACCGCCAGCACCCGATCGTCCCGGCGGTCGGCGATGTAGACCGCTCCGCCCGCCCCCACGGCCAGCCCCGCTGGCCGCCCCAGGCCCTCGACGAGCGTTCCGGACCGCCGGCCGTTTCGCCCCAGGACACCGACGGCGCCGGCGAACCCCTCGGCCACCAGCGTTTGGGAGGTGCGCTGCCCCGAGCGGAGGACGACCATCGCCGACGGTCCGTCAAGGCCGGTGGCCAGCTCGTCGACCTGGCCGGTCTCAAGGTCGATACGACTCAGCGTGCCCCCGGTGAACGAACTCACGTACACCGTCTCGGGCCCGGCCACGGCAATGGCCATCGGCGAGACCAGGCCGCATGCGACCTTGATGGTTCGGTCCCCGTAGCGACCTCCGGTTCCCACAACCGTGCCGGCATCACGGTCGGCGGCCAGCACCGCACCATCGGCCAGCACGGCCACGCCCTCCACGGACCCCAGGCCCGAGATCATGACCTCGGGCGCTCCCTCGGAAGGCACGCGGAACACCTGGCCCGCATCCTGGTCGGCGACGACGAGGTTGCCTGGCTCGAGCCCCGCGCTCGGCGCCGCGTGTACGGGGAGGGACGTCACCAGGAGTCCGACAACGGTCAGCAGGAACAGCCCCAGGAGGTGCGTCCACGCAACAGCGACCCGCATCCCACCAAGGTAATCGACCGGTCACCGGGGGATGTGACTGTTGTCTCCTCCCGGCTTAGCTGTCACACCCCCTGGGCACAATCAACCCATGAAGAGCCAACTGGTCCTCCTCGAGGAGCCTCCCGCAGTCTGGCGACTCGATGACCACACCCGTGAAGTCGGCCTTCAAGGGGTCATCCAGGCACGTGCGGTCCTCCGTCAGGTCGATCGGGCCGCAGAACAGGCCGACGACCAGGTCCGGTGGTCCGCCGCCTGACCACCGCCTGACCACCCCGGGCTCAACGGGGGCGTGGGCACCGTCGTAGGCTCGCGCCATGACTGCTTCTCCCAACGATGTCGTGATCGTCGAGGCCGTTCGCTCCCCCATCGGGCGGCGCAACGGCGGCCTCTCCACCATGCACTCCGCCGATCTCCTCGCCGCGGTGCAGCGCGAGCTGATCGACCGGTCGGGCATCGACCCGGCCGAGGTCGGCCAGGTGATCGGCGGGTGCGTGAGCCAGGTCGGCCAGCAGGCGTTCAACGTGGCCCGCACGGCGTGGCTGACGGCGGGCCTGCCCCTCTCGGTGGCGGCCACCACCGTCGACAGTCAGTGCGGGTCGTCGCAGCAGGCCACCAACCTGGCCACCAGCCTGGTGGGGTCGGGCGTGGTCGACGTGGCCGTCGCGTGTGGCGTCGAGGTGATGAGCCGGGTGCCGATGGGGGCGAGCATGGGCCAGGGCGTCGGCAAGGCCATCCCCAGGTCGTACTTCCCGCAGTACGAGTTCACCTCGCAGTTCGAAGGTGCCGAGCGCATCGCCGAGAAGTGGGGCCTCACCCGTGAGGACACGGACACCTTCGGCATGCAGTCGCAGCAATGGGCGGCTCGGGCATGGGCCGAGGACCGCTACGGCACCCAGGTCGTGCCGATCGACGCACCCGACCTCGGCGAGGACGGCAAGCCGACCGGCACCACCCACCGGGTCGAACGCGACGAGGGCCTGCGCGAGACCACCATGGAGAGCCTCGCCGGCCTCAAGGCCGTCGCCCGTGAAGACGGTGTGCACACCGCCGGGACCTCCTCGCAGATCTCTGACGGTGCCGCCGCCGTCCTGGTGATGACCCGGGCCAAAGCCGACGCCCTCGGCGTCACACCCCGGGCTCGCGTGGTCGACACCTGCCTCGTGGGCACCGATCCGGTGCTCATGCTCACCGGGCCCATCGACGCCACCCACCACCTGTTCCGACGGACCGGCATGTCGATCGGTGACATCGACGTCACCGAGATCAACGAGGCCTTCGCCTCGGTCGTGCTGGCCTGGGAGCGCGAGCTCGAACCCGATCCCGCCACGGTGAACCCCAACGGCGGCGCCATCGCCCTCGGCCACCCGCTCGGCGGTACCGGCGCCATCCTCCTCACCAAGGCCCTGCACGAGCTCGAGCGCACCGACGGCACCAACGCGCTGGTCACCATGTGCTGCGGCGGCGGCCTGGGCACCGGCACCATCATCGAGCGCACCTGACGCGACCCAGACCGCGCGGCCCCCGTCGGCGGGTGACCGGGCGAGCCCGATCTCGGACATACTTGCGCCCGTGCGAAAGCGGGTCCCGGGCCTCGCCCTGATCACGAGCTACGAATCGGCCTGGCTCCCGAAGGACGTCGTCGCGGGCCTGGTGCTCACTGCGCTCCTCGTGCCCCAGGGCATGGCGTATGCCGAGTTGGCGGGCCTTCCCGCGATCACGGGGCTCTACACCACCATCCTCTGCCTGATCGGCTACGCCGCCTTCGGGCCCTCCCGGATCCTGGTGCTGGGACCCGACTCGTCGCTGGGCCCGATGATCGCGGCGACGATCCTGCCCCTCATCGCAGCTGACGGCGACCCGGCGAAGGCCGTCGCGCTGGCCTCGATGCTGGCCATCCTGGTCGGTGTCCTCGCCGTCATCCTCGGCCTCGCCAAGCTGGGCTTCATCGCCGATCTGCTGTCCAAGCCCACCCAGATCGGCTACATGAACGGCCTCGCACTCACGATCCTCGTGGGTCAACTCCCCAAGCTCTTCGGCTTCAGCGTGGACAGCGACAACTTCGTCGGCGACCTGACGGGCTTCGTGCAGGGCGTGTCGTCCGGCGAGACCGTGACCGCCGCGCTGGCCATCGGGACCTTCTCCCTCGTGCTCATCCTCGCCCTCCAGCGTTGGCTGCCGAAGGTGCCCGGCGTGCTCGTGGCAGTGGTGCTGTCCATCGCCGCCGCCGCCCTCTTCGGGGCCGCCGACCGGGGCGTGGCGCTCGTCGGGGTGCTGCCCGAAGGTCTCCCGCCGTTCACCGTGCCCGATGTCAGCCTCTCCGACCTCAGCCTCCTCATCGCCGGCGCCCTGGGCATCACCCTGGTCTCGCTGACCGACACGATCTCCACGGCATCGGCATTCGCCGCCCGCAGCGGCGACACCATCGACGCCGACCAGGAGATGGTGGGCATCGGAGCCGCCAACATCGCCGCCGGCTTCTTCCAGGGATTCCCCGTCAGCACCAGCGGTTCGCGGACCGCCGTTGCCGAGCAGAACGGATCGAAGAGCCAGGTCACCGGCCTGGTCGGCGCCGCCGCCATCCTCGTGCTCCTGGTGGTTGCTCCCGGCCTGTTGCGCAACCTCCCCCAGCCCACGCTCGCTGCCATCGTCATCGCCGCGTCCGTCTCCCTGGCCGACATCCCGGCAACGGTGCGCCTCTACCGCCAACGCCACACCGAGTTCTCCCTGTCGCTGGCGGCCTTCCTGGGCGTGGCGCTGCTCGGTGTGCTCCCCGGAATCGGCATCGCCGTGGTGCTGTCGATCCTCAACGTGTTCCGGCGGGCGTGGTGGCCCGACGACACCACGCTCGGCAGGGTCGAGGGCCTCCCCGGCTACTACGACACCCGCTCGCACCCCGAAGCCGACACGCCGGACGGGCTCGTGATCTACCGCTTCGGCGGCCCGTTGTTCTTCGCCAACGCCCGCACGTTCCGAGACCAGGTCCTGCGCCTCGCCGCTGCCGAACCCGCACCGCACTGGATCCTCATCGCCGGAGAGCCGGTCACCGACGTGGACACGACCGCAGCCGACATGCTCGAGGACCTGGACGAGTCCCTCAATGCGCGTGGCATCTCGCTGGTGTTCGCGGAGGTGTCCGACCCGGTGCGGGAGAAGATCGAGCGCTACGAGCTCACCCGGACGATCGACCCCCGGCACTTCTTCCCGACCATGAATGCCGCGTTGCGGGCCTTCGACGATGAGCGCGAGGCCGAAACGGCTGCCGCTGAGCACCCGCTCCGGGAGGACACCTGAGCGTGTCCTGACGCGCCCGGGCCGCCCGCCCGGCTTCAGCGACCGCAGCCTGAACGTCACACCCTCCGGGCAGACTGAAACGACGCAGGAGCACTCGCGGTGGGCGCACCGCCTTCAGCCCCGTCCCGCTGGAGGCCACCATGGCCCGCCCCCATCTGCTCATCCTCCTCGTCGCCTTCCTCGCCTCGCTCGGCGCTCTCGCCGGGTGCCGCGCCGCACCCGCGGCGTCGGCCAACGGCACCGCCACGGTGGTGTCGGTCACCGACGGCGACACCATCGACGTCGACTTCGGCGGCCACGTCGAGCCCGTCCGTCTGCTCGGCATCGACACCCCCGAAACGCACCATCCCACCAAACCGGTTCAGTGCTACGGCGCCGAGGCGTCGGCCCGCACGGCCGACCTGCTTCCTGTCGGCAGCCGGGTGAAGCTCGTGCGCGACGTCGAGGCCCGCGACCGCTACGACCGACTCCTCGCCTACGTGTACCGGGCCGAGGACGACCTGTTCGTCAACCTGTCCCTGGTCACCGACGGCTACGCGGACACGCTCGCCATCGCCCCCAACGATGCTCATACCGTCGAGCTCTCCGCAGCCCGGAACGAGGCCCGTGTCGCTGGCGCCGGCCTGTGGAGCACGTGCGGAGGCCCCGGCGTGCCGGTTGGTTAGCGTTGGGCAGGTGACGACGCTCGCTGAACGCCCGTTGGTCGAACGGCTGGGTCATGGCCCAGACGCCCGGCTCCTGATCGTCAACTGCGACGACCTGGGTTCCAGCCATGCCGCCAACGTGGGCGTCTACGAGGCGCTCCGGGGCGGGGCCGCGACCAGCGCCTCGCTCATGGTGCCCGCGCCGTGGGCCCGTGAGGCGGCTGCCCGCTACCGCGGTGAGGACGTCGGCGTGCACCTGACCCTCAACGCCGAGTACGACGTCTACCGCTGGGGCCCGATCACCCAGGCCCCCTCGCTGCTCGACGGCGACGGAGGGTTTCCGCGCACCGTCACCGACCTCTGGGACCACGCCGACCTCGACGAGGCCCGCCGCGAGTGCCGGGCCCAGGTCGAACGGGCGATCCTGTGGGGCTTCGATGTCACCCACCTGGACTCGCACATGGGCACGCTGCAGCTGCGCCCCGAGTTCTTCGACATCTACCTCGAGCTCGCAACCGACTTCGGCCTGCCGCTCCGGCTCTCGGGTGCGTCCACCGAGCGCACGATCGGCTTCCCGTTCCGCCGGCTGGCCGCCGAGGAGGGAGTGGTGTTCCCCGACCACTTCCTGCACGTGCAGGGCCCGGGCAGCCGCGAGGCCATCAGCGCGATGTTGCCCCGCCTGCGGGCCGGGGTCACCGAGGTCTACGTCCACCCCGCGATCGACACACCCGAGCTCCGGGCGCTGGCCACCGACTGGGCACCGCGGGTGGACGACCACGCCTACCTCACCGACCCCCACGCCCTCACCCGCCAGATCGACGAGGCCGGCATCACCCTCGTGGGCTACGACTCACTTCGCGCCCTCCAGCGAACCGGCGCCACCTGAGAACCGGCAGGCTCAACGCGCGGCCGGCTCACGGACGCCGGCGAAGAGGTCGTCCTCGGGCAGATCGGCGTCGACCAGGCTGCGAGCCAGGATGTAGTCGTCGAAGGGATGGATCGAGCGGGTTACCTCACGGGGGAGACCGAACCAGAAGGGCGAGGTGGGATCGACCTGCGTGGCGTGGGCCAGCAACGCCTCGAGGCGCACGTCCTGGTGGCCGTCGATGGGAACCTGGGTGGTGATGCGATCGTCCTGGCTCGGGCGCTCGAACCACTTCTCGGTGAACGGCGACTCGAGGCCGAGCTCGGTGAACTTCGCGTGGGTGGCCAACATGCGGGCACGCGACCAGACCACGTAGTAGAGCTTGAGCGGCTGCCACGGCTCGCCCGTGCCGGGGTAGGCGTCGGGGTCGGCGGCCCGGTCGAAAGCGGGCCCGCTGATGTCGTGCACCTGTAGGTGGTCGGGGTGGGGGTAGCCCTCCTGGTCGTCCGCATAGGTGACGATCACCTGCGGGCGCTCGGCCCGGATCACCTCGACGAGCCGGCCGACGGCCTCGTCGAAGTCGGCGCGGGCGAAGCACCGGGGATCTTCGTTCTCGGGCGTGTCGGGCATGCCCGAGTCGCGGTAGCCGAGCATGGCCACCCGGTCGTAGCCGATGAGCTGGGCGGACAGCGCCAGCTCGTCACGCCGGACCTCGTCGAGCCGGGCGCGCACCTCGGGGGTGTCCATCGCAGGGTTCAAGATGTCGCCCGCCTCGCCGCCCGTGCAACAGACGAGCGTGGTCCGCACGCCCTCGGCCCGGTAGCGGGCGACGGTCGATGCGCCCTTGGAGGCTTCGTCGTCGGGATGGGCGTGGACCGCGAGCAGCGAGAGCGGGCTGGTCATGGAGTGAACCTACCGGCAGACCGGAAGCGGCCGGTGCACGGCCCCGGGTAGATTCCGGGGCGTGGATCCGGAAACGTGGCGGTGGGTGTGGCTGGGCGTCGCGGCCCTGTTCGCCCTGGGTGAGCTCAGCGCCCCCGGTTCGTTCTTCCTGCTCCCCTTCGCCATCGGCGCCGCCGTCGCTTCGGCCCTCGCCTTCGCCGGCGTTCCCGTGGCGGCCGAGCTCGGCACCTTCCTGGTCGTGTCGCTCGTCTCCCTCGCCCTGTTCCGCAGGCTCGCGCACCGCCTCGACCGCGAGGAGCCCACCGAGGGCATCGGCTCCCGCCGGCTCATCGGCCAACCGGGTCGAGTGATCGAGGCGATCAGCAGCGCGACCGACCTCGGCACGATCAGGGTGGGCCGCGAGGAATGGCGCGCCGAGAGCGGCGACGGCTCGCCGATATCCGTCGACACCGCCGTCAAGATCGTGGAGGTGCGGGGCACGCGTGCGGTCGTCTTCCCCACCGCCGCACCCGAGGACCCGCCGACCGAACCCGAGGAGCACCAGTGAATTCCACCGTCGCCGTCATCGTGCTCGGCGTCATCGCCGTTCTGCTGTTCGCCATCGCGATCTCCACCATCAAGGTGGTCCGCCCGTTCCAGCGCGGCATCATCGAACAGCTCGGCAAGTACAAGGCCACGGTGAACCCCGGCCTCCACATGCTCATCCCCTTCGCGCAGACCATGCGCCTGGTCGACATGCGCGAGCAGGTGGTCGACGTGCCGCCACAAGAGGTCATCACCTCGGACAACGTGGTGGTCTCGGTGGACGCGGTCATCTACTACGAGCCGAGCGACCCGCAACGCCTCGTCTACAACGTCGCCAACTTCCTCCTCGCCATCACCAAGCTGGCCCAGACAAACCTCCGCAACCTGATCGGCGACATGGAGCTCGACTCGGCGCTGACCTCGCGCGACAGCATCAACCTGGCGCTGCGCCAGATCCTCGACGACGCCACCGACAAGTGGGGCGTTCGGGTCGGCCGGGTCGAGATCCAGCGCATCGACCCGCCGCCGGACGTGATGGCGGCCATGCACGAGCAGATGAAGGCCGAGCGCACCCGTCGTGCCGTGGTCACCACTGCCGACGGCCAACGTGAGGCGGCCATCGCCCAGGCCGAGGGCATGAAGCAGGCCAACATCCTCGAGGCCGAGGGCCACAAGGAGAAGGCCATCCTCGACGCCCAAGGCCAGGCGGAGGCCACCAAGGCCGTCGCCGACGCCGAGAAGTACCGCCAACTCACCGTGGCCGAAGGCCAATCAGCCGCCGTGCGCAGCGTCTACGCCGCCATCCACGAGGGCAACCCGACCCCCGATCTACTCGCCGTCAAGTACCTCGAGGCCCTCCAGGGAATCGCCAACGGCCGGGCTACCAAGATTTTCCTACCCGCCGACATGGCCGGGGTGATGGGCTCGATCGGCGGCATCGCCGAGCTCTTCAACAACAGCGACCCCGACGCCCCACCACCCGTCCCTCCTGCACGACCGTCGCCGCCCGCCCGATAGCGGGGTGTAGCGGACAGGTCGGGAACCGGCGCCCGATTCGACCGTTCCCGCCGTCGAATCGGGCTCCGGAGGAGATTTCTGGGTCACCTGTCCGCCCGCCCGGTAGGGCAGCCACCGAGCGGTCGGGCGTCGCGGCGGCCGCCTCACACGCGCTCGGCGGGGATGAGCTCGCTCTCGCCGGTGTCGTCGTCGTGGCGCAGGCGCCAGCCGCACCGCTCGGCCAGGTGCTGGCGGCCCTCGTCGGGCCCGGCGGCGATGAGCTGGTCGCCCGCCTCCAGGCGAACGTGGCCCCGTGGCCGGTACAGGTAGCGCCCACCTCGCCGCACCGCGAGCACGTGGTAGCCAGGCTCGATGTCGAGCCGCAGCGACGAGAGCGTGGCCCCATCGGCCATCGAGCCCGCTGCCACCGGCACCTGCATGACGACCTCGTCAGAATCCCCGAGGGCGATGCTCAAGATCGGGTGGACGTCCTCTTCCTGCTCGATGATCCAGACCATCGACTCGGCCTCGTCGCCGATCGACTCGGCGGCCTGCGAGAGGTGCAGCAGCCCCCGCAGCGGCGAGGGATCGATGTCGTCGGCCGCCGCCCGCAACACCCACAACTCGAGCCGGTCCTTCATCTCGTCGAGTCGGCCTTCGAGGTGGCGCACCTCAGCAGCCAGGCCGGCGTCACGAAGCACCAGGGCCGAGTAGGCGAGGCCGACGGCCACCTCCGAGATGTTCTTCATCTCCACGAGCACGTCGACGGCACGGTCGAGATCGTCGACGGTGCCGTCCTCGGGCGGCGACGCCGGCTCCCACAGCGGCGCATTGGCCAGCTCGCGCAGGCGGGTGATGCCGGCCGGCGAGCCCTCGAGGAAGAGGACGTCGCCGGGCACCAGCACGTCGTCGCCGTCGACGTCGATGTTCCAGTCGCGGTCACGGCGGATGGCCATCACCCGCATGCCGGTGGCCACGGGGAGCTCGAGGGCCGAGAGGGGGCGGTGGGCCATGTGTGATCCCTCACGCACCATCACCCGGTGGGACACCTCCTCGGCATTGG
Source organism: Acidimicrobiales bacterium (assembly GCA_041918615.1). Classification (GTDB taxonomy): domain Bacteria; phylum Actinomycetota; class Acidimicrobiia; order Acidimicrobiales; family DATDAH01; genus JAEUJM01. Next base: position 249,696 of record JAYRVH010000030.1, read on the forward strand.
ACAGGTCGGCCACGAGCTCACGGGGGATGCCCAGGTTGTGGGTGACGATCCGGGCGATGTCCACGGCGCCGTTGGCGATGCCCTCGATCGCGTCGACCACCTGCAGGACCGATGACATCGCCTCGGCCTCGCGGGGCGCCCGCACCGCGAGGATGCACACCGCCCGCATGTCGTGGACCAGATCGCTCATGCGCTCCTCCAACTCGGCCACCTCGTCGGCCATGTCGGGGTCGCCGAAGTACAGCGCGGCGTAGGCCAGGTCGACCATCAGCTCGGAGGTGTCCTTGGCCTCCGAGAGCATGGTGCGGAGATTGCGGGGGCGTTCATCCATGGCGGTTGGTCCTCTGCAGAGTAGGCGGGCGCGTGGTGGGCGTCATCAGGTGATCCCGAGCGCGCTGATGGCGAGCACGAGCGCGAACGCGCCGACGAAGTCGACGCTGGAGCTGACGATCGGGATGCCGTACGTGTCGGGGTCGAGACCGGTGCGAACGGCCACGATGGCGGCGTAGTAGGCGATGAGCACCACGAGGACCATCGCCGCAGCGCCGCCCAGCATCGAAGCCGCGACCATCGAGGCGAGGCCGGGCGAGGCCTGACCGAGCAGGTCACCGATGACTTCGGCCCCGATCGCGTTGGCCAGGTAGACCGGGAGCGCGAGCGCGAGCACGAGGAAGATGTCGCGTCGGGCTTCGCGACTCGGCGCCGGCGTCGGCAGCACCACGCCCAGGAAGAGCTTGCTCGACAGGCGGCCGGACAGGATGCCGCCCAACGCCCCCGCCGAGCTCAGGTGGGCCGGCACCAGGATCAGCAGCGCCGGATAGCGCAGGAACGAGTCGAAGCTCTTCTCGAGGGCCACGCCGGCCATGGCGCTCACGGAACCGGCGACGAGCAGCACCGGCACCGACTCGCGGACGATCCGTCGCAGGTCCGGGAGGCGGGCCCGCCAACCGAGAACGAGGACGAGGCCGGCCACCGCGATGGCAAGGCCGCAGAGGACGGGGGTGAGCACCGAGAAGCCGAGCAGCCCGGTGGCGATGAAGAGCGCCGGAAGGGTGAGCACGTCACCAAGGGTCGAGACCAATGGCGCGGTCACGTTGTCGAGGTCCCAGTCGTAACGCACGGCGCCTCCCGCCAGACCCAACGTGGCGGCCATCACCACGATGGAGCCGAGCAGCCCACCGACCACCGACACCAGAGCAAGGTCGCCGAACGAGATCGAGTTCTCGAGGCCGAGCCCGATCGCGATGACCTTGACCACCACGGCCAGGAGCAGCGACATCGCCAGGGTGAGCACTGCGGCCGCGAGCACGTTCTGGCCGAGCACGGTGTCCCGGCGCACCGAGAGCCGGAAGCCCCCGGCGTGGATCGACGTGCTGATCCGGTTGCCGAAGGCGCCGAAGATGTTGCCCCGCAGACCGATCGCCGCGGGCACCAGGACGAGCAGACCGGGGAGATCCTCGAACGTGGCGGTGATCGAGCCCAGGAATGCCCCGGCCACGAGACTCGTGCTGGTGTTGAGCGCGAGCGCGACGAGGCTCTGCCGGATGCCGACCGCGTCCGGCCCGAAGAGGGCACCGAGGCCCGACGGGAGCCGAGGACGGCGGGGCATCGTGGTCAGTCTGCTGCACCCGGCACCCCGACACCTGCGACACTTCCCGGCGATGCCCGCTCGCCGTTGTCGAACCACCGCCGTCCGCGTTCCCCCGGTCACCCTCCTGGTCGTCGCCCTGGTGGCCGGGCTGCTCCTGACCGGGGGCTGCAGCTCCGACGGGCGTGAGCTCGCCGTCCCCGACCCTGACCTCACGGCCACCACGCCGCCCACCACCGCCCCACCCACCACCGCGGCCCCCGTCATGGCCCTCACCAGTCCCGCGTTCGTCGTCGACGGCACACTGCCCGCCCGGTTCACCTGCACGGGCGCCGACGTGTCGCCGCCGCTTTCCATCTCGTCGGTCCCCGCCGGCACCGAGTCCCTCACGGTGGCCCTCACCGACCCGGACGCGAGCGGGTTCATCCACTGGGTGGCGACCGGCATCGATCCCGCCACCACGGCGCTGCGCGCCGGCGAGCTGCCGTCGGGGACGGTCGAGTACCCGAACGACTTCGGCGAGGCCACCTATCAGGGTCCCTGCCCCCCGCGGGGCGACCGCCACCGCTACACGTTCACCCTCTACGCGGTGCCTCCGAGCGCGGCGGCGCTGGTGAGCCCCGACGAGACCAACGGCCAGGCGGTGCTCGACCTGCTCTCGACCCTGGCCCGCACCACCGCCTCGATCGGCGTGGCCTACGAGCGACCAGCGGCCTGATCAGGCGGTCACGCGTCGGGGCGTCGACGCAGGACCACCGCAGTCTGGATGTCCCAGGCCCGGTCGACGACCTCGACCACCTCGAGGAAGCGGCCCCACGACTCGACGAGCGACGAGCGGTCGTGGAAGACCATGGCGTTCTTGCTGGCCCTGCCGAGCGACACCATCGACACGTCCTTGCCCAGTCGGTCCAGGAGGTCGGCCGCGTCGTGCACCTTGTCGCCGGTCCAGTGACGGGGCTCCAGGGCCAGGGCGGCCTCGATGTAGGCCTGGTCCTGGACAGTGATGTAGAGGTAGCCACCCGGGCGGGTGATGCGGCGCAGCTCCGCCAACCAGGTCTCGGCCAACTCCGAGATGTGGCTGAACACCGAACCGGCATAGACCAACCCGAAGGTTCGATCCTCGAACGGAAGGCTCGGCATCGTGGTGGACGTGACGAAGTGGAACGGCGGCGAGAGGTTGGCCTGGCACCACGCGATCGACTCGGCGTTGATGTCGACGCCCCACACCTCGGTGTTCTGCGCGACATCACCGAGGCAGCGGATCATTCGCCCCGACCCGCAACCGAAGTCGAGCACGGGCCCGCAGTCGGTGAGATCACAACCGGCTCGGGCCAAGATGGCGCGCATCGAGTCCACGTGCTCGGGGCCGGACCGGTAGCCGGGGAGCTCCCACATACCCGGGGGAGGAACGGGAAGCCCGTCGTCGCCTGGGGTCGCCTCGTTGTCCCGACCGAGCACGACCAGATCCTCCCGGTCCTCGTCGGCGGGGATGATCTTCGCCCAGACCACCGGCGACGTGTGCAGCTGCGCGGCCACCTCCGAGCGCATCTCCGCGCTCAGGCCTGAGCTGACCTGCGAGCGGATCTCCGACCGCGTGTCCTCGTGAATTTGCGAGCGCATCTGATCCACCTCGACGCGCACCAGCATGCGGACATAAGGCTTGAGGCGATGGTCGACCGCCCGGCGCAGGAATCCGGACGCTGCCATCAGAGGACGGCCTCGGTTCGGAAGCTGTCGATCGCGTTCGGGGTGCCCATGGCGGGAGCCTAACCGTCCCCTGCGGCACCTCGTTTCGGGGCGTCGGCGCCTTCGCCGAATGGTCGGCTCACGACGAAGGCGGTCGCTGCCGACAGGAGCGGGGATGCTTCCCTACGTGCTGCTGGCCGCCTTCATGGCTGCGGGCCTGGCCAGCATCGTCGCGTGGCGCAACCAGGCCAACCGCATGGCCGAGCTCCCGCGAGTGGCCCGTGCCGCCGGCCTGTCGTTCTCGGAGGGCGACCCGTTCGACAGTGCCCGTGTCCCCTTCCAGATGTTCCGCATGGGCGACGGTCACGAAGTGGAGAACACCATGTGGGGCACCGCGGCCGACGGCGCGCCGGTACGGGTGTTCGACTACTCGTACTACGTCGAATCGAAGAAGCAGCCCACGATCATGGGAGTCGAGCACGTCGAGGAACCCTCCCGCCGCTACCGGCACTTCACCTGCGCGCTCACCGAGGTGGCGGCGGTATGGCCACACCTGGTGATCTCACCCGAACGCGGCGTCACGAAGTGGCTCGGTTCGCTCGACAGCGCCGACATCGAGTTCGAATCGGGTGAGTTCAACCGCACCTTCCGGGTCACCTGCGAGGACGAGCGGTTCGCCCAGACCTTCATCGACGCCCAGATGATCGAGTTCCTGCTGAGCACCGAGGCCGAGTTCCAGGTCGAGGTACGGGGGCGGTGGGTGCTCGTGACGGCTGCACCGACCGCGCCCCGGCAGTTCCCCGGGCTGATGCATCTCTCCAACGCCTTCCGGGCGACCATCCCACCCCTCGTGTGGGACCTCTACCCGAAGGGTCCCCGACGCTCACTCGACGGAGGCATGGTGTGATGGCAGGAATCGTGTGACCCCCGTCTATGTGGTCGGCGGCCTGCTGCTGCTGATCGCGCTGCTGATCGTCGCGTCGTACAACCGGTTCGTGCACGAGGGCCAGCTGATCGACAACTCGTGGTCGAATGTCGACACCGAGCTCCGGCGGCGCTACGACCTCATCCCCAACCTGGTGCAGACGGTCCAGGGCTACGCCGCCCACGAGCGCCGGACCCTGGAGGCGGTGACCGCCGCCCGGTCACGGGCCATGGGATCGGTCGGCAATGCGGCCGAGCAGTCGGGCGACGAGAACGTCCTGGTCGGCGCGCTGCGAAGCCTCCTTGCGGTGTCGGAGGCCTATCCCGATCTGCTCGCCAACGCCCACTTCACCGATCTCCAGCACGAACTGGTGACGACCGAGAACCGCATCCAGGCCGCACGCCGGATCTTCAATGCCAACGTGCGGGACTACAACACCCGTGTGCAGACCGTGCCCTCGAATCTGGTCGCCCGCCTGTTCGGCTTCGCCCTGCGCTCGTACTTCGAGATCGACACCGTCGTGCGCGAGTCCGGACCGCCGCGGGTCGACCCCGCTCCCACGAAGGCCGGATCGGTCCCCAGGTCCTGACCCCGTCGGCGCTCACGGGCCTCGCGGTCGGACGGCCCGAGCCGCTCGCCCGTCACGTCACGTGGGCTTCCCTCCCCTGTCAGACGCCCAGCGCAGGCGGAGGGCTGCCCGCACGCTGGGGAGTCGCAGGTTGAACGACCGGTCGGACGACCACTGCGCGTAGGGCGCCATGGTGAGGCTGGCCAGGCCGAGCAGGGCCAGGTCGTAGTTCACCCGCCAACCCTGGAAGTCTCGCCAGGCCTTCTCCTTGTTCGGGCGCACCGGCACCCCGTATTCCGCCAGGTCCTGATAGACGGCGTCGAACTCGGACCGGTCGATGGAGATGGGGTCGTCGGGATCGGGGTCGGGGTCATACGGGATCTGGAAGTAGTCGGCGATGCGCCGCAGGCACAGGAACCCCGCTCGGAGGCAGAGCTCGGCCTGCGGGTCGCGCTGGGTGTTGACCACCGAAGACATGAGTGCCGCCGCGTCCAGCACCGTGCCCGAGGCCGTCACCCACGACCGCCCTGCGATCGGGGAGCGGAAGAAGGGCAACGAGGGCTGTGAGGTGTGGGTCTCCTCGAGGTCGGCGAACAGGGCCTCCCACTGCTCCCACAGGGGGTGCAGGCTGTCGAGGCGGGCCAGCGCATGGGCCCGCTTGATCATCGTGGCGGCCGACGGGGGTTGCCCGGCACGGGTCTCGAGCATCACCACCGCCTGCTCCCTGCGCTGGAAGGCCGAGTAGATCGACGGCAGGTAGCTGATCAGCAGCGCGATGAGCCCGAGGCCGAGCGTGGCCTCGGCGAACGAGGCGATCGTGGTCGGGAGGTCGGACGGCCTCACGTAGCCGAGGGTGAGCAGTGACGAGCCGCTCTCGACGAACGCCCGGCGCAGCGGGTCGACGCCGAGCCCCCAGAAGATGCCGGTGAAGCCGAGGGTCACGAGCACCACCCAGGTGCCGGCCAGCAGCAGGAGCCCGATCGGCGAGTACATGGCCATGGCCCGGTCGCGCCGCTCGTAGGAATGGGCCGGGCGCAGGAACAGGTTGAAGACGCGCCGCAGCGTGGTGAAGACCAGCCGACTGAGGATCACCACCTCGCCCCGCGGCAGGACCACGGCCCGCACGGCCGACAGGAGGGTCCACAGCACCAGGGCCGACCCGGCGGCGAACGCGGCGATCCGGGCGATGACCATCGTGCGGAGCCTATGAGACCCCGCCGAGCAGGGCCGACCGACGAGTTCTAAGATCTCCCCCAGGAAACCGGGGGGTGCACCGTGGGTGAGTATCGGCGACAGGCATGAGCCAGCCACCTCCGCCGGGCACGGGCGGCCAACAGGGCCCCGGCGGGAGACAGGGCCCCGGCGGGAGACAGGGCCCGATGGGGCCGCCGCAAGGGCCGTCCGGTCCGCCGTCCGGGCTCTCACCGACGCCCCAGTACGGTCAACCCCCCGGCCCGCCGCCCGGCCCGCCCGGCCCGCCGGGATCACCGGTGACGTCGGGAGGCGGCGGCAACCCCCGTCGCACGCTGCTGATCGCTGTCGGGGCTGTGCTGGTGTTGATCGTCGCCGTCGCCGCATTCCTCGTCCTCGGTGGGGACGAGGCCTCGGCCGGCGAGGTGTTCACCGAGCCCATCGACTCGCTGGGCGACGAGCCCTTCGTCGACGCCCCTCCTCCGCCGCTGTCCGACGAGCAGGTGGCGGCCATCGCCGAGCTGCCCGATCAGCCCGCTGACGAGACCGACGACGTCGAGACCTTCGAGGGCGGGACGCCCGGCCTCTACGGCGGCACCCGCGACGACGGCCGCTGTGACGCAGAGGCGCTGGTGGCCTTTCTCGAGGCCAACCCCGCCGAGGCCCGAGCCTGGGCCGGCGTGCTCGGCATCGAGGTCGGCGGCATCTCGGACTACGTCGGAACCCTCACGCCGACGCTGCTGCGATCTGACACCCGGGTCACCAACCACGGCTTCCGCGACGGCGAGGCCACTTCCCTGCAGTCCGTGTTGCAAGCGGGCACGGCCGTGTTCGTCGATGCCACAGGCGCCCCCGTGGTCAAGTGCTCCTGCGGCAACCCCCTCACCCGCCCCAGCGCCCGCACCTCGCCCACCTACACGGGCCCGACCTGGGACGGCTTCGACCCGGACCGGGTCATCGTCATCGCCCCGGCCGTCGTCAACGTGGACGTCTACGTGATGATCGACATCGACACGGGTGACCGGTTCACCCGGCCGGTCGGGAGCACCGGCGACGACGACCGGGACGCGCCCGGCAGCAGCGGTGGGCCGCCCACGACCGAACCGACCACCACCACCAGCGAACCCGCCACCACAACGACGGCGGCCCCCACCGGGGTGCCGACCGAGGCCACCTACGCGGGATCCGCGGGAGGCACCTGTGGCACGGACTCGATCACGGCGACGGTCAGCGGGGCGACGGTAACGATCGAGTTCACGGGTGAGGGCGGCAGTGTCCCGGTGTCCGGCACTGCGGCACCTGACGGGTCCTTCACCTTGACAGGCGCTCTCACCGGCACCGGGCACTTCGACGAGGAGGCGATCACCTTCGATGCAGGCAACGCAGAGTGCACGGGATCGTTCACGGCGCCGCGCACCGGCTGACCGGGCGCCCTCCGCCGGTATCGCCCCGCCTGCGATGCTGGCGCCATGTCCGGGGCGATGTCGTGGGGTGAGCTGGCACCCCAGTTCACGTGGCGACCATCGCAGGCGCACCTGCTGGACCTGGCGGGCCACGTCCACGACGGTCGCTGGCACCTCTGCGCGCCGCCGGGGGCCGGCAAGACGCTGATCGGCCTGGAACTGGCCCGCCAGGTCGACCGCCCCACCCTGGTGCTGAGCCCGACGACGGCGATCCGCGACCAGTGGCGGGAGTCCTCCCGGCTGTTCGGGGCCGACCCGGCGGCGTTCACGAGCAGCGATCCGGGCGCCGAGGTGCCCCTCCGTTGCGTCACCTATCAGCTGCTCGGCAACCCGGGGCAGGCCGCCGACGAGCTACGCGCCGCCGCGAGACGCCTGTGGGTGGCCGAGGTGGGCGTCGACATCGGCCCGGAGGCCGCCGAGGCACGGGTCGTGGCCACCGAGCAGGGCGACCGCGCCCGGGCCGGCCGCGAGATCGGCCGTCATGTGCGGGCGCTGCGACGCAGCCTCGGTACCGGCGAGGACATCGGGGTGCCCCGTGCCCAGCTCCTCGGCACCCGCTCGACCGCCCTGGTCGACCGGCTGGCGGCCGGCGGGTTGGGCTGCCTCGTGCTCGACGAGTGCCACCACCTGCTCGACTGGTGGGCGTTGGTGGTGGGCGCCCTGGTGGACCGTCTCGCCACCGCGCCCGGCGGCGTGGCCGTCATCGGCCTCACGGCCACGCTGCCCGAGCCCGATTCGAGCCGGGAGGCGGCGAACTACGCCGGCCTCCTCGGCGAGGTCGATGCCGAGCTCCATCTCGCGGCGATGGTGGCGGAGGGAGCCGTCGCCCCCTGGCGCGACGGGGTGCGGCTGACGGCGCCCACCACCGAGGAGGCGGCGTTCCTCGACAACTGGTCCGGCCGGTTCGTCGCCGACCTGGACGAGCAGCTCGTGACGGAGCCGTTCGTGGCGTGGGCGGTGGCACAGGTCAGCAGCGCCGCCCTCGACGAACGGGCGGCTGCCGCCAAGGTCGAGGCCGGCGACTCCGAGCCCCCTGCCTCCGACCCGCGCGCCTGGTCGACGTTCTGGGACCGCGACCCGTTGGCCGCCGCGGCCCTCGGCCGCTGGTGGACGGCACGGGGCATGGCTCTGCCCGCAGGCTTCGAGCCCCCACCCGAGGCGGCCGGGTTGCTCGGGCTGGTGGACCGGCTCACCCTCCTCGACGCGTGGCTCCATGATCCCGACGGTGGCGCCAACGCCGCCGAGCGCGACGCCATCGATGCCCTCGGCACCCGCTACGGCGTCGCCTTCACCACCAGGGGCATCCGCTGGGGGCGGTCGGTCGGCGATCTCGTCTGTGCCCGGTCATCCGCCAAGGGCGACGCCGCCGCCTCGATCCTGGTCGAGGAGGCAGCCAGGCGCGGCGCCTCGTTCCGGGCGCTCGTGGTGGTCGAGCGCGACCAGGCGACCACACCTCCCGCCGAGGCGCGGGCCGTGCTCGGCGAGGACTCCGGCACCGCGGCGCGCATCCTCGCCCGGCTGTGCGCGCAGCCCGAGGTGGCAGACATCGGTGTCATGGCCGTCACCGGCCGTGGCGCCTGGTGCGACGCAGGCAACGCTGAGACGATCTGCACCGCCGTCAATGTCGACGCGCGTGTGACGGGCGACGGCTCGCGCTGGGTGCAGGCCGAGGGCTGTGACATCCGCGGCGCCGTGGCCGTCAAGGGCGTCGGCCCCGGATGGACCACCGCCCATTGGCTGGCCGCGGCCGAGGTCGCGCTCGACGCCCATGCCGCGGGCGTGCTCGTCGCCACACGGGGCCTCGTCGGCGAGGGATGGGACCACCCGCCGCTGAACGTCCTCGTCGACCTGTCCGAAGTGGCCACGGCCGGCGCCGTCACCCAACTCCGGGGGCGTGCGCTGCGCATCGATGCCGCCGATCCACAGAAGCTGGCCTCGCTGTGGGACGTGGCCGTCGTCCACCCCGCCACCAGCGGCGACTGGGACCGCTTCCGCCGCCGTCACGCCCACTGGTGGGGCCCGGACGCGCGCGGCGAGGTGATGACCGGCGCGGCCAAGGTCCACCCGAGGGCGGCGCTGGCCCAAGCGCCGACCCCTGCCGATGCCGTTCGCATCAACCAGCAGAGCGCGGCCGCGGTCACCGACGAGGTCGCCACCCGGGCGGCGTGGGCTGCGGTCGACCCTGGTGGGGTGGGTACGTCGGCTGTGCGGGTGCGCACCACCACCCGCCGGCGGCGGGTACGTACGAGACCGCGCCGGTGGCGATCACTTGCGGGCGCCGCCACCGCCAGCGCGACGGTGGGCGCCGTTGCGTCGGTATTGGCGCTGTCCGTGCCCGCCCTGTGGCCCGTCGGGGCCCTCGGCCTCGCCGGTGCCGCCGCGGCGATCCCACTGACCCGGGGACGACGCCGCGGTGAGGGCGAGACCCTCGAGGTGCTGGGCGACGCCGTCCTGTCCGGCCTGGTCGCCGTCGGCCGCCAGGATCTCGTCGGAGGTCAGGTCACGGTTGAGCCCGACCCCGCCGGCGGCTTCGTGGCCACGGTCATCGGCGTCCAGGACGACGCAGCCGCGGTCTGGGCGGATGCGCTGGCCGAGGCGCTGGGCCCCGTCGACCGCCCCCGCTGGCTCCTGGCCGCGCCGGGTGGCACGTGGCGGGTGCCGTCGGTCATCGGCGCCACCAAGGTCGCCGCCGAGGCCTTCGGCGCCCGGTTCCGCTCACGCGTCCCCGGCACCGAGCTGGTCCGCGCCGGCACGCCCCGGGCCACCGAGCTCGTCCTCGCCGCCGCCCGCGAGCGCCCCGATGACCTCGACCGCAGCCTCCGCTGGCGCTGAACTCCGTCCGTCGGCGCTGAACCCCGTCTGCTTCTGGTACGGCCCTGTGTTCCTGAGAACACAGGGCTGTACCCAGAACGGTGGATGGGGTCAGGGCTTGGGGCTGAGGCCGGCGGCCTTCGTCGTGGCCTTCGTCGCCTTCGTGGCTTTGGTTGCCTTCGTCGCCTTGGCCGACCTGGCGGCGTTCTTGACTGGCGTGGCGCCGGGGCGGTCGGGCCAGAAGGCGAGCAGGGTGTCGAGCACCTCGTCGAGAGCGGCGAGCGCGCCCAGATGGCTCTCACCCGGGCGCTCGATGACCTGCGCGTCCTCCATGAGCTCGGCCACGTGGTGGCCGTGGACGAGGGGGACGATGTGGTCCTCGTCGCCGTGCCAGAACCGGATGGGCACCGCCACGTCCCGGGGCGAGAACCCCCAGTGACGGGTGAACAGCACCACGTCGTACACGACGGCGTGGAAGCGGTGACGCGACCCCTGGGCGATGTCGCGGAGGAACATGTCCTTCATCCCGGGCAGGTGGAAGACCCGCTGGTCTCCGGGAGGCTGGAAGCGCAGATAGAGCTCGAGGGCCTGGCCCCGGACCGGTTGCAGCAGGTTGATCGCGCCCCACATCGTGAACCCGAGCGGCTCACGGAGCATCGCCAGCGGCGTCCGGAAGCGCGAGGCCAGGCTGACGAGTCCGCCGTCGGCCGCGTCGTCGCCCCGCGTGGGGGCCACCCCGCCCAGCACCGCACCGGCCACCACCCGCTCGGGGAAGGCGTGTGCGCACGCGAGCACGTAGGGACCGCCTCCGGACAGCCCCGCCACGGCGAAGCGGTCGACGCCCAGTTGGTCGGCGACCTGCTCCACGTCGCCGGCGAAGTCGATCACCCGGTCGTGGAGGTGGGGGGTCGACTCCCCCACCCCCGGCCGCTCGATGGTGATGAGCCGCACCCCGCGCCCGCCGGCGACGGCGTTGACATCGGGTGAGATCTGGTGACGGGCTCCCGGCGTGCCGTGGAACCACAGCACGGCGTCGCCACCTTCAGCGCCGTATTCGGCATATCCGATGCGGCGACCGTCGGCCATGGCGACCGTTCCCTCGCTGCGGGGCGCCGGTTCTGGTGGCGCTGATTCTGACATGGCGTCAGCTTGCCGCAATCACGGCGTTCATCGGAAGTCACGGGAACGGGCCGGCTCGCCCAACGGCAGGGCCTCGAGCTTGTCGGCGATGACGTTGACCACCCCCTCCACCTTCTCGAGGGTGCCCCGCACCAACAGCGCCGGGGCCGTTACCGCAGCTTTTCGGTAACGGGCCCAGCACCCTTTCGAGCAGATCACGTTCGCCAGGCCCGTCTCGTCCTCGAGGTTGACGAACGTGGTGCCCGACGCCGTCGCCGGCCGCTGGCGATGCGTGACCACGCCCGCCACCAGCACACGCGAGCCGTCGTCGACACCCGACAGGCCTGATGCCGGTATGACCCCCAGCGCGTCGAGGCGGTCGCGGATGAAGCGGGTGGGGTGGCCGTCGGCCGAGACGCCGGTGGCCCACAGGTCGCCATGGGCACGCTCGCGTGGGGTCAACGGTGGAAGTGCGGGGGCGGTGACCCCGGTGACGATGCCGTCGAGGCGGTCGGCGCCCGTCTGGGCGACCGCACCCGCCCCCCAGAGGGCCGGTCGGCGGTCGAGGCCGAAGCAGGCGAAGGTGCCCGCGGTGGCCAGCGCCTCGAGCACGTTGAGTGGCGCTCCGGTGCGCCGGGCCAGGTCCTCCATCGAGGTGTACGGGCGGCCGGCGGCGATGCGCTCGGCCAGGTCACCGCCCACATGGCGCACCGACGAGACCCCCAGGCGCACCGCCGGCCCCCCGATCCCCCACTCACCCGGGGGCGGCGGAACGCCCGAACCCGAGGCAATAGCGGTCGGATTCCGACCGCTATTGCCTCGGGAAGGGCGGCTCGCGGGCTCGAGGGTGGCGTCGGCACCCGACGCGTTGACATCGGGGCCACGCACCTGCACCCCATGACGGCGGGCGTCCTGCACCAGGGTGTGCGGCGAGTAGAACCCCATGGGCTGGGCGTTCAACAACGAGGCGCAGAAGGCGGCCGGGTAGTACCGCTTGAGCCAGGCGCTGGCGTAGACCAGGTAGGCGAACGACACCGAGTGGCTCTCGGGGAAGCCGAAGTTGGCGAACGCGGCCAGCTTGGCGAAGATCTCGTCGGCCACCTCCCCGGTGATGCCCCGCTCGGCCATGCCCTCGTACAGCCGCACCCGCAACCGCTCCATGCGCTCGCGGCTGCGCTTCGAGCCCATGGCCTGGCGCAACTGGTCCGCCTCGCCCGGGCTGAACCCGGCCACGTCGATGGCCATCTGCATCAGCTGCTCCTGGAACAGCGGCACGCCGAGGGTCTTGGCCAGCGACCGTTCGAGCAACGGGTGCAGGTAGGCGACCGGCTCCTTGCCGTTGCGACGGCGGATGTAGGGGTGGACCGACCCGCCCTGGATGGGTCCCGGCCGGATGAGGGCCACCTCGACCACCAGGTCGTAGAAGGTGCGCGGCTTGAGCCGTGGCAGGGTGGCCATCTGGGCGCGGCTCTCCACCTGGAACACGCCGATCGAGTCGGCCGCGCACAACATGTCGTAGACGGCGTCGTCCTGGGGGATCTCGGCCAGGTCGACGGCGACGCCGTGGACCTCACCGATCAGGTCGACGGCCAGGTGCAGGGCCGTGAGCATGCCGAGGCCGAGCAGGTCGAACTTCACCAGCCCCACGGCCGCGCAGTCGTCCTTGTCCCACTGGAGCACACTGCGGTTCTCCATGCGCCCCCACTCGACCGGGCACACCTCGACCACGGGGCGGTCGCAGATCACCATGCCGCCCGAATGGATGCCCAGGTGACGCGGGAAGTGCTCGACCTGCCGGGCCAGGTCGAGCACCGGTTCGGGGATGCCGTGATCGGCTCGGCTGGCCGTGTCGTGCACCGGGCGCACCATCCCGCTCAGAGGGCCGCTCAGGCCCAGGCTGTCGACCTGCTTGGACCAGGCGTCCTGCTGGCCGCTGGCGAAGCCCAGGGCCTTGGCCATGTCGCGTACGGCCGACTTGGACCGGTAGGTGATCACGTTGGCCACCTGGGCGGCGTTGTCGCGCCCGTAACGGTCGTAGACGTACTGGATGGCCTCTTCGCGGCGACCGCTCTCGATGTCGAGGTCGATGTCGGGCGGACCGTCGCGCTCGGGTGACAGGAACCGCTCGAACAGCAGGCCCAGGCGCACGGCGTCGGCCTTGGTGACGCCGATGGCGTAACAGACCGCCGAGTTGGCCGCCGACCCCCGCCCCTGGCAGTAGATGTTCGCCCGCCGGCAGAACTCGACGATGTCCCACACGATCAGGAAGTAGCCCGGGAACCCCAGCCGCTCGATCATGTCGAGCTCGTAGTCGATCTGCTTCCACGCCTTCTCGTTCAGCGCCGCATCGAACGCCCCACCCCCCGATTTCGGCGAACTCGACGCAATAACCCCCTCAAAACGACAGTTATTGCGTCGAGAATGCGGGGTTCGGGGCACAGCGGGCGGGCGGGGGCCGTAGCGGTGGGCGGCGCCCTGCTCGGCCAACTCGCGCAGCCATGACATCTCGGTGTGGCCGGGGGGCACGTCGAAGTCGGGCAGGCGGGGGGCCACCAACGCCAGGTCGAAGGCACAGGCCCGACCCAGCTCTGCGGCGCGCTCGACCACACCGGGATAGCGGGCGAAGCGTCGGGCCTGCTCGGCCCCCGACCGCAGGTGAGCGCCCGCACCCGCCGGCAGCCACCCGTCGATCTCGTCGAGGGACCGTCGGGACCGCACCGCGGCCAGGGCGGTGGCCAATGGTCGTCGCGCGGGCGTGGCGTAGTGGACGTTGTTGGTGGCCACCAGGTCGACGCCCACGCGCAGCGCCACCTCGACCAGCGCGTCGTTGCGCGCCGAGTCGAGCGGGTCGCCGTGATCCCAGAGCTCGACGGCCACGTGGTCGCGGCCGAAGGCCTCGACCAGCCGAGCCAGTTCCTGCTGCGCCGCCTGTGGCCCCTGCCGGGTGAGCGCGCGGGGCACCGCCCCTTTTCGGCACCCGGTGAGCACCTGCCAGTGGCCCCTGGCAGACCCACCCCCCAGATCTGCCAGATCGGCCAACGTGCACCGGGGCGCCCCCTTCTCCCCCGCCATCTGGGCGCGGCTGATGGCGGTGCCGAGATGGGCGTAACCCTCGGGGTCGCGGGCCAGCACCACCAGGTGGTCACCGCCCGGATCGGCCGACCCCACCTCGAGGCCCGGCAGGTCGAGGGTGAGCTCGGCCCCGAACACCGTGGGGAGACCGTGGGCACGGGCCGCCTCGGCGAACCGGACCACGCCGTAGAAGCCGTCGTGGTCCGTGAGGGCCAGCGCCTCGAGGCCGAGTCGCACGGCCTCTTCGGCCAGCTCCTCGGGGTGCGAGGCCCCGTCGAGAAAGCTGAAATTGGAGTGACAGTGCAGCTCGGCGTAGGGCACCGCCCCTCGACGTCGAAGGATGGGCGGGCCCTCGTACGGCTGGCGCTTTCGCGACCAGGCCGGGCTGTCGCCCCCGTCGGCGCCCGGCCATGCCTCGGCCCCCGACGGGCCCGAAGGGCCTCTCCCCGACAAGCGTCGCTCGAGCACCGACCATGGCACCGGAGGGTTGTCGTACGCCACTACCCTGCGCCTCCTCCGTCGGCGCCCCTTCGGGATCCGACGCGAGCACTCGCTGCTGCTCCGCTCCGCTGCGCAGCGTCCGGAAAGACCATGGTCCCACACTATCGAACATGTGTTCGCTAGAATTCCGGCCCGTTCGTCACCGGGAGCCGACTCCGAGGCCTCCCGCCGGAGGTGGTCTCGCTACAGGCTCGAGTCGATGCAGCCTTGCGGGATCCCCTCGGGTTGCGGGGCACGGCGATCGGCCGAGGTGCCTTCACGCACCAACACCGAGTACCAGACGTCCGCGGTGCCGTTCGTGCACCCCGCGGTGAAGTGGGCCGCCAACCGGAAGCCGTCAGGGGAGGCCACCGGAGCCTGAACCGGCCCGAGCACGAACCACACCGGATCGCCCGGGGGCGGATCGACTTGGTTCAGGCGCTCCAGCCCGTCGCCACAGGTGTCGTTGACGGGGTTGTCGAGGGCGCCATAGGCGATCCAGCCGTAACAGGTCGACACGACCTCGCCGTCGCGGGCCAGCGACCCGATGAAGCGCCCAGCGGCACGCCGGTCGCCCTCGGCGAGGGTGTCGGTGAGGCCCTCGACGACCTGCACGTCGTCGGCCCTGAACGATTCGGCGAGATCACCCGCGACGTCGAACGCCCATCGGGCCATGAACATCGCCGCGACCAGCCCGAGAGCGGCCGCGGAGGCGGGGTGTCGCGGCGTCAGCCAACACGCCCCGCCGACGAGGATGCCGGCGATGACGATCACGGACAGCGCCCCGGTCTGGCTCAGATCGAGAGGGAGCAGTCCCGGGGCCAGAAGTCGGCCGACCACGACCAGCATCAGGGTGCCCGCGAGCACGACCGGGAACGCGATGCGGTGAGTCGGACGTCCGAGCGATCGCCGCCCGGCGAGCAACGCCAGGATGACGAGGCCGCCGACCAGTAAGAGGTCGGCGTCGGACACGACCATGACGGCGGCGAGCGCCACGGCGATGCCGGCGGCCAGGTGTGGTGAGGAACCGATCAGCGCCAGGGTGCGGCCCACGGCTGAACCGGCCAGCACAGCGACGACCGGGAACAACACGGTGAGGTACCACGAGTACTGATCGCCGAGGTCGATCAGCGACAGTGCCCCGGCGTGGAACACGAACCAGCCGCTGAGCGCAAGGACGACAAGCCTGCCACTGGCGTCGAGGCTTCGAAAGGCCAGCACCGCGAAGAGGGCAGCAGCGAGCACCTCGACCGCCAGATGGTCCGCGAACTGTGAGAACACCCAGGCGTGGGAGAACGGGGGATGATCATCACCGAGCTTGAAGATGACCGAGTGCGGCACCGGTGACCCGTAGTAGAGCCAGGCGAACACAAGCCACGGTGAGACGACGGCGACTGTGGCCGTCGCCATCCGCCAGGGGACACGGCGCTCGACGACAACCCAGGCGCCCGCGAGCGCCAGGCACAGGAGGCCCGCATCGAGCTTGTTCCACAGCGCCAGGCCGAGCAGCGCCCCGGCGAGCACCTCGCGCCGATCGGATGCGGCCAGCACCGCGGCGAGCCCGAGGCAAGCGGCGAGACCCGATTCCATGCCGCTGAGCGCGAGCGACACGTACCAGGTCTCGAAGATCAGGATCACGACGGCGATCACGCCGCCCCACAGGGTGGACAGTCGGCTCGCCAGGAGGCACACCAAACCCGCCGTGACCGCCAGTGCGATCAGCCCGAGCCCCACCGCCGCCGCCTCGAACGGGATTCCGGCCTTGTGGAGCAACGTGAGGACCAGGGTGTAGAGCGGGTTGCTGTACCCCATGACCCGCTCGTGGTCGTTGTAGGTGAGGCCCAGCCCGCTGGCCGCCCGCGCCGCGTACCGGAACGTTATGGCGGCGTCATCGACGAGCACGGCGGGTCGCAGGAACGCGCCGACCACGAAGGCGAACGCCCCCATGGCGACCGCTGCTCGCCACTCACCGCCAGCGCCCAGCCCGCGCAGGCGCTGGTCTGGCAGCGACTCCGTCGAGACCACGACGAGCACACTACCCATCGGGCCTCACGACCCTCGGCCCTCGACGTCCCGCTGCCGGACAGAGCCTCTCGGCCCCGTCCACCCGACAGGCAGGCACTCAGCCGGCCGCCCCCTCGATCTCGGCGAGATACAGGGCACGGACGGCGAGGCCCTGGCGCACCCCGCGCACCGCTCGCTCGAAGAACTCCCTGCGGTAGGTCGAGTCGGTGATGGCCGAGACCGTGAACTGCAGTCCCGAGAACGCGGCGATGAACGCCGCCACCTTCAACAGCTGGGTGGAGAGCACGGCCTGGTTGCCGAAGACCTCGAAGCGGGCAAGCACGTCGACACTGCCGACCGTCCACGCCCGCGTGACACTCTCGCTGATCGCGAACAGACCGAAGCCCACGTAGAACACCCCCACCACCACCGACACGAGGAGGATCTGCACGCTCTGGCTGACCACCAGCACGAGGCCCACGTTCAGCCACGCCCGCCGCTCGAGGGGTGCCGCGTGTGGCGGGTCGTCCAGTCCCGTGAGGTCGACCTCACTCAGCGGCGAGCCGACGGCGAGGTCTCGGACGCCCTGCCAGTGGTCGAAGTGCGCCACCGCATCGAGCTCCTCGGGCACGCGAAGCAGCAGGAAGAGGGTCCCGGCCACGAACGGGATGAGCGCGGTCACGACGAAGAACGGCGCGCCGAGCGACGAGCACACCTGCCAGATCTCGGTGGTGAGGAACAGGAGAGCCGAGAAGATGAGCAGCAAAGGAAGGGCCCGGGCCATGACGTTGGCGAGGTCGCCCAGTTGTCCGGCCAACTGCCGGATACCCCACCGGGTCATGGGCACCAGGCCGTAGCTGGTGACGACGTAGGCGACCAGAAGGATCACCAGGTTCGTGACCAGGATGCCCAGCGAGTCGACCAGGCGGTCGTCGTGCAGGAGCGCGGGAAGGATCGGCGGCACCAGGAGGAACACCGCGATCTCCACCCCGCCCACCCGCTCGGGCTGCTGGAACGGCCGCCGCCCGCGCAGGCGGTTCACCAGCACCGCCGTCACGACCAGGACGGCGAGCCCCACGAGGAACGGCGCCACCTCGGCCCAGCCGCGGCGTGTGTCGCTGAACGTGTTGAAGGCCTCGAGCACGAAGACGAGCAGTAGGAACGGCAGGGCGCGGGTGAGCACGTCGCCGGTGACGCTGTAATCGTCGATGAAGTGCGGCAGGCCCTGACGGATGAACCACCGCTCGGTCCGGGTCCGGAGCAGGGTGCGTTGCTCCTCGGGATCACCGGCCATGACCAGCGAGTCTCGCGTAACGGGCACCGAACGCCCTCTCGGGAGGGCGACCGACTCCCGGAAGCACAGGCTGCGGCCTACTCTTTTCAGATGCCGCCCCGAGGATCCACACCCGTGCCATCGGAGGTGGCGTGGCGAGAAGTCGCGCCCGGCGACGGTCGCGGGTCGACGGTCAACCCCGTCCTCGTGGGGCTCACTGTCGGCTTGGCGATCGCTCTCTTCCTGTATTGGCGTGGCCGCCACGTCGCCGCGATGGTCCTGCTGATAGCGGTGGTCGTCACCAGCCTGGCCCGGTGGTTCGTGCCTGGCTTCGATCGGGCCGTCGGCCGCCTCCTCCACCGGGTCGGTCACGCGGTCGGCGTTGTGCTCACCTGGGTGCTGCTGGTGCCGGTCATGGTGGTCGTCCTCACACCGGCGTGGCTCTACCTCAGAGCGACGCGCTGGAACCCGATGGAACCGGTCGCCTCCCTGCGGGGTCGGTGGAACCAGCGGGCCGCCAGAGAGGGACGCAGCTTCACGAGCCGTCTGTTCACCGCCGAACGCTCGGTTCGGCGGCCGTGGCCGAGCGTCGCGCATGGCTTCGCCGTCGGAGGTGGCGTCTGCCTCCTGTTCGGACTGGTCGCGCTCGGCGCCTACTTCGCGGTGATGGCACAGCGACCCTCGCTCACCGCTGACGGCCAGATCGCGAGCTGGGATGCCTGGCGCGTCTTCGGCGCCCCGCCCTGGGGCGAGGACGTGCAACACGACGTCGGCAGGGTGAAGCCCGTGTACGACCCGATCCTCACCTGGCGGATCCAGGATCATTACCGATCGCGATACGCCAACGTGGACGGTGGCGCCCGGCGGAGCTACTCACCGGCGGTGCGCGATGGCCAGGAGCCCCTCGACGTGTGGTTCTTCGGGGGGTCGGCCCTGTTCGGCTACAACCAACGGGAGGACTTCACCATCGTCTCCGATGTCGCCAAGATGGCCGAACACGACGGTGTCCCGATCGTCGCTCGGAACTTCGGCGTCTTGGCCTACACCAACTGGCAAGAGGCGCTGTTGATGGCCGAGCTCCTGACCGAGCGGAGCCGCCCGGACCTCATCGTGTTCTACGACGGCATGAACGACTTCTCCGTCTACCAGCGGCCGGGCGCGTCGACCCGGCCGTCCCACAACTTCGAAAGCGAGATCGGGGCGCTCCTCGAGAACCAGGGCGCCAACCTCGAGTTCCCGGTGGAATCCGACGACGCCTCGGACGCGGACGGATCACCGCGAGGATCGCCCGCCAACGCCGTCCACATCTACAACCAGGGCGTCGAGCTCTCGCATCGCCTCGGACAGGCATTCGGCGTCGACGTCGCCACCTACTACCAGCCCAGCATCTACACCCGCCGCCTGCCGGTGGACCCGAGGGTCCTCCGCGTGATCAACGACACGCAGGAGAATGTCGCCTACGAGCACGAGCGATGGGACCGCGCCCGGGCGGGCCTCGACCCCAGGGTGATCGACCTCGGCGGCAGCCTCGACGGCGTGGACGGGACCCTGTTCTACGACTCGGTCCACCACGGCGAGCGGGCCGCCCAGTTCATCGCCGAGGCCATGTACACCACGCTGGGCCCCCAACTCGAACAGCTCGCCGCCGAGACGCCGGACGACCCGTAGCGATCTGCGCCCGAGGCCACCGGGCACCACGGATGGGCGGAGCGTTTCTCAGTCGTAGACGGCTTCCACCCACCAGCGGCCACCCTCGAGGGTGAGCAGGTGAGCGACACCCCCGTCGGTGAGCACCTGGAACCGGGCCTGACGGCGGTGGGCGGACGGGTCCCACCAACGCTGGTCGAGCGGCCACGGCCCCGCCCACGCCACCACCTCGGCCCAACGGTCGCCGGAAACCGAGAGCCGGGCGGGTGCCGCGGTCACCAGGCCGCGGCCGCTCACCCCCACCGGTGCCCCGTCGGCGTCGACCACCTCGGCGGGAACCGGCTCGGGATGCACGACCGCCGGTGACGGTGGCGGCACCCGACCCGGCCACGGTGCGCCCCCCCGGGACGTGTCCGAGAGCGGCCCGGCGACTTCACGGTCGCGCTCGCCGAGGTCGAGGGCGTCCACCGGCACCAACGACACCTGCTCGACCGGCACCCGCCCACCCCGGGCCTCGGGGACCACCACCGCCTCGGCCCCCAACATGGCCTGCACCCGGGCGAGCGCCCGGGCGGCGCGCTCACCCGCCGCCGCCTCGCCACCCCAGAACCCGAGTTGGCGACCCCGGGCCGCCATCACCTGGTCGGGCACGAGGGCGAGGCGGCTGATGCCACCGGTGGGTCGCAACGCGGCGTTCCCGTTCAGCCAGCCGTCGAGTTGCCACCGCACCCGATCGGCCATGGCCGAGGCGGTGAGGGCCCCCTCGTAGCGCCAGAGGCGCTCGAGGTGCTCACCGTGTTCGGTCTCGACCGCAATGGCCACCCGGGTGCAGGCCAGCCCCTGCGCCGCCAACAGCCCGTGGAGCTGATCGGCCAGGGCCTTGCCCACGAAGGCGACGGTGTCGACCCGTTCGGCCGGCGGGTCGACCTCGGTGGCCACCGCCAGGTCGGGTGGCGGGCGGCGAGCGGCGGGCGGTCGCTCGTCGAGGCCCGACGCCAGGCGATGGGCGCCCTGGCCCTCGAGGCCGAAGCGGGCCACCAGGTCGGCAGCGGGCAGGGCGGCCACCGCACCCAAGGTGTGGAGCCCGAGCCGGCTCAACACGTCGACCAGCTCGGGGCGCTCGAGCACCCCGACCGGCAGCGGTGCCAGGAAGGTGGCGCACTGCCCGGGATCGACCACCAACGGTGTTGCGACCGCAGCGGGATGACGGGCGGCCAACCGGGCAGCGAAGGGACCGTCGGCCACGCCCACCTGCACCGCAGCGCCACCGGCCAGATTGTGAACGGACAGGGTCGTCGCGGACAGGGTCGTCGCGGACAGGACGCTCGCGGAAAGCGCCTCGGTGACCACGGCCACGACCCGCCGGGCGAGGACCTCGTCGCCCCCGAAGTACCGGGACGGCCCCCGGGTGGCGAAGGCGCACGACCCGGGAAGCGTGACCTCGACCCGGGGCGTGAGGGCCTCGACCGCGGCCAGCACCGGCTCGAAGCGACGGGCCTGGAGACCGGGGTCGTGGTCGAGCACCACCAGGTGCGGGCAGCGACCCTGCGCCTCCCGTCGCCGGATGCCCACCACGACGTCGTGGGCCCGGGCCGCCGGCGAGCACGCCACCACCCGGTTGGCCTGCAGCACCGCGGCAGGCACGTCAGGCGGGATCCCGGCCGCCACCACCGGCCAGTCGGGGCACCACACCGCGAGTGTCCGTACCGAGGTCACGGCCTCTCCCCCTGTGCCTCCTCTGTCGGCGCCCCTTCGGGATCCAGGTGGGCAGATGCCCACTGCTCCGCTCCGCCGCACAGCGTCGGGAGATGGAGCTCAGCTCTACGCGGACGGCTGGCCTGGCGGCGGCCGGTGGCCTCCACCACCACGCGGCGGGCACGCAACCGCCCGTGGCCGTTCCCCAGGCCCTCCCAACGGGTCTCGGCCACCCGCAGGGCGACGTCGGGCCCCTCACGCCAACCGCCGGCGGGGCCGAGGAGCACCAGCACCGCTGCCCGCTCCCGGGCGCGGGCGGCGAGACGACGGGCGTCAGTCGGCCGGGCCCGACGCTCGGGGCGGGCCAACACCACGTCGACGGCGTCGATCAGGGCGGCCAGCACCCCCGCCCATGTGGACGGCTCGGGCGCAGGGACGAGGGCGAGCCGGCCCAGGTTCACCCCCGCTTCGGCGGCGGCCCGCAGGCCGAGCCACGGCAGGCCCACCGCCGCGACCCACGAACCCGTGGCCGACGGGCCCGCCAGCAGGGCGAGGGCCAACGACGTGGCCCCCGCACCCGGCGGGCCGTCGATCGACACGACCGAGCCCCGTCGCAATCCGCCCCCGGCGAACAACGGCTCGAGCGCCGGCAGCACCGGCAGGCACCGCGCTTCGGCCAACACCACCGGCCGCATCCGCTCGACCGCCGCCCCGAACGCGGTCCCAGCGGGCGAGGTGACCTGGGGCGGGATGGGCTCGGCGAGGGCGATACCCCGAGTATCGAACGTCTGTTCGATCAGAGCAAGTGCGAGCTGCGGGCAGCAGTCAGGAAGCGAGGCCGATCGGGCAGGAAACCCCCGTACCGCCGAGGCCGCAGTACCCGTTGGGGACCTTGGCCAGGTACTGCTGGTGGTAGTCCTCGGCGTAGTAGAAGAAGGGCGCCTCGGCGATCTCGGTGGTGATCTCGCCGTGGCCCGCCGCGGTCAGCTGCTCCTGGTAGGCCGCCCTCGACCGCTCGATCGACTCGCGCTGCGCGTCAGTCGCCCAGTAGGCCGCCGAACGGTACTGCGTGCCGGCGTCGTTGCCCTGGCGCATGCCCTGGGTGGGGTCGTGGCCCTCCCAGAACACCTTGAGCAGGGCGTCGTAGGAGATCACCGCCGGATCGAAGACCACCAGCACCGCCTCGGTGTGCCCGGTGCGACCCGAGCAGACCTCCTGGTAGGTGGGGTTCGGCGTGTAGCCACCCGCGTACCCCACGGCGGTGCTGAAGACGCCGGGCAGTTGCCAGAACAGGCGCTCGGCGCCCCAGAAGCAACCGAGGCCGAACGCCGCGGTCTCCATGCCATCGGGGAAGGGCGGCTGGATCCGGTTGCCGTTCACGGCGTGCGTCTCGGGTACGCCGGGAAGTGCCTGGTCGTGGCCGGGCAGGGCCTTGTCGGGCTCGACCATGGCCGACTTGTGCCCACCGAAGAATGACATGTGAGAAATCTCCTCTCGCTCTGCCGTCACAACGACGGGAAGCCCCGCAGTGTTCCGGGCTACCCCTGGGCGAGGGCGAGCAGGTTCTCGACGGGGCCCAGGTCGAAGGGGGTGCCCGTCATCACGATGAGGTGAGTTGCGCCGGCTTCGAGGAACTCGTCGACCTGGTCGATCTCGGAGGCGTTGATCGCCACCGTGCGCTCGATCTCGGCCGGGTCGCGGCCCAGCTTCTCGCACCACTCGTCCAGCACGGCGTTCTTGGCCGCGAAGTTGGCGGGCGGGCCGAAGGTGTTCCAGGCGTCGCCGTGCTCGGCCACGAGCCGCAAGGTGACCTTCTCACCGGAACCGCCGATGAGGATGGGCAGGTCGCCGGCCGGGCCCGGGGTGAGCTTGGCCAACCGGTCCTTCAGCCGAGGCAGCGCCTCGCCCAGCGCGCGCAGACGGCCGGGCGCGGTGCCGAACTCGTAGCCGTACTCGGTGTAGTCACGCTCGAACCAACCCGACCCGATGCCCAGGTAGAGGCGGCCACCGCTCAGTTGGTCGACGGTGCGGGCCATGTCGGCCAGCAGCTCGGGGTTGCGGTACGAGTTGCAGGTGACGAGCATGCCGAACCGGGCGTTGACGGTGTCGACGGCCATGGCGGCGAGCAGCGACCAGCCTTCGAAGTGCGCTCCGTCCTCGGGCCCGTACAGCGGGTAGAAGTGGTCCCAGGTCCAGATGCTGTCGACGCCGAGCGCGTCGGCGGCCTGCCAGGCCGACCGGAGCTCGTCGATGGAGCAGTGCTGCGGGTGCAGTTGCACCCCGACCTGGAAGCGGGCGTGGGACGAAGGAATGGCCATGCCCCGAAGCTAGCGGCGGATCGGGATGACACGGCCGTCGGAGAACGGTCGACCTCGAGGGTGGTGATGGACTACTCGGCGACCGTCGCGGGGGTGACCCCGTCGCGATAGAAGGTGAAGAGCTCCTCGACCACCTCGCGCAGACCCGACGAGTCGTGCCCGTCGGCCAGGTCGACGGTGATCACGTTGCTGTTGATGTGCACGACGTCGATGCCGCCGCGGGCGAACAGTCGGCGGGCCAGTTCGTCGGGCGGCCGGTCGCCCTCGATGTCGGCACCCGCCTCGTAGCGCTCGTGCTGCATGCCGGTGATGCTGCGGTTGATCTCGAAGCGCACTACGCCGTGGCGGGAGGAGGGCTTTTCGATGACGGTGACCGGCTGTCCCATGACGGCGGCATCGTAGCCCGCCAGGACGCGACGGCCAGAACGATGGACACCAGCCCGATGAGGGCGTGCACGACGATGAACGCCACCGAGTGGTCGGTGAGCGCGATCTCGACGGCCCGCACGACCCAGAACGCCACCGTCCACCCGGCGAAGGCCCGCACGATCCACACGGCGGCAGGGCGGCGCACGAGCGCCACCGCTACCGCCATGGCGGGCAGGACGAAGGCCGCGACCAGCGCCGTGCGTCCCACCTGCCCGGCGGTGGTCAGGGTGGCGTCGGTCCAGATGTTGCGTATCCGGGTGCCCCACACGAAGACGGTCCACCCCACGAACACCCAGACGATCATCCGGGGCCGGTGCACCCCGACAAGGTACGCCAAGGGCCGGTCCGAGCGGGCATCATCGCTGCTCCACCGCTATCTTGACCGGACGGTCAAGATTCGCCGGTCCGCAACCAGCGCCTGTCCCAGGAGCCCCGCCATGCCCGACCTCACCCTCGACGAATTCCGCGCCGAGGCAACCGCCTTCCTCAACGCCAACGCCTCGCCCCGAGACACCGACCAGAAGTTCGTCTGGGGCCAGGGCAAGGACGACATCTCGCTGTTCGAGGAGGTCGATCCCGATGCCGAGCGGCGCCAGCTCGACGCCGCCAAGGCGTGGCGGGCCACGCGCTTCGACGCCGGCTTCGGCTACCTCAGCGGCCCCGCGCGCTACGGAGGGCGCGAGCTCCCGAGCACCTACGACCGGCTCTACGCCAACCTCGAGTCCAAGTACGCGATCCCCGACCAGACCTTCTTCGGGATCGGCCTCGGCATGGTGGCGCCCACGATCCTGGCCCACGCCACCGACACGGTGAAGGACGCCTACCTGGCCAAGATGTACCGGGGCGACATCGTCGGCTGCCAGCTGTTCAGCGAGCCCGGCGCCGGCTCCGATCTGGCCGGCCTCCAGTGCAAGGCCATCCGGGACGGTGACGAGTGGGTCGTCACCGGCCAGAAGGTGTGGACCTCGGGCGCCCAGTACAGCGACATCGGCGAGATCATCTGCCGCACCGACCCCGACCAGCCGAAGCACAAGGGCCTCACCGGCTTCGTGGTCGACATGGGTGCCCCTGGCGTCGAGGTGCGACCGCTGCGCCAGATGACCGGCGGGGCCAGCTTCAACGAGGTCTTCTACAACGAGGTCCGGATCCCCGACGATCACCGGCTGGGCGACGTGAACGAGGGGTGGTCGGTGGCGCTGACCACCCTCATGAACGAGCGGGCCTCGATCGGTGCCGGCAGCGGCGGGGGCGGCATGGGCCTCGCCAACAGCACCCGCCTCAGCGAGATGCTGCGCCACTTCGGCCTCGACGACGACCCGATCCACCGCCAGGAGCTGGCCGATCTCCACATCAAGTTCCAGGTGGCCAAGTTCACCAACCAGCGTGCCCTCGACAAGATCAAGGCGGGCCAGCTGCCCGGTCCCGAGATGTCCATCGCCAAGATGGCCCTCACCCAGAACCTCACCCAGACCGCCGAGTTCATCGCCCGGGTGCTCGGGCCCCGGCTCATCGCCGACACGGGCGAGTGGGGCACGTTCTCGTGGGCTCAGTTCGTGCTCGGCACTCCCGGCATGCGCATCGCCGGGGGATCCGACGAGGTGCTGCGCAACATCGTCGGCGAGCGGGTACTCGGCCTGCCGAAGGACCCGGGCATCGACTCCAAGACCCCGTTCCGGGACCTCAAGGTCGGCACCCAGGCCGGGGACTGAGTCTCAGGGGAACAGGGTCTCCTGCGGATCGGCGGGGCGGGTCCGGGGGCACCCGGTCCACGGCAGGTGGTCCATGAACACCCAGCTCCGACGGTGGATCGCCGTCGGCCCGAACCACTGAAGGGCCGCCTTGTGCCGGGGGCACGGGTAGCCCTTGTTGAACTCGAAGTCGAAGCCCGGGTAGTTCGGCGCCTCCGCCCGCATGATGCGGTCGCGGGTCACCTTGGCGAGGATCGATGCCGCCGAGATCGAGAGGCAGGTGGCGTCGCCCTTCACGATCTTCCGCGTGCGGCCGCCGCCGACGAAGTCCCAGTTGCCGTCGATCAGGACCTGGTCGGGCTCACCGAGCCCAAGCCCCTCGATGGCCCGCCGGGCGGCCAGCCGCTGCGCCGCGGACATGCCGAGAGCGTCGCACTCGACCTGGCTGGCGTGGCCCACCGACCAGGCCACGCACCACCCCGCGATCCGCTCGAACAACGCCTCGCGCTCGCGCTCGGTGAGCATCTTCGAGTCGCGGACCTTGTAGACGCGCCGGTCCGTGGGCAGCACGGCGGCACCGACGCTGAGCGGGCCCGCCCACGAGCCCCGACCCACCTCGTCCACGCCCACCACCACCCGGTGGCCCGCCGCCCAAAGCGACCGTTCGACGGCCAGGCCGGGGGGTTTGGACCTGATGGCCCTCCGCAGGGCGGGCACACTGCTCATCGCCTCATCATGGCCCGCCTGACTCCCGACCGGACCCACCGCCGAGGGGCTGAACGCCGGGGTCGCCACCGTGCTGCAAGAATGGCCCCATTGCCGCTGAACCGCTTTACCTCTGCTTGACCGCTCCGATGGTTCTCTTCGATATCGCTTGCAGCACCGGACCGCCATGTCGACAATGGCGCCGGGAGGAGGGCGGAACCGACGAGCCCATCATTCTGGAGACGGCATGACCATCACCACCCAAGAGCCCACACCCACGCCCATGCCTGAAGAGATGCTTCCCATCGGAACGAGAGTCGAAGTCCGCCGGCGGCTGGACCAACGCTGGGCCCGTGGCTTCGAGGTCGCTGCTCACCGGGGCGACGACTACGAAGTCCGCCGCCTGTCCGACGGTGCGCTGCTGCCCGTCGACTTCGACCACGAGTCCCTGCGCAGGGAACGCAAGAAGTCCACCTGGTGGTACTGAAGGGTCAGTGGTACTGAAGGGCCAGGGTTCGACCGACGTCTGCCGACGAGCGCGAGCCGAGGCCTAGCTTCCGCCGACGCCCTCGCCCATGGCGTCGATGTAGTCGTCCACCTCGAGGGCCTTGAGCGTCGTCGTCTTCAGGGTGCCCCGTGCGGCGAGGGTCGTGGCCACGCGTGCCATGGTGGCGTCGTCGGGCACCTCGAGGATCGTGACGAAGTCGTACCGACCGAAGAGGGCGTACTGATGGAGCACCTTGGCGCCCATGGCCTCGACGTCGTGGTTCACGGCCTTCAGGCGCTGCGGGTTGTCTCGGAGCGTGGCGAACCCGTCGGGGCCGATGGTGGAGAGCATCACGAACTTGGGCATGAGGCGACGCTAACCCAGGACCGTCGCGCCGCTACAAGCCCAGCGAGGTCAAGAGCGCCTCGACCCGGCGCCAGGCCTCGGGCGCCCACGCGTCGTCATCGACGGCATCCGCGTCGAGGTCGGCCTCGAGCGCTCTCGTGGCGACGGCGTGCTCGTCGCGGAGCCCCGCGAACCGCTCCCAGGATGGTGGCTCGCCGAGCGGTCGCCCGACCCACAGGGGCACATAGAGCGATCGGCAGGGGCGGCCCATGAGGAACCAGCCACGGGGGCGGCCCGGCCCGAGACGGGCGACCATCGACGCCGTGGTGGCGTCGGCCGCCGGCGAGTGCATGCACACCGAGTAGCCGTCGTGGCCGACGTGGCTGCGCAGGTGCGCCTTGACCCCCTCGACCTCGACAGGGCCAGCACCCAGAAGGGCCCGGCTGGCGTCCAGGCGGGGATCGACGAACCGCTCGATCAGCCCGCCCGTATCGGGGTGGAGGCGGCCGGCGAAGGCGGGGATCGTGAGCCGGTTCGAGATCGCCCGGGCGCCCTCCACCGTCTCGACGGCCCACTCCTTCCCCGACGTCTCGAGCACGAGCGACGACGTGGCGTCGGCCACGAGGAACGACGACCAGTAGGCCTGACCGCCGCCGGGGTGGCACGGACCGCCCTGGCCGTGCCGTTCCAGCAAGGTGGTGATCACCTCGACTGCGCCGGCCGCGCTCGTCGCCCGTTCGAGGCCGAGCCGGACGAGATCCATGCCCACCAGGGCATTCGGTGCGCCGGTCGGGTCGAGGGTGGTCCACACGGCCTCGTTGCCGATCGCGACGCCCGCCTCGTTCACCCCGTGCTCGACACCCCACATCCAGTGCGGGCGAGACCCGAGGAAGGCGAAGGTGGGCCGTCCCGCCCCCTCGATCGAGAGATAGGTGGTGCGCGTGGAAGCCTCGTCGCGGGCCGGGTGCCACTCGAGGGGTTGGGCCTCGGTGGGCGGGCGGTCGGAGTTCTTGGCGAACACGGTGCGGCCGTTGGCACTGGCGGCGGGCAGGGCGCAGAGGGTGTCGCACATGGCCGCGACGCTAGAGCGTCACCGGCGGTCGGGTCGGCGACCAGCAGATCTGGGGCAATCTAGGGTCGTGACCGACCCCGCCGAATCCGCCGAGTCCGCCGGAACTGCCGAAACGGCCGAAAGCGCCGGTCGACGGGCCCGGCGACGGGTGAACATCGTTCCCCACACCCACTGGGACCGCGAGTGGTACTCGACCTTCCAGACCTTCCGTCTGCGGCTCGTCGACCTCCTCGACGAGTTGCTGCCCCGGCTCGAGGCCGACCCGTCGTACACCCACTTCCTGCTCGACGGGCAGATGGCGGTGGTCGACGACTACCTGGCGGTGCGGCCCGAGCAGGAGGAGCGCATTCGGCACCTCGCGTTGTCGGGACGGCTCGCCATGGGCCCGTGGTACATCCTGATGGACGAGTTCCTCGTCTCGGGCGAGACCATCGTCCGCAACCTGGCCATGGGTCTCGACCGGGCCGCCTCCTTCGGGGGCGCCATGGCGGTGGGCTACCTGCCCGACATGTTCGGGCACGTGGCCCAGATGCCCCAGATCCTCCGTCAGTTCGGGCTCGACCACGCCGTCGTCTGGCGGGGGGTGCCGGCGGCAATCGGCCGGACCGCCTTCTGGTGGGAGGCCCCTGACGGTTCCACCGTGCGGGCCGAGTACCTGCCCGAGGGGTACGGGAACGGGTCGGTGCTCCCCCTGGAGGCCAAAGACCTGATCGAGCGGCTCGACCAGTTCGTGGCGCGCTACCGGCACCTCCTCGATGCTCCCGCGGATGCTGGCACCGCGCCACCGGTGCTCTGGATGAACGGCACCGACCACCAGGTGCCGATGCCGTGGCTCGGACACGTCGTGGCCGAGGCCAACGCCGCCCAGGACGACTACGACCTGCGGGTGGGCTCACTCGCCGACCACCTCGCAACCGCGCCCACCGATGGCCTCGGCACCTGGCGGGGCGAGCTGCGCTCGGGCGCGCACGCGAACCTGCTCATGGGTGTGGCGTCCAACCGCACCGACGTGCGCCAGGCGGCCGCCCGGGCCGAGCGCGGCCTGGAGGGGCTCGCCGAGCCGCTCTGGGCCCTGTTCGGCGACCCCGAGCGATGGCCGCAGCCGCTCCTCGACGAGGCCTGGAAGCACATGGTGCACAACTCGGCCCACGACTCGATCTGCGCCTGCTCCGTCGACGAGGTCTGCGACGCCGTGCTGCACCGGTATGCCGAGGCCACCGACATCGCCCACGGGCTCGCCAAGCGTGCGGTCGGCCGCTTCGCCATGAGCGTCGCCCACGAGGGCTCGGTGGTCGTCAACCCGAGCCCCCACCCGCGAGGCGGGATGGTCGCCGTGGTGCTGCCCGGCGTCGCCGAGGTGCCCGGCACCCAGGTCGTGCGCACGTGGGCGCCCGACGCCGAGCTGTTCACGGTCACGCTCGATCGAGCCATGCACCTGGTGCCCCGCGCCGTCGACGAGTTCGGGGCCAACGACTTCGCCATCTCGGCCACCGACACCGGAGGGGCGCTGGTCACCCTGCGGATCGACGACGACGCCCTGCGCATCCCCGTGGCGTTCCCGACGCACGACCTCGAGGCGCTGGTCGACGACTCCGAGGCGCCCATCGAGGTACGCCTCCGGCAGACCCCCAAGCAGCAGGTGCTGGCACGGGTGGAGGACGTGGCCGGCTACGGGTGGACGAGCGTCAGCGTGCCCACCGCGCCCGCTCACCCCGTCGGGAGGGCCGGCGAGCACGGGCTGGGCAACGGCCTGGTCGACGTCACGGTCGACCCCGTCGACGGCACCTTCGCCGTCGACGGGCACGCCGGACTCGGACGCCTGGTCGACGGTGGCGACGTGGGCGACACCTACAACCACTGTCCCCCCGACACCGACCGGGAGATCGAACGACCTGACGACGTCCGGTGCGAGGTCCTGGATTCGGGGCCTGTCCGCGGCCGGCTCGTCGTGACGGCCACGTATCGCTGGCCCGGCTCGGGTGCCACCGCGCATCGCAGCGCCGACCTGACGACGGTCGCGGTCCGAACCACCCTCGAGCTGCGGGCGGGCGAAGCGTTCGTGCGGGTGACCGTCGAGTTCGACAACACCTGCCGCGACCATCGGGTGCGTGCCTTGTTCCCCCTCCCCGAGCCGACGGCCACCTCGCACGCCGAGTGCGCGTTCGCGATCGTCGAGCGCGGCCTCACGGCCGAGGGCGGCCCCACCGAACCGGGCCTGCCCACCTATCCGTCACGCCGATTCGTGCAGGCGGGCGGGCTCACCGTCGCCCACGAGGGCCTCGTCGAGTACGAGCTGGTCGACCTCGACGAGCAGCAGGCGACGGCACGATCGCTGGCCGTGACCCTGTTGCGCTGCACCGGCATGCTCTCGCAAGGGCCCATGCGCTCGCGCCCCCTGCCCGCGGGCCCGATGACGGCGATGGAAGGCCCGCAACAGCAGGGGCCACAACAGATGCGCTACGTGGTCGCCGTCGGCGACGGCGACCCCTACGCGCTCGTGGACGATGCCTTCCTGCCGCTCCAGGTGGGTCGGGGGCGAGGCATCGGCGCGCGCCCGGCCACCGGCCGGATCCTCGACGTGCGGGGTGCCCCGGTGTCGTCGCTGCGCCGCCATGACGGCCGCCTCGAGGTCCGGGTCTTCAACCCCGGCACCGAGCTCACCGTCGTGCAGATCGACGGCCGCTCGGGCTGGCTGGTCGACCTGCAGGGCGCACCGATCGAATCGTGGGACGGCTCGTTCCCCCTGCCCCCGGGCCGGCTCGCCACCGCCACGCTCGACGAGCCCTGAGCCCGTCCCTCCGGCGCAGGTCAGAGACGCTGGTCGGGGGCTTCTTCCGGGAGTGGGCCCTCGCTCTCGGCATCGTCGGCATCGCCGCCCTCGTCGCCCTCGTCGGCATCGCCGCCGAAGTGCTCCTCGATCCACTCGCGGCCGATCTCACGGCGGAGACGGGCCTTCTCGAGGAGTGAGTCGGGGTCCACGTCACGCTCGCGGCGCAGGCGCCACAGGCGCACGCGACCGATGTCGCGCAGGGTGTGTGATCGCAACGAACGGAGGTTCATCGCCTCGTCTCCCCGCAAGGCATCGCGCACCTCCTCGGCCACCACCACCGAACCGGGATAGGCGATGCCCACGATCCGGTTGGCCAGGTTGACCACCGGCCCGTACACGTCGCCGTCCTGTTCGATCACGGACCCCATGGCGAGGCCGACCCGGACGTCGGAGAGGGCCTCGTCCTCACGGAACGCCTCGGCGAGGGTGAGGGCGATCTCGGCGGCATCCGCAGGATCGTCGACGATGAACATCACCTCGTCGCCGATCATCTTGACGACCCGCCCCCCGAGGCCCGACACCGTGTCGGTGGCCACGGCCTCGAATCGGGCGACCAGTTGGGCCAACTCGTCATCGGGCACCTGCTGGCTGAGGGCCGTGTAGCCCACCAGGTCGGCGAACCCCACCGCGACGTCGGCACCACCATCGGCATCACCCACCCGACCCAACTGGCGGCGTGCCTCGTCGGCCAGGTGACGGCGCCAGACGTAGTCCATGATCTTGGGCATCACGTCGAGTATCAACTCGGTGCGCACCAGGAGGGGCACGTCCATGTCGCCCGGCGCCGCCGCCGCGGCCTCGGCGGCCTCGGTGACCACCCGTCCGGCCAGGGCGGCGATCTGGGCGTTGGCGACGCGGGACATGGACGAGCCGATCACCCGTGCCATCTGCAGGGCGAGGCCGGGGTCGACCACGCCATCCGCGATCGTCCGCGAGGCCACCCGCATCATCTCGAGGTCGGTGTCGGTGAACGCCACCTCGTCGGCCACCGGGTCGGGAAAGCCGAGGGCGCGCCAGAAGTGCGCCACCTGTTCCTCGGCGAGGCCCACCTTGGCGGCAACGGTGACGGCGTCGTAACGGGGAGAGTCGTCCAAGGCCAGGTGCTCGATGGCGAGCAACGGCAGGGTGCCGTCGCGCTCGGACGCGGCGATCTCGTCCTCCGCCACCTTGGATGCCTCGAGGACCTGACGAATCGTGCGCTTGCCCCCAGCCCGGCCGAACCTCACGAGAAGGAGGCTTGCAGGTCGGGGGGTGCCGGCGGCACGGGGGCGATGAGCAGCGCTTCGCCGGCCGGCTCTCGGGTCGACCATCCCTCGTCGAGCGCGGGGGCCGTCAGCAGGACGCGGCAGGTGTCGCCACCAGGCCAGGGCTCGAGGTCCCACAGAAGGGCGGGACGGTCGCCGTGCCAGCGCAACGCGCAGGACAACCGGCCGAAGCGGGTGGGCGCGTCGTGTACCTCGACCGGCTGGCCCCGCCACCGTGTCGGGAAGCCCCCGAGCACGGCCATGACCGCTCCGCGCGGGTCGCGGCCGTCGTCCACGAGGCCGGTGCGCACGCGGTCGAGGAGGGCCGCGGGACCGGCCCCGTATCGCGCGCTGCCCGATGCGCCGCTCGCGGCGTGGTCGAGGACGAGGTCGAGCGGGGTGGGCGGCGCGGTTCCCTCGGCACCGTCGCGGCCCGCAAGCCCGCGGACGGCCAGCGCGGCGTCAGGCTGGCCGGCACCGTCGAGCAGGTCCGCTGCCGCGACCAGCGCCTCGGCCAGGAGCGCCGGGTCGGCGGCGCCGCCACGACCGACTCGGTGCGCGGCCTTGGCCACTGGCCCGGCAAGACGCTCGGCGAACCGCTGGTCGTGCGTGAGGCGCCAGTGCTCGCCGAGTGCGAGCAACGCCGTGATGGTGTGTGCTCGCGCTGCGGACCCTCGCCCGAACCGGCCGTTGAGCCGCTGACGCGCCGCCAACTGCGCCAGCGGGCCCCGGGCCTCGGCGTCGAACCCCTGGCGGGCCAGCGCGCCGGCCAGGGCAGCGAGGTCGTCGACCGAGGCCTCATCGAACGGATCGGCGGCCGCGAGCAGCAGGGCGGCACGCGCCGCCCCGACAGCTCCGGCGAGCGGCTCGTCGGGCACTCGCACGACGAGCCCCCGCCCGAGCTGGGCCTGCCAACCCCGCGCCACCTGATCGGCGTTCGGCACCGCCGACCGGGCCGGGGCGACTCGCTCGACGCGGACGTCCGTGGCGACGGTGCAACGGAGCTGCGCCGTGTGCGCCAACGGGAACAGGACCGCCGCCACACGGCCCGGCGCAGCGGGCGCGACATCGGAGGCCTCACCGCCAACCACGACCTCGCGCACCTGCTCGGCGTCATCACCGACCGCCCATCGGGAGGGCTCCCGGGCGAAGTCGACCACGACGTCTTCGTCGATGATCACACTCGTTCCGGCCATGCGCACCTGTCGGCGACCCGTGATCACGAGCGCGAGCGCAAACGGGATCGAGGTCTCGTTGGCCACGTCGACGGCGACCACGTCGGCGTCGACGCCGGTCATGCGGGCGCCGTACGAGCGCGCCACGGCATCGCCTCCCGGCACCCGCATCGATGTCTCGACCACCGGGGCCGAGTCGACGAGGCGCTGGCGGACCGCCGGTTCCTGAGCGGGCAGGTGCCACCGGTCGTCCGCGCCCACCCACCAGTCGAGCGACCAGGACCCGTCGACCGCGCACACGAGGCCGCGCCGGTCGACCGACGCGAGGGCACCCGCGTCGGTGGTGCCGATCATCGTCCCGGCGTCACCGCCCGGGACGCTCATGGACGTCGGTTCACGGCGATGCCGGCGGGTGGACCTCGTGGCTCACCTGGTGCTTGAGCAGCCCCCGGTAGGCATCCAGCGGCGAGCAACCCTGGTTGCAGACGAGGTCCATCTGCTCGGCGATCGGCATGTAGACGTCGTACTCACGAGCGAGCTCCATCACGACCTTGGTGGTCTTCACGCCCTCGGCCACCATGTGCATCTCCTCGATGATCTCGTCGAGCGAGCGACCCTTGCCGAGCTGCTCCCCGACGTGACGGTTGCGGCTCTGCGTGCTGATGCAGGTGGCCACCAGATCACCCATGCCCGCGAGGCCGGCGAACGTGTCCGCCCGGCCGCCCATGGCGACACCGAGGCGCGTAAGCTCGGCGAGGCCGCGGGTGATCACGGCGGCGCGGGTGTTGTCACCCGTTCCCAGCCCGTCGGCCATGCCGGCGGCAAGGGCCATCACGTTCTTCAACGCCCCCGCCAGCTCGGACCCCACCACGTCGTCGTTCAGGTAGACCCGGAAGAGGTTGTTGGAGAAGACGCGCTGGAGCTCCTGGGCGATGTTGGGGTCGGACATCGCGATCACGGTTGCGGCGGCGTCGCCGGCCAGGATCTCCTTCGCCAAGTTCGGGCCGGTGAGAACGCCGTAGGGATGGCCGGGCAGCACCTCGTCGATCACCTGGGTCATCCGCAGCCGCGTGCCCTGCTCGAGGCCCTTCGAGAGGCTGAGCACCGGGACCCAGGCCCGGAGGTGCGGTCGGATCTCCTCGAGCGTGGAGCGGAACCCGTGGGAGGGAACACCCATCACCACCACGTCGGCGGCACCGACGGCCGCGGCAAGGTCGTCGGTGGCCCGCAGGGACTCGTGCAGCGCATAGCCCTCGAGGTACCTGCTGTTGCGGTGGTGCTCGTTGATCTCGGCGGCCACTTCGGGGCTTCGGGCCCACACGACGGTGGGCACGTTGTGGGCGGCCAGGTGGGCGACCGTGGTCCCCCATGAGCCGGCCCCGATCACGGATACACAGATGTTCACGACCCCGTCACCCGCCGCACGTCGATGCGCACCTGCCGCTCTCGGCTACACCGGGCCGCTCGGGCCGTCGCTTGGCTCATGCGGCAAACCGTAGACTGCCGCGCTCATGGCCGCTGTCGTGCTGGTGCCGGTGAAGTCGTTCGGCGAAGCCAAGCTGCGCCTCGCCCCGGCCCTCCCCGCTGCCGAGCGGTCGGCTCTCGCCCGGTCGATGGCGGCCAAGGTCCTGGCCGCGGCCCACCCCCTGCCGGTGTGGGTGGTGTGCGACGACGACGAGGTCGCCGCGTGGGCGTCGGCCCACGCGGCCTCGGTGCTGCTACGGCCTGGACGGGGCTTGAACGGCGCGGTGGCCGACGGCGTGGCCCACATGGCGGGCGAGGGCTACGACCGGGTCATCGTGGCCCACGCAGACCTGCCCCTGGCCACCACCCTCGGGTGGCTGGCCGACTTCGACGGCGTCACCCTGGTGCCCGACCGCCACGACGACGGCACCAACGTCGCCTGCGTGCCCACCCGGGCCGGGTTCCGTTGGGCCTACGGCGCCGGGTCGTTCGCCCGCCATCGCTCCGAGGCCGAGCGCCTGGGCCTACCGTTGCGGATCGAGCGTGACGTGCCCCTCGGCTGGGACGTCGACGTGCCCGACGACCTCACCGCGCTCGCGTGAGGTCGAAGATGTCTCAAGGCGAGAGCGATCGGGATCCGACTGTCGCCTCCGAGCATCGTGGATCGATGGCGCGCGGGCTGCTGACGTGAGCGTCGACCTGCCCACACCGTCGCGGGCGCTCGCGATCGCTGCGCACCCCGACGACATCGAGTTCCAGTGCGGCGCCACGCTGGCCAAGTGGGCCGAGGCCGGCTGCGAGGTCTCGCACCTGATCTGCACCGACGGCTCCAAGGGCACGTGGGACGTCCACGCCGACCTGCCCCGGCTGGTCGTCACCCGCCAGGCCGAGCAGCGCACCGCCGCCGCCCGGCTCGGCGCCACGGGTGAGGTGGTGTTCCTCGGCTGGCCCGACGGCGAGCTGGACACGGGCCTGCGCCAGCGTTGGGAGATCGCCTACTGGATCCGCAAGCTGCGCCCCGATGTCGTGCTGGGTCACGACCCATGGAAGCGCTACCGCCTGCACCCCGACCACCGGGCTGCCGGCCTGTTGGCCTGCGACGGCGTGGTCGCGGCCCGCGACCCGCACTTCTTCCCGGAGCAGGCCATCGCCCACCACCGCCCCTCGGCCCTCCTGCTGTTCGAGGCCGACGAGCCCGACCACACCGAGGCGGTCACCGCGGCGCACGCTGAAGCCAAGGTGACGGCGCTGCTGGCCCACGAGAGCCAGTTCGAGACCACCATGGAGATTGGCGTGGGCAGCGCGTCGAGGGCCGCCGAGCAAGCCGCCTTCCACGAGCGCATCCTGGGCGAGCTGGCCGACGCCGGCACGGCGGCCGGCGTGGACCTGGCCGAGCGCTACAAGCTCATCGCCGACCTGTAGCCGGCACACGCAGCAGCCCCGGGTCACGGTCAGGCCGGGTCGCGGCGGGCGGCCATCCTGGCCTGGATCTCCTCGAAGTCGACCCGGATGAACAGGGCCTCGGCTTCGGCGGTGAGCAGGTCGCCGCCGGCGGCGTGGCAGGTGGCCTTGGCGGTGATGCGACGGCCGTCGTCGGACTCGATCCACGCCTCGAAGCGCAGCGCCTCCTCCACCGGGGTGATGTGGCGGTAGCGAACGGTCAGCTTGCCGGTCACCCCCGGGTCGGGGGCCAAGCCCTGGGCGGCGCCGAGGATGTCGTCGAACAGTGCCGCGACGATCCCGCCGTGCACACCGTGCGGCGGCCCCTCGTAGGCCAGGCCCAGGGTGACCGTGCCGACCTTGCAGCGCGCGCCGTCGGCGCGTGTGCCGTCCGCAACCGTCAGCGGCGGCGCAACGGGGTTCTCGGTGCCCCGCAGGGCGCCATGGGCCAGGAACGCCTCCTCGGCACCCGTGTCACCCGTGCTGTCGAGCAGCCCGTCGTACCAGCGCGGCCGCCGGGGCCCGTCGAGCAGGCCCCGCAGCTCACGGGCCAGCTCGAGTGCCCGGTCCTCCTTGTCGGCCGGCACGGTGTTGGCGGCCAACTCAGCGATGACGCCCCGCAGCTCGTCGGCCAGCTCTTCCATGCAACACGTTCTAGCCGTCGCTCGAGCCCCCGACCCCAACCTGCCAGAGGCTCACGTCGACGGGGAGAGGCCGACGGTCTCGGTGTCGCGGCCGGAGCGCAGCAGCGTGCCGGGACGGGCCTCGGTGAACACGGCGCCGGGGCCGACGATCTCGATGCCGTTGACGAGCACATGCTCGATGCCATCGGGGACGGAGTAGAGGCGGGCGGCGCCCCCAGGCAGGTCGGGACGCATGCTGACCGGGCCCGGGGCGATGCGGTCAGGGTCGAACACCACGATGTCGGCGGCCCAGCCCTCGGCCAGGCGACCGCGACCCGTCAGGCCGTAGAGCCGGGCGGGCACGTCGGTGAGCAGGTGCACCGCCTCTTCGAGGCCCATCAGCCCGCGGTCGCGGACCGAGTCGCCCAGGAAGGCGGTGGTGTAGTTGAAGGTGGCGATGAAGTCGAGGTGGGCGCCGGCGTCGGAGGCACCGAGGATCACCCGGGGGTCCCGCCACGTCTCGGCGCGCAGCGCCCAACTCGCCTCGTCGTCGCCGGTCTGCGGAGGCAGGATCACGGTGCGCAGGTCGTCGGCGATGACCATGTCCAGCAGCGCGTCGAACGCGTCCACCCCGAGTTCGGCGGCGACGTCGCCGACCAGCCGGCCCTCGTGGCGCTTGGTCTCGGGGGTGAAGGCCTCTTCGATCGTCATGCGGTGCCACTGGGCCAGCCGGGCGAAGGGGCCGGCCTCCGGGCTGTCGACTCCCGCCTGCAGGCGGCGGCGCTCGTCGGGGTCGGCCAGGGCGGCGAGCTTGTCGGCCGCCGGCAGGGTCATCACCTTGGCCCACCCCGGGAAGGTGTCGAGGAGGAAGCCCGTGAGGAAGCAGAGGCGGATGCGCATCAGGTCGGGGACCGTGAGGGCGAGGACCCGCGCCCCCCGCTCGGCGGCGCGGTCGCTCGCCGACAGGCGCTGGGCCACGTCGTCGCCCGAGCGGGCGTTGGCCGCGACCAGCACGTTCCAGTTGAGGGGACGGTCGGCGGCCAGGGACATGTCGGCCATCAGCTCGACGTGCTCGTCGCCGAAGGGCCCGACGGTGGGGATGAACTCGAGGGCGGTGCCGGGGTGGTCTCGCACCACCCGGCACAGCGCCACCAACTCGTCGCGGCTGGCGTGGCGGGACGGGACCGGGTCGCCCTCACCATCGCTGTGGGTCGTGGCCCACGACGACGAGAAGCCCAGGCCACCTGCTTCGAGGCCGTCGGCCAGCAGCTGTGACATGGCCTGGATCTGCTCGTCTGTGGCGTCCGACCCCACGGCGTCGTCTCCCATCACCGCTCGCCGCAGGGCCGAGTGGCCGACGAGGAAGCCGGCGTTGACCGACAGGGTGCCGTCGAGCCGGTCGAGGTACTCGCCCGTCGAGCGCCAGTCCCACGGCACACCCTCGGCAAGCGACTCGAGGGGCATGCCCTCCACCCGGGCCAGCATCCGCATGAGGTACTCGCCGTCGGCGGGCTCGCCCGACAGGGGGGCGATGCTGAACCCGCAGTTGCCGGCCACCACGGTGGTGACGCCGTGGAGCGGCGACGGGCTGAGGGTCGGGTCCCAGAACGCCTGCGCGTCGTAGTGGGTGTGCAGGTCGACGAAGCCGGGGGCGACCACCAGGCCGTCGGCATCGATCACCCGGGCCGCATCCTCGTCCTCCAATTCGTCCGGCGGGGTGATGGCCACGATGCGCCCGCCCCGGACCCCGAGGTCGGCGGGGCGCCGCTCGGCCCCCGTCCCGTCGACCAGCACGCCACCGCGAATCACCAGGTCGACCATGAGATTCCCCCTCGTCTCGGGGACCACTTTCGCGTACGCCCCTCGCCTCTGACGTTACCGTTGGCGGCGATGGACCTCGCTGCCGCGCCGACAGGATCTGGAGCCGCCGGGCTTGCGGGCACTCCCGACCCCGTCACGGGCCTGTTGCCCGACCCAGAGCCGGGCCCCATCCACTACACGGTCATCTCCGTGGACGACCACCTCGTCGAACCGCCGGACCTGTTCGCAGGGCGGGTGCCCGCGGCGATGGCCGACCGCGCCCCCCACGTTCGCGAGACGTCGAAAGGCCACCAGGTGTGGGAGTTCGAGGGCAGGGTCTTCCCCCAACTCGGCCTGAACGCGGTGGTGGGCCGCGACCGCGACGAGTCCGCCATCGAGCCCCGCCGCTTCGAGCACATGCGCCCCGGCTGCTACCGCATCGACGACCGGGTCCGCGACCAGGACCTGGCCGGCATCTGGGCCTCGCTCAACTTCCCGTCGCAGATCACCGGCTTCTGCGGCACGGTCTACGCCCGCGCCGAGGACCCCGAACTGGGCCTGGCCGTCACCCGGGCCTGGAACGACTGGCTGCACGACGAGTGGTGGCAGCCCCACCCCGAGCGCAGCATCCCGCTCGGCATCACCTGGCTCGCCGACCCCGTGCTGGGCGCGGCCGAGGTGCGCCGCAACGCCGAACGGGGCTTCCGGGCCGTGACTCTGCCCGAGAACCCGCACAAGCTGGACCTCCCGTCGGTGCACTCGGGCTGGTGGGACCCCATCCTCGCCGCCTGTGTCGAGACCGACACCGTCGTCTGCCTGCACGTGGGCTCGTCGGGGATGATGCCCATGCCCGCCGACGCCCCGATGATCGAGTTGGGCGCCACCCTCTTCGGCGCCCTGTCGCTCGACGCCTGCGCCAACTGGCTGTGGTCGGGCGTGCCCGTGCGCTTCCCCGAGCTGAAGATCGCCATGTCCGAGGGCGGCATCGGCTGGGTGCCGATGCTGATCGACCGGCTGGACTACATCGTCGGCCAGTCCGGTCACGGCCGGAAGGGGTGGCGGGCCCTCGGCACCGACCTCTCCCCCAGCGAGGTGCTGCGGCGCAATTTCTGGTTCTGCACCATCGACGACCCGACGTCGCTCGCCGCCGCGCAGGCGGCGGTGGGCACCGAACGCGTCATGGTCGAGGTCGACTACCCCCACGCCGACTCGACCTGGCCCGACACCCAGGCCTTCCTGCACGACCGCCTCGGCGGCCTCCCCACCGACGACGTGGCCAAGATCGCCTACGCCAACGCCGCTGCGCTCTTCCGTTGGCCGCTGCCCCCCGACCCGCGGCCACCGCTCCCCTCGACCCAGCCCTAGCCACCCAGGAGAATCCCCCGTGCACCGTTCCAACCTCGACCACCTCTCGGTGCCGTCGCTCTCGTCGCTCCAGTCCTCGCTGGACGCCCTGCCCGCGCTCGCGGAGCTCCAGGCGAACCTGCCGACGCTGCCGTCGACGTCGGCTCTGCCCGGCCTCCCGCCGGTGCCGGCGTGGGTGCCCATCACGCCCTTCCAGGCCAAGGTCACCCTGCTGTCCCTCCGGTCGCTGATCGGTGTGCTCGGCTGGCTCGCCCCCAACCTCAGCGGGAAGCTCTTCGGCATCGACCCGGCGCAGAACCCCTCGGCCCCCTACCTCGGCCGCCTCTTCGCCGCACGCGAGCTCGCCCTGGTGGCGCCCCTGCTCAGCGAGGACGCCGACGTCCAGCGCCGCTCGCTGCACGTCGGCATGACCGTCGACGCCGCCGACGCCGCCGCTTCGGTGGCCGCCGGCGTGCGCGGCACCCTGCCCAAGCGAGCTGCGGTGATGACCGGCCTCACCGCCCTCGTGGGCGTCCTCCTCGGCTGGATCGCCAGCTCGGACGGCTGACGGAGCGCCCGTCGCCGGGCGTACTCGGCGCATCGAGCCCGCCAGGAGGGGCAAGGATGCGCCGAATTCGGGCGACGCAGAGGCCGCACGCGGCAAGGATGCACCCATGCTGCGCCTCGAGAACGTCAACTTCGACGCCCGCGACCACACGGCGCTCGCCGCCTTCTGGTGCGAGGCCCTCGGCTGGGAGAAGGTGTTCGAGGCCGAGGGCGAGATCAGCATCAGCACGCCGGGCGGCGACACCAACGATCCCTCCTCTTGGCAGTTCCCCGACCTGGTGTTCGTCCCCGTCCCCGAACCCGAGGCCGGGCGTGACCGGGTCCACCTCGACCTCGCCAGCCACTCCGTCGAGGAGCAGCAGGCGACCGTGGCCCGTCTGATCGCGCTCGGTGCCACCCACGCCGACGTGGGCCAAGCGGCGGATGTGCCCTGGGTGGTACTGGCCGACCCCGAGGGAAATCCGTTCTGCGTGCTCGAGCCTCGGGACGAGTACCGCGACGTCGGCGCGATCGCCGCGGTCGTCGTGGCCGCCACGGACGGGCCCGCCCTCCGCGAGTTCTGGACAGCCGCCACCGGCTGGAGCGTCGCCCGGGAGAACGAGCGCTATGTCGACCTTCGCGATCCCGACGACAAGGGTCCCGTCCTGGCGCTCGTCACGCGCCCCGGCCTCGACGCTGCCGACCACCGCAAGAACCGCATCCACCTCGACGTCGCCCCCCGCGAGGACGACGATCAGGAGGTCGAGGTCCAGCGCCTGCTCGCGCTGGGCGCCACCAGGGTCGACGTCGGCCAAGGCCCCGAGGTCACGTGGGTGGTGCTGGCCGACCCCGAGGGCAACGAGGTCTGCGTCCTCTCCCCCCGGCCCTGACCCACGTTCTCGTGACCGACCTCGCTGGCGACGAGATCGGCGTCCTGCCGCCGTGCGACGGAGATTGTCAGGCGGCGCGACCCTCTCCCGCACGCGGCCTGGCCCGAATGGCCGGAACGGGTCCGCAACCGATCGCAGTACACCCGCGGTTCAGTCGGGAAGGAGCTCGAGCGCCGGGCAGTGTCGGGGCCTGACCACTGAGAAGTGCCGGCGGTCGAGGGTGGCCACCTTGGACTCGCCGAGGCGCTCACACACTGCGATCACGGCGGCGTCGACCATCCCGAGGCTCAGATCGGCATAGTCCCGCTCGAGCTCGGCGACCCGGGTCAGATCGGTGGCGGTGAGGTCCTCGAGGTGGTAGGCGCCTGCGGCGATGTCGTCGACGAGGGCGCGCCACACGTCGGGTGTGAGGCGCTTGCGGATCCAGTAGTCGATCTCCACGAGTGTGGGCGCCACCAGGACGAGGCGCTCGTCGACGGCATCGATCATCTCGACCGACCGGGCGTGGAACGGGTCGTCAGCGTCGAGGAGGGCGAGGACCGGGCCGGTGTCGAGCACCAGCGCCATCAGGAACCCATCATGAGCGTGGCGGGGTGGACGCCGCCGCGTCCTCGTCATCCACGCTCTCCCGCGCCACGCCGACACCGCCACTGCGGCCGATCCCGACGGATGGTCGGCGCCCGCGCCGCAACGACGAAGCGGTCTCGGCAACCACGCCGCGCATGTACTGCGCCAGCGAGACCCCCTCACGGGCGGCCTCAGCACGGAGAACGGCCAGATCCTCTTCGTCGGCCACGATGGTCGTTCGCTGCACCATGATGTGATGCTAGCATCACATCATGGCTCACCACGACTGTCACCGTCTGGCGGTGATGTCGACGGGAGGGCGTACCGCCGATCGCCCAGGTTGAGCCGCTGTTTGCCGGCGTGGAGCACGACGCCACACCGGAAGCGATCCCCGATCCGGTCACGGAGGAAGGCGAGGTGCCTGGCGTCGCCGGGCCCAGGCGTCGATGTGGCCTTCACCTCGATCGCGACCACGTGCGAGCCGCGCTCCAGGACGACATCCACCTCGCGCTGGTATCGGTCTCGATACTGGAGGCGGCGGTGGTCACAGTGGCCACCGCGATCCCGATCAGCGGCGTTCCCGTGAGGGCGATTCCTGTCGCGGCGAAGCCGTCCGGCCTTCGCCTGCACCACGGCGTCGCCGTCTCACTCGGCGAAGAAGTCGTTGCCGGGGGCGGAGGACGGCGCCCTCGTCAGTACCCGCGCAGGGCGAACGGGTTGAGGATCTGACGGCCCCAGAACGGC
The DNA here is from genome assembly GCA_041918615.1 of Acidimicrobiales bacterium. Classification (GTDB taxonomy): domain Bacteria; phylum Actinomycetota; class Acidimicrobiia; order Acidimicrobiales; family DATDAH01; genus JAEUJM01. Next base: position 292,929 of record JAYRVH010000030.1, read on the forward strand.
CTGCGGTCCGTGTCGCTGAGCCCGGCGTGATCGCAGGCCGCATCCCAGTGCTCCTCGACCGTGGCGATCTGCTGGTCGATGATGGCCCGGGCCTCGGTGTCCGACAGCCGGTAGGACGCCGCACGCTCCACACATCCTGCGAGCTGGCTGCCACGGAACCCGTCGGGGCCGATGGCCATGGCCTGGCTCGCCTCCTCTCCGCGACGGAGCTGGGGGACGATGTCGTAGGCGGGAGTGAGGGTCAATTCGACACCGTCCCAGAACGCGGCGTGGTTGCGGGCGTGATCATCGGTGTTGCCCACGATGATGTTGAACGTGATGCGAGCGAACAGCTCGCGAAGGGTCGGGTCAGGCTCCATGAAGCGGCTCCGGACCAGGTCAGCCAACTCGCTGTACGAGGCGCCGATTCCGAATTCGCCCAGGCGGAGCATCGTGCGCGCCGACACCATGAGGCGGCGGGACCCGTCGCCGGAGCGGTCGAAGCGCTCTACGAGCAGGACGTCCGTGCCGAGGACCCTGACCAGATCCACCGGCGCCACCCGGAGGCCGGTCAGCCCGGCCAGCGTCATCGCCACGTACTCGAGCTTGACGACCGGAAGCACATCGGCCCGCGAGCTGAACTTGGCGATGAGGTGCCTGGCACCGTCCTCGAGGGTCGCCTTCGGCTGCGCCCCGCCGACCGAGGTCCCGCGGAGCAGGGCCAGGTCCAGCTCCGGTGGGATCGCCTCGGAGCCCTGGACGAGCTCGGCCCCACGAAGCAGGTCGTCGAGGGCGACCGTCCCATCGCCGTGAGGCCGGTACTCGTCGGGTGACGCCTGGAAGTCGAGCCCTCCGATGCGGTTCGACCCGGCCTCGAGCAGGTAGTCGAGGTCGCCGAGGTCCAGGTCCGCCCCCGCCGCCCCCTCTGCCGCAACTGCCAGCCGGGCCTGCCGCCGTCGCTCGATCACCCGCCGGCCCCACGCGTCTGGTCCTGCGTCGGCGATGCACCCGTGGATCGGCATCAGCTCAGGGAGCTGCGGACCGGACCGGAGGGGGAGCTCGGGCTCGTGAAGAGGGATGGCGTCGGCCCGGCTGAGGTAGGAGCGGCCATAGGTGAACGCGGTCAGCCGACCATCGTCATCGAGCCGACCGGCGACCACGGGTTCGGTCGTGCCGGGCAGCCACACCCACACGAACGCCGTCGTCGGCGGCTCGAGCGCCACTGCTTAGAAGTCGTCGTCGACGACGCGGACGGGCCGGACGGCGGCCGGCAGCAATTCCAGCGTGTCGGCAAACCGGCGCGACTCGGCGACCCGCCGATCAGCCCCACCGTAGAGCTCGATCCCGACGACGCTGGCAGCCTCCAGGGCCGTTCCGAGGGCAACCGACAGATCACCCCGTTCGACCTTGCGCATCGTCACCTCGGACACCCCGACGCGAGAAGCCAGCTCCTTGACCGTCCAGCGGCGCTGGATGCGACCAGAACGCACCTGCTGCCCGAGCAGGCGCGCCGCCTCCCGCGTCGCACCGCTGGCAGCGTGAACTCGAGCCATCTCGACAGAATACTATTGTTCAAGAGCCTTCAGGGAAGGTTTTCTATCGTCACCGGTTCGCGCTGATGTCGAACCTTTGACGAACACCGCCGTCAGCGCTTGGCGGTGATGTCGACGGGACGGGCGAACTCGGCGAAGAAGTCGTGGCCCTTGTCGTCGACCACGATGAAGGCGGGGAAGTCCTCGACGTCGATCTTCCAGACCGCCTCCATGCCCAGCTCGGGGTACTCGAGCACCTCGACGTGGCGAATGCAGTCCTGGGCCAGGCGGGCGGCGGGACCGCCGATCGAGCCCAGGTAGAAGCCGCCATGGCGGCGACAGGCGTCGGTGACCTGCTGGCTGCGGTTGCCCTTGGCCAACATCACGAAGCTGCCACCGGCGGCCTGGAACTGCTCGACGTAGGAGTCCATCCGGCCGGCGGTGGTGGGGCCGAACGAGCCCGAGGCGTAGCCCTCGGGGGTCTTGGCCGGGCCGGCGTAGTAGACGCAGCGGTCGCGCAGGTACTGCGGCATCTCCTCGCCTGCGGCCAGGCGCTCGGCGATCTTGGCGTGGGCGATGTCGCGGGCCACCACCATCGGGCCGGTCAGCGACAGCCGGGTCTTCACCGGGTACTTGGACAGCTCGGCCCGGATCTCGTCCATCGGTCGATTGAGATCGATCGACACCACCTCGCCGCCCTCGGCCAACTGCTGATGGGCGAGGTCGGGCAGGAACCGGGCCGGGTCGCGCTCGAGCTCCTCGAGGAACACGCCCTCGGCGGTGATCTTGCCCAGGGCCTGACGGTCGGCCGAGCACGACACCGCGATCGCGACCGGGCAAGACGCTCCGTGGCGGGGCAGTCGGATGACCCGAACGTCGTGGCAGAAGTACTTGCCGCCGAACTGGGCGCCGATGCCCGTGGCGCGGGTCATGGCCAGGATCTCGTGTTCGAGCTGGGGGTCGCGGAAGCCCCGTCCCAGCTCGTTGCCAGTGGTGGGCAGCGAGTCCAGGTAGCGGGCCGACGCGTACTTGGCCGTCTTCAGGGCATACTCGGCCGACGTGCCGCCGATCACCACGGCCAGGTGGTAAGGCGGGCAGGCAGCGGTGCCCAGCATGCGGGTCTTCTCGTCGAGGAAGCGCATGAGGCTCGTCGGGTTGAGGACGGCCTTGGTCTCCTGGAACAGGTAGCTCTTGTTGGCCGAACCGCCCCCCTTGGCCATGAACAGGAACTTGTAGGCGTCGCCGTCGGTCGCGTAGAGCTCGATCTGGGCCGGCAGGTTGGTGCCCGTGTTCTTCTCGTCCCACATGGTGAGCGGCGCCATCTGCGAGTAGCGCAGGTTGGCGTGGTCGTAGGTCTCCTGGATGCCCCGGGCCAGCGCCGCCTCGTCGCCGCCCTCGGTCAGCACGTTCTGGCCCCGCTTGCCCATCACGATGGCGGTGCCGGTGTCCTGGCACATCGGGAGGATGCCGCCGGCCGAGATGTTGGCGTTCTTCAACAGGTCGAGGGCCACGAAACGGTCGTTGGCCGACGCCTCGGGGTCGTCGAGGATGTCCGCCAACTGCTGCAGGTGACCCGGCCGCAGGTGGTGGGCGATGTCCCACATGGCCTCGCGGGCCAGCGCAGTCAGCGCCTCGGGCGCCACCTGCAGAAAGGTGCGGCCGGCGGCCTCGACGGTGGACACGCCCTCGGTGGAGACGAGTCGGTACTCGGTGTCGTCGGGGCCGAGGGGCAACAGATCCTGGAACACGAATTCGCTCACGACGGAACGCTACGACCGCTCGCCCGAGCGGGCGAAGTCGGACCAGGCGGCGCCGGCGGCGCTCGGGGCGATCAGACGGGGCTCTCGGCCATCGCCTTCGCCAGTTCCTCACCCCACGCACGGGCGTGGGCCTCTTCGCCCGGCTCGAGGTGCGTGTCCTTGGTGAGGAGGAAGCTCTCGGGCGGAGCGACGAGCGTGAGCCCGTGCTTGCGCAACCGGTGGGCGATCCCCTTGGACGCGCGTCCCGTGATGGTCGCCGCCATGTCGAAGCGAGTGTCGAACGCGGCGGCCTTGGCAGCGAGCGAACCGAGCGAGGAGAACCAGTCGCGAAGTCCCGGCCCCTCGGCGTCGGGGTCGAGCTCGAGGTCGCTGTCGGGCTTCTCGGCAGCCTCGACCGCGGCCCGCCGCGTGCTCTCTCGGCTCAACGAGTGCGCGTGGGTCGGTCCTCCGACCACCAAGAGGTCGGTGCCGAGCGAGAGCGCCGCATCCGCCTCGTGCACCGGCACCACGACGACATCCGCGCCGCTGCCGAGGCCCTCACCGATGGCCGTGGCCACCAGGTGCGTACAGCCAGTTACTGACTCATACACCACGACCGCGCGCATCGATCCACCTCCGAGAGCCGTTCCGAGGCCCCAGCGTCGCTGATGGCCGGAGCCGCGAACAGGGGCGAAGGTCCCCTTCCCTTCGGCGCGGCTTGTCGAGTCGGGGCTCAGCTTCGGTCGAGGGCCTCGATCAGGCGATCGGTCTGGTTCCGTTGCTCATGGAGCAGGCGCACCAGGACCAGCCGCTGCTGACGGGCCAAGGCAGCACGCAGGTAGAGGGCCGCACCGATCACGGTGAGCGAGAGCCCACCGAGCCCGCCCGAGATCAGATACGGGATCTCCTTCCAGACCTCGGAGACCCCCGACGCGCCGTACCACCCGAGGAGCACCAGGCCCACGCCGAGGACCATCAGCGCGATCCCGACCTGCGCGGTCCTGCGCTCGCCGGCCGCGGAGGGATCGGCCAACCTGACCTCGGCCATCTCGGCCTTGAACAACTCGGCCCGATCGTGTGGCTCCTCGGCTGCATCACTCACGACGTTGCTCCCAGATAGGCGGTGGACAACTCTTCTTCCAGGTCGGCTGGTGCGCCCACGCGGGTCACCCGGCCGTTGACCATGATCGCGGCCCGGTCGGCGACGCCGAGCACCGTGCGGGCGAACTGCTCGACGACGAGCACGGACACGCCGCTCCGCGCCAGTTCGCCAACCACGCGGTAGAGATCCTCGACGATGAGGGGGGCCAGTCCCATGGACAGCTCGTCGAGGAGCAACAGCGCAGGGTTCGTGGCCAGCGCCCGGGCCATGGCCAGCATCTGCTGCTCACCGCCCGACATGGTGCCGCTCAGCTGGTTCCGGCGCTCACCCAGGCGGGGGAACCGTTCGTAGGCGATGGTCTCGATCGCGTCGAGAGTCACGCCGGTGAAGGTCGCCATCTGCAGGTTCTCCCGGACGGTGAGGTTCGGGAACACGCCTCTGCCCTCGGGGACGGTGCACAGGCCGCGCCGAGCGAGGTCCTCGGGCCTGGCGCCGTTCATCTTGTGGCCGCCGAGGGCCAGCACCCCCCCACTCGGCTCGTGCAGACCGGAAGCGACCCGCAGAGTGGTGGTCTTGCCCGCCCCGTTCGGCCCCAGCAGCGCGAAGACGCTGCCCTGCGCCACGGCCAGGTCGACACCGTGCAGCACCTCGATCCGACCATAGGCGGCGGTGATCCCGCGCAGCTCGAGCAGCGGCACGCCAGCCGGTGCCGATGCGTCGGTCACAGCGGGACGCTGCCGAGGTAGGCGTCGAGCACGACGTCGTTGGCCTGGATCTCCCCGGGCGTCCCGGTGGCGATGATGCGACCGAAGTCGAGCACGGTGAGCGCCGAGCACACCTCCATCACGAGGGGGACGTCGTGCTCCACCATCAGCACCCCCAGGCCGTCGGCGGCGAGCGAGACGAGGAGGTCGGCGAACTGGCGGGTCTCGTGGTCGTCCAGCCCCGACGCCGGCTCATCGAGCAGCAGGACCCTCGGCTGGATCGCGAGCGCCCTCGCCAGTTCGACGAGCCGGCACTGCCCGGTGGGCAGCGAGTCGACCCGTTCGCCGGCGACGGCCCCCAGCCCGACACGCTCGATCACCGCGGCGACGGCCTGGTCGTGGTGGCGGTGACCGCCGGCGAAGCTGCGGTGGATCTCGACCGCCACGAGCACGTTCTCCCAGACCGTGAGCGAGCTGAACACCTCGAGCTTCTGGAAGGTACGGGCGATGCCCAGCCGAGCCCGCTTGTGCGTGGACAGGCGGGTGATGTCCCGGCCCGCGAGCACGACGCGTCCCGCTGTCGCCTCCTGCAGGCCGCTCAGCACGTTGAACGTGGTCGTCTTGCCCGCCCCGTTTGGGCCGATGAGGCCGGTGACCTCGCCCGCCTCCACGCACAGATCGACGTCCTGGACGGCCAGATGGCCACCGAAGCGGACGGTGATCCCTTCAGCGGTGAGCAGCGCCATGAACGGCCAACTCCTCCTCGTCGAGGCCCAGCGCCAGGTCGACCGCGGCCAACTCCTCCGGCGAGAGCGGACGCTCGAAGGCGGCCGTGGTCAGCGGATCGGGCGGCGCCGCCTCCTCGGGGCGCACCCGCCCCTCCTTCACCCACCGTCCGGCCCGCCGCACGGAGGACAGGAGGTCGCTCGCAAGACCGTCCGGGTTGCGGGCGAGGAGGACACCGATCAGCCCCGGGGCCACGAGGGCGAAGTTGGCGACGAGGGGCCCGATGAAGAGCGCACTGGCGAAGATCGTCACGTTGTCGCCGAAGGTGGAGAAGAACTGGAGCAGCACGCCTCCCAGCAGCGCACCGCTGACGAGCGAGATGCCGCCGACCACACCCATCAACAGGATCGGGAGGCTCTGGGCGAACAGGAAGTTCTCCGAGCTCACCGAGCCGGTGACGCCACCGAAGAGGGCACCGCCGATGCCGGCGATGCCCGCCGAGAAGGCGAAGACCGCCACCTTGGTGCGGGTGAGGTCGAGCCCGAGGGTCGCACAGGCTGCCGGGCTGTCCTTCATGGCCTGCAGCCGCCGCCCGAACGGCCCGCGTCGCAGGAAGATGACGAGGAGGCCGAGCAGGGCGAAGAGAACGGCCAGCAGCACGAGGTACGAGCGGTCGTCCTCGAACCCCAGGCCGAGGATCTCGGGTCGGGGCACCTCGATGGATCCGGCGCCGAAGAACCACGACTGGGTGAAGATGAACTTCTCCATGAAGACCGCGAATGCCGCGGTCGCCAGGGCCAGGTAGATCCCGGCGAGGCGCAGGGCCGGAAGGGCGATCACCGCCCCCACCACGGCGGCCAACGCGCCGGCGGCCAGGAGCCCGACGAGTGGGCCGGGGCCGTCGGCCACCTTCGTCATGGCGAAGGCACCGAGGCCGGCGAACGTCATGACCGCGAGCGAGATCTGCCCGCCGTAGCCCACCAACGGGACCAGCGAGAGGATGAGGATCGCGGTGGCGAGGCCCAGACTGAGCCGTCCCACGTTCGCGGCGCTCATCACCCTCGACGCCGCGCTGGCGACGACGACCAGGGCAACGGCGGCGACCACCGCCGACCGCATCGTGGGCACGGCGGCCGATTCGCGCACCCGCTGCACCCCGCCGGCACGCAGTCGCTCGCCGGGTAGGGCGATCAGGATGATGAAGAGCAGGATCACCGGCAGGGCCGGTTGCAGGCCCGCGAGGGACACCCCGAGCACCTCGGCGGTGTTCAGGTTGAGGTAGTTGCTGCTGTAGTTCTCGGCGAGCCCGATGATCAGCCCGCCGGCGAAGGTGAGCGGCAGCGACTTCAGCCGACCGAACATCGCGGCCGCGTAGGCGTTGACGATGAGAAGCGTGAGCGGGAGGACGCTGAGCTGGAGCAGGGGGGAGATGAGGATGCCCGAGAGCGCGGCGAGCGACGCGCCGATCCCCCAGCTCAGCATCGCCGATCGTCCGGGCCGGCCGCCGTTGAGCTGCGAGAGCGGCCGGTCGTCCACCACGGCCCGCATCGCCACGCCCGAGCGGGTGCGGTAGAGCAGGAACCGTAGGCCGACGGCCACCACCACGGCGATGGCGACGACCGTCAACCGGTGCCAGGTGACGTTGATCTGCCCGAAGGTGACGGCGTTGCCGGCGTAGAACTGATCGACCCGCCTGCCGGCCGGCGGCCACACGATGTTGGCGATGCCGATGGACATCGCCAACAGGCCGATGGTGACGACGGTCGAGGTGATCTCGGACACGCCCTCGAGGCCCCGCATGACCACTCGCTCGACCGCCGCCCCGAAGAGCGGGGCAAGGACGAGCAGCACCAGCACGAGAGCGACCGGCGCCGGCCACCCCCACGCGAATCGGAGCTGCCAGTACACGAACGCGCCCAGCATCCCGAACGCGCCCTGCGCGAAGTTGAACACGCCCGAGGTCGTGTACGTGACCACCAACCCGCTGGCGGCGATGGCGTAGATCGCACCGGTGGTGACACCGAGGACCGTGAAGGTGAGCCAGTCGTCGAACCCGCCCTGGAAGGCGATCAGGTAGCCGCACAGGCCCGCGAACAGGCCCGCGAACAGACCGAGCCGGACCCGGTCACCCACCCTCGCTCGCTCCCTGCCCGTAGTCACCGGTGAGCTCGACCACATTGTCGGGAGCGCACGAGAACCCCTCGTCGGGGAAGGCCCGACGGAACCCGCCGTCGGCCACTTCCATGGTGATGAAGCACTTCGTGATCTTGTTGCGGCCCGGGTTCGCGGGCGCGTGCATGCCCCCGCCGTCCCAATCGGTGATGCCGTCCAGTTGCTCGATGAGGCAGTCCCGCGTGAGCTCGGAGCCGCACTCCTTGGCCGCGGTCGCGAAGAGCAACCCGGCCGAGAACGCCTGCACGCCCAGCAGGGCCGGCTTGGCCTCACCCCCCGAGCTCTCGTCGAGCCAGTCGAGGTACACCTGAAGCGCCGGGTCGACCGGGTCGTCCTCGAAGGGCGCCGTGGTGATGCGCACCGTCGAGCCGTCCGCCACCGCGCCCGCCGTCTCGGGATAGGCGTCGTCGTAGAAGTTGGCCTCGAGGTCGATCACCTCGGGCTCGAACCCCTGCTCGGCCATCGCGTTCTGGAGGTTGACGAACTCCTCGAACGAGGACGACATGCTCACGTACTCGACACCAGCGTCGCGCATCGCCACCACGATGGGCGCCCAGTTGAGCTCGCCCAACTCGGCGGCCTGCCTGTAGACGAAGTCGAACCCCACGTCCTCGTACGCCTCGATCTGGCGGTCGGCCTGGCGCTCGGTGACCGGCAGGTTCGAGTAGATGATCGCCGCGTGGGTAGCGGCGTCGGGGTGCTCCTCCACGATGCGGCGGGCCGCGCCCACGTTGAACTGGTAGGTGGCGTTCGGCAGGGGTTGGTACACCCGATCGGACTCGGCCTTCTCGGGGCTGATCGTGAAGCCGGCGACATCCACCAGGCCGCAGTCGACCGCGGTCTGCGCGCCGGTCTCGTCGAGCGTTCCGCCGCCTCCCACGAGCGCGAACGACGAGTCACAGGCCTGCTGGACGACGGCGTTGTAGTCGAAGAGGGCGGCATCGAGCAGCGTGAGCTCGAGCGGCCGGCCGTTGACCCCACCGAGGCTGTTGCAGTAGTCGACGAAGGCCGACATGCCCTGGTGCACGCTCAGGTTGAGACCCGGTGCGGCCTGGGCGCCCGGATCGGCGATGGTGGAGATGGCGATGGCGTCGTCGGTGACGCCCTGGTCGGTGGCTCCGGCGGCGTCGCCCGCACCGCACGGCGTGGGCAGGGTTCCCACCGCCGCCGGATCGCCGGCGTCGCCCTCGGGGGCCGAGCCCGCCGGGGCCGAGCCCGCCGGGCCGGACGCCTCGACCCCGGCATCGGAGCCGCCGTCGACGCGCGTGCCGCAGGCCGCGACCACGAGCACCATGGCCAACAGACACAGAAGACCGTCCCGCCACCGCATCAGGAAGCCGACCGGTTCCGCTCTTCGTAGACGAGCCGCAGGAGCCAGTAGCGCAGGTACCGCGTGAGCGAGAAGCGCAACCACACCACGCTGCCGACGACGGCGAGGATCAGGGCCAGCAGGCCCACGCTCAGATAGGTGTACTGGTCGCGGCTGTCCGACGCCCCGCTCGACACGAAGGCCATGACCAACGCCAGCAGGATGCCGACCACGATGAGGCCCAACCCCACCGAGGTGAGCTGGCGCTCGCGCTCGATCGAGCCCCCCTTCACCCGCAGGGCGGCCACCTCGTCCTCGAATTCGCCCAGCCTGGTGGATGTCGCTTCGTCGTCACTGATGTCCATGGGTGCTCCCTCTCCGAGTGCGCCGATCGTAGAGGCCGGCGCAGACTGGCGTGCGGGTGTGGGCGATGCTCACTGGCCGTCCGCGCCCAGGTAGGCGGCGGCGAGCTCCTCGCCGATCTCGGCCGGCGTGCCGGTGCGCTGCACCCGGCCGTGGAGCATGATGGCGGCAACGTCGGCCACGCCGAGCACCTCGTGGGCGAACTGCTCCACGATCAGGATCGAGGTGCCCTCGTCGGCGATGCCCTGCACCTGCTCGTAGAGGCCCTGCACGATGATCGGCGCGAGCCCCATCGACAGCTCGTCGAGCAGGAGCACCGCCGGGTCCGTGGCGAGCGCACGTGCCATGGCGAGCATCTGCTGCTCGCCACCGCTCATCGTCCCCGCGACCTGCCCCCGCCGCTCGGCCAGGCGGGGGAACCTCGAGAACGAGCGGTCGAGCACCTCGGCCAGCGAGACGCCGGTGTAGGTGGCCATGCGGAGGTTCTCCAACACCGTGAGGTTGGGGAAGACGCCCCGTCCCTCGGGAACCATGCACACGCCGGCACGAGCGAGCGCGTCGGCGTCGGCTCCCGTGACCCGACGACCGCAGAGCGACACCGATCCGCTGGTGGGCTCGAGCAGCCCACTGATCACCTTCAACGTGGTGGACTTCCCCGCACCGTTGGGGCCGAGGAGGGCGAAGACCGTGCCCGGGGCCACGGCGAGGTCGACGCCGTGCAGGACGTCGATGTCGCCGTAGGCGGCGTGGAGGTCGGTGACCTCGAGGATGGGCACCGGGCCACCGACGTCCTGGTTCGCGGTCACCTCGATCGGCGCCAGATGCTCCTCGGACGCCGTCTCGCGCTCGGAGCCGAGGTAGGCCTCCTGGACGACACGGTTGCCCTGGATCTCCCCGGGGTCACCGGTGGCGATGATCTGACCGAAATCGAGGACGAAGATGTGATCGCAGACGCCCATCACCAGGCTCATGTCGTGCTCGACCAGCAGCACAGCCAGGCCACTCGCGGCCAGTTGGCCCAGCACGACGGCCATCTCCTGGGTCTCGGCCTCGTTGAGCCCCGACGAGGGCTCATCGAGCAGGAGCACCCTCGGCTTCGTGGCCATCGCCCTGGCGAGCTCCACCAGCCGGGCCTTGCCGGTCGGCAGGGTGTCGACCCGTTCGTCGCCGACCCCGGTCAGCCCGACCTGCGCGAGAACCTCGTCCACGTCGGCACCGGGATCGCTCTTTCGGTCGTGGGCCCACCGCCGGCGCACCTCGGCGCCCACGAGGACGTTCTCCCGCACGGTCAACTGACCGAACAGCTCGAGCCGTTGGAATGTGCGGGCCATGCCGCGCCGGGCCCGCTTGTGCGGGGCGAGGCGCGAGACGTCTTCCCCGTCGATGACCACCGAGCCGCCCGATGCGGCCTGCAGGCCCGTCAGGGCATTGAAGATCGTCGTCTTGCCGGCACCGTTCGGGCCGATGAGACCGGTGACCCGCCCGGCCTCGACCCGGAGGTCGACCTTGTTCACCGCAAGGTGCCCCCCGAAGCGCACCGACACCTCCCGCGCCTCGAGCAGGGCCATCAGCGTGAACCAAGGCGGTCGACCAGCTCGGCGTAGGACGGCTCCTCGTCGAGCCCCAGCTCGTGGTCGAGCAGGCGCAGGTCGTCGGCGACGAAGGGCGCGTCGAGGCCCATCCGGTCGAGGGTGTCCGACCGGGGCGGCCCGCTCGCCGCGCCAGCTGCTCTTTCCCGCCGCGCTTCCGCCAGGTCCCGAAAGCTCTTGGCGATCTCGTTGACGGCTCCGTTGGGGTTCCGACCGAGGCTGATGCCGAGCAGGCCGGGGGCGAGCAGGAAGAGGTTGGTGAGGCTCGGGGCGATGTCAGGGATGATGAAGAAGAAGAGCGAGTAGGCGACGGCCCCGAACAGTGCGCCGCCGACCGCCCCGATGCCGCCGGCCACGGCGAGCAGCAGGACCGGGAGGCCGGTGAGGAACTGGAAGCGCTCCGGGCTGACAGAGGTGACGGCGCCGCCGAAGAGGGCGCCGCCGAGCCCGGCGATGCCGGCCGAGAGCGCGAACACCTCGACCTTGGTGCGGGTGAGGTCGAGGCCCAGGGTGGTGCAGGCCGCCGGACTGCTCTTCATGGCCTGGAGGCGCCGGCCGAACTCGCCGCGCCGAAGGAGGACGATCAGCACGGCCACGAGGGAGAACGCCAGCCCGAGCAGGACGAGGTACGCCTCGTTCGAGTCGAACGAGACGCCAAGCACGTCGAGGCGCGGGACGCTCAGCGCCCCGTTCGGGATCACGAGCCCCTGACTGAAGACCAGGCGGTCCATGAACACGGCGAACGCGGCCGTCGACAGCGCCAGGTAGAGACCGCTCAGGCGCAGGGCGGGGAGCGCGACGAGCACGCCGACCGCCGCGGTGACGACGACGGCGAGCACGAGGCCCCATGGCGTCCCGTCCCCCCCGAAGTGACCCATGACGACCGCGCCGATGCCGGCGAAGGCCATGGGGGCAAGCGAGATCTGTCCGCCGTACCCGATGAGCGGCACCAACGAGAGCATGACGACACCGAGTGCGATTCCCTGGCTGAGCTGCGAGACGCGAGTGCCGCCGGCGAACTCGGTCACGGCGTAGGCGGCGGCGACCAGGGCCGGGCCGCCGATGAGCCATCGCCGCAGCGACGGCGTGGGCACGTAGTCGCGCACCCGCTGCTGGCCCGCGGCGCGGACGCGTGTGGGCGGCAGGACGAGGAGCACGATGAACAAGAGGAGCACCGGGACGGCCGGCCGCAGCCCGGCGAGGCTGATGGGCGTGGCGAGCTCGTGGCCGAACACCGACGCGATCGTCTGCCCACTCGGCACGTAGCCGATGAAGTACGACTCGCCGAGGCCGAGGATGAGGGCCCCCACGAAGGTGAGCGGCAGGCTCCGAAGGCGTCCGATCATGGCTGCGGCGTAGGCGTTGATCACGAGCAACGTGAGCGGGAGCGGCGCGAGGTTCCCCTGGCTCCCGGCCAGCAGGATGCCCGCCAGGCCCGCCAGCGACGTGCCGATCGCCCACGCCAGCATCGAGGCCCGACCCGGGCGGCCGCCGTTGAGCTGCGAGAGCGAGCGGTCGTCCACGACCGCCCGCATGGCCACGCCGGTCCGGGTGCGGTACAGGAAGGCCCGCAACCCGACGGCGACCGCGATGGCGGCCACCACCGTGATGGCGTCGTGGTAGGTGACGGAGATCTCGCCGATGGTGAACTTGCCGGGGTCGAAGAACCCAGGGATGCGCCGACCCGCGGGAGGAAAGAGGATCGGGACGAGCGAGAACACGAAGAACAGCAGGCTCACCGAGACGACGATCTTCACGACCTCGCTCGTCCCCTCGACACCGCGGAAGATCACCCGCTCGATCACGGCCCCGAAGGCCGGCGCGAGCACCACCAGGACCACGAACAGGGCGACGGGTGCCGGCCACTGCCACTCGACACGGAGCTGCCAGTAGACGAAGGCTGCGAACATCCCGAACGCGCCCTGGGCGAAGTTGAAGATGCCCGAGGTGGTGTAGGTGACGACCAGGCCGCTGGCCGCGACCGCGTAGATGGCGGCCGTCACCAGGCCCAGGACCGTGAAGGCGAGGAACTGGCTCACGGCGTCATCAGTTCAGGGCCTGTCGGGCGGGTGGGGCGATGTCGTCCCGGATGGCCCGCTCAACCGCCTGAGGAGTATTCGCCCTCGAGCGAGACGACGTAGTCGTCCTGACAGTCGAAGCCCTCCTGGGGCTTGTATCGGACGAAGGCGCCGTCCTGCACCTGGAGCAGCGCGACGCAGCGCGTGCCGCTGTTGGTCGATGGGTCACCCGGGGCGTGCAGCCCGCCACCGTCCCATTCGTCGACGGCCGCCGCGGTCTCGAGCACGCAGGTCCTCGTGAGGTCGCCCTCGTCGTCGCACGACTTGACCGACTGTGCGAACAGGAGCCAGCCCGACACGCTCTGCGCCCCGAGCAGCGCCACCTTGCCGTCGACCGCGTCCACCATGTCGATGTACTGCTGGGTCGCCGGGTTGTCGGCCGCCTCTTCGAACGGGACGAACGAATTGCGCACATAGGTGCCCTCGGCCGCAGGTCCCGCCGCGGCGAGGTACTCGGGGTCATAGAAGTTGGCGTCCTGGAGGGTGACCTGCGGCGAGTAGTCGATCTCGGACATCGCCTGTTGCAGCAATGCCAGGTTGCCGCCCTCGCCCACGAAGTTGAGCCACTCGACGCCGGCGTCCTTCAGGGCCGTCGCGAACGGCGCCCAGTTGGCCTCGCCCGCGGGGTTGTAGGCCTGCTCGTAGACGATGTCGGCGCCCAGTTGCTCGTAAGCCTCTCGCGACCGCTCATACTGGGTGATCGTCGTCTGGAAGTCGCCGTAGAGCATCCCGACGTTCTGGAAGGCGTCCGGGTTCTCCTCGGCGAGGATCTGCACGCCGCCCACCGGGAACTCGTCGGACGGGTTCGGCACCGGCTGCACCGATCGCGCCTCGACGGGATCGTCGCCGGCCCTGCCCGCACGCTCGGGGGTGACCGAGAACGCGGCGACGTCGATCAGGCCGCACGCGGCACCGGTGTCCGCCCACTGGTTGTCCTGCACGGCGCCGTCGCCCACGATGGCGAACTCCTGCCCGCACGCCTCCTGCATCTGGGTCTGGTACTCGGTGAAGGCCGCGTCGTACTGCGTCAGATCGAGCTCGCGCCCGTTGATGCCGCCCTGGTCGTTGCACCACTTCACGAACGCCTCACCGGCGTCGAAGATCTCCTGGTTGAGGCCGGGGCGGGCGCTGAAGCCGGGGTCGGCCACGGTGCCGACCGAGATGGCCTCGGCGGTGATGCCCTGGGTCTCGTCGGGCGCGCCGGTTGTCGTGTCCGTCGTCGCCGTGCCGCCGGCGTCACCGCAGGGCGAGTCGATGGTGCCGAACGTCTCGGTGGCCTCGCCGGCGTCGGCCGCGCTGGTGGTGGTCTCGCCGCCACCGGAGGCCGAGGTGTCCTCGCCCCGGCTGGAGCAGGCACCGGCGATCAGCACCAGCGCAGTCAGCACCACGACAAGACGGCGAAGCTTCATGAGTCCCCCTCATTCTCTTTCCGAGGCCCGCCCGGACGTACCGGGGCTGACGGCGGGAGACATCATGGCACAGCAGGATCTGACGGTGGGTCAGGTACCGTCACGCCGTGTTGATCGACACGCAGCTGCACGGCCCGCTCACCGGCGCCGCGTCCGAGGCGCTGGCCCTGCGCGACATGGGCTTCGACGGTGTCTTCACCTTCGAAGGCCCCCACGACGTCTTCTACCCGCTGGTCGCGGCGTCGGCGGTCGAGGGCCTCGATCTCTACACCAACCTCGCCATCGCGTTCCCCCGCAGCCCCACGCACCTCGCCCACCAGGCCTACGACCTGCACGAGGCCTCGGGCGGCCGCTTCGCACTCGGCCTCGGCACCCAGGTCCGCCCGCACATCGAGAAGCGCTACGGCGCGGTGTGGTCACGGCCGGTGGCGCGCCTGCGCGAGCTGATCGAGGCCACCCGGGCCGTGCTGCGTTCCTGGCAGGAGGGTGGGCGCCTCGACGTCTCGGGCGAGTTCTACAACCTCAGCCTGATGCCACCGCTCTTCAACCCCGGGCCGTTGCCGTTCGGCTCGCCGCCGATCTGGGCCGGTGCCCTCGGGCCCCGCATGACCCGCATGGTGGCCGAGGTGGCGGACGGGCTGCTCGTCCACCCGTTCAACTCGAACCGCTTCGTCCGCGGGCACACGCTGCCCGGCGTGGCGGACGGCCTCGCGGCCGGCGGCCGCACCCGAGCGGATCTCACCCTCGTGTGCGAGACGATCGTGTGCGCCTGGCGCAACGACCAGGAAGCGGCCGCGGCCACCGCCGGCGCCAAGGGCCTGATCGCCTTCTACGGTTCCACCCCCGCCTACCGGTCCGTGCTCGATGCCGAGGGCTACGGCGAGCTGCAGCCCGAGCTGAACCGGCTGTCCAAGGAGGGCCGGTGGGACGAGATGACCGGCCTCGTCGAGGACGATCTGCTCCGCGCCATCGCCGTCGTCGGCGAGCCGGCCGACGTGGCCCGCCAGGTGCACGAACGCTTCGGCGACGTGGCCGACCGCCTCGGCTTCTACACCCCGTACGCCGCGGACCCCACCCTCACCGCCGAGGTCCTTGCCGCCCTCCGCCAAGCTCCCTAGACGCGGGCGGCGACGGCCGAGCAGGCAGCCGCGAGTGGCGCCGCGAACTCGGGACGCGCGCACAGCACGTGGCCGTGCTTCGTCAGGTGCACGTCGGCGTTCCTGATCGACCGCGCCATGTCGAGCTGGGTCTCGGGCGAGATGGCACGATCCTCGGTGGTGACCAGCACCGACGTGGGCACATCCACGGTGCCGATCCACTTGCGTGCGTCGTAGTTGCCGATGGCGTGGCCCGCCTCCATGATCACGCGCGGGTCGTGACGACGCATCTCCTCGGCCGCCCACCGTTGCAGAGACGTGGGCCGGGAACGATCCACCCGGATCGGCATCATCCGCTGGATCTGCCGGCTCGGCAGGTGGGCGGCCAACTGGCCCACCCGCGTGGTTGCGGCCAGGGCGGCCATGGCGCTGGTGAAGACGTAGCGCTCCCGCCCTCCCTTCACGAACGAGTGCCCGGTCGAGCAGAGGACCAGTCCGTCCACCAGGCCGCGGTGACGTTTCCAGAGGAGTTGGGCGACCGGGCCCC
Organism: Acidimicrobiales bacterium; assembly: GCA_041918615.1. Taxonomy (GTDB): domain Bacteria; phylum Actinomycetota; class Acidimicrobiia; order Acidimicrobiales; family DATDAH01; genus JAEUJM01. The sequence goes on from JAYRVH010000030.1 coordinate 309,275, forward strand.
CCATCGAGTAGCCGACCGCGATGACCGGGCCCGAGCCGAGCTCGTCGAGGAGTCCGGCGGCGTCATCGGCGCAGTCGGCCAGACGGAAGCGGCGCAGCGCCCGCAGACCGCGCCCGTGGCCACGCATGTCGGGAGCGATGACACGGAAGCGCTTGCCGAGCTCCTCGTAGACCTGGAACCAGTTGAGGCCGGCGCTGGCGATCCAGCCATGGAGAAGGAGCAGGGTGGGCGCCCCGGGCGGTCCCGCCACCTCGCGCACGAAGGTGGTGCCGCGTCCGGGCAACTCGACCCGGCGCCCCAGAGGCAGCGGCGGACCGCTCACCGCCACGTCGTCCCCAACCTGCTCCCCACTGGCTTGAGCCACTCCTGGCCACTGTACGCCACCGGTGGTTCACACCGTTCATCCCCGGCGCGGCGGCTCTCCCGTTGCCGTGACGACCGTCAGCGGAGCGGCGACAGACGGGGGACGTGGCGGGGCTTCAGCAGACCCTGGCCGAGCAGCCAGCGCAACGTGTCGGCCACCGTGTCGTCCGGCGGGCGCAGCGACAGCCCGAACGTGTCCAGGGTTCCCGAGTCGTCGGTCCGTATGCCGTGGGTGAGGAACACCATGCCCTCGTAGGTGAGGCTGAGGTCGACGGGCAGCGCGCGCATCACCACGTCGTTCGCCCGTCCGATCGTCCGGAGCAGGCGCGGCGGTGCCGGCAGGCGGCGCACCCGCCCGGTCACCCGCTCGAGGAGGTCGGCGAGCTCGCGGGTGGTGAAGAAGTGCCCCCCGAGGATGTACCGGCGCGGCCCCTGCCCCGCCGCCACCGCGGCGGTGACGACCGTGGCCAGGTCGCGCACGTCGAGCACCGTGAGACCACCGGAGGTGATGGGCACGCCGCTGCGCATCAGTGTGGCTGCCGCCCGCACCTGCTCGCTCAGGTTGGGGTCATGGGGGCCCCACACCCCGCCCGGGTAGACGATCACGATCGGCGCCCCCTCCGCCTGCAGGGCGCGGGCGACGCGCTCGGCCTCGGCCTTCGACCGCCCGTACGCGCTCGTGGGCGAGGCGACCGGCGTGGTGGCGTCGATGACCGGCCCCGGAGGCGGGAACAGCGATGCCACGCTCGAGACGTGCACGATGGGGTCGAGGCCGGCTCGATGGGCGGCCCCGAGCACGTTGCGGGCCGCGGCGGGGTTCGTGGCCAGCACCTCCGCGGCCCGGCGCCGGTCGTTGGCCACGACGGCCGCCGCATGGACGACGGCATCGCAGCCGTCGAGCGCCCGTTCGACCGACGGCAGGTCGAGGACGTCGCCCCGCACCGAATCGACCGACGGTGCGCCGAGGGGCGCATAGACCCGATCGACCTTGGCGCGGTCGCGCACCAGCAGCCGCACCTCGTGGCCGGCCTCGGAGAGGGCTGTTGCTGCATGGCAGCCCACGAAACCCGTCCCACCGGTCACCAAGACACGCACGAGACCATCTTGGCCCGGCGTCCGCCCCACCCGCTTCTCAGCTGATTCTCAGCAGCAACTGCGATGCTGGGGCGGTGCACGTCTTGGTGGTCGACGACGATCCGGGCGTCCGCCAGGCGCTGCGGCGCGCCCTGCACCTCGAGGGCTACGACGTGTCCTTGGCGGGCGACGGGGTGGAGGCCCTCCGCACCGTCGCGGACGACCAGCCCGACGCCATCGTGCTCGACGTGATGATGCCCCGGCTCGACGGCATCGAGGTCTGCCGTGAGCTCCGGGACCGGGGCGACCGGACGCCCGTGCTCGTGCTCACGGCCAAGCACCGACTCACCGACCGGGTCGCAGGCCTCGATGCAGGGGCTGACGACTACCTGGTGAAGCCGTTCGCCCTCGAGGAGCTGCTGGCCCGGCTCCGCGCCCTGCTGCGCCGCGCCGCACCCGATTCCGATGGCGAGTCGCTGGTACTGGACGACCTCACCCTCGATCCCGCCAGTCGCCTCGTGCGCCGGGGCGAGCGCGAGGTCAGCCTCACCCGGACCGAGTTCTCCCTGCTCGAGCTACTCCTCGCCAACGCCGGCCAGGTCCTGACCCGCGACCTCATCATGGACCGCATCTGGGGATACGACTTCGCCACCTCGTCCAACTCGCTCGACGTCTACATCGGCTACCTGCGGCGCAAGACCGAGGCGAGCGGGGAACCCCGCCTGATCCAGACCGTCCGGGGCGTCGGGTACGTGGCCCGGGCCTCGTGAACCTCCGCACCAGGCTCACGATGCTGGTGACCGTGGCCGTCGGCCTCGCCGTGATCTCGGTGGCCGCTGTGGCCACCCTCACCACGCGGGGCGAGCTGCGCAGCGGGGTCGACCAGGCCCTCGAGCAGCGGGCGAGGGCGAGCCTCGACCCTCGGCGCGGGCGCCCGGGACCACCACCGGACCGCCTCGACCCGCTGGGCGCCGGGGACACAACCGTCCGCGTCTTCGATGAGGACGGGATCGTCGTCGACGGTGTCGCCGTCACCCGCCAGAGGCCGCTCGACGAGCGCGACCTCGCGGTGGCCGCGGGAACGGCGCCCGCGTACTTCCGGGACGGGGAGATCGACGGCGACCACCTGCGCATCTACACGGCGGCGGCCGCCGACGGTCGCGCCGTGCAACTCGCCCGATCGGTCACGGGCCTCGACGAGACCATCCGCCGGCTCACGCTCACCTACGGCCTGGTCGGGCTCGTCGGCGTGGCGGTCGCAGGCCTGGTCGGCTGGGCCGTCGCCCGCCGCTCGCTGCGACCCGTCGACGACCTCACGGTCGCGGTCGAGCGGATGGCTCGCGACCAGGACTTCACGTCCGAGATCGAGATCGGCGTCGAGCGCGTGGACGAGGTCGGCCGCCTCGCCCTGAGCTTCAACGACATGCTCCGTGCGCTTCGGGCCTCCCGCCGGCAGCAGCACCAGCTCGTCACCGACGCCAGCCACGAACTGCGCACGCCGCTCACCAGCCTGCGAACGAACGTCGAGGTGCTCGACCGCCTCGACGAGCTCGAACCCTCGGAGCGTGCCGAGCTGCTCTCGGACCTCCGGGCCGAGATGATCGAGCTGACCGGCCTCGTCGGTGAGCTCGTCGAGCTCGCCACCGAGGACGAACAGGCACCGGAGTCGACCGAGACGTTGCGCCTCGACGAACTGGTCGAGCGGATGGCTGCCCGGGCCGAGCGTCGCACCGGGCTCACCGTCCACTGCGACCTGCAACCCACCACGGTCGTCGGCCGGGCGACCCGCCTCGAGCGCGCCGTCACCAACCTGCTCGACAACGCCGGCAAGTGGAGCCCCGAAGCCGGCACCATCGGCGTGCGCCTGCTGGACGGCGCGCTCACGGTGAGCGACCAGGGGCCGGGCATCGCCGAGGCCGACCTCGACCGGGTGTTCGACCGCTTCTACCGGGCGGACTCGGCCAGGTCCACACCGGGCTCGGGCCTCGGCCTGGCCATCGTGCGCCAGGTGGTGGACGACCACGGGGGCACGGTGTTCGCCGGACGTGCCCCGGGCGGCGGTGCCGCCATCGGCTTCCGGCTCCCCACGGTGGCCGTCTGAGCGAACGCCGGCAGGCCCTCGCGACCCGGCGTCGACGTCAGCTGGTGCTGTCGGTGGTTCCCGTGGTGTCGGTGGTTCCCGTGGTGTCGGTCGTGTCCTGATCGGGGCGGCCCTGGTCGCCCCGATCCGTGTCGTCGCCCTGGTAGGGGTCGTTCTGGTCGGGGGGACCATCGAAGCCCGGGCCGCCGCCGCCCGGACCGACCCCGGGACCACCCTGCATGCCCGGCCCGCCCTGCATGCCCGGACCGCCCTGCACGCCCGGACCGCCCTGCATGCCCGGACCGCCCTGCATGCCCCGACCACCGGGCCCTCCTCGCATCCCGCCGTCGGTGAACATCGCGTGGGGGTGGAAGTCGGGGCCGTCGTCGTTGGCCTTGGTCCCGACGAAGGTGAGCAGGCTGCCGAGGAGCATGAACCCCAGAGCGCCCAGGGCGAGCCACCACCAGCGAACGTTCACGCCTGCTGGGCCTGAGGTCTCGTCCTCCGGCCGTGAGCCTGCGCTGTCGGCGATCGCCTCGGTCGGTTCGGTCGGTGCGCCCATGTCGGTCATGCGGTCCAGCCAATCACCCGAACCTGGGAAAACCCTGAGAACGCCACGCGAACGTGCCGGGGGCGGGCCCGAAGGCCCACCACCGGCGGGGATCGTTCGGGCACTCGGGCGCCCGCGGGAACCTCAGCTCTCGCTGTTGTCCTGGGTCGCGGGGGCGTCGGCCCCGCCCTGATCCGGCGCGGGACCTTCACCCTCGGCGCTACCGGGTCCGTCACATCCCGGACCGCCTCGGCGGCCGAAGCCCTCCGGCTTGACGTCCTCGCAGGCATCGAGGGCTTCCCGGAAGGCCGCCCGCTCCTCCTCGGTGCGCTCAGGGCGGTCGCCGGGAGCGGGACGCTCGTCGGGCAGGTCGACACCGTTGGCGGCCATGCAGTCCTTGAAGGCCTGGATCTCCTCGTCGGTCGGGCGGTCCGCGGCGTCCGGCGTCGCCCTGTCGGGAGTGGAGGCGTCGGGCGTGGAGGCGTCGGGCGCCTCGGTCGTGGTGGTGGCGTCGTTCCCGCTCTCCTGAGCCTGGGCGACACCGATGCCGAAGCCGGCGCCGGCCAGCGCGAGCGTCGCCGCCGTGACGGCGAGCCAGCGCCTGTTCTTGAGGGACGAGCCGCCGGTGGGCGACGACTCCGGGGTTGGGGTGCTCTGGATGGTTTCCATGGGACCCAGCAGACCGCCCGGGGATGAGAACGGTCTGAACGGCGCCTGAGAAGACCCTGAGAACTAGCCTGCGCGGCCGTGCCCGCGACCAGTGTCACCGTCCACGACCCGGCCGGCGCGGGGGTCGACCCCGCGGCCGTGAACGCCCTCGTCGAGCGGGCCCGCCGTGAGGTCGACGACGGGCTCCTGCCGTCCTGCCAACTCGCCTTGGCGCGCGAGGGACGGGTCGTCGCGTTCGAGACCCTCGGCGAGGCACCAGCCGACAGCCGCTTCGTGATCTTCTCGGCCACCAAGCCCTTCGTGACCTCGGTCATCTGGCAACTCATGGCCGAGGGGCGGCTCGACCCGTCCCAGCGCGTGGGCGACCTCGTCCCCGAATTCGCCACCAACGGGAAGGAGGTCGTCACCGTCGAGCAGGTGCTCCTGCACACGTCCGGCTTCCCGTACGCCCCACTGGGCCCACCCCGATGGGGCGACCGCGACGCCCGCCTCGAGCATTTCGGCCTTTGGCGGCTCAACTGGGAGCCCGGCACCCGCTTCGAGTACCACGCCACCTCGGCACACTGGGTCCTGGCCGAGATCATCGAGCGCCTCGACGGTGAGGACTACCGGTCGGCGCTGCACCGACGGGTCATCGAGCCGCTCGGGCTCACCAGCTTCCGGCTCGGTGTGCCGGTGGCGGAGCAGGCCGACGTGGCCCGACTGGTGAGCGTGGGCGAGCCACCCACCGCCGAAGAGATCGAGAAGGTCACGGGGGTGGCCGGCGTCGGCCTCGACGCCATGACGGGTGGCGTCACCGACGACCTCCTGCTCGTGTTCGGCGAACCGCAGAACCTGGCCGTCGGCGTCCCCGGCGGTGGCGGCGTCGCCACCGCCGCCGACGTCGTGCTGTTCTACCAGGCCCTGCTGCACAACCAGGGCGGGCTCTGGGACCCGGGACTCCTCGCCGACGCCACCGGCCGCATCCGCAACACGTACCCCGACCCCATGACCGGCGTGGCGGCCAACCGGAGCATCGGGCTCGTCATCGCCGGCGACGACGGCAAGGCCGCCATGCGGGGCATGGGCCGCACGGTCTCGCCCGCCGCCTTCGGCCACAACGGCGCCGGCGGGCAGGTCGCCTGGGCCGACCCGGCCTCGGGCCTGTCGTTCTGCTATCTCACCAACGGGATCGACGCCCACCTCTTCCGACAGTGGCGACGAGGGCCCAGCCTCAGCAACCGGGCCGCCGCCTGCGTGAGGTGACACCATGGGCCACCATGGCGCACGATCGGGAACCGACGAGATGAACCGACTGGCGCCCATCGACGCCGCGTTCCTGTACATGGAGACGCCGAGCAGCCACATGCACGTGACGGGCGTGATCATCGTCGACCCCGCCACCATGCGCGACGGCTACTCGTTCGAGGCCATCCGCGACATGTTGTCCTCGCGCATCCACCTGCTTCCCCCCTACCGGCGTCGTCTGCTCGTGGTGCCGTTCCACCTCGACGACCCGGTGTGGATCGAGGACCCGGAGTTCGACATCGCCAACCACGTGCACCGGGTGGCCGTGCCGCCACCCGGCACCCGGCGCGAGCTGGCCGACATCATCAGCGACATCGCCGGTCGCCCGCTCGACCGGAGCCGCCCCCTTTGGGAGACGGTGGTGGTGGAGGGCGCCGACGACGGCACGGTCGCGCTGATCTGCAAGGTGCACCACTGCTGCATCGACGGGGTCACGGGCGCCGACCTCATGAGCCAGCTCTTCGACCTGGAGCCCGACGCACCCGAGCCGCCGCCCCCCGCCGAGGCGTGGGAGCCCGACCGGGTCCCGTCCGACCTCGAGCTCCTCGCCGCCGCCGGGCGGTCGCGGCTCGCCGACCCCCTCCGGGGCCTGCGGAGCCTCGGGCGGATCGGTTCCACCGTGGTGCGCACCGCGACCTCGGTGCTCGGCCACGACGACGCCGAGGGGCCGAGCCCGGCGCTGCCGTTCACCGCACCGAAGACCAAGTTCACCGGCGCGCTCACCCCCCACCGGGCCGTGGCGTTCGGCCAGGCCGACTTCGAGGACCTCCGCTTCATCAAGTCCACCTTCGACGTGAAGATCAACGACGTCGTCCTGGCCGCCTGCACCCTCGCCCTCCGCCGCTATCTGCTCGACCACGACGACCTGCCCGACAAGCCGCTCATCTCTATGGAGCCCGTGTCGGTGCACGGCGAGGGGCAGCAGGAAGGGACCAACCAGGTGTCGAGCATGGCCGTGCGCCTACCGGTCCAGCTCGAGGACCCGGTCGACCAGCTCCTCGAGATCCGCGAGGACACCAAGGCGGCCAAGGAGATGCACAACGCCATCGGCGCCGACGTCCTGCGCGATCTCACGCAGTTCGCCCCGCCGGTGCTGTTCAACCGGGCCATGCGGCTCTACTCGAGCATGGGCCTCGCCAGCCACCATCGGCCAGTGCAGAACCTGGTGATCTCCAACGTGCCCGGTCCGCCCGTCCCGCTCTACTGCGCCGGAGCGCGGGTGGTGGCCGTGTACCCCTTCGGGCCGCTCATCGAGGGCGCCGGCATCAACATCACCGTGCTGTCGAACATGGGCAACATGGACTTCGGCGTGATCGGATGCCGCGAGACCACCCCCGACCTGTGGGACCTCGCCGACGGCTTCGGCCGGGCCGTCAAGGACCTGCGCGCCGCCGCCGACGAGGCCGCCGCCGGCGCGGTCGAGGCCGCCGCCGACTGACCGTGACCGTCACCCCGATCTGGCGTCATCCGGCGTCGGTCAGCGACGGTTCCCGACGCCAGAACGCGGGGCGGGGCCGTCAGGCGCTCGAGGCGACGGAGGCGACCGACTTGGCCCACCGGTAGTCGGCCTTGCCGACGGGCGAGCGCACGATCGCGTCCACCAGCACCAGGGTGCGGGGCACCTTGTACCCGGCCAGGTGGGCCCGGCAGTGCGCCGCGAGGACCTCGGCGGTGGGCGCCGCCCCGTCCACCGGCTGGACGACCGCGGCGACGGTCTGACCCCAACGCTCGTCGTCGATCCCCACCACCAGGACGTCGTAGACGTCGCCGTGAGCCTTCAACACCGACTCGACCTCCTCGGGGAAGACCTTCTCACCGCCGGTGTTGATGCACCCCGACCCGCGGCCGAGCAGCGTGATCGAGCCGTCGACGCCCACCTGAGCCATGTCGCCCGTGATGACCCACCGTTGGCCCCGTGCCTCCACGAAGGTCGCCGCGGTCTTCTCGGGGTCGTTGTGATAGCCGACCGGGATGTGCCCCCGCAGGGCCACCCGGCCGATCTGTCCCGAACCCGGCTCGACGGGTCGCAGGTCGTCGGCCAACACCACGGTGTTGTCGTCGAGCGGGTCGAATCGCGGCGGTCCGTCGTCCGCGTCGTCGGCGCCGAGTCCCTGCCGCGCCCCCTGGGCACCGGTCTCGGACGAGCCGAAGCCGTCGTTGATCACCGAGTTCGGGAACGTGGCGGCCAGGCGCCGGCGCAGTGACGGCGTCAGCGGCGCGCCCCCCGAGCCGATGGCGAACAGCGACGAGGTGTCGTAGCGGTCGTGACCGCCGGCGGTGTCGAAGGCGTCGAGCAGGGGTCGGGCCACCGCGTCGCCGACCACCACGATCAGGTTGACCTCCTCGTCCTGCACCGCCTGCCAGATGCCGTCGGGGTCGAGAGAGCCAGGCATCAGGACCACCCGGCCGCCGGCGTACAACCACGAGAGACTGGTCCACTGGGCTGCGGCGTGCATGAGCGGCGCGACAGGCAGGAAGGTGAACGGCGTGTCGGTGTCCGCCACCCGGTCGGCCAACTGCTCCGGACGATCGACCGTGCCTTCGTAACGGGTCGGGTCACCCCCACCGATGCAGGCGAAGAAGGCGTCCTCCTGGCGCCACACCACCCCTTTCGGCATGCCGGTGGTCCCACCCGTGTAGAGCACGTAGTGGTCATCGCCGCTGCGCTCGGCGAAGTCGCGTTCGGGGCTCGACGCGGCCAGCACCGTCTCGTAGTCCTCCACACCGAGAGACGTGTGGTGGGAATCGAGGACATCGGTGCCGTCGGCCACCGAGAGGAACGACCGGAGCGCTGGGAGGCCACCCGCCACCGCAGCCACCCGGTCCGTGAACTCGGCGTGATGGACCAGCGCCACGATGCAGGCGTCGGCGAAGAGGTACGCCAACTCGTCGGCGACGTAGCGGTAGTTGACGTTGATCGGGACGGCCCGGACCTTGAACGCCGCGAGGAAGCCCTCGAGGTACTCGGAGCCGTTCCGCAGGTAGAGCCCCACGTGGTCGCCGGCCTCGACGCCCCGCTCCACGAGAGCATGGGCCAGCCGGTTGGCCCGGGCCTCGACCTCGCCGTAGGTGAGCCGGCGGGGGTTGGGCCCGCCGACCACGACGAGGGCCTCCCGATGCGGGATCATTCCCGCGGCGCACTCCCAGATGTCCGCGAGATTGAAGCGGACGGGGGGCGTCTGACTGGCCACGGGCAGACCATAGCGACCACAATGGATGGCCCGTGTCCGCCTTCCACCACCCGATGGCGCGCCTCGCTGCCGTCGCGGCATGCCTCTTCGTGATCCTGGCCCACGCCTCTCCGGGAGCCGCCCAGGCCGGGCCCACAGCGGAGCCGGAGATGGGTCCGCACCAGGAGATGGGCGTCCGTTCGACCGAGGTCGGTCGCGCCGAGCCCGACGAGTCGGCCCAGGCCGTGCCGTTCCTCGGCACCGAAGAGGTGTGGTGCACCCAGAGCAACCCCTCGCCCGGCATATGCAGCGGCCACCACTCGTACCCCGCCATCGACATCGGCATGCCGGTCGGCACCAAGGTGTACGCCACCGGCCCCGGCGTGGTGCACGAGACCCGCCGCTCGGGCGCCGACGCACGTGGCCTGTACGTGGCCATCCGGCACGCCGACGGCACCTACTCCCGCTACCTGCACCTGTCGAGCGTCAGCGTCGACACCGGCCAGGCGGTCGAGACGGGCACCCTCATCGGCCGGTCGGGGAACACCGGCTCGTCGAACGCCCCCCACCTCCACTACGACGAGCAGCGGCCGTACGGCACGCCCAAGAACCTCGGCGTGATGGTCGGCTCCGTCGGCCCGAACACGGTCACCTACCCGAACGCGTTCGGCCACACCACCTGGTCGTCCGTGCCCTTCGGCGCCGAACTGCGCAACGACGGCTATGCCCCCACGGCACCGGCCACCCCCCCGCCAGTGGGGTGGCCCGACGGTGACCGCCGGCGACTTCAACGGCGACGGCTACGACGATGTGGCGTCCGGGGTGCCGGGAAAGGACGCTCCCGGCGCGGCCGATGCGGGCGCGCTCACCGTGCTGTACGGGGCCTCGGCCGGCGTGAACACTGCGGGGAGCCAGCAGTTCGTCCCGGGCGTGAGCGCCTTGGCGGGCGCGGCGGAGACGGGCGACGCGTTCGGCGCCGCGGTGGTCGCCGGCGACTTCGACGGTGACGGCTATGACGACCTCGCGGTGGGCGTGCCCCGCGAGGACACCGGCACGAACGCGGTGGACGGGGGCGCCGTCATCCTGATCCCCGGCTCCGAGTCCGGGCTCACCGCGTTGGGTAGCAGCGAGCGCCTGTCGGGGGCGAGCGGCAGGCTTGCGGGAACGCCGGAGTCCGGCGACCAGCTGGGCGCGACGCTCGCTGCGGGTGACTTCGATGCCGACGGCAGAGTCGACCTCGCCGTCGGCGCCCCCGGCGAGGACGTCGGCCCGGCCGACGCCGGCGCGGTCGTGATCGCGCGCGGGTCGGCCGACGGACCCACCGAGTCGCGGGCTCTCCAGCTCGTCTCGGGCAGCGCCGGTGTGGCGGGCGCGGCCCAGGCGGGCGATCTGCTGGGCGCCTCACTCGCCACCGGCGACCTCGACGGCGACGGCACCGACGACCTCGCCATCGGCAGTCCCGGCCAGGACGTGGGCGCCGCCACCAACGCCGGACAGGTGATCGTCGTCCAAGGCTCGCCCCAGGGACTCGACCGATCGACCAGCCGAGAGGTCAGATCGGGGGCAGGTGGGGTGTCGGGGCGCGCGGAGCGCGACGACGTGTTCGGCGCCTCGGTCGCGATCGGCGATGTCGGGGGTGACGGTCCGGAAGATCTGATCGTCGGGGTCCCCGGTGAGGACGCGGCGGCCATCAACGACGGGGCCGTCACCCTCGTCCCGGGCTCCGCCACCGGCCCGACCGGAATCGGGTCCCGACAGTTCTGGTCCGGGAGCCAGGGCAGCGCCGGCACCCCGCAGGACGACGACCTGCTCGCCACCGCCCTGGCCGCGGCGGACGTGGACGGCGACGGTCGCTCCGAGATCCTGGCGGGCGTTCCCGGCAAGGACATCGGTCGCGCCACCAACGCCGGGGCGGTGCTGGTGATCGGGACCTTCGATGACGAACTGACCTCGGAGTCAGCCGAGGTGGCGGGGACCGCGGAGAGCACCGACCGCTTCGGCAGGGGCGTGGCCACCGGCGACTTCAACGGCGACGGCTATGCCGACCTCGCCGCCACCGCTCCCACCGAGGCCGTGGGCGGCGTCGCCTCCACGGGCGCGCTGACGGTCCTGTCCGGTGTGGCGGGCTCGGGCCTCACGGGCGCCGGCAGCGAGGACTTCGTGCGGGGCCGCGACGGCCTGGCCGGCACCGCGAAGAAAGGCGACCAGTTCGGCGGGCTCCTCCCCCCGTACCTCTTCTGACGTACCTCCTCTGACCGGACGCCTCCACGGACCTCAAGTGGTCGCGGATTCCGCGTTCATGAGGGTGTGCATGCGGTCGGTCGACTCGATGCACTCCTCGACCATGTCGTAGATCACGTCACGGGTGCGGCGGACCTTGTTCATCTGGCCGACGATCTGGCCTACCGGGTTGAAGTTCACGTCCTTGGCGGGATCGGGGTAGAGGTGGCCGCGTGCCACCGCGTCGCCCGTCACCATGAACTGCAACGGCATGCCCAGTGGCTTCGGGGTGTCCTCGCGCTCCCATGCCTCGGTCCAGTCGTTTCGCAGCATGCGACACGGCTTCCCGGTCCACGAGCGCGAGCGCACGGTGTCCCGGCTGCCGGCCTCGAGGTAGGAGGCCATCTGCGACGGCGGGATGTCGGCCTCCTCGACGGTGAGCCACAGCGAGCCGGTCCATACCCCCTGGGCACCCATCGTGAGCGCTGCAGCCATCTGGCGACCGCTTCCTATGCCACCGGCGGCGAGCACCGGCGTCGGCGCCACCGCATCGATGACCTCGGGCCACAGCACCATGCTGCCCACCTCGCCCGTGTGGCCACCGCCCTCGGTGCCCTGCGCGATCACGATGTCCACGCCGGCGTTCTTGTGCCGCACCGCCTGTGACGCGGCGCCGCAGAGCGCCGCGACGAGGCGCCCGGTCTCGTGGATCTCCTCGATGATCTCGGGCGGTGGGGTTCCGAGGGCGTTGGCGATCAGCTTCACTTTTTCGTGGCGCAGGGCCTCGTGCACCTGGGGCGTCGCGGTGGCCTCGGTCCAGCCGAGCAGCGACACGCGCTGGTGGTCCTCGGGGAGCTCGGGCACGTCGTGCTCGGCGAGCAGGGTCGCCACGAACTCGCGGTGCTCGGCAGGGATCATGGCGTTGAGGTCGCTGGTGAGCTTCTCGACGTCCATCTCGCCCATGCCCTCGTACTTGCCCGGGATGACGATGTCGACGCCGTAGGGCTTGTCACCCACGTGCTCGTCGATCCAGTCGAGCTCGACGGCGAGCTGCTCGGGCGTGAAGCCCACTGCGCCGAGCACACCGAGGCCCCCGGCGTTGCTGACGGCGGCGACGACGTCGCGACAGTGGGTGAAGGCGAAGATCGGGAATTCGATCCCGAGCCGGTCACAGAGTTCGGTGTGCATGTGGGTCCCTTTCGGACAGTGGGTCAGAAGCGGTCACGCGGGTGTGCAGGCGACCGGCATGGCCTTGATGTCGTTGACGAGCTCCGACACCATACGACTCGGCTCGCCTTCAGCCGTCGCGATGCGGGCTGTACTGCGCCCGCAGCTCGTGCTTGACGATCTTGCCCGTGGGGTTACGGGGCAGGCTTTCGGCGATCTCGAGCTGCTCGGGCACCTTCTGGATCATCAGGCCCTCACCGGCCAGGTGGTCCCGCATCTCGTCCGGTGTGAGGGGGTCACCGGCATCCGCGGGCACCACCACCGCGCACGCCCGCTCGCCCGAGGCGGGGTCGGGCAGGCCGATGACCGCCACGTCGGCCACCTTGGGGTGGGTGAAGAGCAGGTCCTCCACCTCCTTGGCACTGATGTTCTCGCCCTTGCGGATGATGATGTCCTTCAGGCGGCCGGTGATCGTGACGTAGCCCTCGTCGTCGGCCGTGCCCAGATCGCCCGTGCGGAAGTAGCCGTCCTCGTCGAAGGCATCCTTGTCCAGCTCGGCGTCGAGGTAGCCCAGCATCAGCTGCGGGGCCTTTGCCCGGATCTCACCCTCCTCGTTCGGGCCGGCGAGCCGGCCGTCGAGGGTGACGATGCGCAGGTCGACACCAGCCATGGGCCGGCCCTCGGTGTCGGACTTCTTCTGGTCCGGGTCGCCCACCGCCACCAGGGTCAGGATGGGGGCCTCGGTGAGCCCGTAGCCCGACAGGATGCCGACCCCACCGACCTCGTTCTTCATCTCCAGGTGGAGGTTCGGCGGCTTGGGCGCGCCACCGCCGGGGAAGGCCCGCACATCCGCGAACAGGGGCTCGTCGGGGTTCTGGCGTTGGGCCGCCAGGTAGGCCATGTGGAACGGGGTGCCGGCCCCCGCGAGGGTCACCCCCTCGGCTGCGAGCACGCCGATGGTGGTGGCGGGGTCGAAGGCCTCGACCATGATGCTCGCGCTCCCGAACTGCAGGCCGGTGAGCAGCCAGGTGATGCCGCCGATGTGGGTGAACGGGAACACCATCGCGCCACGATCCTGCTCGGTCACCTCGTAACGGTCACCCATGCCTTTGGCGATGGCGGCAATGGTGGCGTCGGTGTGGCGGGCGCCCTTGGGATCGGCCGTGGTCCCGGACGTGTAGAAGAGCCAGCGGACGGGCAGTTCGCCAGGATCGTCGGGGGTGGCGGGCGGCGGTGGCAGCGTCGCGGGGTCACCGTTCGGGAGCTCCCGGTCGCACACCAGCACGTCGACACCGCCCACCTCGTCGGCGATCTCGCGGGCCATGGCCTCGAAGTCGAAGGCCTTCCAGACCGACGGGACGACGATCAGCCTCGTGCCGGCCTGGCGGGCGACGAAGCTCACCTCACGCTTGCGGTAGATGGGCAGGATCGGGTTCTGGACGATGCCCAGCCGCGACAGGGCGCACACCAGGATCATCGACTCGAACCAGGTGGGCAGCTGCCACGACACCACGTCGCCCTCGCCGAGGCCGCGGTCCGCCAACCCGGCGGCAACGCGCTCGCACTCGTTCCTGAACTCGCCGAAGGTCAGTCGCCGGCCGTCCTCGTCCACCGCCATCTCGGCATCGGGCGTCGCCGCGGCCCGGCGCTCGACCAGCTCCCACAAGGTGCGTCCTTCGAGCATCAGCAGCTCCTCGTCGATCTTGGCCCGGTCGATCCAGGCCTGGTCGGTTCAGGCCCGGTGTCCCAGGACCGATGGTCAGTCCGTCGGGGCGAAAGCAGTTCGGGGGCGCAACACCTGACCGGGAAGCCCCGAGCCCTCGACCAGCACCCCGTCGCGCACGATGGGCACCCCGTTGACGATGGTGGCATGGACGCCCGCGGGCCGCGAGGTGAACCGTCCTTCGCCGTTCGGGAAGTCGTGCACGAACTCCTTGTGGTCCGGACTGATGGTGTCGGGGTCGAAGACCATGATGTCGGCTGCGAAGAAGGGGCGCAGCATGCCTCGGTCGGCGAAGCCGAGCAATGCCGCGGGCAACTGGGTGAGCTGGCGGATGCCCTCTTCCAGCGTCCATGCCCCCCACTCCCGCACCCAGTACCGCAGGAAGTAGCTGCTCCACTCGGCGCCGTCGTCGCGGTCGAGGTGGGCCCCGCCGTCGGACGTCCCGAGCAACATGTGCGGGTCGAGCTGGGCGACTCGGGTGCCCTCGCGCCACGCGGGGGTCTCGGTCTTCCACACGAACTCGACGGCGAGGTCCTCCGAGAGGGCGAGGTCCACCATGGCGTCCTCCTCGGCGACACCCCGCTCCGCGGCGATCTCCTTCACCGAGCGGCCCACGTACCCCTCGTTCTCGGGCAGGGTGACGCGGCTCACGTGCAGCGTGGACCAGTGCGGCGGCGGCAGGGTGGGCCCCTTGGCCGCGTCCTTGTTGGGGTGCTTCACCGACCCTCGGATCGCGGCCCGGAAGGCCTCGTCGTGTAAGAGGGCGGTGCGCTCGGCGACGGTGCTCGCCTCGGTGAACAGGCGGTTGAGCTCGAGCACACCCTGGTAGAGGCTCGTCCCCGCGGCCAGGGTGAAGGTGCGGTTGAACGGCTTGGCCATGAGCAGCGAGTAGACCGCGGCACCGCGTTCGGTGGCCTCGTCGACGAACCGCTTTGCGTTGTCCCATCCCGCCGTGGGCGCATCGACCTTCGAGCGGGCGCCCAGGCCCTGGATGATGACCGGCATGCGACTGATGGTGCTGAGCCGGATGAGCTCTTCCTCGCCCTCGGCGTCGAGGCCGCCGATCGACCCGAAGGGCAGGTAGGCGATCGTGCCGCCGTTGTGCCGGCCCGCCTCGGCCACCAGGGCCTCGAGCTCCGCCTTGGAGGACACCCGGCTGGGAACCGGGCGGTCGTAGGAGTCGAAGTGGGTGGGGGCGTGCGAGGACGAGAACCCGGCCGCGCCCGCCTCCATGGCCTCGCCCACGATGCGGCACATGGCCGCGACCTCTTCGTCGGTGGCCTCGCGCTCGAACGACGCGTCACCCATCACGAAGCGCCGCACCGCCGAGTGCCCGATGTAGCACGCCAGGTTCACACCGAGCTTGCCCTCCCGGGCGGCCAGGTACTCGGGGAAGGTCTCGAAGTCCCACGGCAGGCCGTCGAGCGCCTTCGGCGACATGCCTTCGACGCGGGCGAACATCTGGGTGATGAAGCCGCGATCGTCGGCCCGGGTCGGAGCGATCGAAAAGCCACAGTTGCCGGCGAGGACGGTGGTGACACCGTGGTAGCAGGACGAGGTGGCGTAGGGATCGAACGTGAGCTGAGGGTCGTAGTGCGTGTGCGCGTCGACGATGCCGGGGGCGACCACGAGGCCCGTCGCGTCGATGACCTGATCGGCCTCGGCGGCATCGACGAACCCGACCTCGGTGATGCGCCCGTCCTTCACTCCCACGTCGGCCCGGCGACGGGGCAGGCCCGAGCCGTCGACGACCGTTCCGTTGACGATGGCCAGGTCGAACCGCTTGTCTGTCACTGCGCCAATCCTCCGGTCACGTCGCTCCTCGGGGTCACGTCGCCCACACGATCGACTGGAGCTCGCTGTAGGCGTGGAGGCCGAACGAGCCGCCGTCGCGGCCCACGCCGCTCATCTTGAAGCCACCGAACGGGGCCTCGTGGTTGCGCTGCAGGGTGTTGATGCCCACGTTGCCGCTGCGCAATTGCTGGGCGATGCCGAACGCCCGGTTGCTGTCGCCGGTCCACAGGTAGTCGTAGAGGCCGAAGGGCGTGCCGTTGGCCAGGGCCACCGCTTCGTCGTCGTCATCGAAGGGCATGGCCACCACGACCGGGCCGAAGACCTCCTCTTGCGCCACCGCCATGTCGATGGTGGCGTCGGCGAGCAGCGTGGGTGGCACGTACCAGCCGGTGTCGGGCAGCGACGCCTCACCTCCCGCCATCATCACGGCGCCCTCGTCGGTCCCGGCCGCCACGTAGCCGCGCACCCGGTCCTGATGGGCCTCGGTGATCAGGGGGCCGACGATGGTGTCGGGGGCCAGCGGGTCGCCCACCTTCAGGTGGCCGGCGAAGGCCGCCAGGCGCTCGACCACCTCGTCGTACACGCCCCGTTGGGCGAGCACCCGGGTCGGGGCGGTGCAGATCTGACCGGAGTGGAAGGCCCAGGTGCTGCCGGTGCCCGACACCGCGGCATCGAGGTCCGCGTCGTCGAAGATCACGCTCGCTCCCTTGCCACCGAGCTCGAGCAGCAGGCGCTTCATGGATCGCCCTGCGACCTCGGCGATGCGGGTGCCGACCGCCGTGCTGCCGGTGAAGCTGATCATGTCCACGTCGGGCGATGCCACCAGGGCCTCGGCCGCCTCGGGACCGGACGAGTTCACGACGTTGACCACCCCCGGCGGGAAGCCCGCCTCGTGGAGGAGGGCCACGAGCTCGAGGACCGCGAGCGGGTCCTGCGGTGCGGGCTTGACGACCACCGTGTTCCCCATGGCCAGGGCGGGACAGATCTTGCCCGCCATGTTGGTCATCGGGAAGTTGTACGAGGTGATGGCGGCCACGACGCCCACGGGCTCGCGAACGACCACGGCGCCGACGAGACCGCCCGGGGCGAGCGGGGTGGCGGCCTGCTCGGCGGGAGGGAGCGGGATCCGGCTGGGCTCGAGCGCGCCTCTGGCGTAGCGACGGAAGCGGGCGACAGCCTGGGGAATCTGGAGGGACCGGGTGACGGCGAGGGTGGCCCCGGTCTCGGCCTGCACCAGGGGCACGAGGTCGGCCATGCGCTCGTCGAGCAGGTCGGCGGCCCGGTTGAGCAGGGCGGCGCGCTCGGCGGGCGCTGTGCGCGACCACGAGGGGAAGGCGGCGGCAGCGGCGGCAGCCGCATCGGCGGCATCGGCCGCGGTGGACTGCGGCGCATGACCGACCACCGACTCGGTGGACGGGTTGATCACCTCGTAGGTGCCCCCCGCCCCCTCGACCCACTCGCCGCCGACGAGGAGCCGGCCCGAACGGCTAGCCATCGAGGTCGAGGTCCAGCATCTTGATCGCGTTGCCCCGGACGATCTTGCGCACGACCTCGGTCGGCAGATGGCCCATCTGCTTCTCGGCCATCTCCAGGCTGTGGGGCCACGTCGAGTCCGAGTGGGGGTAGTCGGTCTCGAAGGTGATGTTGTCCACCCCGACCCGGGCGAGCGACTCCAGGCCGTGCTCGTCGTCGAAGAAGCAGCCGTACACCTGTCGGTAGTAGTAGGTGGAAGGAGGCACGGGCACCCGGTCCGCGACCCCGCCCCAGGCCCGGTTGTGCTCCCAGACCTTGTCGCAGCGTTCGAGGATGTAGGGGATCCAGCCGATCTGACCCTCGCTGTAGGCGAGCTTCAACGTGGGGAACTCCTCGAGCCAACCGGAGAAGAGCCAGTCGACCAGCGACGACATGGCGTTGCCGAACGTGAGCGACGACCCGACCGCCGCCGGCGCATCGGCGGACGTGGACGGCATCTTCGAGGACGAGCCGATGTGCATGCAGATGACCGTGCCGGTCTCGGCACAGGCCCGGATGAAGGGCTCCCAGTGCCGACCGGCGTCGTGGATGGACGGGAGTCCGAGGTACGGCGGTATCTCCGAGAACGTGACGGCCCGAACACCTCGTGCCGCGTTGCGGTGGATCTCGGCAGCCGCCAGCTGCGGATCCCACAGGGGAACGATGCAGAGCGGGATGAGACGGCCGCCGGAGCCGGCGCACCACTCGTCGAGCATCCAGTCGTTGTAGGCCTCGACGCACAGCTTGGCGAGGTCCTTGTCCTTGGCCTCGAGGAAGGTCTGCCCGCAGAAGCGGGGGAAGCTGGGGAAGCAGAGCGACGCCTCGACGTGGTTGAGGTCCATGTCGGCGAGACGGGGCACGGGGTCGAAGCACCCGGGCCGCATCTCCTCGTACGTGATGGCGGTGATCTTCACGTCGTCACGGTCGAAGCCCGCCGCCGCCGAGAGCCGGGTGGTCGGGATCTTCTTGTTCTCGTAGTGCCACCAGTCGCACGGTGGACCCTCGCCGCCGGTGAACGACATCTTGCCGCCGACGTAGGTCATCTCACCGAGCGGCGCCCGCACCGAGCGGGGGCCGGCCTCGCGGTACCTCGCCGGCAGGCGGTTGGCCCAGACGTCGGGCGGCTCGATCACGTGGTCGTCGACCGAGATGATCCGGGGAAATTCGGAGGCCGTCATCGAGCCGGATCGTAGTACCCGGAATTGGAATCTGTTCTAATTCCCGGGGGCGGGCCCGTGTCACCCCAGCAGGAGGTTCACCAGATTCCAGCTGACGACGACCACGTACGCGAGCACGGCCATCGAGAGTGCCCGGTTCACGATGCGTGAGTCGGGGGGGCACGCGTTCACCACGACGACCACGACCAGGACGCCCGCCAGCTTGACGAGGAGCGGTGCCAGCGGATCGTCGATGACGCCGGCCATGAAGGGGTTGCCCTCCCGCCCCCCTGCGTCCAGCACTGCCCGGGTGGTCATCAGGTCGAGGGCGTTCAGGAGGGCTAGTGCCACGAGGAGCACCCAGCGACTGCCGATCAGCGGAACCCGGTTGGGGTCGACGAGCGGCAACGCCTCCGGCGTCGTCGGCGCGGTCGGACCATCGAGACCGCGGAGGTCGAGTACCGCCTCGTCGCGGAGGTCGAGCACCACCCCGTCTCGGACGTCGCCGTCCACCGCGGCGTTCACAGGAATTCCCGATTCACGTTCAAGTTCGGTTCGGTCCATGCCGATAGACCGTAGCGCACTTTCTCGGAGCGTGGTCAGATTTCCCACTTTCCGCGTTCGCAGCTGAGTGGCGAACGCGGCGAATCTCCTACGGCTCGCCCAGGAAGAGGCGGAGCACGGGGTCGGACTGCGCGCTCGGAAGCAGGCTGCCGCCGTCGACCACCAGGTTCTGACCGGTCACGTAGCCGGCCTCGTCGGAGCAGAGGAACACCACCACCGAGGCGACCTCGTCGGCCGTGCCCACCCGGCCGAGGGGCGTGCCCGCCTCGATCGCCCGGCGGAGTGCGTCGTCACGGACGGCCATCGCCGTCAACGGGGTGTCGATGAAGCCGGGCGACACGCAGTTCACCCGCACGGTGGGGGCGTATTCCAACGCCGCGCTCATGGTGAGGGAGATGGCGCCCGCCTTGGCCGCGCTGTACGGCGCCTCGCCCCGGGTGGGACGGATGCCACTGACCGATGCCATGTTCACGACGGCCCCACCGCCGGCCGCCAGGAGGTGGGGCATCGCCGCCCTGATGCCGTTGAACACGCCGCGGAGGTTGACGGCGACGAGCCGGTCCCACTCGTCGTCGTCGTAGTCGTGCAGCCGGCGGACGTTTCCCACCCCCGCGTTGTTGAAGACGGTGTCGAGCCCGTCGAGGCGCTCGGCCGCTTCGGCGAACGCTCCGGTGACGGCACCACTGTCGGCCACGTCGACCACGATCGGGAGGGCACCCGTCTCGGTGGCGACCTGGCGCACGGCGTCCGCATCGATGTCGAGGGCGGCAACCGCCGCCCCCTCGACGACCATCCTGCGGCACGTGGCGGCACCGATGCCCGAACCGGCGCCCGTGACGACCGCCCGGCGCCCGGCCAGCAGCCCCCCACTCACACGGCGCCGCCGATGATGACGGTGGGCTCGGGGCTCATCATCCACACCAGGCCGTCGCGGTGGAGGAAGCGGGCTTCGTCGGGATACACCAACGCGGCGTAGGCGGGCTCGGCGGTGAACGCCTGGAAGTCCTCCAGGGCACGGAACCACTGCACCGCGATGCCGTCGAAGCCCTCGGTGCCCGCCCAGACCCCCACGTCGGCCGGCTCGAGTTGCTCGTAGCGGACGATGTGGCGTGCCAGTTCAGGGGTGCCCGCGATCAGGGGCCCGTGGCGCTCGTGCCAGTGCCGTCGGAACTCCTCGACGGACAGGTCGGGGTTCCGCTTCAGGAAGACGGTGAGGCGCAGCATCCCGCCACGCTACGAGACGGCCCGATCCTCTGCGTCACACATGGGCGGGGAGAGCGGGGGCCGGCACCGGCGGCGGCACGACGTCCCAGTAGTCATGCCAGGCGGCGATCAGGCCGTCCACCAGCTCGAAGGCCCCGACCACCGGCAACTCCAGGACGGATCCGTCGAGCAGCACGTATCGCTCGATGCGTTCGACCATGACCAGGTCGCCGTCCTCGGCGACGGTGACGACCTCGACCTCGATCCGACGGAACAGCGAGCGGAACGTCGCGAGCGACTCGCCTATCGCCGGCGCGCCACACACCTCGGCACCCTCGACCGGCACGTTCTCGTAGGTCGCGTCGTGCGTGAAGAAGTCGGCGGCGGCTGACGGAAGCCCCAACTCGGGCCACGACGTCACCCAGAGAACGATCTGCTCTGCGTTGTCGGCCATGGCCTCGACAGTACGGAAGCATCGACGAGGTGTGAATGGGTCGGACGGACCTTTGCTCCCGAGAACCGAAGAACCGTTCAGCGGCCCGCACTCGAACGCCAGGCGGCTTCCTCCTCGCCGAGCGGCGTCGAGGGCGCGCCGTCGACGAACGGCCAGATCTCCTCGGCGATGCGCCGCCAGTTGGCGGTGGCCCGCAATTCGCCCAACACTGCGTAGAGGCCCAGGTTGATGCGCTGGATGATCACGAAGCTGGGCGGCACGTTGGCCGCCTTCATGATCTCGGCGTGGGGACCGCCGAGATCGAACACCTGACGGACCGTCTCCGATGCGTAGGCCTCGTCGATCGTCGTCACCTCATCCTCGAGCACGAACTCGTAGAAGTGGCCGAAGTACTGCTTGACCTCGTCGTCGGTGAACGGTGCCCCCGCCCGGAGCAGGCCGACGTCCTCGATGACCCGCCGGAAGGCCGCTGGGTCGTGGTTCAGCACCATCGTGTCGATCATGTCGTGGAAGACCCGCACCTCGTCGGGGAGGAACCGCTTGACGAGGCCGAAGTCGAGGAAGGTCACCCGCCCACCGGGCTCGAAGAGGTAGTTGCCAGGGTGCGGGTCGCCGTTGAACGCCTTCAGGCGGTAGAGGCTGCCGAAGACGAACCGGTAGATCGCCTCGGCGGCGAGGTTGCGCTCGTCCTGGCTCCACCCGGCAAGGGCCTCGAAGCGAACCCCGTCGGCCAGTTCGGACGTGAGCACGCGGGCGGCGCTCAGCTCGTCGACCACGGCGGGCACCGAGATGAACGGGTGGTCGGCGTAGTAGTCGGCGAACAGGCGCTGGTTGTCGGCCTCGAGCCGGTAGTCCAGCTCCTCGACGAGCCGTTCCTTGAGCTCGACCACCAGAGCCTTCGGGTCGAGGCCGGGGAAGAGCATCCCGGTGGCCTGGAACAGCAGGTCGACGTTGGCGAGGTCGGCCCGGATGGCGTCGTCGACACCCGGGTACTGCACCTTCACCGCCACGCGGCGGCCGTCGCGCGTGATCGCCCGGTGCACCTGGCCGATCGAGGCGGACGCGAGCGGCCGGCGGTCCCACTCGGCGAACAGCACATCGGGGTGCTCGCCCAGTTCCCTCTCGATCACCCCGGCGGCCAGGTCGGCGCTCATCGGCGGGGCGTCCTGGCGGAGGTCGGCGAGCGCGACCCGCACGTGCTCGGGGAGGCCCTGATCGAGGTAGCTCGCCATCTGGCCCAGCTTCATGAGGGCGCCCTTCATGTTGCCGAGGGCATCGGCGACGGCCTCGGCGGTCCGCAACTGGAAGGCCTGGTCGAGGTCGTCGTGCCTGTCCGGGTGCGTGAAGGCCCGCCGGGTGCGGTGGACGGCATAGGAGCCGGACGCCTGGGCGCCCATCTTGGCGAGACCGAGGCTGCGCTCGGCGCGGGAGGTGGCGAGCCCCAACCCTCGGGGGGCATCGGGCGCGGTGGCCTCGGGCGGTGCCGACTCACGCGACCGTGCCACCCGTCGCCGGGACCACCAGGCGAGGACACCGGCCCCGAGAGCGAGCACCACGACCAGACGGGCGATTCGCCCCTCGGCGCGTCTCACCCGGCTGCCGACGGGGCCATCACCCCAGGGCCACGGTCAACGACCGCGGCCGATCGCCCACGAAGCGGTGATCTCGTCGACCGTGGTGAGGGTGGCCAGCAAGGACAGCGTGTTGTCGATCACCGCATCGGCGTAGTCCTCGGGGATGCCCGCCACCGCGTCGCGGGGCAGCACGAACTGGTAGCCGGCGTTCACGGCATCCATGGCGAAGTTGGTCATCCCCACGTTCACCGACACCCCGACACCCACGACCGTGGTGGCGCCGAGGTTGCGCAGGACGGCATCGAGGTCGGTGCCACCCATGGGCCCGAGGCCGTGCAGTCGTGTGAGCACCACATCGGCCTCGCTCACGCCGATCTCGGGGATCACCGCCACGGCATCGCTGCCGGGCAGCAGCGCCACCGGCAGCTTGCGCATGCCGGCGAACAGCCGGGCGTTGTCGTTCGAGCCCCGGCCGTCGGCCCGGCGCGCGGCGACGCAGTGCACCACCGGCACACCGGCGGCGCGCGCCGCGGCGACCAGTCGGGCCGCCGCCGGCACCATCGTCCGGCGGGCGATCTCGGCCAGCTGCGGCAGAGCGGCGTCGGGGCCGATCACACCGTTCTGGCACTCCTGGGTCACCACCACCGTGTGGGCGGGTGCGACCAGGGACGTCAGGTCGATCGCCATGTCACGACCCTGCCAGACGGCGGGCAGCGAGCGCTGCTCTTGCCTGGACCGTCGGGCCTGGCTGACCGGGGTCCATCTGACCGAAGGCGACGGCGAACCCGATCGGTGCCATCAGAGACGGGGAAGGACCTCGTCCTCGAACAGCCGCAGGCTGCGCCAGGCCGTCTCGGGGGCGATGCCGCCGCACATCGGGTGGAACACCAGGACGTGGTGCTCCTTGCCGAAGGCGACGCACTGGTCCGGGGTGAGGATCTGGAACAGGCCGTCGGCCCGCAACTCGTCGACGGTGGCCACGTCGCGATGCACGGCGGAGCGTTGGCCGGGACGTTGCCAGCGGGCGTAGGTGGCGGTGTCGTACAGCAGGTTCTCGCCGATCTCGCGCCACAGGGCGTCCGGGTCCTCGGCCACGAAGACGTTCGCGACCTCGGGCGCCGGCATGATGCACATCCCCGGTTCGTGCCCGTTGGCGCGAGACTCCTCCTCGAACCAGGCACGGAGCTGCGGGTCGTGGATGGCGGGCTGGAACCCCAACCCGAGCCGGCCGGCGCGGCGGGCGGCGATCTCGGTGGACCCACCGACCAGCACCAGTGGGTGCGGCTTGGTGAACGGCGGCGGGGTGACCCGCACCGTGGCCCCCCGGTAGGGGAACGGTTCGCCCGTCCAGGCTTGGATCATGACCCGGAGCTTGTCCTCCATGAGCGCGCCGCGGCCCTTCCACGGCACGCCGAAGAGCGCGTACTCCTCGGGCCGGTAGCCGAGGCCGGCGACGACCGACACCCGGCCCCCACTCGCCAGATCGAGCACGGCGAGGTCCTCCGCCAGGCGGATCGGGTCGTGCAACGGCACGAGCAGTGCCTGGACGCTGATGGGCACCGTGCGGGTCGCGCCGACGAGGGTGCCGGCCATCGCGAGTGGGCCGGACAGGTAGCCATCCTCGGCCGAGTGGTGCTCGGACAGCACAATGGCCTCGAAGTCGAGCCGGTCGGCCCAGGCGGACATCTCGACGGCCGCCGCGTAGAGGTCGCGGGCGGGCGCGCCGAACGTCGGTGCGCGGAGATCGAATCGGATGACGCACCTGGCCATGGGAGGGCTCCTGCGAGAAGCTGACGGGGTGTCAGATACTGGCATCCTCACCGACGCACTGCGAGGTTCGGCGCAACGCTTCGGTGACGCGCCCGCCTTCGTGAGCGCCGCCGGATGGCCGTTGTCGTTCGCCGAGCTCGACCGGTCCAGCGACGAGGCGGCCGTCGGGATGGCCGAGCGGGGCGTCGAGGCGGGCTCGGTGGTAGCCCTGCTCCTGGGGTCGAGCACGGACTACGCCGTCGCCTACGCGGCCCTCGCCAAGCTGGGCGCGATCACCGCCGGAGTCAACCCCCGCTTCACCCGGCCCGAGCAACGCCGCGCGCTCGAGGTCGTGCGCCCGTCGTTCGTCGTGACCACCGAGGACGGCGCGGCGGCGGCCACCGGCTCCGGCGTGGGAGACGGCGCTCTGCTCGCGATCGAAGCGGCCACCGGTGCCGATCGGCTGCTGGCCGACATCCGCGTCCACGACGGAGTCCCTCCGCCGCTCCCGCCCGACGCCGACCGGCCCGTCGCCATCGTCCTCACCTCGGGCACCACGGGTCGCCCGAAGGGGGCGGTCTTCACCGACCGTCAGCTCGCCGCCGTGATCCAGATCGACACCGGCGGGTCCTGGGGAGGGGGCGGGGCCATGCTGGCCGGCACCGAGCTCGCCCACGTGGGCTTCATGACCAAGCTCCCGTGGTACCTGCGACGAGGGCACACGATCCACCTGCTCGACCGCTGGCGCGCCCTCGACGTGCTCCGACTCGTCGAACGTGAGCAGATGCCAACCGTCGGCGGCGTGGCGCCCCAGCTCGCGCTCATGTTGGGCCGGCCCGAGTTCGACTCGTTCGACCTCTCTCACGTGGCCGCCATCGTGATGGGCGGCGGCCCGTCGCCACCGGCGCTGGTCTCCGAGGCCCGCCGGCGCTTCGGAGCGGCCTACTCGATCCGCTACTCGTCCACCGAGTCCGGTGGTGTGGGCACCGCCACCGCCTTCGATGCGGACGACGAGGAGGCGCTCCACACGGTGGGCCGGCCCCGACCCGGCGTCGAGCTGGCGATCAGGGACACCCACGGCGAAGAGGTGCGCCCCGGGGTGATCGGCGAGGTCTGCCTCCGGTCCGGAGCGGTGATGTCGGGGTACTGGCGCGATCCGGTCAGCACCGCCGCGACCGTGGTCGACGGGTGGCTGCACACCGGCGACCTGGGCCTGATCGACGACCGAGGCTGCCTGCGGCTGGCCGGCCGCCGCAAGGAGATGTACATCCGGGGCGGCTACAACGTGTACCCCATGGAGGTCGAGGCGGTGCTCGCGTCTCACCCCCTCGTCGCCGACGTGGCCGTGGCCCCGCGGCCCGACCCGGTCATGGGAGAGATCGGGGTCGCCGTCGTCGTCGCCCGGCCGGGTGAGCGGGTCCCCACGCTCGAGGAGCTCAGGACCTTCGCCGCCGAGCGTCTCTCGGCCCACAAGCTGCCCGAGGCTCTCCGGCTCGTCGACGAGTTGCCCCACACGACCGGGCAGAAGGTCGATCGGCGGGCGCTCGCCGCCTTCGAGTCGGGGGCGCAAGCGGGTTGAGAGACCGATCCGGCAGAATGCGCGAGTACGGGACCCAATCGGTCGCCCCCGACGTTGAGACCAGTGTGACCACCGACACCGACGCGTCCCCGGCCCGCGCCCGGGTGGCCGGCGCCATCGCCGCGGCGATGGCCCTGGCGGTCACCGAGGTGGTGGCCGCACTGGCGGCGAGCGTGCCCTCGCTGATCGTGGCGATCGGCGACGTCTTCGTCGACGGGCTGCCGGGGGACACCACCAGGTCGGTCATCGGCGCCATCGGCACCGCCGACAAGCCCGCCCTGCTCATCGGCATCGTGGTGATCTCGCTGCTCATCGGGGCCGCGACGGGCACCGCTTCGTTGCGTCGGCCTTGGGTCGGCCCCGCCGTGTTCGGCGGCTTCGCGACGCTCGGCGCCCTCGCCGGCATCCGCTCGCCGCTGGCCTCCGACCTCGGCGCGGTGGCGGCCGCCACCGCCGGTGGACTGGCCGGCGTGCTCACCTTGCGCCTGCTGCTGGCGGCCGCCGCCGAACCGGCGGGGACACGTCCGTCCGGGGCCGACGCCGGCCGGAGGCACTTCCTCGGGCTCGCCGCCGCACTGGGTGGGTTCGCGGCGTTCTGCGGGCTGGGCGGCCGGGCACTGACACGACGGTTCAACGTGGAGGCGGCACGCGATCAGGTGGTGCTCCCCACCCCGGCCGTCGTCGGCGGCACCCGGCCCACCGCCGCCGACGGTGGGCTCGACGTCGACGGCCTGGCCGACTTCATCACGCCCAACGACAGCTTCTACCGGATCGACACGGCCCTCTCGACCCCACAGGTCGACCCCGCCGACTGGCGGCTCCACATCGACGGCATGGTGGACGAGCCGCTCGAGCTCACCTTCGCCGACCTGCTCGACATGCCGCTGGTCGAGAAGGCCGTCACACTCGCCTGTGTCTCCAACGAGGTCGGCGGCGAGCTCGTCGGCAACGCCCGCTGGCTCGGCGTGCCGCTGCGCCGGCTGCTCCGCGAGGCCGGCGTCCAGCAGGGGGCCACCCAGGTGATGGGCCACTCGGTCGACGGCTTCACCGCCGGCTTCCCCACCGAGGTGCTCGACGACGACCGGCCCGCGCTCGTGGCGGTGGGCATGAACGGCGAGCCGCTGCCCACCGCGCACGGCTTCCCGGCGCGCCTCATCATCGGCGGTCTCTACGGCTACGTGTCCAACACCAAGTGGCTCAGCCGCATCGAGCTCACCACCCTCGACGGCGCCGACGGCTACTGGATACCTCGGGGATGGTCCAAGCTCGGCCCCATCAAGACGCAGTGCCGCATCGATGTCGCCGGTTCGCGGACGGGCGGCCCCGGCCCGATCGCCGGTGTGGCGTGGGCGCCGACGCGTGGGATCGAGAAGGTCGAGGTGCAGATCGACGAAGGCGGGTGGCGGGAGGCCCGGCTCGGGCCCGGCACGTCGGACAACACCTGGCGCCAGTGGGTGCTCGACTGGAGCCCGGCGCCGGGCACCTACCGGCTCCGTGCGCGTGCCACCGACGGCACGGGCGATACCCAGACCGGGGACACGGCGCCCCCCGCCCCCGACGGGGCGACCGGCTACCCCTCGGCCACCGTCACCATCTCGTGACCGGGCGAGGCGTCAGGCTCGGCCAGGCCGCACCTGGGCTCGCAAGGATCATGGCACGACGACAGGGCAGGTCACAGGAGGGCCTCGGTGCAGTCCTCGGTGGTCTCGATGCGACGACCGCAGGAACCGCCGTAGGCCTCGTACTGCGAACCGGCGTCGGCTTGGGCGTAGAGGATGTCGCAGTCGAGCAGGTCGCCTGCGAAGCACTGGTCGGCGAGCGCGCTCAGGAAGTCGTCGCCGCCCAGGCCGTCGGGGTCCTCGGCGGGCGGGAGCAGCACGTCGACGCACAACCGGTTGGTGGGCTCGTCGACGCGCGCGCCGCAGGTGGCGCCGTAGATCTCGTAGAGCGACCCGTCGGGGCTCCCGACGTAGAGGTCGTCGCATGCGGTCAGGTCGGCCTGGAAGCAGTCGAGCGCCTTCGCGTCGAGGTCCGGGGCGTCGCCGAGCACGGCGAGGGCCGCCGCGCTGTGCTCGAAGCCCTCTGCGGTGTCGCCCGCCGGCAGGCGAGCCGTCGTCGTGGTGGCCCCGGGGGAGCCGGCCCGGGCTTCGTCCACCGCCGGGGCCGCGTCGTCGAGGAGCCCCCGAAGCGCCTCGCCCGGACGGGTGGTGGTCGGCGAGGCGCCGGGATCGGAGCCGCACCCGGCGAGGGCCAGCAGGATCACGGCCGTCGACACGACGAGGCGGGCGGAAGGCCGCAGCAGGGTGATCACCTCGTCAGTACACCCGGGCACCGTTGTATGTGCCCCGTCCCGGGTGGAGCAGCGACAGCGTGCCGTCGCCGGCGTCGACGCCGAGGATGAGCATCTGGGACTGGAACCCGGCGATGTTCTTGGGCGGGAAGTTCACGACCGCGACCACCTGCCTGCCCACCAGCTCGTCCCGTTCATAGCCCGTCTTCGCCTGCGCGCTCGAGGTGCGGACGCCGATCTCGGGGCCGAAGTCCACGGTGATCCGGTACGACGGGTTCCGGGCCCTGGGGAACTCGTCGACAGCCACGATCTCACCGGCGCGGATGTCCACCTTCGTGAAGTCGTCGAACCCGATCTCGGGCTCGAGTGGAGGGGGATCGGGCCGCGTCGACACGGCCCGATCGTAGGCGGGGCGACGCTCAGGTCGCAGCAGGCCCCATCTCGCGGACCGCGTCGATCGCGGCCGTGGCGGCCGCGCGGGCAGCGACCTGCACCTGGCGACCGAGGCGCGCCAGGTGGCGGGCCCGCCACGGCCCCCGCAGCAGGTACCGGCCCACCGCCGGCAGGTCGGGCGAGCCGTCGGCCCGGGCCAGGCCGCCGACCCTGCCGTCGAGCACGTCGTCGTCGGCCAGGTCGCTGATGGCCCGGAAGACCGACCAAGGCACGCCCTCACGCTCACAGACGGCGGCGATGGCCGCCGTCTCCATGTCGAGGGCCACCACGCCCTGGTCGGCCAGGGCGGCCAGACGCACGGGGTCGCGGATCAACTCGTCGCCGGTGAGCAGGCGTCCGCGGGGTGCAACGGAGTGGGTCCCCAAACCGTGCGGGCGGAACTCGTGCCCCGACACCGCGTCGACCACGGACTCGGGCACGACCTGATCACCGAGTCGGAGGGTCGAACCGACACCACCCGCGATGCCGACGACGACGGCATGGTCGACGCGGCGGGACCCGAGGACACGGCGGGTGGCCGAGGTCGCCGACGCGGTCCCGATGCCCACACCGACCGCCAGAACGTCGGCGGCGCCGACCCGGCCGGCGAAGGCGACGAGCGGCCCGACCCGCGGCGACGCCCGAAGCGCTCCCTGTCGGACGACGGGCCGCAACTCGGACGGCATCGGCACGAGCATCACCACCAGCGGACGGGAACCGGTCGCGTCCATCAGCACCGCACCGTCGGCACCGTCGGCCGGGAAGCCGGACGACTCAGCCGGCGCGTTCGGCCAGCCGGCGGCGCGTGAACTCGAACTCGCGGTGGAGCTGGTCGATGACGTCGCCCTTGGCCCAGTTGGCGATCTTGCCGCCGATCAGCGGCACCTTGACCTTCACGTCGCAGGTGACGGTGTGCTTCGTGCGACCGTCACCGAGGTCCTCGAACACGATGGTGCCGTCGGTGTGGACGGGCGCACCGAGCACCTCGAGGGTGAAGGTCCCTTCGCGGCGGCCGTCGGCCTCGGCGGCGAACCGGACCGTGTGCTCGACGGTGTTGGACGGCTTCAGGACCTTCTGGGCGAAGCCGGGCAGGTCCACGGTGATCACCCGCCGGTTGCGGACGACCCAGCCGTCGCCGTCGGCGGCGCACTCGAGCATCTCGACGTCGCGATCACCGCCTTCGGCGAAGCGGGTCAGGTACTCGGCCTCGTCGGTCTCGACGGCGAACACGTCCGCGATGTCGGCGTCGTAGGTCGTGGTCTCACGCAGTTCCATGCCGGGAACAGTAGAGCGGGCGAACGGGTCGCATCTCGGATCTGTCGGCGAGCTGCTCACGCGAGCCCGACGGTGAGGGCCACCCCTGCACCGAACACGACAGCACCAGGAAGGACCGCGAGGGTGAAGCCGCGGCCGAAGGCACGGCCGCCGGTGGTGAAGGCCAGCCCGCACTTGACCACCGTGTTGACCCCGAGTGACGCGGCGATGGCCAGCAGAGCGGTGGAGGTCCCGATGTCGCCCTGGTGGGCGAGCGTGGCGGCGCTGAGCGCGCCGGCGTGGGCATCGGCCAGGCCGGCGAGTCCCGAGGCGATGATGGCCCCCTGGTCGCCGAGTGCCTCACTCCCCCACTGGGCGACGAGGAGCGTGCCGGTCAGGATGGCCGTGAGCACCACGGCCGGCAGCAGGGCGAACGGCCGCCCAACCTTCACCTCGCCGTCGTCGCCCTGCCCTTCGCTACCGGACCCGCCGGCCGCCCGGTACTGGAGCATCGCCACCACCACGAGCACGACCCCGCTGGCGAGCACCGTCGGCCAGAGCAGCCGGACGACCTCGGCGTCGACGAACCAGAGGACGAAGACCAGCTGGAGCAGGGTGGCGAGGCTGGCCAGCAGGGCCCCTCCCAACGGCGCACGCAGGCTCCGCATGGTGCGGGCCAGACGTCCCATGGACGCCGTGGTGGCCGATGCCGACACGAAGCCGCCGGCCAGGCCGGTCACCAGCAGGCCCCGTCCTGCGCCCAATGCCCGAACCCCGATGTAGCCGACCCAGCCGATCCCGGTGAGCAGCACCACGATCTCCCAGACGTGACGAGGGTTGAGGGCGCCGTAGGGACCGAGATCCTGGTCCGGGAGCAGCGGCAGCACGACGAAGGCCACGACGAGGAACCTGATCGCGTCCTCGAGCTCGACCTCGGTCACCACACGACGAGCGAGCAGGTGCAAGCGCTCCTTGCCGTGCAGGAGGGCCGCGACCACGACGGCGACCGCAACCGCCGTCGCGGGGCGTTCGAAGGCGAGGGCGCCGAGGAGGTAGGTGGCCACCGCGGCCACCTCGGTCGTCGCTCCCGGGTCGGCGGCGCTCGTCCGGTTGTACCCGATGGCCACCAGGATCGTGACGGCGGCGAGCCCCACCGCGACGACACCGACGCCCATCGACGCGGCAAGGGCGCCCGCCAGCGCCGCCAGCGCGAAGGTGCGGGTCCCCGCCGCCTGACGCTTTCCCTCGCGGTGGCTCCATTCGCGTTCGAAGCCCAGCAGGAGCCCGATCGCCAGTGCAGTGACGTAGGGCGAGAGGCTGTCCCAGCTCATCTCTCGCCGCCCGCGGGTGAACTCCGGCTCCACCCGGAGCCGGTGACGAGCAGGAGGGAGATGCAGAGCACGGAGGTGACGCCGACGACCGTAGACCCGAGGAGCGGCCGAGCGGACCGGTGAGCCACCGGTCAGCGGTGACGGTGCCGCTCGACCCCCGGCAAGTCCTCGAAACCAAACGGATCCGCGGTGAGGACGATCGGGTGGGTGGACCGGGCGGTGGCGGCGATGATCAGGTCGTGGGCGCCTCGGGGACGACCTGATCGCCGGGTGTCGGCCAAGAGTGCTGCGCGAGCAAGGTGTCCGACACCCTGCCCTGACCCTTCGCATCATGGTCACGCCCGCCCGCCTCCTGCTCGCCGCCGGCTGAGCCGGTCGTCGCCGGGCTTCCCCGGCCGTTGTGTCACCGTCGTGGCAGACGGATCCAGGCCGCTGGGCGCACACTGCGATCAACGAACCACCCACGACCACCCCGCAGGACGAGCAGGCCGGCGAGGCCAAGGCCGGCCGTGACACCGGCGAGCGGCGCGCCGACGAGAGCAAGCCCGAGCGCAAGGCCATGGGCGTCAGGCAACCGTGAGGTAGATGCGGCCCGCCACCTCGGGTGACCGGCGCACGATCGAGCACCCCGAGGGACACCGCCACACGAGGGCGGGGCGGGGACCACCGACCCGGCCCTCGCAGCGCCCCCGGGTCGTGCGATGTGCCCGCCGGGCGGAGAACACCCGCACCAGCACGGGACCCGGGCGCCGGCCCCCCCCGTTCATGGAAAGCACAACCACCGACCCGTGGTCTTCGGTTCCAAGAACCGCCGCCCGGGGCCGGGTTCCCACCGACCGGCGGCCTCAGGCGATGCCGAGGAGCTGGCGCCGCTGCGCCAGCAGCGTCGTGATGATGCGGGCGACGGAGCCGGGGCGGTAGCGAAGGTCGTTCCAGCTGAAGCGGATGACCTGCCACCCGAGAGCGGTGATCTCGGCGTCGCGGACCTTGTCATCCAGCCAGTTGTCGAACTTGGCGCCGTGGTCCTCGTAGCCGTCGACCTCGATGTCGAGCATCTCGGCCATGTAGGCGAAGTCCATGAGCCGCCACTCGCCGGCCACGGGCACCCACACCTGGAAGTCGGGCTCGGGGAGGCCGCGCGACCGGCACAGCTCGGCCATGACCGGCTCGAGCATGCTGTCGGCCCGCTGCCCGCCGAGGGCGCGTCGATCGAGCACCTCGCCCAGCACGCCGGCGCCGCGACGGCCGGGTCCCCGAGGCGCTCGCGGAAGGCCCGGGCGCCGGCGACGGTGACGATCTTGCGCGACGTCAGCGACTCGAGCGCGATCGCCACCTGGTCGGGTCCGACGATGGCCCCCAGGTCGACGAGCATCCGTAGCGGGTTCGTCACCGGGATGTCGTGGCGGCGCACGACCTGGTCCGGAGAGAGGTCGAGCGACCGGTGCACGATCACGCCACGGGGCCGGGGACAGCGCGGACGGGTGACGCTGACCTCCATGGGCGGGACGCCACCGGGCAGCTCGACCCCCCACAACGACGGCGCGGCCCGGTGCGAACCCACCCCGCCCGCGGCCAGGGTGGCGGCCAGCATCATCTGGTTCCGCGTGATCGGCGCCCCGGACAGCCGGTAGACACCCTTGTGGACGGCCACCAAGCGGGCCGTCGCCAGCACATGGTCGATCTCGCGGGCGGTCACACCCGCGGCAAGCAGTTGCGGACGGACGACGAGGCCATGCTGCCAGGCGCCGAAACGATCAAGAGCAGCTTCGTTTCGCATGCCCCAAGTACACCGAAGGGGATGACAAGCTCAGCGAGCGAGCCGGTCCTCGCCGATCTCCGGCCGGCTGTGTCACCGGGGCGACGGACAGCGTGTTCGAGCTGCTGCGCATCGTCGATCAGTTCGCCGTCGGTTCCGATGAGCTTCTCGAGCTGATTCTCAGCCGTTCCGACCACCGCCCGAACGTGGGGTTGTCGCCCGGCGCGGCTGAACGATGTCGCGACCCCGGCTGTGGCCCTGGCGGCGTCGACGTCCCGCAGCCGCGCACCGATCGCACTCCCCGGAGGGAGAGCCAGAACCTGCGACCTGCCATTCGGTGTCGTCACTTCGACGACACCGAGTGGAGGTGATGACCCTTCTTTCAAACCCCGGTCTCGCCGACCACCCGTGACCCGGGCACGGCTTGACGAGTGATTCCGCCGACCAAACGCCGAGACGAGTGTCGTGGGCCGCAGGTTGCCTCGGGGCATGGCGAACCGGCTGAGCATGAGCCCTGAGC
Organism: Acidimicrobiales bacterium; assembly: GCA_041918615.1. Taxonomy (GTDB): domain Bacteria; phylum Actinomycetota; class Acidimicrobiia; order Acidimicrobiales; family DATDAH01; genus JAEUJM01. The sequence goes on from JAYRVH010000030.1 coordinate 342,747, forward strand.
TGTCCGAGGCAGTCGAGCGGGCGCGGCGGGGCGCGCTCGAGGCTGGCGAACTGCTCGCCCCGCCGACAGAGCCGTTCCGGCCGCCATGTTCGAACCCGATGAAGTCGGCTTTCTCGGCGACACGATCAGGGGGCACCTCGACGGGGCGCTTCCCGACGACCGCTGGTTCCTCGCCGAGACGCAGGGGCCACTCACGGGCGCGGCCTACGTCGCTCCCGAGCCGTTCGGTCACCTGGTTGGAACCTCTACTTCATCGCAACCGAGCCCTCGGGCCACGGGCGAGGAGTCGGTTCACTGCTGATCTCAGCCGTCGAGCAGCACGTCAAGGATCTCGGAGCCGAGCGTGCGCTCGTGCTGATCGTGGAGACGTCTGCCACCGATCGATACGCCCCGGCGCGCAGGTTCCACGACGCCAGAGGCTTCGACAACGAGTCCACGATCCGGGACTACTACGGACCCGACGATGCCAAGGTCGCCTGCTGGAAGGCGATCAACCGCTGAGCCAACCGGCGGGGCGGGCGAGTCTGACTTGCCCGCCCCGCCGGTGTCCCCGAGGTGCCGGCCTGCCATGCCCACGAGCCGGCGTTCTTTGGGGCAGGCTCTGGGTCCGGGCACGTAGGTCGCGGAGGCAGAAGCCGACGCCGCGAGGATCACCCCTGGACCGGTCCTCCGCCCCACCGGGGTGCCAATGGGCCGGCTCACGCCGGCATGCGGTCGGTCTCGTAGGCCCACATGGCGAGCTCGACTCGGTTGCGAGCGCCGAGCTTGTTCATGAGGCTTGCGAGGTGGGTCTTCACGGTGCTGAGGCTGATGTAGAGCTCATCGGCGATCTCGGCATTCGTGTGGCCGAGGGCGACGGTGACGAGCACCTCCTCTTCACGCTCGGTGAGCGGGGCCATCGGCTGCGCCGCTGGCTCTCTCGATGACGCGCCGAGCTCGGAGAATGTCGACAGCAGCCGGGCTGTGACACTCGGAGCGATGAGGGCGTCGCCGCTGGCGGCAGAGCGCACGGCCTGCGAGAGCAGATCGGGTCCGGCGTCTTTGAGGAGGAACCCGCGTGCGCCTGCTTTGAGCGCACCGTGCACGTACTCGTCCAGGTCGAACGTCGTGATCACCACGATGGCGAGTGGGTCCGCCACGTCTGGCCCCGCAAGCAGGCGAGTGACCTCGATGCCGTCGAGCTCGGGCATTCGGATGTCGAAGAGACACACGTCGGGGCGCAGCCGGCGAGCGAGCTCGAGCGCCTCGCGACCGTTGACGGCCTCGGCCACGACCTCGATGTCGACCTGGGCATCAAGGATCATGCGCAGGCCGGTGCGCACGATGTCCTGGTCGTCGGCGACCAGGACCCGGATGGTCACGTCGTCACCGCTCGACGCGGGAGCGTCGCAGCGACAGCCCAGCCGCCGCCGGGACGTGGCCCTGCGTCGAACGTGCCGCCGAGGAGCTTGGCTCGCTCGGCCATCCCGACGAGCCCGAAACCCGGTGTGGACGTCATCGATGTGCCGCTGCCTCGTCCGTCGTCGACGACGGTGACCCGAACGTGCTCATCGTCTCCATCGACTCGCACCTCCACCTCCGACGCTTGTCGAGCGTGGCGGAGGGCGTTGGTGACCGCTTCTTGGGCAAGGCGGAAGCAGGCGGCATCGACCGAGGGTCGGACCTCGTCGAGCCCGCCGGCGATCGTCACCGCCACTCGGGGACCAGTTGCCCCGCCGTGCCGTTCGAGCCGGGCCAGGTCGCGGATGCCCTGCTGCGGCCGTAGGTCTGCCCGGTCGCCGTGACGCAGGGTGCCAACCATCGACCGCATCTCTTCGAGCGCACGGGTCGCCTCCTCCTCGATGACGCCCAGCGCCTCGACAGCCGCTTCGGGTCGGGCGGCGGCCACGACCCGACCGGCCTGCGCCTGCACCGCGATGGCGGAAACGTGGTGTGCCACGGTGTCGTGGAGCTCGCGGGCCAGCTCCGCCCGCTCGCGCGATCGCAGACCCGCGACCTCCTCGGCCCGCAGCTCGCCTGAGTAGCGGACAGCGAAGCCGACGGCGCACGCGAGGAGCACCACGAGGGCACCGCCGACGATGTTGCCGACCGGATCGCCGGCGACGCCGGACAGGGCCAGCGGGACCGCCATGACGAGGAGGCCGATCCCGACGTCTCGTCTCGACGCCCACCGCGAGAGCGCGTACGGAAGCACGAGCAGGAAGGCCGAGGTGTCCAGACCCTCCCACTCCAGGTCACGGAGGAGCGAGAGGGTCTCGACCGCACTCACCGTTCCGAAGGAGAGCACGAACACCAGGAGCGGCCGGACCCGACGCCACGGCAGCAGGCAGGCGAGGCCGGCCGTCACCGCCAGCGAAACGCCGGGCCACACCAGCTGCTCGCGGGTGAACGCCTCGACCGTCGCCATCACGACAACGGTGACGACGAACAACCAATCGCGCCCTGAAGGCCCGGGCGGATCAGCCGCCCGTGGTTGCGCCCAGTAGGGACGGCTCTTGTCCAACGCCACGCCGCAAGGGTACGAGACCTGGGGTTGGAGCGGATCGGCCGAAAGGACGATCTGCGGACCGGCCGATCAGACGGTGCAGAAGTGGCCGGACTCCCGATGTGCGGCCGATCCCAGATCCCGAGGATGTCAACCACGCCGCCCACGACGACACCCACGGAGCACAGACATGATCAACGTCACCGGACTCACCAAGCACTACGGCGCCCGGCGCGCCGTCGACGACCTCAGCTTCGAGCTGGAGGCCGGCCGGGTCACCGGCTTCGTCGGTCCCAACGGCGCCGGCAAGTCCACCACCATGCGGATGATGGTCGACCTCACCCGGCCCGACCGAGGCGAGGTCCGCTACGACGGTGTCCGCTACGCCGACCTCGCCCACCCCGCGCGAACCGTCGGTTCCGTCCTCGACGCCCGCTGCATGCACCCGGGTCGCACCGCCCGGAACCACCTCCGGGCCACCGCCGCCCTCAGCAGCATCCCGACCTCCCGGGTCGACGACGTGCTGGCCGACGTCGGACTCGAGAGCGTGGCCGACGAGCGGGCGGGCCGGTTCTCGCTCGGCATGCGCCAGCGGCTCGCGCTCGCCAGTGCACTGCTGGGCGATCCGCGGGTCCTGGTGCTCGACGAGCCGTCCAACGGCCTCGACCCCGACGGCATCCGCTGGCTGCGGAACCGGCTGCGCAGCTTCGCCGACGCAGGCGGCACGGTCTTCGTGTCCAGCCACCTCATCGCCGAGCTCGCCAAGTTCGCCCACGACCTCGTCGTCGTCGGCGCCGGGCGGCTCATCGCCGCCGAGACCGTCGAATCCGTCACGTCCCGGACCGGGATGTCACTCGAGGACAGCCTCCTCGAGATGACCACGGCATCCGCCGAGTTCGCCTCCGCATGACCACCGTCACCGCCAACTCCACCACCGAGCATGAGGAACCCCCCATGACCACCATCGAGGTACCGCACCCGCTGGCCGCCGAGGCCCCGAACACCATCGGCCCGCGCCCCGCCGGCCAGCTCGCTGCGGTCCTGCGCAGCGAACGGATCAAGTCCACCACCGTGCGGGCCAACAAGGTCCTCCTCGCCATCTCGGCGATCATCGGCCTGCTCATCTCGTGGGCCACCGCCACCTTCGTCACCGACGAGGTCCTGACCGTCACCGACGTCTTCGTCTACCCGACGCTGCTGACTGCAGTGCTGGCCGCCATCGCCGGCGTCCTGCTGTTCACCTCCGAGGTGCAGCACGGCACCCTCGCCGGCTCCCTCACCGCCCACCCGTCGCGGTGGCCCGTCGTGGCCGCCAAGACCCTCCTTGCCACCGGCTTCGGCCTGCTCCTGGGTGTGGTCGGCATGGCCACCGGCTTCCTGGGCGCGCTGGCCGGCGGCATCGAGGTCGGCGACACCTCGGGCGTGATGACGACGGTGCTCTGGGGGCTGCTCTACACCGTCGGCTCGGCGCTGCTCGGTCTCGGAGTCGGGATGGTGGTCCGCCACAGCGCAGGTGCCGTCTCCGGCGTGCTCGTCTGGTGGCTGGTCGTCGAGAGCCTCGTCGTCCAGTTCGCCCCGCCCGAGGTCGTTCGGTTCGTGCCCTTCGACACCGGGTTCCGTACGCTCGGCATCGAGTCGGACTTCGACATACCCGAGGTCGTGGCCGCGGGGCTGTCGAACCCGCTCCACGCCTCGATCTTCTGGGGCTACGTCATCGCCGCCCTGGTCCTCGGGACGGCGCTGCTGGTGCGACGCGACGCCGACTGAGACGACGAAGCCTCCGGCCAGACGCAAACCCCGGTGCCGGCTCGACCGGTGCCGGGGCGCTCGTCGCGCGTAGGTCCGCCCAGGTCTCTCCGGAGCGCCCGGTCGGGAACGGCCGGTCCCGTTCGGTGGCACGAATGACGGTCAGTGTGTCTCAGTATCTTCGGTTCCGTGTCGAGTCGAGTGCAGACACCTGGCGAGCCGAGCGATGTCCACGCACCAGCGCTCGCCGAGAGCGTTCTTGAGGATCTCGGCGACCCGTGGACGTGCTGGTCGCGCGACGGTCTGGGTCACGCTCCATGACCACCCCACCGGCCGACGCAGGTGGACCCGGGATCATCCTGAACCTCGCCGGCGAGGGCGAAGTCGAGAGCGCGATCGACATCAACTCGCTGATCTTCCCCCTGCGCCCACCCGATCGGTGGGTGCTCGCACGCCGATTCATTCAGGCGGACATCACCGCGCTGTCGGTGCGAGGTGAGCTTGCTCGGGAGGTCGTGGGTCGCAAGCTGCCGATGATGACGGACGAGGACCGCCGAGTGATCGTCGAGGAGGCGATTCGAGTCCTCATCCCCGGTGGTCTGCTGCGCCTCCACTCGAGCAGCGGTGGTGGAGTCCCATGGCTGCATGCCTTCGAAGCCGCCGGCTTGAGCGCCGGTACGCTGGAGGGGATCTACGCAACAGGGGTGAAGCCTCGATGAGTACGACACGCACTACGAAGAACGTCGCCGATTGGCTCGTCGCCCATCCGGCGCCGATTCACCGGAGCGGGCTCCCGGCCTGGTCGGATCGTGTCGAAGCCGAGCTGGGTGTGGAAGCCTTCGAAGAGTTGCTCGTTCTGCTTGCCGAAGGTGACCTAGAGGAGCAATACCAGGCCGTCGCCGCCGCGCGAGCCCTCGGCGCCGAGGTTTGGGCCGGCGGCGAGGAACCCAACGCTGTGTGGCTGGTCGATCTGCCTCACGATGAGCACCGACGGACCATCTGTCCCGGGCCTCAGCTCGCTGGCTGATCAAGGTCGGCCTGTGCACGAACTCTGATCCTCGGGTCACTCGCGAGGACATCCTCGGCACGACCTACGGCCAACTGGGCCTGAGATCACTGATGGGATCGACCTGAGCTCTCGGTGCCGACGTCTCGGCGCGGCTGGATGAGCTCTCATCTGGCGGGGTGTTGCCGGCGCGACCGCGGTCAGTGGAGCGACAGCATCCAGGCATGTCGTTCCCACCGAGACTGGTCGAGCCGTTGGCAGAGTCCGGTCACCTGGTCGTCGCCATCGATCCTCGCGACACGGGCGGATCGACCCGATACGACGGCCCACCGATCGACCTCGGGGCGATCCTTGCGGGCGACCTCGCCGTAGCGCCGTACACCTACAACGACATGGCTACAGACGCACTCGGGGTGCTCGATGCGCTCGACGTCGAATCGGCTGTGTGGATCGGTCATTCGATGGGCGGCGGCGGCGTCGCCGCGGTTCAGGCCATGGCTCCTGACCGGGTGGACGGCCTCGTGTACTTCTCGTGCTCTCCCGGTTTCGGGGAAGGACCATCACCAGAGTTCCTCGATCTCGTCCTCCGCGACGAACCCGGCGACAGCGATACGGCAATCGCGTGGGCGGTCGATGTCAGCCGGTGGTCGTTGGGTCGCCAGTTCGACGAGGCGACCGCGCCAGCCGATGCAGCGTGTCGGTGGCCATGAGATGTTGCCCACTGGCGGCCATGTAGCTGCCCGGTGGTGGCCAACAGAACTGCCCGGTGGCGGTCAGTTGTTCTGCCCTCGTTGATATTCGTCGCCTGTCGGGGTCCACCTGGTGGGCGCTCC
>JAYRVH010000031.1:0-7338 GCA_041918615.1 Acidimicrobiales bacterium
CACTCGCCGGTGCTTGGTACAGGCCGCGGTGCTGTACTCGTTGATGAGCCCGTCGCAGGTGGAGCGCCTCTCGACGTTGCGCCCGAAGTGCGGCTCGATGAGATCGCCGACGGCGTCGCCGGGGGCGTGTTGGTCGAGGGGGCGGTGGGGGCGGTGGGGGCGGTGTCCGTGGTAGTGGTTGATGTAGTCGGTGAGGAGGCGGCGGAGTTGGCGTTCGTTCCAGATGATGGTGCGGTCGATCACGGCGACGCGCAGGATCTTCCACACGCTCGACGGGGCCACCTTGTGGCCGAGGCGGGACGGTTCGCCGTGGATGCGCCGGTAGCCCCAGGTGGGGTTCTTGCGGGCCATGGTGATGGCGAGGCGGCGGATCTCGGCGTGCACCGGCGGCCGGCCCCGTCTGGCAGCGGCGGGTTGGGTCCAGCGGCGGGCGACGAGGCGGCGGTGCCACCCGATGACGGTGGCCGGTTGCACGATGAGGAACACCTCGCGGAGACGGGCCCGGTCGAACGCGGCGGACAACACGGCGAGGATGGTGCGGTCGAGCTCGGTGAAAGCCGGTCGGGCGACCTGGCGTTGCAGCACGAGGACCTGGTGACGCAAGGCGAGGATCTCCGCGTCGCGCTCATCGCCGGCGGCGAACAGCCAACCGAGTCGGGACACGACCAGCCTGGTCAGAGCAGGCACGAGACACATGGCCGGCGACGGTACTGACTGCGGCACCTCGGAGCCTGACCGAAGGCGACCGCCCCACGCCAGCCATACTCTTGACGCTATATGCCTTGTAGTCTATAGTCGGTCGGTCGGTCGGTGGGATGGGAGGTCGAGTTCACCGATGAGTTCGGGGACTGGTGGGACGAGCTGACCGAGGACCAGCAGGACGCGATCACCGCCAGGGTGCAGTTGCTCGAGCAGAGCGGGCCCGGTCTCGGCCGGCCGCTCGTGGACACGATCGCCGGATCCCGCCACGCCAACATGAAGGAGTTGAGAGCCAGCAAGGACGGCGCCCTGCGGGTTCTCTTTGTGTTCGACCCGCGACGGAACGCCGTGCTGTTGGTCGGTGGCGACAAGTCGGGCCAGTGGAAGCAGTGGTACGAGGTGAACATCCCGATAGCGGACGATCTCTATGACGAGCACCTACGCGAGCTCGGCGAGGAAGGACTGATCTGAGATGGCGAAGACACGAAGCTTCAAGGACCTGAGCGAGCCGATCCTGGCTGACCCCGACCGGCGGGAACGGGTTCGCCGCCACCGGGTCGAGGCGATCGACGAGATCATGCAGTACCAGCTCGACGAACTTCGACGCGCCCGCCACATCACCCAGGAGGACCTGGCCGCCGCGCTCGGGGTCCGCCAGCCGAGCGTGTCGCGTCTCGAGCACGGCGATGACGCCAAGCTCTCGACCCTGCGGGCCTATGTCGAGGCGCTGGGCGGCCGGCTCGAGCTCGTGGCGGTGTTCGACGACGACGAGCGCTTCCCACTCGCCGTCTGAACCGCGTTACCGAATTCGCTGAATCCGTTCCCGGCCCGCCTGAGATCCCTTGCCCCGTGGGATTTCTACCGGCCCCACGCGGGCGGGGGTTGTCGAAAAGGTGGCAGAAATGGTGGTGCGGCGGCGACTTTCGGCATCAGTTGCGGAGCAGGCGGCGGTCGACCGGCCTATTGCGCAGCCTACGAGGGCGCTCGAGGCGTGGCTGTTGGGTTCGGGACGCGCCTCAGCTCCTGGGGGATTCCGGGGCGGTGCGTCAGGCCGCGTGTTCGAGCAGGGGACCGGCGCGCCGATGTTCGGCGAGGGTCAGCGAGTTCGTCATGAGGGCGAACCCGAGGAGGTTGAGCCACTGGCGGCGGTGACCGACCGAGTGGGCTCGGCGCAGGTGCAGGGTGTCGTCGAGGGCCCGGTTGATGGACTCGGCGTCGTTGCGCTGACGGAACAGCCCGTCGAAGTCCGGATCCGTCGGGGGGATGGGCCGCACGTTCTCCGCCCGGTTCAGCTTTCGTTGGCGGTCTTCGTCGTTGCCGTGGAGGCGGACGGTGACCTGGCCTGTAGGTGCCTGAGAAGTCATCGGCGTGACTGGTGGGGTCCCTCGGCCTGACCCACGGGAGCGCGGTCGCCGTATCTGGCTGTCCGCTGACGTACGGAGTGCGCTGGTCTCTGCGGTCGCGGGTGGATCTGCCGTCCGTGGGGCGTGCGGAGGACGCCCGACTGCTGCGGCGTCGGTTCGGGGCTCGACCTGGTCGCTGAGCGTTGCGCTTGGTCCTTGCAGTCGCCGAGGTTCGTTCCTGCTGGGGCTCTGGTTCAGGCTGCGGTGCGGTACTCGTTGATGAGTCCGGCGCAGGTGCTGCGCCGCTCGACGGTGCGCCCGAAGGGCGGCTCGATCACCTTGCAGGGGGTGTCGTCGGGGGCGTGTTGGTCGAGGGCCCGGTGAGGGCGATGGCCGTTGTAGTGGTCGAGGTACTCCGTGAGGAGGCGGTGGAGGTGGCGTTCGTTCCAGATGATGGTGCGGTCCAGCAGCTCGTGGCGGAGCGTGCGGACCCATCGTTCGGCGTAAGCGTTGGCCATCGGGGCGCGGGGTGGGGTGGTGATGGGTTCGATCCCGGCGCCTTCGAACACGGCGTCGAAGGCGGGGGAGTACTGGCCGGCTCCGTCGTGCACCACGAACCGGAACGGCCTGTCGATGCTCATCAGGAAGTTCCGGGCGGCTTGGGTGGCCCACGCGCCGGTGGGGTTGGTGGTGATCCCGGCGAGGTGGACGCGGCGGGTGCCGAGTTCGATGAAGAACAGCACGTGGAGGCGTTGGAGGGTGGCGGTGTCGACGCAGCAGAAGTCGGTGGCGATCACTGCGCGGGCTTGGGTGCGGATGAACTGCGCCCAGGTGGGCCCGGTGCGGTTCGGGGTGGGGTCGATGCCGGCGTCGCGGAGGATCTTCCACACGCTCGACGGGGCCACCGTGTGGCCCAGACGGTGGAGTTCACCGTGGATGCGCCGGTAGCCCCACATCGGGTTCTCGCGGGCCATGGCGATGGCGACGCGGCGGATCTCGGCGTGCACCTGCGGCCGCCCACGTCTCGGGGTGTCGGGTTGGGTCCAGCGGCGGGCGACGAGGCGGCGGTGCCACCCGATGACGGTGGCCGGTTGCACGATTAGGAACACGTCGCGGAGGCGGGCCCGGTCGATAGCGGTGGACAACACGACGAGGACCGTTCGGTCAGTCTCGGTGAACCTCGGTCGGGTGACCTGGCGTTGCAGGACGAGGACCTGATGGCGCAGCGCGAGGATCTCGGCGTCACGCTTGTCGCCGGCGGCGAACAGCCAACCGAGGCGGGACAGGACCAGGCGCGCGATCGACGGGATGAGGTTCATGGCGGCGGCGACGGTATCGGTCCCCGCGACCGGTTCGTCCAGCGGTGTTCGTCAGTCAGGCGGGCCGACGACTTCCGCGAGGAGCGCTCGGATCCTGGTTCGTCGCCGTGCGGCGGCATCTGGTTGAAGGCCACGGGTCAGCGCGGGGAGCGCCGTTCCGTCCGGTCCGAGCTGTCGCCACAGGAGTGCCCGGAGCCGTCCAAGTGCCGGGTCGGTGTCGAAGGCGTCCGGGGTGAGGTCGTCGGCCGCCGCGATCTCGAGGCATCGCCAGAGATCGTCGGCGTCGCGGTGCTCGTCTCGGACCGTGCGTGCGTGTGCTTTCAATCCGAGGGTGCTGGCCGCATCGGGGAGGATCACCGTCGTCGTGAGTGCGGGGCCGTCGGTGAGACGGAGCTCCGCGGTGATGACCACGCCGGGACGCCGCAGGGCGGTGGCAAGGCCGGGCACCTCGGTGGTGGTCACCTCGCCGACCTTGACGGTGTGGCGAGCGCGGGAGGTGTACGCGGGCACGAGGAGGTCGACCGCAGCGACGCGCCGGTCGTCGATGGCCCGTTCCCACCGGTTGCCGAAGGTCTTGGTGTACCCGAGGGCTTCGATCGCCTCTGCCAGTTCGGGTCGCGCCAGCACGTGTGGCGCCATCCCGAAGTCGGCGTCGCCCGTCGCGCGCAACGGGAGGTCGAGACCGAGCCGCTGCACGTGGAGCATGACCGCGGTTCCTCCGATCAAGCGGTGGTCCTGTTCGGCGCCGACGGTGCTCATCGCACTGCTGACGTCGGCCATGGCGGTGAACCCGCCGTCCATCGCGGCGGACAGGCTGGCCAGCACGACCCGCCCGGTCGTCACGGGGTCCCGCCGATGGTGCGATCGATGATCGCCCGGCGTAGGCGATCGGCTGCCTCTGCCCGGTCTTCACCGCCGAGGTCGAGGAGGTCCCACCATTGCTGGACCGGGTCGGTGATAGGGATGCCCTCGACGAGGTGCGGCCCCGCCGGCCCGGACAACAGGGTGTCGTCATGGGTCCAGCGGACGATCATCGACGCGTCGGCGCGGCCCTCGGCGGGCACGAGTCCGACGTTGTCCAAGGGCAGCGACTCGCTGGCATAGACCACGGTGAGCGTGGGGTGACGCCATGGGACCAGGAGATCGGGGGCGAGATCGGCGGAGATCGCGATCGCCACGTGGCGGTCGCCGGCGAGCTCGATCATCTGGTTGGTCTGCTCTGGGATTGGGCGGGTGCCGTACCAGTGCGACTCGGGCTCCACGAGCGAAGGGCGGGACCGATCGCGGTAGAGGTCCAGCAGCTTCGCTCGGTGCCCTCGATAGCCGCCATCGACGGCCTCCACGGCGTCGCTCAGGGCGAACCCCCGCAGAACCTGAGAGGCACGAGGCTGGGTGACGCCGACCGCGCGTGCGATCGCGACGCCGGTGAGCGGGACCTCTGCTGTGATCAGCAGGCGCGCGATGGCGGCCGTGCCCCCACCCCACTTGCGAGCCGCCGCCCCCGGTGTCGCGACACTGGCCATGCCGCCAGCCTATAAGTGTTCTCGGCCAAGACCAAGGAACACTTATAGGTGCTCCTGACCGACCAGCGGTCGGGCCCGCCCCAGCGCGTTGGTCGACGCGTTCCCGAATTCGCCGAATCCGTTCCCGGCCCGCCTGCGATCCCAGCGTCCGTGAGATTTCTACCGGCCCCACGCGGGCGGGGGTTGTCGAAAAGGTGGCAGAAGAGGTGGTGCGGCGGCGACTTTCGGCACCGGGTGAGGCGCCGGCGGCGGTTCGCCGGCACGGTCACGGCTGGCCCGCCGAGTAGCACTCGTCTCGGCGTGTCACGGTGCCGTTGCCCGTAGGCGCGCTGAGCGGACGGCTGCTTGGCTGCCGTCTTGGGGTCGAGCGAGTCTCGGAGCGTTGTGTTCAGCCTCAGGCGGCAGCAAGAAGGTGTCCGCCCGCTGGTGTGGGTCAGGCGGCGGTGCGGTACTCGTTGATGAGTCCGGCGCAGGTGCTGCGCCGCTCGACGGTCCGCCCGGTGGCCAACTCGATCGCCGTGTCCTCGTCGTCGGGGGCGTGCTGGTCGAGGGAGCGGTGGGGGCGGTGGCCGTTGTAGTGGTCGAGGTAGTCGGTGAGGAGCCGGCGGAGTTGGCGTTCGTTCCAGATGATGGTGCGGTCCAAGAGCTCGTGGCGCAGGGGCACCACCCAGCGTTCGGCGTAGGCGTTGGCCATCGGGGCTCGGGGCGGGGTGGTGATCGGTTCGATCCCGGCGGCGTCGAACACGGCGTCGAAGGCGGGGGAGTACTGGCCGGCGCCGTCGTGGATCACGAACCGGAACGCCCTGTCGATGCTCATCAGGAAGTTCCGGGCCGCTTGGGTGGTCCACGCGCCGGTGGGGTTGGTGGTGATCCCGGACAAGTGCACCCGTCTGGATCCCACCTCGATGAAGAACAGGACGTGGAGGCGTTGGAGGCTGGCGGTATCGACACAGCAGAAGTCGGTGGCGATCACTGCTCGGGCCTGGGTACGGATGAACTGCGCCCAGGTGGGCCCCGTCCGGTTCGGGGTCGGGTCCATCCCGGCGTCGCGGAGGATCTTCCACACGCTGGAGGGGGCGACCTGGTAGCCGAGACGGCGGAGTTCTCCGTGGATGCGCCGGTAGCCCCAGGTGGGGTTCTCTCGGGCTATGGCGAGGGCGAGGCGGCGGATCTCGGCGTGCACCGGCGGCCGTCCCCGTCTCTGGGCGTCGGGTTGGGTCCAGCGGCGGGCGACGAGGCGGCGATGCCAGCCGATGACCGTGGCCGGTTGCACGACGAGGAACACGTCGCGGAGGCGGGACCGGTCGATCGCGGTGGACAACACCGCGAGGATCGTGCGGTCGGTCTCGGTGAACCGAGGTCGGTCGACCTGGCGTTGCAGCACGAGGACCTGATGGCGCAGCGCGAGGATCTCGGCGTCACGCTCGTCGCCGGCGGCGAACAGCCAACCGAGGCGGCAAACGACGAGGCGGGCGATCGACGGGACGAGGTTCATGGCGTCGCCGACGCTACCGATCGCCGATCGGGCCCGATTCGGTCAGGTTGACGAGGCGAGGACCGTGAGCCCTGGGGTGTCTCGGAATACGGCGTCATCAGTGATCAGGGCGAGTTCGAGCCGGATCGCGGTCGCTGCGATCCACCGGTCCGCCTCGTGGATCTTCTGGCCGAGGCCGTGGCCGGACGCCTCACGCCGCGCCCGCAGGTCGGCGCACACTGCCATCAGGGTGTCGTCGGGTTGCACGATCACGAACCGGGACAGATCCCGCTCGAGCCCGCGGCGCCGGAGCTGACCCCATCCAGCTTTGATCGCCCCGTAGCGCAACTCGGTGACGGTCGCGAACGACACGACGACGAGTCGATCGGCGATGAGCGATCGGTACGACGCTGCCGGTTCGGGCCGACGGGACGAGTTCACGACCGCCGAGACAACCATGGTGTCGACCACCACGGCGGGGGGCCGACGAGCGGTCACCGGTCAGCGAGAGCCTGTTCGAACGCTTCCCATTCGTCGTCGGTGAGCCCTTCGATGGCCATCTCTTCGGCGTCCGGAAGGGGTCGGGCGAGGCGAAGCGCTTCCTCCGGCGGAACCACGGTGAGGACGTCTGGCTGATCCGGGTTCGGGACGACGGCCATGCCAGCGAGTGTATGCACTGTCGAACTCACGGACAGCGGCGGTTCGACGCGTTCCCGAATTCGCCGAATCCGTTCCCGACCCGCCTGCGATCCCAACGCGCGTGTCATTTCTACCGGCCCCACGCGGCCGGGGGTTGTCGAAATGGTGGCAGCAAAGGTGGTGCGTCGGCGATTCCTGGGGTGTAGGTGCCGAAAAGTCATCGGTGCCGCTGTCGGCGGTTCGGCCCGCTGCTTCGTAGCGGCGCTTGCTGCGACGGGTCGCGGCTGGCCCGCCGAATTGCACTCGTCTCGGCGTGTCATGGTCCCTTGCCCGCGGGCGCG
>JAYRVH010000032.1:0-12194 GCA_041918615.1 Acidimicrobiales bacterium
GACCATCGCCAACGCGACCGTCGACCGGCTCTTGCACCACGCCCACGTGGTGATGACCGGCGGCGACTCCATCCGGCTCACCCAAGCCACCACCGGCAAGGGGGTCAAGCCGCTCGACACCTGAACCCCCGGGCAGTTCTGGTGGCCATCACCGGGCAGTTCTGTTGGCCACCAGCGGGCAGTTCCACTGTCCGCCCCCGGGCAGAACCTATTGGCCATTGACACACAATCGCGACATCGAACGCGAGCACCCTCCCCGACCAGCCCCCACCGGACTATTTCAAGGGGAAGTAATTAAGTCGGACTCCCATGAGGAGGGTGGGGGCGCTGGCCAGCGCCGCCGACCATCCCCTCGATCGTGAGGCTACGGTCAGCCCCTCACGTCGCTGACCAGCACCGCCCACGGGTCCCGGGTGCGCCGCCACGGCAGGTCGCGATGCGCCTCCGCCGCCCAACCCAGTCCGGGAGTGGTAGCGGTCCCCGGCCTTGACCGCGATCAGCACCCGGCCCGGGGCTCTGGTGCCGTCGGGGGTGGCGATCTGCCCGTCAATCCCAGCGTCGATGGGGTGGCCCAGCGGGTGGCCGCCGACCGCGGTGACGGCCCAACGCTCGAAGCTCACTGGGTCCACGGGATACATGCCGGTCATCGCCTTGAGGGTACCGAGGCTCCGGGGTGACTCGACGGGGCAGGGATCGACCCGAGGGCGACGGGTGGATGGTCGTCTTCGAGGCGAAGTGCCGGTCCCGGTTCTTACACCAGCGAGGAAGCCTAGGACCGTAGACCGGGTCGGGAGTGGCCAGATGGGGTGGCAGGAGCAGATCGGTTCGATCGGATGGGCTAGCATCGGCCGCTGCCAGGTGAAACCCATAGGCGGGTCCCGGCGGGAGGCGATTCCATGGGTTCTCATCGTTGGGGCGCAATGGTCGTCGCGGTGCTGTTGGTGTCGACGTTGGTGTCGGGGAATGCAGGGGCAGCACCTGCCCCACCTCACAACATGTCAGCGGGTAGCGGTGACGGTGCCCAAGGTGAAGCGGCTGGTCGTCGTTCTGGTCCTGAGTCGCCGATGGAGTCCGCTCGGGAGCGTCCCACCGAGAGCGGCGCAACCGCTGGCGTTGAGACGGCAGGGGAGGGCATTTCGGGAACAGTGACCGAATCGGGCTCGGGTGCGCCAGTGGCGGGGGCGTGGGTGGCGGTCTTGCGGACCACCGATTTCTCGATCGCTGGCGGTGGGGTCGCGAACGCCAGCGGTAACTACAGCACCGAGGTCCCAGCCGGGTCGTACTACCTGTATGTGGTCGATCCGACGGGGGCGCACACTGCTGGGTTCCACGGGCCACCGACCACGGTGTCGGTGACCAGTGGGGCCATGACCGACGCGGACCCGCAGATGGTGTCGTTGCGTGGTTCGATCGCGGGGACGGTCACCGAGGCGGGTTCAGGGACCCCGATCGGGGGGGCGTGGGTGATCGGCATCAACGCGACCACCGGTGCCACCCAGCAGGGCGTGGTGGCGAACGGGGCAGGCCAGTACAACATCGCGGGCCTCAGGTCGGGGTCGTACCGGCCGGTGTTCGTGGACCCGACCGGCGCACACGCATCGCGGTACTTCCCGAACTCGGTGGACTTCCTGGGGGCCACATCGCTGTCGGTCACCGCCGGCGCCTCGACGGCGGCGAACGTGGCGTTGCCGACCCAGTCGACGACACCGGGGGCACAAACGTTGTCGGGCACGGTCCGCGAGGCGGGCACGAACACGGCGTTGGCGGGGGTGTTCGTGGTGGCGTTGCGGGCGTCGGATTTCCGCAACGCCGGCGGGGCGGTCACCAACGCGTCGGGCCAGTACGCCTTGAATGTGGCGGCGGGTGACTACAAGTTGGCGTTCATCGACTCGACCGGTCTGCACAACATGGAATGGCACGACAACCAGCCCAACACCGGCCTCGCGACCGCCACGTCGGTCACCGCCCCCGCGGTCACCAACGCCGCCCTCGACCCCAACACCGGCTCCCTGGCAGGCACGATCACCGACGACCCCTCCGGCACCCCGATCACGGGAGCATGGGTGGTCGCCATCGGCCCCACCGGCGCCATCGCCGGCGGGGCGGTCACCGCCGCCAACGGCACCTACGCGATCACGGGTCTGGCCCCGGGCACGTATCGGGCGGCGTTCCTCGACCCCACCGGCGGCCGGACCCTCGAGTATTGGGACGATCACCCGGACCTCATCAGTTCCGACGCCATCAACACCACAGCTGGGAGCACTGCCGCGATCGACGCCGCTCTCAACAAACCGAGTGGTGGTCCCACGGTCGTCAACCCACCGGTGTTATCCGGCCCAGCCGTCCTAGGTTCGACTCTGACGGTCAGTCCCGGCACGTGGACGGGGAGTGCTCCAATCAGCATTGCGGTCCGATTCGAGTCATGCTCCACCGATCTGACGGGATGCGCGCCCCGCACCTCTGAAAGTGTCAACACCTACGTGGTGACCGCCTCAGACATCGGACGGAAGGTCCGTGCAGTTGTCACGGCCACGAACCCGGACGGGATCGCATCGCAGTTTGCGATCTCGAACGTCGTGACTACACCGACGCCTGGCCCAGTGGTCCAGCATTGCGGAACGCTGACCGCAAATGAAACATGGGTCAACACACGTGTACACCGCACGAGTTGTAAGGTAATCGTCCCAGCCGGCATCACGCTCACCATTGCAGGGGGCGCGGCCGTTCAGGGCGCTTCCAGCTCCACAATCGAGGTCAACGGCGCCTTAGACGCTCGGTCGATAGTTCTGGACAACCCAGTCATCACAGGATCCGGTTCGATCTCGATCAGCAACTCGCGCATCACCGGACGACCGGCTGCATCTGGCGCGGCCATCTATCTTGGGAAGGAATCGTACTGTCTATCTGGTGTCGTGAATATAGTCGGTTCGACCTTGAAGGATATCGAGGCGAATGTTTGCACGCCTGCGCCTACCTTCCGAGACAACATATTTCTGAGCGACGTGGTGGTGGTTGCGACCGACGCTTCGGCAGCGGGCGGGTTGAGTCCGAACACCGGACCCGTTACCGGCACGCTGGCCGACTCGATCATCAGCGACACCACAAGCCTGACCTTGTCAGAGCGGCTTTCGAGCTGGCGACTCTACCGTGTGACCGTGAACGGAGCGTTGAGTATCACCGGTCCGGGGTCGGTGCGTGTCAACGGGGTCCGTGTAGGAGGTGCCCTCACAGTGAATGGGCCGCATGCGGTCACGCTGGAAGGCTACGGAACCACCGTCTTGGATACAGGGCGCTTGACCTTCGATGGTTCTACTCACCCGCTCACGATCACGCAGAACACCACAGGTCTGACCGGGTTTATCGTTCAGGCGCCCACGACGCCGTCGGGCGGGTCCTTGGTGATGCGGTCGGTGACCTGGGCAAACCCTTACGTGAACGGCGACGGCTCTATCTCCGTCACGGACTCGACACTCACAGGGCGGGCGCCGGTGAACGGCGTACCGGTCAGCACGGTGGGCGGTTGGCACTCGAACACCTATCCTGACCGTTACTGCTTCGGCGCGGGCTACTCGATCACCAGGTCCACGATTAGAGATGTGGAACTAGCGTCGTGTTCGAGTTCACCTGTGGTCAACGAGAACACGTTCCAGGGCGGCGTGGAGGTGATCGTTACCCACGCGAGCGCAGCGGGCGGGTTGAGTCCGAACACCGGACCCGTGAAGGCATCGCTGGCCCACTCAACCATCACCGACACCTCGATCATCTCGGGCGACACATCAGGGCCAGACGACTTTGATCAGCCTTGGACCTTGTATCAAACAAACATTGAGGGAGACCTGACATTTGGCTCTGGGATTCACGTAAACTTGCGCGGGGTGACAGTACGGCAAGAAGCAGCGCTTCAATGCGATGATGGATGCGTCATGGACCTGGACGATCACACCCTCAGTGTCGCCGGCTTCCTTTACATGCAGCCTGGTTCCACCCTCCGGTTGTGGGACACCGGACACGTAGGCGTGGACGGAACGGGCTCAGCAACCATCGGAGGGTCGAACAGTAGCCCGGTAGTTGTCACCTCTCTCTTGGATGGAACACGTCTCGGTACGTTCTCGTTGGCCCAAACCGGCGACTACGAGAACGCCTTCGTCGTACGCCCGGATGCCAGCATCACAACCGATCAGGCGTGGGTCGGGTTTGCGGACACTCCGTTCGTTATCGAGACGACCGGTGTCACCCACGACCACGCCGGCGACCTCAGCTTGGCCGGACTTGATTTCTACGCGACCGGCACAATCGTCTCGTATGCACCGTTCTGGTGGGCTGTTGCTCCTTGTGCATATGTCAACCCGTTGATCATCGACTTCCACGCAGTGGATGGTTCTGGCATAAGTACCGACTGGCTTGGCCTCGTCGAATCGCTAGCTGGCACCGTGGTGCCCAGCGGCATGACCCCTGAGCAGGAGGGCTTGTTTGCGCTAGCGCTCGGAAATGCGGAAAGTGACGCTCGACAGTACGCCACCAACTCGATTGGACTGGACACGACGGTGGCTTTAGGCCAAAACACCGTTCCGGTTGAAGTCGAGGCCTGCCTTGTATGGGCGAGTCCGCCAGTCGTTGTCCCTTTCCCAGGGTTCCCGGTCATTCCCTCATTCAGGTCGAGCCGAGCCACGGAATACGAACCAGGCGTCCCGCCAGCATGACAGCTCTACATGTATAGATCTATCTCGGTCGCCCAGGCAGGAGCGTCGATGCGGACCACCCTGTAGGTGCCGAGAAGTCATCGGCGCTGCTGTCGGCGGTTCGCCCTGCTGCTTGACAGTGCCGCTCGGTGGCACGGGTCACGGCTGGCCCGCCGCGTAGCACTCGTCTCGGCGTGTCACAGTCCCGTTGGCTGCGGGTGCGCTGAGCAGACGCGTCTTGGCTGCCGGCTCGGGGTCGAGCGAGTCTCGGAGCGTTGCGTTCAGCCTCAGGCAGGACCGAGAAGGCGTCCGCCCGCTGGTGTTGCTCAGGCGGCGGTGCGGTACTCGTTGATGAGCCCGGCGCAGGTGCTGCGCCGCTCCACGGTGCGCCCGACGGGCGGCTCGCTGACCTCGCCCTCGTCGTCGGGGGCGTGCTGGTCGAGGGAGCGGTGGGGGCGGTGGCTGTTGTAGTGGTCGAGGGGTCGGTCAGGAGCAGGCGGAGTTGGCGTGCGTTCCAGATGATGGTGCGGTCCAGCAGCTCGTGGCGGAGGGTGCGGACCCAGCGTTAGGCGTAGGCGTTGGCCATGGGCGCTCGGGGTGGGGTGGTGATCGGTTCGATACCGGCGCCTTCGAACACTGCGTCGAACGACGGGCTGTACTGGCCGGCGCCGTCGTGGATTCCCCGGAATCCCCGTGTTCGTGGGGAGTTAGCACAGCGTCCGGGTCCGACAACCCGGAGGATTGGACGCAGTTCGAAGACTGGTATTCCGGGGTTTTTCGGGCTCTCCTGTTGTATCCGTGGGTCATTGGCGGCCTGGGAGGGTGCGGGGCTGGTGGCCGAGGGCGTGCATGGCGAGGGCGATGAGGGCTTCGGGGTTCTGGAGGCTCTTCGGATTTCAGCGGGGTGTGATGCCGGCGAGTAGGTCCCAGTTGGGTCGGCCGGCGTAGAGGAGTGAGCGGATCCGGTAGTGGCGGAACTTCCGGAACCCGAACGCGACCCGCTTGACCCGCTTGACCCGCTTGACCCGCTTGACCCGCTTCAAGTTGTTGGCTGTTATCTGGAGCGGGCGTCGGCGGGGCCTGCTGTTGCAGCGGTCGTAGGTGGTGGACATGTCGCCGACGTGGGTCCGGGGACTGCGTCGGCGCGTTCTTGGCCGAAGCGCTGCGCGACTTGTTCGCGGAGGTGGCGGTTCTCGGTTGTGAGGCGTTGGATCTCGTCGAGGGTGGTTTCGAGGCGCCGGCGGAGGGAGTCGGTGGACGCCCGCTGGGCGGCGGGGACCGCGGCGGTGGTGGTCGGGCGGGTGGTGCGGAGGCGGTCGATCTCGTCGCGGAGGTCGGGTTGGCGGTAGAGCCAGGATCGTGACACTCCGGCGGTTTGGGCGACGCCGGTGAAGGTGATGGTTTGGCCGGTGGCGTCGAGGCGCCGCAGGGCGTCGGTGGCTCGTTGGCGGGTGTCGTGGGAGCGTTGTCGGGCGGCGGCGACGAGAGCGGTGGGGTCGGGGGTGGTCATGGTGTGTCTCCGATGGTTTCGAGTGCATCGATGAGTTGGTCGAGGTTGTCGTGGACTTGGCGGTGGTTGGCTGCGAGGCGGAACCGGCCGTCGGCTTCGGCGGTGGCGATGAGGGTGCGGGTCTCGTCTCGTTGGCGGCGGTGGATGTCGATGAACGCGGGGGTGGTCTGGAAGTCGGGGCAGGTGAGACACGCGTTGGGGTGCGGGCAGTCCTGTTGGGGCGGCCGGCCGCAGTAGCCGTTGGGGAGGCTGGCCTGGACCCGGGCCATGTTGTGCTTGGTCCACTCGGCGTCCGCGGTCACCGCAGCGGGGTCATAGACGATGCGCTCGCCGGCCACGTTGACCCTCTGCTGGCAGTACTCGTCGAAGGCTCGGCGAACGGTGGTGTCGTGCAGGGTGGCGTAGCGGGCGGTCATCTGGGGGCTGGCGTGACCGAGGAGACGTTGGATGACGTGTTGGGGGACGCCTTGGTTGATGAGCCGGGTGCCGAGCGTGTGACGGAACTGATGGGCGGTCACCCGGACCCGTTGGCCGGTCTCGTCGCGGACGTCGATGTCGTCTTGCCAGCGGGCGAGACGTTGTCGGAGGGTGGCGTAGCTGAACGGGCGTGTCCCGTCGGGGTTCGAGTGCGGTGCGGGGAACAGCACCGGCGGCCCGTCGGGCCAGCGGCCGCGCAGGTCGCCTTGTTGTGCTCGGATGGTCTCCGCGGCGGTGGCGCTGAGCGGGACGAGTTGTTCGGCGGCCATCTTGGCGTTGAAGTAGCGCAGGCATGGCCACCCGGCGCTGTCGTCGATGACCGGGTTGAACGGCAGCGAGCAGGCGTCGTTGGCTCGTAGCCCGGTCTCCATGATGACGGTGACCAACGCCCGGGTGGTGGCGTCGGGTAGGACCGCTAGGCGCTCGGGGTCCTCGAGCTGGTTCATGACGAACTCGGCGATGAAACGCGGCAGCGGGCGGGGACGGCTCGGGAGGTCGTCGTGGTAGAGCGCTGCGGTGGACGCCAGGGCGGGTAGCCAGTCGTGGCGGCGGCATGCGTCGAGGAAACCGCGCAGGCAGGTGATGTAGGTGCTGGAGGTGTGCGCCGCGAGGTGCGATGCGGTGAGCCAGACGAGGTAGGCCTCGATGGCGTCACGGGTGATGGCGCTCTCGTCGCCGGCGGTGCTGTCACGCCCGGCGAGGAACCGGCTGAACCACAACATGGCGCGGGCGTCGACGTGCACGGTCCCGAACGTCTTGCCGGACCCGAGCCGGAGCCGGGCCCACCGTTTCACCGCGACCCTCAGCCAGGGCTGGGTGATCGTGTCGAAACGGGTCTGGTTCGGTGAGCGGGTCACGTGGATCCCGAGCCGGGCAGCGACCCAGACGTCGCTCGCGTACTCGGTCTCGATGTCGATCCCGCCCAGGTCGCTGAGACGGCGGTGCGCGTAGCGGACCAGTGCGATCGTGCGGGTCGGGTCCTTCCAGCCCTGAGCTCGGACCATGTCGAGCCAGGCGTCGAGCGGACGGTCCAGCAGTGTGTCGGAGCCGGTGTCGGCGAGGAGCCCGACGAGATGGCGGATCGTTGATGGTGGGACCCGCGCCCGGCGGTCGTCGTGACGGCACTGCAGGATGTATCCGACCTCGAGGCGCGGACCGGCTGGGAGAGCGGACAGGTCGAACGCGTCGACCATCTCCGAACCAGCGCGGGTAGCGACGGGCCCGGTGGTGGCCCGGTAGTGGTCGATATCGGGCTTGGCGTGGAGGCGCCATCGTTGATGGTGCGCAGCGCACAACTGCAACGCCCACGACGTGCGTGCGCACCCGGCGACGTCGCAGCGGCCCCGACCGAACACGGGGTCGTCAGGATCGACCCGGACGACCGGGCCCGAGAACTCCGGGCGGACCGCGGCCGACAACGCCGCGAACATCGCGGCGTGGCCGACGTCGGGGACTGCGACAACGCTCAGCACCCGCCGGGCTCCCAGGCGCCAGCGCGGACCAGTTCGGCGCGGAGGTCCTCCACGTCGAGGTGCACGTAGGCGTCGCTGGTCGTGGTCACCGACCGGTGGGTCAACAGCTTCGAGACGACCTCGATCGCGACGCCGCCGCGGATCAGCTCGGTCGCTCGGGTGTGGCGAAACATGTGTGGGGTGAACGCGATGCCGGTGCGGGCCTGGAGCCGGCCCACGAGCTTGGCGACGGCCTGGTAGCGCAGCGGGCGGCCCACCGGTGCCGACCACAGGTTCACGAACACGTAGTCCGAGTCGAGCTCGCGGTACTCGGTGTGCATGTAGTCGCTGTAGAGCCGCACCAGCGGCGCGGAGACCGGCACGGTCGCGGGTGAGACGCATTTGGCGCGGGCGCCGTTGGCGTTGTCGCCGCGAGGCACGATCACCACGCGCCGTTCGCGGCTCACGAAGTCCTCGTGTCGCAGACCGAGCGCTTGGCCGATCCGCATGCCGGTCTCGGCCAACAACGCGAACAGGAACCGGTCCCGGAGACGCTCACACGCCGCCAGGATCACCGCGACGTCCTCGATGCTCAGCGTCGCCGGCAACCGGCGCGGGACCCGCAGCTTGACCGGCCGGGTCGCGATCGGCCGGCCCCGAGTGACGTGATGCAAGAACGGCTTGTAGGAACCCCGCGACACCCGCCGCCACGCCACCAGATCCGCGGCGACATCGACCCCGGAGCGGGCGTGGAACTCGT
This sequence comes from Acidimicrobiales bacterium, assembly GCA_041918615.1. GTDB lineage: Bacteria > Actinomycetota > Acidimicrobiia > Acidimicrobiales > DATDAH01 > JAEUJM01. The sequence continues at coordinate 8,878 of JAYRVH010000032.1, forward strand.
AGAAACCGAACAGCGCCGCCAGGTGCCGGTTCACTGTCGCCTCGCTGCGGACCGCGGCGGAGTCGTCCAACACGATCACGTTGTCGGCCGGCGCCCGAAGCCAGGCGACGAACCGCGATACGTCCTCGACACCGACGCTCTCCCACCCCAAGCCGCGCAGGTCGAGGAACTCGAACCACAAACGCAACCCGTACGCGTAGGCGCGCACCGTGTTCGGTGAACGCTCGATCCCGGCCAGATGCGCCAGATAGCGCTCGATCGGGATCACCGGAGCCCAGTCGTCATCGATGACCGTCCACGACTCGGCGCCCGTCACGGGCATGACAACGCGCTGCACCCTCACCAGCCACCTCCACGGGTTCGACTGGCGAGGCCGCAAGCCAAAGGAAGGCGATGTCTACATCAGCAGGGCTGCGACATCGGGGACCCTCGACGACACGCTCCAGAGAACGCGTCCCCCACCGATCCTGCCGGCCCCGTCAGCTACGTCGAACACACCCCCATGACCGCTCCAGAGAATGACCGCTTCGGCGGGCCCGTTCGTGGCTCGGGACCGGTGCCAGGCGACGATCTGGGTGCGCCACCGCTTCAGGGTGCGGCCCAACGAGCGGACCTCGGGTGGGAACTCGCGGTCTTGGAGGTCCTTGGCAAGCTCGTCGAGGTAGCGGGCGGCGAAGTCGGGGTTGGGGATGGCGTAGAGGAACCGGACCGCTTCCTGTCGGCGTGCCACGCGTAGGCGACCTCGCCCTTCCGGTCGCCGGCCCGCAGCAGCCCTTGGAGCTTGTCGGTTCCCTTCGGGTCGAGGCGTTCCTCGGCGGCCAACAGCAGGCGGCGGCAGCGGTAGAGCGGGTCGGGCTTGTGGCCGCGGTGGCCGAGGGTCTCGTTCTGGACCCGACGGCGGCACTCGTCGAGCTTGGACCCGGCGAGCTTCACGACGTGGAGACGGGTCCGCGACCTGGACGGCGTGCGGGCCGCCCTCAGGATCGGCGACACCGACAACGTCAACGTCGGGCAAGCCCACCAACAGCTCACACATGCGCGTAGACATCCCAGGGGCGGTAGTTGTCAAGCAGCGATGTCGTGGTAGCGACTCCAGGCGGTCGCTTCGTCGTAGTTCGTGCGGTGATCGAGGCAGCCGTGGAGGATGCCGACCAGGCGGTTGGACAGGGCGCGCAGGGCTTGGCCGTGGGTCTTGCCAGCGGCGCGGAGTTCGTCGTAGTAGCGGCGGGCGCCCGGCGATGAACTGAGTGAAGCGAAGGCCCACCGGTCGCAGGCGTCGGCGAGTCGGTGGTTGCGGACGAACCGGGCCACCACCACTGAGCTCTTGCCGGATGCTCGGGTGATGGGCGAGGTTCCGGCGTAGTTGCGTCGCGCTTTCGCGTCCGCGTAGCGGTTCGGGTCGTCGCCGAACTCGCCGAGGACGCGGGCGCCGAGCACTATGCCGAGACCGGGCTGGCTCTCGATGATCGTGGCGTCGGGATGCTCACCGAAGCGGCCTTCGAGCTCGCTTCCGAGGACCTCGATCTGGTCGTTCATCGCCTTGATCACTGCGACCATTGCGACGGCGCTGGCCGCGCAAGCGGAACTGACTGCGGGGGTTGCCTCGAGTTGGGGGGCGTGGAGTTCGCCATGGACTCGTTGCGCGGTCCGGTCGAGGTTCCGCTGGCGGCCGGCCCTGGCCAGGATCGATCTGATCCGGGTCCGGCTCAGGGCTTGGCCCTTGGCCGGTTCCGGTGCCGCTGCAAGCAGGGCCAGGGCGTCGCGGGTGCCGGCGTGACCATCGTTGGCGGCCAGCATCGCCGGGTAGTACTCCCGGAGCATGCTGCGGAGCTGCAGCACGTGGCGGGTCCGGGCCCAGATCAGGTTCTGATGGTTGCGGGCCAGGATCTTGAGTCCTTCGACGTCGTCGCTGTCGCCGGCCACCGGTCGGTGGTGGTGGCGGTCGGTTCGGACCAGCTCAGCGAGAACCATCGCGTCGCGGGCGTCGGACTTTGCGCCTGACAGAGCGTGGCGATCCCGGTACCGGTCAACAGCTCGGGGGTTGATGGCGAAGACCTGGTAGCCGGCGGCGACCAGCGAAGCGACCAGCAGGCCCCGGTCGGTCTCGATGCCGACGACTACCTCAGTCGGGTCGTCGCCATGAGAGGCCACGAGCTCGTGGAGCGCCGCGATGCCCTCGACGCCGTGAACGACGCGCTTGGCGGCCAGTTGGCCTCCAAGGTCGTCGCGGATGTCGATGTCGTGGTGGTCCTCGGCCCAGTCAACACCTACGAAGATCATCAGGTTCTCCTCCTCGGGTTGGGTTGGATCGAGCTGACGAGAGACCGGCCCGCGGCCTAATGGATCAGTGCTCGAGGCACGACATCCCAGAAGCGGTCCGCTGGTCGCTCGCTGGCCCGGGAGCGGCGACGGTCTACGCGCAGAACTCGAGGTTCGGGGTCAACCAGTGCTCGCTCCCGGGTAGCTCACCCACAGCCTGACCATCGAGGTCGGGCAGGCAGTGGACCCCCATTAGGGTCGATCTCCACAGGGGCTCCTCGGACTCGGACGGCGTCAGAACCACCGATTCTGTGGAGTCCCTGTGCCGCGCCCGCGGACCCTCAGCCCGCTACCGCACCCCCCTCAGATCCGAAGAGCCGCTATACCAAGATCCAGCGGAATGAGCCGTTCAGAACTTGAAGAGGAGAGGACGACCCGTGGGGTCGAGGTACCCCATGATGCTCGCAGTAAGTTCCATCAAGTCCGTCCCGGCGTCTCGCATTTCTGAGGAGTCGGTTGCCGCCCGGAACCTTGCGGACACCGCCTCACCGTCAATGACTGCCTCGTGAACAGCGTTGACGGCAAACGTGTTCCGGGACAGCTGAACGTGGTTGAGCAGCGCGGGAAGTGCCCATCGATAGAATCGGTCGGCTGCTCTTCCGCTCCGCCCAGCGTTCTCGGGGACATTGACGTCGAGGTCGACAAAGCGGTCGGCAAGTCTCTGCGCCTCCTGGTTCATGGGTGGTTCTGGCAAGAAGACGTCTGCCTCGCCGAGCAGGGCGCGTACCTCCCGCACCAGGTCGACACCGTATGACCAAGCGAGATCCAGAGCCTGAACAAACGCCGCCCGATCAGCGGAGGCCGATTGTGCGGCGCTCAGCAGAACGAGCGCCAAGGGCGCACCGACCAAGAATGAGGCGTGTCGGTGGCCATGAGATGTTGCCCACTGGCGGCCATGTAGCTGCCCGGTGGTGGCCAACAGAACTGCCCGGTGGCGGTCAGTTGTTCTGCCCTCGTTGATATTCGTCGCCTGTCGGGGTCCACCTGGTGGGCGCTCC
>JAYRVH010000033.1:0-16066 GCA_041918615.1 Acidimicrobiales bacterium
AGCGGTGTTGATCGATACGCCGGGTCGGCTCTCCCAGGCCTCCTGGCGTGACTGGATCACCACCTCGCCGGTCGTGGATTGCGTGAGGACGAAATCGCCCACGTCCTGGATGTCGAAGACCAGCGCATCCGGTGTCCGGAACGGTCCTGCTCGACCGGCGGGCAGAACGGGCGACAACGCATCACAAGCGTCTCGCGGCGGTCACGCCCGCCAGCAATGCAACAGAGCCCTTCGAGGACATCAGCGTCGAGAAGGGCGGCGCGCTCAAGGTGCCCGGCCACGACATGGACGGCCGGTATGGCCGCGTCTTCGGGGGCTGGGGCTACTTCGACCCCGACGGGCCGATCGCCTCGTTCACCAAGGCCGAGCTCGAAGATCGCAGGCGTCAACATCGCCAACGCCGGCGAACGTGCCCGACCGTGCCGTCAGAACACGCCGGGCACGAAGGTCTGATCTTCGACGGGCGGGCGGACGTAGTTCTCGGGGCCGCGGGGTGGGAGCTCGAGCGGTGCTGAGGTGACGTCCTGGTAGGGCACCTGGCTGAGCAGGTGGCTGATGCAGTTGAGCCGGGCGCGACGCTTGTCGTCGGCATCGACCACCCACCACGGCGAGAACTTGGTGTCGGTGAAGCGGAACATCTCGTCCTTGGCCCGCGAGTAGTCCGCCCAACGTGCACGGGACTCGAGGTCCATCGGGCTGAGCTTCCAGCGCTTCTCCGGCCGGTTGATGCGATCCTGGAAGCGTCGCTCTTGTTCCTGATCGCTCACCGAGAACCAGTACTTGATCAAGATGACACCCGAACGGATGATGATCTGTTCGAACTCGGGGCATGACCGCAGGAACTCCGTGTACTCCTCCTCCGTGCAGAACCCCATGACGTGTTCGACGCCCGCGCGGTTGTACCAGGAGCGATCGAACAGCACGATCTCGCCACCTGCGGGCAGTTGCGCGACGTACCGCTGGAAGTACCACTGGCTCTTCTCGCGCTCGGTGGGTGTGCCGAGCGCGACCACACGGACCACGCGGGGGTTCGTGCGCTCGGCGATCCGCTTGATGGTCCCGCCCTTCCCGGCGGCGTCCCGGCCCTCGAAGAGCACGCAGACCTTCAGTCCCTCGGCTCGAACCCAGCCCTGCATCTTGACGAGCTCACGCTGCAGGTGTTGGAGGTTCTTCTCGTAGACCACTCGCGGTAGACGCCCGCCGGCGACGTCGTTCGTCCGGTCGTGCGGTTTGGCCACCAGAGCAACGTACTGCCATTTCGCCCGTCGATCGCGACGACCTGCTCCTGGTCGCGGCCCTCGCCGCAGTCGACGCCCCCGTCAGGGCGAAGTCGCCGCCGCGGCCGCGGCGGTGCCGCCACTCAGCGAATGAGGACGGCCACCGCATCGTCGAGGACCTGGAGGTGGAGGTCCACGTCGGCTTCGGTCGTGACGGGGCACATGAGCGCCATGTTGTGGAACGGGGTCAGCAGCACCCCCCGGTTGACCAGGTAGAGGTGGAGGTAGTCCTCCAGGTCGACGTCGGTGGCGTCGTGGGACTCCGTGCCGTTGCGGGGCGCCGGAGCCGTGAAGCGGTACTCCGAGCGGGCCCCGAGCTGGCTGGCCGACCATGGCAGGCGGTGAGCGGCGATGATGCCCTCGACCCCTTCGTGGTAGCGCGTGGCCAGGGCGATCATGGTCGTGAAGGCGTCCTCGGTGAGCACCTGGTCGAGGGTGGCCCTGGCGGCGGCGAGGGAGAGAGCGTTCCCCGCGAGCGTGCCGCCGACGCCGCCCGTGTCGATCAGGTCGAGGTCCGTTCGAGACAGGAGGCGCTCGGCCAGGTCGGCCCGCAGGCCGTAGGCCCCGATGGGGATGCCGCCGGCGAGGGCCTTGCCCAGCGTGACGATGTCGGGATCGAGGCCCCACGCCCGGGTGCAGCCGCCGGGACCGGCGGAGAGCGTGTGGGTCTCGTCGATGATGAGGAGCGTGCCGGCCTCGCGGCTGAGACGACGGACGCCCTCGAGGTAGCCGTCCTCGGGCAGGACGATGCCCATGTTGGTGAGGGCCGGCTCCATGAGCACGACGGCCACGTCACCGTGGGCGAGCTCGGCCTCGAGGGCGTCGAGGTCGTTGAACTCGGCGACCCGGCTGCTCTCGGTCACCGGGCAGGGCGCCCCCACGTTGCCCGGCCGCGGCACGGGCCCTGCCGGCGAGGTCACGATCAGCGACTCGTCGACGCTGCCGTGGTAGCACCATGCGTTGACCAGGACCTTGGGCCGCCCGGTCAGCGCCCGACACAGGCGCAGGGCCCACCGGTTGGCGTCGGTGGCGGTCAGCGCGAAGCTCCACGAGCTCACCCCGAAGCGGCGGGCCAACTCGACCGCCACCGCAGCGGCGTCCTCGGTGGGCATCATCGCCGTGGCGCCACCAGCGTCGCAGTAGCGGGCCTGGACGGCGGCAACGGTCGCCGGCGGCGAATGACCTGCCATGGCTCCGGTGTCGCCCAGGCAGAAGTCGACCAGCTCGTGGCCGTCGATGGTGGTGACCCGGGCGCCCGAGGCCCGGTCGAGGAAGAGGGGGAACCCGCCGGCGCTCTTGGCCATCCACGTCATCGGCACCCCGCCGAACAGGTTCGTGGCCTCCGAGGCGGCTCGCCGCGACTGCGGGTTGCGCCCGGCGTAGAGGCGGCGCTCGACGTCGAGTCCCTCGACCAGCTGCGTCCGATCGATCATGGCCCGCCACCTTTCATGCGCTCGCCAGGAGGCGATGTCCACCTCACCATCCTCGCCCACCAGTTCGGTGGCGGGGTGTTCCGCGAGGCCCTGGCGGGCGCCGTCGACGAGCGGACGAACGGTGACCCCGCCGATCCGCGCCCGCACCGGAGGCGGGATCGAACGAGGGTCACCCGATCTGCGACGGCACCTACAGGATGCTGGCCATCTGTTCCGGCAAGGCCGGCGTCGGTCAGCGGTGTTCGAGCGGTCGCTCTCGGGCCGGGTGCTTGAGCCTGCCGCGACGTTTCCGCACCTCGGCGGTGCGCAGTGCTCGGCGGCCGGTCCCAGTGCGCAGAAGTCGGGCCAGCGAACGGCGGCGGTCGCCACGGGTCTTCGCGTACCAGCGGATCTCGCCCGTCTGCTCGACCCCGACCACAGGGCCCTTGCAGATGCCCTGACAGGCCACGGTGGTGGCACCCTCGCTGGCAGCGGCGAGCAGCATGACCTTGCCGAAGCCGGTGGCGTCGCGGCAGTCGTCCCCCATGCACACGAGCAGACGCAGCGGTCCGGCCATCAGTCGACGGGCGTGTAATCCCGCAGCATCTTGCGCAGCTCCAACTGGTGCTGTTCCTCCTCGCCGATGTGGCTGCGGGCGTACTCCTCGAGGAAGACCGATGCGTCACCGACGAGGCTGAGCAGCTTCCGGTAGAGCCGGAGTGACTCCATCTCGTGGTTGAGGCCCTCGGCCAAGATGTCGGCGATTCCGTGGCGGTGCGTCTCCTCGATCGCCGAGATGCGCTGCGACGGGTGACCACCGAGTCCGGTCAGGATCTCGCCGGCCTGCTGGGCGTGCAACAACGACTCCGCGGCCTGCATCCTCATGAATTCGACCAGTGGAATGCGGTGTGGCCCGGTGATCATGAACGAGTAGTGCGTGTAGCGCACGACGCCCGACAACTCGGACTCCAGGATCTCGGTGAGGACCTCGAATACCGCGTCCTGGTCGATCCCCGCACCCAGCACATCGCCGGTCTCGTGGTCGGTCATCGATCTCCTCCGCTGCTGGTCGGCGCCCATGTCTTGCGGGCCTCAGCTCGTGGCCCTGTGTGGCCATGGCGTGGTGTTCGGGTCCACGCCCCCTCACTCTGGCACGCCGGGGCACGCGCCCATCAGTCCAGTCAGGGTGCGGTCCTCGGTGTGCAGGTGATGGGCACCGTCGCTCTGGCGGTCCGGCTGCCGTCGCCGGGGTCGAAGGTGGCCGTGAACGTCAGGGTGCCGGTCGCGGTCGGCGTCCCGCCGGCGCCGGAGGCGAGCTCCAGTCCGGTGACCTCCGAGTCGAACTCGGCTCCGGCGGCCGCGGCAGCGCTGAAGGCGAGCGGCGCAGGGCCTGGAACGTGGATCGGACCGCTTCGGCGAGCAGCGTCTCATCAACGGTCACGGCATCGCCCACAGCCGTCGTGTTGGCGGCGAGGTTGGCGGCGAGGTCGCCGACGAGCATGGCGTTGGCGAGGAAGGCGGCGATCACCGGGACCGTGTCCCACGCGATGTTGGCGGCATCAGCGCGACACGCGCCGGGTGCAGGTCGAGCCGGCGCAACCGCGTCGGGGCTGCCCGTGTAGCCCGCTGCCGCGGCGCCGCGGAGGAGCCCCGCGAAGCGGTCCGGTGCGACGGGCACGACGTCGGGGCCGAACTGCTCGAGGGCGGCTGCCGCGTCGTCGGTGGGGGACGCGGTCAGTGGGGGGTTGATGACCCAAGAGGACCTCAGGCCCGTCGCGTCGAGATCGGTTCTGGACATCTCGAGGAACCGGTCGAGGTCCTCCTCGGCGGCGTAGGAGGGGAAGAAGTACGCGGAGCCGGATGGTCCGGCGACGAAGCGGGCGTTGTCGGGCAGGTGATGGAGATACCAGTTCCAGATGTTGGGTGCGACCTCCGCGAGCCGCGGCGAGGTCGAGATGCCGATCGGGATCGTCTCCTCGTCGAGGTGGTCGAACTGCAGCGACCGGGCGAGGGTCTGCATGTACCCGAGCGCGTCGCCGTCGCTGACCACGAAGGAGACGTAGGTGGTGTCGGCGTCAGGCTCGACGGCGTCGTCGTCCCACAGCGCGGGGCGGGGTTCTTCGCGTCCGTGCATGTGCACGGTCATGTTCACCGCATCGGTTGTCGGGATCAGCCAGTCGCCGCTCTCGGTCAACTCTCCGACGCCGAGCGCCTCGTTCACCGGTAGGCCGACCGCCTTGTACAACGGCGTGTCGAAGAACAAGTAGCCATACACGTCGGTCCCGCGCGGGAACTGATCGAGGACCTCTCGGAGCAGGCCCGGCTCCGACGCCGGGTCGGCATCGAAGACGAACGCCCTGTGCGCGACCGCCCAGTCGCGCAGACCCGGTTGGATCGGCTTGCCGTTGCGTTCTCGACCGGTCCACACCGGAAACGCCCAGCCGCCCTCGGGGGGTCCAGTTCGGCGATGGCCCACTCGGTGAAGGCCCGGTCGGTGTCGAGGCCGAGGTCGCGCAGGTCCATCGCCACCTCGATGCCGTGCTCGGCGGTGAGTCGGCCGGCCATCTCGGGGCTGACCGGCACCACGTCGTCACGACCCGCGATGGTGGTGGCCACGTTCTGGGTCTCGTACGGGACCTCGGGGTCCCAGACCACCATTCCCTCGGTGCGGTCGAGCAGCCGGTCCAACGCCTCGTCCGGGGACACCACCTCGTGGGGCACGTCGACCACATCAGCCAGCCACGCCTCGGCAGACGGGTCGACGTCGAAGTCCTGGGCGCTGCGAACTCCCACCAGATACAGGTTCGGGCGCTCGCGGTTGACGATGCCCTGGAGCGCGGCGAACGTCAGCTGCTCCTCGATGGGAAGTGCCTCCACGTCAACCACCAGCATGGGATCCTCCGGTGCGCTCGAGGTCTGGGGGCCCTGCCTGCTCGTCATCGCTGCCGGCGCAGCCGATGGCCGCGATCGCCAGCGCACCGAGGATCGCGGCCACACGGCCCGACCGACGACAGCACGGGTTCATCTGGTGCAGCTCCCTACCCGGTGGAGGCGTGGTGAGGTCATGCGTCGCCGCAGCTGGATGGCGTGTCGTAACCGCCCAGGCGGTCCGCGAGCCAGCGGGCGGCATCGTCTGCGGCCGCCTCCAACACCCCATCGTGGTCGGCACCGGGAGAGATCCGGTACTCCACGGCCACGCCCGCGGCGCAGAGCTCGCCGACCAGCGCTGAGGTGAGCTCGGGGGGCAGCGCCTCGTCGGCTTCACCGTGCACGATCAGTAGAGGGCCCACAGCGGCGTCGGGGTCCGAGGCGCAGCACTCATCGAGCACCGCGCCGAGGAGCTCGCCGATCTCCGTGCTGGCGAGCATCTCGGTTGGGTCGAGGTCGTCGAACCCGGGGACCGCCTCCTCCCAGCAGCCGTGGGTGAGCAGCGCCCCTCGTGCCGCGGCCTCGGGCCTCAGGGCCACCGCCGGGTCGAGGCGCGGGTCGAACTCGGCTGTCGCCGCCAACAGGAGCGCTCCGTAGCCTCGCCCCTCGGAGAAACCGAACATCAGGGGCGCCACGGAGCCGAGCTGTGCGGACGGTGCCGCGACCACCGCGCCCCGGTAGTCGAGGTCGGGGAGCACCTGGTCGGCACGTTGGTCGACGGCCAGGGCGGCCAGGCCACCCTCGGAGTGACCCACCACCACCCACGATGGTGTCAGGGGGCCCACCTCCTCGAAGCGGTGGGCCGCGGCGACCGAGTCGACGGTGGCGGACGCCAGTTCGTCGCTGACGTGGTAGCTGTGCACCCCTGGCGTCCCGAGGCCGTGGTAGTCGGTGGCCGCCACCACGAACCCCTGGTCGAGCAGGCGCCGAGCTTCGGCTCCGTAGTCGTCGTAGAAGAGGTTGCCGGTGGCGCTCGGCGCGCACCGGTCGGCGATTCCGGTGGTCCCGTGGGCCCACGCCGCCACGGGCCGGCCGTCGGGAGGCCCGGCACCTGCCGGTGCCAGCAGCATGCCGCTCACGACGGCGGGGCCACCCGCGGCGGTGGTCGACCGGTAGAGGATCCGCCAACCGGACGCACCCGTGAGTGGGCCGGTCAGCTCGACCGGTTCGGAGCGCAGCACGGTGCCTGGCTCGGCAGCGGCCACGTCGTCGGCGTCGAGCGCGCCGACGTCGTAGAACGCGGGATCGGCGGTCGCCTCTGGACTGGGTCCGTAGGGGCGGGGCGCGTCGGGCAGTTCCATCGCAGGTGCGCCCCAGTCGCTCGGGTGCATCGCCGGCACCTGGTACACCGCTCCGGAGTGGGAAGCGGTCGTCGGGGTGGAAGGTCCCTCGGTCCGGTCGCCCCCGTCGCCGCTGCAGGCGCCGGCAACGGACAGCGCGGAGATGACGGCGATCGCTGCGAGCCGATGCAGGGTCGATCGAGGCACGCGGGGACGCTAGCCCGGCCCTCCCGGCCAACCCGTGGGGTGGCGAGGTCGCCGCCACGATGGGCGGCATGGGGCGCACTGGCCGCGCGACCGGCCGTGCGCATCCAGGAATTGACCAACTCGAGCGACGGCGAAGTGGTCTGAGCGCTCGAGATGGCCCTACTGGACCGGCGCCGCCTCACCGACCAGCGGCGGCTCGGGCTCTGGCTCGGCGCCGCCGGCGCGGGCGACTTGGACGAGGCCGACGCCGGTGAGGACGAGCAGGCCGCCGAGGAGATGGACGCCGCTGAGGGTCTCTTCGAGCCAGATCCACGCGACGGTGGCCGCCACCACGGGCTCGATCATGGCGGGCGATGCGGTGGCGTAGGAGGACGACCGAGAACACCGCCACCATCAGCGGAGCGGTGAACTCGAGCAGCAGGGCGATCGCCGGCCGCAGGCGATCGAGGGCGAACGAAGTAGAGCCACTGCAACAGCGCCGCCCCGCCATACGAACAGCCAGCGCTCCCCGGTCTCTGCGCTGATGAGCTACCTCGGCTTGGTGACACGCGGCCGCCGCTGTAGCTGTCGGTCGGTCCGACGCGGCCGCCCGGCGGTCCGTAGCCTCGGGGCGGTGAAGTGCTTGACGGCCGGCGGGACGGGCGGGGCCGCGATCGAGCGTCGCCTACGGTCGGGGCCGTGACCGACCACGTCGAGGTGTCCCGACCCATCAACGCCCCCGCCGACGAGGTGTGGGCCGCGATCACCGACATCACCCGGATGGGTGAATGGTCGCCCGAGTGCCACACCTGCACCTGGAACGACGCCTCGGCCGCCCCCGGCGTCGGCGCCATGTTCACCGGCCACAACCGCAACGGCGACTTCGAGTGGACCACCGAGTGCGAGGTGACCGAGTGGGTCCCCGGGCGGACGTTCGCCTTCGACGGCGTCTTCGGCGATCTCCGGTTCGCCAAGTGGGCCTACCGCATCGAGCCGACCAGTGCGGGTTGCGTCGTCACCGAGACGTGGGACGAGGGCCGACCCCCCGAGGTGATCGAGTTCACCGTGACGATCTCCGGGGTCGCCGACCGCATCGAGCACAACCGCCTCGGCATGGAGGAGACCCTCGCCCGCCTCGCTGCCGCGCTCGAAACCTGATCCATCTGACCACGGTGGCGTCCGGGGCGAGCCCGTCGGTGGAGGCCACGCGGCGCCAGAGGCGATCTCATCCGGCGGTCACGCTCCATCGAGGGGGCCGTAGCGCCGCTGCAGCAGCGCCCGGTTGTAGCGCTGCAGCATGACGGGGTAGCCGTTCATGAGTACGTCGAACACCAGGGTCAGCAGCGCCGCCGGCCACCAGCCACGGGCGGCGGCGTGGAGCACGACCCCGAGCGTCGCCATGAGCAGGAGGAAGTGCGCGGCCTCCGCGTCGCGCATCCGCCGGGCGAGGCGGGTGAGGTGCTCAGCTGAGCGATCGGCGGGCAGGTGCAGGTCCGGGTTGAACACTGCCAGCGGCCCCCGACGCAGCAGACGCTTGAACGGGCGCACGCCCAAGTGCACGTAGACGCGGCCGTCATGCTCGAAGGGGCGAAGCCGGTGGTACGAATCCGGCAGCCGGGGCCGCACCACCCGGCTCAGGGTGCCCAGCCAGGTCATCGGCACCCATGCGACCAGGAACGCGAAGCCGGCGCTCGCGCCACCGAGCACTCGCCAGGCGCCGACCAGCACCACGGCGGCGACCACCGTCGCCGCCACGACGAGAAGGGCAGAACGCATGGCGCGATCGTCGCGACTCGCGCTGGTCCGGCGCCAGAGGCTGACGGCCCGATCCGTCGGTGGCTCCCTCACCCCTGCCTCAGCCCAGATGGTGGCGAGCGTCGCCTGCGCGAGCGCCGGCCTCCCCCAGATGTGGAGATGTGACGGTCAGGTCGGAGGGCGACCGGTGCAGTACTCGTCGAACTCGACAAGGTAGGCGTCGACCCAGGCAGCGATCGCAGCACTGGTCTCGATGTCGAACGCCATCGAACCCGGTTCGTCGGTGATGTGATCGTTGACTTGCGGGATCGACAAGTCGTCGGTCGCCACGGTGAGGCGCATGTTCTCGAACCAGGTGCGCACCATCGTCAGGTCCCGCACGCCACCGCCGCGACCCGGCGAGGCCGCCGTCAGGCCGATGAGCGTGTCACGAAGCACCCCCATGTCGACCCGGGTGACCCAATCGATCGAGTTCTTGAGCAGCGGGCTGAACGAACCGTTGTACTCGGGACCGGCGATCAGCAGGCCGCCGGAAGCGCGCAGGAGAGCGGCGAGTTCGGGCGCAGTCGCCGGTACTCCGTGTGCGTCCTCATGGTCTCCGTGGTAGATCGGCATCTCATGGTCGGTGAGGCTCACCAACACGTGCTGCCGATCTCGACGCCCCAGTTCGAGACCCTCCCACCACACATCGCCGTCGTCGGTCAGCGCAACGTTGGTGAAGATGGTGTTGGCACTGATCGACGCCATCGCGGCCGGGTTGGTCGACTGCGACGTGCCCGGTGCCACGCCGAAGCATCCGGCTTCGGGGTTGATCGCGTACAGGCGGCCGTCGGCACCCGGCTTGATCCAGGCGATGTCGTCACCGATGGTCGTCACGTTCCACCCCTGTTCAGCGATCGACGCTGGGGGCACGAGCATGGCGAAGTTCGTCTTGCCGCACTGGCTGGGGAACGCGGCGGCCACATAGGTGGTCTCCCCGGCAGGGTCGGTGACGCCCATGATGAGCATGTGCTCGGCGAGCCAACCCTCCTCGCGGGCCATGGTCGACGCGATGCGCAGTGCGAGGCACTTTCTTGCCCAGCAGTGCGTTGCCGCCGTACCCGCTGCCGTAGCTCCAGATCGACCGCTCTTCTGGGAAGTGCACGATGTACTTGGTGACCGGGTTGCACGGCCACGCGACGTCGTCCTGGCCCGGTTCGAGCGACGCGCCGACGGTGTGCATGCAGGGCACGAACGGTGAGCCCTCGCCCAGGCGGTCGTAGACGGCGCGACCCATGCGAGTCATGATCCTCATGTTCACGACCACGTAGGGCGAGTCGGTGATCTGCACACCGATCTGGGCGATGTCGGATCCGAGCGGGCCCATCGAGAACGGGATCACGTACATCGTGCGGCCCCGCATGCAGCCGTCGAAGAGCCCCGTCGAGGATGTCGTGCATCTCGCGGGGGCCCATCCAGTTGTTGGTGGGCCCAGCGTCCTGCGGGGCCCTGCTGCAGATGTACGTCCGGTCCTCGACGCGAGCGACATCGCTGGCATCGGACCTCGCCAGGAAGCTGTTGGGCCGTTTGTCCGCGTCCAGCCGGATGAAGGTTCCCGCCTCGACGAGCTGCTCGCACAGCTCGTCGTACTCCTCGTCGGAACCGTCGCACCAGTGGATGGCAGTCGGTTTGCACAGGGTGGCCATCTCGGCCGCCCAGGCCTCGAGCTGGGTGTGTCGGACGGAGGCGGGGGCTTCCATGGCACCGATCCTCGAGCGCGTCTCGTTTCGGCAGGAAGGTCACGAGGGGGGCGGGCCCCGATGCAACCGCTCAGCGAACAGAAACCACACCGGCTGCCGGTCGAGGTTCCGTCGGCCCGTACGAACCCGTAGGCGCCTATCCACCTATCCAGGTAGCATGGTGGCATGGTCCTCAGCATCAAGAGCGATCGGGCTGATCGGCTCGCCCGAGAGTTGGCTGCCCTCACCGGTGAGAGCATCACCGAGGCAGTGGAGACCTCTCTCGAGGCCCGACTGGCTGCGGAGCGCCGGCGTCAGCGTCCGGCATCGCTCGACGACATCGTGGACCGGTTCTCGCTGCTCCCGGTCCTCGATGAGCGCACGGGCGATGCGATCCTCGGCTACGGCGACGACGGGCTTCCCACGTGAACGTGGTCGACACCTCGGCGATCCTCGCGGTCCTCTTCGACGAGCCCGAGCGGGCCCCCCTCGAAACCCGCCTGATGGCGGGTCCATGCGTGATGTCCGCGGCGACGAGGGTCGAGCTCGGCATCGTGGTCGAAGCCAAGAAGGGGCCGGCGGGCACGCAACTGCTCGAGGAGCTCCTCACACGGATCGACGTCGAGGTCGCTCCCGTCGATGATCCTCAGGTGCATGAGGCGCTCGTCGGCTGGCGCCGATTCGGCAAGGGTCGACACCCAGCAGGTCTGAACTACGGCGACCTCTTCTCGTACGCGCTGTCGCGCACCCTTGGGCAACCGCTGCTGTTCGTCGGTGGCGACTTCGGCCAGACCGACCTGTCGACCTGATCTCACTGCTGGCTGAGATGGCCAGTCCGTTCGAGGCGCGTCCGTCGTGGACGGTCCGCAGTCCGACGGTGACCCAATCGACGTAGCGGCGAGCCTCCCAGCCGCTCCGGTCGGAGAGACGCGATCTCAGGGATCGGTGAACGCGCTCATGGGTCCTCGTCGAGCGTCAGGGCCGGGGGCCGAACTGGGGCCCGGCGACTCGGCCGCGCTTGAGCTCGTGGAAGCCGGGGATGGTGGCGACGTCGAGCACGTGGTCGAGGAGGCGGGCGACATCGGCGCCGTGAGGTGGAGGAGAGACGATGGGGCCGAAGATGGCGGTCCTCGGCGTGCCGAACGCGAGGACGGGAGAGCCGACGTCGGGCCCGGCGAGCCCCACCGCCAGATGCGTGGACTCCCTGACGGCCGCGTCCCACGGCGCGTCCTCGACGGCCGCTGACCACTCCCCGGCGCCTGCCGCATCGGCGACGATGCGCACGAGGTCGATCGAGGGTGCCTCGCCGTCGTGGTGCGTCCGACGGCCGTACTCGGTGTAGAACGCCCCCACGAGGTCGTTGCGTCCGGCGGCGAGGAGCGCCGCGATGACACGATGCGCGGCACCCTCTGCGGCGAGGGCGGCTCGGTACGCCTCGGGGATCTCGTTGCTCTCGTCGAGAACGCCGAGGCTGAGACTGCGCCACTCGATCTCGATGTCCCGTTGGCCGACGGCTTCGACGAGCCAGCGCGATGTCATCGAGGTCCACGGACAACCAGGATCGAAGTAGAACTCGATCGTGTCGGTCAGGGCGGTGGTCATCGGGTTCTCCGAGGGTTGGTTGAGCGGACGGCGGCGGCGTGGACACCGTGATCGAGCCGTCGGCCACCCGCTCGCGGAGCTCAGGGCTGAACTGCACGGTCTACGCCGGAGCGGCCACGTCGATGACGACGGGGAGCGCGGTGTCCCGCCACCGGGTCAGATCGCCGTCGTTGCGCGGCTGGTACTTGCCGAAGACGAGTGTCCGGGCCCGCTCCGCCCGGTCGCCGGCCTCGACGATCTCGCCATGACCCACCCGATCCTGACCGTCCAGCTCGACCGACACCGCAGGGTCGGCGTCGAGGTTCTGCACCCAGTCCGACGACCGTCCTCCGCCGGCGAGCAGGTAGAGCGTGTCACCGTCGGCGGCGTACCAGATCTCGATGCGGTGCGGCCGACCACTGCGCCGCCCCGTCGTCGTGAGGTAGCAGTAGTCGTCATCCGCCGGCTCGGCGTCATCCGCGTCAGGCATGAAGGGCTTTCTGCCCGGTCATCGCGCCGGCCAGTGGCGTGATCCACGTCGCGGCCCCGCGAGTCGTACGAGATGAACGCGCTCGGAGGGACTCGAACCCCCACCCTTCTGATCCGTAGGCGGTCCTGACCGGTCCGTCTGCTGTTGGTGCCTGCTGTTCCATCAGGTCAGATGTGGTGCGCGGTCCGGGGGGTGTTGCCGAATCTTGGGCCGTGACGGCCCGTGGATTGCCAAAGGGATTGCCAACTCTCGGTGGCGCCAGGTCACGGGACCAGCGTCAGGGCCTCGCAGTGCGCCGGGCGTACCACAGCGAAGTCCCGGCGATTGAGGGTCGCGACCGTCGTGATCTTCAGGCGTTCAGCCACGGCCACCACCGACGCGTCGACCAGCCCGAGGCGTAGGTCGGCGTATTGGACGATGAGGTCCCGGCACCGGGCCCAGTCGGCCGCGGTGAGGTCGACCACCTCGATCTCGCTGGTGGCGACCGCATCGACGAACGTTGCTTCCGCTTCGACGCCAAGGCGGGACTCGATCATCCACGCGGTCTCGACGGCCACTGGTGCTGGCACCAGGAGGTCAGCGTGCGCATCGAGCACCGCAGCACAGGCAGCGTGCTCGGGAGTGGAGGTGTCTGCTGCGGCGACCAGGATGTTCGTGTCGACCAGCAGCACGGGCCGCGTCGATCAGACGCCGTCGGCGAGCTTGCGGCTGGCGAGCTCGTCTCGCTCGCGACGTATGTCGAACGGCCGGGTGTCCCCGGAGGCGCCGATCCCGATGAAGCTCAATCGCCGAGGCCGCGCCGGCGCGTCGGTTCCATCCTCCGGCAGCCCCGCAGCCAGCTCAGCGATGACCTGGTCCACCACAACCCCGCGTCGCGCCGCCTCGGCTTCGAGCCGACGCACAACATCGGGTGGCAGATCGACGGTCATCGGCATGCCAGCAAGTGTACGACGACCTTTCGGCGGCTGAGTCGCCCAAACCCGCCTCGATGACGGGTCCGTGGCCGGCGGCGAGGCGGCCTCTTCGTCATCTCGCGTGTGGGGCGCTCAGTGCGAGGTGGCGTCGAGGAAGGCTTCGGCCTCCTCAGGAGTGATGTCGTCGATCACGTCCCCGCCGTAGGGCGGGTGGGGCCTAGCGCGCCTGAGAGCCTCCTCGACCGGGAGCTCCAGGCTCTTGGTCTGGATCGGCGTCGGGTCCTGTGGGGACATCTCGCCCACCAGGATACAACCGCGCTCCGGCTCCGCTCGGAGCGAACTTCTGGCACCTCACCCGGGCGCGGCCTCGACCAAGGACCCAGTCGCGCAACCCCTCCCGAAACGACGTCCGATACTGGGCCGCCCGCAGGGCCGGCACGTACTTGATCGCGAGCGGGCCTACACCCGCGCTGTCGATGAGCTCCTTCAGTCGGGAGCGCCGATAGTCGATGACGTGTTGCTCGACCTCGGCCTCCACGTCGGCAATGGTCGTCACACCAACCTTCCCTCCCCTTCCAGCGGAGTCTCGACGGTACCCCGCCGGCAGATGGTCGACCCTCGGTATGACTAGTGGCTCTCCGTCGTAGTCCACGTTCGGTGCCGCCACCGGACCTCCAATAGGGAATCAGCCGATGGACCTGGTGCGCTCGAAGCAGCGGGTGGCCGACCACGGGGAGGTATTCACCCCGACGTGGATGGTCGAGGCGATGCTCGACCTGGTCAAGGAGGAAACCGAGCGGATCGACTCTCGGTTCCTGGAGCCAGCTTGCGGGAGCGGCAACTTCCTGGTCCAGATCCTTCGTCGCAAGCTCACAGCGGTGGAGATGTGCGCCCCGTGGATTGGCAGAGGGATTGCCAAAGTCCCGGTCAGGAGGGGTCGTCCCGGTGGATCCGATCGACCGGCAATTGGACCGCTTCGGCGAGCGGGCCGAGGTCATTGTCGACGACGTCCTGCACAATCGCGTGATCGGTGTCGAAGTAGCGGTGTGCGAGGTGGTCCCGCATGCGAGCGATCTCCTTCCAC
Organism: Acidimicrobiales bacterium; assembly: GCA_041918615.1. Taxonomy (GTDB): domain Bacteria; phylum Actinomycetota; class Acidimicrobiia; order Acidimicrobiales; family DATDAH01; genus JAEUJM01. Next base: position 14,626 of record JAYRVH010000033.1, read on the forward strand.
GGCACCTCCGGTGCACCGTCGAGGAGGTCGGGGTCGATGCCCTTTACCGCTTCGCCGATCTCGATGAGCCGGACACGAACCGCGTCGTAGACCAGGCCGTCGTGGAGGTCGCCTCTCGTGAGATGCTCCCGGATCGCGGCGACGGCCTCGACGATGTCGCCCAGCCGAGCATCGTCCTGTCGGCTCAAAGCGTTACGGCCTCGGCCAGAACCTCGTCCCGCAACCGCTCGCGGAGCGAAGCTGGGGTACCAACGTCGACCTTGACGCCGAGCGCCTCCTCGAGCTCCACCCCGATGGAAAGGATCTCGATCGGTCGGGCGTCAGGCTCGAGCTCGACGAGGAAGTCGATGTCGCTGCCCGGCCGTTCCTCTCCTCGAGCGACCGACCCGAAGATGGCGACCGATCGTCCGTGATGGCGCGCCACGATGGCTTTGATCTCCTCGCGGCGAGCCTCCACCAGTTCCAGCAACGGAGTCACCTGGACGTCGGTCACGACCGGATACTACGAGCCGACGCCCCATCGGCCGTGCGTTCAACGGACCGCCGGGGATACCAGACGGCAACCGACCTCAGTTCCCGCGCCTACGCGGTCCATGCCGGCCCACCCTCGTCCCGCACTCGATGCGAGGCCAGAGGGGGCTGTTGCGCTGTCGGCCGACTCCGACCGCCGCGAGACTCCGGTGATGCGCCGCCGCCCGTTCTGCCCGCCGATCAGCCAGGACCGTTCCGCGTTGGCGGGGTTCCGGTTCCCGCCCGAGGTGATCATCTTGGCGGTGCGCTGGTATCTGCGGTTCGGGCTGTCGTTCCGGGACCTCGTGGAGCTCCTCGCCGAACGCGGGATCGAGGTGGACCACGTCACCTTGTTCCGGTGGGTCCAGCGGTTCACGCCGATGCTCGTCGACGCGGCGCGGCCGTGCCGTCACGCGGTCGGTTCCCGGTGGTTCGTGGACGTGACCTATGTGACGGTCTCCGGGGTGTGGCGGTACGTGTACCGGGCTGTCGATGACAACGGCCAGGTCATCGACGTGTACGTGTCCCCCAATCGAGACCTTGCTGCGGCACGGAAGTTCTTCAAACGGGCGATCGCCGCTCACGGCAAGCCCGACGAGGTCGTGACCGACCTCGCCCAGGCGCTCGAGAGCGTGATCGAGGAACTGCTGCCCGACGCGTTCCACAACACGAAGAAGTACGCGAACAACAGCGGCCGGCCGAACGACCCACGAAACACACCGATGACTCCTCGGCACCTACAGCGTCACGAACTCCTCGACCGCACCCTGATCTGGTACCAACGACAACTCTGAACCGGCCTGGGTATCCCGGAGGCTCCTTACCTTGGAAACGAGGATGGAGCTATGGCAAGCACAGGTGCGCGGCGGAGGCCGCAGAAGTACCCCGACGAGCTACGCGATCGGGCGGTCCGGATGGTGTTCGAGATCCG
>JAYRVH010000034.1:0-17428 GCA_041918615.1 Acidimicrobiales bacterium
AGTAACTTGCTGACGCGCACGCCGTCCCTTCCTCGTTGCCAACCGTTGAACAGCTGGGAACGTACGAAGAGGGCGGCGTGCGTGCGCGGACCCCCACCCCCTCAGCAGGCGCTACCCACCCACGAAGGCGTCAGTTGAGCCGAAGGCTCGAGGTCTGGGCTGTCGGCGGTGAACGGTGCAGGAATCGGGGCCGGCGGGTCGTTGCCGAAGTCGTAGATCGTGGCGTCGTCGCTGGGGCGACCGTCGACCGACGTCTGCACGGCGACGTCATTGACCCCGTCGTAGAACACCACGACGTCCGGGCGTGAGCGGGCGGACAGCTCTTGTTCGAATGCCAGCATCTCCTGCCAGTGCACCCAGCTCAGCTGGCCGAAGTTGACGACCCGCACCGGCGTCCCGGCCTGTTCGCTGATGCGGGCGACCTGGGAGGGAATCGTGTGGAGGTCCCGTTGCGCGAATCCCCAGGTGGTCGAGCCGCCGAAGAACCAGACGACGGGAGCGTCCGGATCGAGGCCCGCCGGCTCATACGAGTGGCGGATCCCGTGGCTCGAGTTGATGTACCGCGACTTGGTGTCTCCCAACCGGTAATAGAGGTAGGGGACGTAGCTACCGGTCAACTGCCCGAACTCGCACCAGTACTCCTGGTTCCATTGGGGGCCCTGCACGGCGGGGTCGTCTGCCAGGGCACGGTTCTCCGGCGTGATCGTCGCGTCGTCGAGACAGGGCGAGCCGTCGGTCGCCGATTCGGACTGGCCGCCGCCCCCGCCGCCCCCGCCGCCCCCGCCGACCTCGATGACCGGCGCATCACCCCGGGCGAGGCCGAGGACGCTGCCGACGCCGAGGTCGACAGCCATGACGATCACCGCCCAGCCGACGAGCACGACGGTCGTGCGCAAGATCCGGCCCATCAATCGCTCCCCGGACCAGTGGGCGCCGATGAGCGGGCCAGACCCTGCAGGGTGGGTCGGAGGTGGCGGTACATCGCCCGGGCGACGAGACGTGCGCCGAGCTCGTTCGTGTGGATGGCATCGAGGTACACGGGGTCATCGGCACCATCGAGGGCGTCGGACACGTCGGTGACGCCGTCGGGCAGATGATCTGTCGCGATCGTGTAGGCCGACCCTGGTTCCCCCGATGCCTCTGCCGGCAGCCAGAAGTACCGCACGGGCACGCCGTGGGTCGCGGCGATGTGGTCGGCCAGGCGGACGCCCCGGGCGTACACGCCGGCGGTGGCCAGCCCGACTCGCTCGGCGCTGACGGTATTGAGCGCCGAGCCGGTGGTGGTGGTGGTGGTGGTGGTGGTGACCGGCGCCTGAGCCGACTCGCTCGTCGCGGCACCGGCCTGCTGGACGGCGACGAGGCCCCTGATCCGGTTGGCGACCTTGTTGAACAGGCTCGTCTCCCGGTAGCGGTCCCAGAGCGATCGGTGGTCCTCGTGGACGATGCGTTGGGCGTCTGCGAGGCCGTACTGGCTCGGCTGGTCAGCGGGCCCTTGGAGCTGGACGGTGATGTCATCGGGCCCGTCGGCGAAGACGACCAGGTCGGGTCGGGTGTCGCGATGGGCAGCGGTCTGCTCGAACCGCTGGACGGCCGCGAAGTTCGTGTCGCCCCGTTGACCAGCGTTGACCACCTGAATGGGAACGCCGTCCGCGGCGGCCAGGCGTGCCACCTCGGAGGGGATCGTGTGGTCGTCTCGTTGCCCTTCGCCCCAGACCGGCGAACCCCCGAAGAAGTACACGACCGGGGCGTCGGTCGCCCCGGGAGCCTGTCGGGACTCCCGCACCCCGCCGCTGATGTTGATGTAGGGACCCGGCGTGTCCCGGGGCGAGCTCAAGACGAAGGGCGCGAAGTCGTAGGCGACCGTCGCCAGCTCGCGTCGGTAGTCCGGGAACCATGGAGCGTCCGCCGTTGCCAACGCGATTTGGCCCTCGGCCGAGCGGGCGGTCCCGGCGTCGTTCGGGCCGGGCTCGTTGTGCCAGACCGCACCGACGGCGAGGTCGACGGCGACCAGCACCGCCAGCCCGCCGGCCGCGAGCGGCACGAGGCGCCGGGCCCTGCCGGCCTGTGAGGGACCTGCCTCCAGACCCGGCTCATGACCGAAGGTGCGTCGCGCCGCCGCCGCCGTCGCGAGCATCGTGTTGGGCTCCCAGCGCCCGCCGCCGACCCGCCGCCGACCATCGAGGGGATCGCGCCGCAGGAGCCAGAGCAGCACCGAGACGGGCAGGAAGACTGCCACCTCGACGATCAGCATCAGGACGAAGCTGAGGGCGGCTCCGACTGCCCGCCCGATCCCCCTGGCCACGGTCGCGACCCGTTGCCCGACGGCCGGCCATCGCAGCGATGACGCGCCCAACACGGTCGAGACGACGAGCAGGACGACCGCCATCTCCCGGCGGCCCAGCAGGGCCAGGAGCCCGGCAACCACCAAGCCCGGCAGCACGGTGCCGACGAGTCTCCGGGCGCTGCTCGTGACGGGCTCGGCGGCGGTCCGAAGCTCGGCCCAGGGGCGCGGCCCGGTCTTGCTCATCGCAGTCCTCTCATCGCCACGGACAAGGCAAACGTGTCGTTGTCCCCAAGGTTCGGCAGGTGTGGAGGGTAGTCGGGAAGCCTTCGCGGGCGACATCGCCCGGTGCTGGGAGCGACCGAAACGGGGGCCGGCTCTCCACTGCGACGGAGCCCACTCGGCGGCGTGTCACGGAGGCGATCGGCGGCGACCACGAGCGGAACGTCGATGCCGCCGGGTGCCGGTGTGCACATCGCGACGCGAGTCATGGCGCTCGCCAGCCCAGACGAGGTCCTCGCCAATCGAGGGGGGACCCTGGCGAACAGGGTCAGCGGTGGCGGTGTTGCCCGTCTGGCTGGCCATGGCCCGCTCGAGAGCAGTGAAGAGGTCGAGGACGTAGCGGCTTCGCAGACGCGGTAGCGCTGTTGCCGACGTTTCGCTTGCTGAGGATGCCGGCCGCGGCAAGGGTTGAGCCGCGGCCGTTCCGGAAGGTGCGTGGCGAACAACTCGATCGGGCGAAGGAGCTCTACCTGGTGGGTCTCGGACTCGGCCCAGGTAGCGCTCGGCCAGGCTTGCCGCCTGGGCGGCGCACACGGCGAAGCGCTCGATCTGGCGGTTGCGGAGGTCGATGACCTTGCCTTCGCGGCCGCGTTCGGCCTCCATCACACCGAGAATTCGGCAGAGATCCGGTAGAGATCAGGGGTTGTGGGCCCGCCGACAAGCCTCTGTCCAGGACCTGAGTGAGTGGGCGAGGGGGGACTTGAACCCCCACGTCCTTTCGGACACAGGAACCTGAATCCTGCGCGTCTACCAAATTCCGCCACTCGCCCGAGTCGCGAAGGGCGAGCGTAGCGCCTGGCCGGGAGGGTTCCCGACGGATTCGGCGGAGATCGGCTGTCGGGCCGGCGCCACCCGTCGACCGGGTGCCGGTTCCGCCGGGCACACCCTCGCGTGGGGGCCAGTCGCTATCGTGAGCGCCGTGGTGATCAAAGCGTTCGAGAACCGCCTCGAGCGGATGGTCGAGGGCACCTTCGCCCGGGCCTTCAAGAGCGGCCTCCGCCCAGTGGAGCTCGGCCGTCGGCTCACCCGCGAGATGGACGCCGACCGGTCGGTCGGCGTGAGCGGCCGCACGATCGTGCCCAACGACTTCACGGTGTGGCTGAGCGCCGGCGACATCGAACGCTTCGCCAGCATGGCCGACCACCTCGTGTCCGAGCTGTGCGAGGCGGCGCGTGAGCACGCCCGGGACGAGGGCTACGGCTTCGTCGGGCCGGTACGGGTCGCCTTCGCCGAATCCGATCGCCTGCGCACCGGCACCTTTCAGATCGACGCCCGACTGGCCGAGGGCGAGGGCGGCATCGGTGCCGGCTCGCTTATCCTGCCCACCCGGCAGCGTGTGCCGCTGGGTGAGCGACCACTCACCATCGGTCGGCTTCCCGAGTGCAACATCACCCTCAACGATCCCAACGTCAGCCGCCACCACGCCGAGATCCGCCCGCAGGGCGACGGGTTCGTGGTGGTCGACATGGGCTCCACCAACGGGGTGAAGGTGAACGGGGTGAAGGTGACCCAGCAGGTCCTCGCCGACGGCGACCAGCTCACGATCGGGAACACCCGCATGCAGTTCGAGGCCTCCTGACAGTCGCACCGTCGCCGGGGCCGGGGTTTGACCAGTCTGCGGCGGGGTCGCCGGTAGGCTCGCGTCCCAGTGTCGGAGCAACTACTCACCATCCTCAAACTGTGCTTGTTGGTGCTCCTGTACCTGTTCTTCCTGCGCGTGCTCCGGGCGGTGTGGGCCGAGCTGCGGGCGCCGGTCCCCAGCGCCGTGCCCGCGGTCGCCCCCCCCACGAACCGAGCCGCTCGCAAGGCCGCCCGGTCGGCCGGAGCGTCGCCGGCGCGGACGATCCGGCGAGGCGGAACACCCAAAGCGCTCCGCCTCGTCGAGCCGGCCGCGCAGAAGGGCCGCACCTTCCCGCTGGGCGACGAGGTCACCGTCGGGCGGGCGGCGGGATGTTCAGTCACCCTCGACGACACCTACGTGTCGCAGATCCACTCGCGGGTGTTCATCCGAGACGGCAAGGTCTTCGTCGAGGACCTGGGTTCCACCAACGGCACCTACCTCAATCGGGCCAAGGTGCAGGGGCCGACGCTGATGCAGCGGAACGACCGCCTCCAGGTTGGCAGCACCGTCATGGAGCTGGCATGACCGCGCCCACCGGCGGAAGGCGAGGCCGGCGATGACCAGGTTCCGAGCGGGCGCGGTCACCCACAAGGGCCGGGTTCGGCCCAACAACCAGGACAGCCAGCTCGTGATCGACGGGCGCCTGTTCGCCGTCGCCGACGGCATGGGTGGTCATCGGGGCGGCGAGGTGGCGTCCGCGCTGGCCCTCGAATCCTTGGCCGAGACACTGCTCGAGCCCAGCACCTCGGCGCTCCGCGAGAGCCTCACCGTTGCGAACGAGGTGGTCTACTCCCGCGCCTCCGACGACCCGGAACTCCGGGGCATGGGCACCACCCTCACCGCCCTGGCCCTGGTGACATCCGGTGGCCGCGAACGGCTCGCAGTCGCCAATGTGGGCGATTCGCGGGCCTACCGATTGCGCGGCGATCAGTTCGAGCAGATGACCGAGGACCACAGCCTGGTCGAGAGCCTCGTCCGCCAGGGCCGCCTCACGGTCGAAGAGGCGGTGACCCATCCGCAACGCAACATCATCACCCGGGCCCTCGGCATCGACCGCAAGGTCGAGGTCGACGTGTGGGAGCTCGCGGCGGTGGCCGGCGACCGCTACCTCCTCTGCAGCGACGGCCTGTTCAACGAGGTGGAGACCAACCGCATCGCGGCCACGCTCCGCAAGCTGGCCGACCCCACCGATGCCGCCCACGAGCTCGTTCGCCTCGCCAACGAAGGCGGGGGACGCGACAACATCACCTGCGTTGTCGTCGACGTCATCGACGGCCCGGGCTCGGCGTCGGAGGGGGCCGAGCGGGTGGGCACGGCGTCCGAGCCCGATCTCGGCGCCTACGGCCCGGGACCGTCCACCACACCGGTCCCGGTGACGTCCTCGGTCTTCGACGATGCCCCCGCCGAGGACGACCCTGAGGAACGGGGTCGGGCGGCAGGTGGCACACCCCCGGACGAGGACGACGCGCCCGGCCCGACCCCGCTCCTGGGTGCGATACCCGATCGCCTGCCCGACGACGACGACGACGGCGGCGGCGGCGGCGGCCCGACCGGGACGTCCCCCGCCCGTCGCAGCCGACCGAGGCGGATCACCTGGCGCGTGGTCCTCTTCGTCCTCGCCTTGGTCGCACTGTCTTCAGCGGTCGCCGGCGCCCTCGTCTACTACGGCCGCAACACCTACTACGTGGGGCTCGGTGCCGGCGAGCAGGTCACGATCTTCAAGGGCCGCCCGGGCGGCTTCCTGGTCTTCGATCCCACCGCGGAACGGGTCACCGACATCCGGGTCGCCGACCTGCGGGCAACCGACGCCGACCGCGTCCGGGCCGAGAGCGACCAGGCCTCGCTCGCCGACGCCGAGGCGTTCGTGGCCAACCTCTGCGACGGTGGCCTGAGGGCCGGGGCCGACCCCCGCGAGTGCAAGGGCGCCGCTGCGGCGACGACCACCCCGGCCACCACCGCTGTCGGAGCCCCATGATCGGCGCCGCCCGGCGCACCACCGAACTGGGCCTCATCGTCCTGGCGGTCCTGCTGATCGGGGCGGCCTACACGCTGGCCAGCCTCGGAACCGAGGCGTCGATCCCGGCCAACGTGTTTCCGTTCCTCGGTGTCATCCTGGGCCTGCTGATCGTGGCCCACCTGGCGGTGCGCCGGCTGGCCCCCCTCGCCGACGGCACGCTCCTGCCCCTCGCCGGCCTGCTGAACGGGCTCGGCTACGTCTGGATCGCCCGGCTGGACAAAGACCTCGCCGCCCTCCAGGCCACCTGGACGGCCATGGGCATCGCCGGGTTCGTGGTCACCCTGCTCTTCGTGCGCCGGGTGCGAGACCTCGAGAGCCCCTACACCCTCATGCTCGTCGGGGTCGGCCTGCTGCTGTTGCCGCTCGTGCCGGGTGTGGGCCAGACGATCAACGGGGCCAAGATCTGGGTGGCGCTCGGGCCGGTCAGCTTCCAGCCGGGCGAGTTCGCCAAGATCGCCCTGGCCATCTCGTTCGCGTCCTATCTCGTGCGCAAGCGCGAGGTGCTCAGCATGGCCACGTTCAAGGTCGGGCCGTTCTCGTTGCCCGAGCCTCGCGACCTCGGCCCCGTGATGTTGGCGTGGGGCTTCTCGCTGCTCGTCATGTTCTTCGAGAAGGACCTCGGCTCGTCGCTCCTTTTCTTCGCCCTGTTCATCACGCTGGTCTGGATCGCCACCCAGCGGGCCACCTACCTGGTGCTCGGCTCCGGGCTCTTCGCCATCGGGGCGTTCTTCGCCTACAAGACCTTCGGCCACGTCCAGACCCGCGTCACCATCTGGCTCGACCCGTGGGGCGACCCGTCCGGGAAGGGGTACCAGGTGATCCAGGGATGGTTCTCGCTCGCCGCCGGGGGCCTCACCGGCAAAGGACCGGGCCTCGGCCAACCCAACCTGATCCCGGCAGCCGACACCGACTTCATCTTCGCCGCCATCGGCGAGGAGCTCGGCCTGCTCGGCGGGTCCCTCGTCCTGGTGGCCTACCTGCTCATGGTGGGTGCGGGCCTGCGGATCGCCCTGACCGCCGATCGCGAGTTCGACAAGCTGCTGGCCGCCGGTCTCACCACCCTGCTCGGCATCCAGGCCTTCATCATCATCGGCGGGGTCACGCGCCTGCTCCCGCTCACCGGCGTGACGCTGCCCTTCATCAGCTATGGCGGCTCGTCGCTGCTGGCCAACTACGTCCTGTTGGCGCTGCTGCTGAGGATCTCGGACGACTCCACCAGGCGCCAGAACGAAGGGCGCACAGCCGGCCACCAGGGGGCGGCGCGGTGAACAAGCGCATCCGCCGCCTCGGCATCTTCCTGCTGGTCTGTTACGTGGCCCTGTTCGGCATGCTCAATTACATCCAGGTCTACGAGGCGGACTCGCTCAACGGAAACGAGTTCAACGCCCGGGGCACCTTGGAGGACCTGCGTCGACCACGGGGCACCGTCGAGACAGCCGACGGGGTGGTGGTGGCCCGGTCGGTGCCCGTGGACGACCGCTTCGAGTTCCAGCGCGAGTACCCGGAGGGCGACCTGTTCGGGCACGTCACCGGGTTCTTCCCGGTGAACGGCCGGGCCACCGGCATCGAGCGCGAGTACAACGACCAGCTGGCCGGCCAGACCTTCGAGCAGGAGCTGCGGTCGTTCGGCGACCTCTTCGTCGACCGCGAGCGCACCGGCAACATCACCATGACCCTGCGCGACGACGTCCAGCGCGTTGCCCGCGATCAGTTGGGCCAGCGCCGCGGCTCGGTCGTGGTGGTCGACGTCGACACCGGCGGGATCGTGGCGCTGTGGAGCTACCCCTCGTACAACCCCAACCCGCTCAGCAGCCACGATGCGCAGGAGGCCCGAGATACCTTCAACTTCCTCGACCCCACGAGCGGGCAGTCGCCGCTGGTGGCCTCGTCGTTCCAGAACACCTTCTTCCCCGGGTCGACCTTCAAGGTGGTGACGGGGTCGATCGGCGTGCAGAGCGGGCGGGTCACCCCCGAGGCCCCGCCCTACCCCGTGGTGTCCACCTACACCCCACCGCAGACCACCCGCCCCCTGTCGAACTTCGCCGGGGAGCTTTGCGGGGGGACGCTGTTCACGATCCTCGCCCGCTCGTGCAACACCTCGTTCGCTGAGATGGGCGCGGAGACCCTCGGCCCCGACATCATGGTGGAGGGCGCCGCCGCCTTCGGGTGGAATCAGGTGCCGCCAATCGACCTGCCGGGCGCAGTCGAGAGTCGCTTCCCGGTCGCCTTGGCTGACGACCTTCCGGCGCTGGCCCAGGCGTCGATCGGGCAGGGCGACAACTCGGCCACGCCGCTGCAGATGGCCCTGGTGGCCGCGGGCGTGGCCAACGAGGGCACCATCATGGCGCCCCACGTGATGAAGGAGATCCGCGACGGCGAGGGCGCGGTCATCGACGACGAGCCCATCGACCAGTGGAAGACGCCGATCAGCCCCGAGAGCGCCGCCACCATGCGCCAGGCCATGTTGGGCGTGGTGGCCAATGGCACGCTGACGGGCGTGGCCGAGATCCCGGGCTTCGAGGTGGGCGGCAAGACCGGCACGGCCCAGACCGGCCGTGGCACCAACAACACCTGGGTGATCGAGTTCGTCGGCCTCCCCGGCCAGAAGCCCGAACTGGCCATCGCGGTCATCGTCGAGGACCAGGGCGCCGACGAGACCGGCGGCGGCGTGGCCGGGCCCATTGCCCGAGCGGTGCTCGAGGTCGCGCTTCAGCCACCCGCCGGCGGTGGTTGACGGGCACTCGGCGACCGGGGTCGTGGGCGATTCCCCCGGCGCCGCCGCCCATCGGTAACCTACGGTCCGTGACGAATACAGGCACGGTGCGCGGCGAGCTGTCGCGACAGGCCGACCGTGGCCCGGACGTCCGCGATCGCTCTCCCTGGCGTGGACCGAGCACCCATGGCTGACACCGGCGCGTTGCCCGTCTACAACGGTCGGTACCGGCTGCATCGCCAACTCGGCCGTGGGGGCATGGCCGTCGTCTACCTGGCCCACGACCAGCTCCTCGATCGGCCGGTCGCGGTCAAGGTCCTCAACGCCGACTTCGCCGGCGACCCGTCGTTCGTCGAACGGTTCCGGCGCGAGGCCCAGGCGGCCGCCAACCTGAGCCATCCCAACATCGTCGGAGTGTTCGACTGGGGCGAGGAGGACGACACCTACTACATCGTCATGGAGTACATCGAGGGCCGACCGCTCGACGAGATCCTCGCCGCCGAGGGACCCTTGCACCCCGACCGGGCCGCCGACATCGCCATCGACGTCGCGGCCGGACTGGCGCTGGCCCATCGCCGCGGGGTCGTCCACCGCGACATCAAGCCGGGCAACGTGATGATCGCCCAACCGGGCGGTCAGGTGAAGGTCACCGACTTCGGGATCGCCAAGGTGGTCGGGGGCGACTCCGAGCTCACCCAAGCGGGCACCGTGATGGGAACCGCCAGCTACTTCTCGCCCGAACAGGCCCAGGGCAAGCGGCTCGACCCTCGCAGTGACCTCTACTCGCTCGGGGTTGTGCTCTACGAGATGACCGTCGGTCGCCCGCCCTTCACCGGCGAGAGCCCGGTGGCGATCGCCTATCAGCACGTGCAGGAGCCACCGCGTCCTCCGCGGTCGATCAACCCCGCCATCCCCCGGGCGCTCGAGGCGATCACCATGAAACTCCTCGCGAAGGAGCCGGTGCGGCGGTACCCGTCGGCCGAGGACCTGCGCGCCGACCTCCGGCGCTTCCGTGAGGGTGCCGTCCTCCCGACTCCCCCACCATTGGTGGCTCCATCGGCGCCTCCCGTGCCGTCGATGTCCCAAGCGGCCCGGTTCCCCGCCGACGAGGTACCCGAGGCGCCCCGCCGGACCGGCATCTTCCTGTTCTTCCTGGTGATACTGCTCGCCGGGCTCGGGTACGGCCTTTGGTTCTTCGCCGAGCAGCTCGGGGTGTTCGACCCGGTTGCGGCCAACCAGGTGAGGGTGCCCGACCTTCGCAACCGCCAGGTCAACGATGCCGAGGCACTGCTCCGATCGAAGGGGCTCGAGAGCACCATCGAGTCCACCGAGGACTGTGACGTTGCCGCCGGAGTCGTGACCGCCCAGGCCCCCGCACCGGCAACGAAGGTGGACGGGGGCAGCGCGGTCACGCTCACCGTGTGCCAGGTGGCGGCGCCCGTGGCGGTGCCGAGCGTGGTGGGCCAGCTCGAGGCCGAGGCTCGAGGCGCCCTCGAAGGCCTCGGCTTCCAGGTGGTCGCCAACCTCGAGGCGGGCGGTACCGATGCCGACGTCGGCAGGGTGTTGAGCCAGGCGCCCGCGGTGAACGAGCAAGTCCCGCCCGGGAGCCTCGTCACCATCACCGTGTCGGACAGCCCCGGGCCGACCACCGTGCCCACCACACCGCCGGCGACCGCACCCGCGCCGGTCACCGTCACCGTCACGCCCTGAGGGGGCCCGAGACCGGCCCGGCGGTGCCGTTCAGGCGTGGCGGTGCGCTCGCCGGAGGAAGTTGGCGAGCAGGTCCTTGCCGGAGTGCGTGAGGATCGACTCGGGGTGGAACTGCACCCCTTCCACGTCGAGCTCGCGGTGGCGCAGGCCCATCACCACACCGTCCTCGGTCTCGGCGGTGATTTCGAGCACATCGGGCACCGAGGCGCGGTCGACGACGAGCGAGTGGTAGCGGGTGGCTTCGAGCGGGCTCGGTAGCCCGGCGAAGACCCCTGTGCCGTGGTGGTGGATGGCCGAGGTCTTGCCGTGCATGATCTGGGGGGCCCGCACCACCTGGCCCCCGTAGATCTGGCCGATGCACTGGTGGCCGAGGCAGACGCCGAGCACGGGCCGACGACCGGCGAAGTGCTCGATGACCGCGTTGCTGAGCCCGGCGTCCTCGGGCCGCCCGGGGCCAGGGCTGATGAGCACGGCATCGGGATCGAGTGCGGCAGCCTCGTCGAGGGCGAGCGCGTCGTGGCGGTGGACGATCGGCTCGGCACCCGCCTCGCCCAGGTACTGGACGAGGTTGTAGACGAACGAGTCGTAGTTGTCGATGACCAGGATCCGTGCGCCCACGGGCCGCACAGTACCGAGATGTCCGGGGTGTGCCGCCATCGATTCGAGACGGCGGTACCATCTCGGGATGGCCAAACCCGCCAAGCGCAAGGTCCCAGCGGGCGGGCGGGTCACGCCCAAGGGCGGGCCCCAAGCGCCCGGCAAGTCCCCGAGCCGATCGGCCCCCCCGCCGACCAGCCGTTACACGCCGCCGATCCCCTCCGAGTACAAGGTCAGCCCCCGCTGGGTCCCGGTGCTGCTGTTTTCGTTCCTCGCTGCGGGAATGTTGATGATCTTCCTCAACTACCTGGGCCTGGTCCCCGGCGGCACGAGCAACTGGTACCTCCTCGGCGGGCTGGGCCTCATCCTGGCGGGCATCATCACCGCCACCCAGTACCACTGACGCCCGGCACCGGCGGTGTTGCGCGCACGTCACCGGCAGATGGACGCCAAGTTACAGGGGTGTGACCCTCCCCAGAGTTGTCCACAGCCTGTGGGTTCTCGTGGTTCGCCGTGGATCGTCGCCTGGTGGCGGGTCAGCCGAGCGCCTTGGCCAGGCAGGTGCTGAGGGGGCTGGTGGCGTAGGCGCCCCAGCAGGGGGTTTCGGCGAAGCCGTGGCGTCGGTACAGGGCCATGGCTTCGGTCTGACGGGTCCCGGTCTCGAGCACGAGGCGGTGTAGGCCTCGGGCCAGGGCGGCCGCTTCGAGCTCGCCCAGGATCACGCTGCCGACCCGCCGACCTCGTGCCTCGGCACGCACATACATCCGCTTCAGCTCGCCGATTCCGTCGTCGATCACCCGCAGCGCCCCGCAGCCGACGGGCCGGTCGGGACCGTCGTCGACCGATTGCCAGGCGACGAGGAACTCGTCGGCGGCCGGGAGCTCGAAATGGTTGGCGCCAGGCTCGGGATAGCGCTCGGTCAGCTCGGCGTCGAGCTCGGCGATGAGGATGCGTGCGATCGGCGAGTCGAGCGGCTCGGGCCGCAGCACGACGTCAGGCACGGGCAGTGCGGGGGTCATGGGCGAGCCCCGGGCTCAGAGGTCGTCGACCGGGGTGACCAGGTCCATGTCCTCGAGGCAGTGCCGGGGCGGCTCCGGCATCTGGTCGTTCGCCGCGGTCATGCGCACCTCCGTGCCGCAGATGGTGCAGCGGTACTGGAGCCGCACCTTGCGGAGCTCGCCCGGTGGGGGCGGCTCGGGGATGGGTCGGGCGAACGACCCCAGGATGCCGATGCCGAGACGGATGATCACGAACGCCGCTCCTGCGGCGATGGCGAAGCGGAAGAGGGTGCCTGCATCCATGACATCGACCAGTCTCGCCCGATTTGCCCCCGATCCCCATAGTCGAGGCAATAGCGGTCGGTTTCCGACCGTGATTGCCTCGGGTCCGCGGGATCGCGCGTTCCCGAGGCAATACGGGTCGGTTTCCGACCGTGATTGCCTCAGGTTCGCGCGGGACCTAGGCCCGGCAGGTCAGCCGAGGCGCTCGATGATGGTGGCGTTGGCCATGCCGCCGCCCTCGCACATGGTCTGGAGGCCGTAGCGGCCGCCGGTGCGCTCGAGCTCGTTGAGCAGGGTGGCCATGAGCTTGGCGCCCGAGCAACCGAGTGGGTGGCCGAGGGCGATGGCGCCGCCGTTCACGTTCACCTTGTCCATGTCGGGGTGGTGCTCCTTCTCCCACGCCAGCACGACGGAGGCGAACGCCTCGTTGATCTCGGTGAGGTCGATGTCGTCCATCGTGAGGCCTGACCGCTCGAAGGCCTTGGCGGTGGCGGGGATGGGGCCGGTGAGCATGGTGATGGGGTCGACGCCCGCCAGGGCGAAGGTGTGGAAACGGGCGCGGGGGGTGAGGCCGAGCGCCTTGGCCCTGTCCTCGCTCATGATCAGCACGGCGGCGGCACCGTCGGTGATCTGGCTCGAGTTGCCGGCGGTGACGATGCCGTCGGGCTTGAAGGCGGGCTTCAGGTTGGCGAGCGTCTCGACTGTGGTGCCAGGCCGGATGCCCTCGTCGGCGGACACGATCTCGTCGGTGTCGATGAGCTTGCCGGTGTCCTTGTCGACGGGCTTGGCCTGCACCGGGATGATCTCGTTGTCGAATCGTCCCTGCTCGGTGGCCTGGGCGGCCAGTTGCTGCGAACGGGCGGCGAAGGCGTCGAGGTCTTGGCGGCTGAGACCCCACTGCTCGGCGATGAGCTCGGCAGAGATGCCTTGAGGCACGATGCCGCCGACCTCGTCGTAGCGGGCCATCATCTCCGGGCCGAAGGGCATGCCCACGTTGGCGACCATGGCCGAGGCGCCCATGGGCACCATGCTCATCACTTCTACGCCTGCGGCGACCACCACGTCGTAGGCCCCGGCGATCACGCCCTGGGCGGCGAAGTGGGCGGCCTGCTGCGACGATCCGCACTGCCGGTCGATCGAGGTGGACGGCACCGTCTCTGGCCAGCCTGCGGCGAGTACGGAATTGCGGCCGATGTTCAGGCTCTGGGCGCCGACCTGCATGACACAGCCCATGATCACGTCGTCGACCTGGGCTGGGTCGAGGTCGTTGCGCTCGACGAGTGCGTTGAGGGTCTCGGCGGCGAGATCCGCCGGGTGCCACCCCGAGAGCTTGCCGTTGCGCTTGCCCCCCGGTGTGCGGACTGCGTCGACGATGACTGCGGTAGCCATGTGCATGGCTCCTTCCTCGGGCCTCTCGACCCGGACTGGACCGTCCGGTCAAGGTAGTGGCGTCCCCGTCCTCCCACCACCTCGGAGAACGGCCGGACCCCGTCTGCACCGCGCGTGGCGGGGCCGACACTCTGCGCGAGATGCAATTCATTGGCATGAGAAGTGCGATATGAATGTGGCAGAGAGTCCATGCGAGGGGAAGAAATGACAGGAGTTACCGACGGTGAGATCCACGCCGCTGTCCATGGCAGAACCGTGCCGACAGCGTTCGTGGCGACAGTGGCGGCCCACCCGGACCTGGTGGCGCTGCGCTGGAAGGAAGGTGACGGCTGGGGCGAGATGACCTTCGCCGAGTACGGCGACCGGGTGGCTCGTGCCGCGTCCGGGCTTGCCGCACTCGGCGTGTCGGCCGGCAGCCGGATCGTCATCATGATGAGGAACATCCCCGAGTTCCACATCGTGGACATGGCCGCATACTTCTGCGGGGCGACGCCGATCTCGATCTACAACTCGTCGTCGTCCGAGCAGGTGGCGTACCTCACCGGGCACTGCGAGGCGACCTTCGCCATCGTCGAGGACGTCGGCTTCCTCGATCGGTTCCGCGAGGTCGGCGGCGAGCTGCCGTTGCTCACCCACCTCGCCATCGTGAAGGACCCTGACGGGCGGGCGGGGCCCGACGTCCACACCTACGACTCCCTGCTCGACAACGACCCGATCGACCTCGCCGCAGCATCCACGCTCGCCTCGCCGGACGACCTGGCCACGCTCATCTACACGTCGGGCACCACGGGCCCGCCCAAGGGGGTGATGCTCACCCATCGCAACCTGGCGTGGACGGTGGAGAGCCTGCGACGCACGATCGACCTCGACACCTACCTGGGCAAGCGGATCGTGTCGTACCTGCCGATGGCGCACATCGCCGAGCGGATGACCAGCCACTACCAGCAGGCCTTCCTCGGCTACGAGGTGACGTGCTGCCCCGAACCTGGTCAGATCGCGGCGTACGCCCGCGAGGTGCGGCCCAACGTCATGTTCGGCGTGCCCAGAGTCTGGGAGAAGATGCACGCCGGCGTGGTCGGTGCGCTCGCCGCCGACGCCGCCAAGGCGCGGCAGTTCGACGAGGCGGTCGAGGCGGCCAAGCCGATCGTCGACGCCATGGCGTGGGAGCGCGCCACACCCGAACAGGTGGAGACGTGGAACTTCCTCGACGGGGTCGCGTTCCACGGCATCCGCGAGATGCTCGGTCTCGACGACCTCGACATCGCCATCACCGGCGCCGCACCGATACCCGGTGACCTTCTCGCCTGGTTCCGAGCGATCGGGGTCCCGCTGGCCGAGATCTACGGCATGTCCGAGTCATCCGGGCCCATGACCTTCGCCGCCCGGAAGGTGAAGGCCGGCTCGGTCGGCCCTGCAATCCCCGGTTGCGAGGTGATGCTGGCCGCGGAGGACAACGAGATCATCTGCCGGGGCGGCAACGTCTTCAGTGGCTACCTGAACGAACCCGAGAAGACGGCCGAGGCGCTCGGCAGCGACGGCTGGCTGCACTCGGGCGACATCGGCACCGTCGACGAGGACGGCTACTACAGCATCGTCGACCGCAAGAAGGAGTTGATCGTCACCGCCGGAGGCAAGAACATCAGTCCGGCCAACCTTGAGGCGGCGCTGAAGTCGATCCCGCTCATCGGTCAGGCCTGTGCGATCGGTGACCGCCGGCCCTTCGTCTCAGCGCTCGTGGTGCTCGACCCCGACACCGCACCCGCTTGGGCCCGGTCAGAAGGCATCCCATTCGAGACATTGGCCGACCTGGCCGCCGACGACCGCGTTCGCGCCGAGGTCGAGCGGGGCCTCGCTGAAGTGATGGCCACCTTCAACAACGCCGAACGAGTCAAGAAGCTGACCATCCTCGGCGAAGAGTGGCTGCCCGACTCCGAAGAACTGACGCCCACCTCCAAGCTCAAACGCCGAAGCATCCACACCAAGTACGCCAAGGAGATCAATGACACATATGCCTAGGACCACCGCCTCACAGAGCAGTCTACCCAACTCGCGGATCCTGGCCTCACTCGGACTGAATTCGCCCCGATACCGGACCTAGCTATTTTCCAAACACCCTCAAGGATGATCAATGCGGAATCTTGCACCGGCCATCTACCGTCAACGACTTGTCATCGAAGGCAAGGTCAAGAACCCAATATCGCCCGAACAGATCGAGAACTATCTTAGCCAGCTTTCGACCGTCCTCGGAATGAAGACAGTTATGCCTCCCGTGACTCACCAGTCCACCCGCTTCGGTTGGGCTGGATGGATCCATTGGGAGACTTCGGGCGCGCATTTCTACGCATGGGACGAAGCACCTGCGTTCTTCAGTGTGGACATCTACACTTGCAAGGAGTTTGACTCCGTAGCAGCAGCGGCCTTCTCCGCCGGGTATTTCGCGACACTCGATCTGGAGTTTGAAGAGTTTCCGACGCCAGACACGGCAACCTTTGTTCGCCGCGAAGCGATCCATGACCTAACGAGACTCCTCGTCACAATGGCGGACCGTAGCGATCGGGAAGAAACCCAGTTTGGCACCTATCTCATCGCAGGCGATAGCGTATATGCCGATATCGCTCGGTACGTGGAGCTTGAGGTCTTCTCAGAGTACTTTGGAAACGACTCGTCACTGATGGCCGCTGAGTACGACTCCTACGACGCGGTCTCTGTCCACATTGTGATGATTGACCACGAGAAGCTGATGCCAGCTGGCTCAACGAGAGTGATACGAAGCTCTGAACTTGGTCTCAAGACTCTCACCGATATGGAGCGTTGTACCAATTGGAACGTCACCATTTCTGAAATGCAACAATTCCACCAAATAGAGATCAATCTCACAACGACTCTCGATCAAGCAACCATCGCCGTCCTTCCAGGCTATCGACAAGGTGTGATAAGCCCAGCCTTGTTTCACAGTCTGTACCTCTACTCACTGGCGCAGGGAGTGGAGAACGTGATCGGTATCGCCGACATCAACTTCCTTGATCTGTGCAGATCGCTCGGCACCCCTTGCCAAGTAATCTGCGACCTTCCGCCGTTGCCGTACCTAGATTCGAAGGCAAGTTGCCCACTGTTGATCAACGTATCCGAACTCCAATCCGCCGTACGTGAGGGGCGGCTTGTTCCGATCGTTGACATACTCCGAGGAATTCGAGGGGACGTGTCGGTGTCAATGCCATCCGTCCTTCTCACGGAGCTGGGGATCAACGAAGAGTCGGCGCTAGTTTCGGCCAACCCGTAGCGCTCGCGACCTCGCATCCGGCTCGCTTGATCTCGAGGCGCTACAGCCCTCGTCCTCATTACTCGGCCTTGAGCGCCGACCTCAGCTTGTGTGAGGCTACCCAGCGCTCGAGCGGTACTAGGAGACTGCTGAGCAATCCGGGTTGAGGGCCCTGTCGATTCGCGTTCGGGGCGCGGATCGAAAACACTGGGGGGATGCAGGGATCATCGGTTCCGGATCGGGAGTTGTTGGACGCGGCCGCGTTGTGCGGCCATCTGC
>JAYRVH010000035.1:0-16275 GCA_041918615.1 Acidimicrobiales bacterium
GACGAGTTTGGCCCAGGAGGCCATCACCGCCGCGAAGTCGGTGGGGTTCATGTCGCGGGCCGAGCCGAGCAGCGAGTCCTTGCAGATGTCGAACTCGGTCTCGTGGTGGAGGGCGGCTTTGGCCATGGCGGTGACATGCGCGCACGACAGCTCACCTGCCGCCAACAGGGCGGCGATGTCGTCGTGGCGACGCAGGAACTCGGCATCGGCGACGACCCGCCCGGCGGTGGCCTTGGTGAGCGGCGCCTGCCACGCCAGCCACGTGGGGGCGGACAGTTGCCCGTCGTACGCCCAGTCCTTGCCGGCGTCCCACTCGCCGATAGCGGTCAACAAGGCGGCGTCGGTGCGCTCTTTGAGGGCGAACAGGTCCCGCACCCGCTGCGCTCGGGCCGACGGGCCCCACCCGGCCCGGTCCTCGCGGGCGAGCTCACCCAACAGCTCCTGGGCGTCGGCGGCGGGATCGACCATGCCCCCATTCTCCCCAGGAGGTGTGACAAGAAAGGAAGGGCGACGGGCGGCGTCGAGCGCACGTCGAAGGCACGTCGGTCTCGTCGCGTCGGCCGCAGAGAAGGGCACGTAGGCCAACCCCCACACAGCGGCGCACCTCCTCGAGAAGGTGCTGGGCGAATTCCTCCGCCGCTCGGTCGACCGCCCTGGCGCCAGTAGGGACGCACGAGTCGTCTGAGGGGTTCCCCAAGCGCCCGGACAAGAGGACGGAGGGGTCGTGACCTCAGGCTGGGGTGCTCTCGCATCGGCGGATGTACCAGCCGATCACCCACGGCGAGAGGAACCAGGCGCCGGCCAACGACACCGCGGTGAGTCCGGCCAGGACGAGGACGACGCCGACGTCGAGGACCGCGCCGGACAACAGCACCAGCAGGAAGAGCGCCACGAGGCCCATCGCCAAGAGGCGCACCGTGAGCAGCGTCTTCGCTCGACCGCGGTAGGGGACCAGGACCCCCGCGCACACGCCGGCGATGGTCGGCCCCGCCACGACGCTCAGCATGGCCCCGAGGATCCCCCCGAACAGCGGGCCGACGAGCAGGAACGAGAACGCCCGGCCGTCGCCGCTGTCGTCAGGGAAGACGAGCAGGGCGGCGATGAGCAGGAATCCCACCGCCGCGCCGCCGGCGATGCACACCGCGGCCACCCGCCACAGCACGTGCCCGAACACGGCACCGCGGCTCACCGGCATGCCGGGGGTCGGCGTGCCGGCCGGGACCCCGGGTCCGGCCCAGGGCGTCCCGGCAGGGGCAGCGATCGGGCTCGCCGCTCGAGCTGCACCTGGTTGTGCGGGGGACGCCGTGGACGCTGGACCCGCAGCCTGCCGAGGGGGTGGCGGTGGCGGAGGGGGTGGCGGTGGTGGTGTGGCGGGTGGTGGTGGGGTGCGGTCGACCCACTGGGCGCCGTCCCACGCCCACGGGGTGCCAGGTACCACCCAGGCCGACCCGTCCCACACCGGTGAGCCAGGCGGCCCGTCGGCCCCGCCGGCCACGTCGGCTTGTCGGAGGTGGTCGGCGTCCCCGTTCGCCATGGGCCCGAGTGTGGCAAGCGCCGGGAACCGAGTGAGGGCGTGGAACGATCTATCGCACCTGTCCCACACCAGATCGGACGTGCCGCCCGCCGGAGTTCCTTGGTGAGAAACACCCCCCACACGGGGGTTTCTCACCAGGAAATTCGAGGAATCAGAGGGCGGTGGAGGTGGCGTCGGGCGGTGAGGCGTCGACGCGGTCGGCCAGGGGCACGCCGCCGAGGAAGGCGGCGAAGCCGTCGGTGGACTGGATCTGTCCGTCGACGTCCACACACAACGCCTCGGCACCGGTGCCGCCGAGCAGGTCGAATGGGTGCTCACTGCCCCGGAGCAGGACGGCCTTGGCCAGGATCTCGGCCCGCCAGCCCTCGGTCGCGATGACGGTGACCAGGGTGAGGTCGCTGCTGGAGGGCTGGCCGGTGCCCGGGTCGATCAGGTGGTGGCGCGCCTCTCCCTCCACCTCCCAGTGGCGCTTCAGGGTGGTGGACGTTGCCATGGCCCCGTCGAGCAGGCCCACCAGGGCGATGGGGCCGGGCAGCCAGGGGTGGTCGATGCCGACCGTCCAGCCGGCCACGTCAGCGGTCGGCCCGTGGCCCCGCACCCGCAGGTCGCCGCCCACGTTGGCGCACACGCCGGCCGCGCCGGCGTCGATCAGCTCGGCGGTGAGCAGGTCGGCGGCCAGGCCCTTGCCGATGCCCCCGGGGTCGAAGCCGGTGCCCTCGGGAAGCCGCACCCGGTTGCCGTCCACCTCGATGTCGCCGCAGCCGTGGAGCAGCCGGCTGAGGCCAGAGCGGACGGCGCCCTCCGACGTCATGGCGTCGAACGAGCGGTCGTACCCGGCCCGGATCATGTCGCCCAGCACGGTGGGGTCGAAGCTGGCCCCGCTGATGCGCCAGGCCTCTACCGCCCGACGCACGAGCAGAGCGGTCTCGTCGCTGACGGTGACCCACCCGCCCGCCCGGGCGGAGAGTTGGGTGACCTCGCTGTCGGGCTGGAACCGGCTCCACTTCGCCTCGAGCTGGTCGAGGCGCTGCTGGGCGTGGTGGAGCAGCGACTCGTTGGCCCGCGCCATGGTGGCGTCGTCCACGGTCTCGTCGGCCGCGTCGACCACGATGATGTGGGCGTCGCTCCCCATCACCCGGAAGCGCCGCTCGGCCGACCGGGTCACGGCGCGGACCCGCGGGGGACGCGCAGGCTGTAGCCCACGCCGCGCACGGTGTGGATCAGCGGCGGGTCGACGTGGTCGACCTTCTGGCGCAGGTAGGAGATGTAGGTCTCGAGCACGCTGGCGTTGCCCTCGAAGGTGTAGTCCCACACGTGCTCGAGGATCTGGTTGCGGGTGAGTACCCGGCGGGGGTTGGAGAGCAGGTAGTGGAGCAGCTTGTACTCCGTCGGGGTGAGGTCGACGGGCTGGCCGGCCCGCCAGACGTCGCGGGTCTCCTCGTCCAGCTCGAGGTCGGCGTAGCTCAGCTTGCTGCCGGCGGGGCCGGCGCCGGTGGATCGCCGCAGCACCGCCTTCACCCGCTCGACCAGCTCCTCGATGCTGAAGGGCTTGGTGACGTAGTCGTCGCTGCCGAGGCGCAGCCCCTCGACCTTGTCGGCGGTGGTGTCGCGGGCGGTCAGGAAGATGATGGGCACGCGGGTGCCGGCGCCCTCGACCTGGCGGAGTCGGCGGGCCACCTCGAAGCCGTCGAGCTCGGGCATCATCACGTCCAGCACGATGAGGTCGGGGCGGACCTCCTCGACCTTGGCCAGGCCCTCGCGGCCGTTGGCCGCCCGCACGACCTCGAAGCCGTTCATGCCGAGGCCCATGGACAGCAGCTCGGTGATGTGCTCCTCGTCGTCGACCACGAGGATCGTGGGGTTCGATGGGACGGGGTTCGATGGGGGATCAGTCACGGTCGCTCCTCGGGCTGGTCGCCAACCTAGGACGGGCGCCCGGCCCGCGTGCGCCGGATCGGCGAGTTCTCAGCAACTTCCCAGGATCGCCAGAGGGTGGGCCCAGCGGCGGGATCGAACCTGTGAGCCATGACCGACATCGCCGACCCCCTTGCCCCCGTGCCGGAACGCCCGGGTCCCCGCGCCCGCCGCGATCAGCTCTCGGTGCTCGCCGGCGATGAGCGTCGCAGCGCTGCCGCGGTCGAGGTGGTGGTCCCCGTGTACAACGAGGCCACCGACCTCGAAGCATCGATCCGCCGCCTGCACGCCTACCTGTCCGACCGCTTCCCGCTGGCCTGGCTCATCACGGTGGCCGACAACGCCAGCACGGACCACACCTGGGCGATCGCCTGCCGGCTCGCCGGCGAGCTCGACGGGGTGCAGGCCGTCCACCTCGACGCCAAGGGCCGGGGTCGGGCGCTGCGGGCCGCCTGGGCCGCCAGCCCCGCGCCGGTCGTCGCCTACATGGACGTCGACCTCTCCACCGACCTCGACGCCTTGTTGCCCCTGGTCGCTCCGCTCGTGTCGGGCCACAGCGACGTGGCCATCGGCACCCGCCTCGCGCCGGGCTCCCGGATCGTCCGGGGCCCGAGGCGCGAGGCGATCTCGCGCACCTACAACCTGCTGCTACGGGCGACGCTCCACAACGGGTTCTCGGACGCCCAGTGCGGCTTCAAGGCGGTACGGGCCGACGTCGCCCGTGCGCTCCTTCCCCTGGTCGAGGACCAGGGCTGGTTCTTCGACACCGAGCTGTTGGTGCTCGCCGAGGCGAACGGCCTGCGCATCCACGAGGTGCCGGTGGACTGGGTGGACGACCCCGACTCGCGCGTCGACGTGGTCAGCACCGCGAGAGACGACCTCCGGGGCATCTGGCGCATGGCCAAGCGGATGGCCCGCGGCGAGGCGACCCTTTCCGCCGGCCTCCTGGCGCCCACGCCCAGCGGGCTCGAGTCCGGCCCGCCCGCACTCAGCGCCCAACTGGTGCGGTTCGCGTCGATCGGCCTGGTGAGCACCCTGTTGTTCGCCGTGCTGTTCTGCCTCCTGGTCGGGCCGATCGGTGCGGTCGGCGCCCTGGTGGTCGCCTTCGGACTGTGCTCGGTGGTCAACACCGCGGCCAACCGGCGGCTGACGTTCTCACTCAGCGGGCGCAGTGACCGGCGTCGCCACGTCGTCGCGGGCACCGTGGTGGCCGCCCTGCCACTGGCCCTCGACCTGGTCGCGCTCGGCCTGCTGGCCGCCGCCGCCGTCACGTCGCTCGGCGCCCAACTGGTGGTGCTGACCGTCGTGAACGGTGTGGCCGCCGTCGGCCGGTTCCTCCTGCTGCGCCGCTGGGTCTTCCGGCCTGCGGGTGCCGGCCAGGTGGGCACGCAGCCGTGAAGCGCCTCCGCCAGTGGGTGCGCTACGGAGCGGTCTCCTGCGTCGCCACGGGCACCAGCATGATCGTGCTCGGCACCCTGGTGGTCACCAACATGCTGTCGCCGGGTTGGGCGAACATCGTGGCCACCGCGGTCGGCACCGTGCCCTCGTTCGAGCTCAACCGCCGCTGGGTGTGGGGTCGCACCGGCCGGCGATCGGTGGCCGCCGAGATCGGGCCGTTCTGCGTGCTCTCGTTCGCCGGACTGGCCCTGTCCACCGTCCTGGTCAGCCTGGCCGGCCGGTGGGCCGCCGGCGCCGGCCTCGACGCCTTCTCGCGCACCGCCGTGGTCGAGATGGCCAACGTGGCCGCCTTCGGGACACTGTGGGTCGCCCAGTTCGTCGTGCTCGACCGGGTGCTGTTCGCGCGCCGTGCTCCGGTGCGGCCGCTGGCAGCCGCTCCGAGGGCCGAGCGTCTCGAAGCGGCCTGAGTGGACGGTCGAACCCCCGCCCGGGAATATCGGACAGGATCTCTGACGTGACGGCTCACGCGACCACGTGTTCGCCATGAGGCTGCGCGTCCGGCTCACGCTGGCTCTCACCGCCCTCGCCGCGGTGGGCCTGGTCATCTTCGGGTTCTCCACCTACACGCTCTACGCCCGCTCGCAGTACAGCAGCCTCGACGAACAGCTGCGTTCGTCGGTGCTGCCGGTCACCGTGAGCCTCTTCGACCAGGCGGGTGTCGGTGGCCCCCGACCGGGGAGTGATCAGCCCGCGTCCGGGGGTGACCAGGGTCAGTTGGGCGGGCAGCCACCGGATGACAACCGGCCCGCACCGCCGGTGGTCGCCCCGACGGGGACCTACGGCGAGCTGCGCGACGACAACGGCATCGTCCTCAGTCGGGTGCAGTTGTCCGACTCGTCGACCCAGCCCGACATCCCCGTCGACCTCGGCCCCGTCGCGGACGATCCCCGGCTGTTCGACACGGGCTCGGTCGAGGGGCCCACCAGGTGGCGGGTGTTCGCCGGGCCCGTCGACGGCCGGTCGGGCCGGGTCGCGGTCGTGGCCGTCCCGCTGGCCGAGGTGGCCGAGTCGCTCCGCCGCCTCGTGCTCATCGAGACGGCGGCGGGGGCCACGCTGCTCGTGCTGTTGGCATCGGGCTCGTGGTTGATCCTGCGCCGGGGCCTGCGGCCGCTCGAGCGCATGGCCTCGAAGGCCCGGTCGATCCGGGCGGGTGACCTGTCCGAGCGGGTCGAGCCGGCGGACGACCACAGCGAGGTGGGCGAGCTGGGCCTTGCCCTGAACACGATGCTCGAGGACCTCGAGGGGTCGTTCGCGGAGCGCTCGGCCACCGAGCGGCGCCTGCGCCAGTTCCTTGCCGACGCCTCGCACGAGCTGCGCACCCCACTCACGTCGATCCAGGGCTTCGCCGAGCTGTTCCGACTCGGCCAGGACCGGCCCGACGCGGCGAAGGACATCGACCTGGCGATCATCCTCCGCCGCATCGAGGAGGAGGCGGCCCGCATGAAGGCCCTGGTCGAGGACCTGCTGACGCTGGCCCGACTCGACGAGACCCGGGCCACGGAGTCGGCTCCCGTCGACCTGGCGGTGCTCGTGGCCGACGCGTGCAGCGACGCAGTGGCCGCCGCGCCCGATCGTCCGGTGACGCTCGACGCGCCCGAGCCGATCGTGGTCCTGGGCGACCGGGATCAGCTGCGCCAGGCCATCGCCAACCTGGTCACCAACGCCGTCACGCACACCCCCGCCGGCACGCCGGTGGAGGTGGGTGCCCACCTCGAGGGCGGGCGTGCCGTGATCACGGTGCGCGACCACGGCCCCGGCATCGACGGCGAGGCCACCGAGCGGGTGTTCGACCGCTTCTGGCGGGCCGACACGGCCCGGGTCGGTACGGGCGCCGGCCTCGGCCTCTCGATCGTCGCCGCCATCGCCACGGCCCACGGCGGTGAGGCCAGCGTCGAGAACCTGCCCGCCGCCGACGGTGGCGGCGCCCGGTTCACCCTCCGCCTGCCCCTCGAAGGCTGAGGCGCTCGTCGGAAGCGGGCCCGGAGGTGAGTCAGTCGACGATGACCGGGGGGTCGGGCCGGCCGATGGCGGCGCACATGCCCCGGTAGACCTCGAGGATCAGCCCGGCGTCGATGACTATGTCGATGTTGCCGTCGGCGTCGAGGTTGAGGTTCGCCCCGTAGATGGTGAACCAGACGTCGGTGGGCTCGGTGTTGGTGTCGGGCACGATCAGCGTGTGCACCGAGCCGGCGGGCTCGTAGAGGTACGAGCCGGCGGTGTTCACGTACTCGGACTCGGCGTACTTCCACGACCCCGACTGCGTGAAGGCGAACACCTGGCCCGTGTGCTTGTGGATCTGCACGGCGGCGCCGGGGGCGAACCGGTTGCGGATCACCCACAGGCCGGCGTTCACGTTCACCTGCAGCACCTTCAGCTCGATGCCCTCGCCGAGGTCGACCCACGGCAGGTCGTCCTCGCCGCGATGGATGGCGGTGGGTGCTTCCTGGATCATCGTCATGGCCCCATTGTGCCCCGCGACGGCCCCGGTCGCCCCGCGAGACGGGGCCCGCGCTGTTCGCCGGCCGGCGGGCGCTCGCTACGCTGCGGCCTTCGGACGAGGGGAGACGAAGACCGTGGCACAGAAGCTGGGTCGTGCGCGTCGCGTGAAGACGGCCACGAAGGCGTCGACCGCACCGAGCCGCCACCCGGTGGGCCGCGAGATCACCTGGGGCGACAAGCTCCGGTACCGCATCGACCTGGTGTTCTCGCGTGGCACCTCCATGGTGATCCTGGCCCTGGTGGCCGCCACCGCCCTCGTGGTCGTGCTGGCCGCCACCGGGCTCGCGCTGCTCCGCCTCGAGATCAACGACTCGCGCGGGTACGGCGAGGGCATGTGGCAGGCCATGTTGCGCGTCCTCGACCCCGGCACCATGGGGGGCGACGGCGGCTGGCCCCTGCGGGTCGTCTCGCTGCTCGTCACGCTCGCCGGCATCTTCCTGGCCAGCGCCCTCATCGGCCTCATCGCCGTGGCCCTCGACCAGAAGATCGAGAACCTGCGCAAGGGCCGCAGCTTCGTGGTGCAGCAGGGCCACACGCTGATCCTGGGATGGTCACCGCGGATCTTCACCATCGTGTCCGAGCTCGTGATCGCCAACGAGAACCAGCCGGGCAGCTGCATCGTGGTGCTCGCCACCGAGGACAAGACGGTGATGGAAGACGAGATCCGCGACCGGGCCGGCGACCCCGGTCACACCCGCATCGTGTGCCGCACGGGCGACCCGTCGAGCCTCAACGACCTGGCCATGGTGAACGTCGGCGCGGCCCGCTCGATCATCGTGCTTGGTGAGGGCAGCGCCGCGGGCGACGCCGAGTCGGTCAAGTCCGTGCTCGCGGTGATGAGCCGTGACCCCGAGTTGAAGCAGGCGGCGGTGGTCGTCGAGCTGACCGACGCCGGCACCGCGGCGGCCCTCCTCGCCGCCGGTGACGGCCGGGTGCTGCCCGTGCGGGCCACCGACGTGGTGGCCCGCGTGACCGCCCAGGCCTGCCGCCAGAGCGGGCTGAGCTACGTGTTCCAGGAGCTGCTCGACTTCGACGGTGACGAGATCTACTTCCAGCCCGCGCCCGAGCTGGTGGGCCAAACCTTCGCCGAGGCGCTGCTGGCCTACCCCACGTCGTCGGTGATCGGGCGCTTCACCGCGGACGGCGCCGTCGAGGTGAACCCGCCCATGGGCTCGTTGTTCGCCGACGGCGACTCGGTCATCGCCGTGTCCGAGGACGACGACACCGTGGTCTTCGCCGGGTTGGTCGACCGCCCAGCGGCCGCCGGCCCCGCGGACGACCCGGTGCCGGCGCCGCCCGAGCACCTGCTCCTCGTCGGGTGGAACGACCTCGCCCCGCTCGTGCTGCGCCAGCTCGACCAGTTCGTCGCGCCCGGCTCGATCGCCGACGTGTTGATCCACGCAGGGTCGCTCGGCACCACCGACCCCGACGTCCCCGAGCTCGCCAACCTGGTCGTGCACGTCCGCCACATCGATGGTCGCACCGACGAGTACGACGACGTGGCCGCCGCCCGGCCCTACGGCAGCGTGATCATCCTCGGCTACCGCGAAGGCACGAGCCCCGCCGAGGCCGATGCGAAGACGTTGCTCACCCTGCTCCTGCTCAACCGCGCCCTGCGCGAGATCGACCGCCGGCCCCGCATCGTCACCGAGCTCCTCGACGCCCGCGACGTCGATCTGGCCGTGGTCACCGGCGCCGACGACTTCGTGGTCAGCGACGCCCTCGCCAGCCTGATGATGGCGCAGCTCGCCGAACGCCCCGAGCTGCACGCCGTGTTCACCGACCTGTTCGACTCGGACGGGTCGGCGGTGCAGATGGGCCCGGCCCGTCGCTATGCCCCCGGCGGGACGGCGACGTTCGCCGAGATCGTGGCCGCGGCGTCGCGGCGCGGCGAGGTCGCCCTCGGCTACCGCGTGGCCGCGACCAACGACGTCGTGGTGAACCCCCCGAAGTCGGCCGCCATCGCCCTGGTCGACGACGACAGCATCATCCTCATCGGCCCGACCTGAGATCGGTCAGAAGCCGCCGCGGGGGCCCCAGATCATGAGGACCAGCACGACCACGAAGGCGAGGTGCAGGATGCCGCCGTTGCGGGCTGCGTCCTTGCCCCGCTTGGCCATCTCGACGACCTGAGGCGGCGGTCCGCCAGCGGGCGGCGCGTCGGCGGGGGGCGGCCCCATGGCGGCCAACTCGTTCACCAGCTGGTCCATCTTCTTGATGTTGGGTTGGTGCACGAAAGCCGAGAAGACGAGCGCCGCCACGTAGATCGCCATGCTCGCCGAGAGCCAGGATTCGTCGAAGCCGTACGGGCCCACGACCACGAGCAGCAGGCCGAAAGCGCCGGCGGCGTAGATGGCGGGCTCGGTGAGCCGTCGTCCGGCGAGGATGGTCGCGTTGCTGATCCCCTTGCCTTCGGGGCCGGGATGCTTGGACGCATAGTTGCCCGTCAGCGGGTAGACGAAGGTCGACCCGAAACCGGCGATGACCGCGAGGACGTGGAGGAGCACGAGCAACCGGTAGAGGTTGTCGCTCTCCTGTAGTGAGGCGATGAGCATGGGCACCCGCTTTCTTCGTTGATCGGCGTTTCAGGAAGGCGTCGCGACGGCGAAGGACTCGGCCAGGTGGAACACGGGCTCGGGTGGCTCGGTGAGCGCGGGGCTCGGGTCGGCGACCAGGGCGGCGGCCTCGGTGCGGTCGGTGTCGTCGAGTGGCCGGACGTCGGCGCACCACTCGACCATGGTGCCGTTCGGGTCGGTGGTGTACATCGAAACGACGAAGCCGTGGTCGATCTCGGCCACGTCGTGGCCGCAGGCGAGCCAGTGGTCCTTGCGGGCGTCGAGGTCGTCGCGGTCGCGGGCGTGGAAGGCCAGGTGGTTGGCCCAGATCGGCAGGCCGTGGCTGGTCGACATGGCGGGGTCGAAGTCGGCCACCGTCGAGCCGTGGAGCTCCCAGAACGCGATGAGCCCGCCGGCGTCGCCGCCGACCACCCCGCCGACCCCGCTCGCCCCCGTGTCGTAGAAGACGTGCTTGGCCCAGCCCCCCTCGGGGGTGGGGGCGACCACCGCCTTCACCAGGGCGAAACCCATGGCCTCGGTGTAGAAGCGGTGGGTGGCCGCCAGGTCGGTGGTGGCCAGTGCGACATGGTGAAACGCCATGGCCCCAGCATCGCACCTCGACGGGCGACAATGCAGGGGTGCGTGTCTCATTGCGCCTCTGGGCGGTCGCCGGGCTCGTGGTCGGTGCGATGGCCGCCGCGGGCCTGGTGATCGTGGGTGCGCTCGACCACCAGGCCGCCCCGGCCCGCAGCCCCCGCACGGTCGCCGAGCGGCGCGAGCAGGACGCGACGTCGTTCCTGGCGGCCTGGGAGCGGAGCAGGCTCGCCACCTTCGTCGTGACGTCGGCGTTCCGCCGCACCTTGACGGCGGGCGGGGGGTTCACCGGCGACGTGGTGACGGCCCAGCGGCCGCCCGACCGCCTCGAGCGCCGGAACGGGTCGGTCTCGGGCCGACTGGACAACCGCATCGTGCGGTGCGGGACGACCGCCGCCGGCGTGTACGGGTGCGACTCGAGCCCGGCCGGGGGCTCCTACCGGCGCTCGGTCGAGCGCGACGTAGCCATCCTCCGCTCCTACCTCGACGGCCCGCTGCCGCTCTACGTGGTCGAGGCCGACATGGTCGACGAGGGCTGCTTCGACCTGACGCAGCGCCGGCCGCTGCCCGCTCCCCCCTACGGCACGGCGGCCCGCTTCTGCTTCGACCCCACCACGGGGGCTCCCACGTACACCGAGGTGCGACGGCCAGAGGCGACCGACGTCACCGAGGCGACCCGGGTGCGGGCCGAGGCGCGCGACGCGGACCTGCGGCCGCCCGCCGACGGCGAGGCGAACCCCGATCCGACGCCGGGAAGTGGCCGAAGCCAGAAAAATCGTCACTCTCCGTGAGGTTCGCCTTCAGTACCGGCGGGGTGCGACCGATTCTCTCTACTGCCGGTGGACTTCGCCCCCGCCGGCACCAACGGACACGGAGCGGAGGTCGCACTCTCTCCATTGCATCGCCACCAGCGCTTTCCCAGGGTGCTGGCACTCAGCGACCTCCGCTCCTGTCCATTGCATCGGCTCCTCCTCCGTCGGAGCGGCTGCGCCATCCGGGTCGAGCGTGTGTCTGCTGCTTCGCTCCGCTGCGCAGCGTCCGGGCTCGTCGTCCGTCGGCTCGTCGTCTGTCGGAGCGGCTGCGCCATCCGGGTCGGGCCCGCCGCCGGTGAGCAATGGGTGAGGCGTCCGGGCCGTCGACCGCTCGTGTCGCCGGCGTGGGCATCGCCGCGATCTCGGCGGCCTGGGGCACCATCGGGGTGATCGTCAAAGAGGTCGACCTGCCGGCGGTTGCCATCGTCCAGGCCCGCACGATGATCGCGGTGCCGACCCTCGGCCTGCTGCTGTGGGCGGGTCGCCACCGCCTTCCGGGCCGCTCGATGGACCGACGCGCCGCCCTCCGTGTCGTCGGCGCGGGAGTGCTGGTCGCCGCCCACTGGGTCTGCTTCTTCGAGGCCTTCAAGCGGGCGCCGATCGGCACCGTCCTGCTCATCACCTTCCTGGCGCCGGTGTTCGTGGCGGCGGCGGCGCCGTTCGTGCTCGGCGAGCGGGTGACCCGTCGGACCATCGTCGGGCTCGGGTTGGGCCTGGCCGGCTCGGTGCTCGTGGTGGGCGGGCCGGGGGGTGGCGGTGCGACCTCGACCGGGCTGCTCCTGGCCTTCCTCGCCGCCCTGTCCTACGCCGGCCTGTTGTTGCTCACCAAGCCCGTCGCCGAACGCCACGGCGGGGTGCGACTCGCCCTGCTCCAGATGGCGGTGGCGGCCGTGGTGCTGATGCCGTTCACCGCCGCCAGTGGCGCCACCTGGCCCGACGCCACCGACTGGGCCCTGTTGGCCGTCCTCGGGGTCGTGCAGACGGGCCTCCTGCTGGCCCTCTACTTCACCTGCCTCGCCCGGGTGCCGGTCACCGAGGCGGGGGTGCTCGCCTACCTGGAGCCGGCGGCGGGCGTGCTCTTCGGCTGGTGGCTGCTCGGTGAGGGACTCACCGTGGGTACGGTGGCCGGCGGCGCCCTCATCATCGCCGCCGGCGTGGTGGTGCTGTTCGCTCCCGACCATCCACCCATCGCGTCCCCGGAGGTCGCTGGTGTTCCTCGGTGAAGACCTCCTCGCCTACCTGGTGCTCGCCCTCGGCGGGGCGCTCTGCGTCGGCAACGTGGCGGCCCTCGTCCGGCCGCCCGTGGAGCGCAAGGAGGACGATCTCGACAAGGCCCCGGTGGCCCGCAGCATCCTGATGGCCGCGCTCGGCGGCATCGCCGCGCTGTGGGCGCTCGCCAGCCTGCTTGCCGGCTGATCGCGGCTTCCCCCGCCCACGACCACGGCGCCCGAGGAGGCCGCTGCGGACTTTGCCATTCCTTGGCATTGGCCTGTCCGGCCCATGGGCCGTGGTTTCGTACCCTTCAGGGAGACAAGGACACACCAGTCCGGGAAAGGAAATCTCATGGATCGCCCCAAGGCCCTCGCACTCTCAGTGAGCCTCACCGGCGTGATCGCGGCGGCCGTTGCCGCCATCGCCCTCAACTTCGGCCTCATCACTCCGGCCACCAGCGTCGCCGACCCGGCGCCCGTCGTCGCCCAGGCCGCACCCGCCCCCACCCCACAGACCGCCCGCCCGCAGGCCCCCGCCCGCACGCCGGCGCCGGTCGTCGAGCACGAAGGAGGCGAGGATGACTGACCTCACCGCCGCCGACACCACCTCCACCGGTCGGGCCCGGCCCGTCCGCCGCAAGCGGCCCCACCCGGCCGCCCGGGCGCGCATCGTGGCCGCCGGCCTCGCCGGAACCGCCGCGTTCACCATGGTGGCCGGCATGGCCCTTCCCCACCTCACGACGGTCGCCGCCCCGGCTCCCGCCACCACCCAGTCCGTGCCCGCCGACACCCGGTCGGTCAGCCCGGCTCCCGCCCCGGTTCCCGCCTCGTCGTTCGCACCGGCCCCGGTGACGAGCAGCAGCGGCAGCTGATGCCCACCACCCGACGTCCCACCACCAGACGTCCGGTTACTAGCGTGTCGCCAGGAGGCGAGGACTCGAGATGAACAACCACTTCTGGTGGTACATGGCCCGGTCGACCGGCATAGTCGCCTGGTTCCTGGCCGTGGCCTCGGTGTTGTGGGGGCTCGCGCTCTCCACCCGGGCCCTCGGCCCCAAGCCGCGGGCCCCGTGGCTGCTCGACCTCCACCGCTGGTTGGGCGGGCTCACCGTGGCTTTCGTCGGCGTCCACCTGGTGGCGTTGGTGGGTGACAACTACCTGCGCTTCAGCTGGGCCGAGCTGTTCGTGCCGATGGCTTCCACGGCCTACAAGCCCGGGGCCGTCACCTGGGGGATCGTGGCCTTCTACTTCCTCCTCCTCGTGGAGGCCACATCGCTGGTCATGAAGAAGATCCCCAAGCGTGTGTGGCACTCGATCCATCTCACGAGCTATGTGGTGGCTGCAGCAGCCACGGTCCACATGCTGACGGCGGGCACCGATTCTGCGACCCCGGCCCTGCGGTGGGCCGCCCTCGCCGGTGCCATCGCCATGGTGTTCTTCACCATCTACCGCCTGCTCGCCCCCAAGGCGGCGGCACGCCGATTGCCCTCTCGCGACGAGATCGCCGCTCGCCGGGCGAGTGCGCCGGAAGAGACCGGGTCGGTCGTCTGAGCGTGGCGCCCGGCCTGGTGTCGGGCGGCCTGCTAGACCCTGGGGCGGAATGGCAGATGCACTGCTCGAGGTCACCGACCTCGGGGTCACCTTCGGAGGCGTCCACGCCCTCGACCGGGTGTCGCTCGAGGTGCCCGCCGGCGCGCTGGTCGGCCTGATCGGGCCGAACGGCGCGGGCAAGACCACCTTCATCGACGCGCTGACGGGGTTCGTCGCCCACCGGGGCCAGGTCCGCTTCGACGGGGTGGCCCTCGAATCGCTCCCCACCCACCGGCGGGCGCGACAGGGGCTCGCCCGCACCTGGCAGTCCCTCGAGCTGTTCGACGACCTGACCGTGGCCGAGAACTGCCTGGTCGCGGTGCACCGCGAGGGCGCGAGAGGGGTCCTGGCCGACCTGCTCCGTCCCCGGCGACACCACGGCGACAGAGCGGTCATGCGCGCCCTCGACACCGTGGGCCTCACCGACCGGGCGGACGACCTGCCCGCGGCGCTGTCGCTCGGGCAGCGCAAGCTGCTGGGGGTCGCCCGGGCGATGGCGGCCGAGCCGCGGATGGTGCTGCTCGACGAGCCGGCGGCCGGCCTCGACTCCGACGAGAGCCTGCTCTTCGGCGAGCACCTGCAGACGATGGCCGCCAGCGGCGTGGCCGTCCTTCTGATCGACCACGACATGGGCCTCGTGCTCGGCGTGTGCGAGCAGGTCCACGTGCTCGACGCGGGCTGGCTGATCGCATCGGGGCCGCCGGCCGAGGTCCGCGCCGACCCCGCCGTCATCAGGGTCTACCTGGGCGAGAGCAGTTCCGGATGAGCGGGGCCACGACAAGCGAGGCGGTGACCGGGGGCCCGGTGCTCGAGCTCAGAAGCCTCGCCGCGGGCTACGACGGAGTGGCGGTGGTACGCGACCTCTCGCTGCGCGTCGACCCGGGCGAGGTGGTGGCGCTGCTCGGGCCGAACGGCGCGGGCAAGACCACCACGCTGCTCACCGCTTCGGCGCTGCTCGCCCCGTTGGGCGGCGAGGTGGCCGTGCTCGGTGAGCCCATCACCCGGCGGACCCGGCCACACCGACTGGCGCGGCGCGGCGTGGCCCACGTGCCCGAGGACCGGTCGCTGTTCACCCAGCTCACGGTGCGGGAGAACCTGGCCGTGGGGCAGGGCCGCCACCGTGACCGGGCCGCCCTCGCCCAGGTGCTCGACTACTTCCCGGCCCTGGCGGCGTTGCTCGATCGCAAGGCCGGGCTGCTCTCCGGCGGCGAGCAGCAGATGCTGGCCCTCGGGCGGGCCCTGGTGCGGCGACCCCGGCTGCTGCTGGTCGACGAGATGAGCCTGGGCCTCGCGCCGGTCGTGGTCGAGCGGATCGTGCCCGTCGTCCGCCGTATCGCCGACGATCTCGGCACCGGCGTGCTCATGGTGGAACAGCACGTGGCGGTGGCATTGCACGTGGCCGACCGGGCCTACGTGTTGAACCACGGCCGGGTGGTGACCGAGGGATCTGCCGCCGACCTGGCCGCCGATCGTGACCTGCTCGCCGCCAGCTACCTCGGCCCGGAGACCTGACCGCGATCGGTACGTGTGTCGGTCGGTACGTGTGTCAGTTGGTACGTGTGTCAGTGGGCGTCGAGGACGATCGGGCACTCGGTGGTGGGGCCGAGAACGGCGATCATCCTGCCCATGGCGAGGAAGGCCGAGATGCAGACGGTGAGGTCGAGCACCTCGTCGTCGCTCCAGAGCGAGCGCAGGCGCGCCCAGAAGTCGTCGTCGAGGTTCCGGTGGTCGAGGGCGTAGCGCTCGGCGTACTCGACGGCGACCCGCTCTCGGTCGGTGAGGCCCTTGATGGCGCGCCAGTCCTCGATGTCCCGGTAGAGGTCCTCGGAGAGGCCGGCGGCCTCGGGGTCGGCGGTGCGCGTGGCGATGCACACCGAGCAGTCGTTGATGCGGGCGATGCGCATGCGCACCAACTCGCGCTCTCGGATGTCGAGCTTGCTCTTCTCGTAGACCTTGCCCGAGAAGGCGGCGGCCACCATGCCCATGTCGGGGTTGAGCGAGAAGAGGCGGATGACCTCGTCACCGTTGCCGTTGCCGTCACCGTCGGGCAGGTCGACTCGCAGCGGCGCGCTCATGCATCCCGCTCTCGGCGACTGCGTCGCCGGGCC
>JAYRVH010000036.1:0-2459 GCA_041918615.1 Acidimicrobiales bacterium
CCGTTCGCCGTCAACGCCCGATCCCGCCAAGACCACCATGCGTAACAGCCACGTGCACCACAGCCGCGGACACCTGTTGCACAACCCGTCAAACAGCGCCCCTATGCAACACGGCGCGACAGCTCCTGGACCCCGTGAGAAGGGCGGTGTCCGTTGTAGTGGTTGATGTAGTCGGTGAGGAGGCGGCGGAGTTGGCGTTCGTTCCAGATGATGGTGCGGTCGAGGAGCTCGTGGCGCAGGGTGCGGACCCATCGTTCGGCGTAGGCGTTGGCCATCGGCGCGCGGGGTGGGGTGGTGATCGGTTCGATCCCGGCGGCGGCGAAGACCGCGTCGAAGGCGGGGCTGTACCGGCCGGCTCCATCGTGGATCACGAACCGGAACGGCCTGTCGATGCTCATCAGGAAGTTCCGGGCCGCTTGGGTGGTCCACGCCGCGGTGGGGTTGGTGGTGATCCCCGCGAGGTGCACCCGGCGAGAGCTGATCTCGATGAAGGACAGCAGGTGGAGGCGATGAAGGGTGGCGGTGTCGACGCAACAGAAGTCGGTGGCGATCACTGCTCGGGCCTGGGAACGGATGAACTGCGCCCACGTGGACCCCGTCCGGTTGGGGGTGGGGTCGATCCCGGCGTCGCGGAGGATCTTCCACACGCTCGACGGGGCCACCTTGTGGCCGAGGCGGGACGGTTCTCCGTGGATGCGCCGGTAGCCCCAGGTGGGGTTCTCGCGGGCCATGGTGATGGCGAGGCGGCGGACCTCGGCGTGCACCGGCGGCCAGCCCCGTCTGGCAGCGGCGGGTTGGTCCGGCGGCGGGCGACGAGGCGGCGGTGCCACCCGATGACGGTGGCCGGTTGCACGATGAGGAACACGTCGCGGAGACGGGCCCGGTCGAACGCGGCGGACAACACGGCGAGGATGGTGCGGTCGGTCTCGTTGAACCGAGGTCGGGCGACCTGGCGTTGCAGCACGAGGACCTGGTGGCGCAGGGCGAGGATCTTGGCGTCACGCTCATCGCCGCCAGCGAACAGCCAACCCAGGCGGTCGAGGACCAGACGGGCGATCGAGGGGACGAGGTTCATGGCGTCGACGACGGTAGTCACGCCCCACTCGTGCGGGTCCCCCGTCGAGCCCGGCATCGGGAGGGGAGTGGTCTGGATCGGGGCGCTGCTGGTGAGTGTTGAGCCCCGATGTCAGGTCGGCTTGGTCTCCAAGGCAAGTCCCGGTGTGTCCTTGAAGACACCATCGTTCGACACGGGTGGGATGCCGAGCCGGATGGCGGTGGCGGCGATCCATCGGTCGGCGTCGTGCTCACGCTGGCTGAGCGCGTGGCCGGCGCGCTGACAAGCGACGCGGAGCTCGGCGTAGGTTCGGACGAGGTCAGGGCCCGCGTACACGATCTCGATCCGGCTGAGCGCGGCTTCCATCCGTCGTAGGCGAGCGGAGCCCCATCCTCGGAGGAGCGCGCCGTAGCGGACTTCGCCCACGGTCTGGAATGACACGAACTCGACCCGCCCGACCAGGAGCGGCTCGTATCGGCGGGCAAGCGCCGAGTCGGGGATGAGGCGGGCGCTGTAGACGTCCGTGTCGACGACGACCGGACCCCGTGGGCGCTCGGTGGCCACCGTCAGTTCAACACGGCGGCGAGGAAGGCGTCGGCCTCCTCGGCGGTGAGGTCGTCGATGACCTGCGTGCCGTACGGCGGATGAGGCTTGGCGCGCCGGAGCAACTCCTCGACGGGAAGCTCGAGGCACTCGTCCTGCTCTCGCGCACGGTCGGGGGTGGACATCTCGCTGGCCATTGTAGGGGTGAGGTCGGTGTCGCGCCCGAAGGTCAGGTGCTCATCTCACCGGCGACCCAGATGCCTCCACGGCGAGGTCTCGGAAACGTTCCCGAATCCGCCGAATCCGTTCCCACTCCACCTGAGATCGCACGGCTGGCGGGATTTCTACCGGCCCCACGCGGGCGGGGGTTGTCGAAAAGGTGGCAGAAAAGGTGGTGCGGCGGCGACTTTCGGCACCGGGGATGGTGCCGGCGGCGCCCGTTCGGTCCGTTGCGCAGCCTACGAGGGTGCTCGAGGCGTGGCTGTCGGGTTCGGGACGCGGCTCAGCGCCGGCCGGTCTGCCGGGCGGCGCGGTCAAGCCGCGTGTTCGAGTGGGGGACTGGTTCGCTGGTGTTCGGCGAGGGTCAGAGAGTTCGATGATGGCGAACCCGAGCAGGTTGAGCCACTGGCGGCGGTGACCGACCGAGTGGGCTCCTCCGGCACCGACGGTTCCACTTCCACTTCACGCCCACCTACGGGTCCTGGATGAACCTCGTATGGGTGCTGGTTCTCCGCCCTGACCACCAAGAAACTGCAACGCTCCGCCCACCGCAACGTCAAAGAACTCGCCGCCGACATCGAAGCCTGGGCCGCCACCTGGAACGAGAACCCCACCCCGTTCATCTGGCACAAGACCGCTGACG
>JAYRVH010000037.1:0-4209 GCA_041918615.1 Acidimicrobiales bacterium
CACCCCAAGGACCGCGACATGACCATCGACAACCGGCACGTGCACCACACCTGTTGCAGTTCACAGATCATCGCCACGAGTCCTTCTACCTGCCCAAACACACAGATCAGCACTCACGGCCGGGCGCTGACCCCCGGAGAAACGGCTCCACTCGAGCCTCGGCTACATCCCACCGATCGAGTGGGAGAACCAGTACCGTCAACCCCAGGCCGACCTGGCCGCGTAATCAACGTGACCGGTCAGCGGGGGGAGCCTCACCACCCCACCCGCCAGCCGCGTAGTAACACGACCCCACAACCCCAACGCGCCCAAAACCCCAGGTCAGGACCTACTTACGGGTCCCCCGTGTGCCCACATTCTGCGGAAGTCAGGTGGCGGGCGGGCGTGGTGTCGACGGCTAGGCTCGGCAGGGATTCGCGGCTGATGACTGGCCGCCGGGTTCAGGAGAGCTGCATGCGTCCTTCACGCCGGAACTCTGCGGGGGTCGTCGTGGCCATTGCGGCATTCGGCGCCACGCTCATCGGGCCAGGTCCAGCGCCGCCGGCGGGGGCAGCCACCAACGAGCCCACCGTCAGCCTGGTCTCGGAGTTCGGCGGCTACGGCCATGGGTACCCGGGCTCGCTGCAGTTCCGGTTTCCCTGGGGGGTCGACGTCGACGCCGACGGTGACTACTACGTCGTCGAACGGGGCCTGGACCGGATCCGCCACGTCAGCGCCGAGGGCGCAGACCTGAGCGTGTGGGGATCCGACGGCTCGGGGAACGGCCAGTTCAAAGATCCCAAGGGCGTGGCCGTCGCTCCCGACGGCACCGTCTATGTGGCGGACACCGAGAACGACCGCATCCAACGCTTCGACGAAGACGGCGACTTCCTCACGTCGTGGGGTGCGCTCGGCACGGGTGATGGTCAGTTCAACGAGCCCAGCGGCGTGGCCGTGGCCGCCGACGGGACGGTGTATGTGGCCGACTCCCGGAACGACCGGATCCAGGCGTTCGACGCCACCGGGGCATTCCTGACGAAGTGGGGCCCGGGCGCAAATCCGGTGGACTTCCCCAATGACGTGGCGGTGGCCCCGGACGGCAGTGTGCTGGTGGCCAACGACGACGGCACCGCCAAGGTGCAGCGCTACACGGCGTCCGGGGCGTTCGTCGCCCAATGGATATCGACCACGGTCGAACCGCTCTCCGTCGACGCCGGCCCCGACGGGCGCGTGTACATCACGCAGAAGACCACCTCGACGTCCCCGCACCGCGGCTTCATCATCGACGCCGCCCTGACGCACGCCACCGCGTTCGGCGAGACCCTGGAACGGCCGGTACCGGTGAGCGAGCTCGACCGGGGCCTGCTGTGGGCGCCGAAGGGCCTGGCGGTCGATGCAGACGGCGTGGTCACGGTCGTCGACTCGGACACAGCGGTGAGCGGCGGCTCCTACGCGTTTCGCACCGATTGGTTGAGCCGCTTCGACGCCGACGGCGGCTTCGTCGATCGACTCGGGTCCGCGGACAACGCCAGCATGCCGCACCTGGCCCGCCCGGCCGATGTGGCGCTGGCACCGTCAGGCGACCAGTACGTCGTCGAGGTGGTGAACCACCGGGTGCAACGGCTGACCTCGACCGGTGCCTATGTGTCCCACTGGGGCGGGCCGTTCGCCGGCACCGGCACCGGTCAGTTCGACGCCCCCGAATCGCTGACGGTCGATGCCAGCGGCGACGTCTTTGTGACCGACACGGGCAACGATCGGGTGCAGCGCTTCAGTGCGGACGGCACCTTCGAGGCCCAATGGGGCTCGACAGGTTCCGGCCACGGCCAGTTCGACGGCCCGTCGGGGATCGCGGTGGACGACACCGGTGACGTCTTCGTGGCCGACTCCGGCAACGACCGGGTGCAGCGGTTCTCGTCGGCGGGCGTCTTCGAGCTGGCATGGAGCGGTTCGCTCGACGACCCCGGTGACGTGGTCGTGGGTCAGGGCCCCTCGGTCTACGTGGTCGACGCCGGCCACCGCCGGGTGCTGCGCTTCACCCGTGCGGGCGGCGCCATGCCGATGTTCGAGGAGGTGAGCCTCTACGCGGCCTTCACGCCGAGGCGTTTCCAGGGCGCAGTCGCGGTTGACGCGAACGGCAACCTCTACGTCGCCCGGGATGGCGGTGTGGCGAAGTACACCCGTTCGGGGGCCTTCGTCCGCGAGTGGGACCTGGGGCTCACCTGGCGCTCGGCCGTAGCGGTGGACGGCCTGCACCGGTTGGTCACGTTCTACGACCGTCAGACCGAGACGACCGGCAGCCTGCACCAGTTGGCGACCGGCTCGTTCGTCACCGTGCGGGCCGGGTTCGACGACCCGTCGGGATCGGTCGGCGCGCTGTTGCGGGCCAAGGTCATGGTGGCCAACACGGGCACGACCACGTTGACCGGACTCTCCGTGAGCGATCCAAGCGCGCCGGCGTGTGGGGGGCCGGTGCCCGATCTGGCGCCAGGTGAGGAGCACCTCGCCGAGTGCCTGCTCATCCCGTCTGCCGTCGGAGCCCTCACGCACACCGCCACGGTGGACACCGACCAGACGTCACCGTTGGCGTCAGAGCCCGCATCGGTGGAGGTGTCGCTTGCGGCCGGGCCGGTGCTCCTCGACGAGTGGGGCGTCGCCGGTGAGGGACCGGGCCAGCTCGATTCGCCGGACGCCATCGCGGTTGACCACACCGGCGACGTGCTGATCGCCAACACTGGGAACGACGTGGTGTCCCGGTTCGGCTTCGACGGCACGTTCGAATCCGAGTTCGCCTCCCCCGATCCCGTGCACGTTGAAACCGACCTGGCCGGCAACGTCGTGACGATGCGTGTCGTCGGCCTGGTCGGCACCGGCGAGCTGCGTCGGTCGAGTCCCGACGGCATCCTGCAATGGACCGCGCCAGTGGGCTACGCCGAGGACATCAGCACCGCCGAGGACGGGCGCACCTGGTACGTGACGCCGGACGAACAGGAATGCGACTGGTTCAACTGCCAGATCCTCAGCGAGCCCCGGGTGCTCCGGGTCAACGGGGCCGGCGGCGCAGACGGCAGCTTCCTGATCGCCCAGCCGAACGCCAACACCCTCGCGGTGCACGACGGCACCGATCGTGTGTACGTCAGGTACCTGTCGGCCATCTACCGGTACACCCGCAGCGGCCAGCTGCTCGGCGCGTTCCCGCTGAGCACGCTGGACGGCCTGCGGGACCTCGACGTCGACGCCTCGGGTCGCCTCTACGCCGCGCTCCGACGATCGAGCGAGCCCGATGTGGTGAAGGTGCTCGACGAGCAGGGCACCGTCCTGGCACGTTGGGAGACGCCGGGCGCTGACGGTGTGTCCGTGGCACCGGACGGCACGGTCTACGTGCTCGACGAGGCCGGCGGCCGCGTTCGCCGCTACGGGTTCGGCCTCACTGGCGTCGTCACGGAGACCGGCACCGGCGACCCTGTCGGCGGGGCGTGGGCCATCGCAGTCGATGCACGGACCGGAGCGATGCGGGGCCTGACTGCGGGCGCCGACGGGCGCTTCCTGGGCGATGTCGGCCTGGGCGACCGGTGGGTGGGGTTCCTCGACCCCACCGGTACGCACACCGGTGAGTGGCACGACGACGTCCCCCTGTCCGACCTCGCGTCGGCTGCCCAGGTGCCGGTGGCGGCGAACGCCCCGAACGTCGTCAACGCGGCACTCACGCCGGCCGGCCGGACCGCGCGGGTGGCAGGCACGGTCAGGACCAGCCCGGGCGGGGCGCCGGCGCCGGGCGTCTTCGTGGGTGTGGTCGATCTCAGCGACGGCACGCTGGCGGCCGGTGCCGTGACCGGCGGCGACGGCACCTATGCGGTCACCGGGCTCGGTGCGGGAGCGCACCTGGTCGTCTTCCTCGATCCTTCCGGTGGGCACCAGATCGAGTTCTTCGATGACTCGACGGTTCCCACCGGCGCCGACGTCGTGACACTGCAGCCGGGCCAGACCACGACCGCGGACGCGTCCCTGGCCGCGGCGGCGCCCGCCGGCGCGGGAGCGGGGATCGAGGGCACCGTGACCGGCGGCGGCGAGCCCCTGGAGGGCGCCCTCGTGGTGGCGCTCGACGCGGCCGACTTCTCGTTCGTGCGGGGTGGGTTCACCGACGCCGGCGGCCACTACGACCTGGACCTGCCGCCGGGCACGTACCGGGTGGAGTTCGTCGACCCGGCCGGTGCGCACGCCGGCGAGTGG
>JAYRVH010000038.1:0-27069 GCA_041918615.1 Acidimicrobiales bacterium
CGGGAACCTCGACGGCGACGCAGGCAACGACCTACAGATCCGCGACGGCAACGTGGTGGAGCAGCCGGCGAACGACAACAAGGTGCGTAGATTCGCCAACAGCTGGCGTGTTCCCCCATCCGATTCGCTCTTCAGCCGCGGCGAGGCCCCTGTCCCGGTGGCTGGGGCCGCGGAGGCCCTGCTCACCCCAGATGACCTCGACCCCGCGGACGTCGAGGCAGCGCAGCAGTCCTGCGAGGACGCCGGCATCGTGTAAGTGCCGAGAAGTCATCGGCACGACTTGTGGGCCGCTCAGCCTGCTCCATGGCAGCGTGCTCGCGTCGACAGGCCGTGGGTGGCCTGCGGAGTTGGCTCGCCTCCCGGCGGGGCGGGCGGGTTCGCTTGCTCTGTGGCGTGCTCAGGAGGCCGTTGCTTGGTTCGGGCCGCGGCGCGGTACTCGTTGATGAGCCCGGCGCAGGTGCTGCGCCGCTCGACGATGCGCCCGAAGGGTGGCTCGATCACCTTGCCGACGGCGTCGTCGGGGCGTGTCGGTCGAGGGCGCGGTGGGGGCGGTGGCTGTTGTAGCGGTCGATGTAGTCGGTGAGGAGCCGGCGGAGTTGGCGTTCGTTCCAGATGATGGTTCGGTCCAAGTGCTTGTGGCTCATGTCGCGTGCAGGTAGATGTTTGTCGTTGCGATCTGTCCGAGCCAGAGCGCGATGACGGTGATGTCGTTGCCGGCGAGCAGGAGCCGCATGGCGGCGGTGTGACGCACCGTGTGCAGGCTGACGTGCTTGTCGGCTATGGACGGGCAGCTCGCGGATGCAAGGGCCAGATGGTGGGCGAGGCGGTGATTCAGGTGCTACCGCTTGCTGGAAGACGCCAAGTCGGCCGTCCCGAGCGGTGACCCAGGCGATCAGGACGACCGGGGCGGCAACGCGGTGTCGAACCGGAGGCCGCTCCACCCCTCGCCCTCGCCGGTGCGCTTCCGGCGGCCGATCCACAAGATGGTGGCGCCCGCTGGTGTGCGAGCCAATTGGTATCGGCGTGTGACCACGGCGCCGTCGCGGGGGACCTCCTCCTCGGCCAGCCGGAGCCGATCGTGGGTCACGTCGGCGTTCGGCGTCGTCCGGAGCAGCACGCCGTGGGGGTGGGTCAGCTCGCTGGTGTGGTCGTTGCGGAAGTGCAGCAGAGGCCGGCGCTCCAGTTCGATCGCGCCTGAGGCAGCTCCTGGCACCGGGACGGCGACGAAGGGGACCCAGTGGTCGGGCACGGGCGACATGAGCCGGTAGTCGACGGCGGCGTCGTCGAGATCGCCGGGCTCCCGCTCTGGCAGCGACACCGGAGCGGCCCGCCGGCCGCGGTGCACGGGCTCACCCGATGGTCCCTGGACCACCCGTTCGACGCCCCACACCAGGTTGGCCATCTCGTCGCGGAACAGGGCGATCTCCTCGAGTGGATCGCCCTCGAGCAGGTGCGGGACGACCGGAGGGATCACGAACAGGTCGGCGTCGCGGGTGGTGTCTGTCGACGGGGTGAGGCCGAACATGGCCCACCCACCCCGCTGGCGGGCCGGCCCGACGTCCACGACGTTGCCGAACGTGTCGCGTACGGCGAGCGACCGGAGGCGCAGCACGGAACCCGCGGCGACGTCGACGGGGAGCACGAACCAGTCGACGCCGAAGCTGAGCGAGAACTCGACCAGTGCCATCCGGGCCAGGTCGGTCGGGCCGGCCTCGATCCCGCCGAGGTAAGCCCGGGAGTCCTCGAACTCCCAGAGCCGGTCGGCCGGCATCCCGGGGAAGCGCGCCGGGGTGGGGAGCAGCACCCCCCGCCGCACGTCGCCGGCCCGGCCCGCGGGCGTGGGGCCCAGGGTCGGCCCGCCGGCGGTGAAGTCGGGCCAGTCGAGCCGGCCGGTCGTGTACTCCTCGGCCTGGAGCACGGCCGGACCCGACGGCAGCTCTGCCTGGACGGCGAAGGCGTACTCCTGGCGGTGGGGGTTCCAGGCCGACGATCCCGTCGGTCCGAGGACGGGCCGCCCGAAGTAGGCGCGGTACCAGCGCAGCCACCGCCCGAGGGTGGCGCGGGCCTTGGCCGTGCCCCCTCCAGGGACGGTGAAGTTCGGGGGCAGCCCCGTGAGCGGGCCGGCGCCACCGTCCAGCGGGGCCAACTCGGCCTCGACCAGACCGGCGTCGGGCACCCGGCCGGCCACCACGGCTGCTCGAGCCGAGCCGGCCGGGTCGTCGGGGTCGATCGTCGCAGGACCGAACTTCCACCGCTCGACGACCTTGTCGCGCAGGCGCCCGAGCCCGTCGGCGCTGAGCATCCGAAGCAGCTCGAGCCCGG
This sequence comes from Acidimicrobiales bacterium, assembly GCA_041918615.1. Lineage (GTDB taxonomy): Bacteria > Actinomycetota > Acidimicrobiia > Acidimicrobiales > DATDAH01 > JAEUJM01. The sequence goes on from JAYRVH010000038.1 coordinate 2,323, forward strand.
CCTCGACCCGGATCCGGTCGGCCGGCCGGTCGACGGTCTCGGCCTCGATCATCACCTCGAGCGGGACGTCGTCGTCGATCACGTCGACGGCGGCGGCGGCCGCCTGGTGCCCAGGTGCGCCGGGGTGCAGCCGCGACAGGCGGGCCTGCTCGACCTCCACGACGGCCGCGATCGGAGTGCCGCCGTCCTCGCCCCGGAGCTCCTCGAACTGCCACTGCCGCGCGAGCATCCAGAGCGGATCGCCGATCAGCGCCTGTAGCCCTGGCATCAGATCGGGGCTCAGTGCCATCGGCTCGAGCCGCGACCAGGTGACGATCGACGGCAGCTTCGCGAGCTCCAGGTCGAGCCGGTCGACGGGCAGCGACCAGATCGGATCAGCCATTGCGGTGCCCCCTCCTCACTTGCCCACGACGCCGGCGATGTCGGCCGTGAGCAGGCCACGGGCCGCCGCCCCGTCGACCAGCCCCTTGAACGACACCGACGGGACGTCGCGCGTGTAGTTGTTCGGCAGGAACAGCGCGGGCAGTAGCCCGGCGAAGCCGTCGAGCTCCTTCAGTGTCAGCGCCCGCAGGTGGGTGAGCTCGATGGTCTCGTTGACCGTGGCCACCAGGGTGTCGAGGTCCCAGGAGGCGGGGTCGGGCTGGGGATGGACCGCGAGGACGACGACCTGCGGTGGCCGGGCGCCCGGGGCGTCGTAGTGGAAGGCGAGCCCGGCTGTGTGCTCGCGCTCGGGGATGACCTCGGCCCACGCGTCGACCGCAAGGCCGGCCATCGGCGTGGCCGGGTCGAACCGGTCGGGCGTCACGATGACGAAACCGACCGTGCCGGCGGGAGGTGGGCCCTCGGCACCGAAGGCCAGGGCGCACCAGCGGGCGCCGGGCCGGTGGGGAAGCTGAGCGACGACGAGGTGGTCCACGACGTCGACGCCGCCGGCTTCGGCGTGGGTGAGCACGCCGCAGAGTGGGTCGAGATCGGGGCGGACCAGGGCGTGCTGGTGGAGCCAGGCGATCGGTGCGGTCCGGTCGGGACCGACGAGCTCCGTGTCGGCCGCCGATGCCGCCAGGTCGCCGGGTCGGGTCAACGTGAAAACGGGGAGCACGGGCTGGTGGGCACCGAGGGCCAACCGGATGACCGCCAACGGCCGAGCGGAGGCATCGTCGCCGGCCGGAACGGGCTCGGCTGCCAGTTGGTCCGCGGCGGCGACGGTCCCGTCCAGGGTCGTCAGCACCGATTCGAGCTGCTCGCCGAGCCGCACGGCGGCGTCTGGATGCGAGGCCGTCACCACGGGCAGGGCCTCGGCCCCGACCAACTCCGAGACCGCCAGCAGCGCGTCCCGCCGGGCGGCAGGCGTACGCGAGGCCCGGCGCAGACTGCCGGCGGCCCGGCGCAGGGCCGTGACCGCGGCTGTCGCCCGTCGGGTCAGGTCGACGACATCGACCGCGCCGGCGGCGCCCGCCTCCGAGGGGTGGGCCTCGGCCTGGATGAGGTCGGTGGGCGCCAGCGGGCGGGCCCCCGCAGCGAGGCGGCCGGCCCACCCGGCGACGGTCCCGAACAGCGTGTGGTCGCGGAGCTCGATGCGATCGGTCTCCCGCGGGTCAGGCACGCGCTGGGCGAGCTCGTACACGATCCGGGCCTCGAGCTCCGAAGGTCGGTCACCTGCTGGTCGCTGGGCGGCCAGCACGAGGGCCAGCGGTGAGAGCCCCAGGTCCGAGGCGGTCACGACGCCGAGGTCGACGACGACCTCGGGATCTCCAGGATTGGGCCCGGACCGCACGAGGTCGCCCCCAGCGGTCAGGTCCGCGGCCGGCCCGAGCACGGTGCCCAACCAGTGGTCGAGCCGCGGCTCGGCGGCGCCGCGAGGTCCTCGGCCCGGCCATCGTGGAGCGCGGGTGGCGGTGCGCAGGGTGACGAGCACGCGGTTGGCCACGGTTGCTCCCGAGCGCGGGGTGCGCGCCACCTCCGGCTCGACGGGCCGCTCCTGGCGATCGAGGGCGGCAGCCGCAGCGCTGGCCCGGTCGAGGTTGCCGGCCGCGGTCTGATGGATGGTCTCGGCGAACAGCACGTCGGTCACGGCGTCGTAGCGACCAGCGACCTCTCGAAGCAGATCGTCGAGGCGTGTCCGCTTGGTGCCGGTCACACCCAGCCTCGCCATCACCGCGTCCCATGGCTGCGGGCCACCGCCGGCGAAGATCGTCAGCAGGCGCACGCCGTCGACGACGTCGCGGGCCGCGACGGACTCGACGGGTTGCTCGTGCTCGGCGTCGCGGGACTGCAACGGCGCCTCGATGCGCAGCGGGACCGTGAGCTCGGCCAGGCCGACGTCGCGCAGGCGACGCTCGATGCGGTAGCCCACGAGGGCGGCGATCGACTGGCCCGAGGCCACACCCTCGAGCAGCGCCAGCGCCTCCCGGACCCGAGCGGCGGTGAGGTCGAGGTCGAAGGCGCCCTCGGCCTGGTGCGACTGGCGGCCGCTGCGGAGGACGGCGGCGGCGACCGCGTGCGAGAGCGACGGGGCCAGGACGTGGCCGAGAGACTCGGCGGCCGCTCCCGAGTCGGGGGCCAGGTCCTCGACCCAGCCGTAGCAGCCGAGGTGGATCCCCGTGGGCTGGGCGGCGCGATGGCGGTGCAGGCGGGCGTGAGCCAACGAGGTGTACCAGGCGTCGAGACGGCTGCTGTAGAGGTCGAGCACGCCCCGGAAGGCCCACTCCAGCTCGTCCGGGTCGGCCGACGTCAGCGTGTCGACGGCGGTGAGGTACCGGGCCATGCCGTGGCCGGGGTCGGTGCGCCGGCGGACGAGATCGACGAGGCGGTTGGTGACCAGCCGATCGGCCACGGCATCGTGCACGAGCGCGCCCGTCGTAGGCAGCACCGCGGCCGCCAGCTCGCGCGCCGAGGTGAAGGCGAACGGCGCCCTCGTCGCGTCGGCCACGTCGACACGCACGAGATCCGGGGTGCGGATGCCTTTGCGCTCGAGGCCCGAAGCCGCCGCTACGTCAGGGGTGAGCGTGGCGGCCAACTCGGCGGTGGCCGCTATGTCCTGCTCCTGGGCCGCGGCGAACGCGAGCAGCGCTTCGAGCAGCGCGACCGAGTTCTGCCGCAGGTTCAGCTGGCGCCGACCCTCGTCGCCGGCGCGGGCCTGCGCCGCGATCTCGGCCAGGTAGTCGACGCCCTCGTCGCCCTTCACGACGAGCGGCACCTCCAGCGCATGGCTGTCCTCGGCCGCCGTCAAGTACTGCACGCGAGCGGCGCGGGGCCGAGGCACGCCGAGCAGGTCCATGACCGTGTACAGGTAGGGCGCCTGGTACGTGCGGTAGCGCTGGAGCCAGTCGGTGGAGGACCACTGCGGCGGGGGCACCATCTCCCGCCAGCGCAACCGCCACGGCACGGGCGTGCGCTGCAGCAACTCGAGGAGGATCGGGTCGACGGCACCCTGATCGCCGGCCCGGCCCAGGTGCGGGACCCTGGCGACCAGGGGCGCCCACAACGTGCGCATGGCACTGGCCACCCGTGCGATGGTCGCGCCGGCGCGGTCGCCTCCGGCCGTATGGAAGGCACCGGGCGCGACGACCGGCAGGACCCCATAGGGCTGTGGCCCGATCCTGATGGCCGGTAGCGGACCGCTGGCGAAGAGGTGCTCCGTCGCGTGCGCGCGGAGATCCGCGGTGGTGGCGTCATCGCCGAGGGGGGCCAGCAGGTCGGAGGCGAAGTAGCCGCCCGTGGCCTCCCACAGGGCGTCGACCAGGGCCGCGGCGGTTTGATGGAACCGACCGGAAGCGCCCGGCGACGGCGCCATGGCGGCGCCCTCGATGCCGAGGGCGGTGGCCAACCGGCCGGCCGCCGCAGTGGCGGTCGCGTCGGGATCGGAGCCGCTCACGGGTGGCGCCCACTCGATCGACTGCGCTTCGGAGGACGTGGAGAACCCGCTGCGGGCGGTGCCGGTGTTGTTGGTCGGCGTGCCCTGAGCGACGAAGGCCAGGTCGCCGGTGGCGACGTGTCCGCGCAGGAGCCCCTCGAGGGTGGTCGCGGAACGATCGGGGGGGGAGCCGTCGACACCGAGCACGACCAGCCGGCTGAGTCCGGCGGCCAAGGTGTGGCCGGTCGGCAGGTCGCTGTCGCGGATGGTCACGAGCATCCCGGCAGCGGTGGCGTCCTGGGGATCGATCGCCCAACGGAACGCCTCCTGGACGCGGGGGACGACCGCCGCCGGGTCCAGTGGCGGTGGGGTCTCGCCAGGATCGGGGGACGGTCCGGCGGCGAGGCGGTCGGGTACCGGCTCGGACTGCTGGCGGAACACCTCGACCGGCCCTTCGGGGCCGTCCTGGTAGCCGATGGCGACCCAGCGCTCGGGCAGCGCCGCCGCCTCGACCGCCCGCGTCCACGAGGCGTCGCGCGACGGTGTGGCCGGGAACTCGGGATCGACCCCGGTCGCACCGCCGTGGTCGAGGTTGGACGGCCGGAGCAGGTCGACCACGTAGCGGCTCCGACCCGGTCGGAACCGGGCCGCCAGCTGTTCCCAGGCGGCCTGGGCCAGGGCGGCGTCGCCGATGGCGGGCCAACGCTGCTGCCAATACCACTCCCCGGCGGTGCGCTCGTCGGCAGTGAGCTCGGGCTCGTGGGCGTCGAGGTGGATCTGATCTGGATAGATGCGGATGGCCAGGGATGTCCGGTCGGCCGAGAACCGCGTCTCGATCCGGACCGGCAACAGCGCCACCGGGACGGCCCCCACGAGGCCGGCGACCGCGTGAGTAAGTTCGGTGTCAGCCACGGCCGCACCCTTCGTCTCGTCGGGGAGCCGGCGTTGCGCCCTTCGGGGCCGGAACGGGCGGTGCGGTCATGGGAGGACAGCCAGATGGCGGGCGTGGACGAGGACCTGGACCGGGTGCTGGAACAGCGCGTCGGCCACTGCGGCCCCGTTGGTGGGCGAGGGCGACAGCCCGGTCGCGGCCGCGAACGTGCGCAGGTCCTCCACGGTGAACGTCTCCCCCCTCGGGACGGGCGTGTCGGGCCACGCCACGGCCCGCCAGGCACCAGGAGCGCCGAGCCGGTCGGGCGGCACGGTCTCGTCGAGCGCGAACCGGGGTTCGGTGACCTGTTCCTGGAGGGCGAAGAACCAGCCGTCGCCCACCGCCAGGTCGTCGTCCTGCAGGTCGAAGCCGTAGAAGGTGACGTCGGGCTCGAGGAAGCCGGCGAAGATCGGCCGTTCCACGTCGGCGTCGTCGGAGCTCGGCGTGTCGGGGCCGGAGGCCCGCATGGCCACCACGACGGTGTTCGGGTAGCGCCGCAGCAGCTCGCCGCGTACGAGGAGCACGAGGTTCGACTCGCCAGCGGCCTGCTCGACCAGCGCTGTGGTGAGCGGCTTCCAGGTGTGCACGGGCGCGATGTCGACGCCGCCGCCGGTCCGATCCCAGAAGCGGCGCATCGGGGTGCCTCGTTGATCGGTGGGGTAGCGGCGCCACAGCAGCTCCCGGTTGAATTCGTGGTTGAGGCCGGCGAGGAAGGCGGCGACGAAGCGGGGGTTGGTCTCGAGCAAGGTCACCGAGTCGGGCGGTATGGCGTCGACGCCCGGGAGCAGCCGGTCGCGGTCGTAGCGGGCCAGCAGCCGGTACGTCGCATCGTCCAGCTCGGGGTAGGCCATGATCCGATCGACCTGCGGGCTGACGGCCAGCCCGCCCACGATCGGCCCGTTCGCGAGGTCGCTGAGGGCCACGCCGCCGAAGCGCACCATGGTGCCGACCCGGGCGACATGGGCGACCGCCGGCGCACAGCGGTCGGAGAGGGCCGCCGCGGCAGCGGTCAGCGCAAAGGGCACGACCACTCGCGTCGGCGACGGGTCGGCCAGCGCCGACACCTCGGCCACGCGCCCGATCGCGGCTTCGAATCGACCGATCACGACAGCGTCGCGCACCGGGGGCGGCACGGTGACGGTGGGACCCTCGAAGACGCCGCCGAGGGGACCTCCCGGCCGGCGCACCTCGACGCCGTCGGCGGTCGACGTGGGGCGCACGACGGCCGGGACGGCGCCGGGACGGAGGGCGTTGGGTGGCAGTCGGTTGACTGCGGCCCGGGCGTTGACGACGCCTTCGAAGCGGCCCAGGACCTCACTGCGCTCCGACACCGGGGTGCGCCGCACGATCTCGCCCCGTCGCGTCACGTCGACGGCGTCGAAGCGGACGGTGCCGTCGGCGAGGCGACCGACGACGAAGGCGGCCGGATCGGGCTGGCCGGCGACGGCGAGCCGGAGCTCGCTGATGCCATCGGTGGTGAGGGCGGGGCGGCCACCGGCCGTCGCGAGGTCGGCGAACGAGGCCAGGGCATCAATGTGGCGGCTGGTGATGAGCCCTACGTCGCGCAGGTCGGCTCGGAGGCGCAGGCGATCGGTCGGCGTCGGAGCGCCGACCTGGCGCACCGCAGCGATGCCGTCCCGGAGAGCGGCCGTGTCGGCAACCGACAGTCGAACCGGAAGGCCGATGGGCGACAGGTCGACCTCGTCGCCGTCGACGATCGGCTCGGCACCCTCGGGCGGGGCCACGCCGGCGGGCACGAACGAGGTGGGGTCGACGGTCTTGGAGCCGGCCGCGAGCCGAGCCACGAGCCCGGAGCCGACGGTGCCGGCATCGAGCGAGGCGCGGCGCGCCGCCTTGCGAACGAACCGGCCGGTGGGCGCGGCGAGCCGCCGGAGGGCGGGATCGACGGTCGCGTCGGGGAGGCTGGTCGTTCCAATGGCGGCCTTGACCGTGGTCGCCGCGAGGGGCGTCCGGTCACTGAGCGGCGCCGCGTAGCTCAGGACCCGCTCGGGCGCCAGCCTGGCGATCGTCCGATCGTGGAACCGGGTACTGGCCTCGATCGACAGGCGCGCCCGCGACAGCAGGGCGTTGGCCTGGAGGACGGCCCCGACCTGCTGCCAGCAGGCGGTGACGAGGTCCTCCTGCTCGGCCCGCGCCACCTCGCCGCCGAGCCCGGCGCCCACCCGCGCCCGGGGGTCGAGGTTGAGCTCGGCGAACCAGCCCCGATCGAGGCCGGCCAGGGCGAAGCGGTTCACCGGCCAGCTCCCGTAGAGCGGGGGGCCGACCGCGCCATCGTCGGGATCGGTGCCCGACGGGTCGGCGATGTCGTCGAGCAGGCGGGCCAGCGGGTTGCGGAGCTCCGTGGGGATCTCGCTCAGGATCCCGTCGTCCTGCTGAAGCGAGCGCAGGGCGCCGTCCATGAGCACGATCCGCTTGGGGTGGCCGTCGGGTAGGCGGACCGGACCGCCGGGCGCGCCGATGTGCATCTTCACGGTTCCGACCGTGGGAACGCCGTCGGCGGTCTCGATCTTGAACGGCTTCAGACGCCGAGCCAGGCTCTCGAAGTCGCCCTCCGCGCCGGTCCCGAACGACCAGTGGAAGTAGAGCGGCAGCGTGATCGAGTCCTGGTCGGTCCATGCCGGGGCGAGCGTCGCCTCCGTGGGCACCTGGCCGAGGCCGCGCACGACGCCGGCGTCGAACGCCGGGACGAGGCAGGCGTGCCAGCGTGCGTTGGGACGCAGCCGTCGGGGACAGAGCAGACGGGAGACGTGGCGGTCGGGGTCGGACTGGAGCGCCGGTGCGGCCTCGGCACCCGCTCCCTGCGCGACGAGCAGCTGCGTGTGGGCCCAGGCCCATGAGCCCGTGAGGTCGGGCAGCTCTCGCGTGGCGCCCGACTCGATGGTCAGCTGCGCCAGCGGTGCGCCTGCCGGCGCGGAGATGGTCACCCCGGGGCGGTCCTCGACCACGACGAGGGCCAGCCATGGCCGGAGCTGGCCCTGGACGTTGGCGGCCGACGGCGTGAGCAGCCACGGGAAGTCGGCGTCGTCGAAGTCGACGGCGACGAGGTAGTTGGGCTCGACGTTCGATGCCTCGCGCCGGGGCGTGGTGCGGACGATGGCGCTCCACTCGATGCCGACCACGTCGCCCGGCCCCGCGATCGTCGCGGCGGCCTCCGCGCCCCCGAGCCCGCCCGACAGGGTCATGGCCAACTTGATGGCGCCCCGCGCCGGGAGCGGGCCGGTGGCCGCGCCGGCGCTGTCGCGCAGCTCAGCGACGAGACCCCGCCGCGACCACGGCAGGAACCGGTACTGGGCCGGGGCACTCATCGGTGCACCTGCGACTCGTGCCCGGCCCGGCCGTCCTGCGCCCGCCGAGCACCTACGAGGAGGCGCCGCCTCTTGCGTTCGCTCGCAAGCACGCTCATGGGACGACCTCGAAGGCCTCGAGGACCCGGAGGCCGCCGACGGCCGCCGCCTGGGCGGCCAGCGAGGGCGACGCGGTCGCAGGCCCGAGCAGCGTCGCCGCTTCGGTCAGTCGGTCGGGATCGACCAGCGCCATGGGCGGCTCGCCCACCGAGACCGTGGAGCCGCCCAGCGCCGAGACTCCCCGGCGCTGGTGCACGGCGCGCTCGGACCGGGCCGCGGCGCCGTATCTTGCGGCGTCGACCATCGACGCGAACGACGGCGTCATGGCGGTCAGCCGGATCAGCGACCACTTGGAGAGGACGCCCTGTGGCTCGGGATCGAGGCGAACGGTCTCGAACGTGGCGGTGACATCGCGGGCCAGGCCGTCGGGGGTGACGTAGTCGGCCGCGCCGACGACGACCCCGCAGGGAAACGGTTCGAACACCTTGCCGGTGAGCCTCGCCTCGTCGGTGAGCGGGGCGAACTGCCCCCGGGCGAAGGGCTGCGAGGTGGACTCGAAGGTGGGTTGGACCTCGTCGTTGAGCGTCACCACGTCGATGTGGACGGTGGTGGGTCCGCCTTCGATCCGCCTGGTGCCGAGCCGGTCGATCTCGAGGCCGAGCGGCACCGCGCCCTGGCGCACGGCCACGCGCCCCAGCGGGTGGGCCGGCGCCCGGTTGCCGGTGGCGCCGCCGGGTGGTGCCAGCGTGACCAGCCCGGCGCCGCCGACCGGTCCCTCGGCGACCACGTTGTCGGGGTTCGCCAGCTCGGCGGTGAGGGCGGCGGCCAGCGAGGCCGTGCCCGCATCGGCGGTCTCGACCTCGCCCCACCGCTCCTCGAACGAGACCGACTTGTCCCACCACAGGATCGAGAAGCTGAACTCGCCCTTGATGTGCCACTGGTCGGGGCCCTCGAGGGTGGCCGTGACGCCGACCGACGCCAGGGTCTCTCCGAAGGCCTTGACCTTGGCTCGGAACTCCAGATCGACGACGAAGTAGAAGCGTGGCGACAGGTACAGGAGGGCGTCCCAGCTGAGTGACGCCTCGATGCTGGCCACTCCGAAGTCGGCCTTGAGGCTGGCCCTCTGGCCGGCCTGCACGGAGTTGGGCGTGACCGCGAAGTACTGCTCGACGGAGAGCTTCACCACCTTGATGCCGAAGCTGGCGCGCAGGCGGTCGAGCTGGCGGGGCACCCGCTCGGGCAGCCCCTCGTACTTCGGGTGGAACCCGCCGGCCGACAGCACGAAGTTCGGGTGGGCCCCGAACTGCACGGCCAGCAGCAGCTCGCCGGCCAATTCGATCTTGGCGACGCCCTCGATGCCGACGAACGAGTCGCGCAACCGGGCCCGGATCAGGAGGAACTGCGTGTCGGTGTCGTAGAAGCCCACGACGTCGACGAGCAGCTTGAGGATTGCCGGCACCTCGGTGTCGCGTGGCGGCAGCTGCACGAGGAGCTGGCCGACGATGACGACCTTCGACAGCGACGCCGAACCGGGACCGAGGGCGTTGCGGACGTCGAAGATGAGCCCGAGGCGGGCGTAGACCACCGGTGGCTGCGAGAAGCTCAGCTCGAGCATCGGTCCGATGAGGAAGTTGTCGTCCTCGATCGGGAACAGCGTGCGATAGCGGTTGATGATCCGGGGAGCGTCCGCGACGGGGTTGTCGGGGAAGAGGATGTCGTCGAGGGCGCCGGTCCGCATGCCGGCGGAGAGGGCGTCGACGTCGGCACGGTGGTGGAGCCCGATCATCCCGCCCAGGCCCGTCCAGAAGATGCCGAAGGCGATGTGGATGTTGAACTGCCCGAACACGAACAGCAGCAGCGACCAGCCCTCGCGGCCGTCGGGCCGCTTGGTCGAGAGCAGGCCGATGGCCTTGATGGAGAAGGTCAGGAATTTGAGCTCGAGGGCGCCGGCGTACTCGCCGCGCTGGCTGTCGATGAACAGGTACCCCCCGCCCTTGACCACGCCGGCGTCGAGCACCAGGCCGATGCCCTTCGGCGGCGCGAACGACACCAGCTCGTCGAAGCTGGTGCGGCTGATGGCGGCGAGGTCGATGGCCATGCCGGCGCGGTCGACCGACGCCGCGAACGGGCCGAGCTTCAGTGAGAACCCGCCGCGTAGCTCGATGGAGATCGAGGGCTCGAGGACGAGCTCGAGCTCGAGGAACTGGATGGTGAACACCCCGAACAGCGAGGCCGAGACGGGAAGGTTCACCTTGAGGCCGGTGCCCCCTTCGAACCGCAGGCCCGAGGCGGTGTCGACCACCATGGCGATCTCGAAGGGGATCTCGACGTTCCCGCCCGGCAACTGGCGGAGGAAGGCGTCGGCAGTGCCGAGGGCGATGACGAGCTTGCCCTTGCGCACCGCCAACCGGAACGCGGCCCGGTCGGCGGTGACCTCGATGCCGAAGGCCAGGGCACCGATCTGCAGCCGGGTGGCGTCGGTCGTGCCGACGACCAGCGCCGGCGCGTTCTCCGGCTGGCTCGAACCGCGACGCGGTTCGGCGGTGATGCGCACCGCCGGCGTGAACCCGGCGAAGTACCGCACGTCGCCGGTGGAGAAGGGGATGAACATCCCGAACTGACCGGCGCCGGTGATGTCGGTCAGGTAGGTGGTGTCGCCCACGTCCATCGGGAATTGGAAGCCGGCGGACACCGACGCGAACAGGCCTGGCCCGCCGTGGCCGGTCGGCACCCCGATGAGGGTGATGGCCGGACGCGCCCCTCCCAGCACGTCGTGATCGAGGGTGACGGTCAGCGCCCGCGACGCGATGGCCGCCGTCTCGCCTAGATCCTCGGGGTCGGGGTCCCAGCCATACATGGCGTCGATGGCACCGTCGAGGGCATCGACGAAGTTGGCCAGCATGACGACGGTGACGCCGCCGACCATCGACAGGCGCTGCACCCACTTCTCGCCGTCGACCTTGGTGCCCTCGCCACGCACGAGTGGCAGCACGGCGTCGGCGTCGAGTGCACGCATCGTCTCGTCGTCCTCGGTCATGAGCCCGGCGACACGCACGAGGGCGTAGCCGGCCGGGTTCCGGACCCGGAGGACCTCGACCGAGAACACCTTGAAGATGCTCCAGAACAGGTTGACCGCGTCCATCCCGTCGGCCTTGGCCGCGTCGATGAACGTCATGACGGTGTCGACCGTGGCCTTGATGTCGGCGATGACCTCGCCCAGCGCGGCCTCGTCGATGTCCTGCTTCTCCTCGAAGGCCTTGAGGCGGTTGCGGCGGTCGGGATCGGCAGGGGTCGGCGTGGCCGGGTTCGTGGGATCGAGGCCGAGGTCGGCCTTGATCTCGGCCGCCAGCTCGGCGTCGCCGAAGGTCTCCTCGATCCACTCTTCGAAGTCGCGGGCGATCGCCGCCAGCTTCTGGAAGACGTTCTTCTTCTTGGGCTTGGCCTCAGGCATCGGGCACCACCTGGAGCAGCGGTGCGGGCAGCGCCGGGCTCAACGCGAGCGACGAGCGGTGCTTGGTGAACGGTGCGCCCTCGTTCGACAGCGGCGCATCCTGGGACCAGAGCTCATGGACGACGTCCTGATCGCTGCCGGCGGGCTCGAAGCGGATGATCCCGATGTTGCTTCGGAACACCATCGTGCGCAGCAGCTCGGTGGGGCTGAGCGCCAGCTGGGCGTGGACCGCGGCGACGTCGTTGTAGGTCGCCAGTGGATCGGCGCCGTTGAACGCCGGCAGCGGCGGCTGGAGCCCCTCGGGGTGGATGACCGCGGCGCGGGGTGTCTCGTCGCGCAGGACGGTGAGCCGCCAGCGCCAGTCGGGGGGCTCGTCGGTCGGGATGGTCGTGCCGGCCGGCCATCCGGCCGCCGGCAGGAGCCCGGGCTCCTTTCGCAGGCGCGTGCGCCGGGCCGGCGAGATGGGTGTGCCGTCGGGCACGGAGACCGAGGGCTTGCCGGTCCAGCCCAGCCGCTCGAAGGCCGGGCCGCGTAGCAGCTGGGCGCTGAAGCGGGCCGAGCGGATGATGGCCTGCCGCTGCCGGTTGGCGGCGTTGCGCGCGCCCGAGGAGGTGAGCTGCACGATCCGGCTGTCGACGGTCGGGTCCGTTCCCGCCCAGTAGTCGAGCGCCAGGCTCGAGGAGAAGTGCACATCGCCCGACAGCACGATCACCCGCTGGTACGTGCCCAGCCGGCGGATCATCGCCTCGAGGTTCTGCTCGTCGCCGCCCCACCCCTCGACGTCGAGCGTTTCGTTGCCCGTGATCGGTGGCCCGTCCTCGTCGGCTGTGGCCGCCTCCTTCATGTTGGCGAAGAAGTCGGTGAGCCGAGCGGCCAGGGGCTGGATGAGCGCGTCGAAGATGCGAGGGAACAGGATCGGCACCGGCGACACCACGATCAGCAGCTCACGCCCGTCGGTGAGGGGTCCGGGTGGGAGTTGGGCGTCGAGGCTGTTGCCGAGCAGGTTGGGCGGCCCGAGGCGGGACCTGAACGTGCGCCGCGTCCGCGTGTCGAGCACCCGCACGAGATGGCGGGGCCCGGGGACGTCGTAGTGGAAGACGACCTCGGGATCCTTCCCCGGCGGCTCGAGCCCGAACAGCCTCTCCAGCGCCGCTTCGTGCGGCGCGAACGAGCCGGCCGAGGCGACAGCTTCGAGGGTGTCGAGCAGCTGCTCGTTCTTGGGCTTGGGCGCAGCACCCTCGTGGCCGAACCGGGCGGGGTCGTTGCCCCAGCCCTGGCAGACGCTGTAGGCGGCGTAGGCGTTGCGGAGCACGGCGCGGCCGAACGGCGCCGCGACCACGCTCGTCCGCCAGCTCTTCGAAAGGAACCAGTCGTCGGTGACCTCATGGTCGTCGAAGATCATGTAGGTCGGGATCTGGGCGAGGGCCCGGGCCACCCGGGGCACGGCCCTGGCGAAGATGGCGACCTGCTCGGCCTCCTCGACGAAGCCCTGCTCCTTGGCCTCCCGCCACTTGGCCACCGAGCCGTACTTGGCCTCCCAGTCCTGGAGGTGGTGCGCCTCGATCTTCGTGGAGGGGACGAAGACGTCGTCGGGTGTGGCGAGCGGCCGCCACAGGCGGGGGCTCCACGACAGGAGGTGGATGGCGAGGAACTCCCCGTAGGACAGCAGGTGGTGGAGCCCGTCGGAGGTCGTGAACGAGCCGAGCTCGCGCACGGTCCGGCGGCGGCGCATGACCGGGAAGTTGGCGAGATCGGCGGCGATCTCGTTGTTGGTGACGGGCAGCGTCTCCGTGAAGCCGAGCAACTCGCGGCCGAGGGCGTTCACCTGCGGGAGCAGGGTACCGCCGAGGTCGTCGGCGTAGATCTGGTCGCCGGTGAGGAACAGCTGCTGGGGGCGCCGCACCGGGTCGCTTCGGTCCTCCTCGATGATGTCGTCGAGGAATGCCAGGGCGTCGGGGCCCTCCTGGGCACGACCGTCGCCCACCGTGAGGGCCTCCAGCGGCCCGTGGACGAGTTGGGGCCCGCCGAAGTTGGTGCGCCGGCACGAGGCGTGGGCGAGGCGCAGGTCGGCGAGGACCGGCGCGGCGGTGGCGAAGGTGGGGAGCCGGTCGACCTCGTAGCCGAGCGCGAGGTGCAGGGGGGCACTCGGGTGCACGCCCTCGAGCCGGGCCCCGGCCTGCTCGTCGCGCAGCAGCCCGAGGGTGAGCAGGTTGGCACCGCCGATGGTGAGGTCGTAGCTGTGGATGGCACCGGGGGCGATGACGGTGCCGTCGGCCTCGGCCACGACGACGGCGACATGGAGGCTGGCCCCGAAACGGCGGGTGGCGGCGGTACCCGTGGCGACCGGCGGCACGCCGCTGTCGACCGCACCCGGACCGGTGGAGCGCTGGATGCCCGGCCACACCGTGAGCGTGACGTTGCCCGCGTCCCTCAGGGCCACCCAGACCGCGACCGTCGGCCCGGACACGCGGCGGAGGAGGGGTCCGGCGAGAACCTTGGGTAGGGTCATCGGTCACCTCGCTTCCCGGACACCGGAGAGCTGGGTCGAGCAGGACCGTAGCAGCCTCCTGCGAGCAGCGACGGGGAGCCCACGGCCGCGGCCGCGAAAGGCACCAGATAGCTCGACGGGGCGGCTGGGAGCGAACGGATGGAGTTCGAAGCAGCGCGACGCACGTCACCGGATCGGAGTGCAACGCTGTCCGCCGCGGACACCCTGCAGGCTCGTGCGCCTGTCTCAGGGGGACCTTCGGCCCGCTCCGGGGGCGCCGAAGCTGGCCGCAATCGTTCCGTTGGTGGCGTGGCCTTCCAGGTGCCGGCGGCTACTGGTAGCGCAGCGCCTCGGCCGGGTAGACGTGCGAGGCCCGGATGGCCGGCGCCAGGGTCGCCCCCAGCGCGGCCAGGTAGACGACGAGGAAGACCACTGCCAGGTTCAGCCACGGGACGACGAAGCTGACGCTGCTGTAGTTGGCCTGCTGGGCGGCATCGGTGATGACGTTGTACGACATCAGCAGGCCGAGCGTCGCCCCCACGACGATCGCGGTCCCGGCGATGAACGACGACTCGAGCAGCAGTGCTCTGCGGACCATCTCGGGCTGGAAGCCGACGGCGCGGAGCACGCCGATCTGCTGGCGCCGCTCGACGACGGCGCTGGCGCTGATCACGCCGAGCGCGGCCACGCCGACGAACAGCCCGAGGCCCATGAATCCCTGCACCAGGCGGTTGAAGGTGAGTGACCCGCCGACGGCGTCGTCGAGGGCGGCCCGGTAGGTCTCCGCCTCCAGGCCGTTCGCGAGGAAGGCCGACTCCAGCTCGTCGGCGACGTGCCCGGCGTCGGCGCCAGGCACGAGTGCCAGGTGGTGCACGGTGGGGACGGCCCGGTCGCCGAACGGCGCGAGCGCCTCCTGCGAGACGGAGATGCCGGCCATCTCGAACGGGATGTTGTCCCGCAGCACGCCGATGACGGTGAGGTGCAGCACGGTGTCGGTCTGGTCGTCGGTCACGGTCACCGGCACGGGCTCGAACGAGGGGTCCTCGAAGAAGAACCCCGTGAGCTGGAACTCCGGTAGCACCCCGGATCCCCACTTGCGCCGACGAGGCACCACGTACGGGTCGACGACCGCCAGCGTCGGGTCTTCGCGCAGCGCCTGCCAGACCTCCTGGGATGACCCGTAACCCGTGGCCATCGTGGCCATCTCGAAGCCGTTGGTGGCGAGGAACTCGTCGTCGAGGCCCCGCACCGGATGGGTGGCGGGCTCGGCGCCGGTGCCGTCCTGGGCCGCATCGAGGGGGAGGAACGACTGTGCGCCGACAGCTTCGATGTCGGCGGCCACGTCGTCGGGCAGCCCGGCGCGGAGATCCTCGACGGCGAGCTCCGGGGTGGTGGAGGCGCGGATGTCGTAGCCGCCGCCGAAGCCCTCGAGGTCGTCCAACCCGTGGATGAACGCCTGCGAGATGGTGGTGCCGGTCACGAGGGTGAACACGACCAACGTGAACACCGCGAGGGTCACCCCCGTGCGGAAGCGGTCGCGCAGGGGAAAGGTGACCGCCATCTTCATCACGGGAGCCAGGGACGCAACCCGCGACGAGACCGTCTGCACCGCGCCCAGCAGGAGATCGGCGTTGTAGGTCACGAGCCAGGTCGCGCCCACCACGATCAACAGACCGCCCGCGACCCAGATGGAGAAGTCCATGGCCATCTCGCCCAGAGGGCCCTCGAAGGTGTCGAGGGGCAGGAGCCAGAGAACCACGAGGGCGAGGCCGGCGGCGGTGTAGGCGATCCGGTCGGGTAGGCCGACGAGGCGCAGCAAGGGGACGATCGACACGATCAGCAGGGACAGGCCGAGCATCCAGGGGAGGAACTGCTTGGCGCTGACGCCGGAGCTCACGAGCAGCATGCCGAACACGATCCCGAGGGCCGGTAGCCCCCAGCGCGCCCAACGGCGGCCCGCCCGCGAAGGCTCCGGGACGGACCGGATGGCGCTGACGATGTTGAGCCGGCTGACTCGCCAGGCCGAGACGGCGACAACGGCGAAGGTGAGCAGCACCCCCAGCCCGTACGCGATCAGCAGGCTGCGGGGCCGGGCCGCGAATTGAAGGTCGAAACGGTCGTCCGAGGTCGAGAACGCGCTCGCGGTCACCCGAACCATCACCCAGGCCACCGCGACACCGAGTGCGGTGCCCACCGCGGCCGCGGCCAGGTCGTAGACGGCGCCTTCGAACACGAAGGTCTCCACCAGGTGGCCGCGTCGGGTGCCGATGGCGCGGGCCATACCCATCTCGGACCGGCGCTCGGCCGCCAGCATGACGAAGATCAGGAAGATCAGCAGGATCCCCGCGGCCATCGAGAAGGCGCCGAAGGTGGTGAACATGGTCATCACGGCGTTGCCCTGGGCGTCGGCGTCCTCCAGCGCATCCTGCTTGACGGTCTCGATCGTGAGGCCGAGGTCGCGGAGGGGTCGCTCGAGCAGCGCCGCCACGTCGTCCGAACGCGAGGTGCCGGAGGTCGTGCCGCCGACGTTCGAGATGAGCACGTGGTTGGCCTCACCGTCCTTGTCCAGCAACGCCTGCGCCGAGGCCAGCGGCATCAACACGGCCGGTCCGTCACCGCCGGTCCCCCGGTACGAGCCGATGCCGGCGACCTGCACATCGAGAGGGCCGCCGCCGGCGAACAACGCGAGCGTGTCGCCGACCTGTGCATCGAGGCTGTCCGCCGCCTCTTCGTTCAGGAGGGCCGCGCCCGCCCCGACCTCGGCGAGCGCGCGCAAGCCGAACGGCTCCATCCTGTCGGGTGTGGCGGCGAAGAGCGTCACCCGCGGCTCGGTGGTGCGGCTCGTCGGGTTCTGGGCGGCGACCTGCTCGATGATGGCGGGCGAGTTGCCGTCCACGAGGCCGCTGCCGGCGAGGGCCTCGTCCACGGCCGCGAGGGCCTCGTCGGCATCGAAGTACGGGCTCGCGGCCGACACCGCGACCGCCGAGTCGAGCGCCGAGGACGATCCGGCAGCGGTGACGTACTCGTCCGTGCTTCCCAACGAGTCGAGCACCGACGAGCGCATCGTCGCCGCCATCGTGTCGCCCGTGAGCATGGACGACGCGATGATCGCCGTCCCGAGCATCAGCCCCACGACGATCAGCGCGCTCCGGGCGCGGCGCCGGGCGACGCTGCGCAGACCCATCTTGAACAGGACGATGTTGCGCAGGGCGAGCACCGTCACGACCCCGGCCACGACGGCGAGCAGGACCACGAGCACCGCGGCCAACTGCCCTGCGGGGAGGCCGAAGACGCTCTGCACGGCTGCGATCCCTTCCTGGGCGCCCTAGCCGGTCCCGCGAGGGGGCTCGGCGATGCGGACTTCGTAGCTCTCGCGCCCGGGAGGGCTGCGGAAGATGGTCATGTGCTCCTCGAGCACGCCGGTGTACCAGGTGTTCTCCACGGTCTCCGCCTGCTGGGCCTCTTCCCAGAAGCTCATCAGCAGCGCCTTCCCGTCGGGCGTCGCCATCGCGTACACGCCGAGGAAACCGGGCTGCTCGCGCAGGCCGGGCATGACGCCCTCCTCGAACAGGACGAGGGCGTCATCGACGCCGACCCGCAGCGTGTCGATCTCAATGAGCGTGACCCGGGCGAACACCGGCGACCTCCAATTCCTCGGCGATGCGGCCGTCGAGCACGCGGATGATGCGATCCGTGGCCCGCCCGACGGCGATGTCGTGGGTGACGATGACGAAGGTGTACCCCGCCTCCACGTTCAGCCGGCGCATGAGGGCCACCACCTCGCGCGCCTTCTCGCTGTCGAGGTCGCCAGTGGGCTCGTCGGCCCACACGATCGCCGGCTCGTTCACGAGCGCGCGGGCGATGGTCACCCGTTGGCGCTCGCCGCCCGAGAGCTCCTCGGGCAGGTTCGACGTCCGGTTCTCGAGGCCCACCAGCTCGAGCGCGGCGAGCGCCCGGGCGCGTGCCTCTTTCGGGGGCACCCGGGCGACGAGCAGCACGAGCTCCACGTTCTCCACCGCCGTCAGCACCGGGATCAAGTTGTAGAACTGGAAGACGAAGCCCATGCGCCGCGCCCGGTAGTCCGTGCGCTGGCGGTCGGACATCTCGGTCAACGAGGTCCCTTCGATGATCACGTCGCCCGAGTCGTACTCGTCGAGGCCCGAGAGGCAGTTGAGGAGGGTGGTCTTCCCGCACCCGGACGGCCCCATGATCGAAACCATCTCTCCTTGCTGCACGACCAGGTCGACCCCGTTGAGTGCCGGCACGCGCACC
The DNA here is from genome assembly GCA_041918615.1 of Acidimicrobiales bacterium. Lineage (GTDB taxonomy): Bacteria > Actinomycetota > Acidimicrobiia > Acidimicrobiales > DATDAH01 > JAEUJM01. The sequence goes on from JAYRVH010000038.1 coordinate 20,683, forward strand.
CGGCCGGTGTCGTAGGTCTTCTCGACGGCGACAGCCTCAACGATCGCGACCATCCGGCGAGTCTCGGCCCGGAGGGCACGGGGCGACCAGGGTCGAAAGTCACTTTCACGACGTGCCGGCGCCGCGGTCCCGTCGTCGGTCCGCTCGCCGAGATGCTCGACCACTCACTCGAAACGTCGACTCCGCCACTCTCGGTGATCTCACCGCGAGATTCAACGGTCGCCACATGATCAAGACAAGTGGCGAGATCGTGTCTCGGACTGCTTGACAGCATCCTGATCAGAGGAGCAGTATTCGCGCGGGCCTCTGGTCGGTATGAAACGGATACGGGTTCTTCCGATGTCATGTTCCTGGACCTTTGTGGCTGCGCTCCATTTCGGACAGAGAGCAGGGACTCAGAGCCATGACATTGACCTACGGCAAGCTCCGCAGTCTGATCGAGTCCGAGCAGCTCGGATGGCAGCCACCGGTTGATCCACCCGACTACGTTCGGGTTCCGCTCTATCCGTTGGGTGCGACCGACGACGGGCTCTTGCCCACCGCCGACGCACCCGGGCTTGACTTCCATTCGCTCGGAGTCGGCAACAACCCCTTCTTGGCGGTTCGACGTGCCGAGCGCCGTCTGGTCTCGGTGCGTGCGGTGCAGAAGATGCATTCGGGCCCGTTGCTGCGGCGGCTCGGCCTCGATGACGTCGTCGACGCCCTGGCGGCCTCGGCCCCCGAAGTGGGTGGGGCGCCATCGAGAGCCGTCGACTGGCGGAATCGCTGGGGCGCCAACTGGGTGACGAGCACCAGGGATCAGAACCCCTGCAATGCGTGCTGGGCCTTCGCCGGCACCGCCTTGGTCGAGTCGATGGTGCGGATCGAACATGCGCTGTGGGTTCGTCTTTCCGAGGGGGACGTGCACCGTGGTGTGGGGAAGACCTGTCCAGACCTGGGAAACATGGGTGAGGTGTCCGGCTTCTTCTCCAGTCACGGCATCTGCGACCCAGGTTCTTGGCCGTGGCGAACCGATGCGCCGCCCTATCTTCCGACGCCCGATCGCAGCGGCCGCTCCGTTCGAGGCCCGGCCTTCGATGTGGTATCGGTCGCGGACTCGAAGGGTTGGATCGACACGGTCGGCCCTCTGGTCAGCTACCTCGAGGTCTACGACGACTTCGGCGCGATCGGCAGCACCGTGTACCGCCACAGCACCGACAAGAGCAACGCCCTTCGCGGCGGGCACTTCGTCTTGATCATCGGGTACAGCGACGCGCTCAATGCATGGCTCTGCAAGAACTCCTGGGGTAATGGGTGGGGGGTCAACGGTGTCGGATGGATTGCATACGGCGAGTGCAAGATCGATGATTACGCGCGATATGGGGTCCGCAACACGAACCCCGATCCGTGGACGAAGCGCCGCCTGCACAACGGCAATCTCTATGAGAGCGGAAAAGGGAAGCTGCATCGCAATCTCGAGGTCACCAGTTCGAACGGAAAGCGGGTGAAGCACCGGTGGCGCGACGGAACCACGTTGAAGTGGTCGGCAGCCTCGAAGTTCGCGAGCGACGCTGCCGGTATGCCGACCCTGATCGGAACGACCTACGACCGGAACATGGAGGCCGTGTACACGACTGCCGGTGGGCGCCTCCACCACTGGTGGACCGGTGGCGGCGGGGCCGGGCCGTGGAACGACGGTGGGGTCTTCGGGCCGTCGGGCTGCACCGGGACACCCGGATTCGTGCAGAGCGACCACAACGCGCCCGGGAACTTCGAGGTAGTCGTCTCGGTCGGGACGCGGCTCCAGCACCTGTGGCGCGACGGTGCGGGGTGGCACGACGGGCCGCTGTTCGGAAGCAGCATCCTCGGATCGGGAGCGACACTCGTGCAGGGCTCCTACGGGACGCCCCACGGCAACCTGGAACTGGTGGCGTTGCGGACCGATGGCACGATGCAGCACTTCTGGCGAAGCAGCAGCTCGTTCGCATGGTCTGCAGGCCCTGTGTTCGGTTCCGGTGTCACGAGCCCGCCGGTGATGATCCAGGGCCAGTACGGGATGCGGGACGAGCTCGGCCCCCACGGCAACTTCGAGCTCTGCGCGGTTGTCGGCGGGAGAGCCCAGCACTGGTGGCGCTGGAACGCAGCGGGTGGTGACGGCGGTTGGCGGTACGGGGGTGACTTCGGGCACGACGTGCTGGCCGTCGCGGGCATCTGCCAAGGATCATGGGGCATGAATCTTGAAGTCGTCCTGCTCCGATCTGATCGGCGGCTACAGCACTATTGGCGCGACGGCTCTGGCTGGCATGAAGGTCCCGTGATCGGCGCGGCGTGACGGTCAACGTGGCGGACCTTCCGAGGCATGTGAGCGTGACCGTCGGAGGGCGTGTCGAGATACCCCTGCCTTCCTACGCAGGCTCCGGCAACACGTGGACCGCTCTCTGCTCACGCGGGGAGGAGGTCGCCGACGTGTTGGTGGAGCTCGGGGAGTCACCGGCACCCCCGACCCCATCGGCGGACGGCACGGCCGAGCCACCTCTGCTCGCGCTCACCCCGGAGACGGCCGTGGTCCGTGGACGTTCCCCCGGCGAGGCGACCTGGCAACTCGTGCTCTCCCGGCCCTTCGGTCCGTCAACGACCGCGGCCACCCACGAGCTCCAAGTGACGGTTGAGGCCGAGGTCGAGGGAGCGGGGCGCTCGTCGGGCTGAGAATCGCAGTGTGTGCGGCCGGTCCGGCACCCGCAGGTCAGGCGGCTGGAGTCGGACCGTGACGGTGCATCTCCCGCTCGATGTCGGCCTCGCTGATGGGCTTCTGCATGAAGACGGTGTAGGCGTGAAGCACCAAGCCGATTCCCCAACCCGCCAGCACCCAGGCCGGCCAGAAGTAGCCGGCCCCGGTCAGGTACCAGACCCCGACCAGGAAGGCGTTGACCACGAGGTACGACACCACGTGCTGGCCGAACTCGCGCCGCGCCTTCAGCCGGGCGATCGCGGCGGCACGGGGGTCTCCTTGCTCGAACAGATCCTCGTCACCCATGGGACGACCTCCTCACCTTGTCTCTGTTTCAGGGTCTCTGTTTCGGGTCTCTGCTTCAGGATGGGCCGGCAGGGTCGGCCCACGCCAGGGTCGAAGGTCACTGGCGGCGACCGAAGATGGCGAGGTCGGCGGTCCCCGTGCGACCGCCGACGGCTCGCGCGGGTCGCCAGGCGATCCGCTCGGACCGCGAGCCGATGCCCGTGCACTCCGGACGTGCCCGAGGGGCTGTCGACGTTCGCGTTGGTTCCGGACGAGGGTCCGGTCGACGCGTTCCTGGCCCTACCGCGCGCGTCCCCACCGCTCCGCGTACACGTGGGCCCTCACGGCCGAGGCTGGTTGGAGGACTCAATTCGCTGCCTCTAGGCTCGGTTGCCTGGAGGTCGATGCGACCGATGCCCGCGTGCAGGTGCTGAGGATCACGCCGCCCGGGCGCGTCGTGCGCCGGCGCATCGCCGAGGACCTCCGGTCGGTCGAGTACCGCCCGGCCAAGGAACGGGAGTGGTCGGCCTGATGCCCGCCGCCATGACCGGCGCCGTCGAGCGCTACACGATCATCTCCGCCGACTGCCACGCGGGCGGGAACATGGCCGCCTACCGGGAGTTTCTCGACCCGGCGTGGAGGGGCGAGTTCGACGCCTGGCGGGGCGGGTACTCCAACCCGTTCCGAGATCTGCAGGGCGACAGCCGCACGCGCAACTGGGACGATGAGCGCCGCATCGCCGAGCAGGAGGCCGATGGCGTCGTCGCCGAGGTCGTCTTTCCCAACACGGTCCCGCCGTTCTTCCCGACAGGCGCGCTGGTGGCCCGACCGCCCACGCCCGAGGAGTACCCACGGCGTCTGGCCGGGATCCGTGCCCACAACCGATGGCTGGTCGAGTTCTGTGGCCGTCATCCGGCGCGTCGGGCCGGGATAGCGCAGATCTTCCTCGACGACGTCGACGAGGCCATCGCCGATGTCGAGTTCGCGGCGGCCAACGGACTGCGTGGGGGGATCCTCCTGCCGGCGGTGCCGCCCGACGCCACCCAGCTCGAGCCCCTGTATTCGCAGGTGTACGACCCGTTGTGGGCCGCCTGCCAGGACCTCGGCGTGGTCGTCAACCACCACTCGGGTGGCGGCGCTCCCGACTACGGCCGTCATCAGGCCGCGGGCATGCTGTGGGTCGCCGAGTCGGCGTTCTGGTCGCGGCGCTCGCTGACCCACCTGATCCTCGGCGGTGTCTTCGAACGCTTCCCCGAGCTCGAGCTGGTGCTCACCGAGCAGGGCGCCTCGTGGATCGGGGCCACGCTGACCCCGCTCGACGCCTTCCACCAGCAGGCGGCGACGACGGGCCGGGTCGGCGAGCTCAAGTTCGAGGTCGACCAGATGGCGCCGCTCTCGCCCAGCGAGTACTTCCATCGCAACGTGTACGTCGCCGCCAGCTTCCCGAGCCCGGCCGAGGCCGCGGCACGGCACGACATCGGCATCGATCACTACCTGTGGGGCAGTGACTACCCCCACCACGAGGCCAGCTGGCCCTATACCCGCGAGCTGCTGCGCCGTTCGTTCTCGGGTGCCGACCCGGTCGAGCTGCAGCAGGTGCTGGCCGGCAACGCCGCCGCCGTCTATGGCTTCGACCTCGCCGTGCTCGACGAGCTGGCCGCCCGGGTCGGCCCCACCCACGAGGAGATCGCCCGGCCCTTGGACGAGGTGCCGGTCGACGCCACGAGCCCCGGGTTCCACCGGCCATGAACGACGGACGCTTCGCCGGACCGGCCGCGGCCATCGCCGATGCCCACGGTCTGCAGTTGGCAGAGGACTCCTACAGCTTCCTCGCCGGTCCGGCCTGGGCGGTCAGCACGGACCGGCCCGTCCACACCGGACGCTCGGTGTTTCCCCTGTTCACAGCCTCGGATCACGTCGCGGTGCGCCCTCACCCGCAAGAGCTACCGTCGATTCATGCGGCGTCGCCCGGACCGGCCACTTCAGGAGCCGAACGGCGCTGGTGGACGTCCTTCGGTGCTTCCGTCGGATGTGCCTGTGGATGCGTGGTACCGGGCGGGGGTGCTGTGGGCGTTGGAGACGGGGACGTTCTCGCTGTCGGATGGCGGCGCGTTCCGGCCTGAGGCATCGATGACCCGGGCGCAGTTGGCGAAGGTGCTGTGGCGGCGGGCGGGGTCGCCGACGCGGGTCCCGCGGGCGGATGTGGTCGATGTGGCGTCGGGGTCGGGGTATCGACGTGCGGTCGACTGGGTGGTCGATCGTGGTGTGATGGGCCCGGTTCGTGGTCGCAGGTTCGGGCCGGGCGAGCCGGTTGTGCGGTCGCTGATGGGTTTGGTGCTGTGGCGGTGGGCAGGTTCGCCGTCGGGCTCGCCGGTTCATCCGTTCAGTGACGTGGCTGCTGGTGCGGTGTTTCAGGGCGCGTTCGACTGGTTGGTGGCCCGGGGTGTGGTGAGCCCGCGGCCCGATGGCACGTTGCGGCCGGGCGGGCGGGTCACGAGGGCGCAGGTGGCCATGGCGCTGTACCGGTTGGAGGTGGCGCACGGGAACGACCCGCCGAACATCGTGGTGATCCTCACCGACGACCAGACGCTCGAGTCGATGCGGGTGATGCCCCAGGTGCAGCGTCTCCTGGCGGACAAGGGAACCACGTTCTCGAACGCGTTCGTGACGGTCCCGTTGTGTTGCCCGTCGCGTGCGACGCTGCTGACGGGCCAGTACAGCCACAACCACGGGGTGAGAGACAACGCGCCCCCGAACGGGGGTTACACCGCGCTCGATCACACGAACACGCTGGCGACCTGGTTGCGTGACGGTGGTTACGCGACCGCCCATGTCGGCAAGTACATGAACTGCTACGGGAGCACCGACCCGGTCTGTGGCACCGCGGGCCCCGACGTGCCGCCCGGGTGGGACGACTGGTTCGGGCTCCCCGACTCCGGCATCAGCTATTTCGACTTCGACGTGTTCGACAACGGGACGCTGCGCCATTTCGGGCCGTCCCACAGGGTCTATTCGACCGACGTGCTCGCGCGGAGGGCGGTGGCCGATGTCCGTCGGTTCGCCGAGCGCCCACAGCCGTTCTTCGTGAACATCTGGCCGAGGGCCCCGCACCGGGGGCTGGGGCCGACGGCACCCAACAGTTCGTCGCCGGCGCCGTCGCGTGACTACGCGGGGACGATGGCCGACGAGACGCTGCCGGTCTCGCCGTCGTTCGGCGAGGCCGACCTGTCGGACAAACCGACCTACGTGCGGAATTGGTTCGCGGCCCGCTGGGGCCAGAACGAGCTCCCGGGGATCACCGCGGCCTACCGGGCCACCCTCGAAGCCCTCCAGTCGGTCGACGACCTCGTCGCCGACGTCGTCGGCGCCCTACGCGAGGCCGGTGAGCTCGACAA
>JAYRVH010000039.1:0-26588 GCA_041918615.1 Acidimicrobiales bacterium
CCAGCGGGACACCCACCATGGCATGAACTCGTGGAGAGCCGGATGCGAGGGAACCCGCACGTCCGGTTCGGAGGACGGGCCGAGGAAACGGACCAGCCGCAAGGCGGCACCGCGCCTCGGCCCGATCCAACCACACCCACGCCACGCTGCTCATCGCCGCGGGCGTGCCGGCCAAGGTCGTCGCCGAACGCCTCGGCCACTCCCGCGCCAGCTTCACCATCGACAGCTACCAGCACGTGCTACCCGGCATGCAAGCCGACGCCGCCCAGGTCTTCGCCGACCTCATCGCTGATCCGACTTCTACCGGCCACACCCGGTGGAACAACCGGAAGAAGACTGCCTGAACACGGTAGAAGCCGGGCCGCAAGGCCCGGCTTCGCCTGCAAACTCAGCGTTCTTGGTGGCGGGGGCAAGATTTGAACTTGCGACCTTCGGGTTATGAGCTCGTGGTCCCGTCGTGTGCTGTTTCGTCCCTCTGAGCTGGGGTTTCGCGCATTCGACGTACCGGTCCGTACCATCCCGGGCCAAGCGATCCCGGCCCGCGGTGTAGAAGCGGGTGTAGAAGTCGACCGGACCCGCTGCGGGTCTCTGCCGACGATGGTCGATGGCCTCGTGTCGGTGGCACGCCCCTCAGCAGCGAGACGGTCGAGGAGACCGTCTCGCTCCTCGACGTCGAGATCGATGCGGGTCAGCACCGGTTCACCCGACTCGCCGATACTGCCGCTGGCTCGGCTTCGATCACGTAGTGGCCCGTGTCGCTGAGCGACCTAGGCGAGATCCCGAGCGCGACGCCAGACCCGGAGATCCCGACGGCCTTCCCTGATCCCCTCGCCCGCGTGACCACGCTGCAGGCACGCTGCCCGGCGGGGGCCGGTCAGGATCTCTTCAACAGCGCTTCCATCAGGTCGGCCGTCTGGGTGGCCTTGGCCCGACGTAGCGCGGCGATGGTCGACGTGTCCGTCGCCGCGGTCAAGCTCGCCACCGTGGTCCGGTGCGCGTCCAGCATCTCCGACGGGTACATGGTCACGAGCCGAGAGAGCAAGGCATCTGCTGTGAGCAACTCGATCCCCACCGACGCCATGGTCTCGGGTGGGAAGTCCTTGACGTTGTTGGTGCACACGATGTCCGCGTGCGCTGTCACGGCTGCCGCAAGCACGTGGCGATCGTCCTCATCGGGCATGTCGAGGCTCTTCACCTTGCGTCGAGCCGACGCCGTCGGCTCGATCTCGGCTTCCGGGTACGCGTCGTTGAGCAGCCGGATGAGCAGATCGCCCTGCTCATCGTCGAATGTCGAGTTGTTGGCCTGCAGGTGCTCCACAGCCTCGATAAGGATCGCCCGGCTCCACCTGATCGAGATGGCACCCTCGTCTGCGGAGTAGACTAGGTAGTCCCGCAGAACGCGAGAGTAGAGGACGTTGGCATCGGCGAGGACGATCCTCGTCGGGCCGAGAAGCTCTGCGGCTTCACCCGTCACTCCACAAGTCCGGCACGGTTCTGGAGCCTCGCGATCTCGGCAAGGATCGGGGCCCGCCGGTCGCGCTCGGCCGCCAGGAAGGTCTGAATCGAGGCGACGGTGATCCGGTGGTGGGTGCCCACCTTGCGGAAGCCGAGCTTGCCGTCGTCCATCAGCTTGCGAACCTGGGGCCGGGACATGCCGAGCAGCTGCCCAGCCTGGGTCGGGGTGACCTCGCCAAGACTGTTCGTGAGCACGACGTCGTGGCCGCTCACCTTGGCATCGACGAGCCGTGCCATCCACTCGGCGGTCTCACGCGAGACCGTGAGCCGGACCTCGTCGCCGCCCTTCGCCAGCGCGCGGTGCAGCTTGTCAGCGTCTCGGGTCAGGATCTCAGTCATCAGCCACCTCCGCGGCATCTGCTCTATATGAACTAACCGTAGCATCTGTCAGCTGGAGAAGGAAGGAGGGCGTGACCACGGCCAAGGACCGTGCAACCAGTTCGACAGATTCGTAGGTGTCGCCGGGTCGTGCACGCGTTCTACCGAGCTGCTCGACGTCACGTCCGGGCCGGGACCTGCGGATTCGTGGGATGTGTTGTCCTGCTCGACATTCGGGCGCACCGGTTCTAACGATCGTTCTACCGGGTTCCGGACCGCCCGGACCGGGAAGAACAGGAGGATCCGCCGTGCAGGGACACATTGCCCGCAAGCGTGACCGCTACTACGCCGTCATCTACGAAGGCCTCGACCCCGTCACCGGCAAGGAGCGCCGCAGCTGGCATCCTGCCGGCACCGACCGCACCGAAGCCGAAGCGCTCGTGGCACGCCTCGCCACCGAACGCGACGGCCGCAATGATGAGGTCCGCTCCCTGACCTTCGGGGCCTACCTCACCCACCAGTGGCTTCCCGCCAAGCGCCTCGAGCTGCGCGTCAGCACTCATCGCAGCTACGTCCAGAAGACGCAGCGCCACATCCTGCCGACTCTCGGGCGCCGGCGGATCCGCCGGCTTCGGCCCGAAGATCTCGAACGGCTCTACGACTCGATGCTGCACCCCACCGACGGGACCCGGCCGCTCGCCCCCAAGACCGTCTACGAGGTCCACCTGATCATCCGCGGCGCCCTCGACCACGCGCTGCGCCGAGGACTCGTCAGCCGCAACGTCGCTCTCTCCGCGTCAGCGCCCAAGCTGCGATCGATCCCCAGGGTGGAGCAGAAGGCTTGGACCGCCGACGAGCTGCGGGTGTTCCTGCGCGCCGCCGCGGGACACCGACTGTTCCCCGCCCTCTGGCTCTCCGCCAACACCGGTGTCCGCCGCAGCGAGCTGCTCGGCCTGCGCTGGAGCGACCTTGATGTCGACCACGCCCGCCTTTCGATCAACCGCGGACTGGTCGCTGTCGGCTACGAGCTTCACGAATCACGCGGCAAGACCGACAACTCCCGCCGCTGCATCGACCTCGACCAGACCACCCTCGCCGTCCTCGCCGGCTGGCGGGCCCTGCAATCAGCGGAGTTCGCCGCCGTGGGCGTCGAGGATCCAGGGTGGATGTTCACCTCACCATCGGGTGGGCCCGTGCACCCGCACTCGATCAGCCAGACCTTCGACCGGATCGTGCGACGGTCGCCGGTCCCGGTCATCCCGTTCCACGGTCTGCGCCACACCCACGCCAGCCTGCTCATCGCCAACGGCGTCAACTCCAAGGTCGCCTCCGAACGCCTCGGACACGGCGAGTTCGTGTTCACCGTGCAGACCTACCAGCACACCTTCCCAGCGATGCACACCGATGCCGCCCGCATCATCGAAACACTCCTCACTCCAGGTGGCACCGAAAACCCCGCGCTCCCCCGAAGCCGGTTGAACACCCGGTAGAACATCACCCGAACCCGGTAGAACGCCCCGACAACGAGCAAGGCCCAGGTCTCTGACCTGGGCCTTCACTCACAAGTTGGTGGCGGGGGCAAGATTTGAACTTGCGACCTTCGGGTTATGAGCCCGATTCTCTACGTCCCATTGCTTCCACTGCCGTACCAGAATGTACCGCTGACCTGGGCTTTCTCGAATATATCGGCTTGGGCTGTACCGATCTATACCACATGATATCGGCCCGTGGAGTAGAAAAAAGAGTAGAAGATCGCCTGCCCAGAGGACGACTTCGGATCACCGCCAGGGCCACAGCCGGCGCCGAGTGCCAACGATGCCCTGGAACCTCGCCGTCCGCGGGGACCGATGGCGTTCAGATGACCTTCGGGTCGCGAACGGTGCGGGAGATCAACCGGGCGGCCCGACACTGCCGGGCCGCCCCGCTCAACGGCGCTCATCTGTCACCTTCCTCTTCGGCTGGCCTGTTCCTGCAAACCGATTGCTGTTTCCACATGCGGAAACAGCAATGAATGCGGATGGAGCGGGGCTAACTGCTCTGCACCCGGCCTCATGCTGGCGGCGGCGCCTCACCGTGAAGCGCTGCCTCATGGCGCCGATGACTGGATGGTCGCCACCTCGCCGGCCGGTTCGTAAACCCCGAGTCGATCAGCCAGCTCTTCCACCGGGTCCAGCGCGGACTACCCGACCTCACCAGGATCCGGTTCCACGACGTCCGTCACACCACGCCTCGCTGCTGATCATGGACGGCGTGCCCGTGCGACCTTCGGGTCATGCGCGAGCGGCAGTGCCGCTCTGCTCACCGTCGGCGTCCAATCCCCTCGGGGGTGCTCGAGTTCGAGGGTCCCGAGCACGCCCGATCTTCAGGTTCCGCCTCGGCGCTGCGGGCGTCCGAGCTCACCGCTCAGCCGGCGGCGCCGCACGGCCCTCGCGACGGACTCGCGGGCGACGGTTGAGCCCTTGGATGAGCAGCCCCACGAACGCGGCGATCCAAGCTGCCAAGGCGACGGCGAGGGTCGCTTTGGGGAGCCAGGCGAGCGGCTCTAGGTCGATAGCGGCGCACATGCGGAAGGTGGCAGCGCCGTACATGCCGAGGGGGAAGATGAGCGCCCAGTAGGAGGGGTGGTAGCGGAGCGGGACCCGGTTGATGAGGTGGCGCCAGATGCCGATGGCGACCATGAGTGGGAACCAGAAGGTGGCGGTGGCCCAGGCGAGGACGACGATGCCTTCGATGAACGGGGCGAGCCGTTCGATGCGGTCCGAAGTGGCGCCGGCGGCGAGGAGGTTGGAACCGGCGAGCACGGTGATGGCGACGGCTCCGGCGGCGATCCAAGCGGGTGGGTCGGCTTCGGTGGGTTCGAGTTCGGCGAAGGTCCAACGCAGGAACACCATGGTCATAACGATGAGGTAGAGAACGAGGCCGAGAGCGAACGCTGCGATGAGGGCGAAGGCGAGGAGGTCGTCGGGGTGCCTTGGTAGGAGGAGCGCTCCGAGGACCACGATCGATTCGATGGCGACCGTGAGCAGGAACCAGGTGCCGTTGATGCCCTTCTCGAGACCGGGTTTCGGTCCCTTGAGGACGACGGCGAACAAGGTCGCATAGACGAAGAATGCCCAGAGGACGAGGCTGAGCCACCACAGGCCCCAGGCAAGTGTCCACAGGTTGTGGACGACCCCCGAGGCGCTGCCAAGCACGTTGGTGGCAGCGACGGTGGTGAGGAAGGCAAACCCTTTGGCGTGGCTGGTGATGTCGGCGGCGAGGCGCTCGCGGGCGATGACCAACCGCCAGATCAACAGCACGGCCAAGACCACGTACGTGACCGCAGCGATGGCGTAGAGGCCCTCGGCGAGCCAGGTGAGGTCTTGTTGGGCGGCGCCGATGGCGATGATGCCCGTGGCCATGACCATGGCGAAGTAGCCGGGAAACAGCGTCCGGATGTTGTCGGTGATGTTGTCGGGCCCGGCCGCCGTCACGGTCGCAGGTACCGCAGGAGCACGGCCGACCCCGCCGCGAGCGCGATCGAGACGCCGGCGGTGGCCCAGGCGAGGGATTCGTCGTCGGTGGCGAAGGCCTCGACCGCCACGGTGAGAAGGAACACCTGGAACGCGACGAGGATGATGACGTAGACCGCTACCGCGGAGGATGCTCGGGTGTCGCGCTGGGATGTTCTCATGGGTGGTAGCCGAGGGCCCAGATGGTGTCGTCGCGGATCTCGACGTCGATGCGGCCGAGGGGTCGAGGTGGCGGCCCGGAGATGACGGTGCCGGTGCGGGTGTTGAAGTTGCCTTCATGACACGGGCAGTGCCAGCGGTCCGCGTCGGCTTCGAAATAGACGACGCAGCCGAGGTGGGTGCACTTCTGGCTGAACGCCACGACCTCGTCTTCGGCGAGACGCAGGAGGATCGCGGGGTCGTTGTCGCCGGGGTACGTGAACAGGTAGGTGTCGCCGACGGCGACATCGGTGAGCGGGATCAATTCGCGTGGTTCGCCGGTGTTGATGGTGCGCAGCTGGGTCCAGGCGGCGAGGCCGAGGTTGCCGGCGGCCATGACGCCGGCACCGGCCACGAGGAAGCGGGCGAACTCACGGCGGGTGACCTCGTCCTCGGCGGCGGACTCGTAAGGAAAGTCTCGTTGCCAGGTCGGCTGGGGTGTGGGTTCGTCGGCCATCAGTCTTCCAGGGCGAACGGGTCATCGAGCCACGTGCCGGTGGTCCCGTCGAGGGCGTCGACGGGGCCGAGGTCGTCGACGACGGTGAAGACCTTGGTGTGGACGGCTTGGCGTCCGAACAGCCAGTTGTCGACGATGGAACCGCTGCGGTTGGCGTGGAACTCCTCGGGGGTGCCGTACCAGAGGGCTTCGCTGGGGCACACCGATGCGCACATGGGGGCGTAGCCCTCGGAGGTGCGGTCGGTGCACATGTCGCACTTCATCATCTGGTCGAACTCGGCGACGTACTTGGGGACGCCGAACGGGCAGGCGATCACGCAGTTCGAGCAGCCGATGCAGCGGGGCTTGAGCGCGGATTGCACGATGCCCTCCTCGGTCTGCTTGATGGCGTCGGCCGGGCAGACCTGCGCACAGGTGGGGTCTTCGCAATGCATGCAGACCATCGGTGCGGTCTGGGTGCTGACGGCACGGTCGATCCGCTCGAGATGGATGAGCGACTGGCCACGGTGGGTGCCGCATTCGGCGCAGGCCTGGACACAGGCTTCGCACCCGATGCACCGGCTGGGGTCGATGACGAAGATGGGCTTGTCGTCGATGCCGTAGCGGGTGGCTTTCATGCCGGCTCCTCCGTTGCCTTGGCGACGTGGACCGCGGCGACCTTGAACTCGGGCATCTTCGACAAGGGGTCCACGGCGCGGATCGTCAACTGGTTGGCCGCCTTGTTGCCGGGCCAGTGGTAGGGGATGAACACGGTGTCCGGCCGGATGGTGGTGACCACCGCTGCCGGCACGGTGATCTCCCCGCGGCGGGACCGCACCGTGACCTGGTCGCCGTTGGCGATGCCGAGCGAGTCGGCCAGCTTGGGGTGGATCTCACACAGGGGCTCGGGGTACTGCTCGACGAGGCTGGCGATGCGGCGGGTCTGGGTACCCGACAGGTACTGACTGACGACGCGGCCCGTGGTGAGCCACACCGGGTACTCGTCGTCGACGACCTCGGCGGGCGGCCGGTAGGGCACGGCATGGAAGCGGGCCCTGCCATCGGGATGGGAGAAGATACCGCCCTCGTGGAGGCGAGGGGTACCGGGGTGGCCGACTTCGGGGATCGGCCAGAACATGCCGTGCTCGGCCACGATGCGCTCCCACGTGGCGCCGGTGTAGTCGGCGGTGCCGCCCGATGATGCCCGGCAGAGCTCGTCGAAGATCTCGTGGGTGTTCTGGTATTGAAAGTGCTCTCCCCTGCCGAGTCGCTCGGCGATCTCGAGGAGGATTTCCCAGTCCAGGCGGGCCTCACCCGGAGGCGACACGGCGGCGTTGATCTTGATGATGCGGCCCTCGCCGCTCGTCGACGTGCCCTCGTCCTCCTCATGGAGCGACCCGGCGAGGACGACATCCGCGTGCTGGGCCGTCTCGGACAGGAAGAAGTCGATGACCGAGTAGAACTCGAGCTTGTCGAGCGCCTCCGCGGTGAAGTTGCTGTCGGGAGCGGACACGGCCGGGTTGAAGCAGATCGACAACAGGCCCTTGATGGTGCCGTCGTGGATCGCTTCGATGATCTCCTGCGCGGGGATGCCCTTGCCTGGGATCTCGGACTCGTCGACCTCCCACACCTCGGCGACCGCTCTTCGGTGATCGGCGTTGGTGATGTCCCGGTTTCCGGGGAGTTGGTCGCACTTGTGACCGTGCTCGCGCCCACCCTGGCCGTTGCCTTGGCCGGTGATGGTCGACACGCCGCATCCGGGCTTGCCGAACTTGCCGGTGGCCAGCCCGAGGTTTATGGCGGCGAGGACGTTCTCGGTGCCCTTGATCTGCTGCTCGATGCCGCGGGCGTGCAGCATCATCCCCGTCGCTGCCGTCCCCCAGATCTCGGCGGCCTCCTCGATCCTGGCCTTCGGGACCCCGGTGATGTCCGCGGCCCACGCAGGGGGCATCTCTGCGGCAGCCGCGGCGGCCTGGTCGAAGTCGTGGGTGTGGGCGTCGATGAAGTCGTGGTCGAGCCAGTCGTTGCGGATCAGCTCGTGCAGCACCGCACCGAACAGCGCCGAATCGGAGCCGGGACGGACCGGCAAGAAGAGATCCGCGGTCCTTGCGAGCGGCACGACGCGTGGGTCCTGCACGATGAGCCTCGCGCCGCGGTCGCGGGCCCGCCAGATGTAGCTGGTGGTGATCGGGAACGTCTCGGCCACGTTCGACCCAGCAACCCAGACGACATCGGCGAGGGGGATGTCGCTCCACGGGTTCGGGGCGCGGTCGATGCCGAGCGCCTTCTTGTTCCCGACACCGGCGGACACCATGCAGTACCGGCCGTTGTAGTCGAGGTTGGCGGTGTGGAGGGCGAGACGGGCGAACTTGCCGACCAGGTAGCTCTTCTCGTTGGTGAGCGACACGCCGGAGAGCATGGCGAACGCGTCGTCGCCGTAGGTGGCCTGGATCCGCTGGATCTCGCTCACCACCTGGGAGAGCGCCTCCTCCCACGACACGTCACGGAATCCGCCGGGTGCTGACTCGTCGCGCACCATCGGGTGCAGGAGCCGGTCGGGGTGACTGCCTTGGAGGTACCGCTTGACGCCCTTGGGGCAGAGCTTCCCTTCGTTGAACGGGAAGTCGTACCAGGGCTCGAACCCGACGACCTCGTTGTCGCGCACCTTCAGCTTGATGCCGCACTGCTGACCGCAGAAGCAGCAATGAGTCTCGACGACCTTGTCGACCTCGAGGCCGGCGTCCCACCCACCGGGGGGTTCCTCGTTGAGGTGCGGCCCGTAGCGCTCGACGAGGGCTGCTTCGGTGATCGGGATCTTGGCCATCAGCCGAAGCCTCCCACTCGTGCGGATTGGGCCAAGGTGACGCCGGCCCGGCGGCATGGCGGGCAGGTGTCCTGGTAGTTGCCGCCGCCGTCGATGCCGTAGTCGAACCCGACCTGCGGGAGCACCTCTTGGAGGTCGGCGACCTGCTGGGCGCTGGCGAACCCCTCACCGCAGCGGCGGCACACGGCTTGGGGCCCTTCGGCGTTGGCCGTCTTGTAGTAGGCGACCCCGAGGTTGCCGGGTCGTTGGAAGATGTGGAACAGCTTCCCGAACGGCAGGTACATGAGTCCCAAGATGACGGTGAGGGCGTGGATCGTGTTGAGTGCCGAATAGAACTGGCCGTGGAGCCAGGTGCTCGAGACGGTGAGGAACAGGCCGGTCACCGACACCGCGAACAGGCCGGCCAGGGCGAGGAAGTCGCCGCTGCGCTCCACCGCGAGGGCGCCGGGGTCGTGGAGCCGGCGGCGAAGGAAGATGAACACCCCTGCGAGCACCAACACCGCCGCGATGTCGAGGCCGTGGAAGATCACCCAACCCTGCACGGTGCCGGCGTCGAACTGGGCGGTGCCGACCTTCGACAGGTACACCTGGTAGCGGTCGGCCTGCTGGCCGACGCTTTCGAAGTGCAGCAGGCCCAGAGTCAGCGGGAACGTGATCAGGGCGGCCAAGATGCACCCCCAGAACACCAGCTGGTGGGCCAGCCAGCGCATCCGCGACCGGCGTCGGATGAAGGTCTGGGCCAACAACTGGGTGCCGACCAGCGCCGGGAGCGCGGCGGCGTTGCGCGCCTTGCGGGCCCGGAATGCGTCCCAACCCCGCCGGTTCAGCATCGCGGTGGCCGGGCGGCGCAGCCACACCGCGTAGCGGTAGGTCACGCCGAACACCGCGAAGATCGTCCCGAACAGATAGCCGACCAACGCCGCGTCGAACCAGACCAACTGGTCGCTACCGAAGAACGTGAGCGCAACCACGATCGCGACCGCGACCAGACCCCAGGTCACTCCTCGCCGGTCCAAGGGCCTGCCTGCGGTCATCGTCGCAACACCTCCCGCCGACCTGACGTTAGGCCGCGCCGATCAACACCGCTGGTGAGCCGCGTTGGAGCGTTCACCGCTAACGGACCACCGCCGGCAGTGACAGCACCACGAGCAACACCACGACGCCGACCATGAGCAAGGTTGCGGCCACCCACGGGTGCCTCGGCCCGTCGTGTGGGGATCGGGTGCCATGGCGAACGTCGGTGTCTTGCACGCCACCAAACCTATACTCTTGCAGTATGAGATTGGAAGTTACGAGGCGCACGGACCTCGCCACCCGTGCCCTGATCGCGTTGGCGGGGGGCGGACGCCGGAAGGCCTCCGACTTGGCCGAGGCCCTCGACACGTCGCCAGGGTTCCTGTCTCAGGCCATGACCCCGATGGTGAACAAGGGGTGGGTGCGGTCCGAGCCGGGTCGATCCGGCGGGTACACCGCGGCCGTTGCGCTCGAGGACGTCTCGGTGCTCGATGTCGTCGAGGCCGTCGAAGGCCCGACCGACGTCACCCGCTGCGTTCTCGAGGATCGAGCCTGCACCGGCGGCGGCCGGTGTGCGCTCCACGACGCCTGGGCCCAAGCGCGCGGGCACCTGATGCGCGAGCTCGCCGAAACTCCGCTCAGCGACATAGGTTCCTCTCGGCGGCCACGGTGACCAGCCATGCGGCGACCACCGCTCCCGTTTCGCCCGCCAAGGCTGAGCGGTCACCCTTGCGCAGCGTTGCGGTCCCGACGGAGCACGGCGGATGGGGCCTCACCGCGGAGCCGGTCGTGCTCGGCCTCGCCGTTGCGCCCAGCATCGCCGGGGCGTGCGTCGGGGCAGCTGCGATCCTGGCGTTCCTGGCCCGTACGC
Source organism: Acidimicrobiales bacterium (assembly GCA_041918615.1). Taxonomy (GTDB): domain Bacteria; phylum Actinomycetota; class Acidimicrobiia; order Acidimicrobiales; family DATDAH01; genus JAEUJM01. The sequence goes on from JAYRVH010000039.1 coordinate 10,689, forward strand.
CGCTGCGAATCGTGCTCGTCGACCGGCACCGCAACCGAGATCTCGGCCGCACCGCGCTGGCCCGGCGGGTGCTGCTCTTCGAGGTCGCCGCCATCGTCGCCCTGGTCGCCGCCGCCGCGGTCACCGCGTCGGGCAGGTTCTGGTGGCCTGCCGCGATCGCCGCGCCACTGGTGGCCACCGAGTTGTGGTTCGACACCCGATCGCGCAGCCGGCGGCTCGTCCCCGAACTCGCCGGGACCTACGGCATCTGCTCGGTCGCCGCCATGATCCTGCTCGCCGCCGGACACCCACCGACCGAAGCTCTGGCCGCCTGGATGGTCCTCGCCGGTCGAGCCACCACCGCCATCCCCCACGTCCGCGCCCAGATCGAGCGGCTCCACCACCGGCCCTGGTCCTCCCGACACCTGGTCGTCGCCGATGTCGCCGCCTTCGCCCTCGCGGTCGCGGCCGTCGCCGCCGATCGGGCGGTCGTCGCAGGATCGGTGGCTGTGGTCGGCGTGATGGCCGTTCAACGCCTGACCGCGACCACACCGGCACCGGCCAAGGTCATCGGCATCCGCCAGACCGTCCTCGGCCTCGCCGTGGTCGCCGCGACCGCCGTGGGCATCCACCTCACCTGACCAAGGAGCACACCATGACCACCAGCCCGACGCTCGCTGCGATCATCGACGCAAACCCTGCCACCGCCGGCATCCTCGAGCACCACCAGCTCGACTACTGCTGCGGCGGCCAACGCACCCTCGAACAGGCGTGCGCCGAACGCCACCTCGATCCTGTCGCCGTCCTCGCCGAACTCGAGGCTGTCCAGCCCGAAGCCGCACCTGACTGGACGACGATGAACCCCGCCGCGCTCGTCGACCACATCGAGTCCACCCACCACCGTTACCTCCACGAGGAGCTCCCCCGTCTCACCGCGCTGACCGACAAGGTCGTCGGCGTCCACGGCACCCGCCACCCCGAACTGCACGACGTCGAGGCCACCTTCACCGAGCTGCGCGACGACCTCGAACCCCACCTCATGAAAGAGGAACGGGTCCTCTTCCCCATGATCCGCGAGCTCGCCGCCGCGACTACGGCGCCGACGTTCCCCTGCGGCAGCCTCGCCAACCCGATCCGAATGATGCTCCTCGAACACGACCGAGCCGGCGAGCTCCTCGCCACCCTGCGCGGGACCACCACCGGGTTCGAGCCTCCCACCGACGCGTGCGCGAGCTACCAGGCCCTCTACCGCGGCCTCGCCGAGGTCGAAGCCGACACGCACCTCCACGTCCACAAGGAGAACAACGTCCTGTTCCCCGCTGTCCTCGCCCTCGAAGACGCACTGAGCAAACAATGAGCGCAGGACCGACACGGCCCGCACCCACCCGCGACCTCGACGACCAAGCGGAGATCGCCGAGATGGTCCGCCGCTTCTACCAAGACGTCGCCCAGGACGACCTGCTCGGGCCGATGTTCAACGACGTGGCCGCTGTCGACTGGGCCGAGCACCTTCCCAAGCTCACCCAGTTCTGGTGCCGGGCCCTGCTCGGCATCGAGGGCTACCAAGGCAACCCGTTCCGCGCCCACGCCGCCATCAACGACCGGTCCCCGTTCACACCAGCACACTTCGACCGGTGGCTCGAGCTCTTCGGTGACACGGTCGAGCTCGGCTGGGTCGGCCCCAACACCGAGCGGGCACTCGCACTCGCGAGAAACGTCGCCGCCGTCCACTCCACCCAACTCGTCGGACGGTCGCGTGTCGGGGCCCGACCGTGACCGCCGCCCTGGGCGGGGATGCACCGTGCCTTCTCAGTGGCATCGACGACCACCGTGACCTCCACGCCCCTACCGACCGCCGTCCGGACCTGTCCACACGGGCCGCGATCCACGACCTCGTGATCCGCTTCTACCGCGAGATCGTCTTCGACGACCTGCTGGCACCGGTCTTCGACGAAGTCGCCGAAGTCGACTGGACGATCCACATCCCGAATCTCATCGACTACTGGTGCTGGATCGTGCTCGGCACCAACCGGTACCACGGTTCGGTCACCGCCACCCATCGGCGCCTCCACTCCCTCCAGGAGCTGGAACCGGCTCATTGCGACCGCTGGTACCAGCTCTGGTGCTCGATGATCGACGACAGCTGGACCGGGCCCTGCGCCGAGAAGGCAAGGACGCATGCGGCGGCGCTCATGGCTGGCATGGCCAAGCACGTGTTCGGGTTCGAATGGGCACCCGCCCGCGGCACCTGACCTGCAGTCGGGACGCGCTGCACCATCCGTCCTGACGGCCGCAACGCCGCTACCCGGTGGGCAAGTCCGTCCAGAGCGAGTCGAATCGGGGACGCAGCCGGGAGAGCTCCTCGAGGTGGACGCCAGCGAGCGCCGCCACCCGATCCTCCCCGGCGTCGGTGAGCCGTAGCCGCACGACCCGCTGATCATGGGCATCGCCGATCCGCTCGACCAATCCGGCGGTGACTGCTCGGTCGATGAGCTCGACGACGCTGTGGTGTCGCAGCAGCAGGTGCTCGGCCACCTCCCGGATCGAAGGCGCCTCGCCGTGGCCCCGAATGGCCAGCAGCAGCTGGTGCTGCGCTCCGGTGAGCCCGACGGCCTTCGCTTGCTCCTCGCTCCAATGCTGAAAGCGGCGCAGGCCGTCCCTGAACGCCAGCAGCCGGACGAAGTCTTCGTCTCGGAGGTTCGAGGTTCGCTCAGTCATATCGTTTCACGATACTATCGTCCCACGATGATCATGCAGACGTCCTCGAAGCGGCTGACCCTGCTGGCCGGTTTGGCGGCGCTGCTTGGATTCGTGGGCGGTGGCGCGGCCTGGGTCCTGATCCATCTCATCGAGCTGCTCACCAACCTGTTGCTGTTCCACCAGTGGGGCACCGAGGTCCCTTCCATGGCCACGCTCGACGTGAACTGGTCGACCTATGCGGTGGCGGTCGGGGGAGCGATCCTGATCAGCCTGCTGGCGAAGTGGGCGCCGGTGATCCGGGGCCACGGGATCCCCGAGACGATGGAAGCCGTCCTCACCAAGCAGAGCCGGATCGCGCCCCGCACCGCGCTGGCCAAGCCGATCTCGGCAGCCATCGCCATCGGCACCGGCGCGCCCTTCGGGGCAGAGGGCCCGATCATCGTGACCGGCGGGTCGATCGGGTCGCTGCTGGGCCAGGTCCTGCCGGTCACGCCCTCCGAGCGCAAGATCCTGCTGGCCGCCGGCGCCGCGGCGGGCATGTCGGCGACGTTCGGGGCGCCGCTCGCTGCGGTGGTGCTGGCCATCGAACTGCTGCTCTTCGAGTTCTCGGTCCGAGCGTTCGTGCCGCTCGTGGTCGCCGCGGCGATCGCCGGGGGGATGCACTCGGCGCTGTTCGGTGACGGGCCGCTGTTCTCGGTCCCGGTGCACGACTTCGCCGGGCTCGGTGTGCTCCCGGCCTTCGTGCTCCTGGGCTTGGCCTGCGGGGTGTTGGCCATCGTCATCAGTCGGGGCCTGTTCCTCGTCGAGGACCTCTACCGGCGCCTCCCGATCAGCGACTTCTGGCACCCCGCCATCGGTGCCCTCTGCTTCGTGACCGTCGGGCTGGTCGTGCCCCGGGCGCTCGGGGTCGGCTACGAGGCCATCGACGACGTCCTCAACGCCCGACTCGCCGTCGGCACCGTCGCCGCCCTCGCCGTCGGCAAGCTCGTCGCCTGGTGGCTGGCACTGGGATCCGGGACATCGGGCGGCACGCTCGCGCCGATCCTGCTGATCAGCGCCTCGTTCGGCACCGTCGTGGGAGCGGGCCTCAACCTTGTGCTCCCTGGGCCCGACACCAGCGTCGGGGCGTTCGCGATCGTGGCCATGGCCGCCACGTTCGGGGCCGCCACCCAGGCCCCCTTCGCCGCCATCGTGTTCGTGTTCGAGCTGACCCGGGACTACGACGTCATCCTGCCCCTCATGCTGGCCAGTGTCCTCGCCGACCTCGTGTACTCAGCGGTGAACCAGGACAGCCTGATGACCGAGAAGCTGCGTCGCCGGGGGCTGCACATCGGACGTCACTACGGCGTCGACCCCTTCACCAGTGTCCGGGTACGGGAGATCATGACCGCCGAGGTCGCCGCGCTGGACCACACCGCGACCATCGGTGACGCCCGGGATCGATTCGCCGCCGACGGGCACGGCGCCTACCCGATCATCGACACCGGACGGCTCGTGGGCATCGTCACCCGCGGTGACGTGCTCCGCCACGAAAGCGACGACGACGACCAGCCCCTCATCGACCACGCCGCCAGCCAGGTGCTCACCGTCGAAGCCGCTGACACCGCCCAGACGGCGCTACGGGTGATGGTCGACGAGCACGTCGAACACGTCCCCGTCGTCGACGCCGACCACCAACTCGTCGGGATCTGCACCCGCACCGACCTGCTCAAGGTCCGCCGCCGCCAACTCGACCAGGAACGCCGCCAAAGCGGGCTCGTGTCGCGGCTCAAGGGCAACATGCGGTTCCGCTCACGGAAGGAGACATCGACATGAACGACAACCAAGGGTTCCTCCAGGTGGTGATCGTCGGAACCGACGGCTCCGACGGCGCGCTGCGCGCCATGGCGTGGACAGCACGACTGGCGAAGTCCAGCGGCGCGAGCATTCGCGCCGTTCACGTCCTGACCTACAACCGCGAACTCTTCCGCGACCTCACGCCGGACACCATGACGAACTGGCGACGCGAACTCGAGCGCGAGCTGAACACCCACTGGGTAGCGCCTCTCGCCGAGCTCGGTGTCCCGCACCGATGTGTCCTCGTCGAGGACGAGTCACCCGCCGTTGGGCTCATCCACGCCGCCGACCGGGAACAGAGCGACCTCATCGTCGTCGGCGCCACAGGCCGCAGCAGCTTCGCCAACCGAGTCCTCGGCTCCACCAGCTACTCCCTCACCCACCGCGCCCGCCGACCCGTCATCGTCGTTCCAGCCACCTGGCATCAGCCGGCCGCGGCCTGAGTACTGCCCGAACCTGGATGACTGCTCGGTCGTTGTCGATTGTCCAGCGGCTTGATCTCACGGTGTTTGCGAGCCAGCAGGGACGGGGCGACGGCGACGGCGACGGCGACGGCGACGACGTTCCGGACGACGGTCGATGGCGCCGACGGTCGTGGGCGGCAGGTGGGGCGCGGGGAGTCGGTACTGTCGAAGGAAGTCCGACGCCCCCAGCGAGAGTGGCCCCTGCAGATGGTCGAACCCGTACTCCCCGCCCAGCTGATCGAGGCCAGGCGCACGCCGCTGTTCGACTTCGGATCCCTACCGGCACCGATGGCCAAGTCTCACCGGACGACGGTGTGGGCCGAGCTGCGCGTGCAATCCGGCAGTGTTCGGTACCTCGATCTCGCAGGAGACACCCCGCGTGACGTGCGCCTCGAACCAGGCGACAGCGCGGTGATCGTGCCGGGCGTCGAACACCAGGTCGAGCCCTCGACCGATGCGACCTTCTTCGTTCAGTTCTACCGCGAGCCCGGCGCGGACCTGGTTCCGGGATCGGTGCCGACGCCAGGCGACTCCCGGCTCCTGGCGGGTCCGTGGGTGCACCGTGGTCGCGATCTTGACACCCGGGAGGAGATCTTCGAGATGGTGACCCGCCAATACGTCGACGTCGTCCAGGACGAGATGCTCGAGCCGTACTTCAACTTCGGTCCTGACTTCATCGACTGGAAAGCCCACATCGCGACCGTCACCGACTACTGGTGTCACGTCGTGCTCTACGCCCCCGACTACGAGATCGACACCATCGAGAACCATCGACCACTTCACCAACACGATCCGTTCACCCCTGAGCTGTTCGACCGCTGGCTGCAGATCTTCGATGACACCGTCGACGGAGGGTGGACCGGCACGCACGCGACGATCGCCAAGAAGCGGGCCGCGGGGATGGCTTGGGCGATGGCCTCGAGGTTCCTCGGCAAGGGAGTCTGGCGACCCGCAGATCGTCGGTAGAGGCCGCCTCGAAACGACCCGGGACCGGTGCTTGGCGGTCTCTCAGCAGATGGGCTAGTCGCTGGGGGACTCGGTGGGAGGCGGGAACGGGGGCGCCAGGAGGGCGAGCAGGGTGAGGCCGGTGTCGCCGTCGGGTGCTCAGCATGCGTCGCAGCAACTGTCGCCGCGCCAGGCCTCGCCGCCTTCGCGCACCGCGAGGGCGGCGATGACGAGCGCGGCGACCGGGTCGGCCCACCACCAGCCGAGGGTCGCGTTGGCGACCAGGCCGATGAGCAGGATGGCGGACAGGTAGCTGCACAGCATCGTCTGGCCACTGTCGGCAACGACGGTGCGGCTCGACATGCGGCGCCCGACGCAACGCTTGGCGACCGCGAGGACCGGCATGACCATCAGGGAGAGGGCGGCGAGGACGATGCCGGGCACCGATTCCGCGGGCTCGGATCGGGCGATGAGGTCCCAGACCGCTTGGCCGGCGACGTAGACGGCGAACACAAAGAAGCTCCCGGCGATGAGCTTGAGGGCCCGCTGCTCGCGCTCGGCGTCCGCACCGGAGAACTGCCACACGACGACGAGGGCCGAGCCGACCTCGACGATCGAGTTGAGTCCGAACCCGACCAGTGCGATCGATCCGGCCTCGGCTCCGGACGCGATCGCGATGATGGCTTCGAGGCTGTTCCAGGCGATGGTCGCCCAGGCCAGCGCCAGTGCGGTGCGACGCCAGCGGGCTCGATCTGCGACCCGGACCGTGGCCTCGAGTTGGAGTTCAGCCATCACCGGTCTCCAAGAGCGCGCGTAGGTCATCGGGAATCGGCATGGGTTGGGTGGCGGGTATGGACGCTCGGCCGGTGTTGCCCTCGGGGTAGCGGCCGGTCATCGAGCCGGGTCCGGCGACCACGATCCGCAGCAGTTGACCGGTGACCTCGTGGCGATCGCGGCCACGCCAGCCGAGCGCCAGCATCGCGGCGTGCACTCGGACGTGTGGCCACGCCCATGGCTGCGAGAGCACGTGAGCCTCCTCCAACAAGGTCCACGCCGCCACCGCGTTGCCCGACCGGGCCTCGTCACGAGCGGCAGCCAGGTTGGCAGTCAGTCGCTCAGACAACGCAGCGGGCATCGATCGGCGGGTCACGCCCCGTTCCTTCGATCGTGAACGCATCCGTCAGCGGGAGGGAGGGCGAGCTCGACTAGCTGTGTGAGTGCCAGCGCGAAGCGAGGGTCGGCCAGCTCGTAGCGGACCCGGCGCCCTTCGGGCGTCGTTGCAACCAGACCGCAGCCCCGCAAGCAGGCGAGGTGGTTCGAGACGTTGGCCTTGGTGAGACCGAATTGCTCGGCCAACTCGGCCGGGTAGCAGGGACCCTCGAGCAACCGGACCAACAGCTGACGCCGGGTCTCATCAGCCAGCGCCGTGCCGATGCGGCCGAGAGCGTCGAGATCGACCGCGGCTGCGAGCACCACCGCATAGTACAGCTGATGCTGAACTATTCCGCGACAGGAGGTCGTTGGGCAAGGTCCGGCTGCGTGACCTTCGGGTTATCAGAGCCGTCAGCCCGCGGCTGCGACGCGCTCGCGGAGCGCGGGCTGACCGGGGCCTTCGAGTTCGTCGAGCGCGTCGGTGCGCCCGGCGAGGGTCATGAGGAGCGCCTCGGCGGGGCCTGTGACCTCGATGCCGTCGCCGTGTTGCCAGTCGAGGTCGGTGGCGACGAGGCGGAGCCCATCGGCGTTCCTCTTCGCGGGAATGACGGGCGCCCTGAGAGCGATCTGCAGGGCCTCGAGTAGTCGTTCGTGCGGGACTTCGCGGGGCAGGCCGAGCGGCCGGCGGATGTCCTGGTGGTGGATGAGGCAGTCGCTCAGCCCGATGCCACCGGCGAACCCGGCGGTAAGGCCATGGGGCCGGAGGTGCGAGCGCAGGATCTCGATGAGCTGTCCAGGAGTGTGCTCCCTGTAGGCGGCGAGCCGCTGCTCGTTGATCCGTCCGGGCCGGAACCCGCCGCGGACGAACGCGGCCGCGACTCCGGGGTAGCTGAGCTCTTCGTAGCTGATGATGTGGGCGACGACTTTCTGGATGGTCCAGGCCTCGCAGAGCGAGGGCCGCTCCCATTGCTCGGGGGTCAGGGACTCGAGGAAGTCGGCGAGGTCGCTTCGCTCATCGGCTGCGAGCTGCATGCGATCGGCCACTTCAGGCCTCGTCGACGAGCTTGGTGTACCGGTCGAGCCAGAGGGGCCACCCGTCGCCGGTGCCGAGGAAGGTGAGTCCTTCCCAGCCCTCGCCGTGGCGGTCGAGGTGGCGGTGCTCGAGGCGGACTTGGGTCTGCTCCGGGCCGAGAGGCACGAAGGTGACCTCGACCTCGCTGCAGTGATCCGGATCGGTTTCGAGCTGGAAGGTCGGGCTGAGGTCCCAGCTGAAGACCAGACGGTCTGGGGGCTCGAACGCCAGCACTCGCGCCCAGGTGCAGGTGGTTCCGTCGGTGCCGATGTCCGAGATGGTGCCCCCGACCTGGGGTTCGAGCACGGTGCGCTCGATGGGCACGGCGAGGAGGTTCTGCTCGCGGGGCTTGATCTCGTCGAAGCGCTCGGTGAACGTGCCGAAGGCGTGCTCGACGGGGACGTCGATGGTGATCTCCAGCTCGAGGCGGGTGGGGTCGGTGGTCATCGTTGCTCCTGGTTCGGTTCGGATGGTCGGGATCGGTAGCTGTCTTCGGAGATGCGCTTGAGGTTGGCCAGGCCGGTTCCCCAGAAGGTCTCCAGTTCGCGGCGCACCTGTTCGAGGCCGGCGAGGCGGATCCGGTACAGGTGGTGACGGCCTTCGCGGCTCGCTTCCACGAGCCCCGCGTCGAGCAGCACCTTCAGGTGCTGGGAAACCGCCGGTCGGCTGACCGGGAGACCGTCGGCGATGGCGGTCACCGAGCGCGGACCGGGCACCACCGCGGCCAGCACCCGCCGCCGGGTGGGATCGCCGAGCGCGGCCCATGGGTCCATGACGGTAGATGTCGGGCGAGCCACAATAGGTAAGTTACTACTAACATATTGTTGAGCGCAACAGCATGGTCGCGCGGTCTCTCTACCGGCCGATCCCGACCCCGCTGGTGGCCGCGAGATGGTGGGCCGCCACTGGGGCGAGGGCCGCGAAGGGGTGTCCGCCTCCGTCGGGGCCGTGCTCGGCCGTCAGGCGCTCGGCCTCGACGAGAACCCGCGCGCAGTGCAGGCCCCGGAACCACTGCAGCGGAGCGAGGTCGGCATCCGGCCTTGCGCTCGCGTAGGCGGCGACGAACCGACGAGCGAGGAGTCGACCCGCACCGCGACCGACCGGCCGCAGCGCGGCCGGCAACGCCAGGGGTGGGTTGGCGAGGAGAAGCTCGGTGAAAGCCAGGTCGAAGCAGGGGTCGGCCAGTACCGCGCCGGTCCAATCGAGGACGACGAGCTCTCCGCCGGCCTGGAGGACGTTGAAGGGGTGGAGGTCGCCGTGGCACACCACCTCTCCACCGGACGGTGGCTGGTCGCGGGCGAGGCCGTCCAGTGCAGCGATCACGTCAGCGCGGCCCACAGCTTCGGCGCCGAGCCGAAGCTGATCGAGGACCTCGGCAGTCGACCACGCCACCGTCGGAGACGCGGTACGCACGGCGGTGGAGACGGGTCCCGGGTCGAGGCGGTGGAGCGCGGCGGCTGCCGTGGCGAGCTGGGCTGGAAGCGTCCGCAACAACGATGGCGCCCGGCGGATCGCCGCGGCCCCGTCGAGGCCCGCGAGTAGTGGTGTCCCGGGCGAGAAGTCCATGGCTGACCACCACCCGTCCCGAACGTCATCGGCGGCCGAGAGCCAGACCGGTGGGGTCGGGAAGCCGGCCGCCGCGAGCGCGCGTTGGACCTCGGCTTCCTTTGCCCCCATTGCTCGGTGCGGGGCGAAGCGCACGACCACCTCGGGCGCCACGCCATCGGGTTGGCCCGCCACCGGGACCCGGTACATCGTCGCCCAGAATCCTCCGGCGAGCGGCGTCGGGGCGCCCGGAATCACGCCTGGCCACTCAGCGCGCAGTCGGTCCCTGATCTCCTCGGCATCACTAATCACGGTGTTTACCGTAACGGTAAATGCTGGTACTGTCGAGGCATGGATGCTCCCGCCCCCGTCGAGCTCGTCGAGGAGTGGACGATTGATCAGCTCGCCCAGCACTCCGGTGTCCCTGCTCGTACCGTCCGCGAGTACCAGTCTCTCGGCCTCGTGCACCCGCCCAGGAGGTCGGGCCGGATCGGGCTCTACGACGCCAGCCACCTCCGCCGGCTGGCGCTGATCGCTCGCCTCCAACAGCGCGGCTACTCGCTCGCGGGCATCGGCGACCTGCTCGCGGCGTGGCGCGGCGGGGATGGCCTGACCGACATCCTCGGCCTCGAGCCCGACCAGCTCGTCCACATCGACGAACCCGGCGCACCGGCGACGATCGACCAACTGCACCGACTCCTCCCCCAGCTCGTCCCCGATCGGCTCGACGACCTCATCTCGACCGGCATCGTCGAGGCCTGTGGGCCCGACCGATACTGCGTACCCAGCCCGTCACTGCTCCAGCTCGCCATCGAAGCGCTAGCCGCCGGCATCCAGGTCGACATCCTGCTCACGCTCCTCGGCGCCCTCGGATCCGCCGCCGACGCCGTGGCCGACTCGGTCCTCATCGCGCTCGCAAGCGCCCCAGCCACCGACCCTGCGACGGTCGAAGGCCTCGTCGGCCGTGGGCGGGGGCTCCTCAGCCACGGCCTCGGCCGGCTGACCCTGCACCGTCTCGGGCGGCGGGTCGGCGTCACCAAAGATGACGACTCCAGCCAGATCGCCACCCGGCTGGCCAGTGCCGACCCGGCCAGCCGGGCGGAACGGTCGTGACCGACGCCAACGCCGACCAGCGCGCCGCATGGAACGGCGAGTCCGGCGAGCGTTGGGTCGCCACGGCAGATCGTCGCGACGCCGTCCTCGCCCCGGTCGGTGAGGCCCTGATCGAGACGGCGGCGATTGCACCGGGCGAGCGCGTCCTCGACATCGGGTGCGGGTGCGGCGCGACGACTCTCGCCGCGGCCCGTGACGCCGGCCCGACCGGTCACGTGCTCGGCGTCGACCTCTCGGCACCGATGCTCGCGCTTGCCGCCCAGCGGGCGGAGACGACCCCCACGGCGGACCTTCTGCAGGCGGACGCCCAGACCTTTCACCTCAGGGAGCGCTTCGACGTCGCCGTCAGCCGGTTCGGCACCATGTTCTTCGACGACCCCACCGCAGCCTTCACCAACATCGCCCGGCACCTCACGGCCGGAGGGCGGCTGTGCATCGCGACCTGGCAGCCGCTCCAGGCCAACGAGTGGCTCGTGGTTCCCGGCGCGGCGCTCCTGCGATACGGCTCCCTCCCGGGGGAAGCCAGCGCCAACGGACCAGGCATGTTCGCCCAGTCCGACCCCGCCGTCATCGAGGGGGTTCTACGCGAGGCCGGCTTCCGAGAGATCACCACCGTGGCTCGCACCGTCGCCCTGCGGCTCGGCGCGACGACCGACGACGCCATCGATCACCTCACCGACTCCGGACCCGGGCGTGCCGTCCTCGAGACCGTCCCCGCCGAGGACCACGCCGACGCACTCGCCGCGGTCGGCGACGCGCTGCGCCCCCATCACCATCCGAACGAGGGCGTCATACTCGATGCGGGCATCCTGCTCACCACCGGAAGGACCAAACGATGACCACCCACGAAGCGAACATCGGGCTGGTTCTGGACTGCGCCGATCCGGTGGCCCTCGCCGAGTTCTGGTCCGCCGCGCTCGGCTACGTGAACCTCGGCTCGGCGGGCAACTACGTTGCCCTGTTCCCCGACGGGCGCCCCGGCCCCAAGCTCCTCCTCCAACACGTCGCCGAGCCGAAGACCACGAAGAACCGCATGCACCTCGACATCGAGGTAGCCGACATCGAGGCCGAGGCGTCCCGCCTCGAAGCCTTGGGCGCGCGACGGGTCCAACCAGCACAACTCCACGAGCACGGGACGACCTGGATCCTCATGGCCGACCCGGAAGGCAACGAGCTCTGCGTCTGCGACGCCGGCGCCGGCAGCTCCTGAGAGAAGACTGAGCCCAGTCAGCGGAGGCGGCCGGCCAACCACCGGAACCGCTGTGTCGCCCCAGACGGCGCGACGTGGGTTGTGCACCGTTCGACGAGAACCTCGGCGTCGCCCACCACGCTGCGCAGGTCCGCGGCGCTGGACCGGTGGACCGGAAGACCCGAACAGTGGGTCGGGCCGTCCTCGGCGAACCCACCGATCACGAATCCTCCACCCGCACCGATCGCCCGCCGCAGGGTCGCCCCGTACCGCTGCCGATCCTCGGGGTCGACGAGGAAGTGAAGCATCGCTCGGTCGTGCCACAGATCCCACCGTCGCTCGGGCACCCACGTCAGCACGTCAGCTTGGACCCACGACACGTTCTGCAGCACCGGGCAACGCGCGCGGGCCACCTCGAGGGCGGCGGCCGAGATGTCGACGACCGCGACCTCGTGGCCCTCCTGGGACAGGTCGTCCACGAGCCGGCCCGCGCCGCCACCGACATCGACGATCGTCGCCGGTCGTCGCCTCAGCACCCGTCCCCCCAGCACCGTGTGAATGAGTTCGATCGAGGTCGTCGCGTGCTCCTCGAACCAAGACACCTCCGTCGCCGGCGTCGCCAGGTAGCGGGCGTCCCAGTGCCCTCCCGGATCGAAGGCGTCCTCGTTCACCAGCGATCGCCTTCGAGTACAAAGCTGAAGCCGATTCCGCCGAGCACGATCAACGCGACCGTCGCTCCGAACAGCGACAGCGTCGGATATGACGTGGCGGCCACGAGCGCGCCCGACCCGAGGCCGGCGCCCGCACCCGCCAGGGCGACGCACAGGTCGACCGAACCCTGGGTCCGAGCCCGCACCGACAGCGGTACGGCATCGGTCACGATCGAGGTGCCACTCACCAGGCCGAGGTTCCAGCCGATCCCGAGCACCGCCAGGGCAACGGCGAGCCCGACGACACCGGCGTCGGGCACGCTGGCGGCGAGCACCCCGGCCAGCGCCAGCGTGGCCCCCGAGGCCAGCGCGATCCGGCGGCCTCCGAACCGATCGACCAGCCGGCCGGACAGCGGCGAGGGCAGGTACATGCCGGCGATGTGGGCGGAGATGACGATCCCCGTGGCAGACAGGCCGTGGCCGTGGTGCGCCATGTGGATCGGCGTCATCGTCATGATCGCCACCATCACCAGCTGAGCGACCACCATCGTCGCCCCGCCGAGGAAGACGGCACGACCGATCGCTTCGGGCGCATCGTCGGCGACGGAGCTGTCGGCGGTCGGGTTCGAAGTGGCGCCCGCGGCTCGTTGTCTCGCCAGGAGCAGCGGGTCGGGGCGCAGGCGGGCCAGCAGCACGGCGCCGGCGAGGGCGTAGGCCACCGCCGCCAGCATGAACGGGCCCGCCAGCCGGGGCAGGTCGAGATCCTCGGCCAGGTCACCCATGAGCGAGACGACGTTGGGCCCCACCACCGCCCCCACCGTCGTGGCGACCAGCACCGTGCTGACCGATCGCGCCCGCCGGTGAGGCGCCGCCAGGTCGGCGCCGGCGTACCGGGCCTGGAGGTTCGTCGCCGTCCCGGCCCCGTAGACCAGCAGCGCCGGCAACAGGAGCGCGATCGAGTCCATCGCCGCGGCCAGCACCACCACCGCGGCGCCCAGCGCTCCGGCGGTGTAGCCCAGCCCCAGGCCCCGCCGGCGGCCGTGCGCGTCCGACACCCGCCCCACCACCACAGCGGCGCCGGCCGAGCCGATCGTGAACAGAGCCGCGGGCAGTCCCGCCAAACTGTCCGACCCGAACATGTCTCGAGCCAGCAGCGCCCCAACCGTCACCCCTGCCGCCAGGCCCGCGCCGGACAGCACCTGCGCGGTCACCAGCGTCCGCAGGACCGCCGGCTGCTCAGGGGCGTCCTGTTCCAGGCCGGTCGCGACGTCGGCCGTCACCGCATCGGGTGACGTCACGGGTGATCCGGAGCGGTCGAAACCAGATCGACACCGTCCGCCCGCCACTCGAGGATCCCGTCCTCGGTCGCCCTTGCCTCGATGCCGCGCGACCGCAACAGATCGACCGCATCGTGCGACAACTCGCACACGCGGCCCCGGCAGTACGCCACCACCTCCTGATCCGTGGGGACGTCGTCGAGCCGACGGCGCAGCTCGTCGATCGGCAAAGACACCGCACCCGGCAGGTGACCGGCCGCGTACTCCTCCGCCGGTCGGACATCAATCACCAGAACTCGTCCCGAAGCCACCGCCTCCAGCAGGAGCTCCCGCGACATCGGCTCGACCCGCTCGTCTCGCGCCAGCGACTGGCCCACCACCGCATGGTGCGCCTTGGCCACCCCCACGAGCGCGGCGACGAGCGCAGCAACATCGTCTCCACCCAGGCGGTAGATGACCTGGTTCCTGTCGCGTCGGGACGCGACCAGACCCAGCTCACGAAGCGTCTGGAGATGCGCGGACGCTGTCGTCACATTCAGCGTCGCCGCATCCGCCAGCTCCTGCACCGACCGCTCCCCCTGCGCCAGCAACTGCAACATCCGCAAGCGCGACCCGTTCCCCAGAGCTCGAGCTGTACGCGCGACCTCGCCGAACACGTCGTCATTCTTGTATTCCACAGATATTTAGAATAGTGCAGGTCCTGACGGGGGACCACCCGCCCACGGACGCTCCACCGAGTCAGCCGCGGCTCACAACCCCGTCATACCGGGGTTCCTCGGCCGCACGGAACGCAGGGGGCACGTCGCGGCCGTGTTCTACCGATTGTTCCCCCGGGTTCCGATCGTCGGGATTCGAGCCTTCAAGGAGGAACATCATGAACGGATACGTGGCACAACGACGTGGTCGCTTCTACGCGGTGATCTACGAGGGCCGCGACCCGGTCACCGGCAAGGAGCGCCGCACGTGGCATCCGGCCGGCACTGATCGGGCCGAAGCCGAACGTCTCGCCGCCAAGCTGGCCGCCGAGGAGACCAAGCGCACCGACGCCGTGCGCTCGTTGAGCTTCGGCGCCTACCTCACCAGCCAGTGGCTCCCCGCCAAGAAGCTCCACCTCGCCACCAGCACCTACCGGGGCTACGAACGCAACGTGCAGCTACACATTCTTCCGGTCCTCGGCCGGATCAGCATCCGTCGGCTGCGCTACCAGCAGATCGAGTCGCTCTACGACGCGCTTCTCCATCCCACCGAAGGTCGGGGGCTCGCCCCGAAGACCGTCTATGAGATCCACCTGCTCATCCGCGGCGCCCTCGGCGACGCCCACCGCCGGGGCCTGGTCGTACGCAACGTCGCGCTCGTCGCCCGGGCCCCGAAGCAGCGGTCCCTCCAGAAGATCGAGGGCAAGTCGTTGACCGAAGACGAGCTCCGTCGGCTGTTGCGATCCGCAGCAGGACACCGGTTCTTCCCCATCTACTGGCTCACCGCCATGACCGGGATGCGCCGCAACGAGGTCCTCGGCCTCAAGTGGCCCGATATCGACATCACCAGGAAGCGGCTCCACCTCAACCGCGGTCTCGTCGCCGTCGGCTACGAGCTCCACCAGACCCGCGGCAAGACCAAGACCGCCCGCCGCGCCATCGACCTCGACGACACCACCGTCTCCGTCCTCGCCGGCTGGCAGGCGTACCAGGCGGCCGAGTTCGCGGCGACCGGCATCGACCACGCCGAACAGTGGGTGTTCACCGACGGTGAGGGCGAGCCCGTCCACCCCCACGCCGTCTACCAGACCTTCGGGCGGATCGTCCGCAACGCCGGCCTGCCCCACATGCGCTTCCACGACCTGCGTGTGCGCCACGAGGCGCCATGTATCCGGGTGCGGGTGAGAGACCCGCCCCTTCGGGCTGTCGCAGCAGTCCGGTGAAGCTGAGGGCAGCCTGACCCTGGAGGCGCAGGGGAGGGCGGCAAGCAGCCCTGACAACGA
>JAYRVH010000040.1:0-3944 GCA_041918615.1 Acidimicrobiales bacterium
CCACTCGCCGGCGTGCGCACCGGCCGGGTCGACGAACTCCACCCGGTACGTGCCCGGCGGCAGGTCCAGGTCGTAGTGGCCGCCGGCGTCGGTGAACCCACCCCGCACGAACGAGAAGTCGGCCGCGTCGAGCGCCACCACCAATGCGCCCTCCAACGGGTCGCCGCCGCCGGTGACCGTCCCGTCGATGCCGGCCCCCGTCCCGGCCGGTGCCGTCGTTGCCAGCACCGCGTCCGCGGCCGACGTCTGACCAGGCTGCAACGCCAACACGTCGGACTCCGACGGCACCACCGAATCGTCGAAGAACTCGACCACGTGAGCGCCCGACGGATCCACGAACACCACCAGATGAGCGCCAGAGCCCAGCCCGGTGACCTCGTAGGCACCGTCCCCGCCCGTCACGACCCCCGCCGCCAACGTGCCATCACTCAGATCCACCACACCCACGAACACCCCGGCCAACGGCGCACCACCCGGGCTCGCGGTCACCGTCCCGGCCACCGCGGCGGTCCGCCCCGCCGGCGCCAGCGCCGCGTCGGCGACGTTCGGCACCGCCGGGTTCACCTCGACCCGCTCGGCGTTGGCGAGGTCGGACAACGGATGGTCGTCGTACCACTCACCCGTGTGCCCACCCGACGGATCCAAGAACCCTACCCAGCGGTCACCGATGCCGACCGCCGCCGAATACACCCCGTCGTCGCCCGCGGCCGCGCCCGTCAGCCGCCCCGTGTCCGTGTCGATGCCCAGCACCCACGCGCCAGGCACGGGATCACCTGATCCCGATTCGGTGACCTGCCCATCGAGCCCGAACCCGTAGCGGCGCACCCGACCCGCCCCCGCGTCGAGCACGTACAAGGTGCCGTCCGGCGCCACCGAGAGCGCGTCGGCCGCCTCCGTCTCCCAGCGGGACAGCAAGGTTCCGTCGTCGGCAAAGACCTTGACGACGTCCGCGCCCGGACGACCGATCGCCGCATAGAGGCGACCCGACGCGTCGATGTCCACATCGCCGATGCCGCTGCCCGCAGTGATCGTGCCGAGGAACGTGCCCGTCTTCGTCCACCGGCGGATGCCGTTCTGCGAGTCGTACACGTACACGCGGTTGCTGGCGTCGTGCACCACGACGTCCGAACCACCAGTGACCGCGAACGACCCGAGATCGGCACCAGTGGGCGAGAGCCCCCACACCCTCGCCTCGCTGAGGACCTGGCACGGCAGTACGTCGTCGCAGGACTGGACGTAGGGCGTCACTCGGTGGACGACACCGTCCTGGCCCACGCCAATCCCACTGGCGTACGGGGTGCTCGCGACCCACTGGGACAATCCGTTCGGGCTGAACTTGCGTACCGCCGGGCCGGGCGAAGCGAGCACGACCACGTTCCCGCCCGCATCGACGTCGAGGTCGAAGGCACCCGCCCGACCGAACTCCGACTCGAAGACGCCGTTGCCGTCGAAGCGTGTGATGACATCGTTGCCGTAGTTGAGGACGACGACGTCACCCGTCGAATCGACCGCAATCCCGGTTGGACCGTCCAGCTGGCCCGGCAGCTCGCCTTCGACACCCCACTCGTCCGCGAGCGCTGGGCCGGGCGCGACCGCCACCTCGACCGCTGCGGCCTCGGACAGCACCGGCGTGGTCTGGTCGGCGTCGACGGTGGCGGTGTGGGAGAAGGTCCCGGGGGTCGCGGGCACGGGGTGGCACTCAACGATGTGCTCCTCACCCGGGGCGAGATCCGGAATCGGCCCGGTGCAGCCCGGGGCGTTGACATCGACGACCGTGACCCCGGTCAAGGTGGTCGTGCCCGTGTTGGCCACGCCCACCGTCACCGTCAGCGGCCGCCCGACGGACCCGGAAGGGTCGTCGAAGCCGGCCCGCACGGTGACGAAGGGTCCCGACGCCACCTGGTGGATGGACAGTCGGCTGCGGCCCGAGCCGGCGGTGCTCGGCTGTTGGTGGGAGGTCACGAGCCGGTGATCGGCGCCGACGTCGACGGCCCATCGCTGGCCGTTACCGAGGTCGAAGGTGCGGGCGAACAGCCCCGACCGGGAGTACTTCTCGACATCGTCCGAGGCGTGTGTGACGTAGAGGTTGCCGTACTCGTCCGTGGCCACGCCGGCCGCCGGCCGTGTCGAGGTGCCGACATCCACCACGACGCCGTCGAACGTCGGTCGTAGCCCCCCGCCGCGGGTGAACCGCAACACGCGTTCGTGACCCCGATCGACCACGTAGACCGACGGACCCGCCCCAATGGCCACATCGCCGGGATCGTCGAGCGAGGCGTGCCACGCCACCTCGAACACGCCCGCCGACGAGAACCGCTGCACCCGGTCGTTGCCAGAGTCGGCCACGAACACATCACCGGTGGCATCGACCGCGATGCCTGCCGGCCCGTCGAACTGGCCCTGGCCCGAGCCCGTCGTGCCCCATTGGGCCTCGAACACGCCAGAGGACGAGAACCGCTGGACCCGGTCGTTGCCGGTGTCGGCCACGAGGACATCGCCCGACGGGTCGACCACCACCGACTCGGGAGCATCGAAGGCCCCCGGACCGGTCCCGGCGAGGGGACCGCCCCATCGGGACACGTAGGTGCCGTCCGCCGCCAACCGCTGCACGCGGTGATTGCCGAGCTCGACGACGTACCGCTCTCCTGAGGGCGACACGGCCACGTCGGCGACCGTGTCGAACTGGGGCGCGCTGTCGGTGGACGCAGTGCCGAGCCGGGTGAGGAACCCGCCGTCGGCGTCGAAGCGGTTCAGCCAATCCGTCCGATCGAGCATCCGGCTGACCAACGTAGAGGTCGAGTCGACCACGGTCAGCAGGCCATCGTCATCCACCGCGACTCCCCGCGGCATCCACAGCAGACCCGGCGCGAGGTTGCTCACGCCAGGGCTGGGGAACGTGAGAGGGTTGCCGAGCTCCACCGGGCTCGCCAGGTCGGTGTCGAGGATCGTCACCCGGTGACGCCCCGAGGATCCGCCGTCGTCCGACACGTACACCCGCCCGTCCGGCCCCGCGTCGATCGCCATCGGGGCGTACGAACCGGGTGCCCACTGGTCGAGGAAAACGCCGGTGCTGGTGTAACGCTGCACCTTGCCGCCGGCCGCCGCCGGTTCGTTGTTGGCCACGAGCACGGTGCCGTCCGGCGCCACGGCCACATCGGTGGGATCGTCGATCTCCTGCGGTCCCGGGTTCGGCCCCCAGGCCGTCACGAACGCGCCGGCGCCGGTGAAGACCTGGATCCGGTGGTTCCCCTTGTCGGCCACGAAGACAATGCCGTCGGCGGCGACCGCCAACCCCCACGGGCCGTTGAACTGGCCGTTGCCCGACCCCGGCGAACCCCAGGTC
The DNA here is from genome assembly GCA_041918615.1 of Acidimicrobiales bacterium. Taxonomy (GTDB): domain Bacteria; phylum Actinomycetota; class Acidimicrobiia; order Acidimicrobiales; family DATDAH01; genus JAEUJM01. The sequence goes on from JAYRVH010000040.1 coordinate 3,344, forward strand.
GCGAGGAAGTCGCCATCGGCGTCGAAGTGCTGGATGCGGTGGTTGCCGGTGTCGGCCACGTACACCGATCCGTCCGGGGCCACCGCGACCCCGCGAGGGTCCGAGAACTGCCCGTCACCGGAACCCGGCGTGCCCCACACATCCAGCTCGACCCCTTCGGCGCTGACGTGGCGGATCCGGTCCAACCCCATCTCAGCGACGTACAGGTCGCCATTGGCATCGGCGTCGACCCCCCACGGGAACTGGAACTGCAGCGACCCCGGGTAGCCGTGGCCGTACCCGCCGAAGTCGGCGACGTGAGTGACGGACAGCTCGTTGGTGGCGGCGCCCGCCGGCGGGGCCGACCGCCCTGCGGCGACCAGGGTCGAGCCGACCAGGCCGGCAATGGCGACGCCGGCAACGGCGATCTGTCCGCCCCGCCGTCTCCCCATCGCTCACCCCCGCGGTCTGCCTTCCCGGACACGACCCGACTCCTATGTTACCGAAGGGGAGCCGCCGCCCGCCCTCGTTCTCGAGGTGGTAGCGCGCGCCCCGCGCGCGCGACCACCACGACGATTTCCCCCACAGCGCCGGGCGGCCACGGGCCGGGGCGCGGGGGGGG
>JAYRVH010000041.1:0-6956 GCA_041918615.1 Acidimicrobiales bacterium
CCTCCGCAACGGCGAGCTGGACGTCGTCTGCTCGATCGACATGTTCAACGAAGGCGTCGACCTGCCCGGCGTGGACTGCGTGCTGATGCTGCGCCCCACCGAATCGCCCGTGGTCTTCCTCCAGCAGCTCGGCCGCGGCCTGCGCACCGCCGCCGGCAAGGAGCGGCTGACGGTCATCGACTTCATCGGCAACCACCACAAGAGAGAACGGGCTCCCCCGCGGGTCCTCTGTTCTGTGGACATGCGAAGCGTCAGCGCAGCAGATTGACGATCATCTGGACCAGCGCGATCGCAGGGGGGAGCGACGGGTCGGTGAACAACGCCCAGCAGGTGGCAACTACGGTCGACACGCCCGTGATGAGCAGTGCAAGTCGCCAGACCACCCGCGCCAACGCCCGGACGAGCCCGTCCACCGCGACCACGACAGCCTCTGCTTCGGTGAACACCGTCGGGCTCATATCGCGAGACTCCTTACCTGGGGTCTTCTCCGTTGACCGCCTGGTGCGGCCTGCGGATACCAGCTTCAGGCCATTCGCCGTCGGTTCAACCGTCAGTCGCCGTTCAATGAGCGATCATCTTGGGGTGTTCGCACTGACTGGTTCTGATCGCGAGGTACCCGAGCGATGACCTCACCTGGGGAGGCCGCGAAGGCGTTCGGACGTGAGTTGGGTCGGCTTCAAACCCATCACTTCTCCGGGGTCGACGATTTGATCCAGCGACTCAGGAAGGCGGAGGGCCCGGCGCCGAGCGAAGCCACCCTGCGCCGCCTGAAGGCCGGCAAGGTCCTGCCAGCGAGCCGGAAGTGGTTGCCCGGGTTCGACGAGGTCTTCGGCGCCGATGAGACCGTGCAACTGCGCCGTCACTTCGAGAACTGCTTCGCGGCCACCGACCCGTCGATGGCAACCCGGACCGAGCCGGCGTTCGGCGCTGCCCTCATCACCGCCTCAACGGATGAGCTCGGCCGACTCACCCGTGAGGTGTTACTGGCGCGCGGTGTGGTCGCAGAGAGCAGTGATAGCGCTGGCGCAGACCCGGTCCCTAACGCTGCACGAGTCGATCTCGTGATCCTCGGCGCGGACCTGGAACGCGACCGGCAACACAAAATCGTTGACGCGCTGGCTGATGACCTTCCAGTCTTCTCGATGGGCAAGGGGACGGCCGCCATCGGCAGGTTGCGGACGTGGTTGGCCGAGGTGTCGGGCGGACCAGACTTGCGACGGTGGCAGCGAATGAATCCCGGTGACTACGTAACGAGCGAGAACGATTGGGAGCGAACCTTCGAACTGCAGGATGTGCGGCGATCGTTCCGGCGATCGGCGTCGAACGACGAGACGTGGGACTGCACGTACTGGTTCCGGCGGGTACTGAAGGGCAACTGGGACGAAGGGATCTCCACGATCACCCAAGACTTCACCCGGCGATCGGATGAGCATCTGGTGTACACACGAGACGGCGTGGCCGGGTTCAAGATCGTCGACGTCAACCTCGACCGCACCCGGGTGGCCATGGACCCGCCCCGGGTCGCATCCGGAGCCGCGTTCCGCCAGGACATCCGCTTTCGCCCGCCCGTCCCCCGGGGCCAGTTGATCGACATCACCACCACCGGCGAGATGACCGGCTCTAACGCTGCCTTCCGCGAGTCTGTGCAGGCGGCCTCCCGATCCGCCACCGACGGCACCCGCGAGTTCGACTACGTCTCACGCGTAGTGGCGTATCCAACGCGGCTGTTCCGCTACCAGGTCTTCCTACCCGACGAGCTGGGCGCCAAACCACTCGGTTTCCGGATCACCCGGTTCCGCGTGCGCCAGCCCGTGCTGGAGGCGTGGGTGACGGAGACGAACGCCTACACCGAGGAGCCGACGACCGTGGACGGTGTCCACGGGACGGTCATGCGTGTCGAGTACGCCAACCCGCCGATCAGGACGACGGTGCGTCTCCTCTGGCTCCCCCCGTCGAAGATCGGCTGGCATAGCCCCGATTGAAATGGTGGCGAACACGATGACGCTTGGGCCCAGTGCCGCCCAGCAGCCCAGCGTGGATCAGTTCCGCCCTGACTCGGGCGTCGCCTGACCTCTCGCCGGATCCCGAAAGACTTGAGTTGCGTGCCAGCCGAGGTTGGTCTCTGCGAGGGGAAGTTCCCCGGCTTGCGGCTGCAGCAGGCGCGCACCAGCGAGATCGAGAACGAGCGCCTGGGCCATGGCGCCACGACCGACGAATCGCTTCGAGACCTGTACCCGGTAGTCGGGAGTCACGCCGAGGACACCCTTGTCGAACAGGACGTGATGGAGGCTGCACAGGCAGGCCCCGTTGTCCACGGTGTCCGGTCCGCCGTCCGACCACCAGCGAACGTGGGCTGCTTCGAGGCCGACGGCCGCACGGTCGAGGGCGCCGTCGAAGCCGCACATGGCACACCGGTACTCGTAGGCCATCAGCACGCGCTCTCGAAACGCCGGATCCCGACGCCGCTGATCCTCGATGAGGCGTCCGCGTACCAAAGCAACCTCTGCTGCATCAAGGTCGAGACCGACCTCAGCCGCCAGCTCTTCATGCAAGGACGGAGGCCAGTTGTCGTCCAGCAGGAAACGGGCCATGAGAACAAGGAGTGCTGGGTCGGCATGCAGGGCGTCGACCAGCTCTGGAGACAGAGATCCCGAAGCGTCGAGTTCCCGGAGTCGCCCGCTGGAATCGCCTGGGTCGGCACCGCTGGGCGTCTCTACCACCCAAAGGTCTTGGTCATTTGCGAGCCGGCGGAACGGATAGGCAGGCGAGCTCTTGCGAGGTGGTCCGAACTCGTCGAGGAGGCGAGCGAGCGACGGCTCGGCCTCCCGGTAGGAGACTGCGCCCTGATTTCCGGCGCCGAATCGCCCGAGGGCGTAGAGGAGCAGCAATGGCTTGTGCGGTGCACGCGCCCCGTCCTTTCGCCATTGCCGGAGGGCTGCCACTCGGCCGAGCCAGACATCACGGGTGTCGCCCTGGCCCATGGGGATGGCTCAGCCCATCCGGAGAACGAGCGGACGAGTCGACACCACCGACACCTCAGGAAGTTCGGCGAGCAACGCCAGCACCGCCGAAGACCGCTTCACGGTCTTGATCAGCTCGGTATTCCTGATGAGGCGGTCCGCCTGCAGGAGCCGCCACGCCTCATTGAACATCCACGCAGGCACCAGACGCGGTCCGTCCTGCCCAGCGGACTTCTCTGTCTCGATCCAGACGCCATCAGATCCGATGGCGACGACCTCGTTCGGCCTGCCGGCCGACAAGGTCGCGATCTTGTCTCCCACGCCGACGACCGCACCCAGCCTGGTCAGGAGATCGGAATCCATCTGCTCGTCAACTCTCCGGTGAGCCACGGTCGAACGGTAGTGCGCCCGGCCGGGGAACAGGATTGGTGGCCTACGGTCGAATGTCGAGTGATCGAAAGGACCGCCAACAGGTGCCGAGCGCTTCCAGGACAGGCATGGTGTAGTCGTGAAGACGACGACAGCGAGTATTCAGAATCTCGTCGACCGCGTGAACCGGGGCGAGATCCGACTGCCGGAGATTCAGCGGGCGTATGTGTGGAAGGCAGCCCAGGTTGCCGGTCTGTTCGATTCGCTCTACAAGGGCTACCCATCCGGTTCGCTACTTCTGTGGGAGACAGAGGAGCGAGTGACCGAGCGTCGCGCCGCGCTCGACGGCCCGCAGAACGAGCCACTGGTGCGTCCGCAGTATCTGCTGGATGGTCAGCAGAGACTGACCTCGCTGCATCGCGTGTTCATCGGCCACAGGGACGCTCAGCTCCGTTTCAACGTCGTCACCGAGCGCTTTCAGATGGCCAGCGCCACCACCGAGAAGGATCCCCGTTGGGTCAACCTCACCGACCTGTTCACCGGGGCGGCCAAGCCCTTTGCCCTCGTCAAGGAGCTGACCGAGAGGTACACGATCCTCGATCCCGAGGTGACCAACGAGCGCCTCGAGCGCCTGAAGAAGATCGCTGACTATCCGTATTACGTCGAGATCATCGACGGGCTCCCGTACAACGAGGTCACCGACATCTTCGTTCGCGTGAACTCGAAGGGGCGAGCACTGAAGGCCACCGACCTGGCCTTGGCCACGCTCTCGGCCAGATGGCCTGGCGTGGTGGCGAAGCTGGATGCCGAGGCCCAGCACTACGCCGATCAAGGCTTCCGGACGCTCGACGTCGCGTTTCTGGTGCGGTTGCTGGCGGCCCTCGCCACGCCGCAGGGCGGCATCTCGGGCCTCGGCCAGGTCGACACAGACGAGTTGGAAAGCGCCTGGGGGCTAGCGAGGAAGGGGCTGGCGCACACCATCAACTTGCTGCGCCAGAACGCCGGCATCAGAACTAGCTCGCTGATCACCTCGACCAACGCATTGATTCCGATCGCCACGTTCCTCGGCATACGCGACAACGAAGCGCTCGGGGCTGAGGACGCCAAAGGGCTCGTCTACTGGATGTTCGGGGCAAATCTGGCCCTGCGCTACAGCGCGGGCAAGGAGACGCGCCTCGCCGAGGACCTGGCGACAGTGCGCGCTGGTGGTGCAGTGAGGGGCCTGCTGCGGAGTCTCGGCCTCTTCGACCACCGCCTCGAGGTCCGTCCCGCCGCCATCGCCGGCCGCGGAGTAGCAAGCCCCTTCTTCCCGCTCAGCTACCTGGTCGCAGACGCACACGGGGCCAAGGACTGGTTCTTCGGGCTCGACATTGGTACCGACCTCAGAGGCGAGTTCCGGCTCGAGTACCACCACATCCACCCCCAAGCCACGGTACGGGCTCGCTTCACCAAGGCCGAGATCAACGACCTCGCAAACCTGGCGTTCATCTCGGGACGGGCAAATCGGAAGATCGGCAAACGAGAGCCGAGCCTCTACCTGGCCGAGGTCGACGACGGACAGCGCGCTGCGCACCTCATCCCTTCCGAGGAGTACCTGTGGCTGACGGTCAACTACCGAGGGTTCCTTCGCAGCCGACGTGAGCTTCTGGCGGACGCGATGACGGAGCTGCTCGACTCGTTCCGCCCTGATTTCCTCGATGACGACGCCAGTCCCAGGTCGGACGTCAGCATCGACCTCGGGCTCGACCTCACCACCTACGGAACCGCGCCGGATGGTTCTGACTCGATCGTTGTGTTCACGGCCCACCATCTCGACGCGACCTCATCACTCGCCGTGGCCGGCCCCGACCTGCATCGGCTTGTCGCAGATCTTGGCGACGGACTGTCGGCCGGATTCCAGATCGGCTCGCAGTGGATCAGCGTCGATCCCGGTGACGAGACGATCGAAGTCCCCATCGGCCCGCTCGAGGTCATCGGAACGATCGACGAATGGGTGCAGGTGATCACGAGAGAGCTCGGCGACGAACGGCTGCCGTTGACGGACGTGCCAGAACTCTCGGCGGACGCCTGGACTGGCGACCGGGAGCAGTTCCCGGTCGTCGATGCCTCGGGCCTCCCGTCGAATGCTGACGAGGCGGCGGACCCTGCACGGGACGCCCCGGCATCGACGCCAGAGTCGTCTACGTCCGAGCCGATGGTTCACCTCATCGAGACGGGTGTGCTCAACGTAGGTGAGGAGCTCGTCTGGAACCGTCCCCAGGCAGGCACGACCTTCCGCCTCGTCCTACAAGCCGACGGGTCGCTACTCAGCGACGATGGGCAGCGATTCTGGTCGCCCTCCGCAGCGGCGACCAGGCTCTCGGGTACCTCGACCAACGGCTGGAAGGCGTGGCGCGTCCCACGGATCGGCGACGCCCTCCTCGACGACCTGCGCTGAGCCCTCGCTCGATACCTCGTCGACGACCCTCGCCGCCGGCCAGTGACCGGGCAGCTCCGTCGTAAACGGCGACAGCCTCAACGAGCGGCGTCGGATCAGACCAGTCTGCGACTAGTTCGAGTGGCGGGCAAGCGAGTTGACACCGCCACTGAGTACCATGTACCACCCCGAATGCTGGACCGCAGGTCACGGCGCCGCTTCGCGTCCCCTGCAGAATCGTGCTCATCGCCTTGCGGCTCGCTGATGCTCCCCTCCGTCCAGTTGGCGAGGGATTCGCCGGACGGTGTCGAGTACTGTTCTCCTCGGAGCCCACCGAAGGTGTGGGACCAGAAAGGGCGGTCATGCCGTCGAGACAAACAACTGAATACTGGGACCACTAAGAATGTGGTCCCTGTGTGTAATCACGCTAGTTATGATTTCACAGGGGCAGAAGGAACTACTCCCGCTCCACTTCAAGGTTGCATCGAAGAAGCGTAAGATTAGGATCACCCTGCTGTATTTTGGGATACCCACTATTCGGGTGACCATCAATAGAATGAGAACCCGATAGGGAGAATGTCTCCGGGGTGGCCCGAAAGGGCCACCCCGCTTTTTTTTGGTTACTTCCGTGCCCTCCTGCGCCAGCCAACGACGCCTTCCGCACTTACCACGCCGGGCGCTGACGGCGTGATCGCCGACATCGACACCCTGGTCGGGCCGCCTCGACGAGTTCGACCCCGCAGAGTTCGACTACGTGGTCATCGACGAGTTCCAACACGCCGCCGCCGCCACCTACCGCCAGGTCATCGCCCACTTCGCCCCCCGATTCCTGCTGGGCCTCACCGCCATCCCCGAACGCATGGACGGCGCCGACCTGCTCGGCCTCTGCGGCGACAACCTGGTGTTCGACTGCGACCTGGTCACCGGCATCCGCCAGGGCAACCTGGTGCCGTTCGACTACTTCGGCGTGCGCGACGTCACCGACTTCGAGCCCACCCCCTGGCGCAACGGCCGCTTCGACCCCGAGGCGCTCACCCGTGCCGTCGAGACCCGGGAGCGGGCGCAACAGGCCCTCGACGAGTGGCGGTCCCGGGGCGCCGGCCGCACCCTCGCCTTCTGCTGCTCGATCACCCACGCCGACTACATGGCCGCCTTCCTCACCGACCAGGGCGTCGCCGCCGTCGCCGTCCACTCGGGCCCCACCTCCGCAC
>JAYRVH010000042.1:0-28878 GCA_041918615.1 Acidimicrobiales bacterium
CAGCGGGACACCCACCATGGCATGAACTCGTGGAGAGCCGGATGCGAGGGAACCCGCACGTCCGGTTCGGAGGACGGGCCGAGGAAACGGACCAGCCGCAAGGCGGCACCGCGCCTCGGCCCGATCCAACCACACCCACGGGAGCCTGCTGCTCAAAGAAGGTGTGCCGGTGAAGGTCGTCAGCGAACGGCTCGGTCACGCCCACATCGCGCACACAATCCAGACCTACCAGCACCTCCTGCCCGGCATGCAGGCTGACGCGGCCAAGATCGCCGAACGCCTCGCCGCTCCGAGCCCGAAGCCCACGAATCAGTCCTCGAGGGACACGGTGGAACGTCGGAGGAACACCCGCAGGAACGCCGCCTGATCCGGAGGAACGCCCCGGCAACGACGAAGGCCCAGGTCTGTGACCTGGGCCTTCGTGCTGAGATTGGTGGCGGGGGCAAGATTTGAACTTGCGACCTTCGGGTTATGAGTACACGATCAGACTCTCAGCCCGTACTAACGCGTACCGAAATGTGCCCTTGACCTGGGGTTTCTTCGATCAAGATACACCCGCCGTGCCAGCCCGTACAGCCCCGTACCGCGCCGCACAGTAGAAGGAACAGTAGAAACCGCACCCCCCTCGGCAGCCCCTTGGACGCCGGCTGGTGTCGGTCGCAGGACGAGCCTTGCGCAACGCGGATCGCAGCACCTCGATCGAGTTCGGGATGATCGTCGGGTTCGATACGGGACTCGGGAGGGGCCTACTGCGAATCGTCGACCGGTCCCGCCGACGGGCACGGCGGGAGTCCCTGGAGGAGGGTGCGCACGAGCGCGTTGGTGTGACGGTCGACGTTCGGGGAGCGCCACGTCATGCCCGGTTCAGATGCCAGCGGTAACGAGACGCACCACCGTCGCACGAATAGGGTCGGCTCGACAGCGGAGAGGTCCATTCATGTCCAGCCCATCCGATGCTGACCCGGAAATCGCGCCAACCGAGGTCGATCGCTCGTCGTCGAAGCTGTTCGAACCGGCTCGACTCGGACCACTGACCCTGCGCAACCGGGTGATCAAGGCGGCCACGTTCGAGGGCATGTCGCCCGACGGCGTGGTCACCGACGACCTCATCGCGTTTCACACGCGGGTCGCCGCGGGAGGCGCCGCGATGAGCACCGTCGCGTACCTGTCGATCGCACCCGAGGGCCGTACCGACTCGGGCTGCATCCTCGTGGTCCCAGACGCGGTGGAGGGTCTGCGTCGACTGACCGATGCGATCCATGCACGCGGCGCGTTCGCGCAAGCCCAGGTCGGCCACGCCGGACCCGTCGCCAACGCATCGTCCAACAAGGCCAGATCATTGGCACCCCGTCGGATGTTCAACCCGCTGGGGATGCGCTTCGCCAAAGCGGCCAACGAGCACGACATCACCCGCGTCACCTCCGACTACGAACGGGGAGCCAAGCTCTGCGTCGAGGCCGGCTTCGACTCCCTCGAGATCCACATCGGGCACAACTACCTGCTCAGCTCGTTCCTCAGCCCGAAGCTCAACCGGCGCACCGACCGGTGGGGCGGATCGATCGAGAACCGGGCACGGTTCGCCCGCCAGGTCGTCACCGCGGTCCGCTCCGCCGTGGGCGGCGACGTCGCGGTCACCGCGAAGTTGAACATGGTCGACGGCTACCGCGGCGGCCTGACCATCGAAGACAGCCTCCAGGTCGCCGCGATGCTCGAAGCCGACGGTGCGCTCGACGCCCTCGAGCTCACCGCCGGCAGCTCCCTCGCCAACCCCATGTACCTCTTCAAGGGGGCCGCACCCACTGCTGAGTTCCGAGCGACGCTGCCCTGGTACCTGCGCGGCGGGTTCCGGCTCGTGGGCGGCAAGTTCCTCCACACCTACCCCTACCAGGAGGCCTACTTCCTCGACCAAGCCGCCCGGTTCCGTGAATCGCTCGACATGCCGCTGGTCCTGCTCGGCGGCATCAGCGAGCTCGCCACCGCCGAACGAGGACTCGCCGCCGGCTTCGACTTCATCGCCATGGCCCGAGCCATCCTCCACCACCCCGACATCGTCAACGAATGGGCCCACGGCACCGGCACCATCTCCGGGTGCATCCACTGCAACCGCTGCATGCCCACCATCTACACCGGGACACGATGCCCCCTCGTCGATCCCCACCCCGGCGACCGGCCCATCCCGTCACCGCCATGGGCGGCCAACCGACCGGCGTCGAGGCCGGCGAACCTGTAGACCGCTCAGTCAGCCGCCAGGGCGGTTGAGGAACCACAGGGGTTCCTCGACGAGGTGGGTGCTCTTCCAGCCGTCCTCGGTGCGGACGAACTCGTGGTGGTAGTAGCCACCTGTCGAGCTCGCTTCGTCCATGCCCGGGATCTGCATCGGGTTGAAGAACATGGCACGTACCTTGGCGCGGTCGCCGTCGAGGTCGATCTCGACGTTGGTGATGTGGTGGGTCGCCCACGGGATCGTGGCGAACGCTTCGCTGAGGAACGCAGCCACCTCGTCCCGCGGTCCTGAGATCACGCCGGGCTGGCTGTAGTCCACGACGGCGTCCTCGGTGAACACCGATTTCCACAGGTCCCAGTCATGGGTGTCCACGCCTCGGGCGTAGCGAGCCAGCTGCTCGTGGATCTCCAACTTGTCGGCGACCGCCTGCACGTCCATCACGTCCTCCTCGGCTCCGTCAACTGGCCGTGAGGCCGTTGTCGATCGTGTACACCGCGCCCGTCACGCTCTTGGCCTCGTCCGAGGCGAGGAAGGCGAACACCCCCGCCACCTCCTCGGGCTCGGCCAACCCACGGAGCCCCGCCATGCGACCGACGAGGGCCGGGTCCATGTCCGACGGGAAGCTCGTCTCCGTGGCGAGGTTGGTGTTGGTGCCCGCCGGAGCGATCGCGTTCACCCGCAGGGGACGCGTCAGGAACTCCACCGCCAGAGCACGGGTGAGCTGCACCACCCCTCCTTTGCTGATGGCATAGGGAACGGCGTACGGGATGCCCTGCAGCGCCGAGTTGGACGCCACGTTGACGATGTTCCCGTTCCGCTCGAGCAGGTGGGGTATGGCCGCCTGGGCGAGGAAGAAGTAGGCGTCCACGTTGATCGCCATGATCCGGCGGTACTCGGCGACGGTCACATCCACGGCGTGATGGGCACGGAAGATGCCCGCCACGTTCCCCAGGACGTCGAGCCCGCCGAACTCGGCGACGCAGGTCTCGACCACCGCGGCGCTGGCCTCGGGAGCGGCCAGGTCCGCGTCCAGGGTGGTGATGCCGTCGCCGATCAGCGCTTGGGTGGCGCTCAGCCGGTCGGCGTCGATGTCGACGCCCAGGACACGGCCGCCCTCCGCGACCACCCGGGCGGCCACCGCCTGGCCGATCCCCGAACCCGCCCCGGTGACGACGGCCACCCTGCCTTCGAATCGTTGCACCAGCGCTCCCCTGTCCCGACGCGCCAGTCTGGCTCACTCCGCGTCTAGAACGACGGGATGGCCACCCATGAACCGGAGCTGACCGAACCCGTGGATCTCTGCGTGGCGGATGGGTCGTCGTTGAACCCATCGGCCCGGGGCTGGTCGCGGAAGCCGCTGCACCGGGCGAACCTGGATGGATGCTTCGGGGTGAACAAGCGGTGGGACTACTGGGCCTTCCTCGCCGGCGACCTGGTGGTCTCCGCGGTGTACTCGAACATCGACCACTTCGGTCTCGCCGACGTCTACTGGGTCGACCTCGTCACCGGCGAGACCGGCGGCCAGGCCATCTTGACGCCCGCTGATGCCCTCCACCTGCCCGAGCGGCCGGGAACCGCGCCCCTCGTCGTAGACCGGGACGGTCTCGCCCTGCGCATGGTCGACGACGAGGCCGGGACCCGGCTCCTCGTCGACTGGGAGGAGGTCGACGGCCGCCGAGGTCGCCTCGACGTGCTGGTCGAGGCGCCGGCCAGCCACGAGTCGCTGAACGTCGTCATCCCCTGGAGCGACACCGTGTTCAACTTCACCTCCAAGCACCAGGCCCGCCCCGCAGTGGGGCACCTGACCGTCGGAGACCGTCGATGGTCGATCGGCTCGCCCGACGGCCCGGAGTCGTGGGGGGTGCTGGACGTCGGGCGGGGCCGGTGGCCCCACGAGGTCACCTGGAACTGGGGCGGCGGTGCGGGACGCGCCGGTGGCCACGTCGTCGGCCTGCAGGTCGGCGGCAAGTGGACGGAGGGCTCGGGGTTCACCGAGAACGGGCTGATCGTCGACGGACAGCTGACCAAGCTCGGCGCCGAACTGCGCTGGGACTACTCCTGGGACGACCCGATGCAGCCGTGGCACGTCGTCGATCCCGGCGGACAGCTCGACATGGTGCTCACGCCGCGGTTCGACAAGCACAGCCACGTCGACGCCGGTGAGTTCGGCAGCGAGACCCACCAGGTGTTCGGCGACTGGTCCGGCCGCCTGCGGAGCGACGACGGCCTCGAGATCGAGTTCGAAGGCCTCCAAGGCTTCGCCGAGGAGGCCCGGCAACGGTGGTAACCCACCCGTCGGCGTTTCCCGCGTTCGCGGTGGCCAGTGGCGAAGAGGGCTCGGACCCGCTCGTCGTCCACGAAGGGCAGACGGTGAGGGTCGACGAGTTCGCCGCCAGCGGGCATCTCGACCGGCTCGACGCCGATCTCGCCGATGTCGCCCAGCTCGGCATCGGTGTCTGGCGGTACGGGATGCCATGGCGGCTGGCCGAACCCGAACCAGGCGTGTACGACTGGACCCAGTGGGATCGCGCGCTGCGGGCCTGCGAGCGCCACGGTCTCTCACCGGTCGTGGACCTGTGCCACTTCGGGCTGCCCGACCACTACCCCGGGTTCTGTGATCCGGCGTGGATCGAGGGGTTCTGTCGGTACGTCGACGCGTTCCTCACCCGCTACCGAGAGCCGATGTGGTTCACGCCCGTGAACGAGCCGGGGATGACGGCGCTCTTCTCCGCTCGGTACGGCCTGTGGAACGACCGGCGGTCCACCGAGGACGACTTCTTCGTCGCCCTCGGCCACCTCACCCTGGCCAACCTCGAAGCCCTTGCCCGCATCGGGGCCGATCGTGACGGCTGGTGGATCGGCTCCGAGGGCTTCGGGTGCGAGCTCGCTGACCCCGACGACGAGGCAGGCACCCTGCAGGCGACCGACGCCCGCGACCTCCAACATGCGGTGTGGGACCTGCACTTCGGCCTCGACCCGGTCGGCGTGGCCGCCCGCCTCAGCTCGGTCGTCGGTGATCCGGTGCTCCAACGGATCGAGGACCTGGCCGCCGCAATCCCCGCGGACCGCGTCGTCGCCGGTCACGACATCTACCCCGTCAGCGTCGCCGTGCACGGGTCCCGCTCCGAGCGGCCCCTCACCATCGATGACCGCGTCGAGGCCTACGAACACGAAGCCCGACACTGGCACGAGCGCTACCAACGGCCGTTCTGGGTCTCGGAGACCTCCAACCTCGGGCTGCCCGTCGACGACGGGCCGGGGTGGCTCGACGCCCTCGTCGCCGGACTCGACCGGCTCAGCGCGAGCGGCCTGCCGGTCCGCGGGATCTGCTGGTACAGCCGCGGCGACCAATACGACTGGGACAGCGCCCTGACCACACCGGTCGGCCGCGTCACCACCGTCGGGCTCTACGACACCGAGCGGAAGGCGCGGCCCGTCGCGGCCGCCTACGCCGACTTGGCCCGCTCGCGGGGGCAGAAGGGCCCTGAGTCGCTCGCTAGCCCCCCGCCCGCGATTCCGGGCGGGAGGTTCCCCGGTTGACGACGGTCGCCGGCGGACACGAGGCGCTGCGTCGTGGCCGCGCCCAGCCCCGGGTGGTCATCGTTCCTCCGAGGGGAGCTGCCTCACGATCGCCTTGGCCGCTGGTGGAGGGCCGAGGGCGCGACGAGCAGGGCTTCGAGCATGTCGACCATGTGGACAGCGAACTCGTCACGGCCAAGCAGGAGGTCGAGGTCCTCCTCGATGGCGTGGGCGCGCTCGCCGAGCATCGTGGTGAACATCAGTGAGTAGGTGACGAGTCGCTCGCGTCGAACGTGCTGTGGAAGCGATCGAGCCGCCATCCGATCGTCCAGGAGAGCGAGGATTCGCCGGCTCTGCGGGGTCGCCGGGTAGACGACGCCGGCCCGGAGGTTGCGGCTGAGCGCAGGGAGGAGCTGGGGGATGATGCGCACGCAGTCGCGACCCGACTGCGTCTCGAGGGCTTCGACCTCGGGAGACACGACCGCACCGACGACGTCTCGTACGTCGGGCTCCCGGCCGTCGGATTCGATGCGATCGAGGGCCTCGGCGACCTTCAGGTCGATGGCGGACTGGTAGCGCAGCAGGATCGCTTCGACCACTGCCATGCGTGAACCGAAGTGGTAGTGGAGCGCCGATGGGTTGCGCTGTCCCGCCAGCTCGTTGATCTCCCGTATACGGGCACCCTGGACGCCGTCCCGGGCGAAGAGGCGCTGGGCGGCGTCCAGAAGTCGGTCCTTGGTGTCGGCGGGGCTGTCGCTCACCGAGGTCATGACCGGTCCAGAGTACGAGCAGGCCCCATCGTGCTGATGTCGATCGAGCGCTCGTCGGTGCCGAGGTAGGAGGCGACCACGGCGGGGTCATGACGGACCTGCTCCGGTCGGCCTTCGGCGATCACGCGTCCGAGCTCGAGGCAGTAGACGCGGTCGGAGATGCTCATGATGAGCGGGATGTCGTGCTCGATCACCACGACGGCCGCTCCCAGTTCTCGACGGATCTCCAGGATGAGGGGGCCGAACGCTTCGGTCTCCCGTTGGGCCACGCCGGCGGTCGGTTCGTCGAGGCACAGCACCTGAGCATCGAGGGCGAGCAGGCCCGCTAGCTCGACGATGCGGCGGGTCCCGGTCGACAGGTCGGCGATGTAGGCGTCGGCATAGCGTCCGAGACCGAGGAAGTCGATGAGCTCGGCCGCCTCGGCCGCCCGCACTCGTTCCCGCCGGCGGGACCGCGGTAGCGCCAGCGCGCTGGCCAGGAAGCCTGTCCGGCCCCGGCCCTCCAGGGCGACCTGGACGGTCTCTCGGACCGTGAGCTCGGGGAAGAGGGCGGCGGCCTGGAAGGTGCGGCCGAGCCCGGCCCGGGCCCGCGCTGCCGCCGACCGGCCGGTCAGGTCGGTACCCGCCAGGGTGACCCGCCCCTCGGCGGGCACGAAGCCCCCCATGGCGTCGAGGAGCGTCGTCTTGCCCGCCCCGTTGGTGCCGATGAGCCCGACGACCTCGTCGGCGGCCACGGTGAGGCTCACCCCGTCGACGGCAGCGATGCCGCCGAAGCGCACCCTGACCTCCTCCACGACCAGTGCCGGACCAGGGACCGGGGCCTCGTGACCGGTTGCCCGGCCCAACGACGCGGGCGGTTCGTGGGTGTGCTTGGCCTCGTCGATCGGGAGGCGGGCGTCGAGCCAGCGGACGAGGGCGTCGCGGGCGCTGTAGCCGACCTGCACCAGCCCGCCGGGGAAGTAGAGGAGCAGGACGAGCAGGCCGATGCTGGAGCTGAACAGGGGGATGGTGTCGTTGTCGGGGAAGATGGCGGGGAGCCCCACGACCCAGAGCGCTCCCAGGACCGGGCCCGCCACCGAGGTCAGGCCGCCGATGACGACCATGGACACCAGGCGCAGCGAGTCGTCGACCTGGAAGATCCGCTCGGTCAGGGGCACGTTCTCGATGGCCGAGGCCATGAGCCCGCCGGCCAGGCCCGCCAGTCCGCCGGCCAGGGCGAAGGCGGTGAGCTTCGTGCGGGCGCGTCCCACGGTGTAGGCGGAGGCACCGTCGGGGTTGTCCCGGGCCGCGATGGTCATCCTCCCCACGCCGGTCCGCCGCAGGTGGGCGACGCCCAGCAGCACGACCACCAGTGCCGCCAGGCTGAACCAGTAGAAGGCGCGCTGGCTGGTGAGGTCGATGCCGAGCACCGAGCCCCGCTCGAGGGGTACCGACACCGTGTTGCCGTCGGAGAAGAAGGGGCGCCGGTAGAAGTACTGCTGCGCGGCGAGAGCGAAGGCGAAGGTGGTCACGGCGAGCAGCAGTCCTCGGACCCGGAGGGCGCCGAGGCCGACCGCCACGGCGACGAGGGCGGCGAAGGCCGCGCCGGCCAGCAGCGAGACGCCCCACGGGAGTGGGACCACCCCGGCATCGAGACGCAGGTCGCCCCACCCGATGTCGATGGCGAGGCCCCGCTGACAGGCCGCGGCAAAGAGCGCGCCGGTGCCGGCGAAGGCCATCTGGCCGAGCGAGAGCTGCCCCGACCAGCCGGTCACGACCACGAGCGACAGGGCGGCGATGGCGAAGAGCAGGATCTGCGTGTAGAGCAGGTGACGGGAGGGCTGGGTGACGACCACGGGCACGAGGGCCGCGACCAGCACCGTGGCCCCCCCGACCAGCAGGCCGAGGTGCCGGACCCACCAGATGGCGCGGAGGCGGTCGGGCACCGGGGTCACCCGGGGGGCGAAGGAGAAGGTGGCGGCCTCCTCTCGCTGGCCGCGGGACTGGAAGAACACGGCGATCACGACCGCGAGGAACAGGACGAAGTCGACCAGGCCGGCCTGGTCGTACCAGTTGAACCGGATCACCGCCTCCACCACACCCAGGGCGACTCCCGCCAGCATCGCCCGGGGGAACGAGGCCATCCCGGCGATCACCGCAGCCACCAGCGCCCGGTTGAGCGTGCTCGGCCCGAGGCTCTCGATGCCGGCGGGCGATCCGGCCGTCCCCGACAGCAGGATGAGCGAGATGCTGGCCAGGACGCCCGCCACGACCCACACGAAGGTGGACACCGTCTTGGGGCTGATGCCCGACAGGCGGGCGAGGTCGGCGTTGTCGGCCGACGCCTTGACCGTGCGCCCGAAGGTCGTGCGGTTCAGGAACCAGCCGAGCAGCAGGCTCAGGACCGGGACGACCACCAGCACGGTCAGCTCCGGGCCGGTCACCCGGATGCCGGCCACGTCGTCCCACACCCGGCCGACGGCCACCGGGTAGCGGGCGGCCTGGGTGGTCTCCAGGTCGGGGAACGACCGGACGACGGCCTGGGCCAGTTGGGCGATCCCGATGGTGGCGACGAGCAGGATGACCCGGGGCGCTCGGAACAGGCGACGCACGACGATGAGCTCGGCGGCGGCGGCGAAGGCGGCCCCCACCAGCACGCTGAGCAGGACCGACGGCCAGAACGGCAGCCCGTAGTTGGTGGTGAGCAGCACCAGGAGGGCGGCCGCCGGCAACCCCATGTTCCCGACGGCGAAGTTGATGACCCTCGTGGCCCGATGGACGAGGACCACACCGAGCGCGACCATGCCGGTGGCCAGGCCCGACACGACCCCGCCGAAGACCAGCTGGGGAGTGATCCAGTCGGCCGCGAGGACCATCAGCCGCCCTCCCGGCCGAGGAACACGGCCCGGGCCAGGTCGTCGCGCTCGGCCAACTCGTGGGCCGGGCCCTCGAAGCGGACCTCGCCCTTCTCGAGGAACACCGCGCGGTCGGCCACCTGGAGGGCGACGTTGAGGGACTGCTCGACCACGATGATGGTCTGGCCCCGCTGCTCCTTGATGCGCGCCAACGTCTCCAGCAGCTCGGCCACCACGATGGGAGCGAGACCCAGCGAGAGCTCGTCGATGATGAGGACCTCGGGCTCGTGCAGCATCACCCGGGCCAGCGCCAGCTGCTGCTGCTCGCCGCCGGACAGCGACCCGGCGATCTGGCGGTGACGCTCCACGAGGACGGGGAACAGGTCCAGCACCCCGTCGATCCGCTCCTGCCGCAACCGATGGTCGGCCCGCAGCAGGTAGGCGCCCATCTCCAGGTTCTCGGCCACCGACATCGACGGGAAGACGCCCCGGCCACCCGGCAAGAGCTGCAGGCCCATGGCGGACCGCTGCTCGGGGGAGGTGTAGGTGATGTTGCGGCCGTTGAGCCGGATCGAGCCCTGGGAGGGCGTGCCGAGGCCGGCGACCACCCGCAGGACGGTCGACTTGCCGGCTCCGTTGGTGCCGAGCAGGGCCAGGGTCTCGCCCCGCTCGACGTGGAAGTCCACGCCGAAGAGGACCTGCACCGGTCCGTAGGAGAAGTCGATGCCCGAGACCGCGAGCGCCGGGATGTGGTCGGGGTCGGCGGCCATCGCCTCCGCCTCGGCGTGCTCCCGGCGCAGGTCGTCCACCACCATGGTGATGTCGGACCGGATGGAACGCGACGACCGGATGAGGATGGTGCCGCCGATGAGCGTGGCCGGCACTGACAGCACGATCACCGCGGTTCGCTCGCCGAAGCTGCCGACCAGCAGCGCCGACAGCAGGGCGCCGCCGAGCGCGCCGATCAGGAAGATGTAGAGCGTTCCCAGCGCGGTGCCGATGCCGCGCAGCCGGTAGGGGACGACCTGCTGGAGCAGCGGGCCGGCCATGGCGAACGCGGCGCCGGCCGACACCGTCGTGGGGATGCCCGCGATCGTGAACAGGACGGCGTTGGGCATCGAGAACTGGATCGGAACCATCACCGCGCCGGGCAGTATCAAGTAGCCCACCATGGCCAGGGCCCGGGCCGGGTCCTGCTTGTAGAGGCGGTCGAACCAGCGACCCGCGAAAGGCAGGGTCACCGCCATGGCGACACCGGACACGAACGCGACGCTGCCCCGGCCCAAGGCGTCGAGGCCGAACTCCTCCTCGAGGAAGAAGTTGGCCAGCGACTCCCGCGGGAAGAGGATGAAGCCGAGCGCCGAGAACCCCACGATGACTGAGCGCATCGTCCGGATCTGCCAGATGCGGGCGAATCCCGCCTCGAGCGAGATCGGGATGTCGCCCTCGTCCTCCACGGCGCCGACCACATCCTCCTTCTCCCACCGTCCGCGCACCGGCTCGGGCAGCCAAAAGGCGACCACGGCCGCCACCGCCACGGGGAAGCCCAACAGGTAGAACGCCCAGCGCCAGCCCTCGTCCTCCACCCCGCCGGCTGCGACGGCGATGCCGCCGACGATCAGCGGGCTGAGGGCGCCCACGGCCCGGCCCACCATGGCGGTGGTGGCGCCGATGCGACCCCGGACCGTGATCGGATAGGTGTCGGCCAGCAGGGAGGCGTGCACCGGGATGGTGTTGGCCTTCGAGATCCCGGCACCGAAGCGGGCCCAGAACAGCCAGAACGCGTTCATGGCCAGCCCGGACAGGAACACCATGGCGGAGAAGACGAGGCTGCACACCCCGACGATGGGGCCCCGCCGGACCCGGTCGGCCAGCCAGCCCAGCGGCACGGCACCCACCACGAAGAAGGCGGCGGCCACCGAGGTGATGAAGATCATGGCGCCGTCGCTCATGTGGAGCGTGTCGGCGATGTCGGGGCCGAGGACGGCGAGCGCCGCGCTCTCGAGCTCGTCCAGCGAGTTGAGCACCAACAGGACGACGAAGGTGAACAGGCCGCCCTTGGCCAGTCCCGCTCTGAGAGTCAGATCACCTTCGTTGGCGCCGAGTTGGTGGTCCCGGTCCAGGGGGGCGGGCGGCCCCTGGCGGTGGAGGTCGTCCTCCTGGGCCAGCAGCCCCGCGGTGAGCGCGGCCGCCCCACCCCCTTCCGAGGGTTCGGTCACCTAGCCGGTGACGTCGGTGATGTCGGTCAGCGGCTCGAGACCGCCGTCGTTGCCGATGTCGGCCTGGAACTCGGCCAGCTGGAAGGAGTCGTTCGCGTCCGTCTTGTCACCGAGGGACGCGTAGGGCGATCCGCCGAAGGCGAACTCGTCCAAGCCGGCGGCGGCGTCGGCAAAGCTCACGTTGGTCAGGTCCGCCCCGGCTTCGGCGGCCACCACCTCGAACAGGCTGAGGAAACCGCAGCCGGCGAGGATCCCCGAGACCCAGGCCTCGTCGCCCTCCTCCAGCTCGCCGGGCGGGATGACCTCGACGTCGGGGTTGGCCGCCGTGAAGGCGTCGCGGCACCAGGCGACTCCTTCGGAGTCCCACAGCTCGTCGCCGGTCGGGGCGGTGGCGGTCAGGGTGCCCTCGGCATCGGCCGGCTCGACGGTGGCTCCGAGGTTCTGCAGGGAGTCCTCGTCGGTGGCCCAGAGGGCGACGTCGAGGCCCTGGCTGGCCAGGTTGCGCACCGCGGAGCTGGGGTTGCCGACGATCATGGCGGTGTCCGCCCCCGAGCCCCGGATGCGCTCGGCGAGGGGGCCCCACGCCGCGTCCTCGGCGGGGATGTCGCCGATGGGGGCGTCCAGGAGCAGGTCCTCCACGGGCTCCACGCCGAAGTCCTCCAATGAGGCCTGGACGTCGCCGCGGATGTCCTCGGCGTCGATGTTGGTGACCAGCGCGACGCTGGATCCCTCGAGGTGCCCTTCCTCCTCGAGCAGCCGCAGGAGGATGTCGGCCTTGCGGGTCCGCTGGGCCCGGTCGGTGATCCACGGGGCCCGCGCCTCGGCCAGGCGCTCCTCGCTCTGGACCCCACCCACGAGGATCGTCTCGCCCGGCCCGACGATGCAGCTGTTGGCCGGTTCGGCCGGACCGAGGAACCCGCCGACGACGGCGAAGACCTCGGTGTCCTCGGTCAGGCGCAGGCACGCGGCCTCGGCCTCCTCGGTACCGACCGGGCTGTACGGCTCGAAGATGACCTCGAGCTGGCGCCCGTTGATCCCGCCGCGGGTGTTGATGTCGTCGACCAGCGACTGGAAGGCCAGCTCCTGGTCGCCCCACCCGGAGGTGACCAGGTTCTGCTCCACCAGGCTGTCGAAGTCGAGGTAGGTGTAGGCGATGGTGATCGTGTCCTCGGTCACCCCGGGGGCCGATGCCGTGAGCTCGAGGGCGGTGGTCTCCGTGGGTTCGGTGCTGTCCGATCCCCCCTCGCTCTCCTCGGCGTCGTCCCCGCTGGTGCAGGCGGCGGCCAGCGCCAGGACGATCAGCGCGGCGACGATCGTGGACCCCCGGCGACGGTGTGCGCCCATGTGCTCCCCCTCGTTTCGGCGGGCCTCTTTCACCCGCTCCAGCGAGACCTTACTCAACCTGGCAATCGTGTCGATTAATTCTGACTACGATCGCCGCCGTGCCGGGAACCACCAAGGCGTTCAGCCACGTCCTCGCCCCCGGCCGCATCGGTCCCCTCGATCTGCGCAACCGCGTCGTGCTGCCGGCGATGGACATGAACCTCTGCGACGACGGCGCCATCACCGACGGCGAGGTGGCCCACTACGCCGCCCGAGCGGCGGGGGGCACGGCCATGGTCATCACCGGTTCGGGCGCCGTGGCCTATCCGGTGGGCGCTGCTTCGCGCCACCAACCCGGGCTTTCCGAGGACCGCTTCATCCCCGGCTTGTCCGGGCTGGCGGGGGCCGTGCACGAGGCCGGGGCTCGGCTCTGCGTGCAGCTCACCCACCACGGCAAGTCCGCCCGGGTCGACATCGCCGACGGTCGACCGCTCTTCGTACCCTCGACGCCCCGGGGCCACCAGGATCTGTCGTCACTGCAGGACAACACCCCCGAAGAGCTGGACCGCCTCATGGCCACGACCGGTGGTCAGCTGCCCACCTACCAGGAGGCCGACGAGGAGGGCATCGCCTGGCTCATCGACCAGTTCGCCGAAGCCGCCCGGCGGGTCCGCGCAGCCGGCGGCGACGCCGTCGAGGTCCATGTGGCCCACGGGTATGTCCTGTCCACGTTCCTCTCCCGGGCCGACAACCGGCGGGAGGACCGCTGGGGCGGCTCGCTCGAGAACCGGGCCCGCCTCACCGTCGAGGTGGTCCAGGCCGTCCGCCGTGCCGTCGGCGACGACCTGGCCGTACTCGTGCGCCTGGCGGGCCAGGAATTCGGTGAGGCGGCTGCCCTCACGACTGAGGAGGCAGTGGCCGCCTCCCCCCTCTTCGTCGCGGCCGGCGCTGACGCCATCCATGTCACCGGGTGGGGGCGCAACTCCTTCGCCAACTTCACCGAGGGTCCCCTGCCCGACACGATCGGCGCCTACCGGGGCCTCGCCCGCCGGATCAAGGACGCGGTGGACGTCCCGGTCATCGCCGTCGGGCGGGTCCTGCCCGAGCTGGCCGAGGAGATGGTCGCCGCCGGGGACTGCGACTTCGTGGCCATGGGCCGCCAGTTGCTGACCGACCCGGGCCTGGTCGGCAAGCTGGCGGCGGGCCGGCGAGCCGAGGTCCGGCCCTGCATCAACTGCTACGTCTGTGTCGAGCAGAACTTCTGGGACGACTCGCCCCGCTGCGCCGTCAACCCCGCCCTGGGTGACGAGGCGGCCGTCGACCTCCCAGACGCCGACCCCGCCCGCCACGTCGTGGTGGTGGGTGGTGGCCCCGCGGGGATGGAGCTGACCCGGCTCGCCGCCGAGCGAGGACATCGGGTCACCCTGATCGAGGCCGCACCCCAGCTGGGCGGCACGGCATGGTTCTCCCAGCTCACGACGCCGGCGAACGGACCGTTCATCGACTGGCAGGCCGGCGAGCTTCGCCGCCTCGGCGTGACCCTGCGGACGGGTGAGCGGGCGACGGCTGCCTCGGTGCAGGCCCTCGGTTCGGATGTCGTCGTGGTGGCCACCGGGGCCGACCGCGGCCGCCCCGACTTGCCGGGGGCGAGCCTCCCCCACGTCCAGACCGGTGATCAGCTCCGGTCCCTGGTCACCGGCGAGCCCGGCGACCGGGCTCGTCGCCCGATGCGGCTCCTACTCTGGGCGGCGCGGCGCCTGCACCTGACCGACGATCCGGAGCGACTGCGGTCGTTGTCGAAGCGTTGGATGCCGATCGCCGACGACGTCGTGGTGCTGGGCGGGGGCCTCGTCGGCCTGGAGCTGGCCGAGTTCCTGGCCGAGCGCCACCGGCGGGTGACCGTGCTCGAGCCCGGCTCCGCTCTCGGCCTGCCGATGGCCGCCCCTCGGCGGTGGACGGCCGTGCGCCGGGCCGTGGCCCACGGGGTCACCCTGGTCCGGGAGGCGGAGGCCCTCGAGATCACGCCGTCCGAGGTCGTCCATCGTGTCGGCGATGAAGAACACCGGACGCCGGCCGGCACCGTGATCGTGGCCGGCGAGGTCCGGTCCGGGGCACCGCTCGCCGACGAGCTGCGGGCGGCCGGGGTCGAGGTCCACGTGGTCGGCGACGCCGCCGAGGTGGGTTACATCGAGGGCGCGATCCACTCGGCGTGGTCGCTCGCCCGCAAGCTCTGACACGAGGGGGATCCCGATGCGTACGGATGTGCAGGAGTTGCTGGACGGCGACGCCACGGGGGTCGCCGACGCCATCCGCGGCGGCGAGGTGTCGGCCACCGAGGTGGTGGAGGCCGCGTTGGCCCGCGTGGAGGAGCGCAACCCGGCGCTGAACGCCATCGTCGAGCACCGGGCCGAGGCGGCGTTGGCGGAGGCTGCCGCCGGCCGGAGCGGGCCTTTGGCCGGCGTCCCCTTCGTGGTCAAGGACCTCGGCCAGGACGTGGCCGGACTGCGCACCTCGGGGGGGTCCCGGTTGTGCGCCGACCTGCCGGCCGCCACCGAGGACTCGGCGCTGGTGGCCCGTTTCCGGTCGGCCGGCCTCATCGTCCTCGGCCTGACCAACACCCCGGAGTTCGGCCTCAACGGGTCCACCGAGCCCCTCTGGCGGGGCCCGACCCGCAACCCTCACGCCCTGGGCCACTCCGCCGGCGGGTCCTCGGGGGGCACGGCCGCAGCGGTGGCGGCCGGGATCGTGCCCGCCGGCCACGCCAGTGACGGCGGTGGGTCGATCCGGATCCCGAGCTCGGCATGCGGCCTCGTCGGCCTGAAGCCCAGTCGGGCCCGCACACCCAACGCGCCCCGGCGCGCCGCGTTCACCGGTCCGATGTCCGTCGACCACGCGCTCACCCGCAGCGTCCGGGACAGTGCCCTGCTCCTCGACATCGCCGCAGGGCCGCTTCCCGGCGACGCCTACGTCGCCCCGCCGCCGGCGCGGCCGTTCGTCGAGGAGGTCGGAGCGGATCCCGGGCGCCTCCGCATCGCCGTCAGCACGACACGACCCGACGGCACCCCTTCGGATGGCGTGTGCGCAGAGGCGGCCGTCGACCTGGCCGAGCTGCTGGCCGGGCTGGGCCACGAGATCGTGGAGGCCACGCCGCCCTATCCCATCGACGCCCTGCAGGCCGTCATGCAGTTCTTCTCCGCCGCACCGATGACCGCCGCGGTCGACGAGCTCCTCCGTGACCTGGGCCGGGATCTGCGTGACGACGACCTCGAGCCGTTCACCCGCCTGCTGTACGACTACGGCCGGGACGCCCGCGGCGTCGACGTCCTCACCGGCTTGGACGAGATCGAACGGGTGGGCCAGGAGCTGGGCCCGTTCTTCGTCGGACACGACCTGGTGCTCACCCCCACCCTCCCCATCCCCCCACCGCCGCTCGGCCTGCTCGACACCTCCAACATCGAGGCCATGTACACCTACGCCGGCGCCATCTCGGCCCTGACCAGCGTCTGGAACATCACGGGTCAGCCCGCCATCTCGCTGCCCACCGGGCGCACACCCGCCGGCCTGCCCGTCGGCGTGCAGCTGGTGGCTGCCCTCAACCGGGAGGACGTGCTGCTGCGCGTCGCGGCCCAGGTCGAGGCGGCACAGCCGTGGCCCACCGCCCCCGTCCACCAGGAGGCGGCGGCATGAGGCGCGTGCTCGCGGCGAGCGTCGTCCTGGCCATGGCGGCCTGCTCACGGGGCGGCGACGCCGATGAGGAACCGTCCGCCGACGGGCCCGCACCGACGACCACGGCCGCAGTCCCCACTGTCGGCGAGCCCACGCTCCGCGGGCCGGTGACCGGCGGCAGCCACGGGTTCCCCCAGACGACGACGCCTGTCGACATCGGAGCGGCCGGCTACGTCGAGGAGGAGTTCTTCCTCAGCGGACAGGCAACTTCATACCGGTACACCGAGCCGCCCCGGCCGGACGGCGATTGGCTCGTCGAGCCCGAAGGTGATGCGCCCTTCACGACCCGCATCCTCGTCCGCCGCCCCGAGGAGCCCGATGCCTTCAACGGCGCCGTCGTCGTCGAGTGGCTCAACGTCACCTCGAACGTCGATGTCGATGTGGACTTCGGGTTCTTCGCGGAAGAGGTGCTCCGCGAGGGATACGCCTGGGTGGGCGTGACGGCCCAGCAGATCGCCGTCGACAGCACCGGCGGCGGGCCGTTCGGCGACGCCGCGGTCGGTCTCCGGGCCTGGGATCCGCAGCGCTACGGCAACCTCGACCATCCAGGAGATGACTTCGCGTACGACATCTTCTCCCAAGCCGGCGCTGTCCTGCGCACCCCCGAGGGTCGAGCCGCGCTCGGTGGCGTGACACCCGAACTGATCCTCGCCGACGGGGAGTCCCAGTCGGCGTTCCGGATGGCCACCTACGTCAACGCCGTCGACCCCGTGGCCGAGGTCTTCGACGGATTCTTGATCCACAGCCGCGACGGCGGCGCCGCACCCCTGGACGGCCGGTCTTTTGAGGTCGAGGCCGAGGAGCCACCCACGACCAGGCTGCGAACCGACGGGGACGCCCCTGTCCTGCAGGTCATCACCGAGAGCGATCTCTTCACGCTGCGCCCCGACGCTCCCTTCCCCGAGGCCCGCCAGGCCGACGGTGACCGGATCCGGACCTGGGAGGTAGCGGGCACGGCCCACTCCGACGCGACCTACCTACGCCGCCTCAACGAGCAAGGCACCCACCAGTTCGAGGGGTTCCTGGACCTCAGCGAGGTGATCCCATTCGCCAACGATGGTCCACAACGCTTCGTCATGCGGGCGGCCCTCCACGCGCTCAGGGACTGGGCTGCCGATGGCCCGCAGCCGCCAACCGTCGAGTCGCTCCAGGTGGTCGAAGGCGCCATCGCCCGCGACGAGCACGGCAACGCCCTCGGCGGCCTCCGCACTCCACCCATCGACGTGCCCACTGCCACCCTCACCGGCGAGGGCACACCCATCGGCAGCACGACGCCCTTCACTCTCGATCAACTACGGGATCTGTACGGGACCCGGGACGCCTACCTGTCCGCGTACCGAGCAGCAACCGAGGTAGCCGTTGCGGCCGGATTCATCCTCGCTGCGGACGCCGCCGCTCTGAACGCCGAAGCCGAAGCGGTCGCCTTCGACTAACGCCTGAGCCCTGGCGCACAAAGTCGGCATCGAAGAGCTGCTCGCCGTCGATTCACCGTTGCAGCGGCTGTCGGTGCCCCACTCGTCCGCGTCCCTCTTGAGTCGTAAGCCGACCACACATCCAAACCGCAAGCGGCGCCCACCGTCATCAACATGATCTTCGGGTTGGTTCCGAACCGTTCTTCTGCCGATCGAGGCAGATGGCCTACATCGTCGAACGCAAGAGCCGCTTCTATGTCGTCGCCTACGACGGCACCGACCCCACCACCGGACGAGAACGCCGCCGCTGGCACCCCGCCGGTCACAGCCGAGCGGACGCGGAAGCCATCGCGGCCCGACTCGACGCGATCACTTCAGCCGACGCGGTCATAGCGACCGGCCAGCTCACCTTTGGCCGCTACCTGACCGAGCAGTTCATGCCGATGCGCAGAAGTCGGCTCCAGCCCACCACCGCCTACCGGTACGACT
Organism: Acidimicrobiales bacterium; assembly: GCA_041918615.1. GTDB lineage: Bacteria > Actinomycetota > Acidimicrobiia > Acidimicrobiales > DATDAH01 > JAEUJM01. The sequence continues at coordinate 18,517 of JAYRVH010000042.1, forward strand.
GGATGATCGACAACTACATCGCGCCGGTCCTCGGCTCAATGCCACTGCGCTCCGTTCGAGCCGAACACCTCGACCGCCTCTACGCCGAACTGCTCGCCACCGGCGGGGTGAGGAGGGCCGGTCTCGCACCGAAGACCGTGTACGACGTCCACGTCGTGATCCGCACCGCGTTCACCCAAGCGGTCCGCCAGCACCTCATCGCCGTGAATCCTGCGCTCGGAGCGCAGCCCCCACGGTCTCGGTTGCGACAGCGCAGCGGCCCGGAGTGCTGGACCGCCCAGCAACTCAGCCAGTTCCTTGCTGCGACACGGCATCTCCGGCTGCATCCGGCCCTGCATCTCGCGGCGTTTACCGGGATGCGCCGCGGTGAGGTCGCCGGGCTCCGCTGGGGCGACTGGCACACGTCCACGCACCGGCTGTCCATCGCCAGGAGCCGCCAGGTCGTCGCCGGACGCTCCGTCGAAGTCGCAGTGAAGACCAGGACGAGCCGGCGTTGCATCGACCTCGATGCCGACACCGAACGGGTGCTAAGTGCATGGCGACGCCGCCAGGAACGAGACGGCCACCCGGTCGGGACAACCGATCCGATCTTCACCAACGCGAAGGGGCAACCGGTGCACCCCGAATCGATCTACCAGCTCTTCCACCGCCAGGTCCGCCGCCTCGACATGCCCCGCATCTGCTTCCACGGACTGCGCCACACCCACGCATCGCTCCTCGTCGCCGCCGGCACACCCATCAAGGTCGTGTCCGAACGACTCGGCCACGCCCACCCCGGCTTCACCATGGCCACCTACCAACACGTCATGCCCGGCATGGGTGCCGAAGCCGCAGATCGGTTCAGTCAACTGCTTGCTGCCACCCGGTAGACGTCTACCGGCTCGACCCGCCGACAACCCAGCAACAGCAAGGGACCGTCAAGCCTGCCGGTAGACCGACCCGGTAGACGCGGCCCTCCGCCGACAACGACGAAGGCCCGGAATCCCTTGAGATTCCGGGCCTCGTGCTTGGTGGCGGGGGCAAGATTTGAACTTGCGACCTTCGGGTTATGAGATTGCATCCAATTCCGTACCAGAATGTACCGCTGACCAGGGCCTTCCCGAATATGGCGTGTCGGTCTGTACCCACCTATATCACGAAATACCAGTTCGTAGAGTAGAAAAAAGTGTAGAAGATAGGGTACTCGGATGCTGCCCGGCCGGGCCCGTTTTAAGCACGGGCAACGGTGGCCGCCGCCGCTGTCGCCGGCGGCGTCCTCGCCCGGAGGTTGCTTCGCCTGGGTGACCTTCGGGTTATGAGTCAGTACAGCAGGTTGGCGATGATCACGCCGGGAACGGCTGTCGTCACGCCGAGCACCAGGACCGGGATGATGAACGAGTGGTCCAAGAGCTTCGTGCCGAGCTTCGTGGTCCCGGTGGCGTCGAAGTTCGCGGCGGCGATCTGTGAGCCGTTGGTCGGCAGCGTGAACACGCCGGAGAAGCCGCCTGCCCACATGGCGCTGACCACTGCCGGGTGAAGGCCGACGGCGAGGCCGATCGGCACGATCGTCCGCGTCGCCGTGGATTGGCTCGTGGTGAGCGCGGCCACCAGGAAGACGCCGATGAAGAACACCGACTGCCAGTCGTTGACCCAGCCGCCGACGGTGTCGACGATCTGCGTCTCCCATTCCACGATGAAGGTGTCGGTGAGCCAGGCGAGGCCGAAGAGGGCGACCGCGGAGATGATGCCGGCCTTGTACACCGACGACTCCGGGATCTCCTTCGGGTCCGGCTTGCTGACCAGCAAGATCAATGCAGCGACCACCAGCATCACCATCTGGATGATCACGGTCACGCTGATGGGTTCGAGGCCGCCCTCCTCACCAGGGATCTGCGGGCGGATGTCGGGGAACAGGCCGAAGATGATGATGACCACCACGCCAGCGAGGAAGAGGAAGGCGGCGTTCCGGCCGGCCTTCGTGAAGGTCAACTCGGACCCCTCCCCCTCTGGGATGGCCTCGAGGCGACCGTCGGCCAGCCGTGCCTGGTACTCCGGGTCGTCCTCGAGGTCCGAGCCGACGCGGTTCATGACGATCGAGGTGAGGAAGATGCCGATGAGCGCTGCCGGGATCGTGACTGACAGGACCTCGACCATGCTGAAGTTGTAGGGCGAGACGTCGGTGAGAGTGATCATCGCGGCCATCGCGGCGGAGACGGGGCTGCACGCGAGGGCGATGCCGGACACCACGACGGTGATGGCGAGCGGCCGTTCGGGTCGGATCTTCTGCTGGTAGGAGACGTCGTAGATCACCGGGAGCAGCGGGTAGACGATGTTGCCGGTACCTGCGCCGAGGCAGAAGAGGAACGACATCAGGGGTGCGATCAGCGTCACCTGGTTGGGGTGGCTGCGGATCGCGTTGGCGGCCTTCACGACCATCCAGTCGATGCCGCCGGCCACCTGCATCGTTGCCGCAGCGAGGATGACGGCGAGGATGATGAGGATCGCGTCGATGGGCGGCGAGCCGGGCGCGAGGCCGAACACGAACACCAGGACGGCGACGCCGACACCGCCCCAGATGCCCAGCGCGATGCCGCTCGACTTGGTGCCCATCACGATGGCACCGATGACCACCGCCGCTTCGAGGGCGAACAGCAGGCCGTCGTAGTCGCCGGTGTCGTCGTCCGAGGTGCCGCTCTCCTCGGCGGGTGCCGCTGTGGTCGTGGGTGCGACGGTGGTGGTGGGCGCCGCGGTCGTCGTCGGGCCCGCGACCGTCGTGGTCGCTGGTTGGGCCGAGGTCGACACCGGTGACCATCCGATCAAGGTGGTGACCGAGAGCACGAGCGCGCACAGCCCGAGTCCGACGAGCACCGCGATTCTCCGCCCCGCCCCGTCATCCCGCTTCGACCTGAATCTCGCCATGCGACGTCCCCTTCCGTTGGTCATGCCTCGTCACCCGCTGCCGGGCACTGCCCCTCGAGCTGGTCCACCACAGTGGCGGCAGCGTCAGCCGCGTCCTGGAGGTCGTCCTCGATCAGCGGCTCCCAGGTCGAGGAATCCGCGTCTTCGGGGACAGACTCCAGCGTCGCCACGACGTTGCGGGCGACGACTTCGAGGTCTTCGAGGGGCTGCCTGAACCGGCTGTCGTCGTCGTCGGCCTTGGCGACCTCCTGCAATCGCAGCACCGCATCGAGATAGTCGTCGGCGACTTCGGCCGCTTCCGCCGCTGACGTCGAATCGAGGTCGATGCCCTGGACCACCGCTCGCTGGGCGAGGAAGTCCTCGTACGCGGGGCACAGCGACCGGTCCTCGATGTCGCCGCACGCGCTCACGGCGCTGACGCCCACCACGGCCAGGACCGCAATGGCGGCCATGCGTCGACGTCGTCGCCAGCCGGACCGGAACCGCCGATCAGCTCGCACGCACTGCCCCCCTGTCCGTCGTCCCGCTCAGGGCTTCGTCAGTATGGTCGACGCCCACACCCCAGCGACGGACCAGGTCGTGGGCCCGACGCAGGCGCTCCGCCAGCCACTCCACCCGCTCCGGCGGCGGGCCGGTCCAGTCGGTCCCCGGCGTCATGAGCGTCGCCGTCGACGCCGGTCCGAGGAGGAACTCGCGGAGGAACTCGTTCTGCCATGAGCCGAACCGGAGGCATCGCGCCGGTCCGACGTCGGTCCGCACGACCGCTCGCGGTTCGAGCTCGCGGAGCCGCGGACCGATGACCTGGGTCTCGTGTCCTCCGGTGTACGGCCGGTTGAAGGCGACATCGCCGGGATCATGGGCCCCGAACGCAGTCCGGTAGGCCTCGGCGATGCTGCGCAGCCGACCGGGGTGCATGGTGGGCACCTCGATCGACGGTCGGAGCCCGACCTCGTCGCTCACGCTGACGTCGCCCTCGAGGTCTCCGCGGTTGGACAGGGCCACGACGTTCGGCAGCCGATCAGCAGGCGCGCGCTCCACGCAGAGGGCGCCGTCGGCTCGGGCGGTGTGGTTCATCGTGTCGTGGAGCGAAAGGTGGTCGAGCGTCGACGCAGAATGCCGATCAGATGGCGACAGCGCTGCCAGGTCGAGGGTGCCGAGCCGGCGGAGCTTGGCCTCGATCACCCGCTCGATCAGGTCGTCGCGCACGCGCTCGTAGGCGTCCACGCCGAGCTCGCCTGCGGTCACGAACGCTTTGCCGAGGGCCTGCCATCCGTCCTCGTCCTTTGGTTGGTCCAGGACCGGGAGGTAGGCGAACGTGACCGGCCGCACGGCGTCCACGCCGGCCAGCGAGGGGCGCTCGTCGGGGCCGGCATTACCTAGCCGCTTGAACGCCTCGCGCAGGCCTTCGACAAGGTCGGGCGGGCGGGGGCGGTTGGCGTCGCGCACGGCACGCGGATGCGGATCTTCGACGTACAGCACCTTCGGATCGATCTCTGCCCACCGGCGCGCCATCGGACTGGTCGAGACATCGGTGAAGTCGTGTTGGAGGCGCCGGGTCATCCTGGGGTGGACGAAGGGCGCCATCTCCTCGGGGAACGCTGCCGACGCGTGGGGGCCGGTGACGATCAGGTCGATGTCGGCGAGGACGTCGTCCAGCTCCCGTTCACCGCGTCCGGCGAAGAAGACCATGTCGTCCTGCCCGAAACGCTGGCCGGCCGGGATCCAGTCGATGCCCGGAACGGCCATCAGGCCGACACCGCCTCACGCTCGGGGGAGCCGGGCGCTGGGGTCGGGAGAGTGTGTGAGGTGGACGACGCGGACGCGGCTCGGTCCACCGCAAGGGGCTCGGGGGGCCGGTGACGGCCCGCGAGCAGCGCCAGACCGATGCCGAGGGCGCTCACGATGGCGAGCACCAGGGACGAACGGGCGAAGGCGGCGGCCAGCGCCTCATCCGCGGCCTCGCCGGAGGCCGTGCGGTCAGTGATGGTCGCGGAATACACGGCGGCGACGATCGCGGTCATCACCGCCGCGCCGACATATCGGGCCATGTTCGAGATGCCGGACGCGGACCCGACCTGGTCTTCGGGCACTGCGCTCGTCGCCATCGACGAGCAGGGGCCGTTGGAAAAGGCCATGCCGGCAGCGACGAGGAGGATCGGGATGACGAAGGCTCCGTAGCGCCAGGAGGCATCGGTGCCCAGGAAGAGCACGAAGCCCGAGGTCATGGCGATGAAGCCGATGAGGATCACCATTCGGCTTCCCAGGCGGGTGGCCAGCTTGGGGATGAAGGGGGTGGCCAGCACGAGCCCGGCGGTGGCGGGCAAGGTCGCCAATCCGGCCTCGAACGCGCTCAGGCCGAGGGTGGCGGGGTCCTGGAAGTACAGGCTCATGATGAACATGAGCCCGTTGATGGTCCCCGCGCCGATGAGGATGCCGAGCGTCCCGCCGATCAGCAGGCGGTTACGGAGCAGTGCCAGATCGACCAGTGGCGCGGCCGACCGCTGCTCCACGACAACGAAGCCAACCACCGAAGCCGCCGACACCACGAAGGTGAGCAGCGTGGCGGGGGACCCCCATCCCCAGTCCGCGCCCTTCGAGAAGCCGAGGATCAGCGGGGCGAGGATCAGGGCCACGAGCGCAGTGCCGAGCCAGTCGATCGACGGGGACCGGTTCGGGTCCTTCGACTCGGTGATCTTCTTCAGCGTGACCGGGATGCAGGCGGCGGCGATGAGGGCGTCGATCCAGAACAAGCCCTGCCAGCCAGTCGAGTCCACAAGCAACCCGCCGACAAGCGGACCGGCGGCCGCCCCGATCGCCGAAGCCGCGCCCCACAGCGTCACGGCCCGCAATCGATCGTCGCCATCGGTGGCGATGGTGAGGAGGCTCAGGCCGCAGGCCAGGATCGTGGAGCCGGCCGCGCCCTGGATGCAGCGACCCAGGATCACGCCGAGTCCGGTGTCGGACAGCGCGATGAGCACGCAGGAGCCGATGAAGAGGAGTAGACCGCCCAGGAACACCTTCCGGCGACCGAGCACGTCGCCCAGGGCGCCGGAGGTCACAATGCACGCCGCGCCGACGAGGGAATAGCCGGTCACCGCCCACTGGAGCGTGCTGACCGGTGAGCCGGTGTCTTCGCTGATCGACGGCAGGAGAATGGCGACCGCCGACGTGTTGGCATTGACGACAAGGGTCGACACACAGGTGGCGGCGAGCACCCCGGTTGCCCTCCCCTGCGCCGTCACAGCGCTGAGTATGGTGCAAACCGCGCCGCGATCGCGGCCACGCGAGCAGTCGAGTGGAGGATCCCAACGATGACCACCGTCGAATCCGTGAACAGCTATATCGACGAGGTTTGGGAACGGGACGTGATGCCGACGCTCGTCGAGTACATCGGCATCCCGAACGTGTCGCAGGTGTTCGAGGCGGACTGGGAGAAGCTCGGCCACATGGAGCGGGCGGTAACGCTGCTCGGCGACTGGGCCAGAGCGCGTCCCGTCGACGGCATGGAGTTCGAGATCCACCGGCTCGAAGGTCGTTCGCCGGTCCTGTTCGCCGAGATCCCGCCCGCCAACGGCGGGCCCGCCGACACCACGGTGTTCCTCTACGGGCACCTCGACAAGCAGCCCGAGGTCACCGGGTGGCGGGAGGGCCTCGACCCGTGGACCCCGGTGCTGGAGGGTGACAAGCTCTACGGGCGCGGCGGCGCCGATGACGGTTACGCAACCTTCTCCGCGTTCACGGCGATCGAGGCCGCGCAACAGGCGGGCTTCGCCCACGCCCGCTTGGTCGTGCTGATCGAGGCGAGTGAGGAGAGCGGCAGCCGCGACCTGCCCGCCCACGTGGAGGCACTGGCCGACCGGATCGGCACCCCGAGCCTGATCGTCTGCTTGGACTCCGGCTGCCTCGACTACGACCGGCTTTGGCTCACGACCTCACTGCGCGGCCTGCTGGCCGGCCAGCTCGACATCGAGGTCAGCACCGAAGGGGTCCACTCCGGTGATGCCAGCGGCGTCATCCCTTCGACCTTCCGCATCGGGCGGATGATCATCTCGCGCCTGGAGGATGAGAACACCGGAGAGATCCTCCCCGACGAGCTGAGGGTGGCGATGCCCCCGGACCGCGTGCAACAGGCGGCGGAGACCGCTCAGGAGATGACGGGCACGCTCGCCGGCAAGTTCCCATTCCTCGACGGCGTACAGCCCGTCACGATCGACCCCACCGAACAGCTGCTCAACCGCACCTGGCGGGCCCAGCTCGAGATCACCGGGGCCGACGGGTTCGCCCCGATCGACCGGGCCGGCAACGTCTTGCGCTCGAAGACCTCGTTCTACATCTCGTTGCGCCTTCCCCCGAGCCTGGATCCGGTGGCGGCCAGCGACGCCCTCGAGCAGTTGCTCACCGAGGACCCGCCGTACGGCGCCAAGGTCAGCTACCGGGCCGACAAGAAGTCGACCGGGTGGAACGCCCCGGCCTTCGCTCCATGGCTCGAGGAGTCCCTGGCCCAGGCGTCGACAGAGGCGTTCGGCAACCCCGCCCGGGCGATGGGCGAAGGCGGTTCGATCAGCTTCATGGGGATGCTCGGGCACCGCTTCCCGGAGGCGCAGTTCGTCGTCACCGGCGTGCTCGGCCCAGGCAGCAACGCCCACGGGCCCAACGAGTTCCTGCACGTGCCCACCGCACGGAAGGTGACCGCCGTGATCGCCAACGTGCTGCGTGATCACGCCGAGGCCTTCGGAGGCGACGGCTCCGCTCGTTGAGCCTCGACGACGACTTCGGGAGCTCTGGCGAGGAGCTGCCGCTCCTCAGGGAGTTCGTCGTCCGCGTGGGAGGGGCGATGACGGCGGCCGGGGACTCGGTCGACAGCATCAACGACCGCCTCCGCCGGATCGTCGACGCCTATGGCGTGCCCGGCTTCGAGTTCTTCGTGCTGCCGACGGGCATGTTCGTGGAGAGTGGAGAGGCCGCGACCGCCACCGTCCTCCTCAGCACGGATCAGCAGCGGGTGCGCTATCGGTTCGATCAGATCGCCGAGCTGTACCACCTCGTCGGTCAGGCCGAGGAAGCGGCCACCAGCCCCGCAGAGGGTCTGCGGGAGCTGGCTCGGATCGAGGCCATGGCCCCGTCCTTCGGGCCCGCCGTGCGGGTGCTGGGGCACGGGATCCTGACCGCGGGCCTCGCGCTATTGCTGCAACCGACCCTCGGCGGGATGGCGGTCGCGTTCGCGCTTGGGATCCTGGTCGGGCTCCTCAAGCTCCCACGCCTCGCCACCCTCGACCTGATCTTCCCGGTCGTCGCCGCCTTCGTCGTCGCCGCCACAGTCTTCGGGGCGACGCACTTCGGCGAGATCGGCGACAACCCCGTGCGCATCCTCATCCCCCCGCTCGCCACATTCCTGCCGGGCGGCGTGCTCACGATCGCAACCGTCGAGCTGGCCGCTGGTCAGATGGTCGCCGGCGCCAGCCGCCTCGTCACCGGCATCGTGCAGCTCGGGTTGCTGGCATTCGGCATCGTCGCCGCAGCATCACTCGTCGGCGTCGACCACCAGGTGCTGATCGACGTCCCCGTCGACCGGCTCGGACCCTGGGCGCCATGGATCGGCGTCCTGATCGTCGCCATCGGCGACTACCTCCACTTCTCGGCCCCGACCCGGTCGCTGTGGTGGATCCTGCTCGTGCTCGCCGTGGCATACGCCGGCCAAGCCCTGGGTGGGGCGTTCTTCGGCGGAGAGCTCAGCGGATTCTTCGGCGCACTGGCCATGACCCCACTCGTGCTCTGGATCAACGACCGACCCTACGGAACGCCGTCACTCGTGACCTTCCTGCCCGCGTTCTGGCTGCTCGTCCCGGGCGCCGTCGGACTCATCGGCGTGACCGAGATCGTCGGCATCGACCACTCGATCGGCGCTGAGGACCTCGCCGTCGCCCTCACGTCAATCATGAGCATCGCCCTCGGCGTGCTCATCGGCTCGGCCTCCTACCACACCGCTACGGCGGGGGTCCGCAGAGTGGTCCAGACCCTTCCGCCCATGTCGATACCCGTGCCAAAACACTTCTGGCAACGCAATCGGCGACGCGGCGGCTCGTGAGGGTGCACTTGCTGATATCGGTCAGCGCATGGGTGCAGTGGGTCGTTCCCGTCTCGGTCTGCGGGAGTGCGGCTTCCGTCACATACGACCCGATTCTCAGTCCGCTCGAGGGACCACCGGATTCGTTCCACCGACTCTGCGGACCGGCGCAATAGCGCTGCGCTCCCGGAGATACGCAATCCCTCGACCGCTTCGGACCCAGGTTGACGGGGCGTTCTACCGATTGTTCCTCCGGGTTCTGATCGTCGGGATCAACACCTTGAAGGAGGAACATCATGAACGGATACGTGGCACAGCGCCGAGGCCGGTTCTACGCGGTGATCTATGAGGGCCGAGACCCGGTCACCGGCAAGGAGCGCCGCAGGTGGCATCCGGCCGGCACGGATCGGGCCGAAGCCGAACGTCTCGCCACCAAGCTGGCCGCCGAGGAGACCAAGCGCACCGACGCGGTGCGATCCTTGACCTTCGGCGCCTACCTCACCAGCCAGTGGCTCCCCGCCAAGAAGCTCCACCTCGCCACCAGCACCTACCGGGGCTACGAACGCAACGTGCAACTGCACGTTGTCCCGGTCCTCGGCCGGACCAGCATCCGCAGGCTGCGCTACCAGCAGATCGAATCGCTCTACGACTCGCTCCTCCACCCCAACCGAGGGCGGGGGCTCGCCCCGAAGACTGTGTATGAGATCCACCTGATCATCCGCGGCGCGCTCGCCGACGCCCATCGCCGAGGCCTGGTCACCCGCAACGTCGCGCTCGTCGCACGAGCCCCGAAGCAGCGATCCCTCCAGAAGATCGAGGGCAAGTCGTTGACCGAGGACGAGCTCCGTCGGCTCCTCCGATCCGCAGCGGGACACCGGTTCTTCCCCATCTACTGGCTCACGGCGACGACCGGGATGCGCCGCAACGAGGTCCTCGGCCTCAAGTGGCCCGACATCGACTTCAAGAAGAAGCGGCTCCACCTCAACCGCGGCCTCGTCGCTGTCGGCTACGAGCTCCACCAGACCCGCGGCAAGACCAAGACCGCGCGACGCAGCATCGACCTGGACGCAACCACGCTGACCGTCCTCGCCGGCTGGGGGGCGTATCAGGCGGCGGAGTTCACCGCCATCGGCATCGACCACGACGAACAGTGGGTGTTCACCGACGGTGAGGGCGAGCCCGTCCACCCCCACGCCGTCTACCAGACCTTCGGACGGATCGTCCGCAACGCGGGCCTTCCTCACATGCGCTTCCACGATCTGCGTGTGCGCCACGAGGCGCCATGTATCCGGGTGCGGGTGAGAGACCCGCCCCTTCGGGCTGTCGCAGCAGTCCGGTGAAGCTGAGGGCAGCCTGACCCTGGAGGCGCAGGGGAGGGCGGCAAGCAGCCCTGACAACGA
>JAYRVH010000043.1:0-413156 GCA_041918615.1 Acidimicrobiales bacterium
CGATATGTTCGGCGTGGTCGTGGTCCGCGGCGGCGAGTGCGGCAAAGTCGAGGGTGTGAGCGTGGTTCTTGGCCTTGTCGTCGGTGATGGTGCTGGCGATGCGTTCGGCGTGGTCGGGGTCCGCGGCGGCGAGTGCGGCAACGACGAAGGGGAGGGCTTGGTTCTTGGCCTTGTCGTCGGTGATGGTGCTGGCGATGCGTTCGGCGTCGTTGGGGTTGGTGGGGGCGAGGGCGGCGATGAGTGCCGTTAGGGCTTGGTTCTTGGCCTTGTCGTCGGTGATGGTGCTGGCGATATGTTCGGCGTGGTCGGGGTTGGTGGGGGCGAGGGCGGCGGCAAGGTCGGCTAGGGCTTTGGATTTGTGCTTTTCGTGCGTGATGGTGCTGGCGATGCGTTCGGCGTCGTTGGGGTTGGTTGGGGCGAGGGCGGCGACCAGATCCGCGAGTACCTGGGCTCTATTCGAGTCGTCTGAGAGAGCGAGAGCGAGCGACTCGGCGTGGTCCGGCTCGCGTAGTTCTGCCCATAGTTGGATCAGGCCCACGGGAATCTGACCTGCTTGGTGCGCATATTCGTTGCGGCGGATGGCTAGGCGAACACAGGCAGTCAGGTCGGGGTCGTCCGCTCGGGCTTGTCCGTTGAGAGCGTCGTTCATCTCATCGATGGTGTGACGCCAGGTGCGATCGATGTCGTACATGCGCCGTTGGCGGCTCCGGCTCAGGGCGAGGGCGGTGAGCCGTTGGAGGCTGTCGGCGTGGTCTTGCTGGTTCATCCGTTGGACCAGCATCTGGGCGTAGCTGCGGAGCAGGTACCCGGGGGTCGTGTCGGGCCAGTGCCGGTGCTGGTAGCGGTCGGCCCACAGGTCGATCTGGTCGAGGTATCGGGTGTCGGGATGGAGTTGTGCTGCAGCCTGGGCACGGAGTTCTTCGTGGGCGAACACATAGCCGGGTGGGCTGTAGGGCAAGCCAGGTCGGGTATCGAGGATTCGCCCGAAGCTGCTGTCTAGGGTCCCTTGGATGGCCGCAGGGATTTGACCGGTCAACTCGCCGAAGTCGGTCTTCGTGAGGCCGCCACCCGAGGCGCTCAACAGGCCGAGGAAGTCGACCCGCTCGTCTCCAACTCGGAAGGCGTCGGCGAGCTCGTGTTCTGCGCGTTGTTTGAGCCCCGCAGCGTAGGGGGAAGGCCCGAGGGACACGGGTACCACAAGGCGGAGCGGGTGGGCGGTATCAACATCGGTGGGTATGCCAGGTCTTGGGCGGCTAGTGATCAGGACCTTGAGGTTGGGTCCGGGTCGGTCGGGTAGCAGCGACGCGATCGACCCTCGCCGTTGTTCGGTGCCTGTGTCTTCGTCGAGCCCGTCGACCACAAGCACAAGTCGACGGCCGCTGTTAGTTGCCAGCGCGATCAGGCGGCGGTACTCGGCCAGCAACCTCGTGGTGGAAGAGCGGTCGTACGGCTCGCCGAGCACCGCTGCGAGCTGTTCAGTGACTGCTTCAAGGAAGGCAACTGGGTCGGACTGGCCGTAGCGTCGGGACACGAAGAATGACACCACTTCGACACCGTCGGGTGGGTGGAGCGCCCACCAGCTCGCGAGAGCGCTCTTGCCTGCCCACGGTCCCGCTTGAAGCCACCGGTAGGGGTCCTCTTCACGGCAGAAGCGGTTCAAAGCCTCGAACTCCTGTGCTCTGCCCAGGAGTGCGTCGGGTGCCGTCTGGCGGACGTGCGCCTCGTAGGCGGCGGTCGTGCGCTCGGCGACCGTCGAGGGCACCACGTCGTCGAGGTCCAGGGCACGCTCGGGCAGCGACAGGAGCGCCCGGACCGGGCCGCTCTCGGCGTTTTCCCACAAGGTGTCGAGGCGGCCGATTCTGAGCTGGTCGGGTCCCTGGTGTTCGCCGACGACGCCCACGATGTTGTCGCCGACCCACACCGCTGCACCGGACATGCCCGCCCACGGGCTGCGCTCTTCGTTGTCGGCGGGCGCTAGACCCGTCGACTCGGTGCTCTGGTGCGGACCTGACGCCGGGGGCGGCTCGGGCACCCGAAGTTCCAGGGTTCGTGAACGGCCACCGGACAAGGTGGCGATCTCGCCCCAGACGTGGGTGGTGTCACGAAACGGCTCACCAGGATCGGCTCGCAGGTGGGACCACGGATAGCCAACGGTCTGGGCGTCGAGCACCGCCGCCGCGTCCCCTACGCGACCGAAGCGAACCGGCTTTACCCTCCCGGCCGCCGGAGCAGCGAGACGCACTACCGCCATGTCGATCGGATCCGCGAGCAGCGCCACCACGCAGGTCCCTGCCAGGCGTCGTTCGCTCGGCCTACCCGGGCCGATGGTCACCTCGACCCTGTCCTCGGCGGCCAGACCGTGGGCCGCGGTCAAGACCAGGTCCGCGCTCACGAGATAACCAGTCCGGACTCGGCCTCCCGCCCAGAGCTGCGCCACTCGACGCGGATCGAGACCCGCAGCCGCCATGCCTCTATCGCTCGTTGGGAAGCGCCTGGTCGTCGATGTACGGGGTCACCGGCGACGGACCCTTTGAGTCGATCAGCCTCGGAGATAGCGAGAGCCTCACCGTCTGAGTCGAAGCCTCAGCCGCCGTGGCCTCACCGCCAAGGGTCACAACCCAGAACTTGAGGCCACCCTCCACCTTGTCGATGCGCTCGGCGACGACTTGGACCTCGATCTCGATCCCCGTGAGATCAAGCCGTAGCGGCTCCTCGCTGGCCGCCAGCATCGACCGATACAACTCCTGGCGAAGACCAGCGACGAACTCCTCCATACCGATCTTCATCCGACTACCTCCAGGAAATCGCCTGCGTTGAGGAAGAACGTACCCACCGGGCGAGCCGCATGGCGGCGAGAGGAGGAGTGCCAAGCCGATCAGAGGTCCCGCGCCGCCCACGTGACATGGTCTACGAGGTGACACCCTCGGGGTCCGCACCGCGCCAGGTGATCTGTGAGGGCACTGATGCATTGTTGGATCGGGGGACGCGAGCGGACGAGGTGTTCTCCGTAGCGGCGGTCAGATCGCCACGGTGAGCTCGTCGAACGCGGCTGCGACCCGCAGGCGCGGCTCTGCCTCACCCCCGAGTTCGTAGAAGCCGCGGCGCAGGTTCTGGATGAACGCGTGACCGGCGATGACCACTCCGGCGGTTCTGTCGGTCTTGAGGCCGCGCATGGGTCGTAGCCTCGCCTTGAGCCGTCCGTGGTCGCACTCGACGCGGTTGTTGGCGTACTGGTCGGTGTTGTGAAACGCGTCCGGCACCAGTTCCTCGATGACGGTCTCGAGCGCCTGGGCAAGGTCGGTGATCCCTCATCGGGGCGGCCGTGCGCGGTGATCGCCCTACCGAAGAACCGGCGGGCCGCGGCGATGTCGCGGCGGGCCGACACGTACACGTCGATCACCTGGCCGTGGTCGTCAACGGCGCGGTACACGTACCGCCACCGGCCGGCGACCTTCACATAGGTCTCGTCCACGAACCAGCGGGCCCCGACCGCGTGACGACACGGCCGTGCCGCGTCAACCAACAACGGCGTGAAGCGTTGCACCCACCGGAACAACGTGACGTGATCCACCTCGACACCGCGCTCCGCAAGGAGCTCTTCGAGGTCCCGGTACGAAAGCCCGAACCGCAGGTACCAGCGGACCGCCAGCAAGATCACCTCGGGCGGGAACCGGAACCCGGCGAACGCCCCCAGATCGACCGGTGGGCGGGACCAACGGCGGTGCATCACGGCAGTCTCGCCGGCACACGGTCGCACTCAACGCAACAGTGCCACTCCACCAGGTCGGCGGCCCACTGAGGGTCGAAACGCACCGCCAGATCGAACGGTCCTGACGTCGCCGCCCCGGAGTACAGCTCCGGGGTCAGCGTGACCTCGAGGACCGACTTGAAGCCGATCCCCTTGTGACCGATGCCCTCACCCCGCGGCTTGGTGGACTCACCGAACTTGCCCAACGAGTACAACAGCACCTTCGACGACACCGGGATGCCCTCATTGGCCACCACCAGCGACCCCTCGGACAGCTCGATCCGCAGCCGCCCACCGCGCACGGCGCCGCCATCGAGCTTCATCCACGCATCGCGGGCGTTCTGGAGCAACTCGATGAGGAACCGGGCGTGGTACTCGTCACGCACCGTCCGCTCGGCGTTCCCGTCCGAGCGGAGGCTGGACAGCTTGTCCAACGTGTCTCGACACGCCCGCTCCTCCACCACCTCTCGGATCTCATCTCTCGGGGACGTCACTGAACTCCACCTTCGTTGCCCGACCGCTCAGCGGCGCCCACTTCTGACTTCATGACCAGCAAGATGCCAGACCCAGCCAGGAAGACTCCCACGTCTGGGCCATCGAGCCCGGCGGCGACCGCACCCATCGAGCGAGCGCCCCCACACCCCCGGCAAAGAGCCCAGCGGTCACCGGGCACACCGGTGCCAGGACCCAACCGTCACCGCTCACCACCAGGCACACCGGGTTGTTGCCCCAGCCCGGCGGTTGCCCACGCCACCGGTGGCGGTCCGCCCGACGGGCCCGCCGGCCCGACAGGGGCGGCGGGCCCGTCGGGCACCAACCGCGAGGCCCGTCACCGGCTCACCCCCTTCGCCTACGAACCGACCCGCCACGACCGACCCGCCACGAACCGACGCCCTTGCCCCGCCGCCCCCGGGCCCGCCGTCGTGTGACACCACACCACCGGAACGGGCCTCAGGCAGCCACGGGGACCGACTTGAACACCTCCGCGGTGTGCCAGCCCACATTGGCCGGGTCCGGACCCGGCCGGCCCGGTTGGCGGTTCCGCAACGGCTGATCCTCGAGGCCGTGCACCTGGGCCCGGGCAGCCTCCGAGGTGCCCACGAACCGGGGCGACACCCGCACCCGGTCCTCGCCGGTCACCCCCAGCACGCCCAGGTCGAACAGCGCGTGATGCAGGCTGCACAACGCCAGGCCGTTGTCGACCCGGTCCGCGCCGCCATGGCCATGCCAACGCACATGCGCCGCCTCGATCCCCGCCGGGTCACGGCCCAACCGGCCGTCGAACCCACACATCGCGCACGTGAACCCGTACGCGGCCAACACCGCCTCCCGAAACGCCGGATCACGGCGCCGCACCACCGACACCCTCGTGACCAAACCCGCCCCCAGATCGGCCCCCAAGTCGAGGCACACCGCGCTGGTGATCGGATCCGTTTAGCTCTCGGTGAAGTGATCGTCCAACAACAAGCGCGCCGCCCGCGACAGCACCTCCGGACGCCTCAGGAGCTGCTCGACCTCAGGACGCAACCGGCCCCGCGCCTGCGCCTTCGCCAACCGGCCCGCCTGGTCGGTCAACGCCACCCCCGGGTCGCCCTCGAGGTCCCAAAGGTCCTCCTCCAGATGGAAGAACGGCATCGCCGCCCGCCGCCTCGAACGCGCCGGCGGACCGAACTCGTCGATGAGCACGCTCACCGGCTCCTCCGCCTCCGCGTAGGACACCGCCGAGGACCCCGTGGCCTGCAACCGCCCGAACAGGAACAACAACAGCAACGGCTTGTGGGGCGCCCGCCGACCACTCGTCAACGGCGCCATCCGCAACGACGCCAAGCGGTCCAACAACTCGCCCTCGGTCACCTGCGCGCCACTCGTTCCCCCACCCCCTTCATCATGCCCCGCGTCGCACTCCCCCGGCCCCTGTCGGCCATGCCGGCCACCTGACCGTTCGCCGCTGCGGCATCTCTTGCCGCTGCCGCGAACCGACCCGTGCCGCCACCGGCCCGACCGCTCTCCGGACCGTGCCACCGACGCGCTTTGCCCGGCTATCCGATCGCCGCGACCACGCGCCGTCGCCGACACGACCCGGCACGCACGAAACGCGCCCGGTTCGGACCGAACCGGACCATCACCGACCGGGCCCCCGCCGCCCACAACGGGTGCCTCCCGACGCCGCCACGCCACCCCGACCAGGCGCCCTGGACCAACTCCCCGGCGACGCGCCCAAGCCACGTCCGCGACACACGATCACACCGGTGACCGCCACCCCTGGAGCCCCCGCCGACCGACTACCGAACCCTCACTGCACGCATCAGCCGACCGCCGCCATCGTCCGTCAACCTGAGTACCCCACGACCCACGACCCCACCGGCCAGAACCTCGTCACCACCCGCCGCACCACGACGGCCGATTTCACGGCGACAACACTGCTGCACTGGCAATGCACACCGGGCACGACCCGCCTGCCAACAACCTCGTCAGCAACGCCGACCCGGCCCTGCCGCACGGCCCGAGGCCAACCGACTCGCCCCCCGCACCAACCCCTACCAACAACCGGGGGGGTACCCGCCCTCGACGGAATCGGCGTTTTCCGGGGCCAAAGCGGGGTCTCGTGCTATACGTATTAAAACGTATACCACGGCCGCGCGGGCAGGGGTCCTGCAAATCGGGTTGGCCTAGCGACGACTTCAAGGGCGCCACGGCGGGACCCAGAGAGGCCGATTTCGCGGGGGGTGGTCGGGCACTCGAAGCCCCACCACAGCCGACGGTGCCGCCGGATTCGCGAGGAGCCCGAAACCATCTCGAGCCCACCTCAGAACCCGACCGCTCACCCGGTTTTCGACACCCCCCGGTGCCGATCGCGAGCCGCCCTCAGATGGCCGCGCTCACCCCGATCGCGACCGCGTTGCACACCCGGTTCTTGACGACCCACCACCCCCATCCCGAGCCCACCTCAGACCCGGCCGATCACCCGAAAACGAGCAGGGGTGGGTCGGGCTTCGTGACGCACTCGGTGTCGGTGACCTGCCGCCGATCGCGTCGACGGTCGGGGCACTTCCGGCAGGCCAAAGGCCGGTGGTGATTCGACCAGGTCCTCGCAGCAGCGGTGAGGGCGACGGTGCCCCGCCGGGGGCCGCTGGCGCTGCTGGTGTCGACAGCGCTGACGCGTCATCGGTACGGCCGGTGGCGGCCCCACGTGACGCCCGAAACGACTCGGAGGCCCCAACGCCCCAACTTGGGCTCTTACCACCTCTTCCATGTCCCGGAAGAGGCCTTCCGTGGCACCCGGGGGCCGATGGTGCGATTCCCTAGGGCCCCCGGCCCGAAGCCGCGATAGGAGGTGCCCCAGGAAGCGCGGGGCGCCCTCCGCCTGCGAACATGGACCCCGTGCCGTCACCATGGCTGGAGAACGTGACTACGCAGACCATCGCCACGGCCGGCGGGGTCGAGACGCCGCAACTGGAACGCGTCATATCCCACGTCGAGGGCTGGTTCGACGGCTCGGCCCCGAGCGGATCTGTCCGCCGGTCGCTTCCGGGGCGCCTAGCCGCGGTGGCGGCCTGCCTCGATCCCGACGAGCCGATCCTTGAGTTCAGTATCACGGCGAACATGCTCGGGGGCAGCTGCGTGTCCGCCCTCACGCCCGACCGCCTCGTCTCGGCGAGCTTCGGGACCCTGGTAGGGGCCGAGCCCGGTGGGCCGTCAGGCGCTCAGTCAGTACCGGTGGCGGACATCGTGGCTTTCCGTACCCCGAGGACGGGCGGGTTGGACCTCCGGACGGTGGACGGCACAGCCTTCGTCCCGCTGCAACCCGGTGATGAGGGCCGGTTCTCCGAGAGACTGAAGACCTGGCGGGTGGAGGAACTGACGGCCGCTGGGCTCAACGACCAAGCGGAGCGGGTCAGGCTCTGGCAGCCGTCCGACGGCGACGACCTAATGGTCGAAACCTACGCCGCCCTGCGCAGCGAACCGGGGCCGGTCGCCAGCGACGGCCTCGACGCTCTGGAGCGCCTCGCGAGACTCTACGAGCGTGGCCTCTTGACTGACGACGAGTTCGAAGCAGCCAAGGACAAGCTGCTGCGATAGAGATGCCCGGCGGGCGGAGGGGCCAGCGGCAGCCCAAGGCGGCACCGCGGGTGGGTCGGTGGCGGGCTTGCCGGGTTCAGCGTGCGGGAGTCATCGCAAGGGCGGGATGGTGCTCAGTACCGCCGACGCCGGCATCAGTCCGGCCTTGGCCATCCAGCCGCGCCCGAGCTCGGCTGCGAACGGGTATGGGCGAGAGCAGTAGGGCTGAGTCTTGCGGCCGAGATCGGCCAAGACCGTGCGATCGGATCTGGATCGACGACCGACCCGAGTACCAGGTCACCGCCGACTGCCTCGCGTGGGCCGGGCTGTGGCTCTTCACCGACGACCAGGAGATCGGACCCGTCCGTATCGCCGGCCAAGTGCTCGATGATGCTGCGGTTGGCAAGGTCCTCGACGCCAACTACCTCACCGAGTCCGCCGAGGTCACCTTCAACGATCAGGCGTGGACCTGCGAGTCCGGCCGCTGGCAGCCCCAGCCAGACGGGTAGGCGAACCGGAGCGGGGCAAGGCCGCGCCAGGGTCGCTTTCTACCTCCCCGTCCTCCGCCCCGGTGCCGGGGTCACAGGTGCGCTGTACCCTCACCGTGACTCATCCAGAGCGGCCCGAGGGACCTGGCCCTACGACGGCCCACCAACCTGCTCCAAGCTGCGCTCGGGGCAAGGTGGCAACGCCAGGCGATGAGGTGGTGCCCCGATGGGCGAGAAGTACAGGTTCAGTGAAGACGAGCGGGCGGCGATCGGCGACGACGCCGGGATCCCCTGGCAGCGAGTGTGCCCCTTCTGCGGCTACTACCCCGCGGCCGTCGGGACCCGAGAGAGCGACGAGACCGTCGACGAGGACGGCACGGTCGTGCTCGAGGACCCCTGGCTCGGGTGCCCGGCGTGCAGCGAAGAATGGCAGTCGTTCGACGTTCGCTACGTCATGGCCGAGAACCCCCCGCTGGAAGGCCCCGAGCTGGACGCCTTCGCCGAGGCGTTCGTCGCCGCCCTCAAGGCGTCCGAGGGCAAGCCCCGCGCCTGACTCCGGCCTGCCCGCAGGCGGCTAAACCACCGACCCGGAATCGCTGGCGGGTTCGCGCCGGGCGGTCAGGACTCAGTCGGCCCGCCCGAGGGTACCCACCCCCCGTTGCCCCACCGCCAGGGACGACCCGACAGCCACACCTCGGCCTCGGCCTCGAAGTCGGCGGACAACTCGACCCGGTGCTGCTCGCACGGCCCCCAAACCACGCCGAGCACCTCCGCCCCGACCTGGTCCCACAGGTCGCTTGCGAGATCGACTTCGAACCCGGACTCGCCTTCGCACAGCGGGCACAGGGGCCAGCCGCTCAACCCCGACCAGGTGCCCGCCACGAACTCCACGGCCGCATGCGCCCTGTCCTGGTCCTCGGAGACATCACGCCAAGGGTCGTCCTGCTCGCTCAGCAACCCTTCGCTGAGCACCACACCGCCGAAGTAGAAGCAGGTTGCCCAGAAGTACTCGTCGTTGCGCATCGACACGAGTTCCTCGGCCTCATCATCGAAGCCAGGAGGAAGGTCGTCGGACACGTCCCCGTCGTCCTCGTCCTCCTCGCCCATGTCGGCGCCGTAGAGGAACACCTCGATCCGGTCGTCGGGGTCAGCGTCGAAGCCCTCCCGCAACGCGCCGACAACCGCCTCGCACGCAGCGGGGAGATCACCGACCGGCCACGACGGCCCCTGGGCGCGCCAGATGCCCCCGAGGTCTTCTGCCAGGCGCCCCCAGCCAAGCCGACGCAGCACCTTGCGATGCGCCGCATCGACCGGTGCGTCCGGCGACGGCAAGTCGGTCATGTAGGGGTAGCGGGGGTCGGGACCGGCGTCAGCCCGAAGGGACGACTCAACCAACCCACTCTCCCCGACCCCGAAGTCGATGAGCGCGCGGTAGCCCCTCTCCTCCTTCGGCAGCGCCACCCATCCCCCGAAGCGCCCCTCCGACAACGCCGACCGGTACAGCCCAACGAGAGCCTCCGTCAGCCCGTCCCACCCACCGGCCTCCGATGCTGAGGTGTAGAGCCAGATGCCGCTGCCGGTCAGCACCGGGGGATCCAGCTCGAAGGGAGAGGGCGCCATCCGTCGACAGTACCGAGGGGCCCATCTCACGTGAGGGCCGGAGCGACTCGAAGGCCCCAACGCCCCGGCTCCGTCCGTCCCATCTCTTCCGTGGCATGGAGGAGGCCTCCCGGGGGATTCGGGCGCGGGCACGGTTCGGGCGAGACCGTGGAGCCGAGCGCGCGAGGTTTGACGCATGCAACGGGGTGGGGAAGCCGAGGGCGGTCCGCCGGCGGAGTCGCGTCGACGTCGAGGGAGATCCCGGTGCGGGTCAGCCAGGGCGACCGCCGAGCTCGTCCCACAGCGCCAGGGCGCGCAGTTCGTGGCCGGAGATCTCGAGAATGGGCCGTTCGAGGAGGCACGCGAGGTGGTAGTCGTCGAGTGCGTCTCGCCAGTGGATCCGCAGGACATCGAGCCCACCCCTGGTGATCAGCCGGTCCCGGAGCGCGTCGCCGGCCCTGGTGCGGCCGTGCTGGTTTCCGTCGATCTCGATCGCCACGCCGCCGTTGGCGCCGACGATCACCAGGTCGGGGGTGATCCGGTTCCGCTGCTCGCTCGACCAGACACCTTCGGGCTGGGGGATCACGCAGAACGCCGTGGCGTGCCGCTCGGAGATCAGGCGCTGGATGCGCAGCAGCACCAGCACGACCCGCCGCTCCGTGTCGTTGAGCCGGTCGAGGCAGTCCTGGGCCCGGCCGCGGCCGCGGCCGTCGGCCAGGGCGAGACCCGACGACCTACTCGACCTTGCGTCATAGATCTGTGACATACGGCCAGCGTAGCCGATTGCACTAGACCTAGTGCAAGCATTTCAGGATGGCATTCCTCTCGACGGCCACCTACGTTCGCCGGGATGGGCGAGCGGGTCGACATCTCCGAACTGGTCGGGACCGCCGAGATCGCCGATCGGCTCGGGATGAAGCAGCAGGCCATCGTCCACACCTGGCGGCGCCGCTACCCCGAGTCGTTCCCCCAGCCCGTGCTCGTGCTGACCCAGGGGATGATCTGGCGGTGGCCCGACATCGAGCGCTGGGCCCGCTCAACCGGCCGCCTGCCGGCCGACTGAACCCGGCTACGTCTTCACGCCGACCGCCGCTGGGCGGAGAGGTTGCGGCGCAGGTCGGTGGTGTCCTCGGGCAGCAGGTGCCCGTAGAAGCGGTAGATGGTGGTGGTGCTGGTGTGGCCGGCCCACCGGGCGAGCTTGTAGGCGTCGGTGACGTCGGCGGCGATCCAGCGGGCCACGGCGGTGTGGCGCAGGGCATGGGGGGTAGGCAGCGGCTGAGCCAGACCGGCGGTGACGACTGCCGGACCCCAGAAGCGGTCACGGAAGTTGTTCGGCCGCAACGTCGCCCCCCGCCGGCCGGCCCACACCAGGTCGTCGGAGGCCAGGCCGAGGCTGCTGATGCGGGTCGCCAGCACCCTGGCGGACTCGTCGGTGAGGGTGGGCACCGTGCGCCGGCCCGCGGCCGACTTCGGAGGGCCGAACACCAGGCTGTGGCCGTCGCCGAAGCTCTTCTGCACCTCGCCGGCGGTCTCGCGGACCCGCACCGACCCGGCGTCGAGGTCGAGGTCACGGACCCGCTGGGCGGCGAGTTCGCCGATGCGCAACCCGAGATCAGCGTTGACCCCCACCAGGTCCCGGTAGTGACCGTCGAAGCAGGCTTCGAGCCGGGCCAGCTCATCGAGGTCCAGGAACCGGGCCTCGGGCCACTCCACCTGCGGCGGGCTCACCCCGACGACCGGGTTGTCGTGCAGCCGAGCGTCGTCGACCGCGGCGGCGAAGATCTTGGAGAGGATCTGCAGGTGCTTGGTCACCGTCGCCGGCGCCAACCCGTCGGCGACGAGGTCGTCACGGAACCGCTCCACCATGGCGGTGGTGACCGCGGCCATCGGCACCCCGCCGAGTGCGGGCAGGGTCCGCGCCTTGAGGTAGGCGTCGTCGCGGGCCCGGGTGCGGGGCCGCAGATGCACCTGGCCCCGGCCCCACACCTCGACCCACTCGGCCAGGGTGATCTGACCGCGGCCGGGATCGACCCAGGTGCCCCGCCGGCGATCAGCGAGGCGGGCCTCCCGCCAGGCGGCGGCCTCGTCCTGCGTGTCGAAAGTGGCGCTGACTTCGCGGCCGTCCGGGCCCCGCAGGCGGACCTGCCAGCCCGCACCCCGGCGCTTCACGCCCGGCACCTGCCGCCGGCCGCTCACCACACCACCTCGTTACGGGGCCGCCCACCCCGCCGCACCGGCGACGGCGACACCTCGCCGGCGTCGGGCTCGACGGTCTGTTCGGCCAGGAACGCGGCCACGTCCTCAGGCCGGAACCGCAACTGGTTGGCCACCTTGACGTGGCGGATCCGGCGCTCATGGGTCAACCGGTACACGAACCGGCGGCCCACCCCCAGGTACGCGGCAAGGCGGTCCACGTCCCACAACTCCCCGGACAGCCCGGCGGCACCATCGCTCACACCGAGACAACATGCCAAAGGCCGCGACCAAATGGGGGGCCTCAGGCGGCGGGCGCGACGCCGGCGCGGACAAACCGCGGACAAACGGGGCTTCGCCGGGGGTGGCGGGAACTGCACGGTCGGGCCTTTCCGGCCCCTGACCAGGGAGTTCTCCGAGTGGGCGATACTGGTTTCGAACCAGTGGCCTCTGCCGTGTGAAGGCACCTCCTGAACGCTCGGGCAAACCCGGAACCCCGGGCTGGAGTTTCGGCGGGTTCGACGGGTACCGACATGCTTGCCACAGTGACACAGTGGCCGTACAGTGGCCGGAGAACCCCGAGGAGCACTCGCCATGGCCGCACCGACCCGCACACGAGACCGACGACTCGAGGTTCGCACGACCGATGACGAGCGCCGACTCATCGACCGGGCTGCGCAGGCGACCGGCACGGACCTCACCTCGTTCGTCGTCACCCACCTCACCGACGCCGCGCGCCGCGTGCTCGCCGACCGGGACCACTTCGTCCTTTCCTCGGACGCTGCCGCCGAATGGGATCGCGTCAACCGTCGCCCGGCCAGGGACCTCGCCGGATTGCGACGGCTCATGCAGCGTCACTCGCCCTTCAGGGAGTGACCCCGTACCAGCCACCGCAACTGCTCGAGCCCGGCCATGATCTCGAGCGGTTCTCCTGCCGCTCCTCCGAACAGACCGACTGGCTGCGCCGCCACGCCCGACAGTCCTCGAGTTCTGGCACCACCAGGGTCTTCGTCGTCACGCCTCAATCCAGCGAGGAGGTCGTCGCCTACTACGCCTGGTGCATGGCCCAGATCGACATCGGGTCCGCGCCGCCACGGCTCCGAAGGGGCGCCGGGCGGTATCCCCAGCCGATCGCACTACTCGCCCGTCTCGGCGTCCACGCCGACCACGAGGGACGAGGGCTCGGTGCCGGCCTCCTCGCTGATGCCATCACCCGGCTGCTCGACATCAGCGAGGACATTGGCTGCCGTGGCCTCCTCATCCACGCTGAGGCGAACGAGTCCCGCGCCTTCTACCTCCACCTGATCCCCGAGCTGACAGCCAGCCCGACCGACGACCTCCATCTGGTCCTACTGATGAAAGACGCTCGGCGAACCCTTGTGGAATGAAGCGTCGTTCACGTGGGCGATGCCAGTCGCGAACCGGTGGCCTCTGCCGCGTGAAGGCAATCGACGCCCGCTCGCAACACCCCGGCAACCCCCGACCAGCGACTCTGCGACCGAGTGCGAAGCCGAGGCCCGCACTCGATTCAGCCGAGCGCGGATTCCCACACCCCGATGAGTTCGCGGGCGTGGTCGTCCCAGGTGATCGGCCAGGTCCACGGGGTGCGGTCGGCACCTGTTACCACCGACCCGAGGGCGGCGGTGAGGCCCTCGATGTCGCCGACCGTGACGTAGGCCGCAGGGTGGTCGCCCGCCACCTCGCGATGGGGCGGGATGTCGGAGAGCACCAGCGGGCAGCCCAGCACCCCCGCCTCGGCGGGCGTGTGCGGATGGGCTTCGAGCGCCGAGGTGGCCACCATGGCGATGGCGTGGCTCACCAGCCACCGGAGGACCTGCGGACCGGCCAGCGGGCCGGTGAACACCAGGCGTGGGCGCATGTCGGCCCCGACGAAGGCGGTCATGGACGCCTGTCGCGCCGCCGGGATGTCGCCGACGAAGACGAGGGCCGGCGCCGACTGACCCAAGCCCGCGAACGCGGCAGCCCACGCGAGGACCAGATCGTCCAGGCGCTTGTGGGGCGCGTCGTTGGCCAGCGACAACAGATAGTCGCCGCCAGTCACGGGCAGGTCGGTGGGCCGCTCCTCCTCGTCCACCCATTGGGGCGCACCGCTCTGCACCACGACCCCCCGCGCGCCGAGGGTGGGAACGTCGGCCCGAACCTGGGCCATCATCGCCTCGGACACCGCCACCACCCGCGTCGCCAACTCGACCGAGCGACGTGACCCGAGGATTCGCAGGCGCCGGTTCCAACGCCGGTTGTGGGGCAGCTCGCGCCCGACGCCGAAGAGGTTCGGGTTCTGGATCGTGAGCACCGTCGCGGGACGACGTCCGGGCAGGATGGGTGCGAAGTTGCCGGGGCAGTGGAGCACCGCGTCCCCGGGCACCTGGCGGGGCAGGCGCACCTGCTCGTGCAGCAGCCGCCCGGCGAGGCCGTGGACGCCAGCGGTCACGATCTCGGCCGAGAGGGACTCACGCAGAGACTCCTCGTTCCAGGGTGCCGCCACCACCCGCAGGTCCAGGTCGGGCGCGACGCGCTCGACGCCGCCGAGCTGACGGGTGACGTAGCTGAGGCCGCCCCCGAGCCGGATGGCGGTGGCATCGACGACGACGCGCAACGGACCCACTCCTACCGGCCGGACCTGAACCAGTCGACGGTGGCCCGAAGGCCCTCGTCGAGGCCGACCGGACGCACGTCGGGAAACAGGGACCGCAGCCGGGTGGGGTCCGCCTCGGAGTGGTCGACATCGCCGACGCGCCGCTCGACGTGCACGCGCTCGAGGGGTCGTCCGAGCACCACCTCGAGACGCTCGATGACCGTGACCAGGTCGGTCCGGGTCCCGAAGGCCAGGTTGACGGGCACCGTCGCCGTGACCCGCCGTGTCACCGCCTCGTCGAGCACTGCGGTCACCGAATCGACGAAGGTGAAGTCGCGCGTCTGGGCGCCGTCGCCCTGCACCCGGACCGGGCGGCCGGCCAGGGCGGCATCGACGAAGGCGGGCACGACCGCGGCGTAGTCGTGCCCGGCCGACTGGAGTGGCCCGAACACGTTGAAGAACCGGAACACCAGCACGTCCATCCCGAAGCTGTGTTGCGCGGCGAAGGTGTACGCCTCGGCGGCGAGCTTGCTGGCGGCGTAGGGGCTGAGCGGCCGCGGCGCCAGATCCTCGTTCTTGGGAAGGGTGGGGTTCCCGCCGTAGACCGAGGACGACGACGCAACCACCAGGTGAGGCCCACCCGCCCGCCGGGCGGCCTCCAGGACCGCCAGGGTGCCGGTGGCGTTGACGGCGTGGGTCGCCATCGGGTCGTCGAGGGAGCGGGGCACCGACGGCCGGGCGGCCAGGTGCACCACGGCATCGACACGAGCCAGTGCCTGATCGAGCCGTTCGCCGTCGAGGATGCTGGCGACCCTGACCTCGAGGTCGTCCTCGATGTCCCTCAGGTTGGCCCGATCGCCGGTGGACAGGTCGTCGATGACCACCACCTCGTGGTCGCCGCCGAGCAGGCGGCGGCAGAGGTTCGCGCCGATGAACCCGGCACCGCCGGTGACGAGGACCCTCACGACGTCGGTGGCTCGGCCCGTCGACGGTGCCACGCCACCTGGGCCTCGACGCCTTGGCGTAGATCGATTCGAGGGGACCAGCCGAGCAGGGCACGGGCCCGGTCCGTGGTGCCGCCCGTACGCGCCACGTCGCCGGCGACGGGTGGTCGCCGGTCGAGGGGGACGGGACGGCCGATCATCTCGCCCACGAGGCCGACGAGGTCGACCAGACGCGTCTCGGCACCCCCCGCCACGTTGATCACCCGGCCGCTCTCCACGGCCACCGTCGCGGCCGCAATCGTCGCGTCCACCACGTCGTCGACCGCGGTGAACTCACGCAATTGATCGCCGGTGCCGAGCAACGGGAACGGCGTGCCGGCCAACCCGTGCTCGATCAGGCGGTGGATCGCCATGTCGGGGCGCTGCCGGGGGCCGTACACGGTGAAGTAGCGGAGCGAGACGGTGGGCACCCCGTGGTTGGCGGCGTACAGGTTGCAGAGGTGCTCGCCGGCCAGCTTGGTGACGCCATATGGGCTGTGGGGCGCGGGCAGGTCGGCTTCGGACGTCGGGTACCTCGGAGCCTGCCCGTACACCGACGAACTGGACGCGTAGACGAGCCGTGAGACCGGCGAGTGGCGTGCCGCCTCGAGCAGGCGCTGGGTCGCGAGCACGTTCAGGCTCACGTAGTCGGCGAAGCCCTCCGCCCAGGACGGGCGCACCCCGGCCTGGGCGGCGAGGTGGAAAACCTTGCCGACGCCGTCGAGCAGGGGCGCCAGGTCGGCGGTGCGCAGATCGGCCTCCACCAACTCGAACTCGGGCCGAGCGAGCGCGCCGGTCAGGTTCCGGCGCTTCGCCGACTCCGCATAGAACGGCACGAAGCAGTCGACCCCGCGAACCCGGTGCCCGTCGGCGAGCAGACGGTCGACGAGGGTCGAGCCGATGAACCCGGCCGCGCCGGTGACCAGGGCATCCATGGCGACCATTCTGGCAGAGGAGCCGGAGCCCTCCCGCTTCGTCCCGGGGATCACGGCGATCAGGCTGCCGCGGCGGTTTCCGTTGCGAAAGCCGCCGGGCGGACGTTACGAGGGCCGCAACGGCACGGCGGGAACGCCCGCCGCGACCACGCCCGGCCCCAGGTCGGACACCACCACCGCGCCCGCTCCAACCACCGTCCCCGCCCCGATCGTCGCTCGCGGTCGCACGGAGACACCGACGCCGACATCGGCGTCGTCACCCACCGTGACGTTGCCGGCGAGGTGGCTGCCCGGCCCGATGGTGACGAAGTCGCCCACGACCACGTCATGGCTGAGCGAGACCCCGACGTTGATGATCGTGTGCCGACCGACGGTCACGTTCGTGGTCATCACGGCGCTGGGCCCCACGTACGCACCCGCACCGAGCCGCACCTGGCTACCGCGCTGTGCGGACGGGTGAACGACGGTGGCCGGCTCCCGTCCCGACGAGATGGCCACCGCGTCGACCTGCCGTCGCACGGCAGGGTCGCCGATGCCGATGAGGTAGGCGGCATCCAGCTCGGCCAGGCGGTCGACCCGCCCGAGGATCTCGGCGCCTCGCGCCGCCACCAGGTCGGCCGAGCGGTCGTCGTCGGCGAGGAAGCCGAGGAACGACCACGTCGGCTCGAGCCGGTTCAGCGCCTCGACGGTGTCGAGCATCTCGCGGCCCTGGCCTCCGGCGCCGACGATGACCAGCGCCCGGGGTGCGGCCATGGGCCTAGATGTCGTAGAGCGCGGCGCAGTTCTCCCCCGCGATCATCCGCTGCTGGTCGAGGGGCAGCCCGGCGATGGTGTCGCTGAGCTCCTTGGTGATGCCGGGGATCTTGGCGTCGGGGTGCGGATAGTCGGTGGCCCACACGATGCGGTCGGCACCCACGAGGGGTGACCCCGCGGTGAACGGGATCGTGGACTCGTCGGCATCGAAGGAGATCCAGCACTGGCGGCGGAAGTACTCCGAGGGGTCCTGGTCGAGCCACGGGATGTCGAACCCGTACATGTGGAAGTGGTGGTCCATCCGCTCCAGCCACGGCACCACCCAGCCACCGTTGGTCTCGAGGAACACGACCTTGAGGTCGGGGAACCGCTGGCACACACCACCAGCGAGGAAGAACGTCATGGACGACATCATGTCGACCGGGTTGCCGATCATCTGGCTGAAGAAGATGTTGTCGACGTTGATGTCCGCATCCTCCTGGACCGGGATGTCGGACGACTTCATGCGGTGGAGGCGGAGCCCCAGCACGGCGCCGGGAAGGTCGGCGGACATCAGCGGGTGCAGCCCGACGGGGATCCCCGTCTCGGATGCCGCGGTCCAGATCGGGTCGTAGACCTCGTCGTTGAACGGCTTCCAGTCGACGGCCGGGTTCGGACGAACCTGCACACCGACGATCTCGGGCCGTCCACCCACACGGCGGATCTCCGCGGCGGCAGCCTCGGGGTCACGGTGGGGCACCACCGCCACGCCGTAGAGACGCCCGTTGCTGCGTGAGACGTGGTCGGTGAGCCAGTCGTTGTAGGCCTGGCACTGGGCGACCACGACGTCGATGGGGTGTTGGCTCTGGAACGACAGCAGGAACGTCGGGTAGAGCACCGAGGCCGCGATGTCGTCGGTGTCCATGTCGGCCATGCGCATGTCGGCGTCCCAGCCTCCCGACCGCATGTCGGAGTAGCGCAACTCGCCGCGGTGGGCGGCCTCGCGCTCCTCGGCGGGAAGGCCGCCGGCGGCCGCGAAGGCGAAGACGTCGGCGTCGATGCGCCGGTCGCCCACGACCACCCAGTCCTTGCCGTCATCGTCGGTGTCGACGTGGAACACCTTGTCCTCGTAGCCCGGGGGCGCGAACGAGGGAAGGTCGTGGGGCGGCTCGATGATGTGGCCGTCGGCGTCCACGAATCGAAGGTCAGCCATGGGGATCGTCCTTTGGTGTGCGGGTCGGGTTCTGGGGCTGGGTCGGGGTACCGCTGGCGGCCTCGAGGATCTTCTGGGCCTTCTCCATGAGCGCCATCAAGGTGACGGGCTCGGCCGGTGGGTCGAAGGGCCGGCCCGACGGCGTCGGGCGCACGTCGACGTCGACGGCCTCGGCGCGGAGGGCCCCGACGGTGCATTCCTCACGCGGCCGGTGGGCGAAGGGATCGTACTGGAACTCCCGTCGGGCATTGCCGTTCGTGATGGCCTCGATCTCGGCGGCGGGCACGTCGTCGAGCGCCTTCATCAGCCGCTCGGGGGACTCGGGCCAGGTCGAGTCGCTGTGCGGGTAGTCGCCCTCCCAGCAGATGTTCTCGACGCCGATGCGGTCACGCATCGCCAGACCCACGGCGTCGTCGATGAAGCAGGTGATGAACCGCTCTCGGAAGACGTCGCTCGGCCGCTTCCCCCCGAAATCGGACCCGGTCCAGGTGCGATGATGCTCGTACACGTAGTCGGCGCGCTCGAGGAGGTAGGGCACCCACCCGATGCCACCCTCGCTCAGGGCGATCTTCACGGGGAACTCGCGCACCACACGGGACCACAGCAGATCGGCCGCCGCCGACATGAGGCCCATGGGCTGCAGGGTGATCATGGTGGTGATGGGGGCCTCGAGCGAGGTGATGACGACCTCGGACGACGAGCCCAGATGGAGGCAGACCACCGTGCCCTCGTCCGCGCAGGCCCGCCAGAAGGGGTCCCAATGAGGGCTGTGGAAGCTCGGCTGGCCCAGCTTCTCGGGGTTCTCCGAGAAGGTGACGGCGTGGCATCCCTTGGACGCCACCCGTCGCACCTCGGCCGCCATCAGCTCGGGGTCCCAGAACGGCAGCACGCAGAGCGGGATGAACCGACCGGGATGCGCCCCGCACCAGCCCTCGATGTGCCAGTCGTTGTAGGCCTGCAACACCGCGAGCCCGAGCGCCTTGTCGTCGGCCTTGGTGAAGACCTGGCCGCAGAACTGCGGGAACGAGGGGAAGCACATCGAACCCAGGACGCCGTTGGCGTTCATGTCGTCGATCCGGCGGTCGACGTCGTAGGTGCCCGCCCGGATCTCGTCGAAGCTGGTGGGGTCGACCCCGTACTCCTCGGGCGGGCGCCCGGCCACCGCGTTGAGGCCGATGTTCGGGATCTCCTGGCCTTCGAACACCCAGACGTCGGTGCCGTCGTCCTGGCGGACCACGTGCGGCGCCCGGTCGGCGAAGGCGGCCGGCAGGCGCCCGTCGAACAGATCGGGGGGCTCGACCAGGTGGTCGTCCACGCTCACCAGGATCAGATCATCGACCGCCATCGGCGGTGATCCTACCTACCGGGGCATCGACACGGCATAGTCGAGACCCCTCGAACCCAGGTTTCGGTGCTGCTCCCGCGCGGCCATGTTCCGCGGTTGTCCTCGCCAGCGGCCGGGGGTTCTGCGTATACTCCGTCGAAAGCGGTTGAGCGAGGTGATGCGCTGTTGGGCGTATCAGGAGGACGGCAGTGATGCGTTACCCCCTACCCATGCCCTTCGGGTGGTTCCAGATCGGCTGGCCTGACGAGGTGCCCGTGGGCAAGGCCGTCCCGATGTACTACTTCGCACGTCACCTGGTGGCGTGGCGAGGTGAGGACGGGAATGCCCACCTGATGGACGCGTTCTGCCCCCACCTCGGCTCGCATCTCGGCTATGGGCTCGGGGCCGACGGCAGCCATGGCGGCAATGTCGAGGGCAACACGATCGTCTGCCCGCTCCACAACTGGGTGTTCGACACCGAGGGCAACAACATCGATGTGCCCTACAGCCACCGGACGAACAAGAAAGCCAAGATCCGCTCCTACCCCGTCGTCGAGCGCAACGGTGGGCTCTTCGCCTGGTACCACCCCACCGACTCGGCCCCGCAGTGGGAGATCCCCGAGGTTCCCGAGCTCAACGGTCATCCCGAGTTCACCAAGTCCTACCGCAAGCACTACACGGTGAAGACCCACTGGCAGGAGATCGCCGAGACGGTCGCCGACGCCGCCCACGTGCAACAGCACCTGGTGGAGTTCGAAAAGAACATGGGCATCGAGCCCGGCGAGAGCCCGATGCCGGCCGTCGAGGAGTACACCACCAGCTTCCCCGACTCGCGGATGCGCTTCTACCAGCCGTTCCCCACCCCGCGCGGCCTGCTCGAGGGCCGTATCGACACCGACAGCTGCGGGCCCGGCCACGCCGTCACCTGGTTCACCGGCCTGGTCGACACGCTCACCCTGGGTTGCGCGATCCCGGTCGACGCCGAGACCACCGAACTGCGCATGACCTTCTCGGTGCGCGACCTCGGCGACGAGGCGACCACCTCCGCGGTGGCCGAGGCCTTCGTCGAGGGCATCGCCGGCCAGACGGTCGAGGATGTGCCGATCTGGGAGAACAAGGCGTACCTGCCTCGCCCGGCGCTCGCCCACGGCGACGGTCCGATCATGAAGTTCCGCAAGTGGGCCGAGCAGTTCTACGCCGAGGGCGTCAACCTCGACCAGGACGTCTACGAGCCCGCGGCTCCCGTCTGAGACACGCGGGGGCCGACGACCGACCCCCCTGGGATCACGAGGCGAAACGCTCGACGATCGCTCCCGCGGCACCATCGCTGCGTGGTGTTCGGGCCACGCGTGACAGGGCGTGCTATGCGCGGGCGAGGGGGCCTCGGGGCACCGGGGAGATGGACGCCGCGGCGAAGGGCTCGGTGGAGCGGGGCGACGGGATCGGCACCGGCGGGAAGATCTCGTCGCTCGCGATGACGACGTGCCACCCGCTGTCCTCGGCGCGTCCGGCCGGAAGCGCGACCAGCCGGAGGAACGTGCCGTTCTTGTCGTAGGGCGGCAGGTTCGTGTAGCCGAACAGGACGTCGAAACGAGCCTCCGAGACGTGACGATCGATCACGATCAGCGAGGGGCCGAGGCGCTCGCGGAGCAGGTCGAAGCAGTCGTCGAGGTGCATGCCGACGACGTTCTCCGCATCGAGGCCGTAGAAGGAGCCCTGGCTGGGCTCGAACGTGAGAACGGTCCCGAACTGGTCGAGGTCGACCACCGCCAGGCTGTCCCCCGCCCACGTCTCGAGCTCCGCGACCACCGCGTCGCGTTCGCGGCGCTCCTGGCGGGAGCGGAGGAACACCCGGGTCGGTTGCGCCGGCAGGGCCGACCGGATCGAGCGCGACTCGGCAGGATCGGGCACGAGGCCCGTCTCACCCGATGCGCCCGCGTCCGCGATGATCGTGTCCTGCGTTCCGCCCTCGCGCTCCTCGAGCGATCGTCGGAGCTGTTCGACCTCGGACACCCAGAGGTCGGCATTGATCGTGAGTTCGGCCGCCATCTGGCCGCTGGCAGCCTCCATGGCATCGACCACCTGACGGAGTTCGTCGAGGGGCGCCTTGTAGAGGCTGAACGGCTCGTTGAACACGGTGGAGGTGTTGACGGGGATGCCCCGCTCCTCGGCGAATCGCAGCATGTCGCCGAACTCGTGCCAGTTGTCCCGCATGAGGCAGTGGTTGATCACCAGATCGGTGCCTGCATCGGCGCAGTAGGCCTGGAATCGGCCCAGGTTGGCGACGACCTCATCGAAGTTCGCATTGCGGCGGATCGCCTCGAACCGCTCCTTGAATGGGCTGTCCATGGAGAAGACGATGTGCACAGGGAGCCTCTCGAGAACGCCCTCGACCTTGTCGTTGTACTTGGTGCCGTTGGTGGTCACGTGACAGTGCGGTCGGAGGCCATCGTCGATGAGGAGCTGCCACACCCGATAGTTCTCGCGCATCATGAACGGCTCGCCACCGACGAATCGGGCCGTCTGCAGGTGCGGGAGGAAGAGGCGCAGGTCCTCGAAGAACTCGTCGCCGTACACGGACGGGAGCGGGGGACGGTGCTCGACCCGGGCCCGGATTCGCGACGAGTACTCACCGTTGCAGTGGATGCACTCGAGGTTGCAGACGTTGCTGAGCGCGAACCCGATCTCCGAAGGCCACGGCATCTCGCGGTCCCCGACCGGGAGCCGGTCGTATTGGCGAAGCGTCGGTTCACCCTTGCCGTGCTCGACCTGCCACCGGCAGCTGCCACAGCCATACCCGAAGTCGTAGCGCTCCAGGGCCTGACGCAGGACGGCGGCCCGGCGGCCGCGCCAGATGTCGAGGAGCCGCTCCTGGGTGATGTTGCCGAGCGGGTAGGCGGGGTTCATGCAACACGGCATGACGAAGCCACGCGGGTCGAGCTCGAACGTGCCGAACGGGGCGTAGCAGGCCGATCGGAAGCTCTTGTCGGCCAACTCCCGGCCGTCGTCGCAACGATCGCGGAGATCGGACGAGATCCCGGTCCTTGACTTCATTGCCCCCCCGTTGTCACACCGTGGCGCGCGATGGCCTCATCGAGCGCTCCTCGGAGCACGCTAGCCAACGCCGCCACATGATCCTCCGCCATGACGTCCATGTGGGATACCTCGATGCGACGAACGTCGACCGTGCCCCCCACCCAGTCGGACCATCCCATGGTGGCATCGACCGATGCCGTGCCCTGCGCCCAGAACAAGGTGAGGTCGCCGCCGTACGGCGACGGCTGCCAGTCGGGGCCGGCCAGTCGCCAGTGGTGGTGCCACGCATACCAGAGGCGATGACTGGGCCGGATCTGCCCTCGACGCCGAAGGTCGAGCTCCCACTGCACCGGCAACACGTAGCGATCGAGGCCGATCCGCTTCACCAGGTGACGTACGAGTCCCCGGGGAGCGTGCTTGGCCATGGACAGGTAGTACCGGGCGCGCTCCCGCCAGGGCCACCGAGGCTCGGCCGGCATCGGGACACCGAACCAGGGGCTCTCCGGCGGATGCTTGCGCGAGTAGGAGTCGCCGCGGTAGCCGGGGCCGACATCGACCACGCCCAGGAACGCGACGTCCTGGCCCTCCTGCTCGAGGCGGCGAGCCATCTCGAAGGCCAGAATCCCCCCGAAGGAGTAGCCCGCCACGTAGTAGGGCCCCTCGGGCTGGACGCGTCGGAGCTCGCTCACGTAGCGACGCGCCAACACGTCGATCGACTTGACCGGCAGGCGGTACCCGTCGAGGAACGGGGACTCGAAGCTGTAGAGGGGTTGATCGGCACCGAGCGAGGCGCCGAAATGGCGGTACCGGTAGGCCGAGCCGTAGAGGTCGTGCGCGAGGAAGAGCGGCGGGCGCTCGGGATCCCCCGGCTGCACGCATGCCGCCTCACCGCCGTGGTGGGTCTTGCCGCGGATGGCCCTGGCCAGGTCGGTGATGGTCGTCCCGTCGAGAAGGGCGGACATGGGGACCTGATGGCCGAGGCGCTCCTCGAGTCGCACGAGCATCTGGGCGGCGAGCAGCGAGTGCCCGCCCAGCGCGAAGAAATCGTCGTCGACCCCCACCTCGGGAACGCCGAGGACCTCCTGCCAGAGGACGATGAGGTCCTCCTCGAGATGGTCCCCGACGACTGGCGGCGCAGCAATGGGCTCCGATCCGGGGGAATCGACCCCACGATCGATCAGCGCCTGGCGATCGAGCTTCCCGTTGGGGAGCTGGGGAAGCGACTCGCGCAGGAGGAACCACGACGGCACCATCGCCGCGGTGACCCGCTCGGCCATCGCGCGACGAATCGCGTCGACGCTGACCTCGCCATCAGCGGGGACCACATGGGCCACCAACGTCCGGGCGCCCGCCGAGTCGGTCCCGGTGGTCACCAACACGTCCTTGACCAGGTCGATGGCCAACAGCGCGTCCTCGACCTCGCCAGGTGCGACGCGCTGGCCGCGGATCTTCACCTGGTCGTCCGTTCGGCCCGCCACGGCCAGGTAGCCGTCGGGGGTGAGCCGGGCCACGTCGCCGGTCCGGTAGACGGGTACTCCCGTTCCGGGTTCGACACTCAGGACGCGCTCCGTGAGATCGGGGCGACCCCAATAGCCGGTCAGCAGGTACCTGCTGCGGACGAACAGCTCACCGGCGTCGCCGGTCGGGGCGAGGGTTCCGTCCTCGCGGCGGATCTCGAGGTCCATGCCCACGATGGCGTGACCGACCGGCACCCCGCCATCGCCGAACTCCTCACCCGGAGCGGTGAAGTAGAAGGTGAGGACGCCGGTCTCGGTGGTGCCGTAGCCGTTGGCGACGACCAGGTGCTCACCGAAGAGGTCCCGAACGAGCGCCACAGCATCGGAATCGACCCGTTCGCCCCCCAGGACGATCAGCCGCAGTGCCGGGAACGACCGGCCTGCCACCGCATCGACCAGGAACCGGGCCACGGTGGGGGCGACGTACATGACGGTGACCCCCTCGTCGGCGAGCCACCGCCCGAGGTCGGCCAGGCCCTGGCCCCGAACGTCGAAGGTGGTGAGCGTGCCACCGTTCAACAGCGGGAGGAACATCGGGTACGCCGCCACGGCGAGCGAGACCGGGAACAGCATCGGCAGCGTGTCTTCCGGGCTGATCGCCAACGCGTCGGTCGCCCCACGCACCAGGTGGAGCAACGCCCGATGAGGGAGCACGGCCGCCTTGGGGGCACCCGACGATCCCGAGGTGTAGGCCAACATCGCCCCGCGATCCGGGCCGACCTCGATTGCCGGCGCCTCGCTCGACGCACCCTCGACGAGCGAGGTGTCGCGCACGACGGTGACGGTGGTGCCGATCAGGTCGAGCGCAGCCTCGAGGTGTTCCTCGTCTGCCACCACCAGGCGCGCCCCCGAGTCGGCGAGGCAGGAGCCGCTGACGGTGGGCGCGGCCTCGGGGTCGAGGACCAGCACCAGCTTCCCCGCCTTCATGACGCCCAGCATGGCGACGACGAGGGGTACGTCGTGGGCGAAGAGGAGCGCCACCGGTTCCTCCCCGTCCCCCAGACGCCGGAGCAGTGCGTTGGCGAACGCGTTCGACGCAGCCTCGACTTCGTCGAACCGGCGCTCGCCATTTGGGCCGCGCAGGGCGACGTGATCGCCGAAGCGCTCGGCCACGGCCCGGAACCGGTCGCCGACCGAGCCCTCGACGGCCTTGGCCGGGAAGGGCTCGAAGCCATCGGGGGGGAACTGCGTCGCCCCCCAGGGCGGAGCGCCCGGCACCGTGATCATGGGCTCAGGGTGGTCGTCCATAGGCTGGGAATCGTAGGGGTCGGTGGCCCCGGCAACCCAAACAAAGCTACCGTTGCCACGTGAACATACTGGGCATAAGCGGCTTCTACCACGACTCCGCGGCAGCGCTCGTCCAGGACGGCGTCGTCCTCGCCGCCGCCCAGGAGGAGCGTTTCACCCGCAAGCGACACGACGCCGACTTCCCCGTCAACGCCATCTCGTTCTGCCTCCGTCGCGGCCAGGTCGAGCCCGACGGCATCGACGCCGTGGTCTTCTACGACAAGCCGATCACCACCTTCGTGCGCCTGCTCAAGACCTACATGCGCGTCGGCCCCAAGGGCTTCAAGTCGTTCCAGACGGCCATTCCCATCTGGCTCCGCGAGAAGCTCTGGATCCCGTACCAGATCGAAAAGGGCCTCCGCGACCTCGGCTACAAGATGCCGAAGGACCTCTACTTCACCGAGCACCACGAGAGCCACGCCGCCAGCGCCTTCTACCCCTCCCCGTTCGAGTCGGCCGCCGTCCTCACCTTCGACGGTGTTGGCGAATGGGCCACCAGCAGCGTCGGCGTCGGCAAGGGGAACAGCCTGACCCTCAACGAGCAGCTCAACTTCCCCCATTCGATCGGCCTGCTCTATTCGGCGTTCACCTACCACTGTGGGTTCCGGGTCAACTCGGGCGAGTACAAGCTCATGGGCCTGGCGCCCTACGGCGAGCCGGTCTACGCCGACCGGATCCTGGACAAGCTGGTCGACCTGCACGACGACGGGTCGTTCACCCTCGACATGGCCTACTTCGGCTACCTCTACAGCCTGAAGATGACGAACAAGAAGTTCGACAAGCTCTTCGGCTCGCCCCCTCGGGCGCCCGAGAGCGAGCTCACCAAGCGCGAGATGGACATGGCCCGGTCGATCCAGGAGGTCACCGAGGAGATCGTGCTTCGCATGGCCCGCCACGCCGCCCAACTCACCGGTGAGCGCAACGCCTGCCTGGCCGGAGGGGTGGCCCTCAACTGCGTGAGCAACGGCCGGCTCCTGCGCGAAGGGCCCTTCGACGATCTCTGGATCCAACCGGCAGCCGGCGACGCCGGTGGGGCCATCGGTGCCGCGCTGTACGCCTGGCATCAGATCGAGGGCAACGCTCGCCATCCCGACGGCACCACCGACGCCATGTCGGGTGCCTACCTCGGTCCCCGGTTCGACGACGAAGAGATCATCCGGTACCTCGAGGACTCCGGGTACGCGTACGAGCGTGTCGCCACCTCGGCCGAGCGGGCCGAACGGATCGCGGCCCTCGTCGACGAGGGCAAGGTGATCGGGCTCTTCATGGGCCGGATGGAGTTCGGCCCCCGCTCGTTGGGCCACCGCTCGATCATCGGCGACGCCCGCTCGCCCAAGATGCAGTCGATCATGAACCTCAAGATCAAGCACCGGGAGTCGTTCCGGCCCTTCGCCCCGGCGGTGCTCGCCGAGAAGGCCGCCGAGTGGTTCGACATCGAGGGCGAGTCGCCCTACATGATGATCACGGCGTCCGTGCGCGAGAGCCACTGGGCGAAGGCCGACGGCCACGCCGAGGACCTCCGCACCTGGGTGAACGAGGTCCGCTCCGACATCCCGGCGGTCACCCACGTCGACCACTCCGCCCGCCTCCAGACCGTGAGCGCCGACCAGAGCCCCGAGTTCCACGAGATCCTCGCCGCGTTCGACGCCCTCACGGGCTGCCCGGTGATGATCAACACGTCGTTCAACGTGCGCGGCGAGCCGATCGTGTGCACGCCCGACGACGCCTACCGCTGCTTCATGCGAACCGAGATGGACTACCTCGTCCTCGAGCACTGCATCCTCGAGAAGGTGGCCCAACCGGACTGGGACAGCCAGGACGACTGGCAGTCCACCTTCGAACTGGATTGAGCGTGCCGACGGCCGCGGAGGACCGCCGCGGCCGATTTCGCCAGTACGGCTACCTCCAGGCGTCGGGCGTGTTCTCGCCGGCGGAGATGGAGGGGTTGCTCAGCGAGATCAGAGCAGCGGCCGCTCGTGCCCCGGAGGCCTGCGCCCTCAGCACGGGCGGCATGGACTTCTACAGCAACCTGCTGCCCCACAGCCCCGAGCTCCGACGCTTCGTGGTGGACCCACGGCTGCTCGACCTGGTCGTGCCCATCGGCGGACCCGATCTGTGGGTGCGCTGGGACCAGGCGGTGGCGAAGGGCCCCGGTGCCCCGGCCTTCCCCTGGCACCAGGACAACGGCTACAACCGGTTGCGTCACGAGCACTACCAGGTGTGGGTGGCCCTCACCTCGGCCACTGCCCACAACGGCGGGCTGTGGGTGGTTCCGGGCAGCCACGAAGGGCCGGTTCCCCATTTCCGGGTCGGGTCTTTCGAGGAGGCACAGGTCGCGCCCTCCGGCGAGATATGTCTGACCGCCGAGGCGGGCGACGTGACCGTCTTTTCGTCCCTGCTGTTGCACACGACCCGTCCGAACACCACCGCCACCGAGCGTTGGGCCTACGTTGCCGAGTACGTCCGCCTCGGGCACTACGACCCGTTCGTGTGGCCCCCGTACTTCGTTGCCGCCCGGCGGGGGCGCCCTGCGCCCCGGTACGTCAACTGGTTCCGGGGGCGCCTGAACCCCCTCGAGCAGGCTCGGTACGTCGGGCCTCGCCTGAAGCTGCACCGCGAAGAGGGTCGATGGCGGCGTGGGCACGCGTGACGCCAGTGGGCACCCAACTGCTATCTTCTGGGTCCATGTTGCGCATACGGCATCTGTTCCGACTGACCGGTGACTTCGCCAGCTACGCGGTGGTGAACCGGGTCTGGTGGATCCTCCCACTCATGATGCTGCTCGGGCTCCTCGTGGCGTTCATCAGCGTGGGCCAGGCGGCCGCTCCGTACACCCTGTACACCCTGTTCTAGAGGCGAGACCCACCCCGTTCCACCACCCCGTTCCAGGGGCCACTGCAGGTTCTGGCAGCGGCGGGCCGCCTCGACGCGAGAATCCCCGCCGGCCCGCTGCGAGGACGCAGGGGCCGACGGGGATCCGTTCGTTCGATCGGCGGAGCGCCGATACAGGCTCAGGCGGGAGCGAGCTCCGACTCGGCTGCCGCACACGCGGGGCACAACATGGTGACGTTGCCCAACCAGCGGTCGGGGGCCTCCTCGATGCCCTCGCTGGTGCCGCACCGATGGCACCAGGGACGGCCGGCGTTGAGAGCACCGTGACGCTCGGCCTCGCGGTCGATGGCTTCACCGTTGGCGACCAACTCCTCGAGGCGCTCCTCGGTGAGCTCCACGAACTCGAAGTCGACGATCCCGAGGCTCTGGGCCGCCGGAGGCGGCGTGCCGAGGGTGAACGGGTTGTTGTCGACCCAGAACGACTCGTCGATCTCGTAGGCCTCGATGGTGCCGTCGGGGTTGCCGAAGTAGTGGATCTGCTGTGCCTCCTCGGGCACCAGGTCGGTGATGGCCACGAGCCGCTCCTTCTCGGTGCGGTTCGGGTAGGAGAAGTGCAGCGTGGCGTGGTTGAACACGATCGCCTCGCCCGCCTTCAGCGGGCACGGCACGGCGTGGCGCTGCACGATCCGCTGCTCGAACCCGTAGAAGGGCGATCGGAAGGCATGGATGCCACGGAGGGTGGGCACCCACTGGTGACTTCCCGGCACCATCCAGAGCTGCCCGTTGTTCTCGTTGGTGTCTTCGAGAGCCACCCAGATCTCGCCGGACCGGTACTTGGTCTCGTCGATCAGGCTGAGGTCCTGGTGAAGGCCGAAGCCGCTCATACCGCCGGGCCACTTCGTGAGGAAGTTGGCGGGAAGGGCGCGCTGGCGGTCGAAGATCTCGTCCAGGTGGGGACGCAGGATGTTGAGCACACCCTCGCTGATGGCCGCCTTGTACTCGGCGTCGTAGGTGTGGAAGGTCGAGATGCAGGCCCGCTCCGGGTCGCCCGGCGCCTTGCCGAGGCCGTAGTAGACGGCTCGCAGCGCCTCCACCTCATCCTGGTCCAGACAAGGGATCTGAACGTAGCCGTCCCGTTCAAAGATCTCTTGCGACTTCTCGTCGAAAAAAGTAGCTCGCACGTGCGCTCCTCGCCAGATTGCCGGTCGCAGGGATTATAGACGATGGGACCCGCTTGTCACGAGCGAAGCGGTCTCACCGGTTCCCGTTGAGGATCCACTCGAGGCGTTCGAGTCGGGCCATCGCCCCCCGCGCCTCGGGGTACAGGCCGAATGCCCGTTGGGTGAGTGCGTTCACTTGGCGGTAGGGGGTGCGAAGCGGCCGGACGACTTCGAGGAGCAAGGTGACGCGGGGCTGGTCGGCGTCGTTCCAGGCCTCGTGCTCGAACGTGTCGTCGAACAGGATGCTCTCGCCCTCTCGATACGACAGGGTCTCGTCGACCACCCGCAGGCGGCACGAGTCCGGCGGGTCGGGCACGATCAGCCCGAGGTGGTACCGCAGCACCCCGCGATTGGGGGCCTGGTGGGAGGGCAGGTGGGTTCCCGGTGCGAAGACCGAGAACAGGGCGGACTGGATGCCGGGAACCGCGGTGAGTGCCTCGGTGGTGATCGGGCACAGCGAGGCGTTGAAGCCGACCGG
Source organism: Acidimicrobiales bacterium (assembly GCA_041918615.1). Classification (GTDB taxonomy): domain Bacteria; phylum Actinomycetota; class Acidimicrobiia; order Acidimicrobiales; family DATDAH01; genus JAEUJM01. The sequence goes on from JAYRVH010000043.1 coordinate 30,241, forward strand.
ACGACGGTGGGCGAGGAGGATGAAGGTGTTCCAGTCGCCCTCGTTGCCCTGGCTGGCCCCGAGGATCTCCTCGATCCGGGGGACCTGACGGCTCACGAGCACCGCCTCGGCTTCGCGTCGGATGTCCCGCCACTGCCGCTCGAGGACACCGGTCCATTCGAAGGCGGCAGGGTCGAGCACCGGCCGGAGGTGCTCGGCGTGGCCGATGAGCCGGTTGTTCACCCGCATCAGGGTCTCGACGGCGACGGCCACCCGTCCCGGACCCTTCCCCTCGTCGGCAACGACCGGATCGACGGCCACCTCTGGCTCGACCTCCGCGACCGGCTCGACCTCGGCGGCCGTCCCGTCGGGCAGGCCGCAGAGGTCGGCGATGTCCGCTTCGGTGACCGTCACCATCGCCACCGGGCCCACCTCACGCCGCGGGTACCGAGACGGGAACTCCTTGGCCTGGAGCCCGTAGGGCGACTCCTCGACGAAGAAGGACTCGTCGACGTCGTGGATGGACACCGTGCCGTCGTCGCGTCCCACCGCATGGATGAGCCCGGCCTCTTCGGGAGCCATCGAGAGGGCCACGGCCAATCGCGGTCGCTCACTGCGATTGGGGAACGAGCAGTGGATGAGGGCGTTGTCCATGATCAGGACATCGCCCTTGCGGACGGGTAGCGCCTCGAGGCAGTGCTCCTCGACGAAGTCGGTCACGCTCCCGTAGGGCCACCACGTGCGAGTTCCACGTGGCATGCGGTCGAAGCGGTGGCTGGCGGTGATCACCTGGAGGGGCCCGTTGTCGAGGTCTTCGTCGGCATCGTCGAGCGCCACCCACACGACCGCCGAGCGGAAGACCCGCTCGTCGACATAGCAGGTGTCCTGGTGGAGCGGCAGGGCGCTGTCGTCGCCGGGCCACTTCATCAAGAAGCTCGAGTTGAAGGCACGGTGGCGATCGAAGAGCGGGTCGATGACCGGAACGAGCACGTCTTTGACCATGGCCGTGGCGCGGGCCTTGCGCTCGGGGGTCGACACGGCGTAGGTGGGGATGAACCCGCTCATCGGCTCGGGGAAGATCTCGTCGTAGATCGCCCGGAGACGCTCGACCGTCTCGTCGTCGAGGAGCGGGAGGCGGAGGTAGCCGAGCCGGGCGAACTGCGCCTGGAGCTCGGGGTCGAGCAGGGTTCGCCGGTCCACGAGGACGGGCACATCGGTGGTCACGGAGGTGTCGGTGCTCACGGGAGAGAGAGTGTACTGCCGCGCTCACCGCCCTGGCCGGTGTCGAGCCAGGTCTGCATCATCAGCACGGGCCACAGCCGGTAGGCGGCGTCCTCGCCCCCCTGGTGGGCCTCCCAGACGGCCCGGACCGTGGTCCGGTCGAACAGGTCCTCGTCGATGCCGGCGACGAGGTCGGCGCCCCATTCGCGGAGGGGCCCCCGGAGCCAGTCGCCCAAGGGCACGTTGAAGCCCATCTTCGGTCGCTCGAAGAGCTCCGAGGGCACGAACCGGCCCAACAGACGGCGGAGCGCCAGCTTGCCGCCCTGCTCGCCGAGGCGGTCACGGGACGGGATCCGCCAGGCCACCTCGGCCACGGCGGGATCGAGGAACGGGGCGCGGCCCTCCAGGCTGATGGACATGGTTGCCCGGTCCATCTTCACGAGCACGTCGTCGGGCAGGAAGGTGGCGGTGTCGAGCTCCATCATCCAGTCGAGACGGTCCTCGAAACGGGGGTGGGCCACCCGCTCGGTGAACGCCGTGGGCGGCAGCTTCGAGCCCCACACGACGGAGGTCGGGTCGGCCCAACTGGCGAGGCGATCCAGGTGCTCCTGGTGCCAGGCCGGCACCGGTGCCGGGCGTCGCGCCAGTCTGCGCAGTCGACCGGCAGCGGGCGGGCCGGCGACGGGATCCCGGCTCCACAGGTGGTGCCAGTAGCCGCCGAACAGCTCGTCGCCACCGTCGCCCGACAGGGCCACGGTGACGTGTCGGCGGGCAAGGCGCGCCAGGAGGACCGTCGGGATCTGCGACTGGTCGGCGAAGGGCTCGTCGTAGAGGGAGGGCAGCTCGGGAATCACCGCCTGGGCCTCGGCGGGGCTCACCTCGATCTCGGTGTGGTCGGTACCGAGCACCTCGGCCACGCGGCGGGCGAACGGGGCTTCGTCGAAGGCCTCGTCGGCGAAGCCCACGGTGAAGGTGCGCACCGGCCCGGCGTGATGGAGCCCCATGAGGGCCACGATGATCGACGAGTCGATGCCACCCGACAGGAAGGCCCCGAGGGGCACGTCGGAGACCAGTCGGCTGCGCACCGACCTGGTGAGGGCCTCGTCGAGGGCCTCGTCGGCCTCGGCCTCGTCGGCGAAGGGTCGGCGCCCGGCCGTGAGGGCCAGGTCGGTGACGGACCAGTAGGGCTCGACCTTCTCACCGTCGGCTTCCGACCAGGTGAACAGGCTGGCGGGCGGCAGCTTCTTCACCGCGTGGTACACGGAATGCGGCGCCGGGATGTAGGTGTGGCGCAACAGCAGTGCCACCGCATCGCGGTCGACATCGGCCCTGAATCCAGGGTCGGCCCGCAGCACCCGGAGCTCGGACCCGAAACGCAGCAGGCCGCCCTGCCACCCGTAGTAGAGGGGCTTCTCACCGAACCGGTCACGGCCGAGCACGAGCCGGCGGTCCTGGGAGTCCCAGGCCGCGAAGGCGAACATGCCGACGGCGCGCTCGGCGGCGCGACGGGCGCCCCAGAGGGCGATGGCGGCCAACAGCACCTCGGTGTCGGACCGCCCCCGGAAGGCCCAGCCGTCACGATCGAGCTCGGCCCGGAGGTCGCCGGCGTTGTAGAGCTCGCCGTTGTAGGTGAGCAGGTGACGGCGGTCGGGCGACCACATGGGCTGGTGCCCGGCCTCCGACAGGTCGACGATCGCCAGGCGGCGCGCGCCGAAGGCCACCCCGCCCGCGGCGTCGACCTCCACTCCCCCGTCGTCGGGTCCCCGATGGACGAGTGAGTCGGTCATCGCTGCCGCCACGGACGCGAGTGCCTCCGCTGTCGCGCTGTGGCGCGGGTCGAACAACCCCGCGATGCCACACATCAGCGCTCCCTGACGGCGCGCAGGCCCCGCTCGATCTCGGCCAGGGTGGCCGGCCCACCGACCTCGACGGTGTGCTCGGCACGGACCGTCGCGGCGCCCACGGCACCGAGACGGGAACGCAGGTCGCCGGCCTCGAGCAACTCGACCACCCGGTCGGTCATGGCCTCGACGTCGAGGTAGGGCACGACGAACCCGCAGCCCTTGGAAACCAGTTCGGTGGCCCCCCCGTTGTCGAACGTCACGATCGGGACGCCCATGGCGGCCACCTCCATGCACACGCGGGGGAACGGGTCCTCACGGGACGTCAGCGTGAAGACGTCCATGAGCTCATAGTAGGAGTAGGGGTCGGGCCGGCTCCCCAGGAAGTGCACCCGGTCGCCGATCGACGCACCGAGTATCCGGCTCTCCACCTGCCAGAACTCGGGACCCCCCCGCTCGCCCCCGAGCCAGATGAAGTGCACGGGGCGCCCGCCACTGCGCTCCTGCACCGCCTTGGCCATGCGGACGAAGAGGTCGGGTCCTTTGCGCCAGTCGGTCGTGCCGGCGGCGCCCACCACGAGCGCATCGTCGGGAATGCCGAGCTGCCGCCGCTGCTCGGCACGGTCGGCGTCGCTCCCCCGGCGCACCCCGGAGAGGTCGACCGACCCGTGCACGACCGCGATCCGGTCCTCGGCGACGTCGTACTCCTCGACGAGCATCTTCGCCACACGGCGCGAGACCGCGAGGAAGCGGTCGGTCTGGGCGAGGAGCGCCGACCGTTCCTCGGCGTCGAACCAGTGCCGGAAGGGCATCGACAGCTCGGGGACGCGGCTGATGATGTACGGGCGGTGCCGGGGGAGGTGCGCGAGGCAGCCGGCGGCGAAGATGCTGTTGAGGTAGAGGACCGAGCACGCGGGGACACGAGGGCCACGTCCTGGGGCGAAGAGCCGAGGGGCGACCCTGGTCGGGGCGACCGAGGCGAACTCGTCGAGCATCGAGCCCCCGTCCTCGCCGAGCCTCGCGACGATCACCTCGACCTCCAGGTCGGCGTTCGCCACGAGCCAGCGCAGCACGTGGAGGAGCGACATCGGGGCGCCGGTGCGCGTCATCTCGTGTGATGCCATCACCACGCGGTCAGGCACAGCGCCTCCACTCCTCGAGGTCGGCGAACAGCGCAGGCGCCCCGGTCGAGACGTCGTGGAACGCACGGACCCGGGCGGCGGCCCGGTCCCCGATCTCGGCCCGCAGAGACGCTTCGCCGAGCAGCCGCTCGACGCTGTCCGCCATCGCCTCGACGTCGAGGCAGGGCACCACGATCCCGCACTCGTCGTCGCCCACGAACTCGGCCGTGCCGGTGTTGTCGAAGCACACCACCGGCGTGCCGAGCACCGAGCTCTCGAGACAGGCGAGGGGGAAGGCGTCGTCGCGGGACGTGCAGGCGAACACGTCGAAGAGCTCGAACAAGGGCGCTGGTCGGGGTCGTGGCCCGACGAGGTGGACCGTGCCCGCGAGCCCGGCCCGCTCGATGTCGAATTCCAGCCACTGCGTCTCGAACGCCGTGGGGCTCGTGCTCAACCAGACGAGGTGCACCGCCCGTCCGAGGGCTCGGCGGCGCAACACCATGGCCAGGCTCGGCGTGACCCCGATGGCGCCGACGACCATTGCCCCTTCGGGGATGGCGAGTTGCGCACGGAGATCGGTGGCCGGTTCCTCCCGCTGGGTGAGGAAGGCGTCGACGTCGAAGAACCCGTGGTGCCGCACCACGCGGTCAGGGTCGATGTCGTGGTTGTTCACGAGGTTCGCCATCACGAGGTCGGACGCGGCGACGAACCGGTCGACACGGGAAGCCAGGAGCTCGTGGTCGTGGGCCGACCCCTGGACACCCATGGCCCCTTCGAGTTCGTGCACGTGGCTGATGACCAGGCGATCACGGCGGCCGAGCAGCGGGACGGCCCGGATGCTGGTGACGCCGTTGCAGTAGAGCGTGGGCACCGACCGCAGGTGGAAGCACCACCGACGCGCCAGCAGGGCCCGGGCCAGGGCCGCCAGTCGGTGGAGACCCGCACGCACCAGCCATCGGGAGGCCCGGCCGTCCCGGAGGTCGGACAGCGCCCGCACCGGCCCCAAGGCCCGGAAGTCGTCGACGAGCGGCCCGCCGTCGAGGAGCAGGACCTCGTAGGTCAGGTCGGTGTGCCGGTCCAGCCAACGCACGAAGTCGAGGAGCATCACCGACGCGCCGGTACTCGTCGCGTCGCTCCCGACGAACAGCACCTCGGGCCGGCGTCTCCTCATGGCCGGGGCCACCATGCCTCGATGTCGCGGTAGAGCGACGGGGCCCCCACGGACACGTCGAACTCGGCGCGGACCCGGGTCGCCGCCCGCTCCCCCACCACGCGACGGAGCTCAGGGTCGTCGAGCAGCATGGTCACGCGATCCGCCATGGCCTCGACGTCGAGGTAGTCCACCATGTAGCCACAGTCGCCGTCGCCGGCGAACTCGGCCATTCCCGTGTTGTCGAAGCACACGATGGGCGTGCCGAGCAGTGAGCTCTCGAGACAGACCAGGGGGAAGGGATCCTCCCTCGATGTCAGCACGTACACGTCGAACAGCCGGAACCACCGCGCCGGGGAAGGATCGGGACCGAGGAGGTGCACCCGGTCACCGAGCCCCGCCCGCTCGATGTCCTTGCGGAGCGCGATGGTCTCGTCAGCGTCGGGGTCCGCCCCCACCCAGACGAGATGGACCTCGCGACCGTCGGGGCGACTCCTGAGCACCTGGGCCAGCAGCAGGAAGAGGTCTGGCCCCTTCCGCCACTGGGTCACGCCCACGGCACCGACCACGCCCGCGGTCGCGGGGATGCCACAGCTCTCCCGCGCCGCGAGGACAGCGCCGTCCTCGGGGGGCGTTCCCGCCATCGCCTCGACGTCGATGAACTCGTAGTGACGGACGACCAGGTCCGGCTCGACCTCGTAGGTGTCCATCAGGAGGCGGCGAACGCGCTCCGAGGCGGCAACGAAACGGTCCGTGGCGGAGAACAGGATCTCGAGCACCTCGGGGGAGGTCGAGCGGAAGGCCCCTTCCATCTCGTGGACGTGGGTGATGACGACACGCGACGGGTCCGGGGGCCCGAGGAGGGGCAGCACGCTGACGCTCGAGATGCTGTTGCAGTAGACGACGGGGGCATGTCGCAACGAGCGGACGGCGGCGCGTTCACGGGACCGGCGGCCAACAGGCGCGAGACGGCCCAGGCCGATCCGCTCGAGTGCCCTGGAGACCCAGCCCCTGCCGAGGTCGGCCAGCACGGTCACCGGGGCCAGGGCGGCGAAGTCGTCGACCAGCGGCCCACCGTCGACCACGACGAGCTGGAAGGTCAGGTCGGTGTTGTCACGCAGCCAGCGCATGAAGTACAGCAACATGAGCGGGGCGCCGGTCCTCGTCGCGTCGTGGCCGACGAAGAGCAGGTCCGGGGGAGGCCCGCCCGCGTTGCCTGTGGTCTTCCGGTTCACGCACTCACCGCCTTGATCTGCTCCCACAACCGGGGCACGGCGCCCGCGACCCCGTTGGCCGCGTGCACCCGGGCGGATGCGACCGCCCCCAAGGAGTCTCGCAGCTCAGGATCGGCCACCAGTGCAGCGATGCGCTCGGCCATGGCGTGCAGGTCGAGGTACGGGCACACGAAGCCCGCCTCGTCGTCGCCCACGAGGTCGGCGAGCTCATGGCCGGCGAAACAGACGACCGGGGCACCATCGGCTGCCGCTTCGAGCACGGCCATCGGGTGGTCGGGGCCCCAGCCCGTGTGCACCACGACCTGGCAGAGCTCGGCGTACCGCGGCGACGGGTCCACGGCCGCCAACACGGTCACCTGGTCGAGGAGGCCGGCGCACTCGATGTCGTGGAGCACCCAACCGTCGGACGCGTGCTCGGGGGCCACACAGAGCAGAACGGCGGGTGCGCCGGTGTGACGACGCATCACGACCGCCAAGGAGGCACAGGGAGAGGGCGGGTCGACCGCGGAGGCCCCGAAAGAGCCGACCACGACCGCATCGGCGGCGATGCCGAGGGAGCGGCGCAGGCGCCCGACCTCATCGGGGAGTCGGCTCCGTCGGCGGTCCCCCGTGGCGATGATCTCCGGCATGCGCGCCACGCGCCTGGGATCGAGCCCGTGCTCACCGCGGAGCTCCTCGGCTCCCACTCGGGTGACCGGGAGGAAGCGGTCGACCCGGTCGAGGAGCAGCCCGAGATCGATCGCGGACAGGGGGTGCCGGAGCGGGTGGGCCGACTCGGGAACCCGGCAGAGCACGGCGGCCGTGCCCGGTCGCAGGTACCGAAGCACCTGGACCGCGAGCACGGTGTGCAGGTAGACGGTGTCGCCCGCCCGAAGCCGGTGGAGGCCGAGGCGGCGGCCACGGACCCGCTGAGCGGCCCTTCGCAGGCCGACCCGCCCGAGGAGCCGTTCGGTCAACGCGGCGGGAGACCGCCGGGGCAGGTCGGGCACGACACCGGTGGGCGCCACGGACGCGAACTGGGTGGTGAGGGGCCCGCCCCGCTGGAGGAGCACCGAGACCTCGCCACACCCCAGGCCCACGAAGCCGCGGACGATCTCGACGAGCGCGGCGGTCTCGGCGGTGTCCTCGCCGTGACGGCCGACCACCACGACCCGCCGGCGGGCGACGTCCGCGCTCATGGTGTGCGCGCCTGGGCAGCCTCGGTGAGGGCGGCCACCTCGTCCAGGAGCCGACGACCGACGACCTCAGGCCCGTGGACACGCGCCACCGCCTCGAGCATGGCGACGCGGTTCCTCGCGAGTGCGTCGCTGCTCTCGAGCAGGCGCGACACCTGGTCGGCCAGGGCCACGACGTCGAGGTACGGCGCCACGTGCTGCGGGTCGCCGAGGTACACGAGATCAGCAAGCCGGTTCCCCTCGAAGCACAACACGGGCACTCCGCTCGCCGCCCGCTGGAGGTAGGCGAACGGGTAGTCGTCGATCCTCGTGAGCAGGATCAGCACGTCGCACAGCTCGAGGTACGCCAGGAGCTCGGAGCCCGCCTCGACCGCGTGCACTCCCGAGACCAGCCCGGTCTGCTGCAGGTCGTGCTCCATCCAGAAGCCGGCCTCCGACTCGGCATACCCCCAGATCAACTCGACCGCACGATCGCCGGAGCGGCGCGAGACCATCGACCACAACAGCACGCCGAGATCCGGCGAGTCGGCGTCGGACGCCCCGAATGACCCGACCACCACGGCGCCGGGTCGGATGTCCAGCCGGCGCCTGAGCTGCTCGCGCTCACCCGACCGGTCGGGGAGACGATCGTCGGGCGGTACGAAGAGCTCGGGCATCCTGCGGACCCGGTCGGGGTCGAGACCGTGCACCTCCACCATCTCGGTGAGCCCAGCCGTCGTGACGGCCAGGAAGCGATCGACCCGGCGCAGGAGCACCCGGAGGTCATCGGCGACGAGCGGGTGGCGGAGGGGGTGCACGTCCTCCGCCAGCCGGCACAGCACCACGGGCCGGTCCGAGGGCAGGTATCGCAGCACCTGCACGCCCAGGACGGTGTGGAGGTAGACCGCGTCGCCCGGCCCCCACTGGTCGAGGTGCAGGCGCGCAGCGCGACGCCGGTAACCCGCACCGCGAAGGCGAAGAGCGAAACAGACGCGTTCGACGATCGCCGCCCGGGAGCGCGACTCGAGCGCGGCGACCACCGTGGTCGGCGCCACCTGCTCGAACTCGTCCAGGAGTGCCCCACCGGCCAGCAACAGCACCTCGACCCGCACCTCACCGGTGGCCGCCAGCGCACGGACCAGCTCGACGAGGGCGACCGTCTCGGCGGTCGGGTCGGCCCGACGGTGCACCACGACGAGCCGGGGGATGGCGGAGCTCACGCTACGGCGTCCCTGAGGTCCGCCCACAACAGCGCCGCGTAGCCGGCGACGCCATGGCGGTCGAGGACGCGACGCGCCGCCCCCTCGCCCAGCTTCTGATAGAGCTCGCGGTCCTCGGCCAGCGCCACGATCGCGTCCGCCACGGCGACCACGTCGAGGTACGGGACCACGAAGCCGCCCTCGTTCTCCCCCACGAAGGCGGCCAACTCGTTGCCCTCGAAGCAGATCAGGGGAACTCCTTCGGCAGCGACCTCCAGGTAGACAGGGGGCACCGGCGCATCGAGGCGGCTGAGGTAGGCGAGGACGTCGCAGTGCGGGAAGTAGCGCTCCATCTCCGCTGCCGAGCGGAAGAGGCGCACCGATCCGACCAGGCCGGTGCGCTCGAGATCGTGCTCGATCCAGAAGGCTGTCGACTCCCGATCGGCCACCCAGAGGCACAACAGGGGGTGGAGGCGCGCCCGGCGCGTGAGCAGCGATGCAAGTGCGACCGAGTGATCGGGGGGGTCCTCCGGCGGTGATGGCGAATAGGCCCCGATGACGAACGCGTCCGGCTCGATGCCCAGTGCCGATCTCGTGCCCGCGGGACCGGCCGCCTCGGAGGGCAGGCGGGGGTCCGTCGGCTGGATGAGGGGCTCGATCCGATGGATGCGACCGCGGGGAACACCGTGCCGCTTCACGAGCTCGTCGACCTTCCACTGCGTCTCCGCCAGGAACCGGTCGACGCGTTTGACGAGCAATCGCTGGTTCGGCCTGGTCAGGCCCCAGCCCTGGGCCTCGGTGGACTCGGCCACCCGGCAGAGTACTGGGGGTCGGTCTCCGGGGAGGTAGTTGAGGGCCTGGACGGCGGTCGGCGAGTGGAGGTAGACGACGTCTTCGGGACCCCATGAGGACAGTCCGAGCCTCGCCGCCCGCTTCTGGAAGCCTCGACGGGACATGCGGAGGCGGAACCACAGACGCTCGATGACGGCATCGCGCGACGTGCGATCGAGATCGGCCACGACCGTTGTCGGGGCGGCCCGCTCGATCTCGTCGGACAGCGGGCCACGCGTGAACAGCAGGACCCGGACGTCGGCCTCGGTGTGCTCGGTCAGCCATCGGACCGTGTCGATGAGGACGAGGCCCTCGCGGGTCCGTTCTGCCGAATCGGCGACGACGAGCACACGGGGCACCGGGGTTTCGCTCACGACCACGCGGCCCTCTGGACGAGCGCACGGGGCACGGCGCACCGATCGCGCCCTGGCAACAGCCCGTTGGTGGCATTCCTCGGCAGGTCAGGCACGGGCACGCCAACGCTCGATGTCGTCGTACAGCAATGGGGCGCGCTGGTCGATACCGAAGCCTCCGCGCGCCCGCTCGGCGGCACGACGACCCAGCTCGCCTCGAAGGTCGGGGTCCTCGACGAGTTGGGCGACGCGGGCGGCCATGGCCTCGACGTCGAGGTAGGGAACGACGAAGCCACACTCGTCCCCACCGATGAACTCGGAGATGCCGGTGTTGTCGAAGCAGACCACCGGCGTGCCGACGAGCGAGCTCTCGAGGCAGACCAGGGGGAACGGGTCTTCCCGGGACGTGAGCGCGAACACGTCGAACAACCGGAACCAGTCCCGCGGCTTCGGCACCGCCGGCACCAGGTGCATCCGGCCGCGGAGGCCCGACCGGTCGATGAGCACCTCGAGCCGACTGGTCTCGGGATCGTCCTCACTGCCGCCCAGCCACACGAAATGGGTCGAAGCGGTCGACTCCTGACGCGCCAGGAGTGCGGCCACCGCCAGGAACAGGTCGGGGCCCTTCCGCATCTCACGGACGCCGACCGCCCCGACCACCGGCGCGTCCGCCGGGATCCCGAGCGACACCCGCAACCGATCGCCGCCCTCATCACGCTCGACGTCGCTGTTCCCGTCGTCGTCGAGCGCGTCGATGTCGATGAACTCGTAGTGACGGACGACGTCGGCGGCCGCCACACCGTGGTTCTCGACGAGGGTCGCCTTCACGAGCTCGGATGCGGCGACGAACTGGGTCGTCCGCTCGAGGACCAGGTCGAGAAGGCCCGGGCGCAGGCCCCTCGAGAGGCCTTCCTCGAGCTCGTGCACGTGGGTGACGACCACCCGCTCGTGGGCGGGGTCCAGCAGGCCGAGGACGGGGGCGCTCGCCGAGCTGTTGCAGTACACCATGGGCACCTGCTGCAGCCGTCGAGGCAGTTCGGTCGCCCCCGGGCCACCACCGTCGAGCAGCGTGACCTCCGTCACCTCCCGATAGTCGTCGACCAGGTCACCGCCGCGCCACAGCACGAGTTCGAACCGAAGGTCGCTGTGCTCACGAATCCACCGGAGCAGGTAGAGGAACATCAGCGGGGCACCCGTGCGGGTGGCCTCGTGACCCACGAAGAGAACCTCTGGCTGCTCGCCGTCGAAGGCGCTCACCGGGACTCCCATCCAGCGGCGCCCGCCAACTCGCTTCGCACGAACCGGGCCGCCGGAGCCGGCCCGTAGTGGGCATCGACCGCAGCGATCACCGTTCTGCGGGCGTCTCGGTACCGATCGGGGTCGGCCACCAGTGCGGCCACCCGGGAGGCCAGCTCGGGGAGATCCACCTCGCTCAACACGAGTCCGCCTTCGGTGCCTCCGGCCAGTTCGGCGACCGGGCTCCACGCGAAGCAGGCCACGGGTGTGCCCCGCCGAATCTCCTGCTCGTAGCTGTACGGGAGCTTCGCCTCGTCGAGTGCCCACAGCACCACCAGATCGCAGAGATCCACGAACGGGGAGGGATCTGACATCGAGCGATCCTGGTGGTCGGGGAACATCAGGGCCAGATGCACGCGTTCGGAGATCCCGGCACGGAGGACATCGTGGCTGAACCACGAGCGCGTTGCGTCGTCCGGCGCGATGGCGAGGATCTCGAAGTCATGATCGGGCAGCCGCTTGTCGAGCAGCGCCGCGAACAGGGCAAGCGACTCCGAACCGGATCCCGCCAAGGTTTGAAACGCACCCACCAGGAACGCGTCGGGATCAATTCCCAGCGCCTCTCGCCTCGCAGCGACCCCGGGCCTTGTCGCCGCCGGACCGCCATCGACCGACTCGAAGTAGTCGGGAAACGGCCTGACGCGGGCCGGCTCGACCCGGTACCGGTTCTCCAGTAGCAGCCTCATGTCCGGGTCGTCGACGAGGAACCGGTCGACGCGCCGGGTCACGAGGGCGCGGTCACGGCGCCGGAGGATGTTCCGCAACGGCGGGGTGGACCGGCCCAGGTGGCAGAGCACCGTGGGTGCGGCGATGGGAAGGTACCGGAGCACCTGGAGGGCCATGACGGTGTGGAGGTAGACCACGTCCCCCGGCTGCCAGGGCCCGAGGCCGAGCCGGCGCGCGCGCCGCGCGTACCCCATCCGCCGGAGACGCAGGGCGAAGCACACCCGCTCGACGAGCGCCTCCCGCGATTCTCGCTCGAGGTCCCGCACGACCGTGGTGGGAGCGATGGCACGGAACTTCTCGAGGCTCGGGCCTCCCGAGAACAGCAGGAAGCTGAGCTCTGCCGGCAGGTCCGACGCCAGCGACCCCATCAGCGAGAGGAAGAAGGCCGTCTCATCGGAGTCGTCCGCCTGGTCCGAGACGACCACCAGCCGGGCCGGTCGACTCGACGCCGGTGCGGCCGCGGCGACCGTCACCGCAACCCCCGGCGGATCTCGGCCAGCACCTTCGGCGCGCCGACCGAGAGATCGTGATGGGCCCGCACGGCCTGGGCGAGCGACTCGCCGACCCGACGCGCCACCTCGGGCGCCTCGAGCCAACCGTCGATTCGATCGGCCATCGCCTCGACGTCGCCGTAGGGAAGGACGCCGACCCCGGCGTGGGCGAGCAACTCGCCCACGCCCCCGCTGTCGAACGCCGCTATCGGGAGCCCCAGTGCGGCCGCCTCGAGCGCCACGCGGGGAAACGGATCCTCGCGTGACGTGAGCGCGAAGACGTCCATCAGGGACTGGAACGCAGCGGGTCGAGGGTCGTCAGGCAGCAGGTGGACCCGGTCGGCGATCCCGGCGCGTCGCAGGTCGTCCTCGATCCGGCGACCGTGCTCCCAGTCCGGCTCGCTGCCCAACCAGAGGAATTGGGTCGCGCGGGAGGGATGCCGCCGGGTCACCTCGACCGCGACCTGGATGAACCAATCTGCGCCCTTGCGCCAAGTCCTCGAACCCAGCGCTCCCACCACGGTAAGGGCCGGAGGGAGCCCCGCTCTCACCCTGGCGGCGTCGATGACATCGGGATCCGCGGTCACGGCATCCACGGGGATGGATCCGTGGGCCGTGACCACCCGGTCCGGCTGGACGCCGCAGCTGTCCATGAGGTGTAGCCGGACGAAGTCGGAGACCGCGAGGAAGCGGTCCGCGCGGGCGAGCACGGCGTCGCGCGTCGCGGCGGGGAGGACCTGGTCGATGGCGAATCCGAGCTCGGGCACCCGCGCGACCACGTACGAACCGGTGAAGCTCGAGGTGAGGAGCACCTCGCCGCTGAAGATGCTGTTCAGGAACAGCACGTCGGGCGGAGGTGCCGCCACGAGCTCCTCGACGGAACGGACCGCCGCCATCGACTCGAACTCCTCGGCCAACGGGCCGCCGTGGACCAGCACGACCTCGACGTCGATGTCGGCGGCATGGTCGCGTAGCCAGTCGAGGAACTGGAGCAGACCGACCGGTGCTCCGGTGAGTGTGGCCTCGTGAGAGACGAACACGACCCGTGGCCTCGACCCGTTCACGACGCGAGCACCTCCTGCATCTCGGCCAGGAGCCGCGGTGCGGCCACACCGATGTCGTGCTCGGCGAGCACCCTCCGCCCGGCGGCCGCGGTGAGCGACCGCCGATGCTCGGGATCACCCAACAACGCGGCCACCTCGTCGGCCATGGCCTCGAGATCCGGGTAGGGAACCACGATCCCGCAGCCATCGGAAAGGAACTCACGCGCCCCCGTGCTGTCGAAAGCGACCACCGGCACACCGAGGGCGGCAGCCTCGAGGCAGGTGAGGGGGAACGGGTCGTCACGCGACAGCAGGGCGAAGACGTCGTAGGCCGCGAACCAGGGGCGTGCATCTGGCTGCTCGCCGATGAATTCGACCGCCGAGCCCAGGCCCACACGCTCGCGGTCCCTGAGGACAGGATCGATCTCGGGGCCCGTGGCGACGCCACCCACCCATCGGAACCGGGCCTCGGGCACCGACTGCCGCACGAGGCGTGCCAGACCGAGGAAGAGATCGGGCGCCTTGCGCCACTCAGTGGTACCCGACGTGCCGACCAGCGCTGCCGGTCCGCTCGTGCCCGGTGCCCGCGTCCTCCGGCAGCGCCGGACGGCCGCCACGTCGATGAACCCGTAGTGCCTGACCATCCGATCGTGCTCGACACCGAGGCACCGGGACACCGCGTCGTGCACCATGTCGGAGACGACGATGAACCGGTCCACCCGGTGCCGTAGCCGATCTCGGTCGGTGGCCGAGATCCAGTGGTTGAGAGCGAAGTCGAGCTCGTGGACATGGCAGATGACCGAAGGCCCTTCGGCGAGGTGCTCGAGCGCAGGCGCACTGCCGACCGTGTTGAGGTAGACGAGATCGGCGCCCGTCGAGGCCAGGTCCTCCACCCCGACCATCGCACCCACCCGGCTGAAATCGGCTTCGAGCGGCCCACCCTCGAGCAGGACGGTCGAGATCTCCAGCTCCGCGTGCTCGAGGAGCCACCGTTGGAACGCCAGGAGCAGGAGTGGCGCACCGCTGCGGCTGGCGTTGTGCGAGACGAACACGACCTTCGGCGCCGTCAAGGCGCCCCGCAGATCAATCGCAGCAGGAAGGCCGGCCGCGCCGAGGCCACGTGCCGATCACCGAAGCGGCGCCCGGCGAGCCGTCCCATCGACACCCGGCCTTCGTCGTCGCCGATCAGGTCGGCCGTCGCCCGCGCCATTCCCGCTAGATCGAGGAAGTCGACCAGGCGGCCGGCATCGTCGCCCACGAACTCCTCGAGCCCCGGCGTCCGGAACCCGACGACGGCCTGGCTCATCGACGCCCACGGGATGTAGGGCCGAGGCCCATCCGGCTCGCGACTGGTCAGCAGTCGCACGTCGGCCAGCCACAGGAGCTCTGCGTCCTCGGGCGAGAGGAGGTGCACGTGCGCCTCGAGGCCCATGTGGACGATGTCGTGGTCCAACTGACGAAGCTCCAGCGCCTCGGTCGGATCGCGCTTGGTCGACACCTCGTCGACCCAGCAGAGTGCGACATCCATGCCGAGCCGCTCGCGCAGGATCCAGCCCGTCCGCACGAAGAGGTCGGCACCGCCGAACCAGACCAGTGGGCCCGACCCGACGACAATGGGCGTGCTCGGATCGATGCCCAGGCGATCGCGCCATGCCGCCAACCGATGTTCATCGGGACGCTCGGGCCGGGCGTCGAAGAGCAGCTCCTCGGGTCGGAGGGAGACCACCTTCGACGACGCCACGCCGAGCGACGCCAGACGCTCCCTGCTCTCCTCCTCCTGGATGAAGAACCGGTCGGCGCGGTCGAGGACCAGCGCCAGGTCATCCGCGCGGAGCGGCACGCGCGGGTCGTCCTCGGTCATCTCGCCGGCGGGAACCAGGACGTCGACGGGTGGTCGCAGGGGATCAGGCAGGAAGCGCAGCAACGGCGCGGCGGCAGGGCTGGTCAGGCAGACGACGTCGGGCTCGCTGGTGTTCCAGCGGGGCAGGCCCAGGCGGTGCCGTCGGACCGCGTGGCATGCCGCCGGAAGACCCACGCGGTGAAGCGCCCGCTCCGCCAACGAGGCCGGTGCGAGCTTCGAGAGCTCGGAGACCACCGACACGGGGCCGAGGGCCCGCAGGTCGTCGAGCAGCACCCCGCCCGTCCACGCGATCGCCTCGAAGGACGCGGTGTCGTCCTCGGCGACCGCCTGAAGGAGGTCAAGTGCCGCGCGCCCCGCAACATCGTCGTTGGCGTCCGGCAGCAGCACCAGCAGCTTCGATCCCGAGGATCGGGTCGCCAGGGGAGCCGTCACGGGAACAGGGGCTCCATGGCGTCGTACCAGGTCGGAGCGCACAGCGACACGTCGTACCGCTCGCGGACCCGGACACCACCCAGCGCTCCCCTGCGCCGGCGCTCCTCGTCATCTGCGGCGAGCTCGACCACACGCCGGGCCATGGCCTCGACATCGGGGAAGGGGACGACCGCCCCACACTCATCGGCACCGACGAAATCCACCATGCCCCCGGTATCGAAGCACAGGACCGGGTTGCCCACCGACGCGTTCTCGAGGCAGACGAGCGGGAAGGAATCCTCGCGGGAGGTGAGGAGAAAGAGGTCGAACAGACGGAACCAGTCCCACGGGTTCGACTGGCGACCCGGGAAGTGGACCCGACCGGAGAGGCCGGCCCGCGCCACCTCGTCGGCGAGACGAGCCTGGTAGCCCTGGTCGTCCCCGCCGATCCAGACGAAGTGCAGGGGGAGGTCGGGCGCCTTCTCGTGCGCCGACCGGGCAACCTGCACGAAGAGCTCGGGGGCCTTGCGCCACTCCATCACGCCGGCCGAGCCCACAACCACGGCGTCGTCGGGGATCCCCAGCTCGCCACGGTCGACCACGCGCACTGGCGGCGGCGGGGTCGTGTTGACGAACTCCTGCGCCAGGGCGATGCGCTCGGGGGCCACACCGAACTCGATCAGGGCATCGCGGATGACCGGGACACCGGCGACGAACCGGTCGGTCTCGCGGCGCAGGCGCCCGCCGTTGTCGTCGAGGTGAACCAGCTGGAGGCCGAGCTCCAGCGTCATGGTGATCACGCGAGGTCGCCGGGGCCGGACGTAGCGGAGGTAGTCGTTGGGGCCGACGCACACCACGACCACGGTGCGGAGTTTGGGTATCCGCCACAACCACGTTCGCAGGCGCACACCGCGGGCCCAGCCGGCGACTCGGCGGCCGGGGGGGCCACCGAAGCGTTCGAGCGCGACTGGTAGACGCCACTCACGCAGCCTGTCGGCGTCGTGGACAGGAGCGAGCTCGGCGAATTCCCGGTCGAGCTCACCGCCGGTCCACAAGAGGACCTCGAAGCGGACGTCGGTGTTGGCCGAGATCCACCGCAGGAGGTCGAGCAGGATCATCGGCGGCCCCACCCGGTCGCCGGAGTGCGTGACGAAGAGCACGGTCCCTCGGCCAGGCTGGTGCACGATGGGCGAGTGTAAGGAGGCCTCGTGATCTGGTGCCACTTCCCTTGGCGCCTGATCCGCTGCTCACGCCCGTCGACCGCCGGTCGTTTCGCGTGCCAGGAGCGACATCAGCAGGTCGTTGAGGGCGGGCGCCACCGCCGAGGTGTCGTGCCGAGCTCGGACGTCGGCGGCGAGCCGTTCGCCCATGCGGGCCCGCCGGTCGGGCGCACGAAGCAGCGCCGCGACCTCGTCGGCCATCGCCTCGACGTCGAGCGCGGGCACCACCACGCCGTTGTCGCCGTCGAGCAGCTCGGCCATGCCCCCGTTGTCGAAGGACACCACCGGCGTGGCCACCAGCCCCGCCTCGAGGCACACCAGCGGGAACGGGTCTTCGCGCGAGGTCAGCACCAGAAGGTCGAACATCCGGTACCAGTCGACGGCGTTGCTCTGCTCGCCCACGAAGTGCACCCGCTCGGCCAGCCCGGCGTCGCGTAGATCGTGTTCGAGGCGCTCGATCTCCAGCCGGGCCGGGCCCCCGCCCACCCAGACCAGGTGCACCGGGCCCGCCGGGTGACCTTCGAGGAGACGCGCCAACTGGAGGAAGAGGTCGGTGCCCTTCCGCCATTCCTGGGTTCCCGCGGCGCCGACCACCGGCGCATCCGACGGAATCCCGGCTGATGCCCGCAGCGCCTCCGGCGACGTGCGCGCCGGAGCCGTCACCACATCGGCATCCACGAACTCGTAGTGGCGGCTCACCCGCTCGGGGGCGATGCCCTCGCCCTCGATCAGGTTGTCCCGTACCCGGTCCGCCACGGCCACGAAGTGGTCGGTCGCGTCGAGCCATCGCTGCCGATCGGCGGCCACGGGGAGCGCGAAGCCGATCGCCATCGCCAGCTCGTGCACGTGCGAGACGAGCGGGCCGGCGATCGGCGGCAGGTGGGCGAGGGCGTGGGCGCTCTCGGCACAGTTCAACCAGTAGAGGTCGAACCCGGTGAGGTGCCGGAGCCGGGGGCGCAGGCGGGCGGCGCGGAGACGGCGCGCCGCCCCGTCGAGTCCGAGGACCGGGAGGTTGCGCTCGAGCAGCTCGACCCGACTGCCTCGATCGAATCGCCCGGCGACGTGGACGGGAGCGACCTCTCGGAATGCCGCCTCGAGGGGGCCGTCCCGCCACAGGAGCACCTCGGCGTCGACGTCACCGTGGTCGGCCAGCCAACGGAGGAACGACAAGAGCACGGCAGGGGCCCCGGTGCGGGTGGCCTGGTGCGAGACGAACAGCACCCGCGGTCGTCGGGTCACGCCAGCACCTTCTGGAGCTCCCGCCACCAATGGGGCGCGCCGACCGACACGTCGAAGTCGGCGTACACCCGCTCGCGGGCGCGTGCCCCCATCTGCCGAGCCGCGACCCGCTCCCCCGCCCAGTCGGCGATCTGCGCGGCCATGGCGTCGATGCCGAGGAAGGGCACCTGCACCCCTTCGCCGTCCCGAAAAACCTCGCCCAGGCAGGTGTTGTCGAAGCAGATGACCGGACGGCCCGCCCGCGCCGCCTCGAGGCAGACCAGGGGCAGGGCGTCCTCACGCGACGTCAGGGCGAAGGCGTCGAACATGGCGAACGGCTCGGTGAGGTCCTGGAGGGCACCCACGAAATGGACGGTGTCGGCGAGCCCGGCGGCGTGCAGGTCGTGGGCGAGGGGTGCGAACTTGACGCCGTCGGTGGGCCCACCGATCCACACCAGGTGGACCGGCTGGGCGCCCGGCCCGGCCCGGTGGCGCCGGAGGGCCACGCCCAGCCGGATGAACAGGTCGGGGCCCTTCCGCCAGGCGGTCGGACCACAGCCCCCGACCACGAACGCGTCGGCGGGGATGCCGAGTGACGACCGCAGGGCCAGGCCGTCGGGCGCCTCGGGTCGCGGGTCGCCGTTCATCTCGCGATGGACGTCGATGAACTCGTGGCCAACGACGACACGGGACGGATCCACCCCGGGGCGGCGCAGGAGGTTCTCGGCGATACCGGTGGCGCCCGCCAGGAAGAGGTCGGTGCGGGCCACGAGCGCCTGCCAGTCCTGCGGTTGCAGGGCGTCGAGCACCTGGTCGAGCTCGTGCACGGCGGTGATCACCCGTTGGCCGGGCGTCGGGGGAAGCCCTCGGAGTGCCGGGGCGCTGGCCACGCTGTTCAGCCAGACGGCGTCGTAGCCACGGGAGCGGGCGAGCAGCACCCGCAGCCTCGCCCCGGCCACGCGGGAGGACAACCCCGTGAGGCCGACCTTGCCGAGCCCGAGGTATGCGATCTCCGCGGGCGTCCACTCTTCGAACGGCGCCAGCACCTGGAGCGGGCCGAGCGCACGGAAGTCGGCCTCGAGCGGCCCGCCCCGGAGGGCGACCACGTCGACGTCGAGCTGACCGGGAGCTTCTTCGCTGATCCAGCGCAGGAAGTGCAGGAGCATGGCCGGCGCACCGCTCCGGGACGCGTCATGGGTGACGGCGAGCAGTCGGGGCGGCACGCCGCTCATGCCTGGGGCGGCGAGGGGAGGGGGGTGAAGAGGGCGGGGTCGGCGACGGCGCCCGTCGTCAGCGACGCAACGGCGGCCAGTACCGTCGCCGTCGTGTGGACGGCAGCCTGGGTGTCGAAGTCCGGACCGCCCGTGACCGCCTTCCGGAAGGCCACCAGCAGCTCGGCGTGGCCCTTCCCCGGCTTGGCCAGCCGCACATCCCCACCGTCGACGGAGACCACCTTGAAGTCGTCGACGATCGCCGTTCGGCCGCCGCCCAGCACCTCGATGCGCTCCTTCGAGGTCCCCGGTGCGCCGCCCATCGTGTACAGGATCGTGGCGAGCGAATCGTCCGCGTAACGGATGGTGAGGACCAGGTTCTCGGCGAGCAGCATCTCGGTGTCGTGGACCGAGGCGGCGGCACTCACCGACACGGCCGGATGACCCACCAGCGCACCGCAGGTGTCGACGAAATGGCAGACCTCGCCGAGCAGGCGCCCGCCCTGACGCCGATCGCCCAGCCAGTGCCCCGCGGTCACCGGTGTGGCCGCCACCCGATAGCTGACGGCGAGCGGTGAGCCCCGCGACGAGAACGCGTCCCGCACGACCGAGAGTGCCTCGCAGTGGCGGCGGTTGAAGCCGACGGCGAGCTGGCCGGGCCCCTCCCGCCACGCGGCGGTGACCATGGCCAGCTCGCCTTCGTCGAGGGCGAGCGGCTTCTCGCAGAAGACGTGCTTGCCCGCCGCCAGCGCCTTCGTGGCCAGGTCGGCGTGCGTGTCGTGGGGGGTGGCCAGGGCCACGATGTCGGCTTCTGCCGCGACGAGCGCCTCGGCGGGCTCGCGCTGGGCGGCCCCCAGACGTCCCGCCATCCCCGCCGCCGAGACACCGGCGGAGGACGCGACGACCACCACGTCGAGGCCGGCCTCGGCCAGCGCCGGGACGAGCGTGGCGCGCGCGTAGTTGCCCGCTCCGATCAGGGCCACCGTCGGCGCCCCGGTGACGCGTGGCCGCACGGCGACGCGACGCCCGACGGGTGCGGCGGGTGCGGCGGGTGCGGCGGGGTAGACGAGCTGGATCGCCAGCGGCGCCGCCACCTTGTCCTCGAGAACGGCGTAGGCCGCCTCGGCCTCGTCGACGGGGAAGGTGTGGGTGACGAGGTCGGCGACCTCGAGCCGCCCCGAGGCCAACAGGTCGACGACCGTCTCCAGGTTCCGGCGGGCCGTCCAGGGCACGTGGCCGGCCGGGTAGTCGACGGCGGCATCCTCGAACGAGGGGTCGTATCGGCCCGGGCCATACGACCGGGCCACCCGAAGGGTGAGCTCCTTTTCGTAGAGCGCGGCCCGGGGCAGGGTGACGGGGACGTCGCCCACCAGCACGACGGTGGCCCGGTCTCGGGCGAGCCCGGGCGCCCGGGCGAGGGGTTCGGCCGTTCGTGACGCTGCCGTCACGATCACCGCGTCGGCCCCGCGCCCTCGCGCCCACCCGAGCACAGCCTCGGTGGTGACCGCACCCTCGTCGACGAGGGCGAGGCCGACCGACGGCTCGTGGCGCTCGAGCGCGACGACCGACGCCTCGATGGCCGCCACCTCGCAACCGTTCGCGGCCGCCAACCGCGCCGTGATGCGACCGAGCAGGCCGAGCCCGATGATGCACACCCGGCTGCCGGGGCCCACCTCGGCCAGGCGCAACGCGTTCAAGCCAACCGTGCCGAGGGCCGCGAACGATGCCTGAGCAGGATCTGCCCCCTGCGGCAGGGCGACCGCGAGGGGCGCAGCCACCACCTGGAGCTCGGCGTGACCGGCGCCCGCCGCGGCCACGAGATCGCCCACCGCGAGGCCCGTCGCCCACTCGCCCACCTCGACCACCCGGCCGGCCGAGGAGTAACCGAGGGGCATGTCCTGGTCGAGGCGGTCACGCACCGAGAGCGCCGTGCGACGGAGCCCTTCGGCGCGGGCACGACGGATCACGGCGCGGGCGAGGTCGGGGCGGGCCCTGGCCTTGGCCAACAGCGACGACGACGCCAGCTGACGAACCGCCCGCTCGGTGCCGGCCGAGACGACGGAGTGGGTCGGCGCGACCAGCACCTCGGTGGGCCCGATCGACGGGCGGGGGAGGTCGAGGACGCGGAGGCGACCGTCGCGGACCGACTGCACCACCTGCTTCATGTCGCCCTCGAGGGGGACCGCCGCAGCACGATCGCGGTCTGGATGTCGAAGGCCTCGGGCCGTCTCTCGCAGATCTCGAACCACCGCCCCCAGACCCGCTCGAGGTAGTCCTGGCTGAAGAAGACCTGGGCCGATCCCGGTCGTCGGCTCAGGACGGCGACGTCGAACCCGCGACCGAGCCGTCCGTCGCTCACCTCGAGCGCGTCGAGACCCGCCCGCAGCGAAGGACGCACGCCGGTGCGGCGGAGCGCAGCGACGGTGTCCTCGTCGTACACCGTGAGGTACGCGAGCCCCCCCGGGGCCATCACCCGGCGCAGCTCGAGTATCCAGGCGTCGCCCAGTTCGCTGATGTGGGGGATGACCGAGCACGCGTAGACCAGGTCGAACGAGGCGTCGGGGAACGGCAGGTGGGGTGCCGTCGTGCAGGCCGCCACCCGCAGCGACGGAGGGAGGTGACCACGAATCCAGGCGACCCGGTCGGCATCGAGGTCGACGCCCCAGACCTCGCCGTCCTCGGCCAGGTCGGCGAACCACCGGAGGACCCGGCCGTATCCGCAGCCGAACTCGAGCACCCGGTGCCCTGGTCCGAGCTCGAGCCCGTGGCGAGCGGCGGTCTCACGGATGGCACGGGCGTGCATCTCGCCGCTCTCCAGGTAGATGCTCGGGTCGGAGGACTCCTCGAGCTCCCATTCGGAGGCGGCGGGGAGGGTCCATGCCGAGGGATCGGCACCGGCCGCCGAAGCAACCGGCGGGCCCAGCACGAACGACTCCTGGTCGGGCCGCACCGGCTGTGACCGGCACGCGATCGTCCGGTCGTCCGCCATGCCACGCTCGAGCCGGCGCTTCAGGTGGCGCACCCCCCACGATCGAGCGCCCGCCAGCGCGCTCACGACAGACGCGCGGGCCCGAGTGACCCGGCGACCCGGCCAACCCGGCCGGACAGAAGGGGGGCGCCCGCGGCGGGATGCATGGCCTGATCATCCCACGACTACCGTCGGTGCCCGTGCATGTCGTGTGTGTGGCCGCCGCTCGACCGAACTTCATGAAGATCAAACCGGTGCTCGACGCCCTGGAGGCCGAGGGTCTCGACACGACACTCGTCCATGCCGGCCAGCACTACGACGAAGCGGTCAACGGCGTGTTCTTCGCCGACCTCGGGTTGCGGGCCCCGGAACACCACCTCGGCTCCGGCTCGGGCTCACAGGCGACACAGACGGCCCGGGTCATGACGGCTTTCGAACCGCTGCTCGACCGGCTGGCGCCCGACGTCGTCGTGGTGGTGGGCGACGTCACCGCCACCCTGGCGGCCGCACTCGTCACCGCCAAGTCGCCTGCCCTGCTGGCCCACGTGGAGGCGGGCCTCCGGAGCGGCAACCGCTCCATGCCCGAGGAGATCAACCGGATCGTGGTGGACCGCATCAGCGACCTGCTCTTCGCTCCCTCGCCCGACGCCGTCGAGCACCTGCGCCGCGAGGGCGTCCCCGACGAGTCGGTCCACCTCGTGGGCAACGTCATGGTCGACTCGCTGCTCGCGAACCTCGATCGGGCCCGTTCCCGCACCGTCCTCGCGGACCTGGGCCTCGAACCGGGCGGGTACGGGGTAGTCACTCTGCACCGCCCCGCCAACGTGGACGACCCCGCGACCCTCGCCGACCTCCTGTCGGTTCTGGGCGAGGTCGCCGCCGGGTGCCCCCTCGTCTTCCCGGTGCACCCCCGCACGCGGGCAGCGCTCGACGGACGCGACCTGCCGACCGGCCTCCGCGCCGTCGAGGCGATGGGCTACCTCGACTTCCTCGCCCTCGAAGCCGGCGCCCGCCTGGTCCTCACCGACTCCGGGGGCGTGCAGGAGGAGACCACGGTGCTCGGCGTGCCCTGCCTCACGCTCCGCGACGAGACCGAGCGTCCGATCACGGTGACGCAGGGGACGAACCAGGTGGTGGGGCGCGATCACGCCCGCATCGTCACCGCAGCACGGACGGCCCTCGCCGGCGACTGGGTGGCCACCCGCCCCGCGGGCTGGGACGGACAGGCCGCGCCGCGGATCGCCGCCGTGCTCCGCGGTCTCGACGAGGGCGGCGCCCCGGACGGCCGCCGTCTACGCTGACGAGGCTCATGGACCCGCCAGCCGCACCCGATGCCGTGGGCATTCGTCTCGCCCGACCCGACGTGGGCGACGCCGAGTTGGCGGCCATCGCGGAGGTCTTCCGATCGGGGGTCCTCACCGACGGCCCGGCCACGCTCGCGTTCGAGAACGCCTTCGCCCAGACCCACCAGGTCGACCATGCCGTCGCCTTCGCCAGCGGCACGGTGGCCCTCGCCGGCATCCACCTCGGCCTCGGCATCGGCCCGGGCGACGAGGTGATCGTGCCGTCCATGACGTTCATCTCGACCGCGACCTCGGTGCTGCACGTGGGTGCCACGCCCGTCTTCGCCGACATCGAGCCCGACACCTTCAACCTCGACCCCACCGACGTGGCCCGCCGGATCACGCCGGCCACCAAGGCGATCGTGGCCGTCCACTACGGCGGCCAGGCCGCCGACCTCGATGGTCTGGCCGCGGTTGCCGACGAGGCCGGCGTCCTGCTCATCGAGGATGCCGCCGAAGCCCACGGGGCGACCTATCGAGGCCGGCCGGTGGGCGGCTTCGGCTGCGCCGCCATGTTCAGCTTCACCCCCACGAAGAACATCACCACCGGCGAGGGTGGCATGGTGACCACCGACGACGGCGACCTGGCCGACCGGCTCCGGCTGCTCCGCAACCACGGCATGCCCACCCACGGCCACCACATCTCGGTGGGCTACAACTGGCGCCTCAGTGAGGTACATGCCGCCATGGGCGTCGTGCAGCTCGCCAAGCTGCCCGGCATCCTCGAACGCAAAGCGGCCCGCGCCCGCCGCCTCACCGAACTGCTCGACCCGGTGCCCGGTGTCGTCCCGCCGGCCGTTCGCCCCGAATGCGGGCACGTCTTCATGCTCTACACCCTGCTGGTCGACCATGGTCGCGACCGATTGCGCGAAGCGCTGACCCGCCGCCAGATCGAGACCCGTGTGTACTTCCCGCCGGCACATCGCCAACCGGTCTTCGCCGGCCTCGCCGCCGATCTGCCCGTCACCGACGAGGTCGCGGAGCGCATGTTGTCGGTGCCCATCCATGCCCGCCTGCCGGCGTCCGACATCGACCTCATCGCCGCCGCGATTGCCGACGCCCGGGCCTGACCCGCAACGGCGGGCCCTCCCTTCGCTCACTGCCAGCCGCTTCGTCGCCGCCCTGGTGGTTTTCGGGTCCCACCTCGTCGAACGGTTCCCGTCGCCACCGCTCACCGGCTTCACCTTCCTGACGGCGATGGCCGACGAAGCGGTGACCTACTTCTTCGTCCTGTCCGGCTTCGTGCTCATCATCGGATCGCGAACCGCCTCGGGTACCGTCGGGTGGTGGCGGAAGCGCCTGGCGCGCGTCGGGCCCGTCTATCTGGTGACGGGCGTCGCAAGCCTGGCGTTCGTCACCCTGCAGGGCCAGCAGACCTCCCTCCTGGCCATCGTTGCATTCTTCACGGCAACGCAGGCGTGGTGGGCCTCGACGACGTTCGCGATCAACCCCCCGGCATGGACGGTCTCGTGTGAGGTCTTCTTCTATGCCGTCTTCCCCCTTACCGCGCTGCTCATCGCCAGGCTCCGGAATCCAGCCGTCATCTGGTGCGGCATCGGGCTGTTGCTCGGTGCGCACCTGTGGTTCGGGCCGACGGTGGGGAGTCAGTACCCGCCGGCCCGCCTTCTCGACTTCGTCCTCGGCCTGCTGCTCGGCGCCGCCTTCGCCGGCGATCCCCGCCGGCACGTGGGCCTCGGGGTCGCCGCCCTGCTGTTCGTCGTCGCACAGACGACCGAGGCCATTTCCGGGGCCGCTGCCGCCAACGGCGGGATACGGACGATCACATTGGCGACCTCGGGCCTCCTGATCCTCGAGCTGGCGGCCTGGGACCGCGCGGGGCGACCTGGTCCCCCGGCGGGGCTCGTCACCCTCGGCCTCTGGTCGTACGCGTTCTATCTGGTCCACTACCTGGTCCTGCGGATGCTGGCGGCCGGGCTGGGGCACCTCTCCTCGGCCACGACTTACACCCCGCCGCAGGCGTTGGTGATCGCCGTCGTGGCCCTCGGCGGCTCCCTGGGCGCGGCACGCCTGCTCTACCGGCGTATCGAGCAACCCGCCGAGCGGCGTCTCCGAGGTGCCGCTCCGCGGGTCGAGCTCCTGGGCGCCCGCCTCCCCGGCTGACGCGGCCATTCGGTGGGCGATGTCGGCGAATACCACAACCTCTACGCTCTCGGGCGATGCCCCAGCGATACCTGGTGACCGGCGGGGCCGGGTTCATCGGTTCCCATCTCAGCGATGCGCTGCTGGCACGCGGGGACGAGGTCGTGGCGCTGGACAACCTGGCCACCGGGCGACTGGTCAACCTCGACCGAGCGATGTCCTCGGACCGGTTCCGTTTCGTGCAGGGCTCGGTCCTCGACGAGCTGGCGGTGGACGAGTTGGTGCGCTCGTGCGACGTCGTCGTCCACCTCGCAGCGGCAGTCGGCGTCAAATTGATCGTCGAGCAGCGGCTCCGGTCGCTGACCACCAACATCCGCGGGTCCGAGAACCTGATCGAGGCCGCACACCGCTACCGGCGCAAGATCCTGTTGGCCAGCTCCTCCGAGATCTACGGGAAGAACCCCGCCTGCCCGCTGTCGGAGACCGCCGACCGGGTCCTCGGATCGCCCACGGTGGCCCGCTGGGCCTACAGCACCGCCAAGGCCGTCGACGAGATCCTGGCCTACGCCTACCACGAGGAGCGGGGACTCCCCACCGTCGTCGTCCGACTGTTCAACACCGTCGGGCCGCGCCAGAGCCCCGCGTACGGCATGGTGATCCCCCGCCTCGTCCGCCAGGCCCTGGCGGGCACACCGCTCACCGTGTTCGGCGACGGCACCCAGACCCGATGCTTCTGCCACGTGACCGATGTCGTCGCGGCCCTCCTCGCCCTTGTCGACCGGGACGACGCCGTCGGCGAGGTCTTCAACGTGGGAGCGCACGAGGAGATCTCGATGGCCGATCTGGCCGAACGCATCATCGCGGCGAGTGCGAGCGCCTCGGCCATCGCGCTCGTCCCCTACGAACAGGCCTACGAGCGGGGCTTCGAGGACATGGCGCGTCGCGTGCCCGACACCACCAAGCTCGAGCAGCTCACCGGGTGGTCCCCGGAACGCACCCTCGACGACATCCTGGTCGAGATGGTCTCCGAGGCCGCTCACGAGCTCGCACCGGAGCCGGGAGAGCGGTGACCGTCATCGTCCCGAACCGTCGAGGAGCTTCCCGTAGCAGAGGTTCCCGGGGCTAGGCGGAGTCGGTCTTCGGCCTGATCTCGCCGGTGCCGCACAGCTCGGCGAGACGCTCGGTGAGGTCGTCGCCGTCAACGGCGGTCAGGTCATCGAGGCACGCGCTGTCGAGGGGCTCGACCTCGACCTGGGAGATGAGTGGGTGGGCGCTGGACGAGGGGTGCTCGTCGTGCCCGATGAGCACCTCGTGCAGCTTCTCACCCGGCCGGAGGCCCGTGTAGACGATCTCGATGGGGCGGTCGGACCGCGCCGCCATCCGATGGGCGATGTCGGCGATCCTCACCGGTTCGCCCATGTCCAGCACGAGGGCTTCTCCACCCCGCCCGATCGCCCCCGCCTGGATGATCAGCTGCACCGCCTCTTCCACGGTCATGAAGTAGCGCGTGACATCGGGGTCGGTGACCGTGATGGGCCCACCCGCCCGGACCTGCGCCTCGAACACACCCATCGCCGAGCCCCGGCTGTGGAGGACGTTGCCGAACCGAACCGTGAGGAAGGTGCCGTCGGTCTGTCGCGCCGCCGCGGCAGTGAGCCGTTCGGCGACCCGTTTCGTGTAGCCGAGGACGCTGCTCGGGTCGGCGGCCTTGTCGGTGGACACGTTCACGAACCGCTCGACGCCGTACCGACGCGCGAGGGTGAGCAGCGTCTGGGTGCCGACCACGTTGGTCTTCACGGCCTCGGCCGGATGGCGCTCGAGAAGGCTCAGGTGCTTGAGCGCCGCCGCGTGGAAGACCACCTCGGGCCGGTGGTCCTCGAACACCTGGGCCATGCGGGGGCCGTCTCGGAGGTCCGCCACCACCAGGTTCGGCGAGTCGAGCAGCGCTCGCCCCTCGATGGCCAGTTGCACCGCGTGCAGGGCCGACTCGTCACGGTCCAGCATCACGAGTTGCGCCGGCGCGAACAGGTAGAGCTGGGCGCACAGTTCGGAGCCGATGGACCCCCCTGCGCCGGTGACGAGGACACGGCGCCCCGTGATGTAGCCGGAGATCGACGACACGTCGGTGTCTATCTCGTGTCGTCCGAGCAGGTCGGACTCGCTGATCGGCCGGATGTCGGCGACACCCACGTCGCTCCCGAACAGCTCACGGACCGGCGGGAGCACCATCACGTCGAGTCCGGCCGCGGCTGCGAGGTCGGAAAGCTCGGCGATCAGGGTCGCGCCGGCGCTCGGAATGGCGATCACGACCGCCTCGGCGTCGAACGACCGTGCCACGTCGGCGAGGTCGGTGCGGTCGCCGCTCACCGGCACGCCGTTGATTCGGAGGTGCTGCTTGTAGGGGTGGTCGTCGAGCAGGGCGACGGGAAGATACGGGCTGGAGGGGTTGCGCAGCGTGGCGTTGATCACCTGCAACCCGCCCTCACCCGCCCCGAAGACCAACACCCGGATGGCGGTGGCGTCCGATGGCCGCATGCGCCTCTCGAGGACCAGGCGCCAGGTGTACCGGGCGCCGGCCATCAACAGCAGGGCGATGACCCCGGCCAGGATGGTCGCACTCACCGGGATGAGATAGCCGAACAGGAAGCGGTTGACGAACGCGATCGAGACGGTGGCGACCACGACGCACCGGGTGAGCGCGGCGACCTCCTCGAAGCTGCCGAAACGCCATCGCCCGAGGTACAGGCCGCCGGCGGTGCCGACGACCACATGGATGACGATGGCGATGGGGATCAACAGCACGAGCCGGGCCCACTCGATCTGCTGGAACTCGAAGTCGAAGCGAAGCACGGTGGCCAGGACGATGGCCGCGGCCCAGGCACCGGCGTCGAGCCCGGCCTGGAAGCCGAAACGGTGGCGGATGAGGAGGCGCCACCGTGATCGCTGATCGGGCGGATCGATGCTGTCGTCCTCGGGCCTCACCGCCGCTCCTCCGCTCACGGCCGGCACGCGGCCGGCATCCTTCAAGCGAGAGGATAGGCGACGGGCACCGCGAGCACCCCCTGATGCCCATCGCCGGACACCGGCACGCCCGATCAACGTGCCGGGCGGACCAGGTCGGCCACGGCGCTCCGTGATCCGCCCGAGCACCGCCGGTAGCCGCCGCTCAACCACTCCCGCGTCACGGACGGAACCCGGCGCAGCCGGGAGCCCGGCAAGGCAGCACGCACGCTGAGGTGGCCCACTGCCCGGGCGAGAAGCCGGTCGGCTCCGGAGCGCGCGTCGCCGCGGAGCCTGCTCCGGACGGCCTCGAGCTGCGCAGCCCGGACGCTCAACGATGCTGCGCTCGACTCGCTCGAGCGACGCAACTGGCGGCCCAGGTCCCCGACCGACGCCGGTTGGCGCAGCCCGGTCTGCTGGTCGGGGTGCTCACGGAACGAGATGAGGGGTTCGGGCACCGCCCGCACCTCGGCGACCGCGGCGAGAACCAGGGCGATCCAGCGGTCCTGGAGCATGAGCGACGCCGGCGCGTTCAACGCCGGGGGGAACGGCAACAGGCGGTCGAGCTGATCGGCGCGGAACATCATCGCGGCCCCGGTCACCACGGAGCGCCGGACGAGCACCGACAAGGGGTCCCGGGCGAAGCGCCGCTGCTCCCGCTGGTCGAATCCCACGCCCGCCCAGAGCGTCGTGTCCACGGGGGCGCCGTGCCCGTCGATCACGCCGCCGTCGCTGAACGCCATCGCAACGCCCTCGGTGACCATCGTGCCGTGCAGGCGCTCGAGCTTGGTCGGCAACCAGAGGTCGTCCTGGTCGGCGGGGGCGACGAGGTCGCCGTGGCATCGAGCGAACGCCCGGCCGAAGTTCATGGTCGAGCCGAGCCGGTCGGCGGTGGGCGTGAGCAGCACCGGGAAGGGCGCGACCCGGGCGAAGGACTCGATGATCGCCACCGTGGCGTCCCCGGAACCGTCATCGCTCACCACCAGCTCGTCGGGGAGGCGGGTCTGGTCGACCAGGCTCGCGAGGAACGGCTCGATCCACCGTTCACCGTTGAAGGTGCAGAGGGCCACGGACACCTTCACAGCAATTCCTCGATCTCGGCCAGGAGGCGGGGGGCGACGACCGAGGTCACGAACGCGCCGCGCACCCGCTCGGCGGCACGCTCGCCGAGCGCCACCCGGCGAGCGGTGTCTGCGAGCAACCCGTCGATCGTCGATGCCATCGTTGCGACATCGAGCATCGGCACGACCACTCCGGCGTCGCCACCTTCCGCGAGGAGGAATTCCGGTGCCCCACCCTGCGCGAAGCTGACCACGGGCGTGGCGGCCTGAGCGGCCTCGAGCATGGCGAGAGGGAACGGGTCCTCGCGTGACGTGAGCGCGAGCACGTCGAAGAGCTCGTACCAGTCACCTGGGTGCACCTGCTCACCGACCATGTGCACCCGACCTTCCAGGCCCAGGGCGGAGAGGTCGTGACGGGCCTCTCGGTACATGCCGCTGCGACCGCTCCCCCCCACCCACACGAAATGAGGGGCAGCCTCCCCTGAGCCGCCGACAGCGGCAGCCACCTGGAGGAACACGTCAGGGCCCTTGCGCCAGATCAGGTCACCGACGGCACCGACCACGGGTGCCCGCGGTGGGATCCCGAGCCGCTGACGCAGGTCGGCCGGCGAAGCGACCGCAGCCGCCCGGCGGTCATCGACGAATCCGTGCCGGACGGCGATCTTGCCGGGCTCGATCCCGTGGTGTTCGACCAGGTTGTCCGCCACCACCTGGGCCACCGCGACGTAGCGGTCCGGACGCCGGAGCAGCCCTTCCTCGCCGCGCGGCAGGGAGCGCTCGAGGGCGTACTCGAGCTCGTGGATGTGGACGAGCACCGGGGCCGAGCCATGGTGCAAGTGGGGCAGGGCCACGAGGCTCGGCGCCCCGTTCAGGTAGACGAGGTCGACCGGCGGGCGCCGCCGGAGACCGATGGCGACCCGCGCCCGCCCGAGCTGTCGGCCGATGGCTGCGAGCCCCAGCTCGTCGGCCCCCGTCTCGGCCGTCTCGAGCACGGTCCGGCGATCGAGGGGGGCGAGCGAACGCACTTCGGCAACCGCACGGAAGTCGTCCACGAGGGGACCACCCCGCCAGCAGATCACCTCGAGGTCGAGGGTCGCGTTCGCGTCCAGCCATCGCAAGAGGCGCAGGAGCACCATCGGGGAGCCCGTCCGCGTGGCCTCGTAGGTCACGAACGAGACACGCGGTCTCCGGCGTGGGGCCATGGCACGACGACGATAGACCTCCGGCCCGCGGGGCACCGACACACCGATCCGGGGGTGGCGTCGCGCTAGTGTTCGTCGTTCCGCGACCATCCGGACAGGAGCGGCATGACCCATCCCGATCCCCTCGGGCGCACACGCGACTGCAGCGCGCGGCACCGGTGACCGAGCCCCGGCACGCCATCGTCCTCGCCGCCCACGCCGACGACGAGACCCTCGGTTGCGGCGGCACGATCGCCAAGCTCACGAGGTCCGGCTGGCTCGTGGACATCGTCATCGTGTCCGACGGCGTGGTGACCGCGCGCGGCACCCAGCAGGACAACCGCGAGGACGCGAAGGCCGCATGCAAGCTCCTCGGCGTCGAATCACCGCGCTTCCTGGGTTTCCCCGACCAGCGCCTCGACGAGGTTTCCATGATGGAGCTCTCGAACACGCTGGTGCCCCTCACCGACGGGCCCGATCTCGTGATGACCCATGCCACCGCCGACCTCAACCGCGACCACCGCCTCATCGCCGAGGCCGCCAGGATCGCCTGGCGGCCGACCGAGCGGGCGGTCTCGATCCTCGAGTTCGAGATCCCTGCGTCGGCCTACTGGAACGGGCAGACCTTCGCGGCCAACTACTACGTCGACATCTCCGACACGCTCGACATCAAACTCGCCGCCCTGTCCGCCTACACCACCGAGTCGCGGGCAGCGCCCCACCCCCGCTCGCCCGAGGGCGTGGCCCACCTGGCCCACTACCACGGCGGCCACGCCGCCACCGGGGCCGCCGAGGCGTTCCGACTGCTGCGAGGGTTCGAAGGCCAACTCCCCTGACCCCGTCCCGGCGGCCCTCCCGTGTCACGCCGGCCGGTACCCTCGCGCCGTGAGCACTGAACCGATGCTGCTCGACGTCACCGACTTCGGGGCCGTGGGCGACGGCGTGGCCAACGACGCACAGGCGGTGTTGGCCGACGCCTGCTTCATCGACTTCGACGGGTTCCGCAACATGCGCCCCCGCTTCGACCCCGAGGTCGGCGCCGTCCTCTATCTCCCGGCGGGCACCTACCGCCTCGGCGCGCTCGACGCCTACGACCGCCGCCCGTCGTTCCCCTTCAGTCACTTCCACGTCCGCGGCGACGGGCCCGGCGTGACCACCCTGCTCCTCGACCACATCGAATACCCGATGGTCCGCCTGAGCATCCACGGCGACGCCGCGTTCGGCGGCGGGGTCGACGTCTCGGTGTCCGACCTCACCGTCACGTCCACCCTCCCCGACCCCGGCGACCGCACGAGCGCCGAGATGAACGTGCACCTCCGTGACCTCCACGGTTTCGCCATGCGCCGCGTCGAGTCCTGCAACGGGCCGCGCATCGCCTTTCACGTCAACAGTTGCACCGACGGCGTGTTCCACGACCTGCACGTGCACGACATGTGCACCGACGGCATCCACCTGGTGGGTTGCCGGCGCGTCCGGGTCGAGGACTGCCTGCTCCAGGACACGGGCGACGACGCCATCGCCGTGTGGGGCGGCAATTGGTGGAACCCGGATCAGGGGGCCGAGGTGGTCGTGCGCCACAACACCATCGAGCGGGCCGGGTCGAACGGCATCGCCCTCGGCGGCTGCGACGGCGTCGTCGTCGAGGACAACACGATCACCGGCACGTACCTGACCGGCATCGGCATCCGACCGATGGAAGGGTACGGCCCCGTGGACAACGTGACGATCCGGGGCAATCGCATCGACGACGCCGGATTCCACGAGACCGGGATCCTCTGGGGCGGCGGCATCGCCAGCGGCATCGCCGTGGCGGACGACCACGGAACCGGCTTGGGCATCCGCGACATCGTGGTCGCCGACAACGTGATCGGCCGCTGTCGCAACAACTTCGTCCGGATCAACGGCGCGACCAACGTGACGGTGACCGACAACGAGCTCGTCGGTCCCCTGGTGCCCGGGCCGAGCGCCAACCCGGGATCGGGCGAGGGGAGCGCCAACAACGACCCCGGTTGCTACGACCCCATCTTCGTGGCGGACAGCGAGAACGTCGTGATCAGCGAACCGGCCACGACCCGTCGTCGGCGCCTGCCCTCGCTCAGCAGGCGTCGCGGTTGACGCCCGTGGCCAGCTCGGCCACGTTCTCGGCCACGTAGCGCCAGGGATTCCGCCCGTAGCGGCGAACCACGCCGGACTGCTGTCGGGCCACGTCCCACCGCCGGTTGAGCACGGCCTTCACCACATCCCGAGCCGCCCAGGAGGCAAGGGCCACCCGGGCCCGGTCCCGGTCTCGGGACGAGAGCGCCGGATGATCGATCCACGCCCGGTGCAGACGCTCGCGGGCGTCGGCCGTCTCACCGCTCGCCTGCTGGGCCACCGTCGTCATGTGGGGGTGGATCCGGCGGCGCACGAGGGGTTGGGGCAGATACACGACGGGGCCCTCGCCCGCGAGGCGGAGGTCGAGGTCCAGGTCGGCGACGTGGCCGAACTCGGCCCGGTAGCCGCCGACGGCCTCGAACGCCGACCGGCGGAACATCACCGCCGAGGGCTCGCCGTACACCTGGCCGTTCCGGAGGCAGAGCCGCACGAGATCACCCTGGTCGAGCACGTACCGGTCGCGCTTCCGAAAGATCCGCTCTCGGCGATTGGGCCGCCTCGGCACTCGCAGCTCGCCGTCGTCGTCGCCGATCCAGGCCTCGCCCGCGGAGCAGGCGACCACGTCGGCGGCACGGGTGAACTCGCGGGCGTAACGGTCGATCATGCCGTCGCCGAGCGCGTCGTCCTGGCCCAGCACCATCGCAAGGTCGCCGGTCGCCCGTCGCGCGGCCTCGTTCCAGTTCGCCACCATCCCCAGGCGGCGCTCGTTCCGGAAGACCGTGACCGCCGGAAGGCCCATGTCGGCCACCAGGGCCTCGAGGTCCCCGGTCTCGCCGTCATCGACGATGACCACCTCGAGCGCCGGGTACGACTGGCGCCGGATCGACCCCAGCAGGCTCCGAAGGTGATGGGGCTGGGGCTCCCACAGCGGGACGCAGAGGCTGACCGAGAGCGGGGACATGGACGCGCCGAACGGTAGCGCCGCCGGCCACCCGCCGAATTGCGGGACCACCCCACCGATAGGATCCCGTTCCCGACCGATCCCGGTCTCCTCGCCTCCTCGCCCCCGTCTCCGCCGGACCCACCTTGGCCGCTCCCGAAACCACCCCCCGCCCTCACGGATCGCCGCGACCGCCCACCCGGGCAGTTCTCGCGACGGTCTGGGCCATCGCTTCCGCCGCGGCCGTCGGGGCCGCACTGAGCGCGGCCCGGCCCACCGGCTGGATCGTCAGCGATGTCATCTGGCGCGGCGGCTTCGCCTTCGTCGTCGTCATCGCTGCGTCGAAGGCCCGTCGCTGGACCTGGCTCGTGCTCGCCGGCGTCACCGCAACCGCCGCCCAGGGCGGGCCCCAACTCACGCTGAGCCTCGTGGCACTTCTCGTCGCGTTCCTCGCCGCGGCCTTCGACCGGCGCACGCAGCCCCTCGCGCCGATCATCGGTGCAGCCGTCGGCGCCCTCGCGATCCAGGTGCTGCTCCGCCTCGACGCCGTCGATCCCACGGGTGCGACCGCGCTCATCGCGGCCGCGGCCACGGTGCCCGTCCTGGCCTCGGGGTATCGGAACTGCTCCGACCGGTCCCGTCGAGTGGTGCGCTGGACCGTGGCGGGGACCTTCGTGTTCGCCGGGCTCGCCGCCGTCGGGCTCGCGGTGGCCGCGTTCACCGCCCGCGCCGACCTCGCCGCAGGGATCAACCGGGCCCAGAACGGGTTCGACGCGGCCCGCGACGGCGAGGGTGCCGTCGCGGCACGACGGCTCTCGCGCTCGGCCGCCTCGTTCGGGAGCGCCCACGACGCGCTCATGGCCCCGTGGGCGCTCCCGGCGCGGGTCGTCCCGATCCTCGGACAGCAGGCCGCTGCGGTCCAGGCCGTCACCGATGAGGGCGCGTCGCTCGCTGCGTCCGCGTCGTCGGCGGCCACCGACGCCGACATCGACCAGCTCCGGTTCCAGGACGGCACGATCGACCTCGAGCTCGTCCAGAGCTTCGAACAGCCGCTCCGCCAGGCCGTCACCGCCCTCGAGACGGCGTCGGAACGGGTGGACGACATCCAGTCGCCGTGGCTGGTGCAACCCCTGGCCCGACGAGTCGAACGGTTCGACGACGAGGTCAACGACGCCCTCCCCGATGCGCGCCTGGCCATCGACGGCGTGCAGCTGGCGCCCGCGATGCTCGGTGGCGGGACACCCCGCCACTACTTCATCGCCTTCCTGACACCGAGCGAGAACCGCGCACTCGGCGGGTTCATGGGCAGCTTCGGCGAGTTGACGGCGGCGAACGGGGACCTCGAGCTCACCCGGTCGGGCAGCATCGAGGACGTCGAGCTTCCCGCAAGAGCCAATGGGGCGACCCTCACCGGCCCCCAGGAGTACCTCGAGCGCTACGGGCGGTTCGACATCGCCAACTACATGGGGGACGCCGGCCTCTCGCCCGACATGCCCACGGTGGCCCAGGTGCTGTCCGAGCTCTATCCCCAGGCGGGCGGGCAGCCAGTCGACGGCGTCATCACCGTCGACCCCGTGGCGCTCCAGGCGATGCTCAACTTCACCGGGCCCATCAGCGTCAGCGGATACCCCGAGCCCCTCACCGCCGAGAACGCCGCCGACGTCCTCCTGCGCCAGCAGTACCTCACCTTCGACCAGCGGTCGGACCGCAAGGACTTCCTCGAGGAGGCCACCCGGGAGACCTTCGACGCGCTCACGAGCGGCGATCTGCCCGGCCCCCGCCAGATCGCCGATGTGCTCGGGCCGATGGTCGACCAGGGCCGCCTCATGGTCTACAGCGACGCAGCCCCCGAGCAGTCGTTCATCGAGCAGGTCGGCATCGACGGGGCGTACCCCCGGGCCCGTGGGGGCGACCTGATCGGGCTCGTGACCAACAACGCTGCCAACAACAAGATCGATATCTTCATGGATCGGTCGATCGACTACCGCGCCGCGTACGACCCCGCCACCGGCGAGGTCCACGCCACCGCCACGATCGAGATCACGAACAACGCACCCGCCAGCGGGCTCCCGGACGTGATCCTCAGCAGCGGTGACCGCATCCGCGGCGGCGACACCCCGTTGGGCACCAACGGCATCAACCTCTCCTTCTACACACCGCTGGGGCTCGACGAGGCCGTGGCGAGATCGGCCCTGGGTGAAGGTGCCCAGTCCATGGACGAGGGCCGGGAGTTCGGGATGTCGGTCTACTCGGGGCGTTTCAACATCCCGGCAGGTCAGACCATCACCCTCGAGCTGACCCTCTCGGGCATCATCCGCCCGTCGGACACCTACCGGCTCACCGTCGCCAACCAGCCGACGGTCAACCCGGACACCATGTCGGTCGAGGTCACGCCCGCAGGCGACTACACCCCGCAGGCGTCTGATGTGTTCTCGGTGGAGGACGGCGTCGCCACGGCGTCCGTCGCCACCACCGACGGCGACCAGCGCCTCCGCCTCCGCCTGACACCGCCCTGACCTCCCCTCGGTGCCGGCTCGTCCCGGGTTCGAGCCCTTCCGGCACCGGGGTCGGCCGGCTCCCGCCGGTAGGTTGAGGACATGGACATCGCGATCACCGGGTCGAGCGGGCTCATCGGCACGGCGCTCACCACGTCACTCGAACACGACGGGCACCGGGTCGTGCGGGTCGTGCGTCGCAACCCGTCAGGGCCCGACGAGATCGCCTGGGACCCGGACGCCGGCCGCCTCGATGCCACCGACCTCGCCGGCCTGGATGCCGTCGTCCACCTGGCCGGCGAGGGCATCGCCGACCGGCGGTGGACCGACGCGCAGAAGCGCCGCATCGAACAGAGCAGGGTCCGGGGCACCGAGCTGATCGCGAGCGCCCTGGCCGAGGCGAGCGACGGGCCACGCGTCCTCGTCAGCGGCTCGGCCATCGGGTACTACGGCGATCGGGGCAAGGAAGTGCTGCACGAGGACTCGCACGCCGGCGACGGCTTCCTCGCCGGGGTGTGCCAGGCATGGGAGGCGGCGACCGCACGGGCATCGGATGCGGGCGTGCGTGTGGCCATGGCCCGAACCGGCATCGTCCTCGACCTCCACGGCGGCGTGCTGGCCAAGATGATGCCGATCTTCCGGGCAGGCCTCGGGGGGCGCATCGGGAACGGCAGCCAGTACATGAGCTGGATCGCCCTCCCCGACGAGGTGGGCGCGATCCGCTGGCTGCTCGACCACGAGATCGCGGGCCCCGTGAACCTCACCGCACCCGGGCCCCTCACCAACCGTGCCTTCACCGAGGCACTCGGGCACGCGCTCCACCGGCCGGCCGTCGTCCCGGTGCCCTCATTCGGGCCCAAGCTGCTGTTCGGCTCCGAGCTCGTGGACGAGCTCCTCCTGAGCAGCCAGCGCGTGCTGCCGACCCGCCTCAGCGAGGCCGGATTCACCTTCCGGTTCCCTGCCCTCGACCCGGCCCTGCACGCCCTGTTGGGCCCCGCCGACGCTTGACCCCCGCCCGACGCGTCGCCGCCTTCGACTTCGACGGCACCCTCACGAGGCGCGACACGTTCCTTCCCTTCCTGGAGCGGCTCTACGGCCGCCGGAGACTCGTTGCCAGCGCCGCAGCCATCGGGCCGCCGTGGCGGCCCCAGCCGGGCACGCACCGGCGCGACGACGTCAAGTCCCGCCTGCTCCGACGCCTGACCGCCGGCGACGACCCGGCCCGCATCACGGCCCACGGCGCGAGCTACGCCACCCTGCTGGAAGCGGCGCTGGTCCCGGCCATGGTCGACCGGGTCGCCGAGCACCGGCGGGCCGGCCACGAACTGGTGGCGGTCTCGGCCTCGATGGACGCCTATCTCACCCCGTTGCTCGTGGGTCGGCTGGGGTTCGATGCCGTCCTGGCCGTCGGCCTCGAAGTGGGCGCGGACGGCCGCCACACCGGCGAGATGCTCGGCCCCAACGTACGGGGCCCGCAGAAGACCGAGGAGCTCCGTCGATGGCTGGGTGGCACCGACGCGCTCGAGCTGTGGGCCTACGGCAATTCGTCGGGCGACGCCGAACTGCTCGCCTTCGCCGACCACCCCAGCCTCGTGGGTGGTCGGCGACACACGGCGCTCGCACCCCTCTGCTGATTGCCCGCGGGATCTGGGCGCCCGACGCCTTCGGACTACCATCAACCCGATGGAGCGAGGGCGCGGTCGATCGGCCATGGAGAGGATCGAGCACACGCTCGGAAAGCTGGTCGATCTCGATCGCTGGCTCATCGATCGCCAGTTCCCGATCACGAACCATTCGATCGATCCCCTCGGCATCCCGTGGGCGCCCACGGTCGCCGCGAACTGGCCCGAGGTGCGCCGCGAGCTCGATCAGCTGCTGGCCGACGGCATCCAGATGCCCGACATCGACGAGGTGATGGGCGAGGAGCTCGGCGCCGAGGGCCCGTGGAACACCTACATCCTCTATTCCTTCGGCACGTGGCTCGACACCAACGCGGCACGCTGCCCGGCCACCGCGGCACTCATCGCCGGTGTCCCCGACCTCGAGATCGCCGGCTTCACCGTTCTCGCGGGGGGCACCCACCTGCCGCGTCACCGTGGGCCCTACCGGGCGCTTCGCGTGCAATTGGGCGTGAAGGTGCCCGAGCCGATCGGGTCGTGCCGGTTGCAGGTGGCCGACGAGGTGATCGTCTGGGAGGACGCCAAGACCCTGGCGTTCGACGACGCCGTCGAGCACGAGGCCTGGAACGACAGCGACGAGGCTCGCTACGTCCTCTTCATCCAGACCAGGTGGCCGCTGCGAGGCTGGTCCCGACCGCTCCACGGGCTCATCCATCGCGTCCTCGCCGTGGCGGCCCGAAGCGTGCCCGCCCGGGCCCAGGAGCTCGACGTCGCCCTCAACGGCTGGCGCTGAGCGCGGCCCCGACCGGCGGCCACACCCCGCCGACGCGCTCACTCATCGACTCGGATTCGGCTCGGGCTGCAGGCTGAACGCCACATGCCAGCGGTTACAGTCGCAAGACCCATGTACACACAGAACGCTCCCACGAATTCGAGCGACTTCGACCTGCGTGCATCCCTGGTCGTGGTGCGGCGGCGCCGGTGGACCCTCATCGTGGTGATCCTCGTGGTGCTCGCCCTCGGCGCGGTCTCGTCGTACCGCAAGAGCCCCGTGTACCAGGCAACCACGACCGCCCTGCTCAAGGCCGGCGCCGCGGATTCGGTCCTGACCGAACAGCTCTCGAGCGATCCCGAGCGACGCGTGCAGAACGAGGCCCGGCTCATCACCAGCCTCCGGACGGCGAACGCCGTGGAGGACCGACTCGGGTTCGGCGGCAGCGTCACCGTGGCCGCCGGCGGCGTGGACGACGTGTTGGAGATCACCGCCACCGGCGGTGATCCCGAGCGAGTCGCACTGATCGCCAACACCTACGCCGAGGTCCACCGTGACCTTCGCTCGTCGGACAACCGCGACGCGGTCCGGAACGCGAAGCAGGAGGTCCGGCGCAGCCTCGACCAGGTCGAGGCGTCGGCGGCCGCGGCCCTTTCGCAGTTCAACGACCTGAACCGACAGCGGGCCGTCACCAGCGACCCCACGGCGCTCGCCGCCCTCGACACCCAGATCAGCGAGAACCAGCAGATCCAACAGACGCTGTCGAACAGCGCCGCCTCGTACAGCGATCAGCTCAGCGAGCTCGAGACGCAGCAGGGCCTCATCGCCAGCAGGCCGCCCATCGAGATCCTGGGCCCAGCGTCGGCCCCGTCCTCGCCGACTTCACCGAACCACCGCCAGGACCTCACCGTCGTGCTCGTGCTCGGGGTGCTGCTCGGCATCGCGGTGGTGTTCGTGCAGGAGCACCTCGACGACACCATCCGGGACATCGCCGACGTCGCCCGGGCCGCCGGCGACCTTCCCTCGCTCGCCGTGGTCCCGTTCCACGAGGGCGACCCCGAGCACGCGATCCTGACGGCGACCAAACCGATGTCGCACACCGCCGAGTCGGGCCGGTCGCTGCGGACCTCGGTCGAGTTCCTGGCCCTCGAGAAGCGCATGCAGACGATCCAGGTCACGAGTGCGCAACCGGGCGAGGGCAAGACCACCACCGTGGTGAACCTGGCCGTCGCCTTCTCGCAGGCCGGCGAGACCGTCGTCGCGGTCGACTGCGACCTCCGCCGGCCCCGTCTCCACGAGTTCTTCGGCCTCGACCGTCACGTCGGGTTCACCTCCGTGCTCCTCCACGAGGCCCAGCTCGACGACGTGCTCCGGTCCGCGCCCGAGTTCCCCAACCTGTCGATCCTGTCCGCCGGCCCCCTGGCCCCGAACCCCTCCGAGCTGCTCGGGAGCGAGGGGTTTGCCGAGATCATCAGGAGGCTGGCCGCCGACCACTCCGTGGTGCTGCTCGACTCACCGCCCGTCCTCCCCGTCACCGACGCCGTGGTGCTGTCGCGGGTCGCCGACGCCACCATCGTCGTCACCTCCTCCGGCCTCAGCAGCAAGCGGCGGGTGCAGCGCGCGGTCAGTTCCCTCCGCCAGGTCGGCGCCCCGCTCGTCGGCACCGTGCTCGGCTCCGCCCCGCACGAGATCGCGTACGGCTACGTCGACTACGGCTATGTCCCCTACGGCCAATCGAACGGCGCCAAGAACGGGTTCGGGCGGTCCCGATCGAGCGCTCGTGCACGGACTCGAACAGGGACGTAGCCCCACACGTGTGCGGCATCGCGGGCATGCTCAGGGGGGACAGCCGGCCGGCCGACCGGGCGTCGATCGAGGCGATGATCGCCCTGATCGCCCACCGAGGACCCGATCACACCGGGATCCTGGTCCATCGCGCCGTGGGCCTCGGCGCGGCGCGGCTGAGCATCGTCGATCGCTCCGACGCGGGGGCACAGCCCCTGGGCGATGAGCACGCCGCGCTGACGTTCAACGGCGAGATCTACAACCACCGGGAGCTCGGCCGCCACCTCGAGGAGGCCGGTGTGGTCTTCCGGGGGCACTCGGACACCGAAGTGCTCTTCCACGCGTTGTGCCGCTGGGGCGTGGCGGACACCCTGCCGAGGTTGCGGGGCATGTTCGCCTTCGCCTTCGCCGACCTCGACCGCCAGACCGTCTCGCTCGCGCGCGACCGTCTCGGCATCAAGCCCCTGCTCTGGTCGGAACACGACGGAGCACTGGCATGGGCCTCGGAGGCCAAGGCCCTCGGCGCCGTCCGACCGCTCGCCCCCGACCCGATCCAGGCCGTCTTCGCCGTCACCGGGCGCATCGACCGCTCCCCCTCGCTCACGGCGTTCGAGGGGATCGGTCAGGTTCCCCCCGGGCACTGGCTCCAGGCCGGCGGGGGCGCGCAACCCCGTCTCACCTCCTGGTGGTCGCTCGCCGACCAGGTGGACCCGTCGTTGTACGCCGAGCTCGAGCGCCGCCGGCCCGACGAGCTCGTCGTGGAGCTCGACGGCCTGCTTTCCTCGGCAGTGGGCCACATGGCGGGCGGCGACGCCCCGATGGGCACCTTCCTGAGCGGGGGTGTCGATTCCTCGCTGCTCGCCAGCATCTCCGCCGGACGCAGCGACCCGCCCAGGCTGTTCACCGCCGATGTCGGTGGCGCGAGCTCCGAAGCAGCGGCCGCGAGGCGGACCGCCGACCACCTCGGTCAGCAAGTCGACATCGTTCCCTTCCCGCGCGAGGCGGTCCTCGACGACTGGGCACAGGCCACCTGGCACCTCGAGGCGCCGCTCATCACCCATGTGAACGCGCTCCCGTTCGGCCGTCTCGCTCGGACCGCCGCCGAGCAGGGGGTGCGCTCCGTGGTCACCGGGGAGGGGGCCGACGAGCTCTTCTTCGGATACGGCGAGATCGCCGCGGAGCGGTACCGGCGGGTCCTCGGCGCACCCGTACATGCGCAACGGTGGGTGGCCGAACGGCTCCCGTACCCGTACCGATCGGCACTCGCACCCCGCGGTGCGAGCCAGGCGGACTTCCTCTCGGAGCTGGTCGGCCATTTCGGCGCGGCGCGCCTCGACGCAGCCGGCGCCGACGCGTTCGGCTTCCTGGCGCGTCCGTCGGCGGAACAGCACGGCCGGGTGCTGACCTGGCTTGGCGAGCACCTCCTCACCTTGTTGCACCGCAACGACGCCATGGGCATGGCCGCCGGCGTCGAGGCCCGGTTCCCCTATCTCGACGAAGACGTCGTGCGGTTCGGGGTGAACCTTCCGATGACGGCCAAGGTCGCGACGAGCACCCGCCTCGGCAATCCGAAGCACCCGTTCCTGCTGGACAAGGCGATCATCCGAAGGGTGGCGGCCCGCCGGCTCCCCGCCGACATCGCCGGCCGACGCAAGGCCGGATTCCCGATGTATGGGCACCAACACGTCCGCCTCGAGCCCGCCTTCTGGACCGGGGGCTACGTCGCCGACCTGCTGGGTCTCCCGGAGCGCGCGATCGCTCGGCTCGGCACCGACGTCGACCCGTACCTGGCCGCCAAGGTGGCCTCGGTCGAGGTGTTCGGGCGCCTCTTCGCGCGTGACGAGGGCATCGCGCAGGTGACCCGGCACCTTCGCCGCCATGCCCGGGTCCTGTCGGGCCGGTAGGTTTCGAGCGCCGTGACGAGCCCTGCGAGCACCTCCACCGCGACGCCACCGACCGGCGCGCCGCAGTCGCCCCGGACGCGGCTGCCACTCGGGCTCCTGCTGCTGTGCCTGGCCGTCCACGTACCGCTCGGGCTGGCCATGCAGGCGAACCGCGCGATCGCGACGGCGCATGCGGCGGCGACGGTGGCCACGACGATCTGGGTCCTGGCCGCGGCCCGATCTCCAGGACCGCTCCTCCGGGTCGCGGCCTACGTTGTCGGGGCCGAGGTCCTCTGGCGACAGACCGAGGCCGTCGCGCCATGGGAGCTGAGCAAGTACCTCCTCATTCTGATCTCCACCGTCGGCGTCATCCGGTTCGTCGGGCGGCCGCAGCGGTCGGGAACGACCATCGTCTTCCTCGCGGCCCTGCTTCCCGCCTGTGCGGTCCCCTTCGTCAGACTCGGCCCGGTCGCCGCCATCGAGCCGGTGAGCTTCAACGTCGCCGGGCTCGTCGCGCTCGGCCTCGGCGTCCTGTTCGTCTCGCAGGTCGCGGGGCCCTGGTGGTCGATGCGCCCGGCGCTCTGGTGCCTCGTGGCCCCGGTCATCGCCACGGCCACCCTCGGCACCGAGGCGGCGCGAGGGCTCTCGTCGTCGGACTTCGTCAACGAGTCGAGCTTCAAGGCCACCGGGGGCTTCGGGCCGAACCAGGTGTCGGTCGTCCTCGGCCTCGGGGCGCTCTGCCTCATCCTGCTCGCGATACGCGAGTCGGGCTTCGTGCGGCCCTTCGTCTCGGTCACCATGGCCATGTGGTTCCTGGTGCAGGGGGGCCTCACGTTCTCGCGGGGCGGCATGACGAACGTCGCGGTCGCCCTGCTCGTCGCCCTGCCCGTGTTGCTCCGCCGCCGCAGCGAAGCCGCCCGGGTCTTCGGCCTTCTCCTCGTGATCGGCCTCGTGGGCACCGTCGTGGTCTTCCCCCGCGTCGACCAGTTCACCGGCGGGGCCTTGACGATCCGCTTCTCCGACACCCGCGAGGCCGACGTGCGCACCGAACTCGTCCGCAAGGAGTTCGAGACCTTCAT
The DNA here is from genome assembly GCA_041918615.1 of Acidimicrobiales bacterium. Taxonomy (GTDB): domain Bacteria; phylum Actinomycetota; class Acidimicrobiia; order Acidimicrobiales; family DATDAH01; genus JAEUJM01. The sequence goes on from JAYRVH010000043.1 coordinate 74,122, forward strand.
CGATCACGTGGCCCTCGGCGTCGGCGCGGGCCAGTCCGAGGCGGTCGAGGTCAACCGGAGGACCTATGCGTCGCACACGGAGTACACGCGGCTTCTCGCCGAGCACGGCATCCTCGGGGTGGTCGCCATCGTCTGCCTCGTCGCGATGGCGGTGAGCGCGTATCGTCGCCAGCAGATCTCCTGGGGGCACGCCTGGACCCTGGCCTTCTCCGCGTGGGCACTGGTCGACATGTTGCATGCCGCCACCAGGGTCGCGGCCCCCTCGTTCGCCTTTGCCCTCGCCATGTTCACCTTCGTGCCCGACCGGGACGACGGCCGGGCCGGGCCCCGGTGAGGGCGACGCTCCGGGCACCCACCGACCCCGGGGAGGTGGTGGTCGTCGGCGAGGTCGCCCAGGCCCACGACGGCAGCCTCGGCACCGCGCACGCCCATGTCGACGCCATCGCCGCGGCCGGGGCCGACGCCGTGAAGTTCCAGACACACATCGCATCCGCCGAGAGCACTTCCCGGGAGCCGTGGCGCGTGCCGTTCAGCCCCCAGGACGAGACCCGGTACGCCTACTGGAGGCGGATGGAGTTCACCCCGGACCAGTGGCGGGGCCTCTGCGAGCACGCCCACGATGTCGGGCTGGCCTTTCTCAGCTCGCCGTTCTCGCTGGAGGCGGTGGGCCTGCTGCGCGACATCGGGGTCGACGGGCTGAAGATCGCCTCGGGTGAGGTGCCCAACCTCGAACTGGTCGACGCGTGCTCCGCGGTCGGCGTGCCGATCCTGCTCTCGAGCGGCATGAGCCCGCTCGGCGAGCTCGACGCGGCCGTCGAGCGCCTGCGGGCGGCCGGCGTGGCGTTCACCGTGCTCCAGTGCAGCTCCACCTATCCGTGCCCACCCGAGGCGGTGGGACTCAACCTCCTCGGCACGCTCGCCGAGCGGTACGGATGCGACGTCGGCCTCTCCGACCATTCAGGGACGATCTTCCCGGCGCTGGCGGCGGTCGCCCTCGGAGCCAGGGTCGTCGAGGTCCACGTCACCCTGAGTCGCGAGTCCTTCGGGCCGGACGTGAGCTCCTCGGTGACCACCGGCGAGCTCCGGCAGCTCGTGGAGGGAACCCGGTTCATCGCGGCCATGGTCGACCATCCGGTCGACAAGGACCGGGCCGCCGAAGAACGCGGCGCGCTCCGGGCCATGTTCACGAGGAGCCTGGTGGCCCGCGGCCCGCTTCCGGCCGGTCACGTGCTCACCGCCGACGACCTGCTGGCCAAGAAGCCCGGCGGAGGCACGCCGCCGTCGGCGTTGGGCACGCTCGTGGGCAGGAGCCTGCAGAGACCCGTCGCCACCGACGAGCCGGTCGGCGAAGACGACCTCCAGCCCGAGCGGCCGGGCGTCGGGTGACGGCCCGCGCCCACGGCGGCGCTTGCAGGGCGCCACGGGGGGCGGCGCGTTGAGCCGACGGTCCGTCTGCGTGGTCGTCACCGCTCGACCGAGCTACAGCCGCATCAAGACCGCGCTCGAGGCCATCGTCGCCCATCCCGATCTCGACCTCCAGCTGGTCGTCGGGGGCTCGGCCCTGCTCGACCGCTACGGCAGCGCGGTCGACCAGATCGAGAAGGACGGCTTCGCCATCGCCGCACGGGCCTCGATCGTGCTCGAGGGCGAGGACCCCACCTCGATGGCCAAGACCACGGGCCTCGGCCTGATCGAGCTGTCCAGCCTGTTCGCGAGCCTGGCCCCCGACGTGGTCGTCACCGTCGCCGACCGGTTCGAGACCCTTGCGACGGCCGTCGCCGCCTCCTACATGAACATCCCGCTGGCCCACGTCCAGGGCGGCGAGGTGAGCGGTTCGATCGACGAGAAGGTCCGCCACGCCGTCACCAAGCTCGCCGACCTGCACTTCGCGGCCACCGAGCTCGCCGCGGAGCGCATCGTCAAGATGGGCGAGGACCCTGCAACCGTCTTCGTCACGAGTTGCCCGTCGATCGACCTGGCCGCGCGCGTGGCCGCGCATCCCGGCCTCGGCTTCGACCCGTTCGAGCGCTACGGGGGCGTGGGCCCGTCGCTCGACCTCGACGACGGCTACCTGGTGGTGCTCCAGCATCCGGTCACCACCGAGCACGAGGCGGCCCGGGCCCAGGTCACCGAGACGCTCCACGCCGTGCATACGAGCGGTCGGGAGACGCTCTGGTTCTGGCCCAACGTGGACGCCGGCTCGGACGGGACGTCCAACGCCATCCGGGCGTTTCGTGAGAACGAGCACCCTGCGAACGTCCACTTCTTCAAGAATTTCGCACCGACGGACTTCCTCCGCCTGTTGTGCAACGCGGGCGCGCTGGTGGGAAACTCGAGCGTGGGCATCCGGGAGTGCTCGTTCCTCGGCGTCCCCACCGTGAACGTGGGCTCGAGGCAGGGCGGGCGTGAGCGTGGCACCAACGTCATCGACGTCGGCTACGACCGCCGGGAGATCCTGCGTGCCATCGACAGCCACCTCGGGCACGGCCCGTTCGCTCCGGACCACCTCTACGGCGACGGCATGGCCGGCCCCCGGATCGCCCAGCTCCTCGCCGATGTGCCGCTCCGGGTCGAGAAGCGCCTCGCCTACTGATGCGGGTTCTCGGCGTGGTCCCGGCGCGCGCCGGTTCGAAGGGGGTCCCCGGCAAGAACACCCGCTTGCTCGGTGGCCGGCCCCTCCTCGCCTACACCGCCGATGCCGCCCTGGCGGCCGCGCGACTCGACCGGGTGGTGCTGACGACCGAGGACGAGGCGATCGCCGAGGTGGGCTCGCGCTCGGGCCTCGACGTGCCCTTCCTCCGACCCCCCGAGCTCGCCGCGGACGACACCCCGATGATCGCCGTCCTGCAACACGCCGTCGAGTCGTTGTCGGAGGCCTACGACGCGGTCTGCCTCCTCCAGCCCACCACCCCCTTCCGACCCGAGGGGCTCATCGATCGTTGCATCGACCTCCTCGACGAGTCGGGTGCCGACGCCGTCGTCACGATGCTGCCCGTACCGGCCGAGCACAACCCCCACTGGGTCTACCTGCGGGAGCCCGACGGCGCCCTCCGTCTCAGCACCGGTGCGCGCAGCCCGGTCGCCCGGCGCCAGGACCTGCCACCCGCCTTCCACCGTGACGGAGCGGTCTATGTCATGCGCGCCGAAGGCATCGAGGCGGGCGATCCCTACGGGACGCACCTCGAGGCCGTCGTGCTCGACCCGGCGGCGAGCGTGAACATCGACGACCTGGACGACTGGGCCCGCGCCGAGGCGCTCCTGGCGTCGATGACCGCCGGCTGATGTGCGGTGTCGCCGGGGTCTTCGGTCCGGGTGCTCGCCGTGACGTCGTCGAGGCCATGGTCCGCCACCAGCACCACCGTGGCCCGGACGCGCACTGGGTGCACGGCGGCGCCTCGGCCGGCGGCGCCATCGGCACCAATCGGCTGAGCATCATCGACCGCTCCCCCGCCGCCGACGAGCCCCTCGTCAGCCCGAGCGGCACCCGCATCGCGTTCAACGGCGAGATCTACAACCATGTCGAGTTGCGACGGGAGCTCGCCGGCTTCCCCTTCCGGACCCGCACCGACACCGAGGTCCTCCTCGCGGCCTACGAACGCTGGGGCGAGGGCTGCCTCGACCACCTCGTCGGCATGTTCTCGGTGCTCTTCTGGGACGAGGCGCGCGGCCGGCTCGTGGCGGCCCGGGACCGCTTCGGCGTGAAGCCGCTCTACTACCACCGCACCGACGACGGGACGCTTCATGTGGCCAGCGAGGTCGGCGCCCTGCTGTCCGCCGGCGTGCGGCCCATCCCGAACGACACGGCCTGGTCCACCTACCTGGGCGCGGGGCTCCTGGATCACTCGCCCCGCACCTTCTGGAGCGGGATCTCCTCCGTGCCGCCGGGCCACGTCCTGCGGTGGCACGAGGGCACCCTGACGATCGACCGTTGGTACGACGTGGTCGCGGCCGCCGGCACCGACGAGGACACGAGACCCGTCGAGGTGGTGGCTGAGGAGTACCGGGAGCTCCTCGCCGAGAGCGTCCGGCTGCGGTTCCGGTCCGACGTGCCGGTGGGGGTGAACCTGAGCGGCGGGCTCGACTCGGCCACCCTCCTGGGGCTGGTCGGGCAACTCCCGGACGACCACCCCCCGGTGAACGCGTACACCTTCGCCACCGGCGACGACCGCTACGACGAGACCCCGTGGGTGGACGAGATGTTGGCCGGCACGCCCCACGCGTCGACCGTCGTCACCCTGTCCCCCGGCGAGGTGCCGTCGTTGGCCCGCTCCGTGCAGGCCACCCAGGACGAGCCCTTCGGCGGGTTGCCGACCCTCGCGTACGCCCGGCTCTTCGAACAGGCCCGCCGCGACGGCTCGATCGTCCTGCTCGACGGCCAGGGCATGGACGAGCAGTGGGCCGGCTACGACTACTACCGATCCGCCCTCACCGGGCAGGACGCACCCGTGGTGCAGGGCCTCTCCGACCGCCCCGTGCGTCCCGACTGCCTCGTGCCCGAGTTCCGGTCCCTCGCCGACCCGTTCGTGCCCCCGGCCGGATTCCCCGACCCGCTCCGTCGTCTCCAGCACCGCGACCTGTCGTTCACCAAGCTCCCCCGGGCGCTCCGCTTCAACGACCGCGCCTCGATGCGGGCATCCACGGAGTTGCGCGAGCCCTTCCTCGATCACCGGCTCGTCGAGTTGGCGCTGCGCCAGCCGGTGGACCGCAAGCTGCGGGACGGGACCGGCAAGTGGCTGCTGCGGCGCATCGCGGCAGACCTGATCCCGGGCGGGGTGGTCGAGGCACCGAAGCGCCCGCTCCAGACGCCCCAGCGGGAATGGCTGCGGGGACCGCTGCGGTCGTGGGCGCAGGAGCGGATCGACACCGCTCTCGAGGCCGTCGGAGGGCGCTGGCTCGACGAGGCTGCGGTCCGACGGGAGTGGGGCGCCTTCGTCGACGGTGACGGGGAGAACAGCTACTTCGTGTGGCAGTGGGTGAGCCTGGGGCTGGCCATCGATCAGCGCCCCGCGGCCTTCGGTCACATACTCTGAGGCTCCTTGCTGTCCAATGGCCTCCGGCGCGCCGAACGGATCGTGCGGAGAAACGCTCAGCGCTCTGCGCTCACCTGGCGCTACGGGGTGAACCTCGGACCCACGCTCGCCTACCGTCGTGCCGGCGAGGCTGCCTCAGGGGAAGCGGCCCGAGTCGTCGACGATCTCTTCCGTGACGGCATGTCGCTCACCTCGGTCGATGCCCTCCTCGGCCCCGCCGCCGGCGCCGACCTCTTCGAAGCGGCCGATCGGGCACGACACGAACGAAGTCCCGAGATCGCTGCGGCCAGAGCCATGCTCGACGACCCCACGGCAGGGACCCAGAAGCCGTACCTCGTCCCGCTGCTGGGCGCCGACCCGCCCCTCGAGGCCGAGAGCGCCTTCGGGCGGTTCGCGCTCCAGCCCCGGATCCTCGAGGTCGTGCACGCCTACTTCGGGATGTACGTCCGCCTTCGGTACTGCAACATCTGGCAGAACCTCGTGACGACCGAGCCCGCCCACCAGTCCCAGCTGTGGCACCGCGACCCGGAGGACCGGATCGTACTGAAGCTGTTCGTGGCACTGGAGGACGTGGACGAGGGATGTGGGCCCTTCACCTATGCCCCCGGCACCCACACCGAAGGGACGGCGAGGTCGCGACCCGCTCACCTCCACCACGACGGCCCCACACCGCGGAGCAGCGACGATCAGATGGCCGCCGTCGTCCCACGGGATCGGTGGATCCGGGCAACCGGTCCGCGGGGAACGATCTTCCTCGCCGACACGCGCGGCTACCACCGGGGGGGACGCGCACTCGTGCACGATCGGGTGCTCTTCGTCTGCCAATACCTGTCGCGGGCCGCCGGGAGGGATGGGCTTCCCACCCGCGGGTACGACGGACCCGTGCGCGAGTGGATCGACCGCAGGTTGCAGCTCACCCGTCGGGGACCCGCTGAGCGGCGTCTCGGCCGCCTCCCGCCCGGTGCTCAGCGCCTCGTGCCCGCGCGGGCGTGATCGGTGGCCGCGACCACGGCGACGGCGGCGAGCGGCATGAGGAGACCGAGCGCGGGCACCAGGTAGCGCACGATCGACAGGGCCGCGATGGCACTGATCCAGGAAGCCATGGTCATCGAGGCGGCCAGGACGACGTACCAGCGCGACGGGTCACCCCGGCGGAAGGCGACGACGCCCCCGGCGGTGACGATCCCGACGAACAGGAGCTGCATGGCGAGGAGCACCCCTTCGAATCGGAACGACTCGGTGCCGTACCAGGACCGGACCGACTTGTAGGCGACGAGCTCGACCAGCGCCGCGGGGTGCTCGCGTATCGCCTCCCTCAGGTAGGGGCCGAGGGTTCCTTCACGACCGAGCTCGGTCTCGCGACCCCGTGCGTCGATCACGAATCGGCGGAGGTTCTCGGGCATGGGCAGGTCCTCGGCCTCGCGACGCGAGCCCACGGCGAGGGAGAGGCCGTCGATCACGTTCAGGTCGGGCGAGTCCGAGAGCAGCACGGGCGTGCTGCCGACCGACGACATCCAGGCCGAGGCGACGGTGACCGGCGCCAGGAACCCGCCGACGAGGGCCAAGCACAGGAGCAGCCGTCGCGGCGTCGGCGAACCGAGCCGGAGCCACGCCACGAGGGCGACCGCCGGCAGGAGCACCAGCCCGGCGGGGCGGATGACCGCGGCCGCCCCGAGGAGCCCACCTGCACCGAGGAGCCGCCCGGGGGTGCTGGTGCCGTCGATGACGACCGGAAGGAACACCAGCACGGCGGCATACATCGCCACCATGAACGGGATCTCGCTGTTCGGTTGCTTGGCCGTCCAGAGCGTGAGTGGGTAGGCGATCCAGAGCACGCTCGTGACCCAGGCGTGACGCCGGTCGAAGACCCGGCGCACCACGAGGTGCAGGAGCACGCCGGCGACCGCCGTCAAGGCGAGGGTGAAGGGGACGAGCACGTCGCTACGAGGTACACCGAGCGCGTCCCCGACGCGGAAGGTCGCTGCGAGCACGATCGGATAGCCCGGCGGGTACCGCAGCGCTGGGACCCCGGCGACGACCTCGAGGCCGTCGCCGTCCGCGAGGTGCTCGGCAACCGGTCCGTAGAAGAGCGTGAAGTCGGTGCTCTCGTTGGCGGCCAGGTCGGCGGGCAACGCCAGACGGAACGCGATGAGCACCACGAGTTGGCCGACGAACAACAGCACGAGGTCGCGCCGGAGGTGGCGGTCGACACGCTCACCGGTGCCGCCGACACGGGTGGTGCGCACGCCCCGATCGTACTTCAGCCGGCGGCCCCCATCGGGAGCCGACAGGCGCAGTCCGGTGGTTCCCGGCGGGGAAGGAACGCGGTACCTAGAGTGTCGTCCGTGGCCACCGATCCCGTCGTCGAGGGGTGACGGAGCACCGCCGGCCGCTGTTGATCGTCGCCTATGCACTCGCGCCGGGGCCCGGGGGCGCCGAGGCCCTGGTCAACGCCGGCCTGGTCGACGCACTCACCGCGGCCGGCGACGAGATCGCGGTCGTGGCCGCACCCGCGGCGGGCCACGACCAGGGCGATGGCGCCGACAGATGCACGATCGCCCGCGTCGGCACCGCACAGGCGCCGCGGCGGGCACTCGCCCGGGTCACCGGGTGGCTCGCGGCGCCGCGACATCTCCCGACGGGCGCGCTGGCCCGGTTCGTCGACCGGTCCCGGTCGCTCGCGGGCGTCGCTCCCCTGCGGACCGCCGCGTGGAGCGCCGCCGCGGGCGCGCAGATCACCGAGCTGCTGGAGCGTGACGGGTGGGACGGGGCCGTGGTCTGGGCCCGGGCCACCCCACCCGAGTCGTTCGAGGCCGCCATCGTCGCCCATCGGGCCAGGCCCTTCCCCCTCGTGGCCAACTACAACGACCCGATGCCACCCGACCAGGGTGGGCGGACCCCTCGACCGAGCACCACCGACCGGGCCCTTCGGAACCTCCAGCGCCGCCAGAACCGCTACCTGGCCCGGCACGCCGAGGCCTGGACGTTCCCGTCGACTGCACTCCGCGACCTCATGGTGGAGCAGGCCGCGCTCGATCCGCGCCGCTGCTTCGTGATCCCCCACCTGGTGCCGGCCCGACCGGCGGCACCGCGCCGACCACCGACCGGCCCGCCACGGCTCCTGTATGCAGGCAGTCTCTACCGGTGGGCCTTCGAGGGACCGTTGCCCGAGGTGCTTCGAGCCTTGGCGGCCGAGCGGCGCCTCTCGCTGGTGGTCGCCGCCACACGCGCCACCGACGAGGACATACGCGCGCTCTGCGACGTGGTCGCCGACGTCGAAGTCCACCGTGACCTCGACGGAATCGAGCTCGACGCGCTCGTGGACGGCGTCGACGCCCTGTTGGTGGTGGACAACCGCCCGCCGCTTCTTCCCACGAAGGTCGTCGACAGCGTGCGCCGGCTGCGCCCACTGGTCGCGGTGGCCCCACCGTCGTCGACCACCAGCGCCGTCATCGGTGATGCCGGCGGCCTGACCGCCGATCGGTCGGATGGCGAGGCCATCGAGGCCGCGCTGCGTGAGCTGATCGCGATCCTTGCCGATCCTGCGTCGATGGCGGACCGGCGCCGGGCACAGGCGCTCGCCGCCGAGCGGTTCTCCGCCGAACGCGTAGTGGCCGACGCCCGAACCGTGATCGCCTACGCCGCTCGGCGCTTCGATGCCCGCTCGGCCGGCGAGTCGGAGCCGGTACCACCCACGATCGCACCTGGCCCCTGACCGACAGGGCGCCGACGCCGCCGGACCACGGTCACCGTCGCGCGCCACCGCCGACAGCGTCGGTCAACCGACGGAGGGCCAGTGTGGCCGCACCGGTGGCCTCGGCGTGCAGCCGGGCCCTGAGCTGTTCGATCTCGGTGGCGTCGGGCGGAGATCGTCGGAGGAGATCGACGACCCGGGTCGCCAGGTCGGGAAGGTCCGACTCGGCCAACCACCACTCGCCGAGCCCGGCCTCGTCGAGGAAGCGACGGACCTTGGGCTCACCCCCCACCCCGACCACAGGACGCCCGCTCTGCACCCCGAAGACGAGCCCGTGGTAGCGGCTGCTCACGACGGCGGACGAGTCGACGAGGGGCTGAAGGGTGAACTCGTCGGGTACCGGCGCCCCCGGCAGCACCGCCTCGAGGAGCCGGGCGTCAGCCGCCGACTCGAAGTACATCGGCCACGGCCGGACCGGCCCCGGCAACGACCCGAGCGCCGAGCGCCACGCATCCAACGGGACGCCACCACCGGCGCGGAGGCTCACGGCCGTCCCCTCCCCCGGCGGGACCACGGGGAACGGGAACAACCACGTCAGGTCGGGCGCCACGAACGCCGCCGGGTGCGTTCCCACCGCCTCGAGGCTGGCCTGATCGCGGAACCAGGCGAAGCAGCAGACATCGAGGAAGCCCCGCAACTCGGTTCGGAGGTCCGCGGGCAGGCGCTCGGCGCTCGCCCCCACCAGGGCGACCGGCACACCTGCTCGCCGAACCCACCGGGCCATGTCCCGGAAGAGGCCGCCCCGCTTCTGGAGGATGCCTCCCCCGCCGATGAGCACGGCGTCGTAGGACCGGAGGAACGAGGCCGGCGGCGTCTTCCGTCCCGCCGGGAGGAAGGCGAGGGTGTGACCGTCGAGCCACCTCGTGATGCAGTACTGGAGGCGGTCGTCGCCCGCGTTGCGGTGGTGGTACCACCCGAACACGGCGATGTTCATCGAGGCGTCGGCCTCATCGCCGTGCCGGCCGGGTGAGCCTCCGGGCCCGGGCCAGGCCCCGTCGGGCGAGGCCGGCCACACGGTCGCCGGCCGGCCCCGACGCGGGAACGGCCAGGTCGCCGATGTCGGGAGGGTGCCTCCCGACGGCGTCGAAGAAGGCACCGAGCGCAGGAAGGATCCTCCCGACCCGATCGTGGAAGGCGTCGATCGAGTAGAAGCGCCGGAGGGCCTCGGCGTCGCCGGCCACCAACGGGAAGTCCCGCACCGCCGACAGGATGCGCTCCTCGTCGAACTGCAGCGAGTGGGTCTCGAGCTTGAAGGCGTTCACGTCCGGCTCGAGATAGTCCGACAGGCCGCCGTGGAGGTTGCTGAACACCGTGCATCCACTCACCAGGGCCTCGAGGGGCTGGAAGCCGAACCCCTCGACCCAGCTCCCGACATCGGGCTGGATCGAGAGCCAGGCCGGCGCCGACGAATACAGGTAGACCTTGCTCCGCTGGTAGAGCCCGACGAGCTCACCCCGGTCGATGAAGGCCTCCTGCACGTGGAGCCGGCACCGGCCGGCCAGGGCCGGGACCAGGTGATCTCGCAGGTAGGGCGTGGACTTGCGGGCCACGAACAGCACGTCGATGTCACGTTCGATCCCCGGGTCGACGCATCGTTCGTCCAGCACGGGCGGCAACAGGTTGATCGGCTGGTAGGGCGCCCGCTCCATCCAGTAGGCCATCAGCGCCCGGCTCAACGCCAGGACCGGCACCGTCTCGGGGAGGCGCAGTCCCCAACCACCGCTCTGCGCGTAGTAGACGACCCTGCGGCCGGCGAGCCGCTCGACCAGCTCACCCACGTGCGGGCCCCAGGTGACGACGAAGACGTCGTCGATCCCCGCCCCGGCGATCGACTCGTCGAGCGTCGGGACCCCCGGTTCGGGATCGTGGGAGAGGACGACGTCGGTCGGCACGTGCTTGTCGAGGAGCTCGGCCGCCCGGCGGGCGATCATCAGGCCACCACTCGTCCAACGACCCTGCAGACCAGGCAGCACCACGTGGATTGCGGGCACGGCCCTCACGGATCGACGGCCTTCCGGAAGACCGTGCAGTAGCGCGTCGGGCCGTCGGGATGATCGGGATCGAAGGGCTCGAGCGCCCACCACGGGCGACGCGGGTTGTCGTAGAAGCGCCGCTGGACGACCCAGGCCTCGTGGATCGCCTCGACGTCGTCGAGCACCGGTGCCAGCCCGTGCGAGCGGACCGCGGCCGGCACGACATCGAGCTGGCCGCCCCCGACCGCGAGCAGGCCTCCCGGCCGGACCTCGGCCACGAGACCGGCCACGGCACGCGCGGCGTCACCGGCGGGGAAGCCCACCAGGGTGTTCTGGCACATGACGAGGTCGACCGGAGCGGCATGACCGGCGTCGAGGACGTCACCGTGCGAGAAGCGGAGAAACCGTCGCCAGGGCGACCCCAACCGCCACCCGTCGTCGACGGCCTCGAGGTAGTTGTGATGGTCGGCGGGGTCCACGCCCTCGGCGAAGTGCTCGCGGGTGAAGACGAGATCCTCCGCGGCGTGCAGATAGGCCTCGGAGATGTCGACCCCCTCGATGGCGAGCGTCGCGTGCTCGGGGGGAGCGAGGGCCACGAGCAGGCTCACGGCCTCGGCGCCGTCGGCCACGCCGTAGATCCGGACCCGGGATGACGACCGCTGCGGGCCGAGCAGGGTCGCGAGCAGGGCCAGTTGCGGCGGGTTCCGGAACAGGCGGGTGATCGCCGTGCGCGCCGGCGCCTCCGTCGCCCTCGAACCGCGGCTCACCGACATCAGCCGTCGTCCTGCTACGCGCATGAGGTCTCGCCCCGCGCCCACGGCCCCACCTCCGATCCGATGATCGCGCCAGCGTAGGTGCCTGATGACGTACGGTGCGGAACGCCCGTGCCGACCCTGGCCTCGGCACCGTGCCCGCGTGGATCTGCTGTAGTGGGCCCCGTGCGATACGCCCGGCACCTTGTCGACCCCGTCGACCACACGCCCGTCCGGGACCTCGACCTCGCCGACGGCAGGGTGACGTTCGGGTCGGGGCGGAGCTACCCGGTCGACAACGGTATCCCGATCCTGATCCCGGAGGAGAGCAGCTTCGACGTCGGGGAGATCCTGGCGAGGACATCGACGACCCAGGCAGCCGACTACCGCACCGACTCGCGACTCAAGAACCGGATACGCAAGCGTGCACTTCCCCGGCTGTCGGTGGACCGTGACCTCGGGCTGCGCTACCGACGCGTGTCCGCCGCCTCTGCAGGCTCGCGCGCGCTCGTGCTCGGGGCCGGCGACAAGGTCGCCGACTACCGGCGCTGGCTCTCCTCGAACGAGGTCATCGCCTCGGATGTGCACCTCCAGTTCGACCCGGACGTCGTGTTCGACGCCCACTGGATCCCCTTCGGTGACGCCACGCTGGGGCTGGTCGTCGCCGGCCAGGTGCTGGAGCACACCATCCGGCCGTGGTGCGTGGCCGAGGAGATCGAGCGGGTCGTGCAGGCGAACGGCCTCGCCCAGATCGAGGTGCCCTTCGCGTTCCCGCTCCACTCGGCCCCATGGGACTTCTTCCGGTTCACGGTCGGCGGGCTTCGCTCGCTGTTCCGACGGAGCCAACTGATCCGGGTCGACGTCTCGGAAGGGAACTTCTCCGGCGCAGCGGCGATCGGCGCGTCGGCCCTCACGTCGTCCTTCACGGGGCGTTACGCCCGCATGGGCGCCGAGCTCGCGGGCCGCTTCGGTCTCGGTTGGTTGAAGTACCTCGACCGTTTCAGCGCGGCGGGGCCCGACGCCTTCTCATCGCCGAAGGGGATCGCCGCGACATTCCAGGTCGACGGGCGCGCCCGCTCCGATGCCGAGCTCATCGGCGACGTCCGTGAGGTCCTGGGCTCGGGACGCGGCGGGCACTGGGCCGCCGGTGGGTCGTCGCGAGAGTCGTCCTGAGCCGGAAGGTACGGTCGGCGCCATGACCGGCTCCGAACACCCGGCCGAGGCATCTACGAGCCCCTCACCGAGCGTCCTGCACCTCGGGTGCGGCCAGAAGAAGTACCCCGGCGCGTTCGGGGTCGACCGCACCGCCGGCGACGCCGTGGACCTGCAACACGACCTGGACGACCGACCATGGCCGCTCCCCCCGGACCAGTTCGCCAAGGCCTACCTCATCGACGTCCTCGAACACGTGGACGACGCCATCGGCGTGCTCGAGGAGGTCCACCGGGTCTGCCGGCCCGGTGCCGATGTCGTGGTGATCGGGCCCTCTGCCGGCAGTCACCAGCTGTGGGGCGACCCGACCCACCGGCGGGCGTTCACCTCACGGTCCTTCGCCTGCTTCGAAGAGGGCTTCGGGACCCGCCACTTCGACTACTCCGACGCCCGCTTCACGATCGCCGAGACCACCTACGGGAAGTGGGAGGACTGGATCTACCGGGTCCGCCTTCCCTGGTACGACCGCTTGCTCCAGGCGCTCGCCAACCGGTACCTCGGCGTCTACGAGCGTCGATTCCTCTACTGGTACCCCATCCCCAACCTCTACACGCGGCTCACGGTCGAGAAGTGACCAGTCGGGCCGGGGTCGCCGTCCACGCGGCGGCAGCCCGGGCCACGAGCGGCGGGGGGATGACCTACGTGACGGCGCTCGCGGCCGCGCTGGCCGACCCGGAGGACGTCGACCTGTTCCTCCCGTTCGCGTCGTCGCCCGAGGCGCTGGCGGCCTGGATGCCGGCCTGGCCCCGGCAGGCACGTGTCCGGCGGGAGCCGCCCAACCGGTCGTGGCGAGACGAGCTCTGGCTCGCGCTCGACGACCGACGGTGGGCGGTGGCGGTCCGCGAGACCTCGGCGATCCCACGCCTCTCGCTCGGGCGCCGGAGCGTGCTGGTCACCAGCTTCCCGTTCGCCTCCGTCTCCAGGATCAGGGACCGCGCGAGGGTGGCCAGCTACGCGGCGGTCATCACCAACTCCGCGTTCTCGGCCCACTGGGTGGGCGAGCGCTGGGGCCGTGACGCCGCGGTGCTGCACCCGCCCGTCACCTGCGTGGCACCGAAGCCCAAGCGGCCGACCATCTTGTCCGTGGGTCGCTTCAGCGGAGGAGGTCGGTCCAAGCGCCAGGTCGAGATGGTCGACGCCTTCCGTGCGCTCGGGCCGACCGTGCACCGGGAGTGGGACCTGCAGCTCGCCGGATTCGTCGAGGACCCGTCCTACCTCGGCGCCGTGCGCGATCGGGCCGTCGGCCTTCCCGTGACGATCCACGCCGACCTCGACCGCTCCGCGCTCGAGCACCTCTACGGCGAGGCGTCGATCTTCTGGCACGCCTGCGGCCTCGGTGTCGACCAGGACCGGGAGCCGCAGCGGGTCGAGCACTTCGGGATCACCACCGCCGAGGCGATGTCCGCCGGCTGCGTGCCGATCGTGCTGGCGGCCGGGGGGCAACCCGAGATCGTCGGTCGCGACGGCGGTGCCGGCGTGCTCTGGCACACCGTGGACGAATGGGTCGATGCCACCCGGGTGATGATCGACGACCACGACCGTCGCGCCGGCATCGCCGCCGCCGCCCGGGCTCGCGCGTCCCGGTTCTCCTTCGAGGCCTTCGCCCCCCGAGCGCGTGCCCTCGTCCACGGGCGCTGAGGACGGTCCACCGATGCCGCGGCGGCGGGCCGACCCGACAGGGGGTCCTGCGGCTCGGCGGGCCTCCGGACCGCGTCTGACTACCCTGACGAGGGTGGAGGCGACGTCGTGAGGCCCGAACGGCTCCGTCGTCGCTGGGACCACCGAGCCATGGAGGACGCCCGCTTCTACATCAAGGCCGACCGCTCCGACTGGACCGACGAGGAGTTCCTGGCCAGCGGCGAGGCCGACGTGGCCCGCTTCGTGGACCCGGTTCTCGACCTCGCCCCCGCTCGCGGCGTGGCCCTCGACATCGGGTGTGGTCTCGGACGCCTGTCGCGGGCCATGGCCTCCCGATTCGAGTCCGTGGAGGCGGTCGACATCTCGCAGGAGATGATCGCCCGGGCGGAGGCCTTCTCTCCACCGTCGCCGGCCAACCTGGTCTTCTCGGTGTGCGAAGGCGACGGCTCCCTCCCCAACCGCACCAAGAGCATCGACTTCGCCTTCTCGTACCTCGTGTTCCAGCACCTTCCGAGGGTCTCACTGGTCGCGTCCTACCTCGGCGAGGTGGCACGGGTCCTTCGACCGGGGGGCGTGGCGAGAGTGCAGCTGAACGCGGTGCGCCGACCCCTTGCCGACCGCTTCTCCGCGCGCATCGTCGACAGCGACCGGGTACCGATCGTCCACCGGAAGCCCCACCTCAAGATCGATCCGCACAGCCACATGGGCGCGGTGCTCACCGAGCCACGCGCCCGTCGACTGGCGGTTCGGGCGGGCCTCGCGGTGATTGCGGTCGACGATCCCGGGACCGCCGAGATGTGGCTCACCCTGCGAGCTGGATGGTAGGCCGCCCCCTCGCGCCACCGCTGCGCCGCGCTGCGGTGCCGGCGCTCTGCGGTCTGGTGGCGGGTGTGACGGCGATCGTGCTCCAGCCGGTCGTGCTCGCCGACGACGCCGCCATCAGCCTGCGGTACGCGGCACGACTGGCCGGCGGGTCCGGGCTCACCTACAACGACCACGAGCGGGTGCTCGGGGCCAGCAACCCCCTGTTCGTCCTGTTGGTCGCCTCGGGCCGGCTGCTCGGCGTGGACACGGAGCAGGCAGCCCGGGCGATCGCCGTCGCCGCGTTCGTCGCGGTCGTGGTCGTCGCGGTGGAGCTCGGGACCCTGCTGTCGACACGGCTGGGCGGCGCTCTCGCCGGGTTGCTGCTGACAACCATGGGTGGCTTCCGTGGCCAGGCACTGAGCGGAATGGAGGTGGGCCTGTCCGCCGCCCTGGGCCTCGGTGCGATCCTCGCCGCTGCCCGTCGTCGACCGGTCGCGGCAGGGGTGCTGGTCGGCCTCGCCCTGCTCACCAAGGCCGACGCCCTCACCCTGGCGCTGGCCGTGGTCGTGGCCTGCGTGGTGGGCCACCGACGCGTGCGGCCGATGCTCGTCGCCGCAGCGGCCGTCGTGCTGCCCTGGCTCGCCTACAGCTGGATCGCCTACGGCTCGGTGGTGCCGCACGCCGTCGATGCCAAGCTCGCCATGTCGGGCCCGCCCTTCGACCCCCTGTGGATGCTCAAGCTGCTCGGGTGGCCGGCGTGGCTCCTCGCCGGGCTCGCCGTCGCACTCACGATGCGGCTCTGGCCGGAGCGCGAGCCGTCCCGCCGGTTGGTCCTGACCGCCCTGTGGGGTTGGTTCCTCCTTCATCTCCTGGCCTACTCGGCCATCGACCTGGGGGCGCCCTACCCCTGGTACGGCGCCCTGCTCGTCCCGCCCCTGACGATCATGGGCGCCGCGTTCGTGGGTCGAGACGTGGCAGAGCCGGCCGCGATCGGCCCCGTGCCGGGTCGCCCAGCCCTCCTCCTCACCATCGCGATGGTGGCGTTGCTCGCGCTGCCCGGTGCCTCCGACACTGCCCGCCAACTGCGGCCCGGCGGGCGACCGCTCCCCTATGAGCGCGTGCTCGTCGACGACCGTGACGCCGGCGTGGCCGTGGCCCGCCTGGCCGGGCCCGGCGAAGTGGTCCGCTCGTGCTACGGGTGGGTGGGGTACGCCGCGCTCGGCCAACCCGTCGACGACCCGTGCCTGCTCAACTCGGTCCGATCGCCCGGTGCGCCGACCTGGCAGGTCGTGGAAGGTGTCGGGATGGCCGGCCAACTCGATCGGTTCCGCCTCGTGTCGTCCTTCGCCACCGCTTGTCGCGACGAGGCCGACCGTCCGTGGTTCGCCCTCCTCGTGCGCAGGGGGTCAGCGGCAGATCGCCGGGTCTCGGGCCTCACCGGCGACGCACGACCCTGCCGACGCTGAGCCGCGCCCGCCGGCCGATGCGATCGGGCGACTAGCGTCCCGGCGATGGCGGGTGCGTCGCGCGAGCCCGGCGACCAGGTCACAGCTACGGGTGGGCGGAGCGTGCGCGGCCTGTGGCGGACGGCATCGCGGAAGGCGCAGAACCGGGCCGTCGCGCTCGTTCTCGGGCGGGAGAACCGGTTCGACTACTGGCAGCGGCGCGGCTACCACGTGCTGCCGGTGCACTTCTACCACCCCACACCCGACACCCGGTCGCTCCCGGCCGGCTTGTGGGACGACTCCGACCACCTCGTCGGCGTCGACCTGGCCGTGGAGGACCAACTCGGGCTCCTCGAGTCCTTCAGGCGGCGCTTCTCTGACGAGTACCGCTCGTTCCCCGCGACGCCGGAGCCCGGTGAGGCGGGTTTCCACCTGGCGAACGGCTCGTTCGGGCCGGGCGACGCCGAGGCGCTCTACTGCATGGTTCGGGATCTCAGGCCGGCGCGCATCATCGAGGTCGGCTCGGGGATGTCCACCCTCGTCATCGACCGCGCCCTGGCTGTCAACCGAGCCGGCGGCTCCCCGGCCTGCTCGTACACGGTGATCGATCCGTTCCCGTCGGACGCGGCACGTTCGGTGGGGTCGGTCACCGAACTGCGCGCCCAACCGGTGCAGGAGGTCGAGACGGCCGCGTTCGAAGCCCTGGAGGCGGGGGACCTGCTGTTCATCGACTCGAGCCATGTGGTGGCCACCGGCAGCGATGTCGTGTTCGAGTACATCGAGGTGCTGCCCCGACTGAATCCCGGGGTCGTCGTGCACGCGCACGACATCTTCCTGCCGGGCGAGTACCCGAGATCGTGGGTGGTCGACCGTCACATCTTCTGGACCGAGCAGTACCTGCTGGCCGCCTTCCTGACCCTCAATCCCTCGTTCCGCGTGCTCTGGGCCGGGCGGTACCTCCATCGCCACCATCCCGAGACCCTGACCGACGCCATGCCCTCGTTGGCCACCCTCGATCCCGACGATGACGGTGGTCCGTGCAGCTTCTGGATCACGAGGGACCACTGAGCCAGGCCCACGGCTACCGCCAGTTGGCCCGCCACTCGACGGGTTCGTCACGCGCCACGGCGGGGTTGCCCAGCAGGTAGGTCTTGGGCGGGCACGAGCTGAGCACGACGCTGCCCAGGCCCACCAGGCTGCCGGCACCCAGTTCGACGCCCGTGGCGATGCGCACCGCGCTGCCGACATAGCAGCCGCGTCCGATGCGGATCGGGCCCGGGGTACGGAGACTCCCATGGGTCCACAGCTCGGTGCCGCGACCGGCGAGCCACGTGCCGTCGCCCACCACGATGCCGAAGCTGCCGTCGAGCAGGTGGCCGCCGGTGAGGGCGACATCCTCGCCCAGCTCGATGGTGTTGGCGAGGGACCCGGCCGCGTACGAGGCCCACGCGGTGAGCACGTTGCCCGAGCCGATCACGGTGCGCGGCCCGATGCGCAGGTACCGGACATGGATGCTGGTCCCCGAGGCGATCACCACTCCCGCGCCGATGTGGCAGGACTCGCACCGGAGGCGGGCATGACGGCCGATGCGGACATCTGCGCCGATCCGGTAGCCGAGGCGTCGGTAGGCCCAGACCCGGACGCGGTTGGACGGCAGCCGGGGAACGACCTTGGTCCGAAGGGCACGATCCACCACAGGGTGCACCGCGGTAACGTAGCGGCCCATCCGCCCGCCGTATCTCCCGCCGCCCGGTCCTCCGGCCTGCGATCCCATGATCCACACGACCGCCAGAGCCGAGGCGGGTCTCGTGACCCCCGCCCCGCACCGTGACCTCGGGCGTGGCCTCGACCGTCGCCGTTGAGCCCCTCCCGTCGCGTGCTCGTCGCCGCCAAGAACCTTGCCCTCGACCGGGGCTCGGAGGGGCTCTGCACCGCCCGGCTGGTCGCCGCACTCATCGAGTCCGGGCACGAGGTGCGGTGCCTGACGACGGAGCAGTCCTCCAGCGCGACGTCGACGGGGGCCGTCGTCGAGGTCGTGCGCATCCCCATCACCGGGAGCCGGGCCTGGACGGCGGTGGCCAAGGCCGTGGATCCCGCCCGGGCCAGGAGTCCGGTGGGCCGGCGCCTCCGGTCGCTCGCCGCCACGGCCGTGACGGTGGGCACGGGGCAGGAGCCGCGGTCCTGGAGCGAGATCGCCTCCTGGCGAAAGGGCCTCCGCCGCCTGAGGCACGAATTCGCGCCGGAGCTCGTGATCGTACGCGGCGGCGGCCTCGGCTTCGAGGCCCACCTGGCCATGGTCCGCGAGCGGTACCCCGGGCCGTGGGTCGCCCACTACCACGACCCGTATCCGCTCAGCGCCTACCCCCCCTCGTACGCGCACCACACGCCGATCCTCTCGGCCCGACAGGAGCGCGCCGGTCGTCGCATCCTCCGACGGGCGACACTCGTGACCTTCCCGAGCGACCAACTCGCCGACTGGACCGAGCGATCGAGCGGGATCGACCTGTCGAACAAGCGGATCGTGCTCCCCCACATCGGCGGCGACATCGGCGCTGTCGGCAGCGGCAACGATGACGGCGGGGTCGACGAGCGACTGATCGACCGGCTCTGCGGCGATCGCCCGTTCCTGCTCGTCCACACCGGCACCCTCCTCCCTCAGCGCTCGCCCCTGCCGCTGCTCCGGGCCTTCCGGCGCCTGCTGGCCGACGGGAGCGAGCAGGCGGGCGACAGTCGGCTGGTGCTCCTCGGCTCCGTCGACCGGCGCCATCGGGCCGACGACGAGTTCCTTGCACTGCGGGCAGAGCTCGAGGCCGGCGGCAGCCTCCGGGTCCACGACGGCCGCACGGCCCACGCCACCGCACTTGCGCTCGCACGCCGTTCCACCGCGGCGGTCCTCATCGAGGCGGACGACCCGGAGAGCCCGTTCTTCCCCGCCAAGCTGGCGGACTACCTGGTGGCCGACCTGCCGATCATCGCCCTCTCACCACCGCGGTCGGTGGCGCGGGATCTGCTCGGGCCCGACCATCCGCTGTGGTGCCCCCCGACCGACGAGGATGCCATCCTGGGCGCCCTCCGAGCACTCTGGGAGGCCGGGCTCACCGGGCGACTGGACGACTTCCGGCCGTCCGACCGGGCCCGTGACACGGTGTCTCCCACCCACGCCGCCACCGCGGTGGACGAGGTCGTGGAACGGGCGCTCAGCGGACCGGGATGACCTCGGCCAGGCGCGCCCCCACCGGCGGGCGACGAGGGGGCGAGCGGCACCGCCGATCAGCGGGTGCCGACCGGTAGGGTCCCCCCCGTGAGGGGCAGGGACTATCGCTCGCTGGGGAGACGGGTCCGGGCCTACCTGCGCGGCTACGAGCGCCAGTTCGTGCTCCTGGGCGGCATCTCGCTCGTATCGGGAGTGCTCGAGATCGCGGTGCTCATGATGATCGTGCCGCTCGTCCAGGGCATCGCCGCGGGGAGCTCGGTGATCACCCTCGACTCACTCGGTCCGCTCGGCGAGTACCACCCCACGGTCGGCCAGCTCGTGTTGATCGGCATCGGTCTGGTCGGGGCACGATTCCTGGTCCAGCTGCTGCTCGCCCACCGGCGCGCCACGCTGAACGCCGACTGGGACGAGGACCTGCGGAACCGCTTCTTCTTCGCCTTCGTCGACGCCGACTGGGACATCCAGTCCGAAGAGCAGGCCAGCCACACCCAGGAGCTGCTCACCTCCCACCTCGGGAACTCCCAGGCGATCCTCGCGGCGCTCACGAACGGGTGGACCGCCCTCTTCAGCCTGCTCGTGCTCGTCGGCGCGGCTCTGGTGGCCAACCCGGTGGGAGCGCTGGCGATCACCGCCTTCACCCTGGCGCTGTTCGTGGCGATGCGCCCCTTGTCGCGTCGAACCCAGCGACTCTCGACGACCCTCTCGGCCCGCAACCTCGACTACGTCCAGACCATCGGCGACGCGTCCAACCTCACCCGCGAGATACGCACCTTCAACGTGGCCGGCGAGACCAAGCGCGCGTTCGCGTCCCAGGTCGCCACCATCCGCAGCCTCCGCCGACGAGTGATGTTCCTCAGCAGCGCGGTCGCCGCGCTCTACCAGAACATCGTCACGGCGGTCGTGCTCGTCGGGCTCGGGATCATCTACCTGATCGAGCCGGCGCAACTCGCCTCCCTCGCCGTGGTCGTGCTCATCCTGATCCGCTCCATGTCCTACAGCCAGACCGTCTACAGCGCGCAGCACGCCCTGGCGGAGTCCGGGCCCTACCTCGAGCGGCTCACCAAGAAGGAGGCCTACTACGAGGCCCATCCCGTCCGGCTCGGCGGCGACGACATCGCGCCGGTGCAGACACTCGCTTTCACCGGGGTCAGTTACCGCTACCCCGTGAAGACGACGAGCGGTCTCGTCTCGGGGAACGGTTCGGCGAACGCCGGCGACCGCTCGAGCGTGACCGCGCTCGACGACGTGAGCTTCTCGGTCGCCCGCGGCCGGATGGTCGGCATCGTCGGTCCGTCGGGCAGTGGGAAGTCCACCCTGGTGCAGCTCCTCCTCGGCCTTCGCTCGCCCACGAGCGGCACGATGTCGGTCAACGGCGTCGACACCGCCCGCCTCTCACCCGAGGCGTGGTTCCAGCGGGTGAGCTTCGTGCCCCAGGAGCCGCAGCTCCTCGCCGGAACGGTGGCCGAGAACATCGTGTTCCGACGCCCGGGGGTCGACGAGCGGGCCATGCACGAAGCGGCACGCCGCGCCCACCTGCACGACGAGGTCCTCTCGTGGCCAGAGGGGTATGACACTCCCGTGGGTGAGCGGGGGGGCAGCGTGTCGGGCGGGCAGCGCCAGCGGATCTGCATCGCCCGTGCGCTGGTCGGGGACCCCGACGTCATCATCTTCGACGAGCCGACGAGCGCCCTCGACGTCCACTCGGAGCTGGCGATCCAGCGATCGCTCGAGGAGCTGCGGACCGAGAAGCTCCTGTTCATCGTGGCGCACCGGCTTTCCACCCTCGAGACCTGCGACGAGATCATGGTGCTGCTCGACGGGCGGCTCCAGGCCTTCGGACCGGCGGCCGTCCTCGAGGCCACCAACCCCTGGTTCGCCGAAGCCCTCGCGCTCTCCGTCCTGCGACCACACGAGGGTCGGGGCCGGCAGGTCCCGTCGACCGACGAACTGGGTGTCTCCTGACGCTGCCGACGACCCGCGTCCCGTGAAGACCGTCCTCGTCGTGCCCGACGGCGTCGGGGTGCGCAACTTCCTGTGCAGTGCGTTCGCGCCGCTCGCGGCACGAGAAGGCGAGCTCGTCGTCTGGCACGGGCTGCCGTCGGCCATCGTCGACGAGCACCGCCACCGGCTGGGCCCCCAGGTCCGTTGGCACGAGCTCGAAGTCGGCCGCGAGCCCCTCGCGGCCAGGGTCCTGCGCTCGGGCAAGTTCTTCAGCCAGCTCGAGCGGTTCCCCGAGCCGGGCGCCCGGCCCCTGTTCGTCAACCGCAGCCGCCGTGGTGTCGCCCGGTGGGTGCACCGGAGCGGGCGGGTGCTCGGCAAGGCACTCGCGCTCGCCCCTGGAGCGCTGCCCGGCGTCGAGCGCCTGCACGGGCGTTCGACGCTCTCTCGGAGGGGAGACGACCCGTGGCAGGCCTTCCTCTCCGACGAGCGCCCCGACGTGCTGCTCTGCACACACCAGCGGGCGAGTGTGGCCGTCCCCGCCGTGGCGGCGGCCCGACGCCTCGGGATCCCCACCGCGACGTTCATCTACTCGTGGGACAACCTGCCCAAGGGGCGCATGGCGGTGTGGCCGGACCACTACCTGGTCTGGAGTGAGAAGATGGCCGCCGACCTCCACCACTACTACCCAGAGACCGAGCCAGGACAGGTGCACATCGTCGGCACGCCGCAGTTCGAGCCGTACTTCGACGGCTCGTTGGTCCGCGACCGAGGCGCCTTCTGCGCGTCCGTCGGGCTCGACCCCTCCCGCCCCGTGGTGCTGTTCTCGGGCGACGACGCTTCCACCTCGCCGCACGATCCCGGGTACCTGGCCGATCTCGCGTCGGCGATGCGCCGGGAGGGCGGTGCGGGCGGGCCACAAGTGCTGTTCCGCCGCTCGCCGGCCGATCTCTCCGACCGGTACCGCAGCGTGCTCGACGCGTTCCCGGAGATCGCGGTGTCCGAGCCGGCCTGGGAGTCGGTCGGGACCGAGGGCTGGGAGCGGGTCGTGCCGTCGCCCCGCGACCTCGGGCTGCTGGCGAACCTCGCCCGGCACTGCGCGGTGGTCGTGAACCTGGGGTCCACCATGGCCCTCGACTTCGCCCTGATGGGCAAACCGGCCATCTACGTGGCCTATGAGCAGCCCGGGATCGACGGTGCGCGCGAATGGAGCGCCGCCGCCATCTACCGACTCCCGCACTTCGCGTCCGTGGACCGCACCGAGCCGGTCCTCTGGGCCCGCTCGGCGGCCGACCTGGGCCCCCTGGTGCGCCGAGCGGTCGGGGACCCCGGTGAGCTCGCCGCGCACCGCGACGCCTGGATCGACCTCGAACTGGCTCGACCGGTCGAACAGGCCAGCCGCCGCTGTGTCGCGGCACTCGACCTCATCGCGTCCTCCCGCACCACATGAGGCTCGCCTTCCTGACCCCCGAGTACCCGCCGCGCCCCTCCGGGGGGATCGGCATCGCAACCCAGCAACTGGCTCGCGGCCTCGTCACCGCCGGGCACGAGGTGTGGGTGGTGTCCCTCGGTCCGAACGAGCACGCCGACGATCACGGCGTGCGGGTGGGGTTCCACGAGATCGCGCACCCGAAGGGCACGGGTTGGCTCGTCGTGCGGCGCGCCCTCGGCCAGGAGATCAGGCGCCTGGTGGGCACCGAGGGCGTCGACCTGGTGGTGACGCCCGACTGGCTGGGGCTCTCGGCCGGCCTGCGGCCGGGGAGCCCCGTCGTCGTCAGCTGCCACGGCTCGGCCACCTACTTCGGCGAGCTCCTGGAGGAACGGGTTCGCCGCCGGGTCCGTCTGGCCGAGCACCTGGCCCTACGCGACGCGGACGCGGTGAGCGCCGTCAGCCGGTTCACCGCCGAACGCACCAGATCCCTGTTCTCGCTCGACCGAGCACCCGCGGTCATCCACAACGGGATCGACCTCGCACGGTTCCCCGGCCCCGACGCAGCACCCGGGCCCGGGCCCGGGGTCATCGTCCACCTCGGCACCCTCGTCCGCAAGAAGGGGGTCCTCGACCTCACCGAGGCCTTCTCGGGTGTGGTGGCGGCCTGCCCATCGGCCCGACTCGTCGTCGCCGGTCGCGACGGTCCCGACCGGCGGACGGGTGCGCCCTCCACCTGGGATCTCGCTCGAGCCCGCCTGTCGCCCGCCGCACTCGAGCGGACGGACCATGTCGGTCCGGTCGCACACCACGACATCCCCCCGCTGCTCGCACGGGCCGCCGTCTGCGTGTTCCCGTCCCACGCCGAGGCGAACCCGGTGGCCTGGCTCGAGGCGATGGCCGCCGGACGGCCGATCATCGGGTACGCGCACGGCTGGGCCACCGAGATCGTCGAACAGGGGATCACGGGGTGGCTCGTGCCCCCGGGGGACATCGCGGGCCTGACCCGGGCCATCGTCGAGGGCCTGGCCCACCCCGAGCGTCTGCGCGCCGCCGGCCGGCAGGCACGACTCGCCGCGGAGCGTCGGTTCTCGCTCGACGTCATGGTCGACCACCAGGTCCGCTGGTACCAGCAGGTGCTCGAGCGCCGCGCCCGGAACGGGACGGTCTCGCGTTGACCGGCGAGCGGCTCGTCGTGCTGCGGGTCGACGGCGACCGCGCCATCGGCGCAGAACGCCACGACGGGACACGATCAGCGGGCCTCGACGGGGTGCCGGCGGCGTCGGTGGACGCACTGGCTGCGCTCATCGCCCGCTTCCCCGGCCACCGCGTGGCCTGGAGGGACCGCCACGTCGAGGCCGCACTGTCGCCGGTCGAGGGCTGGGCCCCCCTCCTCCGACATGACCTCGAGATCCGCCACGCCGCGTTCCTGCACCGCAGCGATCCCGTGCGCCGCTCGCTCGGCGCCGTGGACTTCGTCTCCCCCTTTCTCATTCCCGCCCCACGCGACAGGCCGTACGGCACCTGGCTGCTCTCACCGTTGGGGGGCATCGCCGCCACCGACACCCTCCGACGGGCCGGGTCCCTCCCGCCCGGGCTCTCGTTCGCCGCCTCCCTGCTCGTGCTCGGGCACCGGGCGCTCCGGGGGGGCGCGCTCCTGTGGTCCGACCCGCGACTCGTCACCGCCGGCGATGGGCCGGGGCCGTCGGCGCTGTCCGACCGGGAGGCCGCCCTCGTCGTGCGCCACACCGCCGGGCGCAAGTTCCTCCCTCTCTGGGTTGCCGCCCGGATCGGCGACCACAGGCTCCCGATCCTCACCGCCGCCTCTGCGGGCGTGGCGCGCGCCGGTACGCCACGCCCGCCTTCCGCGCCCCCCACGCCGCCGTCAGGGCCGGACCGCGCCACCGACGTCGACGTCGTGATCGCCACCATGGGTCGCCGGGCGATGCTGGAAGACGTCCTCGCCGACCTCTGCCGCCAGAGCCTTCTCCCCCGCCGCGTCGTAGTGGTCGAACAGGTGCCGGAAGGTGACGCCGACCCGGGGCCCTTCGAGGTCGGCGCTCGACCGTACGACGTCGTGTACCGGCGACTCACCGAGCCAGGTGCCTGCAACGCCCGGAACATCGCGCTCCGCGAGTGCCTCGCCCACTGGGTCCTGCTCGCCGACGACGACATGCGGTTCGGCCCGGACTACCTGGAGGCCATGGTCGAGGTCGCCTCGTCCCTGCGGGTGGACGCAGTCGTCGCCGGTGTGGGCATCGTGGCACCGCACGGTGACCAGTCCGCCCCACCCCTGCACGACG
Source organism: Acidimicrobiales bacterium (assembly GCA_041918615.1). Lineage (GTDB taxonomy): Bacteria > Actinomycetota > Acidimicrobiia > Acidimicrobiales > DATDAH01 > JAEUJM01. Next base: position 99,614 of record JAYRVH010000043.1, read on the forward strand.
TCGGCACCTGGCCCCGAATGTGGCCGTACTTCGGCAGCGGTAGCGCGCTCGCGACCCGAGCGCTCTTCGCCGCGATCGGAGGGTTCGACCGACGGCTCGAGGGTGGCTTCGGTGAGGACTACGAGTGGGGTGTGCGGGCCCGGCTGGCCGGGGCCATGGTGGTGCACGCCCCCGCAATCAGGGTGGCCCACCGCCATGCGGCAACCGGTGGGTTCCGCAGGCCACACCCCCACCCGTGGCGGGGCCGCTCCGTCTCCCCGGTGCCGTCGCCCACCACGACCCTCTCGCATCGCCTCTGGGAGACCTCCGCCATGCGGCGCGGTCGGGTGTGCCACTACTGGGCCCGTCGCCTGCTCAGGAAATGGACCGCAGGGCCGGTTACCATGTGGCGCCAGTGGCGGGCCTCGATGGGGTGGGCCGACGTGCTCGAGCGCTCGCAGGACCCCGAGAAGGCAACCGCCATTGACCACTGAGACCCTCTCGCTCATCGTGTGCACCTACCGACGACCGGAGGCGGTCGACCGCCTCCTCACGGCGGTCGGTAGCCAGTCGCGAGTCCCTGACGAGACCCTGGTCATCGACGCGTCCCACGACCGCAGCACCGCTTCGGTCGTGACGCGGCACGTGGCTCGCGGCGCCGCACACATCCGTTACGTCGCGGTCGACGACCATGAGCGAGGCCTGACCCGTCAACGAAACCGTGGCATCGCGGAAGCCACGGGTGACCACGTCGCGTTCCTCGATGACGACACCGTCCCCGAAGCCGACTACTTCGCCGAGATCGAACGGTGCTTCGGCCGCCACCCCGACGCCGCCGGCGTGGGAGGCGCGATCGACTGGACCACGTGGCGCCGCGCCGTTCCCGGCCGGCCCACCCCTCGGGGGTGGTACCACTGCGATGGCTGGGAGCGCCCGGACGACCTCCGCTGGCGGCTCCGGCAGGCGGTCGGCCTGGCCCCCTCCGTCGCGCCCGGCCACCTGCCGCCGTCAGGGCACGGTCGCCCGGTGTCGTTCCTGCCGCCGTCGGGGAAGGACTACCGCGTCGAGTTCGTGATGGGCGGCGCCTCCGCGTGGCGGCGCGACGTGTTCGACCGCCACGCGTTCTCGCCCTACTTCGAGGGCTACGGCCTCTACGAGGACCTCGACTTCTGCATCGATGTGGCTCGCGAGGCCCCGCTGTACCTCTGCACGGCCGCCACCCTCCGCCACGACCACGACCCGGCCGCCCGGCCGCCCGGCTACCGGTACGGACGGATGGTGGTGGAGAACGGCTGGTACGTCTGGCGCCGACGGTGGCCCACGCCGCGCCCCGCCGACCGCATGCGCTGGTGGCTCACGACCATGCTCCTCGTCGCGGCCCGCCTGGCGGGCATCGTGGAGGGCCACTGGCCCGACGCCGCCGAGGAGTCCTCGGGTCGACTGGTCGGGCTGGTCACGACGGCGCCCTGCGAGCTCTCGCGCCGCTACCGGAGACGGCGCTACGGCCCGCACTCACGGCTCCGCCCATGAAGGCGCCGCGGACGCTCGTGATCGTCTCGGCCGCCACCCATCACCGGTGGGACGGTCGGCTCTGGTCGCACGCTCCCTACGTGCGCGAGATCAACCTCTGGGCCGAGCTCTTCCCCCGTGTCGTGATCGTCGGCCCCATCGTCACCACCCCCCCACCGGGCGACGGCGTCCCCTTCGCCGGGAGCAACATCGAGGTGGTCGGGGTACCACCCACGGGTGGCGAGCGCGTCGGGGCGAAGGTCCACCAGCTCGTGCTCCTGCCCCTCCTCGTCTCGCGCACCTGCCGGGCGCTGCGCAGGGCCGATGCCGTCCATGTGCGCGGCCCCGGCAACATGGGCCTCCTGGGCGTCGTGCTGGCCCCGCTCTTCAGCCGCCGTCTGGTGGCCAAGTACGCGGGGCAGTGGAACGGGTTCCCCGGCGAGAAGTGGACCGTCCGCCTGCAACGGTCGCTGCTCCGCTCACGCTGGTGGCACGGCCCCGTCACCGTGTACGGCGAATGGCCCGACCAACCGCCCAACATCGTGCCCTTCTTCACCTCGGTGCTCACCGACGCCCAGATCGCCAGGGCCACCGGAGCCGCCCCCCGGACCCGCCACGAGGGCACAGTGAAGATCCTGTTCGTCGGCCGGCTGAGCGGCCCGAAGAACGTGGCCACGGTGCTCCGGGCGGTCGCCCGTGTCCGGAGCCTCGGCGTCGACGCGCACTTCACGGTCGTCGGCGACGGAGGAGAACGCCAGAACCTGGAGCAGCTGGCGGCGCAGCAGGGGATCGACGGCGTCGTCGACTTCGTCGGGGCCGTCGACGTCGACGACGTGCTCGGCCACTACGAGCGGGCCGACACCCTGGTGCTCGTCTCCGAGTCGGAGGGCTGGCCCAAGGCCATCGCCGAAGCCATGACCTTCGGGCTGGTCTGCGTCGGGTCCGACCGCGGCATGGTCCCCCAGATGCTCGGCGAGGGTCGGGGCCTCGTCGTGCCCCCCGGGGACGCAACCGCGCTCGCCGAGGCCCTGGCGCTGGTCGCCGCCTTCCCCACCGAGTCCGACGAGATGGCCCAGCGCGCCGCCGAATGGGGCCGGCGGCACTCGCTCGAAGGACTGAAGCAGGCCGTCGCCGACCTGCTCTCGGAACGCTGGGGGATCCCGATCGGCATTCCGGCGGCCCGGGTCTCGGTGCTCCATGTCATCGACACGCTCGACGCGGGCGGGGCCGAGCGGGTGGCGGTCAACTTCGTGAACCAGCTCCCCCGGGACCGGTTCGAGCCCTTCCTCTGCTCCACCCGACGAGGGGGGCTCCTCGCCGGCGAGGTCCTCGATGACGTCGGGCGCCTGGAGCTCGGACGAACCCGACGCATCCACGATCTCGCCGCGCTGCATCGACTGGCTCGCTTCCTCCGCGAGCAGTCGATCGACATCGTCCACGCCCACGGCACCTCACTGTTCATCGCCGCCGCGGCGTGCCAACTCGTTCCCCGAACCCGGTTGGTCTGGCACGACCACCTGGGAGCGACCACGGACACCCGCCAGAGGAAGCGGCTGCTCTACCGGCTAGCCGCCGCCCGGACCGACCACATCATCACCGTCAGCAAGCTGCTCGAGACGTGGGCCGAGGCCGAGCTCGGCCTTCCCCCCGACCACGTGACCACGATCCCCAATTTCGTCCTGCCCGCTGACGGCGCGGCCGGGCGGCGCGACCTCGCCGATCTCGCCGAACTCCCTGGTGTCGCCGGCCGGCGGATCGCGTGCGTGGCCAACCTGCGTCGCCAGAAGGACCACTTCACGCTGCTCGGCGCCATGGCGCAGCTGATCGACGACCTTCCCGACGCGCACGCGCTCCTCCTGGGCGCTGCCGTCGACGCGGCCCTGGAGCGATCCATCAGCGAGCAGATCGAGACGCTCGGCCTGGGCGGCAACGTGACCCTGCTCGGCGCACGGCCCGACGTCGCCGCCGTGCTGGAGCGGTGTGACGTCGGGGTCCTCTCCTCCCGGTCGGAGGGGTTCCCCCTCGCCCTCCTCGAGTACGGCATCGCTGCGCTGCCCGTCGCGGCCACCGACGTGGGCGAGTGCGGGGAGATCCTCGACGGAGGCGCCGCAGGGATGCTCGTGCTGCCGGGCGATTCCGGCGCGCTGGCCGGCGCGCTGCACCACCTCCTCACCAACCCCTCCTCCGCCGCGGAGCTCGGCGGCCGGCTGAAGAGGCGCGTCGAGGACCGCTACGGCGCCGAGGCCGTGCTGGCCCGGGTCGAAGCGATCTACGAGTCCGTCCTGGCGGGCGAGCCGTGAGCGGCCCCCGGGTCGGGATCGTCGGGCCGCTCCTCGGCCATCACCCCGGCTGGGTCGTCAGCCAGGGTGAGCGGCTCGCCCAGCGACTCGTTGACGACGGGGTCACGGTGCGCACCACGTCCGGGCGGATAGGACGAGCCGCTCGGGCGGTCGACACGGTGCGCGCCATCCGATCGTGGAAGGGCGACGTGGACGTGGTGGTGGTGATGGTGTTCAGCGGCCCCGCCTTCGCGATGACGGACCTGGCCACCCGCTCGGCGGGCGCACTCCAGGTCCCGGTCGTGCTCTGGCTCCACGGGGGGAACCTGCCCGACTTCGCGCGCCGGCATCGCCGCTGGGCCGATGCGGTCGGGCGGCGAGCCGCCGCGGTCGTCGCCCCGTCGCCGTACCTGGTCGGTGCGGTCGGCACCGCGACGACCCGGGGACCGGGTCGCGCCCCCGTGGTCATCCCCAATGTGCTGGCCGAGGCCTTCCGCCCCTTCGCCCCCCGTCGCCCCCTCCGGCCCCGCCTGCTCTGGATGCGCACGTTCCACCCGCTCTACCGCCCCGAGTGGGCGATCGATGTGCTCGCCCGGCTGCTCGACCACTGCCCGGACGCCACGCTCACCATGGCCGGCCAGGACAGGGGCGGCCTGTCGACGGTCCGCACCAAGGTGCACGATGCCGGTCTCGACCAGCATGTCCGCTTCGCCGGCTTCCTCGATGCTCCGGCGAAGGATCACGCCTTCGCCGATCACGACCTGTTCGTGAACACCTCCGCGGCGGACAACGCGCCGGTCAGCCTCCTCGAGGCCGCCGCCCACGGCCTGCCGATCGTCTCGACCGCGGTCGGCGGGATCCCGGACCTGTTTCCCGACGGCGGGGCGGCGCTGCTCGCGGACGACCCGGCCGGTCTGGCGGAGGCCGCCGTTCGCCTGCTCGATGACGCCGACCTCGCCGCGGCCCTCGCCGGTGCCGCCCATGATCGGGCCCGGGAGTCCACCTGGGAACGGGTCGGTCCGCGCTGGCGGCGCCTGCTCGAGGAGGTCGTCGCCCATGGCTGAGCCGCCGCGGATGACCGTGATCATGCCGGTGCGGGACGAGGGCGCCAACATCTCCGCCGCGCTCACGTCGGTCCTCGACCAGGACTACCCCGCCGACCGGCTCCAGGTGCTCGTGGTGGACGGTCGATCGACCGACGGCACGCGCGACCGGGTGGCCGCCGTCGCCGGATCGGACCCACGGGTGCAACTCCTGGACAACCCGGCGGGCATCGTGCCGACCGCACTCAACATCGGCCTGGCCGAGGCGACCGGCGAGATCATCGTGCGCGTCGACGGGCACTGCGCCCTGCCCGCCGACTACCTGCGGGCCTGTGTGGGCCTGCTGGCCGCAACGGGCGCCGACTGCGTCGGCGGCATCATCGTCACCGAGGGCCGCACCACGGTGGCGCGTGCGATCGCCGCGGCCCAGAGCTCGCCCTTCGGCGTCGGGAATGCCGCCTTCCGTACCGGCCGTGGCGGGCCCGGCCCCGTCGACACCCTCGCGTTCGGCGCGTATCGCCGGGAGGTCTTCGACCGGATCGGGGGCTTCGACGAGGAGCTCGTTCGCAACCAGGACGACGAGTTCAACCTCCGCCTCACCCAGTCGGGTGGCACGATCTGGCTCGATCCGTCGCTCCGGTCGACCTACGCCAGCCGCGCCACGCTCGGCGGGCTGTGGCGCCAGTACTTCGGTTACGGGTTGTACAAGGTGCGGGTCGCCCAGATCCACCGTCGCCTTCCGACCTGGCGGAGCGCGATCCCGGGGGTGTTCGTCGTGGCCCTCGTGTGCTCTGCGGTCATGTCCGTCGCCGGCCGTGACCGGCGACCCGTGCTGGCGGTCGTCCTCCCCTACCTGGTCGCCGACGCCGGCGCGACCGTGGTCGTGGGCCGCAAGGACCCGGCCACGCTGGCGGTCCTGCCCGCCGTGTGGGCGTGCCTGCACCTCGCGTACGGCTGCGGTTCGATCGCCGGCCTCTGGCGCTGGCGCCACCGGTTCACGGGCTGACGGTCAGAGAAGGGACACGACGGGGCGGAACTTCCCGCTCGGGCCACGCTCGATGGACTCGGCCACCTCGACCACGACCGCCATCGGACCGACCCGCCGGTGCATGCGCTCCTGGATCGTCCCGACCGTCGCCGGCGCGAAGCCCGTTCCGGGGACGACGACGACACGGAGCGAATCAAGCGTCTCCTGCACCACCTGGGCCTCGGCGACCGGCAGGTCATGGAACACCGGATTGACCCAGAACACCCGCCCGCCGGCAGGGGTCTGGATCATGTCCTGCGCGCGTCCCTCGACCGCCGGCAGGACGGGCAGGGCTCGGCCACACCCGCAGCGGTGCCCCACCTCCGGCGCTCGACCCCGGTCACCGACGTCGTAACGGACGAGGGGCATGGTGTCGTTCACCAGGCCCGTGGCCACCAGTCTCCCCACCTCGCCGGCCGGCACGGGCCGGTCGTGCTCGTCGAGCACCTCGACCACGCCGGCCTCGGGCCACAGGTGCATCGTGCCCGCTTCACACTCGCTCGCCCCCATCACCATCTCGGCCATGCCGTAGGTCTCTCGAACCGGGCAGTCGAAGAACGCCTCGATCACCTCCCGGTGAGCCGGCTGCACCGGCTCGGCGTTGGCGATCACGACCCGGGGCCCGTCACCCCGGAGCCCCGCGTCGAGAGCGATCCTTGCGAGGTAGGCCAGCGACGACGGATACGCCACCAGGTGCGTCGGTCGGTACCGGCCAAGTGCCCGCACGTAGTCGGCGACGGTCCGTGCACTCAGGCAGTTGGCGGCCAGGTACAGCTGCCGGAGGCCCGGGTTCCACACCCAGTACGGCGGTCGCTCCCGCCCGGCCGAGGCCACCATCCTGCCGCCGAGGATCGCCCACCGATCATGTCGGCTGACGCCGTGCCAGCGACGGGCCCGAGCCTCGTAGAGGGCGAACCACGAGCGCACTGCCGCTCTGGACGAAACCACCGTGAGGGGCGTTCCGCTGGTCCCGCTCGTGTGGTCCTCCAACCGTCGTCGCGACGCGTCGTCGGCCACGAAGTCAGCCGGCGATCGCTGGAGATCGCCCTTGGCGACCACCGGCCAGGCCGAAGGGTCCGACGGATCGAGACCGGGGTGGCCGGCGAACCAGGTGCGGTAGAACCCGACGTGGCCCGCCGCGTGGGCCAGCACGACGGCGAGCCGCTCGTCCTGCCACGCGGCCCACTCGCCGGCACTCCAGTGGTCGCGTTCGAGGGCGGCCGCGACCCTGGCCTCGGCCCCGCTCCCGTAACGCTGCTGTCGCAGCATGAGCCCCCGGGCACCCACGGCCAGCACCTTGAGCGGATAGGGGCTCCGGGCGAAGACGGCCTCGCGTCGATCAGTGGCCAAGCGTCGCCGCCGCCGGCGCCGTGAGCTCGACGCCATGGCGGGCGAGCAGGTCGGCCGCCTCGGGGACCTCACGGGCGATCCGGCGATGGAGCGTCGTGGCCGACCGACCGGCGACGAACCGCTCGACGAGCGCCCAGACGACGAGCAGGTCGACGAGCGGCGACGCATGCTCGAGGTACCACCGGTCGATCGCGAGCTTCACCGGGACCATCTCGGCCTGGTAGCGCTCGAGGTCGTCGGCGCCGATGCCCGCCTCGACATCATGGACGAGCACCTGCGTCGGCCCGGCGATCCCCGGCACGGCCTCGAGGACCCCCTGCCAGGCGGGGTCGTCCACATCGACGTAGACGGGCGTCTCGGGCCGGGGCCCGAGCAGTGCCATCTCGCCACGAACGACGTTGGCGAGCTGTGGCAGCTCGTCCAGCCGGTTGTGCCGCAACCGCTGGCCGAGGCGGGTCACCCGCGGGTCGCTCCCCGCGGTGAGCGGGGCCCCGCCGGCGAGGCCGTCGGCGCCGGCGACCGTCATCGACCGGAACTTCGACATCGGGAACGGAACGCCGTGGCGACCCACACGCGGCAGTCGCACGATCACGGGGCCGCCGTCCGTGACGCGCACCGCGGCCCAGACCGCGATCAGGAGGGGCGAGGACACCACCACCAGGACCATCGCGGCGAGCCGGTCCACCCGCCAACGAAACGGGAGCCACGGGCTCACGGCAGCGCGCTCATGAAGACCTCGCAGACCCGGTCGACCTCGGCGTCGGAGAGGCCGGGGTGGAGCGGCAGGGAGATCTGACGATGTGCCATCTCGTCGGCCACCGGCGTGCCCGACGGGCCGATGACCGCGTTTTTGGCGAACCAGTCGTAGTCGTGCAAGGGCCGGAAGTGCAGGCTGGTGCCGATGTCGGCCCGGTCGAGCGAGGCGAACACCGAGCGTCGGTCCACGTCCGCCGCCAACGCGACCGCCAAGAGGTGGTCCGCCATGCCGTCGTGCAGCTCGCGGGGAACGAACTGGATGCTGTCGACACCGTCCAGCTGCCTGCGGTACCGGAGCACGAGCTCACGCCGACGCGCCTGCATCGCATCGAACCGGTGGAGCTGCGACCTCGCCAGCGCCGCCAGGATGTCGGAGAGATTGGCTTTGTACCCCGGCCCCAACACGTCGGTGGTGACGTCGGGGTCCCACGCCGCCCCCGCCTTGCGCGTCAGCCCGTGCAACCGGAAGGCCGACGCGAACGCCGCGAGGCCCGGATCGTCGGTGGCCAGCGCCCCACCCTCACCCGATGTCAGGTTCTTCGTGGCGTAGAACGAAAAGGCCGCACCGGCGGTGCCCGAACCGGCGATCTTGCCCCGATGGTCGGACGCACCGAACGCGTGGGCGGCATCTTCCACGATCGGCACACCCGCCGACGCACACAACCCGTGCGCTTCCTCGTCCACCGGCGTCCCCCCGAAGTGCACCAGCACCACGGCGTCCAAACCCTCGTCGAGGGCTGCCGCCAGCGACTCCATCGAGACGTTCATCGTCTCGGGATCCGAATCCAACAACACCGCCGTCGCCCCGTGGTGGATCGGTGCGAATGCCGACGCGGGGAACGTCCACGTGGGCACCCCCACGCGCGCCCCCGCGGGCAACCCCAGGTAGGCGAACGACAGCTCCAACGCCGCCGTTCCCGACGACACCGCCAGCACGTGCGGGCACCCCAGGTACGCCGCCAACTCCTCCTCGAGCGCCGCCGCCTCGCGCCCGGAGGTCAGCCAGCCACTGCGCAGGACGCGCACGACGGCGGCGACGTCGTCGTCGGTGATGCTCGGGTCTGCGAGCCCGATGGGCCCCACCTCGTCCACCCCGTCCCCCTCGCTCATGGCCACCCCATCGTACCGGACACAGACAGTGGCAGAGTCACCGCACCCCCAGACGACATCGCGCTCTCCGAGGCCTCGGCGGGGAGCGGATCAGGTGGTGGGCGTCCGGCGTCGCCGGCGCAGAGGGAAGCGCAACGACACGCCTCGCCCGCCGCCGGGCCGGGGGACCGCGGACGGTGCCGTCGTCGCCTCCACGCGCTCGATCTCGGCCGCGAGCTCGGGGAAGGTGGCGGCGAACGACTCCCCACGGATGAAATCGCGGCCGGCGGTGACGCGGAGGAACTCCTGCCACTCGTGGGCCTCGTCGCCACCGCCTCCACCCATGAACTCGACCAGCTCGTCCAGCTGGGCACGGACATCGGGCGGCCACGGCCGATGCGCTGACTCCTGTCGGCGGGCCAGGTGCCGACGGGTCGAGTCCTTCAGTGCAGGAGGCATCGCCTGCAGGTTGTAGTGACGCGGGTAGTGGACCAGGTTCAGGTTGAGATGCACGGCGCCGAGATGCTCGCTCGCCACCAACCAGTCGACGAGGTCGGGCAGGTACCAGGCGTTCAGGGGGCTGACCGAGCAGTTGAGCGACACGAGCAGTCGATCAGAGGTCATCGAGGCGTAGCGCGCCAGGTTGGCCTCGGTCTGCGCCCAGCTCGCGGGCGCCCGCTCGTACTCGAAGCGCCCACCGATGTCGTCGATGCTGAGGGTGAGCACCACCATGGCGAACGCCGGCAGGTGCGCCAGGATGCGTTCATCGACGACGGCCCCGTTCGTGGTGAGCAGCAGGGTCATCTGCCCCGCACGCCCGTCGGCCACGATCATCTCCAGGATCTCGCGGTTCTCCCGCGACAACATGGGCTCGCCGCCCGTCAGCTCGAGATGGTCGAGGCCCCCGACCCAGCGCTGGAAGATCTCCCGATTCACCGGGTCATGGGTGATCTTGTTGGCTCGGAAGTAGTCCTTGTTGTCGACGAGGTACGGGTCGGCGTCGTCACCTCCCACCGCCAGCTCTTCCCGCAGCCACAGTGAGGACGCGACGGGCCCGCAGATCCGGCACTTCAGGTTGCACACGTTCGTGAGCTTGAGGTCGAGCGCGGCTGGTTGCGGGGGAGCGACATCGTCGTAGTCGGGTGGGGTGGTGATGCCACGGTCCGCCAGATAGGTCTGACGGAAGCTGGCGATGCCCGCCGCCTCCTCGTCCCAACACGACGAGCACTCGGCGGGCTGCACACCATTGCGGAAGTCCCGCCGCAGGCGTTGCATGGCCTCGCCGTTCCAGACCTCGTCGAGGTCACCGTCGCGCATGTTGGTGAGCTGGTAGCCCGAATCGGGCGACGGCTGGGCGAACTTGCAGCACGGCCGAGTCGACCCGTTCACGTCGGTCGACAAGTTGAGCCACGGCAGCGGGCAGACGGTGTCCGGCAGGGCGGACCGCTCCGGCGGGGTCATCGCCGCTCAGTGTGGCAGATCGATCGGTCCCCGCCTCTACACTCCACCCGTCCCGGTGCATGCCCCGCCCCGGCGCCAGGGTTGGAGGTCGGCGTTGGAACACGCGCAACGCGAAGCCTACGACGCCACCCGGGACTTCTCCCGGGTGGGCTTCCGGTCGGCCTGCTACGCGCCGCACACCTCGATGTACCTCGACCCGCGGGGCGATGTACGGGCGTGCTGCCAGAACGTCCAGCACGTGCTCGGCAACGTCACGGTGACCCGTCTGCCCGACATCTGGTCCGGAGCGCCCGCAGAGGAGCTCCGCGCTGCGCTCGTCGACTACGACCTGAGCCTCGGCTGCCGTTTCTGCCAGTGGCAGATCGACGACGGCAACGAGCGAGGCGTGTTCGCCAGGGACTTCGACCTCCTCCCGCTCTCCGCTCCCGAGCCGACCTGGCCGCAACGGCTCGAGTTCGCCCTGAGCAACACGTGCAACCTCGAGTGCGTGATGTGCGACGGCGAACTGTCGTCCATGATCCGCTCGCGCCGCGAGCACCGCCCACCGCTGCCCAGGGTGTACGACGATCAGTTCTTCGAGGATCTCCGCCCCTTCCTCGCCCACCTCAGCGAGGCGCGGTTCCTCGGCGGCGAGCCCTTCCTGGCCGCCGAGAGCTTCCGTGTGTGGGACCTGATGATCGAAGACGGCCTCCGCACCCCGTGTCGTGTCACCACCAACGGGACCCACTGGAACGAGCGCATCGAGCGCGTGCTCGACGCGTTCCCCGTGTCCATCGCCGTGTCGCTCGACGGGGTGTCCGCCACCACCTTCGAGGCCATCCGGGTGCGGGCGTCGCACGACGGCGTCCAGGCCAACTGGAAACGGTTCCGTGACTACACCACGGCCCGGGGCACCGACCTCGAGATCAGCTTCTGCCTCATGCAGGAGAACTGGTCCGAGTTCGGCGACATGCTGGCGTTCGGCGACACCTGGGGGGCGCGGGTCAACCTCAACACGGTGATCCACCCCGACCACGGCCTGTACCAACTCCCGCTCGACGAGTTCGACGTCGTCCTGGCATCGCTCGAGCGGCGTGATCGGAAGCTCCGCCGGAAGCTCGCGCTCAATCGCGACGTCTGGATCGGCGAGTTGGCCCGACTCCGGCACTGGCGCGACACCAGTCGGGCCGCCGGCGAGGCGCGCACCCTCTACTTCCACCGCTCGATCGAGCCCGCGACCGACGAGGTGCCCGTCCATCTGGGTGCCATGGCCTCCACCGATGCCGCGGAGAACGGGGTCGGAGCGGCGCCGGCGCCCGCGCCGGCGGACGATGGTGACGCGGCACCCCTGCCCGCGGCTCTGCGACACTCCGACCCGACGTGCGACCCGAGGTGCGACCCGACGATCACTCTGGTCGAGGCGGGGAGACGGGTGATCGAAGGCATGGCAACCGACCACGTGTCGGTCCTGAGATGCGATCGGGATGACGTCGTGGCCGAGGTCGGCGGCGACGGCGCCTCGTTCCTCGGTATCGATGCCGCCGTGTGCGTCGGCCGGCCGTTCGCCCACGTGGCCGGACTCGTGGCGAGCAGCCTGGGCGAACCGGTCACGGCGATCGACGACCGCCACCTCGGTGGCGGCGCGTTCCGGCGCCTGGTGTACGGCGACCCTGCGTCCACCTGCCACTTCGTCCAGGTCCTGTCGTTCCCCCGTTGGTCGAACGGGGAATTCGACGGCTCGACCACGGTGGCCGCCCGCTCGTCCGAGGCGCCGGCCTGGGCCTCTGGCGACGACGGCTGACACCTGGCGTCGGTCTCCGGTCCGGCCTGCCGTCAGCCCACCGGCGCGTGTGGCTGCTCCGTGTCGACCCAGGCGAAGTAGAGCCAGGTGCCCGGGGACCCACCCTGGTCAGCCTCCGCCGGTACGGCCAGCACATGGAGGTCGCGCCCGGCGGCGAATCGGACGACGCTCAACTCGATGCCGCCGACCGCCGGTCGGACATCGACGCCCGCGACCGCACCCAGAGCGGTTGCGACCACGGCCTGCAGGTCACGGTGATGACGCCCAACGAGCGCCGCCGCGGCAATGCCGAGGACCGGCCCGTTCGGGACGACCCGCCGGACGTAGCCTCGACCGTCGAGCTCGAGCCTCGGTGTCCCATCCCTGGCGTAACGGTCACGGAGCGCCCGGGCCGCAACCCGGTCCGCGAGTTGGCGCCGGAGCTTGCCCACCTCATCGGACCAGGTCCCGATGCTCAGGGTGAACGAGCCGCGTTCACGATCGTCCTGGCGTGCCAGGTCCGTCACGACGGCGTCGAAGTCGGCCTGGCCGAGATGGTCGAGCGACAGGGCTGCGGGCTGCACGACGCTGTTCACCGCACACGCGACCCCCAACTCGTCGGCCAGGCGACAGAAGTCGCCGAACTCCTGCCAGTTCGCCGTCATCAGACAGAAGGTGACGCTCACGTAGGTCCCCCGCCGCTCGGCCCACTCGCAGAATCGATCCAGGTTCCGCCGGACCCCATCCCAGGAAGCGCCGCGGCGGATGGACTCGTAGGTCTTCGCGGTGGCGGCGTCGAGCGAGACGGAGACGTCGACGGGCAACATCGACAGGATCCGCTCGATCCGTGGCGACCAGTGGGTCCCGTTGGTGGTCACGTGACACCGGGTTGCGAGACCCAGCTCGACGAGCATCTCCATCACGCGGAGCGTCTCACCGGCGAGGAAGGGCTCACCGCCGAGGAACTTCACCCGTTCGAGATGCGGCAGGAAGGGTCGCAGATCCTCGAAGAACGCATCGTCGTAGACCGTGGGGAGCGGCGGCCGACCCTCGACCTGCGACCGGATCGACGACGACCACTCGCCGTTGCACATCACACATCGCAGGTTGCAGGTGTTGCTGATCGACAACTCGAGCTGCACGGGCCACGCGGGCTCGGCGCTGTCGACGTCGAACCCATCGAACCAACGGGCGTAGGCGAGCTCGGGATGCCCGCCCGACAGGTGGGGGCTGCAGAAGCCGCACCCCAAGGTGAGGTCATCGGCCTCCATCGCTCTGCGGAGCGACCGGGCCCGCTCGCCGCGCCAGATGTCACCGAGGCCGGTCTGGGTGATGTTGCCGAGGGTGTGCCGCTCGTTCATGCAACACGCCCGAACGTTTCCATGCTGATCGAGGTACATGGAAGCGAACGGGGCAAGACAGGCGACCGGCGCCGCTGGGCGCTCGCCCGCCGGCCCGGGAGCCCCTCGCACCGGGCTTCCCGCGGATCGCCGCACGAGTCGAGGGTACCTGACGGCCCGGTCCCGACCCCGTGGCCGAGACGAACCAGCACGTAGTCTGGACCCTCATGTGCAGCCGTGTCGGCGCCAGGAGCAGCAGCCGCTCCGTCCCCGCCCTGGCCACCCGCCCGGCGTGACGCCGCCGTCCGTGCTGTTCGTGGGCCATGGCGCCGACCGCACCGGGCCACCGGTCTTCCTCGCCAACTTCCAGCGGTGGCTCGCCTCCCATGCCGACACCGAGTTCGCGACGGTGCTCACCCGGGGCGGCGACCTCCTGGAGGACTACCGGCAGTGGGGGCCTGTGCGCGTTCTCGACCAGCGGTGGACCCTCCCCCGCATCGCGCAACAGGGCCTTGTCCGCATCGGCCGGACCGGACCGGCATCGCGGCTGCGCTCGCTCCGGGACGAGGGGCACCTCCGCGACTGGCGACGGGCGCGCGTGGTGTATGTGAACACGGCCTCGCCGGCGACGCTGCGCGTCCTGGCGCTCGTCCCGGGCTCCGCTGTGGTGATGGCGCACGTCCACGAGATGGAGGTCGCCCTGCGCTACCAACTCGACGAGGCCGAGCGCCGGCTGCTCCTCGACCGCCCGGATCGATTCGTCGTGGCCTCTCAGGCCGTCGCGGACAACCTCAGTGAGAACCATGGCGTGGCACCTGACCGGATCGAGGTGCATCACGAGTTCGTCGAGCCGGTCAGCCCGGTCTCGGACCGCGACCGCGGCCGCCTCCGCGAGGAGCGGGGCATCGCCGCCGATGCCTTCGTGGTCGGGGCGTCCGGAATGACCGAGTGGCGCAAGGGGCCCGACCTGTTCGTCCGCCTCGCGCACGAGGTGCGGCGACGCACCGACCGTCCGCTCGACTTCGTGTGGGTGGGCGGCGCCACGACCGGCCCCGAGTGGTGGCCGCTCGATCACGACGCCCGTCACCTCGGCGTCGACGACATCGTCCGGTTCACGGGGGCCCACGACGACCCCGGGTCCTGGTTCAGGCTCTGCGACCTGTTCGCGGTGACGTCGCGCGAGGATGCCTTCCCGCTTGCCGCGCTCGAGGCAGCGACCGCGGGCGTACCCCTCGTCACCTTCGACACCGGCGGCATCGTCGAGTTCGTGACCGACGGGGCGGGGGGCGTCGTGGTCGCCTACCCGGACCTCGACGCGTTCGCCGCGACCGTGACCGCGCTGGCCGAGGACGAGCCGCGACGCTCCCGGCTGGCCGACGCCGCGGCGCAGCACGCCCGGATGCAGCATCTCACCGACATCGGTGCCCCCAGGCTCCTTCGGACCCTGGAGCGCCTCATCCCCTGATCCTCAGCCGTGGCGGTCGATCAGCACCCGGAGCGGCCCGGCCAGGTGCGCCACCTGGTTCTCGTCCATGATGCGGTCGTGATCCACTGGAAGCCGGATCACCTCCACCCCCTGCACGTAGGGCCCCCACCCCTGGGTGGCGTCGACCGCGGTCGTCTCACTCCCCCAGAAGAGGTGGACGGACCCGTTGTACGGACGGGCGTCCCAGTCGGGACCGACGAGCTCCCAGTGCTTCTGCCACGCCCACCAGAGTCGGTGACCGGGCCGCACCCGGCCATGACGAGCCAGGTCGAGTCGCCACAGCCAGGGCAGGACGCGCCGGTCGAGCCGCAAACGGTGGAGCCACGTCGGGTGGCCGAACGTCGGATACGGCGGAGGTCGGCGTCGTGAGTAACCGACCCCGCGGTAGCCCGGGCCCACGTCGACCACGGCGAGCAGCGAGACCTCCTCGCCCACGGCGCGGAGGAGGCACGCCATCTCGAACGCCAGCACGCCACCGAAGGAGTACCCGCAGAGCAGGTACGGGCCGTTCGGCTGGTGCCGTCGGAGGTCGTCCACGTACCGCCGAGCCAGCGCGTCGATCGTCGCGACCTCAGGGGGATCGCCGGTGAGGAACGGTGACTCGAAGCCGTAGACCGGCTGATCGGCACCCAAGGCCGACGCGAGGAACCGGAAGCGGAAGGCCGACCCCTGGAGGTCGTGGGTCAGGTACAGGGCCGGACGGGCGGGATCGCCCTGTTGGATCCCGACCACCGACGACCGGGGGCCACCGGCCTCGACACCGGCGGCCCGGATGGCGGCGGCCAGTTCCGCGACGGTCCGCGCGTGGAGCAGCACTGCCATCGGGAGCAGCTCGCCGGTCTCGACCTCGATCCGGATCAGCATCTGCGCCGCGAGCAGCGAATTGCCGCCCAGGTCGAAGAAGTCGTCGTGGGCGCCGACCGGCCGCACCGCCAAGAGGTCCTCCCACAGCCCGACGACCTGTTCCTCGAGGTCGTCGGTCGGGGCCACGTACTCCGTGCGCAACGCGGGCCGGTCGCCCGGGTGGTCGTCGAGCGCCCGCCGATCGAGCTTGCCGTTCGGGAGCTGCGGAAGGGCATCGTGGATCATCACGGCGGCCGGGACCATCGGCGAGGCGACGCTCCTGCCCAGCTGCCGGCGCAGCTCGTCGGGCGTCGCCTCGCACCCGTGCGCCAGGACGACGTGACCGACGAGCTCGGCCGACCCCGGCCGCACGAACCGGGGGACCACCGCGGCGTCCTGCACCGCCTCGAGGGCGAGCAGCTCCTCTTCGACGACACCGAGCACGACGCGGTGGCCCCGCACCTTCACCTGGGTGTCGATCCGCCCCGACAGGGACAGCGATCCATCCGGTGCGAGCCGTCCGACGTCGCCGGTCCGGTAGATGGGAACGCCCGTGTGCGGGTCGTCGGTCAGCACCTGCCCGCTCAGGTCGGGTCGACCCCAGTAGCCCGAGAAGAGGTAGCGGCTGCGGACCGCGATCTCGCCGGCTTCGCCCGCCGGCGCGGCGCGTCCGTCGGGACGGGTGACGAGCAGCTCCATACCGGGGATCGGTTGCCCGACGGGGAGTGTCTCGTCGGAGGGCATCGTCTCGTCGGGGGGCATGGTCTCGTCGGGGGGCATGGTCTCGTCGGGGGGCATGGTCTCGCCGGGCCGTCCCCCCACCCCTTCGTCGAACCAGAAGGTGAGCACACCCGTCTCGGTGGTGCCGTAGCCGTTGGCGACGAGGACGTGCTCGCCGAACATCGAACGAGCGAGGGCCACGTCGGTCCGGTCGACGCGCTCACCGCCCAGCACCACCAGCCGGAGATCCGGGAAGCGGGCGTCGCCCACCGCGCCTTCCAAGAAGCGGAGCACCGTGGGCGCGAGATAGGCGACCGTGATCCCCTCGTCCGCCATCCACGCCGGCACACCAGCCAGGCCCCGGGCGCGGAGATCGAAGGCCGACAACGTGCCACCGTTGAGGATCGGCAGGAACAGGGGATACGCCGCCACCGCCAGCGAGAGGGGGAACAGCATCGGCAGCCGGTCGGCACTCGAGATCGCCAGCGCCTCCGTGGCACCGCGCACGAGGTGCAGCAGCTGTCGATGCGAGACGACCGCCGCCTTGGGGTCACCCGACGTTCCGGAGGTGTAGGCCAGGAGCGCCGGCGCACCCGGGTCGATGCCCGGCGCCACTTCGTCGCCCCCGGCCGGGCCCCCCGCCTGGACATCCGACGCGACCTCGCCATCGATCGCGTCAACGGCCGGGCGGAGGGCCCTCGCCTGCTGGCGGTGCGCGGCGTCGGTGAGCACGATCGACGCGCCCGAGCCGGCCAGCAGGGCGCTCGACAGCCCAGGCGGCGCCTGAGGGTCGAGGACGACCGCCGGGTGCCCCGAGGCCAGGACTCCGAACAGCGCCACCACCAACGGGGCGTCGTGCGCCATCAGCAGCGCGACCGGCGCCTCGCGACCGGCGTCGGGCAGGTGCGATCGAATCCGCGCGGCAAGCGCCTGTGACCGTCGCCACAGGTCCGCGAAGTCGATGCTCCCTGCAGGGCCTCGCACCGCGACCGAGTCCGCGTGGTCGCGCACAACCGAGCGCAGCCGGTCGGGGATCGAGCCCGCAAGGGCGTCGGGCGCCACGGCATCGGGCGCCGAAGACGGCGAGCGGTGCGGTCCCTCGTCGTTCACGTCGCGCCTCGACCTCCGGCTCCTGGCGTCCGACCAGTGTACGGGAGCCGACCGAGAGGCCAGGTTCGGCGGCCGGGTACCCTGCCCGGTGATGCGCACCCGACCACTGGAGCCGGCGCACCCACGTCCGGCCGAGCGCCCTTGCTGAACCGGGCTCGGTGCCCGCGGGTGTTGGTGATGGTGCACGCCGTTCGCACCGACCGCGAGAAGCGCGCCTATGCGCTCCTCCTCGACGGATTGCGCAGCCGAGGCACGACGTTCACGGTCATCGCCTGGGACCGTGGCAGATCGGTGCTCGACCTCGATGCGCTCGGCCCCGTCGGTGAGATCGAGGCCATCAACCGCTGGCGACTGCCGATCTGGCTGGCGAAGTCGGGGCTGCGACCGGTGGCCCGCTGGCTGCGACACGCCCGGATCAAATGGTGGTGGGCCCGGGCGCGGCGCCCGCAGGCCGTCCTCCTGCTGGGCCCGATCCGCCCCGAGATGCGCCACTACGCGCGCCCGGGCACCCCGGTGGGGGCGCTGCTCGGTTGGCGGGAGCCCGAGCCTCCTGAATCGCTCGCCGTCACCCTGCAACTGGCGGACACCGTCGTGGCCCTGGACGAGGCGACGGCCCGCCGGTGCCGACAGGTCGACGCCGGGGTCGACGTCGAGGTGTTCGAGAACCTGTGGCCTCTGCTGCGCTGGTCGGTCGACCCACCCGACCCTCCCGCGGTCCCCGCGGCGCTCGGCGTCGACCCGTCGAGCGCGTTCGTGCTGGGCCTCGGGCCCATCGACTGGGCCGGCGGCGCGGACCAGTTCCTGGCCGCGGCCTGGCGGGTCAGGGCAACCCTCGCGGATCGGCCGGTCGAGTTCGGCTGGGTCGGCGGGCACCCGCACGGGCCCGACTTCCACCCCTACCGCTTCGATACCGCACGACTGGGCCTCACCGAGGTGATGCACTGGTTCGGCGAGCGCGACGACTACTCCGAGATCGTCCGCAGAGCAGATGTGGTGCTGATCACGTGCCGCCGACCGTTCTCGAGCGCCTACGACCCGATCGTCCCGTCGTTCGCCGGATCGTTCTCCGGAGAGGCCCGATACCTCGAGATCCCCTTTGCCCCTCTGCCTGACCCGCTTCCGGCACTGCTCGAGATGCTGGAGACCCCGGTCGTCCACTACGACCTCCCTGCGGCCAACCAGGTGATCCACGACCTCGGCGAGTCGGTGACCTACCCCGATGCCGCATCGCTCGCTCGGGCCGTGGTGACGTGCCTGCGACGCCCGGGGCGCAAGGTGGTCGACCGGGCGATCGTGCACCTCATCGGCCCGGTGATCTCATGAGCGGGCCCCGGGTCTGCTTCATCGTCCACGAGGCGTGCCGGTCGGGCCCGCCGATCTATGCACTCCACCTCGTCACCTGGCTGACCGGGAACACCGACCTCGACGTCGGCGTCGTGCTTCTCGAAGGTGGGCCCCTCGAGCCTGACTTCGCGGCGCTCTGCCCGACGCGGGTCCACGCCACCGAGCCCCGGGAGGCCATGATGCTGCTCGATCGTGCCGACCTCGCCTACGTGAACACCGCGGTGAGCATTCGGCTGCTGCGCGAGACGGGCCGACGCCCGCCGGTGGTGCTGACCCACGTCCATGAGCTCGAGGTCGGCCTGAGCTACTGGCTCCCTCCCGCCGATCACGAGGCGTTGCTCGAGCTCACCGACCGCTACCTGGTGGGTCCCGACTGCGCCGCCGACAATCTCGTGCGCAACCACGGAGTACCACGCGACAAGATCGGCCAGGTCCGCTACTTCGTGCCTCCGGGGCCGCCACCCTCGCCCGACGCCCGACCGGTCCGCTCCCAGCTCCACATCGACGAGCGCACGATCGTCGTGGGCGCGTGCGGCGCCCGCGAGTGGCGCAAGGCCCCGGACCTCTTCTCGTACACGGCGTGGGAGGCGCATCGCCTGGCCCCCGACCTCCCCCTGGCCTTCGTCTGGCTGGGTAGCCCGATCCCCACCGGGCCTCAGTGGGACGAGGAGGCGGAGCTCGCCCTCCTCGCGCTCGGCGACAGCCTCCAGTTCGTCGAGGATCAGCCCGACCCGGACCCCTGGCTGGCCTCGTACGACGTCTTCGCGCTCACGTCGCGCGAGGACAATTTCCCCCTGGCCTGCCTGTCGGCGTGCTCGTTCGGGGTCCCTGTCGTGGCCTTCGACGGCGGTGGAATCGCCGAGCTCATCCGGGCATCGGGTGGCGGGCGCGTGGTGCCCTACCCCGATGTGGACGCCATGGCCGGCGAGGTCGTCGCCCTCGCTGCTGACGCGGCGACGCGCCTCGAGATGGGCCACCGGCTGCGCGACCACGTGGTCGCCCACCACCAGCTACATCGCTGCGCCGCCGAGGTCGCCGCCGAGATCCGGGAACTGGTCGGTTGATGGGCCGGGCCGGGTCGAGGCGGTCGGGCCGCGGGCGGGTGTTGTTCATGTCGCATGCGGCAGAGCGCACGGGGCCGCCGATCATCATGTTGCACCTGGCCCGGTGGCTGCGGGCCAACACCGACCTCGACTTCGAACTGCTGTTCCTCCAGGGCGGCGAGCTCGAGGAGGACTTCCGCGAGCTCGCACGGGTCTCCATCCTCGACGAATGGGACCCCCCGCGGCCAGCCGTCGTGCTCGACTCACTGGCGTGGAAGCTCGGGCTCGAACGCCACGCACCACGGATCCGAGCAGCCGCGCTGCGTTGGCGGATGCGACGGATCCGCAACATCGACGTGGTGTACGTGAACACCGCCGGAAGCGTGCGACCCCTGCGCTACCTCAGGCTCGGCGACCCCGTGGTGCTGACCCACGTCCACGAGCTCTCGGTGGGGCTCGACTTCCACCTCCCGCCCGAGGACCGCCAGTTGATCCGCGAGGTCACCCGCCACTACATCGCGGTGTCGGATGCCGTCGCCCGCGAGACGGTGCGCGTGTTCGGCGCCGCTCCCGCCGACGTGACCCGCCAGTACGGGTTCGTCGAGCTGCCACCCGAGGAGGCATCGGAGGAGGAGACGCTCGCGTTGCGCCGATCGTTGGGCATCCCCGATGACGCCCCCGTGGTCGGGGCGGCAGGGCTCACCCATTGGCGCAAGGCGCCCGATCTGTTCGTCCAGGTGGCACGGCTCGTCGATGCACGCCTGACGGGGCCGTCACCGCACTTCGTGTGGGTCGGCGGTGAGACCGGGGGCCCCGAGCTCGAGCCGGTGCGATACGACATCGACCATGCCGGGTTGGGGTCGCGGATTCACTTCGTCGGCCACAAGGCCGACCCCCTTCCCTGGTTCCGCCTGTTCGACGTGCTGGTGCTCCCTGCACGCGAGGACGCCTTCCCGCTCGTGTGCCTGGAGGCCGCCTCGATCGCCATACCGACCGTCTGCTTCGACAACGGGGGAATGCCCGAGTTCGTCGGCGAGGACGAGCGTGGCTTCGTCGTCGCCTACCCCGACCTGGCGGCGATGGCCGGCAGGGTCACCGCCCTGCTGAGCGACAACGAGCTGCGGCGCCGGCTGGGTGAGGCCGCCAGGGAGAAGGCGAGAGCCGAGAACGGCCCGGATGTCGGGGCCGCCCGGATCTACCAGGAGCTGCAGCGGTGGATCTGAGGATGCGTCGCGTCGTCTTCGTCACCCGAGACGGCGCCGCGGGCGGGGGCCAGGTGTTCCTGCTGTACCTCCTGCGCTGGCTGCGCCAGCACACCGACGTCTCCTGCGAGGTGCTCTCCTGGTACGAGGGCCCATTGCTCGAGCAGCTCGGCGAACTCGCGCCGGTGCGGGTGCTCGAGGAGCTCAACGCGTGGCGCTTGGCGCGAGCCGCCGAGGTGCTGGGGCTGCGGCGGCTCACCGGAGCCCTCAAGAGTGGGCGGTTGCGCTGGTGGCTGCTGAAACGGCGTTCGGCGGACCTGCTGTACGTGAACGGGCTCGAGGCCGCACGCATCCTCGGCTTCGTGGGCCCGGGCGCGATGAGGTCGCTCGTGCACGTGCACGACCTCGCCGAGCTCGGCAGTGACGCCTTGAGCTCGGCGGACCGCGAGCTCATCGTGCGGCGGGCCTCGCTGTTCGTGGCGGGGTCGGACGAGGTCGCTGCGGCGTTGCAGGCCGACCTGGGCGTGGACCCCGCCCGCATCCTGCGCCACGACTACTTCATCGCCGCGGGCGTGGACGGGCCGCTCATCTCGCTCGTGCCGCCCACGCGAGCCGAACTGGCGATCCGTCCCGACGACTTCGTCGTGGGAGGGACCGGCTCGGTCGACTGGTGGGCCGAGCCGGAGCAGTTCGTCCTGATGGCCTGGGCGCTGTGCCGGCGGTACCCCGAGATCGCGTTCCGCTTCCTGTGGGTCGCCGGCGATCCCGACGACCGCATCCTCTGGCCCCTCCGACACGATCTCGAGAGCGCTGGGCTCACGGAGCACACCACGATCGTCACCGGGCCGAAACCCTTCGACTTCCTCGGGGCGATGGACGTCCTCGTGCTGTCCACCCGCCACGAGCCGGCCGAGCTGCTCGTGTTCGAAGCCGTCGGTGCCGACACGGCCGTGGTGTGCACGGACAACATCCTGCGGGACACCGCCGCCGGAGCGACGGCGATGGTCGTCCCCTACCTCGACATCGACGCGCTGGTCGAGGCGGTGGGCAGCCTCGCTTCCGACGCGGCCCGCCGCACCGAGCTCGTCGAACGAGGTCGCGAGGTGGCAGCCCACCATCACGACGTGAGCGTGGGGGCGCGGGCGCTCTTCGAGTCGATCGGACGCGCCCGATGACGACGGCAGGCCCGACCACCGATCCCCTCCCGGTGCTGTTGGTGGTGGCGGACGCGCGTGACCAGCAGGGCACGCGGCGCCTCCTCCGCCTGGCGACCTGGATGGCGGCGAGCCCCGACGTCGACCTCGGCATCCTGATCTGGCTCTCCGGCGAGCGCCGTGCGGACTTCGCCGCGCTGGCGCCGACGGTCGACGCCGGCCGGGCCCACGAGCGGCTGTCGCCCCGGCTGCTGATGCATCTCGGGCTCGGGCGTCTCGGTCGCGGGCTCAAGGACCGCAGCATCGGTCGAGCCCTACAGGCCGTACCCGCACCGCGGGTGCTCTACCTCGGGGCACCGTCCGCGTCCACGATGCTCGAGTGGCTGCCCCGCCGTCCGCCCGTGGTCGCTGCGCAGGTCGGCGAGGCGGACCTGCCCGCACAAGGAACGGGCATCGTTGGGCGCGTGGCCCAGGGAGTCGACCCGGACCTGGTGGTCGCGACCGACCCGGAGGCCGTCGCCTGGCTGGAGGCCGGTGGCCTCAGCGACGATCGAATCCTGCGGTGCGGGCTGCTCGACGGTCCCAGCCGGCCGCCGTCGTCTGGGTGCAGCGCCGCGCCCGTGGCCGTGGGGCTCTGGGGTTGGGAGCCGTCCGAGTTGGCCCCGTTCGTTTCCCGGCTGGGGATCCTCGCGCCTCGGGGTGTCGAGATCGAATGCCGCTGGTTCGGCGAGGAACGCCTCGCCTGGCCGCTCTGGCAGGGCGCCGGGGCAGCGACCCTCGCCGGTCGGGTACGGATCGTGGAGCCGTCACGGCTCGTCGACGAGGTGGCCTCGCTCGCGGTCCTGGTCACCCGCACCGGCTCGCTGACCGATGCCGACGTGCTGCTGCGGGCTCGCCTGGCCGGGGTGCGCGTGGTCGAGCTCCACCCCGGCGATGTCGACCGTGCCCTGGCCGCCTGCGTCGAGGGCGTCGACGCAGGCCCTGGCGATCGACCGCGTTGGGACCTCACCGCGGACGAGGGTGGTCCGGCGCTCGTCTCGACCTTGCGGCGCCTCGACGATCGAGCACGGCGCGACGAGGCGCTCGGAGCCCTCGAAACGCCGTGACCCCACACCTACACTCCAGGCACACCCCCGCCGTCGCAGGAGCTTGAGCAACCTTGTTCGCATCACGGAGCCGCAAGCGGCGACGCGCCCTCGGCAACTGGCAGCGGTCGCGCGAGACCCACCACCGCGAGAGCATCTGCAATGCGCCCCTCACCAACATGTACTTCTGCGTGGACGGCCAGGTAGCGCCCTGCTGGCTGTACTTCCCCATGCGGACCCCGCGCTGGAGCCCCGAGCGGTCGATCAAGGACATCTGGCAGGGGCCCGAGTTCACCCGGGTGCGCGCCGCCCACCGTGAAGGTCGCTTCCCGTCGAAGTGCGAGCCATGCGAGCGCGACGTCGCCACGGGCAACCGGCCCCTGGCCGCGGCGTACGACAACGCGCACCCGATCGGTGAGTGGCCGACGATGCTCGAGCTCGAGCTGTCGAACCTGTGCAACCTCGAATGCATCATGTGCTCGGGCCAGCTGTCGTCGAAGATCCGGCGCAACCGTGACCACCTGCCGCCACTCGTCAGCCCCTACGACGACTCGTTCGTCGATCAGGTCGCCGAGCTCCTCCCCCACCTCCACGAGCTCCGCTTCAACGGCGGCGAGCCCCTCATGCAGCCGATCGTGCACAAGATCGCGGACCGGGTCGCGGACCTGCGACCCGACCTGAAGGTGACCATCGCCACCAACGGCACGATCATCAACGACAGGGCCCGGCGGATGATGGAGCGCTGCAACATCCACGTGAACATCTCCATCGACTCGCTGCTCCCCGAGCGGTACGCGCAGATCCGCGTGCACGGAGTGCTGTCCGAGGTCCTCGACAACTTCGAGGAGTACCGGGCCTACTGCCACAGCGACGGGCGGAGCCTGGCCGTGATGGTGAACCCCATGCGGGTGAACTGGGACGAGATGGCGGACTACGTCTGGTGGGCCAGCGAGCGCAAGGTCAACCTCTGGTTCAACACCATCCGCTATCCGGAGCACCTGGCGCTGCACAACCTGCCGGCCGGCGAGCTGGCCCACATCCACGACACGCTCGCGGCGGCCCCGATGCCGACACCCCCGGACGGCCCCGACGGCGACGCCTGTCGAGGCAACATCGGGGTGTTCGAGCGGTTCGTGCACCAGCAGCTCGCCACCTGGCGGGACGAGGCCAGAGGGTCGCCAGAGCCCACGCCCGCGACACCCGTCCCCGTCGAGATCAGCGCACCCCGATCTCGGCGCCCGGCCTGATGCCGGTCAGCACACCCCACCCGGGGACGACCGCGGTTCGACACCTCGCCGGGCCACCTTCGAACTCGAGGACGTAGGAGTACCAGCTGAACCCGAGCCCGCCCGGCTCGGCCCGGAGCTCGCGGGGAGCACCGAAGTTCTGGGCGATATGGGCTTCGAGCGCCTCGATCGCCTGCCCCTCGAAGGGCTCGAGCGCGAGTGGCGCGGCCCAGGGCGGCAGCTCCACCTCCTCGACGACCCCGTAACGCGAGCAGATCGTCAGTGGCTCGCGTCCCGCCCAGCGCGTCAGCTCGGCGCGCGCTTCGTCGATGACGCGGGCGCTCGGAGGGTCCAGCGGGCCTCGGCCCACGCTCACCGGCGTGGCGTTCTCACCAGCGGCGAGCCTCGAACGGACGAGTCCCACCGCGGCATCCCACGCTGCCGCGTTCCGCGTCAATCGGGGCCGAACCCGCTCACCCTGGTCCTGCAGCTGGCGCAGCACCGCGTCGAGCTCCTCGGCCGGCAGGGTCAAGAGGCTCTTGGTCGACGGGTAGTACACGGGGATCACGTGCACACCCACGTCGAGGCGCTCGGCGTCCAGGAGGAAGTCGCCCAGCTCGTGCCAGTTGTCCCGCATGAGGCAGTGGTTGAGGCAGAACGCGCTGCCATAGGACCGGGTGGCGGCAAGAAACCGATCACGGTTGGCGGTCACGTCCTCGAACTTCGACCCCAGCCGGATCGCGTCGTTGGTGGCCGCGGTCGCACCATCGATCGACACCGCCACGGTCATGCACAGCGAGTGCAGGTAGTGCTCGACCCGTTCGTCCCACACCGTTCCGTTGGTCGTGACGTGCACCTCGGGGTGGAGGTCCATCTCGATGAGGAGGTCCCAGACCCGCCGGCACTCGCGAGAGAGGAAGGGCTCGCCCCCGATGAAGACCGCCACTTCGATGTGCGGCAGCACCTCGCGCAGCTCGCTGAAGAACGCGTCGCCATAGGGCGACCGCAACGGTGGGCGGTGCTCGCGGTGCGACCGGATCGAGGAGGACAGATCACCGTTGCACTGGACGCACTGGAGGTTGCAGGCGTTGGAGAGGGCGAACTCCACCCGTCGGGGCCACGCGTGGGGGGTCGACGGCTGCGGGAAGCGGTCGAACGACTCGGCGTGGGTCTGGCGCCGTTCGCCGATCACGATGTCGGACTCGCAGTCCTGGCAGCCGTACCGGTAGTCCCCTTCGTCGAGGGCGTCGCGGAGCTGAGCGAGCTCGGCGCCGTCCCAGACCTCGCGCACCGACTGCCGACCGATCTGGCCGAGCTGGAACGAGTCGTTCACACAACAGGTGTGGATGTGGCCATCGGGTGAGAACCGGAGCGCGACATGGGGCGCTCGACAGGTCGCCGACGGGGTGGTCACCGACCGAATCGTAGGCCGACCGGCGCCGGGTGGCGGGCCCACTCCGTCCCTACACTCGCAACCGGAGCGGTCGGCAAGGGAGAGGCGGGGCGCATGGACGACGCGACACGGGCAGCGTTCGACGAGGGCCGCGACTTCTCGGACAAGGCCGTGCGTTCGGCCTGTTACGCCCCGTTCACCTCGATGTACCTCGATCCACGCGGCGACGCCCTGGCCTGCTGTCACAACACCGAGCACCGGCTCGGCAACGTCGCCGAGAGCTCACTCGCCGACATCTGGCGCGGTGAGCGGGCCAACGAGCTCCGGGAGGCGCTGGTCCGTTACGACCTGGGCCGGGGCTGTCGCTTCTGCGCCTGGCAGGTCGAGGACGGCAACTACCGGGCCACCTACACCCACAGCTTCGAGGGAATCGGGGTGGATGCCGAACAGCCCGCCTGGCCCAAGCGCCTCGAGTTCGCGGTGAGCAACACCTGCAACCTCGAGTGCGTGATGTGCAACGGCGAGTGGTCGTCGATGATCCGTTCACGGCGCGAAGGCCGCCCACCCCTTCCCCGGGTCTACGGCGACCGGTTCTTCGACGAGCTCCGCCCGTTCCTCCATCACCTCACCGAGGCCCGTTTCCTCGGTGGTGAGCCCTTCCTGGCCGCGGAGACCCTGCGGATCATGGACCTCATGGTCGAGGAAGGCCTGGAGGTGCCGTGTCACCTCACGACCAACGGGACCCAGTGGAACCCACGCGTCGAGCGCATCCTCGATCGCCTACCGGTGTCGATCGCCGTGTCCCTCGACGGCGTCACCGCCGCCACCGTGGAATCGATCCGCGTCGGTGCCTCGCACGCCGAGTTGCTCGAGAACCTGGCCCGGTACCGGGCCTACACGATCGAGCGGGGCACCACCCTCGACCTCACCTTCTGTCTCATGCGGCAGAACTGGCACGAGTTCGGGGAGTACCTGCGCTTCGCCGACCACTGGGGATGTCGGGTGTTCGTGAACACCGTGATCCAGCCCGCCTTCAGCGTCTACCAACTGCCCACCACCGAGTTCGACGACATGCTGGCCGCCCTCGAGCGCCAGGATGATCGGCTACGCGCCGAGCTCGATCTGAACCGCGAGCTCTGGATCACCGAGCTCGACCGGCTCCGCGCCTGGAGGGACCGGGCCGGGTCGGGCCCCCACGGCACGACCGTCGATGAGCCGTCCCGAGCGTCCCGCAGGCCGTACTTCCAGCCCGCACCGCTGCCCGAAGCCCTGAATGCGGACGGGACAGACCACGTGCAGCAGACCGAATCGGGCGCCCTGGTACTGGCGCAGGCAGGGATGCGCGAACAGGAGGTGTCGCTCCTCCACTGCGACGGGGAGGACGTGGTCGTCAGTGTCGGCGACGGCACCGGCGGGCCGGGCCAGGACTCGTTCATGGGGGTGAGCGCCGAAGCGTGCGTCGGGCGGCCCTTCGCCGAGCTCGTCGCCCTCCTCGGACGGCTCCACGGCGACCAGATCACCACCGTGAGGGACGATGTCGTGGAGGGAACGGCCATTCGCCATGTCATCTTTCGCCGCTCCGACCGGACCGCGACCTACCTCCAGGTCGTCTCCTACCCCCATCACGAGGGTGCGGCCGGTTCGGTCACCGCCGCCTCCTGGTCACCGCACCCGCCGGCATGGGCGCGCCACCCCCAAGACTGAGAGCCGCTCCGGTGGGGCCCCGGCCTTCAGCGGGCCTGCGGCGGAGCGAGGTACACGTCCACCGCGAGTGCGTCGAAGTCACGGTCGAGGCGCGCCTGGAGGGCGGGCGGCAGGGCGGGTGAGGCCACGTCGCCCTCCTGGTACAGCCCGAGCAGCACGACCGGCGGGAGGTCGAGCAGTCGATCGGGGTCGTCCTCGAACCGGCGCGGCGAGCCGCACCCCTCGTGGGACCAGCGGGCCGGCTGGCACGCACCGGGCACGAAGCCGTAGACGGCATCCCGCAGACCGGCGACGCCAGCAGGGGTCAGGCGCAGCGGTCCCGTGGACCGAACGTGTCGCTCGACATCGGCCCCGAGGGCCTCGATCCGCTCGGGGTCCCACCCCGGCGGGCGGTACGACGCCACGAGGCGCCCGCCCGCCGGCGGGTCGTCGAGGCCGGCTGGCCCGACGGCCAGCGAGCCCGCCAGCGCCACCACCCGCGCGTCGCGCGCGTGGCCGTAATAGTGGACGAGGTTCTCGGTGGCCGTAGGCACGCCACGCTCTTCGAGCTGGGCGATCAGCCCGTTGGCCGCTTCCCAGTAGGGCCGACCGCCGGCCGGCAGGACCAGGTAGCGCCCGCGTGGGTCGACTGCCTCGACCACCGGCTGGGCGAGGGCGGGGACGGCATCGTAGAGCCAGTTCTCGTAGTGGAAGTGGGGGCGAAGGGTACGCGGCAGGTCGTTCGGGACCGGGACGATGAGGGCGGCAGCACGCGGGAACGTGATCAGGACCAGGACCACGAGGGATGTGGCCATCGCCACCACCCGTGCTCGGCGGGCGACCCGGTCGGAACTGGTGGTGGAGAGCGCAGCGAGCAGGCCCACCCGGACGAGGGCGAACCACAGGAAGGCGGAGAGAACGAGCAGCCAGTTCAGGTGTTGCGGTACCCAGCCCTCGAACGTCGGCACCCGGGCGGCTCCGATCGCCCCCGCGGCCGTTGCGATGCCCGCAACCAGGAGCAGGCGGGACTCACTCGTCCGTCGGTGGCGCAGCGCCCACCAGAGCAGGCCCGCCCACGCCACGCCGACGAGCACCGCCGGCCACCAGATCGATTCGACGAAGCGGGCCTCGTAGAGGTGACCGAAGACCAGCGGCGGATACGAGAGCACGGCGCGGGCCGAGCGCAAGGCGTAGCCCGGGCCCTGCACCTCGGTGGGGACCCGCAGCAGGGCCCACAGCCGCCGCACGTTGCCCCCATCATTCGCCACCGCCTCCACGAGGGGCGCTATCCAGCACGCGGCCACCACGACGTTGGTGATCCACCAGGTGACCCCACCGAGACGCCACCACCAGACCGCGAGGGCGATGACGCCGGCGAGCCCCAGCACGACGACGACGGCAAGGGCGAGGACGATCACCACAGGGGGTGAAACCACCCAGATCACCCCGGCCACCACCCCTGCGATCACGATGGCGTGCCCCAGCCGGAGCGCGCCGTTCCCCTGGGGTAGCGATGGAAGATGAGGACGGTTCGGAAGGGTGGGGCGGCGGATGACCAGCAGGCCGCCGCAGGCGGTGGCCACGGCGGCGACCACGACTGGCAGGAACGCCAGGTCGGACTGGACGACCAGGCTGGCCACCACGACGACCGCGGGGAGGAGCCGCGCTTCCCCGGCGGCGGTCCACCAGCAGAGGAACAGCAGCAGGAGGAGCGCCAGAAGCACCACCTGGGGGTTGAAGGGGCGGAAGATCGTGCCCGATCCGAACAAGCTGGCGACCAGGAGCGTGACGGCCACCAGCGCGCCGATGGCCGTGGCGATCCCCTCCCGTCGGAACGTCATGAGGCCGATGGCGACCGCCGCGCCGATGTTCAGCGCGGCGGCGGCGACGAGCAGGCCGACCCGCGACCCGAAGGCGGCCACGAACGGCGCGTCGAGCCAGAAGAGCAGTGGCCCCGGGTGGTTGGCGACCTGGTCGTCGGCGATCACCCCGGTCGGCATGCCCAGCAGCGGCGTCTCGGCGCTGAAGACATCGGCGGCACGCACACCGAGCGCGGCCTCGTCGCCGAAGGGCACCCAGTGGGCATCGAGCGCCTGGGCGACACCGACCACCATCGGGCAGGCCGCCAGGACCAGCGCCATCGCGAAGGCGGCACCTGCGCCCGATCGCAGCTCGCGCCACGGGTGCACCACCCGATCGGTCACGGGCGGGCCACGGGCTCGGCGCCCACGCACCGCGGGCCCGGGCCGGCGCCGACCACGCTCGGTTCGGTGTCCACCCCAGGCATCTCCGCGGCCGTCCTTCCGACCTCTGTTGTCTAGCAGCAGCGCTCGGCACCGCCCCCTCGGCCCTCACGGAGCGGGCGGCGCCCGGTGCCCATGCGCGAGGTCGGCATGGGTCCCGAGCACGAATCCGAGTCGATCCAGCATCGGGCGAACCGAAGGGTCGGTGAGCGCGTCGAGCTCGTCCGCCCAGCGGTAGCCCCAGCGATAGCGCGTCAGCGCGGGATCGTCGGCCGCGCCGGGATGGGTCCCGAGCTCCACGGAGCCCGGTGTGGTGGCCGCCAAGGCCAGGGTCTCCTCGAGCGCCCGACGGTCGAGGCGGCCGCGCCGCTCGAACCCGGCGAACCGATCGGCGAACACCAGCCCGGCCTCGGCCGCGCAGACGCGCAGTCTGCGCGAGAGGTGCTCGACGGCCCGGGCCGACGGCGAACGGGTGGTGGATCCGGGCACACGCAGGGCGCGGACGCCCCACGCGTCGGCGAGGCCGATCACCACGCGCCCGATCGACGGCCACAGGTGGAGGTGCTGGTGGGTGTCGAGGTGCGAGACCGCCATGCCGGCCGAACGGGCGCGCTCGTGCTGGGCGGTGAACTCCCGTTCGACATCGCCCGGATCGACCCGGCCCGCGGCCAGGCGGGGCAGCAGCCGACGCCAACTGGATGCGAGCCGGCCGCGACGGTCGACGAGCGTCGGGATCTCCGCCGACCCCAGCAGGGGCGGGTCCTCGCCGACGCAGGCCAGGTGCAGGCCGGTGACCAGCCCGGGTGCGTCACCGAGCCAGCCGACCGTGCGATCGAAGGCCGGGCCGACCGCCAGCACCGACGTCGAGGTCACGATGCCCACCCGGTGCGCCTCGAGGATCGCCCGGGAGATTCCCTCGGTGAGCCCGTAGTCGTCGGCGACGACGATGAGCAGCCGGCTCATCGCCCGGGCCGACCGAGGCGACGGCGGACGACGAGCATCTCGCGCAGGGTGTCGAGCGCCGTGCCCACCGACGAGAGGGTCGAGCGGCCGGCCACCCGCGGCTGGTAGTCGGTGCCGAACTGCGCCACCACTCCCCCTGTCCGCAGCAGCCGGACGACGAGCTCCCCGTCGATGAACACCCCGTCGCTGACGAGCGGGAGGGGCTGGACGGCCGTGGTGACCATCAGCTTGAAGGCGAAGTTGACGTCGCGCAGCCGCACACCGAACAGCAGCCGCACCAGCATGTTGTAGGTGGCGGAACTGGCGAACCGCCAGGCCCCGTCGCCCCGACGCGACCGTCGGTAGGCGGCGACGACCGTGGCGTCGGTCTGGTCTCGCACGACCAGGGCGTGTCCCAGCTGGGCCATGTCGGCGGGGAGATCGGTGTCCGTGTAGAGCACCAGGTCGGTGTCGACCGCCGCCAGCCCCGTGCGGATGGCGGCACCGAGGCCGCGGTTGCCGTCATGGGCCACCACCCGGAGGGCGGGTTCCAGGGTGGCGAGCTCACCCAAGCGGTGCGCGGTGTCGTCGGTCGAGCCGTCGTCCACGGCGAGAACCACGAAGCGGTCGATCCGCCCGGCCGATCGGAGGTCGCGGCAGACGGCGCCCGCCTGGGTGACGGCCCGCTCGACCGCGGCCTCCTCGTTCCACATCGGGAACAGGACCGTGAGGGAAGGCGCCACGCCACAGGGATACCACCCGGCCCGCGCCCAGGAAGCGAGGTCGGTGCCGGGGCCGGCCTCAGGGGAGTGCCGGCCGGAGGAGCGGCCAGAGCGACGCGGCCACGATCCGTGCCCCCCGTTCGCCGGTGAGCACGCCGTCGAGGTAGAGCGGCTCGTCGTGGTCGTCGAGCACGCCGCTCAGGTCAGCCACACCGGCCGACCCGCCGTCCTGGTCGCCGGCGACCCGCCGGTAGGCACCGCCGTCGCCCGGGACGCCCTCGGCCGCCTGCCAGGCGAAGATCGCGTCGACACCGTGGCGGCGCGCGACGTGGGACGCCAGGTCGACCGACCGGGCGTGGAGGTCGGCCACCCGGTCAGCCAGCCCGAGGCCGTCGGCAGCAGCCGGCTGGGCGCCGAAGACCCCCCGGACCCGGTCGAGCAGGCGTCCGACCACACTGGTGTCCCGGTACTCCTGCCACCAGTCCTCGGCCTGCTCGCGGGCGCTGTCCCTGCCGACGAGCGCGTCGGTCACCCCCTTCACGTTGTAGTGGGTGGGGGCGTCGCTCGCCTGTTCCAGCTGAACCGCCACGTCGGCCGCGCCGTCGTAGAGCACGACGAGGTCGGGCGCGGGGCGCACGGCCAGCTCCTGTTCGAGCAGCAGGGCCGCCTGCCAGCTCGTGTACCCGGGCTGGCCCAGGTTGACCGCCCGGATCGGTCGGCCCGCGTCCTCGGCGAGGCGGGCCACCTCGGACGGGATCGTGTGGAGGTCGCGCTGGCCCTCGCCCCACAGCGCGGCGCCGCCGAGGAACCACACTTCAGGCGCGCCGTCGCCGAGGCCGATGGGCACGTACGACCGGCGCGCTGCCCCCTGCGCGTCGATGTAGCGACCGTCCGTGGGCGCGACCCGACTCAGGATGAAGGGGTGGAAGTCGTAGTCGAGGGCGCGGAACTCGTCCCAGTACCGGTCGGCCCACGGCTCGGACCGCATCGCCGGCGACGAGGCCAGCGCCTCGATGGTGCCGCGTGGGGCACTCGAAGCTGCCGGCGTGTCGTGGGTGCCGAAGTACTCGTCCCACGTCCAGCCGAGCCCGTAGTTGAGGGCCAACACGATGACGACCCAGCCGATGACCCGCACCGTGGCGTAGGCCACCCGGAAGGCCGGGCTACGGCGACGGCGCTCGGCCGCCTCGGAGCCGAACGGGCGGCGCGTGAAGCCGTCGGCCGAGGACGCCCGTGAGACCCACCCCGGCGAGGACCGGTGACCCGGTTGGGCCAGCGGATCGCGGCCGAACACCCGTGCGAGGACGGCGAGCGGCAGGAGGACGAGGAGCTCCACGAGCCCGAGCAGCACGGTGGCGAGCACCCGGCCGACCAGCCGGCCGACCCCGGCCAGGACGTGCTCGAAGCGTTGGGCGGCGGCAGGCCGGACAAGGGTGACGACTCCCAGCGCCACCCCGACGAGTGCCACGACGAGCGCCGGCATGAGCGCACCGAG
Source organism: Acidimicrobiales bacterium (assembly GCA_041918615.1). Classification (GTDB taxonomy): domain Bacteria; phylum Actinomycetota; class Acidimicrobiia; order Acidimicrobiales; family DATDAH01; genus JAEUJM01. The sequence continues at coordinate 132,897 of JAYRVH010000043.1, forward strand.
CAGCGCAAGGGCGGCAGCGATGGCGAACGGGACGAGCGCCCGGGCCAGCACCCGCCCGCGGCCGGCCGGCCCGGTCGGCGCCGGCCCGATCACCTCGCGCCACGACGTCACGGCCGGGCCAGCCGGTCGGCGATCGGGGCGAGGTGCCGCCAGATGGCCCGGGCCGACAGCTGTGCCCCGAGCTCGTTCGTGTGCAACCCATCGATGTAGATCGGGGCCGGGGCGTCGTCGAGGGCGTCCGAGATGTCGATGCCCAGGTCGCCCACCCGGGCACCGAGCTCGTCGTAGTCGGGGTCCTGGCCCTTCGGCAATGCAGGCTGCCAGAAGACCACCGTGGGCACGCCGTGCTCGCGGGCGACCTGCTGGATGAGGGGCAGGGTGCGGCGGTAGATCGCCTCCGCGTTGTCGACTGCCTGCAGCCGGTCGGCGAGGGGCGGCCGGTAGTAGGGCTCGTCGGCGGCCGCAGGTGCGAGGGTGAGGACCGAGCCCGCCCGTCGCCAAAGCTTGTGCACGGCGCTCGTGTCGACGTAGTCCTGCCCGACCGAGGGCTCGCCCGGGACGTCGACCTGGGGGAACGGCGGCGCGCGTCTGAAGCCGTCGGCGGTCACCGCCAACTGGAAGATGGCCGGCTGCTCGCTCAGGTTCTCGGGCGCCTCGGTCTGGGTCGAGAGCTCGTTGAAGCCGTGGTAGAAGACGGCCAGGTCGGGCGGGTCGCGACGGGCCAGCTCCTGCTCGAGCACCAGGAACTCCTGAAAGGCCGTATACCCCCGGAGGCCGTAGTTCACGACGCGGAGGTTCACGCCGTCGCGCTCGGCCAGGCGCGCCACCTCGGACGGGATGGTGTGCAGGTCGCGCTGGCCCTCGCCCCACAGCGTCGAGCCGCCGAAGAACCACACCGTCGTCGCATCGTCGCCCTTGGCCCCCTGCGGCTCGTACGACCGCCGGATGCCCTCGGCCGAGTCGATGAATCGGCCGTGCACCGGTGCCTCTCGTGGACCGACGAAGGGCACATAGGTGAAGGGCACCGCCTCGAGCTCCGAGAAGTAGCGGTCGGCCCAGGGCGAGTCTGCCATCGCCTCGCTGCGCGCTCGCGGGTCCCGTGGTGACGGGAGATCCGCTCCCGCCAGTTCGGCCGCCGACACGGCATCGGCGGCGTCGGCGGTGGCCCGTTGCCACAGCGTGCCGACGCCCCAGTCGACGGCCACCAGGACCACCAGGCAACCCGCCGCGGCGGGCACGACGCGCAACAGGGCGGTCCGCGCGGCCACAGCCGCTCCGCGCACCGAGGCCGGGCGGGAGAGCACCACGTACTGCGAGGCCACTGCCGCCAGCACCAGTGCGAGCAGCGGGCCAACGACTCGCGCCGCGAGCAGCACCGGCAGAGCGGACGGTAGCACCAGCCACCATCGAGAGCGCTGCCCTCCTCGCTCCCGTGTCGACATCGCCGCGAGAGTAGCGGTGACCCTTCCGACGACGCCCGCGCCTCCCGACGCCGCACACGACCGGGGCGCGCGGCCAGCGGCAAGGCCGATCCCCTAGTCTCTCGTCGAGATGGCGCTCGATCGCTCGGTACTCGCACGAGGTGCCCGTCCACCGAACGAAGCTGCTAGTTGGGGCGAGGTCGGCGCACGCCTCGGGGGCTCCACGCGCTCGGCGGGCGCCGCGACGGCGTGGCCGAACCTGGCCATCGCGCTCGTCCTCGCCTGCCTGCTCGCGGCCTCGGGGCGGGTTCCTGCCGCGATGGGGGCGGTGCTCGCCGGCACCGCTGGCGCCCAGATGACCGCTCTCGCCTGGGCCCCGTGGCTCCGATGCCTCGGCGGCCTCGAACGGGCGATCGCCACGGGGCTCCGCACCTTGTGCCTCGGCGTCTTCTTCGCCGTCGTCGTCTGCCCGCTCTGGCTGGTGGGACGTCTTGTCCGCCACGACCCGCTCGCGGTGACCACCCGGACCAGTGGCCGGCCGCCGGTGCCGACCCGGCCCTACGCCTGGGAGCGCTCGAGTCTCCCCGTCCTCCGCCGGGTCGTGGCCCCGGCGCTCATCTGCCTCGTCATGGTCGCTGCCGCGTTCCTGGTCTGGCCCACCGGCGCGCGCGACACGGCTCCCACCAACACGGCGCTGACCAGCCCCCATGCGCTCATCGCCCACGAGGGCGACGCCTGGGCACCCGCACTGTTCGCCGAGGAGTCCGAGCTCAACAACCGCTACGACCCATACGTGACCTTCCGCCCGGTTGACCACGAGGGTCGCTACATCAACGTCGAGGACGGCGTCCGCCGCAGCTACCGCGACATCGGCCCATCGGCCGGCAGTGCGCTCGACGTGTGGTTCTTCGGCGGATCAACGCTGTTCGGCATCGGGCAGCGGGACGACCACACCATCCCCTCCGAGATCGTCCGTCTGGCCGAGCACGACGGCCTCGCGATCCGCGCGTGGAACTTCGGCATGTCGTCCTACGTCAACTGGCAGGAGACCGTGCTGTTCCTGGAGCTGCTCCAACAGCGTCCCGCACCCGATCTGGTCGTGTTCTACGACGGCGCCAACGACGCGACCGTATACGCCCGTGACGGCACGACATGGCCGAGCAACGTCTTCGCACCGGACCTCGAACGCACCCTCGTCGACAAGGGTGCGTTCATCATCCCGCCGGACTCGGTCCCCGATCGCCGTACGGAGGTCCAGCGGGTGCGCGACTTCCTACGCGCGCTAGAAGCGGGCGGGAAGACCGCGGACCACGCCGCCGCCGCACTCGGCGTTCCGGTGCGCCACTTCCTCCAGCCGGTACTCGGCACGAAGCGCCCGATGACGACCCACGACCGGGCGGCGTACAGAGCCATGAGCGCGGAGCCCCGATTCGACCAGAGCCGGTGGGACGTGATCCGGGCGCAGGCGCTGCCGGACGGCCTCATCGACGTGACCGACGCGCTCGACGGCGTCACCGACACCGTCTACTTCGACCAGGTGCACACCAACGAGCTCGGCGCCGCCGTGGTCGCCCGTGCCATGTACCGGCACCTTCGCCCCGTCCTCGAGCGGCTCGAGACGCCGGCCCCCGGGTAGGCCCGCCGCTCTCGCTGGGCCGGGCCCTGACCGAAGCAGCCGGCCGTCACGTAGCATCGGGGCGACGCCGAGCCGAGAGTTGGACAGCCGTGCAGGTCACCTTGTTGCAGTGCCCCGCCAACAACCCCGACAGCCCGCCGTACGCCTTCGCGCTGTTGAACGCGGCGCTGAAGCAGCAGGGGCACGAGCCCCACGTGTTCGACCTGAACATCGCGCTGTACCACCAGGCCAAGTCCGTGAGCGAGGACAACGCGTGGGCAACCGGACACAGCCAGGAGTCGCCCATCGAATACTGGATCGACGAGGCGTTCTCCCGCAGGAACCTCGATGCTCACGAGGGTTTCATCGACGACTACCTGGATCGCGTGCTCGAGGTGGCTTCCCCGCTGATCGGGTTCTCGGTGCACACCAGCTCGTACTGGCCCAGCGTCCAGATCGCCGAGAAGCTCAAGGCGAAGGACCCGAGCCGGCTGCTCATCTTCGGAGGGCCCTACTGCTTCTTGAACCACGAGGGCGACCGGATGCTCGAGCGGCACGACTTCATCGACATGGTCTGCTTCCTCGAGGCCGAGCGCAGCTTCCCCGAGCTGGTCGATCGCCTCGACCGAGGCGAGGACCCCACCGACCTGCACGGCTACGGGTTCCGCCTCGCCGACGGCCAGATCCGCAACAACCTCATCGACACCATCCACCGCAAGGAGCCCGGAGGCACGCTGGTCGAGGACCTGGACACCATCCCGTTCGCCGACTGGTCCTGCTACGACATCGCCGACTACGAGGAGAAGTACCTCCCCATCATCACCAGCCGGGGCTGCATCCGCCGCTGCAGCTTCTGCAGCGAGGCCCCCATCTGGGGTCGGTTCCGCTACCGCAGCGCGCCGAACATCGCCGAGGAGATGCTCCTGCAGTCACGCCGCTACCCCGAGGTCAGGACCTTCTGGTTCATGGACTCGTTGGTCAACGGCAACGTCGAGATGCTGGCCGAGCTGTGCGACCTGCTCATCGCCGCGGGGTCGGCCGGCGTCGACGGCAAGGAGCGCGGCGACGGCCGGTTCGGGTGGACGGGCCAGTTCCTCGTCCGCAAGCAGATGACCGAGGCGCTCTGGGAGAAGATCTCCCTCGCGGGCGGCCAGTGGTTCGCCTGCGGCCTCGAGAACGGCAGCGACCGCATCCTGCGCATGATGCGAAAGGGCTACGACCGAGCGACGGCCAAGGAGGTCATCAGCCGGGCGCACCGAGTGGACCCGGACTTGATCAGCGTCGCGATGTTCGTCGTCGGCCACCCGCTCGAGACCGAGGACGACTTCGAGGACACGCTCGAGATGATCGAGTTCCTGAAGGGGATGGGGATCTCCTCGTCGGTGAGCGTCTGCGACATCCGCAAGGGCTCGCACCTCTGGTTCAACCGGGACGCCTACGAGATCGTGTGCCCCTTCAACGAGCTGCATCCCGACGGCGACCCCGCGGCGTGGTACTCGAAGGACGGGACGAACAACCCCGAATACCGCCAGGGACTGCTCGAGCGCACCAAGGAGCTGGAGGCGACGATGCTCCACACCTTGAAGCCTGGCGAGAAGGGGCTCGTGGAGGGCGGCATGAACGTCCACCTCCACAGCCTCGACATGCCCGGCCTCGAGGTACCGCCCCTCGAGCCGTCGTTGTTCGAGCGCGTCTCCCAGGTGATCCTCAAGCGACGGCCGAGGCCCGAGGCGAAGGCCGAGACCAACCCCCGCTGACGACCGGTGGGGGCCGCCGGGCCGTCGGCTCGCGGACTGGTCAGCAGGAGGTAGCCGATGCCAGCAGCGTGCGGATGCCCTCGGCCGAGTTGGCGAATCGACCGTGCACCGGTGTCTCTCGCGGCCCGATGTACGGCACATGGGTCCAGTCGAGTGCCTCCGTCTCCGCGAACGAGCGGGCCGCCCAGGGTGCCTCCACCATGGCGTCAGGATGCACGCGCTCGTCCCTGGCGGGCGACAGCCGAGCGCTTGCGAGGGCGACGGTGATGACCGGCTCGCAGGGCCACGGCGCTCGCCGCAGGCGACGGCACGACCTGCACCGCCAGGCCGAAGGCCACGGGGCCGGCAAGCGGGCCACCCAGGACCACCGCCGCGAGGGTGGCGAACAGCACCGTCACAGTCGTCCAGGGGCCCCTTCGGCGAACGTCTCGTCTCCGCTACATCACCGATCCGGCAGGCCGTCGACGGCCGCTGAGAGGTACGCCCAGATGGCGGTCGCCGACAGCCGCGCACCCACCTCGTTGGTGTGGACCGCATCGATGTAGATGGGCGAGGGCGGGTCGTCGAGCGAGTCGGTGATGTCGATGTGCGCATCGGCGAGGCGATCACTGAGCGTGTTGTAGAAGGTGTTGTCGCCGCGCCGGCCGCCCGGCTGCCAGAAGATCAGCGACGGTACCTGGTGCTCATGGGCCACGTGCCGGATGAGGCCCAGGCTGCGCCGGTAGATCTGCTGGGACGCGTTCAGGGCCAGGTCGAGTTGGGCCTCCGTCGGGTGGAAGGGCGCCTCGTCGGCCCCGGCGGGGGCCGCGACCATCCCGCCGAGGCCACGCAGCGCCTTGTTGAACAAGCTGGTCTCGGCGTACGTGCGCGCCACCGAAGGCTCGTCGGCAGGATCACGGTCCGGCACCGGCGGTGCGCGACCGAACGCTTCGGCCGTGACGTCGATCTGGTACATGGACGGTTGGCGACCGAGGTTGTCACGATCCTCCAGCAGGCTGAACATCTCGTTCAGCCCGTGGTAGAACACCGCCAGGTCGGGAGGATCGCGCCGGGCCAACTCCTGCTCGAAGACCAGGAACTCCTGGAATGCCGTGTAGCCCCGTACGCCGTAGTTGGCCACCCGGAGAGTGACCCCTTCCCCCTCGGCCAACCGCGCCGCCTCGGACGGGATGGTGTGCCGGTCGCGCTGGCCCTCGCCCCACATGGTCGACCCGCCGAAGAACCACACGTCCACCGCATCGTCGCCGTCGGCCCCGGGCGGCTCGTAGGAAGACCGTATGCCGTCGGCCGCGTTGACGAATCGACCGTGCACCGGCACTTCGCGGGGGCCGATGAAGGGCACGTAGGTGAACGGGACGGCCGCCAGCTCCTCGAAGTAGCGATCCGCCCACGCCTCGCCGGCCAGCGCGTTGCTCCGCGACCGCTTGTCGGTCGCCGGTGCGAGGTCCGCCGTCGCCAGCTCGAGCGGCGGCGCCGGTTCGGTACCGGGCTCACCCGTGGCCCGGTTCCACGCCAGGCCGGTGGCGAAGTCGAGGGCCACGACCACGGCGAGGCACCCGACGACACCAGGCACGACGCGTACGAGGAACGTGCGGACCGCCCGACCGAGCGCAGGCAGCGACCGCGCTGCCACCACCAGTTGTGCCGACAGACCCGTGACCAGTACGGCGAGCAGCGGCCCGCCGACCATGCCGGCGAGGGCGATGACACTCACCACGAGGATCGCGACGTACGGCAGGTCTCGCCGCCCACCGCTGCCCGCTCTGGCCATCTGCTCACAGTAGTGACCGCTCCGGGACTCCCGACCGCGCCCGGACGGGAGAGAGAGCCTCGACGGGGCGACAACGGGCGGCGTGCCAGGGTCCTGCGATGGTGCGCACCCCGGACCGTCCCACGGTGTTCAATGGGTCGCGACGACAGGGCCCGGCGACGGGCCCCGACGAGAGAACGGCGATCGATGCGACGAGACGAGGCGGAGCGCGAAGGGAGTGCGGAAACACCCCCCACAGAGCTGACCAGTCCCGGCGGCCGGCCCCTCCACCCGGTGCTCGCCGCGGTCGCGATCGGGGCATGGGTCTGCAGCTTCGGATTCGATCTGGTCTCGCGGGTCGCCGACACGGCCTGGGTCTACGAGCGGGGCGCCTATGTCCTCACGGCCATCGGTGTGGTGGTGGGCGTCGTCGCCGCCACCGTGGGCTTCGCCGACCTGGTCCAGATTCCGCGGGAGACCCGGGCCTTTCACGTCGGCGTCCGCCACCTGGTCTGCATGGACAGCTGCCTCGTCCTGTTCACCGCCTCCCTCATGATCCGTCGCTCCTCCGACTTCGAGTGGCACACGGGCGTGGGCGTCGTGCCCATGGGCCTGTCGATCGCCGGTCTCATGGTCCTCGGTGCCGGCGTCCGGCTGGGCAGTCGGTTGACCTACACCCACGGCGTCCGGGTCGCGTCCCACCCCGACCGCTGAACCATCATGGCCCCGGAGCCCCGTCGAGTGGCGTCACGTCCCATTCGACGGTGAGGGTCGGGCCCGGGAACCCATCGGGGCCAGGCGAGCCCACGACGATCTCCTGCCAGGCCTCGGCGAGCACTCCCTCCTCCCGGTCGTCGACGATCGAGAGGACCACGTCGAACCGACCGCAGAGCTCGTTCTTCTCGAGCACGAGGTCATAGCGATACGTTCCCCGGACCGACAGGATGTCGCCCTCAGGAAGCAGGGTGCTGACATAGAAGGTGTTGTTCTCACGTTCCTCGCTCGACACGACACGGTTGCGGTCGCGTGGCGCGCTTCGGTAGGCCACTTCGAGGCGCGCCGTGGGTGACGGATTGTCGACCACGACCATGCCGGTGATCTCGACGTCGGCACCAGAGGGGACGTGTCGCTGGCGGACCTCGAGCGCGGGCAGGCGGATACCGGCCGAAGCGTCCCGGACCCCACCCGCCCAACTGAGGCCGCCGTAGGCATCGATGACCACCGACGCCGGACCGTCGGCCCGGATGCGGCCACGATCGAGGCGGACCACCCGGTCACAGAGCTTCTCGACGAGCTGGAGCTCATGGGAGACGAAGAGGACAGTGGCCCCCCTGCGACGACGCTCGTCGACGGCGGCGAGGGCCGCTTGCCGAAACTGCTCGTCGCCCACCGCGAGCACCTCGTCGATCAACAACACGTCGCCGGGCGCATGGAGGGCGATGCCGAAACCGAGGCGTGCCCGCATTCCGGTGGAGTACTGCCGGACGGGGGCGTCGACGGCGTCGCCTATCGCGGCGAACTCGAGGATCGCCTCACGCGAGGCGGCAATGTCCTCCGCACCCATCCCGAGCATCCGGGCACTGACCACGAGGTTCTCGGCCCCCGTCATGTCCGGGTGCATCCCGGTGCCGAGGTCGAGCATGGGGACCACTGCCCCCGCGACCCACCACCTGCCCTGATCGGGCGCCACGATCCCGGCCAACACGCCGAGGAGGGTGGACTTTCCGGCGCCGTTCGGCCCGATGATGCCGACCGCCTCGCCTCGACCGATGCTGAGATCGAGACCGTCGAGTGCGTGGACGGCACCGGGGCCGGACCGACCGAACCGCCCGGGAAGCGCCGCCCGCAACTCCGCTCCTCGGCGCCGGGCGGGATAGGTCTTCACGAGGGCCCTGGTCTGCACCACGGGGTGCTCCGGCCGCGCGGCACGAGTCATCTCGGACGGCACCGACGGCGCATCGACACGAGTCACGCGCCACGTCGAATCCAGCACCACCGCGGGCCGATGACCGCCGCCGCCCGAGAAGTGGCCGTCGCACCATGCGCTGTCGGCAACGTGCGACTGATCGACCATGCGGAGGGTGAACCGCACGTGGGCATTCTCCAGCGCCAACGGCGACGTGATGCCGCGCAGGCGGTAGCGCCCGGGTCCCGCAAGCCCCGGAAGAGGCACCATCGTCGACGCAGCGACCAGATCGGCGGGTGCCACCGTCGGGAACGAAAGATCCAGACCCGCCACGGGGCGTCGGACGGGCCGACGCACCTCGACCTCGACCTCGATGTGCTGGCGGTCCCACGGCTTGAGCAGCGGACGGATGTCGACGCCCACGATCCGCATGCTCGGGTCGTGGGCGCGGCGGAGGCGACGGGGCGACCGCATCAGATAACCATCGACCACCGTCTCCGGGTCCCCGTCGTCCACGATTCGCCCCTGGTCGAGATGGACGGCCCTCGAGCAGACGATCTCGACGAGCCCCAAGGCGTGTGACACGAACAGAAGGGTGCTGCCCGACCGGAGCATCGCATCGATGCGCGTCAGGCACTTCTCCTGGAAGTCGTGGTCACCCACCGACAACACCTCGTCCACGACCAGGACGTCGCACGGGAACTGCGTTGCAACCGCGAACGCGAGCCTCGCCCTCATCCCGAGCGAGTAGGTCTTCACCGGGGCGTCCATGGCACCGCCGAGACCGGCGAAGTCGGCGATCTCAGGAAGCGCGTCGTCGAGCGCGGCCAGCCTGGTGCCGGCCATGACGGCCGAGCAGCGCACGTTCTCCCACCCGGTGAGGTCGGGATGGAACCCGACACCGAGCTCGATCATCGACCCGACGGTTCCCCGGCGCACGACCGACCCCGACGAGGCCGCGCTCACGCCGGCGACCAGCTTCAGGACCGTCGTCTTCCCCGCCCCGTTTGGCCCGATCAGGCCGAGCGCCTCACCCCGGCCGACAACCAGATCGACGTGGTCGAGGGCTCGGAGCGGGCGTTGCGGCTTCGACGAGACCCCCGGCACGCCCGCACGCCACGAGGCCGACCTCGTCGAGCGCTCATACACCTTCGAGACATCGATGAGCTCGACGACGGGGTCGAGTCGACCCGCAGCCGGCTCGAGGGACACGGCGGTCCGCCCCTCGGCATCGTGATCAGACGACATCGCTGATCCGCACCTCGACCGATCTCGTGTACAGCAACGCCAACACGAGCAGTGCGGACCCGGTGACGAGGTGGATGCTCTGGAGCGCCAGGTCGGGCAACTGGCCGCAGAGCATCGTTTCGCGCACCCCGGTGATCGCGACGGCCACCGGGTTGACCACACTGGTCCACCGCAACGCCGGAGGGATGAACGAAGCGTCGTACATCACGGGCGTGGCGAAGAAGCCCACCCGCAGCAAGAGCTGCACGGCGTGCGGAACGTCGCGGACGAAGGCGGCGATCACCGCCACGAAGACGGTGATCGCCGCCACCCACATGACGATCATGGCAAGCGGGAGCACGACGGCAAGGGCCTCCCAGCGAAGCGTGACCCCCTGGATCGGCAGGAGGACCAACACCGTGACGGCACCGACGCCGAGGTCGACCAGCGACGCCGCGACCACCGACAACGGGAGCGCCTCGCGGGGGAAGTAGATCTTGGTGATCACTGATGCGGAGCTGATCAGGCTCGACACCCCGGTCCCGACCGCCGTGGCGAAGAACGTCCAGATCACCAGGCCGATCCAGGCATTGCTGAGGTAGGGCCCGCACGTGGTGGTGACGTCGAAGCTCTGCGTCAGGACCAGTCCGTACACGACGAGGATCGCAACGGGGCTGAGCAGGGCCCACGTGATGTCGAGGACGCTCTGGCGGTAACGAACCCGCAACTCCCTCGGCGCCAGCACCTTGACCAACTCGATCGTCTGGGCCACCCGAGGGACGAACCTGAGCTTGCCAGGCGTGGGAGAGGCCGACACGGAAGGAAGGTACACCGCGCGTCGAATGCTCACGAAGAGCCGACCGGGCCGATGCAGACCCCACGAACCTGATCAACCCGAGCCGACCGCCCGTCGCCCCTGGACCTGATGGGCGCCCGCACGCCCGGACGCCTGCGCTCACCGCGCCCCGGGGTGGCCGGAGGAGGTGGGGCGGACGATGGCAATTGCCGGGAGCCCGGAGATGCACGACGCCGCACCGACCGGTGCGTTCGATGCGGACCGTCGGCCGCGGGTCGCGGCCCGCTGGGGATGGTCGGTGGCGCTGACCCTCACCGCAGGGGTGTTCCTCTTCGTTCTCGTGATCGCCCCCTACGCGGCGAACAGCGACCGTGTGTACGGGAGCGCCCTCCACAACCGGGTCACGACCTACTACCTCTGGTACGACGACCTCGCGGAGGTGGAGCGGGGCACGCTCGCCGCCGGCGACCAGAACCATCGTCCGATCCTGCCGGACGACCAGATCCCCTCGCCGGGGAGGTACCTCCGCGACCACACGCTCGGACAGGTGGCCGATCGTCTGGCCACGGGCTGGCGGATGCAGTGGGCGATCGTGACCCACGGCGGCACCCATGAGGGCAACTTCGGCTACGGCCCGGGCCTGATGCTCCTCGGCGCCGCGAGCCTCGTCGCCGTTGCGGTCGTGAACGCGGCCGTCCGCTCGGGCCAGATCGTCGGTGGCTACCGACCCACCCCGGGGGCGACGGCGTCAACCGTCAGGAGTCAGTGGGCCCGTCCGCACGAGCACGTCACCGGTCGCCGCCGGGACAACGTCGCCGACGCGCGACAGCAGATAGGCGACCACCTCGCACTGCGTTGGTGGTCGGCGGAGGGGCGGCCGGGGCGACCGCCGGCGCGATGGGACCGGACGGTCGGGGCGATCGGCTCGTGCCGGCCGGAACCGGACGGCCCGCTGAGCCGGTCAGCGCGGAACCAGCCGGTAGACCCCTCCGAGGATGGACGTGAGGAACACCTCACCGTTGTCGTCCACGTCGACCGAAACCATCTGGGGCTCGTCGACCGTTGCCAGCGTGAACTCCTCGAGTCCCCCCTCGGCGCTCTCCCGCAGCCCGAAGATCGCCTTGCCGCAGATGTCGGCGAACAGGTAGTCGCCCACGAGCGCGGGGATCTCGGACCCCCGGTAGACCGTTCCCCCGACCACGCCGCAACGTCCCGCCCGGTGCGCGTACTCGTACTCGGGAGGGGAGGGTGGCGGGCCGGCCACGCTCGGATCCGCGGCCATGAACGGCCGGCTGCCCTCGTACTGCGGCCAGCCGAGGTTGGTGAAGTTCCCACCGCCGGCAGAGGCGCGAAGGATGTTGATCTCCTCCAGCGACTCGTCACCCACATCTGGCACCCACAGGTCACCGGTCGCGCGGTCGAAGCTGATGCGGAACGGGTTCCTCGCCCCGACGGTCCACACTTCCCGCCGCCCGGCCACCCCGTTGTACGGGTTGCCCGCAGGCGTGCCGTACGGGTCGCCGGGAGGGATCTCGTAGCCGCCTGCAGGGTCGGGATCGATACGCAGGATCTTGCCCAGCAGGCTGTTGGGATCGGGAGCCTGGGTCGCCGCGCTCCCGTCGCCCACGCCCAGGTAGAGAAAGCCGTCAGGGCCGAACCTGATCCCGCCGCCGATGAGGTTGGTCTGCACCGTGCCGTCGGGGCGGTCGACCACGATGATCTCGTTGCCCGGCCCGAACGACCGCCCTCCGTCGGCCACCGCGAAGGCCCACACGGCCAGATCGTGCGCCTTGTCGGTGAAGGCGAGGTAGAGCGTCGATCCGTCCGGCGAGAAGGTGATGCCCACCATGCCTTCGAGGCCGTCCTGGGAGGCGACCTGACCGGACACGTCGAGCACGGGCTGTTCGACGGTGCGATAGGAGCCGGGGCCCCCACCGGCCACCGGGCGGAGGAGCATGACCCGGCCATCCAGCAGCGCGACGTACAGGTCGTCGGCGCCGGGCCGGGACGCGACCGCCGTCGGCATCTCGAACCGACCGACCTCCTCGAGCCGGTAGGGCGCCTGCTCCGCCGGGCCACCTGTTCCCTGCCCCCCGGCGGCGACCTCGGAGCGGGGGACGAGCACGAGATCGCCGGCGGAATCACGCCCGAGCGCCGCGACGGAGACCGCAGCGATGCAGGTGAGCGCGAGCCCGACCCCGATGATCCCCGTCGCCACACGTCGGGAGCCAGGCGTGGGTGAGGTCACCGGGAAAGTCTAGGCGGCCCTGAACGGCCCACTGCCGCGGCCGGTCGACGCGCCCGAGGGAGCCGACGGACCCGGCCCCAGCCCGAGCGCATCACCGCAGCATGGGTCGTGCCACTCGATGTCGAGGTCCGCCCGCGATCCTCAGCCGCTGGCGCTGAGCGCGGTCCCGATCGCCGGGTACATCGCGGCAGCCACGGCCCGGGCGCCGTCCTCGTTGACGTGCACGACGTCTGACAGCACCGGCCCGTCGAGGCCGTCGTAGGCGGTCGAGATGTCGATGGCCTCTGCGGGCAGCCGGTCGCGGATCCTCGCCCAGAGCGCCCGAATCGAATCGAAGACGAAGTCATCAGGGGACTGGGCATACACGAGTTCCTGTTCGCCCGGGTCGAGCGGCTCCCTCGAGTAGAGGTCGGGCTGCCAGAAGTGCACGACCCCGACGCCGTTGGCCGCGCCCAGGTCGTTCGCCAGTTCCACCCCTTGCCGATAGGTGTCGACCACGTTGCCGACCAGGTCGTCGAGAGGCAGGTCCCCCGCCAGGACCGGCGCGTCACCAGGCACCAGGGGCGAAGGCGGCGCCACACTGCCCCCGGGATTGAACTCGGCGTTGAACGCCGCTCGCAGCCGATTCGACTAGAGTTGGCCCGGCTCCCCGGCGATGTCGAGGTGGGCGATGGAGTTCAACATCTGCAACGCCGCGTCGTTGGTGCCGTCGTAGAACACCGCCAGGTCCGCCCGCTCGCCGGCCGCGAGCAGTTGGGCGAAGATCATCGTCTCCTGGTAGTTGGTCGCGCCGGGGCTGCCGTAGTTGCGGGCCCGGATCGGCCGGCCTTCGGCCTCGGCCAGCCGGACCACCTCGGAGGGGATCGTGTGCTCGTCGCGTTGCGCGTCGAAGCCGAACATCGTCGAGCCGCCGAAGAACCAGACGTCGAGCGGCTCGCCGGGAACGGCGGTCACATGGCTCCGCCGCACGCGGTTCTCCACATTGACGTAACGACCCTCGAAGTCACGGATCGAGCCCATCGTGGCAGGCGTGTACACCCCGCCTCCAGCAGCCGCCCCCAACTCAGGCATCGTCTCGGGGAGCCAGGGGAGGTCGCGTAGGGCCGCCGAATCGGCGGGCCCGAGCGTCGATGCGCCGGAGAACTCGGGAACGGGTGTCGAGCGCTTCTCGACCAGGCGGAATGCGCCGAAGAGCAGGGCCTGGACGGCGAGGACGGCCAGCACCGTACGGACCGTCCGGGCCCGCTGCGAGCGACGCGTCGCGGGAGCGAGGATCGATCGCTCGTCGCCGTACGTTCGAAGGGGACGATCCACGTGCGACGTCGATCGGGCCTGCCACCCGCTCGCCCCGCTCGGGGGACCGAGCATGTCGACCCGAAGGAGCCGAAGAACCAGGCCGATCGGCGTCAGGATCAGGTAGTGGACCGGGAGCAGCAGGATCGTCGCGAGCCCCACGCCGACAGCGTGGGCCACCCGGTGCTGCACGGTCGCCAGGCGCCGGACGAAGGCATCGGAGACCATCGATGCCTGCGCGATCACCAGCGAGACGAGCACAGCCACCGCTGCGGCCCACAGTCGTCCCAGCACCGCCAGGACCAGGCCGACGACCAGCAGCCCGATCGCCGGCGCCAGCCGCTCCCTCAGCGACGGCGGCGCGGGCGGCAACACCGGATCCGCCCATCGGTGGCCCAGGGCCGGCTCGGCACCGGCAGTCACGGGGCGGCCTCGTCGGCGGGAGGCCCCGCGACCCCGAGCTCATCGTGATACTGGCAGGCCACCACCACCTGGGCGTAGGTGCCCCACATCTGCTGGGGCACGTCGTCGGTCACGGGCGAAGCCAACATCCGCAACTGGGCGTCGGGGAAGTCGTCGAACAGGTATCCGCTCACGCAACTCGCCGTCGCCGGGGTGAAGCCCTCACGCTGGATGATTCCCGCCTCGAACTCGGCTCTCGTCATCGCCGTCTCCTGGTCGCCACCACCGCACCCGGCCGCGAGCAGCCCGACCGCGAGCAGTGCCACCAACGCGCGGGTCACAGGCGCACCGACCGGGGCGATCGGGCCGTCGGGTCGTCCGAGCGGGCGATCCGCACCACCGGACGGAAGGGCCTCACCACGGCCCCGATCATGCCACAGGCACACCTCGGTCAGATCGCGGGGGACACCCTCGCCGTCGCCATCGCAGCGATCGGCTGTCCTCCCTCTGGTCGCTACCCGGCCGTCACTTGGGGGGCATCCGGATGCCGCCGTCGAGACGGACCGTCTCGCCGTTCAGGTAGCCGTTGGTGACGAGCTCGGTGGCCAGGGAGGCGAAGTCCGCCGGGGTGCCGAGGCGCTTGGGGAAGAGCACGCTCTGGCCCAGCGCCTCCTTCTGCGGATCGGGCAGCAGACCGAGGAGCGGCGTGTCGATGAGGCCAGGGGCGATGGTGTTCACCCGTATGCCCACGGCGGCGAGGTCGCGGGCGATCGGCAGGGTCATGCCCACCACGCCACCCTTCGATGCCGAGTAGGACGCCTGGCCGATCTGGCCGTCGAAGGCAGCCACGGACGCGGTGTTGACGATCGCCCCCCGCTCGCCGAACTCGAGCGGCTGGGTGGCGCTCATGGCCGAGGCGGCGAGGCGGATGCAGTTGAACGTGCCGATCAGGTTCACGGACACGACCTTCTCGAACACCCCGAGGTCGTGGGGCGCACCGCTGCGATCGACCGTTCGCTGCGCCCACCCGATGCCGGCGCAGTTCACCAGGACCCGCAGCGGGCCCATCTCGACGGCGGCGTCGACGGCGGCCTGCACCTCGTCGGGGTTGGTGACGTCGGCGTGCACGAACGCCCCGCCGACCTCCTTCGCCAAGGGCTCACCCTTGTCGTCCGCCATGTCGAGCACCACCACATGGGCGCCCCGCCCGGCCAGCTGCCGGGTGGTCGCCTCACCGAGCCCGGAGGCGCCTCCGGTGACGATTGCCGAAACTCCGTCGATGTCCATCTGTCGACACTAGGCAGCCCTCTCGACCGCGGTCGAAACGGCCCGCCGGGGTCGACCCCACCCTGACATGCGAGGCGCAGCTGGCTGTCCGCGGCCGGAGCGCCAGGGTCACGGGTCCGGGGTCGGCGCGCCCCAGGCGCCGCCGCCGGGGGTGAGCATCCTGGGCACATCGCCGGCCATCGACCGCAACGTGCATTTGTCGCCCAGGCGCTCGGCTCGGGCCTCGTCGCCGCTCGGCAACAGCCAGTTCTCTCCGACTGCTCCGGGTCCGCCGCCGGCCAAGCCCCAGGGCTGGCTCACCCGGCGCTCGGTGATCAGGCTGATCGTCACATTCTCCAGCATCAGCAGGTCACGCTCGATGCCCTCACCACCAGGTGCCCTCCCGGCGCCGCCGCTCCCCCGCCGCAGCCGGTAGCGAAGCACCCGCATTGGATACGCCCGCTCCAGCGCCTCGATGGGCGTGTGGAGCGTGTTGGTGAGCTCCGACAATGCGGCACAGCGGTGGCCGGCCGACCCGGACGCAAATCGCGGTCCTCACGAGTCCTATTCGTCGCCCCGAGGCAGCTCGCGCTGAGCGTCGAGCGCGGCGTGCTCGCGGAGGTACTCGCGGAGGTAGGGCATCGTGTAGTCGACTTGTCCATGGCCGACCGGCTCGATGAGCTCGGTCGCAATCAAGCGCAGCCGATACTGGCTCGCGTAGTTGCCGTCGACGTCCAGCCTTGCAGCGATGTCGCTCATCCGTGAGGGGCCATTGTCATGTGCCATGGCGAGGAGGAAGGTGCGGGCGACCCCGGGCAGGTCTGCGATGGCTGGTTCGTGGACGAGCGAGCCGAGCCGGCGACGGGCGGCGACGACCCCAGCGTTGACATCGTCGGCTGAGACCTGCTTGTGGCGGGGTTGTTGGCGCCAGATGTGGTATCCGACCAGCTGGATCAGGAACGGGTAGCCGCTCGTCGCCTCAGCGGCTCGCAGCGCGAGCTCATCAGAGATCTTGCGGCCGGTTCGTTCGATGGGGTCCTGGATCGCGATCGACACCTCGTCGAGCGACACCCGCCCGAGCGAGTGGCGATCGGCCCGTCTCAGGAAGGTGAGAACGTCGTCATTGAGGACGGCGCTCACCGCTGAGGGGAGACCCGCACCGGCGAACATCATCTCCCGTTCTTCCCGCACGAGGTGCTGGAGGACTGAAGCCAGCTCACGAAATTCGTCGACCTGGTGGTGATGAACCTCGTCGAGCGTGAGGAGCAGGCCGGCGCCCGACTCGGACAGCAATTCGCATGCTGCCGTGGTCTGCGTACGAAGGGCGGGGACCATCCGATGCGACTCGTCTGTCGTCCACGAGGCACCGCCGAGGCCCATCGGCACGTTGATACCGGTCAACGTGGACTTGGTGCCCTCTGGATCGATCTCGCGCAGCAGGCCCGGAAGGTGCTCACTCACCAGCCGTGTCACGAATCCAGGAGTCGCCGTCTCGGAGATGACCCGCCAGCCCTGCTGGCGGGCAAGATCCTCCACCTCGTTCAGCATCACCGTCTTTCCTGTCCCGCGAGCACCCGTGTACAGCGTCACCCGCCCGGGGGCCCCAGGGCCGTCCTCGAGCCCAGCGGCGAAGTCATCGAGCAGTTCGGATCGTCCGACGAGCAACGGTGGGGACACACCGAACGTGGGAGTGAACGGGTTGCGTGCCACGACGGCCAGCGTAACCGAGGGCCCGGTTAGAGGTCGTTAGATTTGTTAGAGATTGTTAGACATCGGAGGGTAACCCCATCCGCCGCCGCATGGAGTCAGCATCCGGGCGACGTCGCCGGCCTTCAGGTCGATCGTGCACTTGTCCGGCAGGCGCTCCGCCCGATCCTCGTCGCCGCCAGGGAGCAGCCAGTTCTCTCCGACGGCGCCGGGTTCGCCCCCCGCCAGGCCCCAGGGCTGGCTCACACGCCGCTCGGTGATCAGCGACACGGTGGCGTCGATCAGCACCTGCAGATCGCGCTTCGATCCTCTCGCCACCCGGCGCCCACCCAGCGCCGCCGCTCCCCTGCCGCAGCCGGTAGCGCAGCACCCGCAGAGGGAACGCTCGCTCCAGCGCCTCGATCGGGGTGTTCTTGGTGTTGGTCAACCGTGTCGGCACCGCTGAGGGTGATCGCCGGAGACTCGGTCTCACCGAGGGTTGGCGCTCCACAGCGCGGCGATGGGCACGGCGGCGATTCGCTCGCTGAGTGGGAAGGCCCTCGGTCCTGTGTGGAGGACCGCTCCCGAGAGGAACCGTTCACCGAGGCGGTCTCGTAGCCATTCGAGGTGCGCGGCGTCTCGACGAGCCGGCGAGGCCGAAGCCTTCACCTCCACGGCTACGACACGATCGCCCCCGAGCTCGGCAAGGAGATCGATCTCGTGGCGACCGTTCTTCTCGCGCAGGTGGAACAGCCGGGGGCGTCGAGCGCTCACCTCGATCTCAGGTCTGAGCTGTGCTGCGACGAACGTGTCGAGCACGCGGCCCATGAGGTCGCCGTCCCGCATCACGGTGGCTTCGTCGAGCCGCAATGCCGCGCCGACGAGCGATGCGTCACTGAGGTATCGCTTGGGTGTCTTCACCAAGCGCGAGAGCCGATTCGTCAGCCAGGCGGGGACGACGTCGAGTACGAAGAGGTTCGTGAGGAGGCGCTCGTACGCGAGGGCGGTCTTCCGGTCGATGCCGGCGGCCTCATAGATCGTCGAGTCCGCAACGATCCCTGCCGAGTTGAGCGCCAGGACCTCGAAGTACCGGGCGATCCGCGCCGGGTCCCGGCCAGAGAGTTCGACCGCGTCTCGAGTGAGGATCTGTTCGAGGTAGCTCTCGAGCCATCGATCACGTTCGCGACCATCGAGCCGCAATCTCGCGTCAGGGAAGCCGCCGCTGAGGGCCAGACCGATGTATCCCGGGAGGTCTGGTGCTGGATCAGGGTGGCCGAGGGCCATGGCATCGCCCTCGGCCAACACATCGATCGGATTCGACGCGCGCGTGCCGGCAGCGATCTCGCGCTCGATCAAGCTGTGGATGCTCAGTCGGACGAGGCGCCCGGTTCCTGGCCAGGTCTGCGCATCGAGATCAGCTCTCACACTTCCCGTGAGTAGGAAACGCCCGGGTCGGGGGTCGTCATCAACGGCACGCTTGACGGCCCCGAGAACCTCCGGCACCGCCTGCCATTCGTCGAGCAGCACAGGCTCCTCCACACGGACCAAGGCTGCATCTGGATCCGCTGCGAACGCCGCTGCCTCGGCCGGTCGATCGAGGCGGACGACGCTGGCTGCGTACCTGCGCGCGGTCGTGGTCTTCCCAGCGGCCCGCGGGCCGACCAGGAGAACGGCGGGGTGCGCCGCGAGGAGCCGTGGCAAGTCCTCGTCGACCAAGCGTCGGACGTAGGAGGTGGCCACATCCCGCACGATACCACTCTGGACCCATCCTCGTTCCCGATTGAGACCACCTGTTCTTC
Source organism: Acidimicrobiales bacterium (assembly GCA_041918615.1). GTDB lineage: Bacteria > Actinomycetota > Acidimicrobiia > Acidimicrobiales > DATDAH01 > JAEUJM01. The sequence continues at coordinate 152,063 of JAYRVH010000043.1, forward strand.
CTGATCAAGACCACTATGGGATCCCTATCTCGACCAACCCTCCGCGTGGCGCTGGGCCGTGCTGCCCGCCAGCTACTGCGGGACTCCGCCGGGTGACGCGCCCCCGGCGCTCGCCCCCATCGGGGCATCGGTCTGTTCAGTCATTCCTCTCCCGTTACCACCGTCCCGCGATCTCTGCGCAACTGGAGGGGTTCCCTCTGCGGAATTGGACGGTGGTCTCCTGCGGTACCGGACCTGCCTCGGAACTCACGAGTGCAGCAGTTGGCCCCAACCGCCGCCGTCGGGCGCCAGCTTCCGGAGGACGTCGCCAGCCTTGAGGTCGATCGTGCACTTGTCCGGCAGGCGCTCGGCCCTCGCCTGGCAGGCGCTCGGCCCTCGCCTCGTCGCCGCCCGGTAGGAGCCAGTTCTCGCCGACCGCTCCCGGCTCGCCGCCAGCCAGGCCCCAGGGTTGGCTCACGCGACGCTCGGTGATCAGCGACACGGTGGCGTCAACGAGCACCTGGAGATCGCGCTCGATCCCCTCGCCAACCGACGCCAGACCAGCGCCGCCGCTCCCCTGCCGAAGCCGGTAGCGCAGTACCCGCAGTGGGAACGCCCGCTCCAGCGCCTCGATCGGCGTGTTCTTGGTGTTGGTCAACACGCTCCACGCGCTGCACCGGTCAGCGGCGAACGACGGTGACCGTGCACCGAGGTCCGGGAGCGAGCGCAAGGCGCGCATCGGCGGTGACGAGCGGCACCTCCAGCGCCTCAGCTACAGCGACGTAGGTCGCGTCGTAGGCACTGACATTGTCACGCAACTCCCAGATGCGGGCGAGCAGGCCGCTCACACCCACTCGCTCGATTCCAAGTTGCGCCCACGTGTCAACGGCCCGCCAAGCATCGTCGGTCTCGACCTCGCCTCGCAGGACCTGAGCACGCAACGCTTGCACCACCTCGGAATCGGCCAGGTGAGGACAGGCGACCGAACCTTCGCGAAGCCTCGCTCTGGCATCACCGTCGTTGAGCAGCCCGAGCACCGCTGCTGATGCGTCGATCACGATCACCGCTCAGCGCGCCCAACCTCGATGTCCCTCACGATGGCCGCGGCCTCCACACCCAGGTCGGGAAGTTGCGCCAGCAACGCGGGATTGGCATCCCGGCGCGCGATGAGTGCCAACTCCCGCGTGGCGTACGCCGAGACCGACAGGCCCTCGCGGGCAGCCAGACGTTCGAGCCGCTCGCCGACTTCGTCGGGCACGTTCCGAAGGTAGAGAGTCTTCATGTCGCAGAATGCTAGCATCATCCTTTCAATCTGCGACAGTGGGGCGCTCACGACGACGGGGGCTCGCCCCAGCCGCCGCCACCCGGCGTCAGCATCCGCAGGACGTCGCCGGCCTTGAGCTGGATCGTGCACTTGTCGGCCAGGCGCTCGGCCCTGCTCTCGCCACCTCCCGGCAGGAGCCAGTTCTCCCCCACCGCTCCGGGCTCGCCGCCGGCCAAGCCCCAGGGCTGGCTCACCCGCCGCTCGGTGATCAGGGACACGGTGGCGTCGACGAGCACCTGGAGATCCCGCTCGATCCCCTCGCCACCCGACGCCAAACCCGCTCCGCCACTCCCCTGCCGCAACCGATAGCGCAGCACCCGCAGCGGGAATGCTCGCTCGAGCGCCTCGATCGGGGTGTTCTTCGTATTTGTCATGTTCGTGTGGATTCCCGACTGGCCCGGCACACCCGCCACGGACTGGTGTCCTTCGTCGACGGTGTTGGTCATGGCAGTGGGCACGCCGCTCATGCCGTCCCGGCCGGGCCGGGCGCCCTGACCGCCACCGACGGTCTCGTAGTAGACCCACGCGCCGGCGCCCCCGACGCCCTCCCCGCCCACGAGCAGGTTGTTCATCGTGCCCTGGGAGGCGGCCGGCACGCGGCCTGGGAGGGCCTGGGCGAGGGCCCCGAGGCACACATCGGCGACCCGTTGGCTCACCTCCACGTTGCCCGCCCCCACTGCCGCCGGCGACCGGGCCGCGACCACCGTGCCCAGTGGCGCGACGACCGTGACCGGCCGCATGGCGCCGCCGTTGGCCGGGATCGTGGGGTCGGTCACCGAGCGGAGGGCGAAGCCCACGGCCGAGGCCGTGACCGCCTCGACGGCGTTCACGTTCCCTCGGCGCTGGGTACCGGTGCCCGTGAAGTCGAACGTCACCTCGTCGCCCGCGACCGTGAGGGTGACCACGACCGGCGTCGGCACCTGCTGCTCGGCGGACGGGCCGAAGGAGTCGAGCACATCCGCGAATCGCCAGGTGCCGTCGGGCACCTGCGCGATGGCCGCACGCGCCCGGCGCTCGCCGTAGTCGAGCACCTCGTCGAGCGGCGCACCGGTCAGCGCCGCCAGGCCGGCGGCACCGACCACGTTGGCCCCGATCTGGGCGTCCAGGTCGCCGGCACGCTCCGCCGGCGTGCGCGAGTTGGCCAGGAGCACCGTCCGGACGCCCGGGTCGAGCACGACGGGCGGAAGTCGCAGGCCCTCCTGGAAGATCTCGACGGCATCGGCCGGAAGCGAGCCGGGGGCGCCACCGCCGACATCGGCGTGGTGGGCGCGGTTGGCCACCCATCCCACCAGACGGGCTCCGGCGAACACCGGTGCCACGAGGGTCAGGTCGTTCAGGTGGGTGCCACCGGCGAAGGGGTCGTTGAGGATCACCTGATCACCGGCACCCAGGTTGTCACCGAAGACGGCGATGGCCGCAGCGACCGACGCCGGCATCGACCCGAGATGCACGGGTATGTGCTCCGCCTGCACCAGCAACTCGCCGGTGGCCGTGAACAGGGCGGCCGAGCAGTCGGCCCGCTCCTTGATGTTGGGACTGAACGCAGCCCGCCGGAGAACGGCCCCCATCTCCTCGGCGACCGCCGTGAGCCGTGAGATCAGCACCTGGAGCGAGGCGGCGTCGAGGCTCACCGGGCGCCTCTCGCTCCCCGCACGAGGCGCAGGGCACCCGCTGCGCCGGGCTCGGCGCGCCACCCCTCGGGCAGCCAGATGGTGGTGTCAGCCTCCACGATCGATCCCGGGCCGACCGCGCCGCGTCGAGAGGGCACGGGGAGGTCGATCACGTCGACCGGGGCGGGGCGTCGCGCGGTGGCCCGCATCGCCACCACCTCGACCGGTGTGCCGGGACGGGCGTAGCCGTTGCGCCGCTCGTGCTCGGCCGGAAACGCCGCCACGTCGGGCACCGACAGCTCGTGGGCCTGACCGGCGTAGCGACAGTCGACGAGCCGCTCGACCGTCACCCCCTCCCCACCGAGGGCCGCAGCCGCCTCTTCCGCGAGTGCATCCAGTGCGGCCTCGAGCCCGTCCCTTCCCGCCGGGGCCGGCCACGAGCGCACCAGATCGTGCTGGCGGGGGCTGGCCATCACACCGACCGCCGACAGGACCCCGGCCCGGGCCGGCACCAGCACGGTTCCGACCCCGAGGGCATCGGCCAGGGCGCACGCGTGGAGCGGGCCCGCTCCCCCGAAGGCGACGAGCGCGCCGTCCCGTGGATCGACCCCGCGGCCAACCGACACCGTCCGCAACGCCCGCTCCATGGCCGCGTCGACCACCGCCAGCACCCCCTCCGCGGCAGCGCGCGCACTCCCAAGCCCGAGCCGCGAGAGGGCCGCCTCGGCGCTCGCGAGATCGAGCCGGCCGAGACCAGGAAGCTCGACGTCGGGCGGGAGACGGCCCGCCACCAGATCCGCGTCGGTCACGGTGGGCAACCGACCGCCACGGCCGTAGCAGGCTGGGCCGGGGTCGGCCCCCGCGCTGGCCGGGCCGACGACCAGCGCACCACCCGGATCGACCCGTGCAACGGAGCCGCCCCCGGCCCCGATGGTGTGGACGTCGAGCGACGGGACCCGGACGGGGAGGCCCGCGACCTCCCGTTGGGCCGCCGGAGCCGGCCGCCCGTCGAGCACAAGGCACACATCGGTGCTCGTGCCACCCATGTCGAAGCTGAGCGCCGCAGGGAACCCGTTGGCCTCGGCCACGGAGGCGGCGGCCTGTGCCCCACCGGCAGGACCCGAGAGCAGCAGGAGTGCGGGCCGGGCCGCCGCCTCCCCGACGGGGATGAGCCCGCCCGCCGACGTCATCACCAGCACCTCTCCCGCCAGGTCGGCGAGGGCCCCCAGGTAGCGACCGCAGGAGGGTCGCAGGTAGGCGTTCATCACCGTCGTCACCGTCCGCTCGTACTCGCGGAACTCGGGGGCCACCTCATGGGACGCGCTCACGTCGTGGCCCGCCTCCCGCAACTGCCCGGCCACCCACCGCTCGTGATCCGACGCCAGGTCGGCGTGGAGCAGGCACACGGCCACGGCGTCCACGTCATCAGGCAACACGGGGACGACACCGGGCGCCTCGGTCTCAACACCGCGGTGATCGATCCGCCCGGCCACCTCGTAGCGCCGGCCACGGGGTACCAGCGGCTCGGGCCGGTCGATCCAGGGGTCGTAGAGCGAGGGCCGGTTCTGACGGCCGATCTCGATGACGTCGGCGAAACCAGCGGTGGTCACGAGGGCCACCGCGGCACCCGACCGCTCGAGGAGCGCATTGGTCGCGACCGTGGTCCCGTGGGCGAGCGAGCCCGGAAGCAGGCCACCACCCATCCGGTGGACGCCCTCGCGCACGGCGGCCGAAGGCTCCTCCGGCGTCGAAAGCACCTTCAGGGTGGCCCCACCCTCGGTGACCAGATCGGTGAAGGTCCCACCCGCGTCAGAGCCGACTCGCACGTCGCGACCGTATTCCGCTCACGGGCCTCGTCGACGATGCCGATGGAGATGGTGTCGGTGTACAGCACGCGGGCGAGAGGAGCGCAGTGGCCAGGTTGCGGCGGAAAGCCAAGAAGTCGGAGGACGCCGACCTCGCCGAGAACGTCGATCTGAGCGACCGCGAGCACGCATGGTGGGCCGCTCGGCCGCGCCTGACACTCACCTATGGCTTCGACGCCGACGCCGACACCGCTGGCGACACGGGCGAGGTCCCCGACGCCGCGCCCGCGGACCAGAGCTCCTGGCAATTCACGCCCATCTTCCAGGCGGACGGCGCCGGCCACATCGAGCAGGAGCCTCAGCACGAGCAGGAGACCGAGACCCAGGCCCGACATGATGCCCGCAACCTCGCCGAGATCTTCGGTGAGGAGTCGGCCTACCGGGCGCTCGGCCTCTCACCTGGCGCCCCGTGGGCGGACGTGGTCACCAACCATCGTCGACTGGCGAAGCTGTACCACCCCGACCGACTCCTCGATGCCGACCCCATCACCCGCGCTGAGGGCGAGGCGAAGATGCGTGACGCCAACGTCGCCTACGAGACCCTCCGCCGGTGGTCCCGTGAGACCGCCGGCGGCGCGGGCTGATCAGGTGCTCGGCGGCATGCTCCCCGAGCGACCGCTCTGGCTCTGGCAGGCCTGAACGGCCAGCAGGTCCACCAGGTCGTTCATCGGGTCCCCGCTGTGACCCTTCACCCAGTGGAACACCACGTCGCCCCGCTCGAGCACGAGTCCGATGAAGGGCTCCCAGAGGTCGCGGTTGGCCACGGGCTTCTTCTGGCTGTTGGTCCAACCCCGCCGCACCCACCCCCGGTGCCACCCGTCGTTGAAGCACTTCACGACGTACGTCGAGTCGCTGAAGATCTCGAGGGGGCCGGGGTTGGCCACCACCGCCTCGTGGGCGGCCACGATCTCCATGCGTTGGTTCGTGGTGCGCGCCGCGCACCCGCTGGCGAACGCTCCGCCGGGAATCGCCCAGGCCCAACCGCCTGGGCCCGGGTTCCCCGAACAGGCGCCGTCGGTGTACGCGTGGGTGGTCATCTTCGAATCGTGGCATGTCACCCGTTGCGATCCGGGCATCCACCCGTGAGGCTGTGCCCATGATCATCGACGGATTCGTGCACCAGCTGCCCGACACGGATCCGGAGGAGACCCGGGAGTGGCTCGAGTCACTCGATGCCGTGGTCGCCAGGCGCGACCGCACCCGCGCCCGCTTCCTCATCGCCAGGCTCCTCGAACGGGCGCGCGAGCTGCAGGTGGGCGTCCCTGCGCAGGTGAGCACCCCCTACGTCAACACCATCCCCGCCGACGAGGAGCCGTGGTTCCCCGGTGACGAGCACCTGGAACGCAGGATCCGGGCCTTCATCCGCTGGAACGCGGCGGTGATGGTGGTGAAGGCCAACAAGCACGACGAAGGGATCGGCGGCCACCTCTCCACGTTCGCGTCCTCCGCCGCCCTCTACGAGGTGGGCTTCAACCACTTCTTCCGGGGGAAGGACGACGGCCTGGCCGGCGACCACGTCTACATCCAGGGTCACGCCGCACCAGGCATGTACTCGCGGGCCTACCTCGAAGGCCGCCTGTCGGCCGACCAGCTCGACCACTTCCGTCGCGAGGTCCGCGGTCGGGGACTGTCGAGCTACCCGCACCCCCGGTTGATGCCGGATTTCTGGGAGTTCCCCACCGTGTCCATGGGGCTCGGGCCCCTCAACTCCATCTACCACGCCCGATTCAACCGGTACCTCCACAACCGCCGGATCGACGACACCAGCGGGTCGCGGGTCTGGTGCTTCGTCGGCGACGGCGAGTGCGACGAGCCCGAGACACTCGGCTCGATCTCCCTGGCCGCACGCGAGCAGCTCGACAACCTGACCTGGGTCGTGAACTGCAACCTCCAGCGGCTCGACGGGCCGGTGCGCGGCAACGGCAAGGTCATCCAGGAGCTCGAGGCGATCTTCCGGGGGGCCGGGTGGAACGTCATCAAGGTGATCTGGGGCTCGAAGTGGGACGACCTTCTGGCCCGCGACGTCGACGGCGTCCTCCTCGAGAAGATGAACAGCACCGTGGACGGCGACTTCCAGCGCTACGCCACCTCCGACGGCGCCCACATCCGTGAGCACTTCTTCGGGCCCGACCCCCGGCTGCGCAGCCTCGTCGAGCACCTCACCGACCACGAGCTCCGCCTGCTCCCGCGCGGCGGCCACGACTACCGCAAGCTCTACGCCGCCTACAAGTGGGCCACCGAGCAGCGGGGCGCCCCCACCGTCATCCTCGCCAAGACGGTGAAGGGCTGGACACTCGGTCCGGGCGTCGAGGGACGCAACGCGACCCACGGGATCAAGAAGATGTCCACCGATCAGCTGCTCGAGCTCCGTGAGCGACTCTCGCTGCAGACCGAGATCGCGGAGGGCTCACTGGCCGACGGTGCCGATCCCCCCTACTTCCGGCCGGCCGAGGATTCGGCCGAGCACCGGTACCTCAGGGACCGGCGCAACGCACTCGACGGCTCCCTCCCCCGCCGGGTCGTCCACGTCAATCGGCCACTCGACCTCCCCGACGACGCCCCGTTCACCGAGCTTGCCGCCGGCTCTGGTCGTCAGTCGGTCTCCACCACCATGGCCTTCACCCGGCTGCTGCGGAACCTGCTGCGCGACGAGGCGTTCGGGCCCCGGGTGGTGCCGATCATCCCCGACGAGGCCCGCACCTTCGGGATGGAGGCGCTGTTCCGCGAGTTCGGCATCTACGCCGCACAAGGCCAGTTGTACGACCCCGTCGATGCCGAGCTCCTGCTCTCGTACTCCGAGGCGCAGTCGGGCCAGATCCTCGAGGAAGGGATCACCGAGGCCGGATGCATGGCCAGCTTCACCGCCGCAGGGACCGCCTACGCCACGCGCGGCGTTCCGATGGTGCCGTTCTTCGTCTTCTACTCGATGTTCGGGTTCCAACGGGTGGGAGACCTGGTCTGGGCCGCGGCCGATGCCCGCGCCAGAGGGTTTCTCTTGGGCGCCACCGCGGGGCGGACCACACTGCTCGGCGAGGGGCTCCAACACCAGGACGGCCACAGCCTGCTCCTGGCCTCGACCGTGCCCACCTGTCGCTGCTACGACCCGGCCTTCGCCTACGAGATGGCGGCGATCATCCGTGACGGCATCCACCGCATGTACGGCGACGGCGAGGACGTCTTCTACTACCTCACCCTCTACAACGAGAACTACGAGATGCCGGCGGCGCCCGAAGGCGTCACCGACGGTGTTCTCCGGGGCCTGTACCGTTGGGCCGCCATCCCCGAGGGCCTCGCCGCGGACGCACCGGCCGGCTCGATCCTGTTCTCCGGCACCACTCACCGGGCCGCCCGCCAGGCCCGTGACGAGTTGGCCGAGCACTTCGGGGTGGGCGTCGACCTGTGGAGCGCGACCTCGTACAAGGCTCTCCGCGAGGACGCCATGTCCGTGGAGCGGTGGAACCGTCTGCACCCGACGGCGGTCGACCGACGGGTGCCCTTCGTCACCGGACAACTCGCAGCCGGGACCGGGCCGGTCGTCGCCATCACCGACTTCATGCGGGCGGTGCCCGACCAGGTCGCCCGCTGGATCCCCCGCCCCTACCGCTCGCTCGGCACCGACGGTTTCGGCCGGAGCGACACACGAGAGGAGCTCCGCTCGTTCTTCGAGGTGGACGCGGGCCACCTGGTCGTTGCCCTGCTCGCCGGCCTCGCCGATGCGGGCACCATCGACCGCGAGACGGTGCGGGACGCCCTCGACCGCTACGACCTCGACGCCGACCGCGCCGACCCCTGGGAGCGCTGACCGACGTCGGGTCGTGGTGTGACCACCTTCGCTAGGGTGAGCCGATGCCCTCCACGACCGAGCCAGGCTCCCCCGAAGAGCGGTGCCAGGCGGCCAAGCACCCCGTCAGCATGGTCGCGGGCCCCCACGGCCAGCCGTTCCACCCGTTGCTGGCGTCCATCCCGTTCGGGGCATGGGTCATCAGCTTCGCCTTCGACCTCGCCGCCCACTTCGCCCACGAGGAGGTCGTCTACTCGCGGGCTGCGTTCTGGCTCATCGGCATCGGCATCGTCAGCGCGATCCCAGCGGGAGTCACCGGGACCCTCGACCTCCTCAACGTCGCCCGCAATACGCAGGCCTTCCGCACCGGGGTCACCCACATGGTGTTGAACAACATCATCCTCGTCGCGTTCGTCGTCTCGTTCCTCCTCCGGCGGGGGACTCCGAGCACCGAGGCGGCCGAACTGCCCCTCATGGCCCTCTCGGTGGCCGCGCTCGCGCTGCTCGCCGCCTCGGGCTGGCTCGGCGTGCGGCTGATTTATCGGTACGGCGTGCGCGTCGTCGACGAGGCCACGCAGGCCGAGGGGTTCCAGCTGCTGACCCCCACGGCCGACGCCGCACCGGCCGAGGCGGCACCGGCCGAGGCAGATGACACGGAGGTCGAGGCCGCTCCGTGAGCACCGTCGTCATCCCCATCACCGGCGACGAAGTCGCTGACCAACTGCTTGCCGACGAGCCCCTCGCCCTGGTGCTGGGCATGCTGCTCGACCAGCAGGTACCGATGGAATGGGCGTTCCGCTCGCCCGCCCGGCTGAAGGAGCGCCTCGGCGGCACCCTCGACGCCGACGCGATCGCGGCGATGGCCCCCGAGGACCTCGAAGCGGTGTTCAAGATCACGCCGGCGCTACACCGTTTCCCCGGAGCCATGGCGCGCCGCACCCACGACCTCTGCCAGCGCCTGGTGGACACCTACGACGGTGAGGCGGCAACCGTCAGGACGGGCGCGCACGACGCCGCCGACCTGTGGGATCGGTTGCGGGCCCTGCCCGGTTTCGGCGAGGAGAAGTCCGCCATCTTCCTCGCCCTGCTCGGCAAGCGCCTCGGGGTGGCCCCCGCGGGTTGGGAGGCCTTCGCCGGCCCGTTCGCCGACGACTCGCCCCGCTCGGTCGCCGACATCGACTCCCGCGACGCGTTCGACCGCGTCCGTGCCTGGAAGAAGGCCCAGAAGGCCCAGGGGCGGTCGAAGGCCGACTGACCGCGTCCGGCTGCAGCGCGACCGGACGGGCATCGGCGGTCGTCTCCTACGCGCTCGATGCGGCCGGGAGCGTGTGCTTCTGGCGATCCAACCAACCGAGGAGGACGGCCACGGCGCGGGGATCGTGACGGAGCTGGTGGCCCGCCCCGCCCACGAACCGGAGTTCCGCTGACCCGTGGGCGTCGGCCAACAAGCGAGCGTCGAAGTCGGGGACCACCTCGTCCAGCGAGCCGTGCATCACCAGCAGCGGGCGGGGGGCCAGTTGTGCCGCGCAGTCGAGGGGGCGGATCGCCTTGAGCTGGCGAGACCAGACGTCCACGGATTCGGGCCAGTCCGGATCATCGATCACACCCACCTCACGTGCGTGCGCCAGCAGGCGGGCCGGCCGCCGGGCCCAATCGTCGAAGTCGGCGGGCGCCCCGATCGAGGCCACCCCCGCGATGCGAGGGTCGACGGCACCCGCACAGATGCCGAGTGCCCCACCGGTGCCGAACCCGGCGCACCACACCCCGTCCGCCGCCTGGTCGCGCCCGAGGTGGTCGACGGCGGCTCGCAGGTCGTCCAGCCACCCCTGGAGCGAGAACTGCCCCTCCGACGGGCGGCAGCCCCGGAGGTTGAAGGCGAGCACCACCCATCCGAGCTCGGTGGCGATCCGGTCGGCGAGCTGGGGATAGGTGTGCGCCGACTTGGGGCCGCCGCCGACGCCCGCCGGGAAGCCATGGAGCAGGGCCAGGCCCGGAAGCCCTCGGCCGTCGGACGCGTTCGGCGGCAGTGCCAGGTGCGCCGCCAGTTTGAGGTTGCCCGAGCGGAAGCGGTGCTCCACCGTTCAGCCGAGGCGATACCCGCGGTTGCGGGCCTCGGCGAGGGTGTCCGGCCCGAAGCACAGGAAGGACTCTGCCGCCATCAGCTCCGCGATCACCTCCGGATCGGTGACCTCGTCGTCGAGGTCGTACACGATCTGGCTGCGCTTGTCCCCCAGCCACCGGTTGTGCTCGAAGCGGGTCGGTCGATCCATGGACGCCATGGTAGATCCTCGGGCGCGAACGAGGGGAGGGCCGAAGCCCTCCCCTCGCTCGTGCTGCCGGAAGTTCCGGACGGTGTGTGACCCGTCGAGGTGACGGGTGCCGGTTGGGACCAAGTCCCGGCCACCGGTGCCGGCGGTGTCTGGCGTGGATTCGCCTGGCGGTCCAGCGAGCCGACTAGCGGCCAGCCACCTCCGAAGTCCCAGAAATCATGTGACTACTCAGTTGGACCACCTCCTTTCTTCGGTCCGACCAGTCAATCACGTGGCGAGCCGTCGCGGGTGTCATTTTCGGCCTGTTCCTCGAGCGCCGAGGGATCGGGCACGGGCGTCCCGATGGCACCGATCGACTCGAGGTAGGCGTTCTCGGCCGTGAGCACCGCTGCAGCCTGCCCGCGGGTGACGTCCCACCCCACCTGGTCCGCCCGGCCCATCAGGTAGACGAGGGTCTCGTCGTCCGCCACCACGATCAGACCGGAGCCCACGGCGTACCGCACACCGTCGGTCAGGTCATTCGAGCGGAGGTAGTCGAGGTGCCACCGCAGCAGCCGTTCGACCTCGTCGAAGCTCAGTTGGGCACTGACCTCGTCGGGAACCGCCGATGCCACGAACTCGACGGCCTCGGCCATGTCGAATCGGGCCTGGGGTGGCGCCGCCGCGAGCTGGGCGGTCACCCGCCCGACCGCCACGAGGGCGATGCACACCACGGCGACGACGGCCAGGCCGACGAGGAAGGCCGTCACCGGTGTCGGCTCAGAGGCCGATGCGTTGCGCCAGCAGCTCGCGGTGGTACGTGGGATCGCCGAACAGGAGCTCGGACGACTTGGCCCGCTTGAAGTACAGGTGGGCCGGGTGCTCCCAGGTGAACCCGATGCCGCCGTGGATCTGGATGTTCTCGGCCGCGGCGTGGAAGTAGGCGTCGGAGCAGTAGGCCTTGGCGAGGCTGGCCACCGAGGGCAGTTCGTCGTTGAGCTCGGAGGCGCACCATCCGGCGTAGTAGGCAGCCGACTTGGCCGACTCGACCTCGAGGAGCATGTCGGCGCACTTGTGCTTGATGGCCTGGAACGAGCCGATGGGCCGGCCGAACTGCACGCGGACCTTGGCGTACTCGACCGACATGTCGAGGCACATCTGCGCACCACCCACCTGCTCGGCGGCGAGGGCCACGGCCGCGAGGTCGAGCACGCGCTCGACCACGGCCCACCCGCCGCCATCAGTGCCCACCAGCGTCGCCGGCGTGCCCGAGAACTCGAGCCGGGCCTGCTTGCGGGTCTGGTCCATGGTGGCGAGCGGCGTGCGGGTGAGCCCGGTGGCATCGCCGGCCACGGAGAACAGGCTGACGCCGGCCGGCGTGCGGGCGGCCACCAGGACGAGGTCGGCAGTATGGCCGTCGAGCACGAACATCTTGGTGCCGTCGAGGACCCAGCCGTCACTCCCCGACGTGGCGCTCATGGTGACTCCCGCTTCGTCCCACCGGCCGTTGGCCTCGGTGAAGGCCAGGGTGGCGACGGTCTCGCCCGAGGCGATGCCGGGAAGCAGGTCGGACTTGGCGGCGTCGTCACCCGAGTGGATCAGGGTGTTGGCGGCCAACACCACGGTGGAGAAGTAGGGCGCGCACAGCAGCGACCGGCCCATCTCCTCGAGCACGACGATGAGCTCGACGTAGCTGTAGCCGGAGCCGCCGAACTCCTCGGGGATGATCAGGCCCTGAAGGCCCATCTGGTCCGCCATCTGCGACCACACCGCGGTGTCGTAGCCCTGCTCGGTGTCCATCTGCTCACGGACGGCGGCTTCACTGGACTTGGTCTCGAGGAACTGACGGACGATGCGCCGAAGTTCTTCCTGTTCCTCGCTGAAGGCGAAGTTCACGGTGGGGAGCCCCCTGTTGCGGTGTTCGGAATGGTCGAACCTGTCTACTAGACCGACCGGTCAAGAGCGAGACCGGGCAGGGCATCACATCTGCTCCTCGTTCCTCGGAGCGGCTCCGCCGTCCGGTTCGGCGGCCTGCTGCTCCGCCCCGCTCCCCGACGTCGACGCCGTAGCCTGGGGTCCGTGAGTTCCCCCACTCTCCATTACGAAGACACCCAGGCCGAGATCCACAAGGTCGTGGTCGGGCCGTTCGAGAACAACGTGTTCGTGCTGCGCTGTCGGGCGACCGGCGAATCGGTCCTGATCGACGCCGCCAACGAGCACGAGAAGCTGCTCGAGCTCTGCCGGCGGCTCGACGTGCGCAAGGTGCTCGAGACCCATGGCCACTGGGACCACATCCAGGCCGTGCCCGCGGTGCGCGACGCCGGGTACGAGGTCGGGATCACCGCCGAGGACTCGACCGAGTTGGACTCCTATGACTTCGTCCTCGAGGACGACTCGGTGATCGACGTCGGCCGCCTGCGGCTGCACACCCTCTTCACGCCGGGCCACACGCCGGGGTCCATGTGCTTCCGCGTCGAGGGGTCTCCGGTCCTCTTCAGCGGCGACACGCTCTTCCCGGGCGGTCCCGGCAACACGAGCACCGATGGAGCGGACTTCGGCCAGATCATCCGCTCCATCGACCAGCGCCTGTTCTCGCCCCTCGACGCGGAGACGCTCGTGCTCCCCGGCCACGGCGACGACACCACGATCGGGGCCGAGCGCCCCCGACTGCAGGAGTACGTCGATCGCGGCTGGTGAGCCGGGCGAACCGCGGGCGTGCGGCAACGTCCCTGCCCGGTTCCGGGCATGGAGAGAGGACCTGCGTGATCATTGAGACGAAATACCACTATCGCTGTAGTGGTAATACAATGATCCGGTGAGTTCTCCACCACTCCCGTCGGCAGCCGCGGCACCGTTGTTCGAGATCGAGGGCCTACGGGTCGCCGCGGCGGGGGTCGAGATCCTCAAAGGTGTCGACCTGGTGGTCGGCGAGGGGCAGCTGCACGCCCTGATGGGGCCCAACGGGTCCGGCAAGTCCACCTTGGCCAACGCGCTCCTCGGCAGCCCCGAGTACGAGGTCACGGGCGGCCGGGTGCGCTTCCGGGGCGACGACATCACCGACTGGTCGCCCGACATCCGCGGCAAGGCCGGCCTGTTCCTCGCCTTCCAGTACCCCCAGGCCATCGCCGGGGTCTCTGTGATCAACTTCCTGCGCCAGGCCCTCTCGGGCCGCAAGGGCATCGATCTCTCGATCCTCGAGCTGCGCCTGTCGATCATGGAGTGGATGAAGAAGCTCGACATGGACCCCTCGTTCGCCGACCGCTACCTGAACGAGGGTTTCTCCGGCGGCGAGAAGAAGCGGAACGAGGTGCTCCAGATGGCCATCATGGAGCCCGACATGGCCATCCTGGACGAAACCGACTCGGGGCTCGACATCGACGCCCTTCGAGTCGTCGCCAAGGGCGTGCAGGAGGTGCGCGCCGCTCGACCTGGCATGGGCGCGCTGGTGATCACCCACTACCAGCGACTGCTCGACGAGTTGCAGCCCGACCGTGTGCACCTGCTGATCGACGGCCGCATCGTCGAGAGCGGCGGGCCCGAGCTCGCCCAGCGCATCGAGTCCGAGGGCTTCGAATCATGGCAGTGAGCCCCGTGGGCCACGCCCTCGACACCGCCGCCGTCCAGGCCGACTACCCCATCCTCTCCGAGACGGTCCACGGCAAGCGCCTCGTCTACCTCGACTCGGCGTCGTCCTCGCAGAAGCCCCGCGTCGTGTTGGACGCCATGGACCACTACTACGAGACGACCAACGCCAACGTCCACCGCGGCGTCTACCAGATCGCCCAGCAGGCCACCGCCCTCATGGAGGGCTCCCGCGCCAAGGTGGCCCGGTTCATCGGGGCCGATTCGAGTGACGAGATCATCTTCACCAAGAACTTCACCGAGGGGTTCAACCTGCTCGCCCGGTCCTGGGGAGGCGCCAACCTCGGCCCCGGCGACGCGGTGGTGCTCTCACACATGGAGCACCACTCCAACATCGTGCCGTGGCAGATCATGGCCGCCGAGAAGGGCTTCGAGATCCGCTGGCTCCCCGTCGACGCCGACGGCCAGCTCGACCTCGGTGACCTCGATCGCATGCTCGACGGCGCCAAGCTGCTCAGCGTCACCGCCATGTCCAACGTGCTCGGCACGATCAACCCCATCCGCCACCTGGCCGACGCGGCGCACGCCGCCGGTGCCCTCGTGGCGGTCGACGCCTGCCAGTACGTCCCGCACCTCCCCACCGCGGTCAGCGACTTCGATGCCGACTTCCTGGCCTTCTCCAGCCACAAGATGTGCGGCCCCACCGGCATCGGCGTGCTGTGGGGCCGGTCCGCGCTGCTCGACGCCATGCCACCGTTCCTGGGCGGGGGCGAGATGATCCGCGACGTTCGCCTCGACGGGTTCACCGCCACCGAGCTGCCGTGGAAGTTCGAGGCCGGCACCCCGCCGATCGCCGAGTCCGTCGGCCTCGGGGCCGCCATCGACTACCTGGAAGGGCTCGGTATGCCCGCCGTGCGCGAGCACGAGGTCAGCCTCACGGGCTACGCCCTCCGCACCCTCCACCAGCGCTTCGGCGACAAGATCACCATCCATGGACCGTCCGAGCCGGCGGCGCGGGGCGGCGTGCTCTCGTTCACCCTCGCTGACATCCACCCCCACGACATCTCGCAGGTGCTCGACCAGGAAGGCGTCTGTGTGCGGGCGGGCCACCACTGCGCCAAGCCCCTGATGCGGGTCCTCGGGGTGGGCGCCACCGCACGCGCCTCCCTGTACGTTTACAACGACGAGCGCGACGTCGACGCTCTGGCCGACGCTCTCGACGCCACGTTGGCGTTCTTCACGCTCTAAGGAGGGCGGCACCCATGCCCGGTCTCGAAGACCTGTACCGAGAGATCATCCTCGACCACTACCGCAACCCCCGCAACCGGGGCGAGCTCGCCACGCCGCCGGCCCACCGGGTCGAGGGGTTCAATCCCCTGTGTGGCGACGAGATCGTGGTCTACCTCCAGCTCGACGACGAGGGCCGGGTCGCCGACCTCAAGATCGGCGGGCAGGGCTGCTCGATCAGCCAGTCCTCCGCCTCCATGATGTCGGCCGCCGTGAAGGGCAGGACCACCGAAGAGATCCAGGCCATCACGCGTGCCTTCAAGGCCATGATGTCGATCCACGAACAAGAGCTCGAAGGCGACGAAGCGGTCACCGACGACGAGCCCGCCGACGAGATCAATCTCGGCGATCTCGAGGCGCTCCGTGGCGTCGTGAAGTTCCCCGTCCGCATCAAGTGCGCCACCCTGTCCTGGAACACCCTGGCCCAGGGCATCGAGGAAGCGGTGGGCGAGGGCTGATCGCGCCGTTGATCAGCTCCCCGAGGCGTCCCGCCCCGCCGGTGCAGCCGGGGGTGGCTTGCGGGGGACGAGCACACCGCGGAGGAGGTTCCACAGATACTGGTGGGCGACGTGCATCACGCTGATCTTCGACTCACCTCCCTGGCGGCGCGACTCGTGGGTCGGCACCTCGGCGACGCGAAAGCCGTACTGCAGGCACTTCATCGCCATCTCCTGCTCGATGGTCGTGATGTTGCTCGTCGTGCCGATGCGGCGGCCCACGTCCGTGCGGATCGCCCGGAAGCCGTTCTGGTAGTCGGTGAACCTCATGCCGAAGCGGTAGTTGATGGTCAGGCTGATCACCAGGCTGCCGATGAGGCGCAACACCTCGTACAACGAGCCGAAGAGCTCCTCGCTGCCGCCCAACATGCGGGAGCCCATGACGAGGTCCGCCTCGCCGGCGGCGATCGGCGCCACGAGCCGCACGACGTCTTCGATGTCGTGTGAACCGTCAGCATCGGCGAAGACGGTGATCGGGTGCCTGACGTTGTCCAGGCCGACACGGATGGCGTCGCCCTTGCCGAGACCGTTGTCCGTGACGACCCGCGCCCCGTGGCGGAGCGCCAGCTCGACGGTGCGGTCCGTCGACCGACCGTCGACCACCACGAGGTCGTCGGTCAGCTGCCGGGTTGCGAGGAGCACCGGCTCGATCGTGGCCTCCTCGTTCAGCGCGGGGATGACGATGCTGAACGATGTGGAGGTTCCGAGCTCCATTGGGTCGTGCTCCTTTCGGTCAGGCCCGCGCCACCGGGCGATGGGCCATCGCGGCCTCCGCCCGGCGGTGGAGCGTGACGCGGTCGTCCCGGGGTCGGCCAACCGCGTCGTCCCTGCCTCGGACACGGGCACGGCACCGTATCAGCCGCGCCCGACACGACGGCGCCCCATCCGCGCCTGCCGTGCGGGCCTGCGGGAGACGACCCGGGAGGCCGCCGGCGTTCAGGTACGGTCGTAGGCTCCGGTGCCCGTTCACGATGGGCAGTTGCAGCAGCGACGAGGGCGGGAGCGACCTATGGAGGCAGATCGAGGCACGGGTCACGGCCCTTCGTCGACGTCGCGCCTCACCGGCTGCAGGCTACGCGACCTGACCGCGCGGCAGCGGGTCACGGCCTTGGTACTCGCGGTCGTCGTGGCCGCACCGTTCGTCATCGCGGCGTTCCAGGCCCATGCGGACGGGTGGTACCCGATCGGTGACAACGGCACGATGTTGACGGTTGCTCGTCAGGTCTTCAGTGCCCATCCCCCCTTGACCGGCGAGGTCGCCTCGGGCACACGGTACGGGGGCCACCCGTTCCATCCCGGGCCGATGGTCTACTACGTGCTCGCGCCGTTCGTCGCCGTCTTCGGTGGCGCCACCGGCCTGTTGGTGGGCGCGGCGGTGGTGTCAACGGCCTCCGTCCTCCTGATCGGCTACGTCGCCCTGCGGACCGCGGGCCCCTACGCCGCGCTCTGGGCCTGGGTGACGACGCTCCTCATGTGCTGGTCCCTCGGCGGAACGGCCTTCCTCTATCCGCCGTTCAAGACCATCTCGGCCCTTCTCGTCATCCTGCTCTTCCTCTACACGAGCGCGGCCCTGGTCAGCGGTCGGAGCACGCTGCTGCCGCTCTGGGTGCTCGCCGCCTCGTACCCGATGGCAGCGACCATGCGCTACCTGCTTCCGATCGCGGCCGTGGCAGGGGTGACGGCGGCACTCGTCGTGGCCCAGAGGTGGCGACGTGCCACCGCCGACCCCGACACCGCCGCGTCGTTTCGGCAGCGAGCGCTCGCCGTGGCGACCCTCGACCGGTCCGAGCGACGATCGGTCGTCATCGGCGCGCTCCTCGCCGTGGCCTGCTGGTGGGCGCCGGCCTACGAGGCCGCCACCAACAGGGGCGGCAACGTCCTCGAGCTGTACCGGGCATCGCGCGCTGCCGCAGAATCGACGGACGGGCTCCGGCTGGCGATCGGTGAGCAGGCCAAGGCGCTGCTGCTCGACCCGGTGCAGAATGCGGTGGGCTTCGGAACCCCGGCGACCGGCCACGTCGTGGTGGTCGTGCTCCTCATGGCGGCTGTCGGCGTCATCCTCGTGCGCCGGCACCGGCTGATGGGCCGGGCCCGGTGGGCGTATGTCCTGATTGCACTCGCGGCGCTCGTGTTCATGGTCGTCTCGTTGGCGACCACGCCGGCGGACGAGGGCTTCGGCAGCTACCGGACCCTGGCCGCCTCGCCGGTCGGCGCCTTCGTGGTCTTCGCCGCCGGGCTCGTGGCCGCACTCGCGCTGCGGTCACCCCGGCCGTCGATGGTGCCCGCTCTGCGAGCCTCGGCCATCGGCGCGGTCGTCCTCGGCTCGTTGGCGATCGCGGTTCCCGGGCCCATCGACGCATCCACCGAGTCGGACCGGTGGGCGTATGCGGCGACGCGCGGACTCGTGGACGAGGCCGCTCCCCTGCTGCAGGCGGATGGCCGGTGGCGGGTGTGGGTGATCGGCGGGCGGACGACCCCGACGGTGCTCGTCGGCTTCAAGGCCGGCCTGGAGGCGGCGGGCGTGGACACCGGAATCGACTCACGTGCACCCGGGCTTGGTGCCACGCTCGACCAAGAGCCGCCCCCACTCGCCGGCGACGTGCTGTTCACGGTGTCGGGGCTCCGTCCTCCCCAGGGCGACTGGACCGTCGTCGGCACCTACGACCCGCCGGATCGGTCCACCGCCGAGGCCGACGAGACGGCTCGCCAACTCGTCGACTTCGCCCGACAGACCAATCCCCGACCCCTGGAAGCGTTCGTCCAGACGGTGCCGAGGTTCATGTGCCCCGAGCTCGCCCCGCAGGGCTTCCAGGGCGATTGCCCCGCAGCCGCCGAGATCCTGGCTACCGAGAACCCCGTCGCCGAGCTCCCCCCTGCAATCGTGGCGCTGGTGTACCTGGTCCAGTTCGGTGAGAACTCGCAGTTCCCGGTCATCGATGGCCCGAAACCACCCCAGGAGCTGCTCGACGCGGCCGCCGAGACCTGGGACGACGTTCCCCTCACCGTGTACGCGCTGCGTCCCGGCGACTCCTGAAGGCGAGGCTCGTCTCCAGGAGCCGAGGTACCGGGGAGCCGGCGCCCCTCATCAACCCAGGGGGTCGGCGAAGGGGTCGAGGTTCGCCGCCACGATGGGCGCCTCCCTGACGGCCTCGTCGACGCCGAAGCGGGCGTAGCCATCGACCTCGAGAGCCTCGGCGAGCTCGGGGCCGCCCGACTCGCGGATGCGGCCCGCCACCAGGATGTGGACGTGGTCGCTCTTCAGCTCGTGCAGCAGGCGGCTGTAGTGGGTGATGGCGAGCACGCCAAGGCCCCATTCGGTGGTGGCCTCTTCGACCCGACGGCTCACCATGCGCAGCGCGTCGACGTCGAGGCCCGAGTCGAGCTCGTCGAGGATCGCGATCGCCGGCTGGAGCACCCCGAGTTGCAGCGTCTCGTTGCGCTTCTGCTCGCCACCCGACAGGTCGACATTCAGCTCGCGGGCGAGGAAGCGCTCGTCGAAGCCGATGCGCTCGGCCTCGACGACCATGCGGGCCCGCATGTCCGCGAAATCGCGGCCGCTGGCCCGGAACGACTCGGTGAACAGATCTTCGAGCGAAACACCAGGGACCTCGGTGGGATACTGCATCGCCAGGAACAGACCGGCCTGGGCGCGCTCCCACGGTGCCAGGGTCAGCAGGTCGACACCGTCGAGCGTCACGGACCCGGCGGTGACCTCGTAGCCGGGACGACCCGTGATCACGTGCGACAAGGTGGACTTGCCCGAGCCGTTGGGGCCCATCACGGCGTGGACCTCGCCGCTACGCACCGTGAGGTCCACGCCCCGGAGGATCTCGCGACCCTCCACCGAGGCACGCAGCCCGTCGACCACCAGCTCATGAGCGCTCACGGCAGCACCACCCAGACATCGCCGTCGATGACATCGACCTCGTAGACCGGGGTGGGTTTCGTGGCCGGCAGTGCCGCGGGCACGCCCGTGGACAACGAGAAGGCACTGCCGTGCTTCCAGCACTCGATCTGGCGCTCCTCGACGAGCACGTCGCCCTCGGACAGCGAGATGTCCTGGTGGGTGCACCGGTCGCCCAGGGCATACACGTCGTCATCGATACGGACCAGGGCCAGCCGGCGGTCACCGACGCTGACGGCACGGGCGGTGCCCGGTTCGATCTCGTCGAGGGCGCAGAGCCGCTCACGTGTCGCCATCAGTCCACCGGCCCTTCGAGCTTGTCGGTGATGCGCCCGCGCAGCATGGCGACGAGGGGCGCGACGGGTATCTGGTTGAGCACCTCGGTGAAGAACCCTGCGACGACCAGGCGCTCGGCGACGGCGGGCGGAACGCCCCGGCTCTCCAGGTAGAACCGCTGCTGCTCGTCGATGGGACCCACGGCCGAGGCGTGGCTGCAGTGGACGTCGTTGTTCTCGATCTCGAGGTTGGGCACCGACTCGGCCCAGGCGTGCTCGGAGAGCTTGATGTTGCGGTTCGTCTGGAACGCGTTGGTGCCCCGCGCGTCGGGGCGGACACGGATGAGGCCGGTGTAGACCGACCGCGAGTGCCCACCAACGGTGCCCTTGAACAAGAGGTTGCTCGTGGTGTCGGGCGCGACGTGGTCCTGGAACGTGCGGAAGTCGAGCGTCTGGGTGCCATCGCCGAAGTACACCGCGAGCAGGTCGCCCGATGCCCCCCTTCCGGTGAGCGCGCAGTCGGTACGCAAGCGGGCATAGTCGCCACCCAGAGCCGCAGTGGCCGACACGAGTTGGCCCTGCGTGCCCACCCTCGACGCCTGCGTGCCGATCTGCCACACCTGTCGACCGAGGTCCTGCACAGCCAGGTAGGTGACCCGGGCCGACGCGCCGAGATCGAGCTCGACGACCGGCACGACCACCGCGCGCACGTCAGCCGACACCTGTAGGTCGACCAACGTGAAGGCGCTGTTCTCGCCGGCACGGACCGCGAGGCGGGGAAGCGACAGCGCGTCGGCGGCCGCGGTGTACTGGACCACCACGATCGGCAAGTCGACGTCCACCCCGCGAGGCACGTCGAGCACGGCAGGGCACGGGGCAAAGCCATCGCTCAGCGCCCCGAAGTAGTCGTCGGGTGCACCGACCACGGCTCCGAGCACTGCCTCGCCGGTGGCTGCGCCTGCAGCGGTGGAGAGGACCACGCCCGCCACCCCGTGCGCTTCATCGAGGTCGGCGTGAACCAGGTGGCCGTCGACGACCACCAACAGGCCCGACCGGGGACCCACCACCGCATCGGCGCGCTGCCGACACTGCTCGACGATGGCCGCGGGGTCCGAGGGCGCGGCGACGAGCGGGAAGTCGTCGGCCACGAACTCGCCGATGCGGCCATAGCGCCACACCTCCTCGTCGGTGGTGGGAAGGGCAGCGTCCGCGAATCGCTCGGCGGAACGGGCGCGACGGCGCTGGAGCCAGTCTGGCCCAGCGGAGGCGGTGACAGCGTCGGCTTGTGACATGGGTCGAATCAGTGCCTCATGGGACTCGGTCGCTTCGCGCGAGGCGAGAGGGAGCCACGACTGACCCCGCAGACGGTCATCCTACCGGCGGCAGGAGGAGCTCAGCGGCTCGGATCGTGCCCGTGCAACGGGACCCTCAGGGCTACTTCTTGCGCTTCTTCTTCCGGCGGAAGCGACCCTTGCGACCCCGGTCGGCCTCCAGGTCGGCCAGAACCTGCGGGCCGGCGGCATTGATGATGTTCTCGGCCTCGTCGAGCAGCGCAGCCACGCTGCCGTCGTCCTGGCCCAGGCTCGGTGGCTCGGCCGGAGACGGTGGCGTGACCAGGGTGCCGTGGCTCCACCCCACGTCGGCGAGCCGCCGGGTGTACTTGGGGCAGTCCGCCGGGCATCGCCACGGGGCTTCGGGGGCGAGATCGAGGTCGCACTTGCGGACCGTCTCGCCGTTCGCATACGAGCGGCTCTCGAAGTACTTGCAGTCCTCGCGCATCGGCATCCCGCCATCTTGCCAGGGATCGAGCGGGCAAAATGGCGCACCCGGTTCGGCCGCCCGCAGCTCGAGGGGCTCGGCGAGGTGAACGAGGGACGAGGGACGAGGGGGCGGATCCCAGGGGTGATGCGGGCCTGCTTGCGAACTCAGTCCGCCCCGCCCGGGCTGGTGAGTGCGCCTGGCGCGACCGTCGTGACCGTGACACGCACCATCCCGTCGGCGACCGCGAGGTGGTGGCGGTCGGTGTCGGCACTCACCTCGTCGTCGCCGAGGTCCAGTACGGCCACCGGCGTGAGCTTCCGACCATGCCAGGGGCACACCTGGCAACGCCCCTCGATGGGCAACGGGTCGAGGTCGGCGCCCTCGTGCGGGCACATACGGGCAAACGCGAGGAGCTTGCGGCCCTCCCTGGTGAGCTTCAGGCCGAGATGGTCGTTGCGGCCCACATAGGCCCAACCGCCCTCGACCACCTCGTCGACGGGGATGGGCGGGTACACGGGCACCGGCATCGGCGGGTCGGGCACCACCACGTTGTTGGCCCCGACGTGCAGCGTGTCGCGTATGTCGCGCGGCGCGCCGTCGCCCTTGTAGGTGTAGCCCCACGAGCGCAGCTTGCCGCGGCGTTCCCGCAGGACGCGGTCCTCGGACATGAGCTTGCGGTGGTTCTTGCGCAGGAGGAAGCGGATCGCCGGCCAGAAGAGCATCCAGAACGGCCGCGCCGCCACGGTGTAGGTCGTGACGGCCCGCGTGCGCGTGGGCGTGAGCGCGATGAACTCGTGCTCGGTGACCATGGTCCAGGCCATCACGGTCACGAAGTGGGTCTGGTGGTTGGGCTCGGTGTCGTAGTGCACCAGGATCAGGGGGAAGGGCACCCCGAGCACCTTCTGGAAGCTGATCGACGCCTGCAGGTCGTGCTCGGCCACGCAGACGATGTCGTTGATCAGGCTGTGCACGAAGTTGCGGTGCAGGACGTCCTTGTTGTTCCAGTCCACGTCCGTGGGCAGGTACTCACCCTCGGTGTCCAACTGCACGGTCCGGTGCACCATCCCGTGGTCACCGAGCCGCTCCAGGATGGCGGTGTAGTCGAGCTTCAACACGGCATCCGACACTAGTCCGCCGGTGGGGGCTGCCTGGCCAAACGCCTGGCTCAGGCAGCCGTGGGTTCGGGCTCGCGCTGGCGCTCGGGCGCACCCGAACCCAGCCCCCGACGACGCTGACGGAGCAGGGCGTCGAGTTGGGTGGCCTCTTCGTCCTTGCCGAACCAGGTCCGGGCGTAGCCGAGGAGGCGCTTCGGCCGAAGCACGTTGGCCACACCGTAGAACGAGCACAGCATCAGCAACTGCGCGGTGCGGAGCTTCCGGGTGCTCATGCGCGGGTTGTAGCTCTGGTGCATGCCCGACGACCAGGACAGGGCAGTGTAGGGATACTCCTCGGTGACCTCGAGGATGCCGGCGTCGACCAGCTTCTTGAAGTCGGCGCTACCGGGATAGGGGCCGAATATCATCACCGCGGCATCGTTGGCCCCGGCCCGTGCGGCGCGCATCATGAAGCGGAACGACTTCAACACGTCGGACCAGCGCTCTTCGGGGTGGCCGATGATGATGTTGATCTTGGTGACGAGACCGATCCGCTTGGCGTCGCGCAGGGACGTCAGGATCATGTCGAGGCTGACCCGCTTGTCGTAGATCTCGAGCATGCGCTCGCCACCGGCCTCGGGGGCGTAGGTGATGTTGCGGCAACCCGTGTCCCACAGCCGCTGCAGCACCTCGGCGTCGAGGGCTTCGGCCCTGGTGCCGACAGGTAGCTGCCAGATGAGGCCGGGGGCCCGCTCCTCGAGGGCGTCGCAGAACCGCAGCGTCCACTGGCGCTTGGTGATGGCCGTGAGGTCGCAGAAGTTGACGTTGCGGACGCCGTAGCGCTCGACGTAGTCGGCGATCTCGTCGGCGACCTCGTCCGGCTCACGCACCACGTACCGGGTGGTCCACATCTGCGGCGACGAGCAGAACGAGCATTTGTAGGGACACCCGCGGGTGGCGAGCACCGGCATCGAGCGACCCCGGTTGACGCCGAACGAGTCGGCGAAGCGGAAGTACTCGTCCAGCGGGAAGAGCTCCCAGGCGGGCCGGGGCACCTCGGGCAGCTTCTTGGTGGTGATGCGTGTGGTCAGGCCCCCGTCACAGGCCTCGCCGCCGTTGCGGAAGACCACACCCTCGAACCCGTCGAGCGGCACGCCGTTGGCCACTCGGTCGGCCAGCTCGACCACGGTCAGCTCGCCCTCGCCCAGCACGCAGGCGTCGATGGCGTCGGTCTGCTCGAACATCCACTTCCAGTAGCCCGTGGCGTTCTCGCCACCACAGACGATGAAGGCGTCGGGGAAGCGCGCCCGGATGGCCTCGGCGATCTCGCGCACGTGGGGCCACTCGTGCAGGAACATGTGGGTGATCCCGATCATCTTGGTGTCGGGATGGATGCGGTCCACGATCTCGTCGATCGGAAGCCCGCATTGCCGCAGGCGTCCGATGGGGCTGTCGACATCGACGATGCGGTCGATCCCCTCGCCCGCGGAATCGATCACGTCGACCTGGTGACCGCTGTCGCGGAGCACGGCGGCGATGTAGGCCAACCCGATCGGGGGCACCGGCCCATACCAGGAGAAGCTCTTCGGAAAAACGATGGTGTTCGGTCGCACCAGCGCCACTCTCGTGGACAATCGCCCCACTGGTCGACCGAGCGTCACGCTCGTCGATGACATCCGACGGAATCTACCAGGGAATGGCCCGGCGTCCCAGGTCCGTGCCGCCGACCCCTGGCTCATCCGCCGGCCACGGCCCCCTGGGCTGCGAGTTCGGGGCCCACCCGGTCCCACATGGCCTGTGCCATCTGGCGAGCGCACGCCTCGTCGGTGTGCACGACGTCGTAGAAGCACTGCTGGCCGTCGAAGACGTGGGTCAGGTCGGTGACCTGCTCTGGCAGGCGGTCGGTGATGGCCGGCTCCCATCCGGCGGCACGGGGCTGCCAGAAGTACCGGACCGGCACCTGGTGGTCCAGGGCGAGGTCATCGACCAGTCCGAGGGCACGTTGGTAGATGTCGAGTGCGGCTTCGGTCTGTTCCTCGGGCGTTCCCTGCACCGCCAGGTCGGCGCCGGGCAGCGACGGCTGACGCTCCGTGACCGTGTCGTAGAACCGCCACGCGGCGCTGTTGCGCCGGTAGCTGTCCATCAGCTCCGACAACCCGTCGAGGGTGTCGGGCGGGGTCGCCCGCTCCTCGCGGAAGTCGCGGATCAACCCGTCGATGACCACCGCCGAGTGGTGCGTCGGATCGGGGTTGAAGTCGGTCATCTGGACGTCGAACTCGTTGAACCCGTCGAGGAACACGACCATGTCGAACTGCTCGCCCGCACTGAGGAGCCGCTCCAGGTACTGGTGCTCCTGCCAGGCCACCCAGGCCGGGAAGCCGTAGTTGTGCACCTCGACGGCGACCCCGTTCGCCTCCGCGATGCGGGCGAAGGCCGACGGGATCGTGTGCTCGTCGCGCTGGCCCACTCCGAACATCACCGAACCACCGAAGAAACCCACCTTCAGTGGCTCGACCCCGGCCGGGACCGGGGGCTCGTACGACAGGCGCTCGCGCTCGTTGACGTTGACGGTCTCGCTCGTGAAGTCGTTGTGCCCGCGCACGATGTAGGGGACGTAGTCGTTGGTCTGCAGCTCGAACGCAGCCATGTCCTGGCCATGTTGCGGCGCCCAGGGAGCGGCGTTGATCGGCGGATTGCCCATGTCGCGGGACAGCGATTGCTCGATCTGAGCGACCAGGTCACCCCGGTCGATGGGCGGGAGTGTCTCGGTCGCCGTCATCACGACCCCGACGGCGAGGTCGACGGCCACGAGCACGGCGACGACGAACACCGCGGTGACCAGCTTCGACCGCTTGGCACCGGGGACGACCGCCGGCTCGGTGCCGAACCCCCGCTTCGGTGAACCGGTCGGGCCCATCGCCACCTTGGGGATCCACCCTTCGCCCAGGCCGCGCGGGCGGCCGAGCCGACCCCGGTGGAACACCAACTCGAACACAGCGGCCGGCACGAAGAACAGGGCGAACGTCACCGAGAGCAGGCCCCAGCGAAGGACATGGCCCACCGCCCGCCCGAACCAGTCGAGCCCGCGCACGAACGACCGGTCGAATGCCGGCGACGTGACCCTCGCAACGGTCACGCCCGTGATCACCGTGACGAGCACGACTGCTCCGACCCATCGGTCGCGTGACACGAGGAGTCCCGCCACCAACAGCGCCACGCCGACCGGGAGCAGTAGCGAGAGTGCCCGGTGACGGGAGCGGGCGGGTGGCTCTCCCGCACCCCACCAGGGCGCCGGCAACTCGCCTTGGATCACGGTGGGCGCCGATGATCCGGTGTCAGCCGTGCTCATGGCGCGTGCTCCTCTGCTCGACGCGAGAGGAGGCCCGCGGCGAGAACCGCGACGAGCGGCATGACCGGATAGCGATAGTGAGGTTGGGCGACGGCGGCGACGATGGCGACGGTGAACAAGATGATCGGGACCCAGATCGGCAACGCCCGACGGCACGCGGGCACCAGCACGAGGCCGGCCAGCGCCAGCAGGCAGACGACCCACAGCCACACGTTGGCCAGCGCGCCCAGCGGGTCCTGCCATGCCCCCGCCCAGTTGGTGCGTTCGTAGTTCCGGGCGCTGTCGACCACTCGCCCCTCGTCGCTCCATGTCTCCCACACCTTGTGCCCGACCAGTTTCACCTCGGTGATCGGGTGGGTCACAGCCCAGTGCACCGCGTCGGACACCCTCGCCTGGTACCACGCGACCTCATCCGGCCCGGCGGTGCCGAGGTCCGGGGGAACGGGCAGCCCGCGGGAGCGGTACTGCTCGGCGTCGTCGTACGGCGAGCCGCGGAAGCACTCGATCCGCAGCTGCGGATTGGCCAGGCTCTTCTCCCAGTCGACCGAGATGTCGTCGTTGTGGCCGAAGCACAGAGCGGACGCGTTGCTGGTCGAGCCGGGGCTCCAGATTCCCACTTGCACGCCATTGCGAATCGTCCAAGGCACGAGCAGGACCGCAGCTCCCGCGAGGACGAGACCCGACGCCCGGACCCCGTCCCTCCACGAGGCGCGCCACGACCCGCGCCGCACCCGAAGGGCGAGCACCGGCACCGCGAGCCCGATGATCCCGGGGGCGCGGAACAGCACCGCGAGGCCGACCAGCAGACCGGCGAGCAGCCAATTGCGACGAGGGACGTCGTCGTCCCGAGATCCGGCCAGCAGGATCACTCCCAAGAAGACGGGCGTGAACGCCGTCTCGGTGTGCGCGGTCGACGTGTAGTAGATGAGCGCGGGACTCAGCGCCACCAGCCACGCCGCGATGGCGCGGGCCCGGAGCCCGATCCAACGCTCCGCCAGCATCCCGGTGAAGCAGATGGTGAGCGCGCCGGCCACCGCGTTCACGAGCGATGCTGCGAACGCCGGGCTGAGCCAACCGGTGGCATCCGCGAAGCCCACGAACGGGGCCAGCACGATCGGGTAGCCAGGCGACCAGTACGCACTCGGCCCACCGGCGCCGCCGAAGGTCGGGGTGTCGCCGTTGGTGAGCTCCAGCGCGATGCGCAGGTACTCCGAGGGATCGGTCGGGAATTGGGGCGTTCGGGTCACCACGACCACCCAGACCAGGCGGAGCAGGCCGCCCACCACGATCGCGGCGACGAAGGCCCGGCGGGCAGGATGCGACCGCTCGGCGACCACACCCGGCGATGTCACGGCGGGACCCTCCTGCGACCGGACCGACCCGTCACCCAACGTCATCCGCTCGCAATTCCTTCGTCGGCTCTCGATGGGTCCGCGCCCTCTGATCGGCGGCAAGTGTAGCTGCCACCACTTCGCGGACAACAGCGCCCACGGCGCCGCTGCGGCTCAGCCGACGGAGCCCTCCATCTGGAGCTCGATGAGGCGCGACCACTCGACTGCGTACTCCATGGGCAGGGTGCGGGTGACGGGCTCGATGAAGCCGTTCACCACCATGCCCATGGCCTGCTCCTCGGAGAGGCCGCGGCTCATCAGGTAGAACAACTGCTCGTCGGCGACCTTCGAGACGGTGGCCTCGTGGCCGATCCGTGCGTCCCGCGCCCCCACCTCCATGTACGGGAAGGTGTCGGACACGCTGTCCTCGTCGAGGATGAGGGCGTCGCACTGCACGTGGCTCACGCAGCCCGGCGCGTCGTCCTCCACCCGCACGAGGCCCCGGTAGCTGGTGCGCCCACCGTCCTTCGAGATCGACTTGGAAACGATCTTCGAGCTGGTCTCGGGAGCGGCGTGCACCATCTTGGCTCCGGCATCCTGGTGCTGGCCCTGGCCGGCGTACGCGACCGACAGCACCTCGCCCGACGCCTTGGGCCCCACCATGTAGACGGCGGGGTACTTCATGGTGAGCCGCGAGCCGATGTTGCCGTCGATCCACTCCATGTGACCCTCGGCCTCGACCCGAGCCCGCTTGGTGACCAGGTTGTAGACGTTGTTCGACCAGTTCTGGATGGTCGTGTAGGTGACGCGTGCCGACGGCTTCACCACGATCTCGACGACGGCCGAGTGCAGGGAGTCGGTGGTGTACACAGGCGCCGAGCACCCTTCGATGTAGTGCACCTGCGAGCCTTCGTCGGCGATGATCAGGGTGCGCTCGAACTGGCCCATGTTCTCGGCATTGATGCGGAAGTAGGCCTGCAGCGGCATCTCGACGCTCACGCCGGGCGGCACGTAGATGAAGCTGCCACCACTCCAGACCGCCGAGTTGAGGGCGGCGAACTTGTTGTCGTTCTTCGGGATGATGGTGCCGAAGTAGGCCTTCACCAGCTCGGGGTGCTCGCGCAGCGCGGTGTCCATGTCGGTGAAGATGACGCCCTGCTGCTCGAGGTCCTCACGGTTCTTGTGGTAGACGACCTCGGACTCGTACTGGGCGGTGACCCCGGCGAGGTACTTGCGCTCGGCCTCGGGGATCCCGAGCTTCTCGTAGGTGTTCTTCACCGAGTCGGGAAGCTCGTCCCAGGCGTCGACCTGATGGTCGGTGGGCTTGATGTAGTAGTAGATGTCATCGAAGAAGATCCCCGACATGTCGCCACCCCAGTGGGGCATCGGGCGCCGCTCGAAGTGGGTGAGCGACTTCATGCGGTAGTCGCGCATCCAGTCCGGCTCGCCCTTCATCCACGACATCTCGCGCACCATGTCGCGGGTGAGGCCGCGCTTGGGCTTGAAGACGTAGTCCTCTTCGTCGCTCCACCCCAGCTTGTAGCGGCCGAGATCAAGGTCGAGTTCGCTGGTGGCCATGGTTTTCGACTCCCTGGAGGATGGTCGCAATTAGTCCTACGCGCATAGTAACAAACCGGCCACTCGGCTCCTCCTCACCCGGACCGCCTTCGACCTCCCGGGTCGTCCCGACCCGCCGGTCACGCACCACGCCGGGCCGACACCGACGCCTCGGCTTCAGGGCGGGCTGTCGATGCCGATAGTCGCGTGGACCGACCACCGAGCCGAGGCCGACGGCAGACAGCGCCGATGAGCACACCCACCACGACCGACCTCGAGACGAGGCTCCCGCCGGACGGGGCCGACGACCCCGCACTCGCGTGGCACGAGGGGCCTCGCCCACCCGCGTTCGAGGACGCTCCCGTCGGGCTCATCGTGGCCGACCGGCGCGGCCAGGTGGTCAGGGCCAATGCCAAGTGGCGGGAGATCACGGGCTTCTCGGGCGTGCTGCCCCTCCAGGACCACGAGGCGTGGGCGCTCGTCCATCCGGAGGACCGACAGGCTGTCTGGAGCGCGTGGGGACACGCCTGCTCGGTCGGAGCCGATCTCGAGCTGCGCGCCCGGATCCTCACGCGGGACGGCGAGGTCCGCTGGACCGACCTACGCGCCACACCGGTCCGTGATCGCAACGGCGCCCTCGTCGGATTCGCCGGATCGGTGCTCGACCTCACCGCCGTGCTCGACGACCAGGGGACCTTGCCGGAGACGGAGCCACGGTCGGTGGCAATCATCGACTCGCTGCCGTGCGGTATCGCCATCTACACGCCGACCGGCGAGATCGAGGCGTGCAACACCCGGGCCCACGAGATCCTCGGCGTCAGTCGCGAAGACCTGCTCGCGCTCCGGATCCCGTGGGAGACCTGGAACCTGGTGGATGTCGACGGCGGGCCCATCGACCCCGGCGACCTCCCCGCCGAACGAGCCCGTCGGGAGCACACCCGACCGCCTGCGATGATCGTCGGGATCACACCGCCGGGACGTGCCCGCATCTGGATCGAGATCAGCGCAAGCCCCCTCGAGTTCGACGGCGGCGATCCCGGGGCGGTCGTGGCGTCGTTCTCGGACGTCACCGAGGCCAAGCGGGCAGGGGACGACCTCCGTGACAGCGAGGCCCACCTGCGCTCGATGTCCGAGTCTCTGCCGGTCGCCGTGTTCCGGTGCAACCTCGAGGGCCGCCTCACGTACGTGAACCCACGGTTCTCGGAGATGACAGGCATCGGCGGCCCCGAGACCTTCCGGCTGCGCGCCTTCGACCTGATCCACCCGGACGACCGTGCGGAGACGGTGGCGGCGTGGGCCGAAGCCACCGCCGAAGGCGACCGATTCGACGGCCGGTTCCGGATCGTGGCCCGAGGTCACGGCATTCGGTGGGTCCAGTGCGCCCTGACCGTCGTTCGGGACAGGTTCGGCACCCCGACCGGCACCGTCGGATCGCTCGACGACGTGAGCACGCTGGTGGCTGCCCGCGAGCACAGCACCCGCCTGGCCGCCATCGTCGAGTCGAGCACCGACCTCGTGGTCGTGTTCGACGAGGGATCCGGCGAGGTCAGGTACCTGAACGGCGCGGCGCGTGACCTGCTCGGCTACGTCGACCTCGACGGGCTCGTCATGAAGGACCTGCTCACCGAGTCATCCGACGGCGTGTACGTCGAGGACGTCCGACCCGTCCTCCTCCGCGGCGAGACCTGGAGCGGCGAGCTGGTGATGCGCTCCGTCGACGGCGAGGAGCGTCATGTGTGGCAGTCGGTGGCCGGGGAGTTCGACGACGACGGCGTCCTGGTACGGATCTCGACGATGGGTCGGGACGTCACGGACCGGCGCCAAGCCGAGAACGAGCTGGCCCACCAGGCCACCCACGACCCGCTCACCGGCCTACCCAACCGCTCGCTGCTGCTGCACCACCTGGAAGCGGCGATCGCCCGCACACGGAGGGACGGCACCATCGTCGGACTGCTCTTCCTCGACCTCGACCGCTTCAAGGCGGTCAACGACAATCGAGGCCACGACGTGGGCGACGAACTGCTCCGCCAGGTCTCGCAGAGGATCGCAGGCGTGTTGCGTCCCGCCGACACGGTCGCCCGCCTCGGCGGCGACGAGTTCGTGGTCCTGTTCGACGAGGTCGAGAACGCCGACCATGCAGTCGCCGCCGCCCAGCGGGTGTGCGCCGCCATCGAGGACAACCCGTTCGGGGTGGCGAGCCTCGAACTGACGATGACCACGAGCGCCGGACTGGCGGTGTCCGCTCGGGGCGATCAGCCCGAGGCGCTCCTCCGGAACGCCGATGCGGCGATGTACCGAGCCAAGGAGAACGGCCGGGCGCGGCTCGAGCTCTACGACGAGGCCATGCGCCGACGCACCACGAGCCGTCGCATGCTCGCCGAGGAGTTGAGCACCGCCATCACCGAGGGCGACATCAAGGTGCAGTACCAGCCCCAGGTCAACCTGCGGACCGGCCTCGTCGTGAGCGTGGAGGCCCTCGCCCGCTGGAACCATCCCGACAGGGACGCCATTCCGCCCTCCGAGTTCATCCCCCTCGCAGAGGACACCGGCCTCATCGTCGGCCTCGGTCTCGCGGTTCTGCACCAGGCCTGTGAGGACGCTGCCCGGTGGCAGGCCGAGCTCGGGCCCCGCGCACCGCGCGTCGCGGTCAACCTGTCGCTCCGCCAGCTCGCCCAGCCCAACCTCCCCGACATCTTGTCCAACCTGCTCAACCAGTTCGGGGTCGACCCCTCCCTCATCAGCCTGGAGGTTCCCGAAGCGGTGCTGACGGGCGACGTGTCCTCCTCCATCGCCGCGCTCGAAGCGCTCAGCGCCGTCGGCGTGTCGCTCGCGATCGACAACTTCGGCAGGGGCGCCGCCTCGCTGATGAACCTGCAACAACTCCCGGTGGACACCCTGAAAGCGGATCGCACCTTCGTGGACGGCCTCGGGCCCGATCCGATGGACTCGGCCATCGCCGCCGCCATCATCAGCCTCGCCCACAACCTGAACCTCGAGGTGATCGCCGAGGGAGTCGAGAACGTCGAGCAGCTGGCCGAGCTCCGGGCCCTCGGATGCGACGGCGCCCAAGGGCACCTCTTCGCCGCGCCCATGGACTCGGGTGCCGTCCGGCCGTACTTCGGCCACGTGTTCGCGGTGTAGCACACCCGATGCTCAGGTCGAGCGGTCCGCTCGGTCGAGGGCCTCGGGTGCACCAGACCAGGTGTCGAACAGGGCCGCGTAACGGCCGTGTTCGGCAAGCAACTCGTCGTGGGTGCCGAGCTCGGCCAGCCCACCGGCGTCGACCACGCCGACCCGGTCGGCTCGCTCGGCGGTGGACAGCCGGTGGGCGATGACCACCACGGTGCGCCCTTGCATGAGGCGGTCCATGGCCACCTCGACCAGGGCCTCCGTCCCGGGGTCGAGGCTCGAGGTGGCCTCATCGAGCACCAGCAGGCTCGGGTCCGCGAGCGCGGCCCGAGCGAGGGACACCAATTGCTTCTCGCCCGCCGAGAGCCGAGAGCCCCGCTCGCGCACCTCGGTGTCGACCCCCTCCGGCAGCGCCGCGAACCGTTCGAGCGCGCCGATCGCAGCGAGCGCGTCCTCGACGTCTCGATCCGAGGCATGCCGACGGCCGATACGCACGTTGTCGCGGATCGAGCCCGCGAAGAGGAAGCCCTCCTGGGGGACGACCACGATCCGCTCCCGGAGCGAGCGCAGGGTCGCGTCGCGCAGGTCGACACCACCGAAGGTGACGGTGCCTTCGGTGGGGTCGTAAAGGCGGGCCACGAGCTTGGCCAGGGTCGACTTGCCCGCACCGGTGGGCCCGACGAGAGCGAGGCGCTCCCCCACCGAGATCGTCAGGTCGACCGACCGCAGGACCGTCGGGCCGTCGCCGTAGGCGAACGACACTCCCGAGACGACCAGTTCGCCCTCGCCGGGCAGGTCGACGGCAGCCTGACGCTCGGCGACGTCGACCGGGGTGTCGAGCACCTCGTAGACCTTCGCGAGACCGGCGCCCGCCGACTGCACCGTGTTGAAGAGCTGACTCAGCTGTTGCACCGGCTCGAAGAGGTTCGAGAGGGTGAGCACGAAGAAGGTGACGGTGCCGATGGTGACCGTGCCCTGGTGGACCAGCCACCCGCCCAACCCGACCACGGCGGCGGTGGTGCCGATACCGGCGAACTCGATCACCGGCAGGTACCAGGCCTGCACCTTCACCGACGCCATGTGCGCGTCGTACAGCACGCGGTTGCGCTCGGCGAAGCGTCGGCTCTGGGCGCCCTCCCGGCCGAAGGCCTGGATCACCCGCACGCCGGCGATCGACTCCTGGAGGTTCGACAACGTCCCCCCGATCTGGTCGCGCACGACCAGATAGGCCTCGTTGGAGTCACGTTGGAACTTGATGCTGGCCACAACGACGAACGGCAGCGCCAGCAGGCACACGAGTGACAGCTGCCACGACACGGCGACCAGGACCACGATCGAGAGCACCAGCAGCAGGACGTTGCTGACGAACTGCAGCAAGCCCATCTGGACGAGCTCGGCCATCGAGTCGACGTCGGACGTCATGCGAGACACCACCACCCCGGCCTTCTCCCGGTCGTAGTACGGCATCGAGAGCTGCTGGAGCCTGTCGAACACCGCCAGGCGCAGGTCCCGCAGGAACGACTCGCCCACCCGGCTGACGACCAGGACCTGGCCGCGGTACACGACGTACGCGACCAGGGCCACGACCACGTAGGCCGCGACCGCCAGGTCGAGCGCGGCCGCATCTCCCGCGCTGATGCCGTTGTCGATGCCGTAGCGCACGAGCAACGGCCCGGCCAGGATCGTCAGCGTCCACACCACGAGGAGGACGCACGCCAGGACGACCTGACCCCGGTACGGGCGCAGCATGGCCGCCGCCCGGCGCCCCAACCGGCGCGCCTGCTCGGCATCGAGTTGGTCGGCCGCGTCCACTCCGGCCTGGTTCCACATCAGTTGCCGGCTCCCGCGAGGTCCAGGCCGG
Source organism: Acidimicrobiales bacterium (assembly GCA_041918615.1). Lineage (GTDB taxonomy): Bacteria > Actinomycetota > Acidimicrobiia > Acidimicrobiales > DATDAH01 > JAEUJM01. The sequence goes on from JAYRVH010000043.1 coordinate 186,498, forward strand.
CGCCGCCGGTGGCGCCCGAGCCATCCGAGGCGCCCTGCCGCTCCGTCGACGCCAGGATCTCCCGGTACCGATCACTCGTCGCCAACAAGTGGGCATGGGTGCCGTCGGCCACCACCCGGCCCCCGGCCAGGACGACCACCCGATCGGCCAGCGCGACCGTGGCGGCGCGATGAGCGATCACCACGGTGGTGCGTCCCGACATCACCACCTTCATCGCATCCCGGATCTCGTGCTCCTTGGCGGGGTCGACCGACGAGGTGGCGTCGTCGAGGATGAGCACCCGAGGATCGGCGAGGATCGCCCGGGCGATGGCGATGCGCTGACGCTGGCCCCCCGAAAGCGAGAAGCCCCGCTCGCCGATCTCGGTCGCGTACCCGTCGGGCAGATGCTCGATGAACGAGTGGGCGCCGGCCAGGCGGGCAGCGCGTTCGATGCTCTCGACGGAAGCATCGGGGTCGGCGAAGGCGATGTTGCCCGCCACGCTGTCGCTGAACAGGAAGGTGTCCTCGAACACGATGCCGACCGCCCGGCGGAGCGCACGCAGCCCCAGGGTCGTCACGTCCACGCCGTCGATGAGCACCCGGCCCTGGCTCACGTCGTAGAAGCGGGGCAGGAGCCGGGCGATGGTGGTCTTGCCCGCGCCGGTGGCGCCGACCACGGCGACCGACCCTCCCGCGGGCACCACCAGGTCGAAGCCGTCGAGCACCGGACGCCCGTCGGGCGCATAGGCGAACCGCACGGCTTCGAAGCGGACCTCTCCCACCGGCGACCCCGGCGAACGGGGGGCGGGCAGCCCCGCCCCGGACGGGTGATCGAGGATCACCGGCGTCGTATCGAGGATCTCGTGCACCCGTTCGGCAGATGCCACCGCCCGTTGTGCCTGGGCGATGATCATCCCCAGCATGCGGAGGGGCCAGATGAGCAAGACGACGTAGATGTTGAAGGCCACGAGCGAGCCGAGCGACAGCGTGCCGTTCAGCACCTGGTGGCCGCCGTAGCCGAGGACGGCGACGAGCCCGAGGTTCGGCAGCAGGTCGAGCGCAGGCAGATAGGTGGCCCGGATGCCGGCGGCGGCCATCGACTCGCGATAGACATCGTCCGCCTCGGCCCGGAGCCGGTCGGCCTGCACCGACTGGGCGCCGAAGCCCTTCACCACCCGAACGCCCGACACGGTCTCCTCGACCACGCTGGCCAGCTCGGCCGACTCCCGTTGTATGCCCATGACCGGCCCCTGGAGCCGGCTGGAGAACCGCTTGGCGAGCACGTTCACGAACGGCAGTCCGGCGAGGGCGAGTACCGCCAGCACGGGGTCGATGGTGACGAGGATCACCGTCACGAGCACCACCGTCAGCAGGTTGGACATCGTCAGGGGGATGAGCACGACCAACTGCTGCACCTGCTGCAGGTCCGTGTTGGCCCGGCTCATCAGCTCACCGGTCTGCGACTGGTCGTGGAACGCGAAGTGCAGGCGCTGGAGGTGCGCGAACAGCCGGTCGCGCAGGTCGGTCTCGGCCCATCGGCTCTCACGGAAGGCCAGGTAGCGGCGGAGGCCTGTGAACACGGCGGCCACCACGCCGACCGCGACGATGAGAGCCGTCCAACGGAGCAACGCGGCGCCGTCGAAGGGGTCGATGCCCCGATCGATGGCGTTCTTCACGAGCAGTGGAACGCTCACCTTGGCCGCTGTCCACGCCAGGCCCACGAGCACACCCGCCGCCACCCCACGCCATTGACGCCGCAGCAGGGACCGGATCAGCCGGGCGCCTGGAGAGCGCTCCGTCACGGGAGGCCTACGGGCACGGCACGGCCTACGACGGCGCGTCAGGGTCGTCGGCGACGAAGTGCACGCAGACGTGGTGGGCGCCGTCGCCGCGGCGAGCCCTCACCGTTCGACCACCTCGTCGGCGGACGCAGCGGCCGTCTGCAGTTCGGGGCCGAACGCAGCGGGGCCGACGGGTCCGAGGATCACCGGGTCAGGCTAGGCGGGTCACGAGCCGAAGCTCGTGGCGATACCGCCGCCCTCGCTGCACGTAGAGCTCGACGGCCTCCGCGAACGCGCCGAAGGGCACGGCCCCGAGGCGGAGCACCGCCGGCACGCCGAGAGCCATCGCCCCCGACGGCACTTCCATGTCGTTCGGCACCACGGCATTGGCCCCGACGATCGCTCCCGACCGGACGACGGCCCGGTGCAGCACCACCGAGCCCGAGCCCACGAGCGACCCCTCCTCGATGACGCATCCCTCGAGGTGTGCGTTGTGGCCCACCACGCACGCCGCGCCGATCGTCGTGTCGTGGTCGCCGGTGGCATGGACGATGGTGCCGTCCTGGACCGATGTGCGCGCACCCACGACGATGTGCCCGTCGTCGCCCCGGAGCACGGCGGTCGGCCACACGGTGGCGTCCGCGCCGATGGTCACCAACCCGATGATCACCGCGTCGGGGTGGACGTAGGCGTTGGGATGGATCTCGGGGACGGCCGCGCCCAGCGCGTAGACGGGCACGACCGGGCTCAGGCTTCGAAGCGCCCGTAGCCGCCCCGGAAGAACACGAGGGGGAGGCCGGCGCTGGCGGCGTCCAGGTCGACGGCCCGGCCGATGACCACGAAGTGGTCGCCCTCGTCGTGCACGCGTTCGATCTCGCAGTCGACCCAGCCCAGCACGTCGGAAAGGACCGGCGACCCGGACCGGCCGGCGGTCCACCCGACGCCCCCGAACTTGTCGTCGCTCCTGCTGGCGAAGACCCGGCACAGGTCTTCCTGGTCAGCGGTGAGGATGTTGGCGCAGAACGCACCCGATGCCTCGATGAGCGGCCAACTCGACGAGGTCTTCTGGGGACAGAACAACACGAGGGGCGGATCGAGCGAGACCGACGCGAACGAGCCGATGGCCATGCCGACGGGTGTCCCCTCGTTCACCGCGGTGATCACCGTGACACCCGTGGGAAAGTGACCGAGCACGTTGCGGAAGTGGGCGCCGTCGATTCCTGCGGCATCCGGGCTGGTCGGGTTGGTCACGATCGTGCTCCTGGGACGGCTGACGGGTCGCCGCCGAGACTACCGAGGAACGGCGACTCGGGAACCCAACAGAACCGTCAGCCCCTCGGCGGCGCAGATCACCTCGTCGATCCCCGTGTCGTCCGCCATGCTCCGGGCTTGGCCGGCCAGGCGGTCGAGGGTGTCGTCGTCGTGGGTCGGGTCGTGATGGAAGAGGGCGAGTCGTCGCGCCCCCGACTCGCGGGCCACGTGCACCGCGTAGTCGACCGTGCAATGCCCCCAATGAGCTTTCTTGTCGAACTCGTCGGGGGTGAATTGCGCATCATGGATGAGCAGGTCCACCCCGTCACAGAGGTCGAGGACCGATTCGGCGATGCCGAACCCGCCGTCGATCGGTTGCTGGTGGTCGCTCAGGTAGGCCACGGAGACGCCCTCCCAGTCGACGCGGTAGCCGTTCGTGAGGCCCACGTGGGGGACGTTGCGGACGCGCACCTTGGCGTCGCCGATGGCCAAGTCGGTGTCGGCCACGTCGTGGAACGAGACGTCACCGTCCAACTCGGCGATGCCGACGGGGAAGTAGGGCGGCCGCATGAACGTGTCGAAGGCCGCGGCCATGCCCAGGCCGGGCTGCGGCGGGCCGTAGATGTCGAGGGAGGCGCCGGCGCGGTGGAGGGGGGTGAAGAAGGGCAGGCCCTGGACATGGTCCCAGTGCAGGTGGGTGACCAGCGCGACGCCCCGGAACGGGTCGTTCCCCACGAGCGTGTCGCCCCAGAAGCGCAGGCCGGTGCCCAGGTCGAGGACGATGGGATCGGCGCCGGGGGCCTCGAGCACCACACAGGCGGTGTTGCCGCCGTATCGCTGATTGGCCGGGCAGGGGCACGGGGTGGAGCCCCTGACCCCGAAGAACGTGACGTTGAGCAGCGGTCCCCCCTTCCTTGTGGACAACCCTAACGAACGCCGCGTGTTCACGGGGCGCGTGTGACGGGCGTCATACTCGTCCCATGAACAGCACCGTGCACCGCGTGACCGCCCGAGGCCTCGAGTTCGCGTACCTCGAGGCCGGAACGGGGCCGCTGGCGTTGTGCCTGCACGGGTTCCCTGACGGCGCCTGGACCTGGCGCCACCTGCTGCCGACCCTGGCCGATGCCGGGTTCCGTGCTGTGGCACCGTTCAACCGCGGCTACGCGCCGACCGCGGTGCCCACCGACGGCATGTACCAGGCGGGCGCGCTCGCCGCCGACGCCAACGCGCTGCACGACGCGTTCGGCGCTGACGCCGACGCCGTGATCATCGGCCACGACTGGGGCGCAATGGCCGCCTACGGCGCTGCCGGCAGCGCACCGGCGAGGTGGCGGAGAGTGATCGCCGCCGCCGTCCCGCCCGCGGACGCGATGGGCATGACCTTCTTCACCTATGACCAGTTGCGGCGGTCCTGGTACATGTTCTTCTTCCAGCACCCCCTTGCCGAGATGGCCGTTGCCGCGGACGACCTCGCCTTCATCGAGCGCCTCTGGGCCGACTGGTCGCCCGGCTACGACGCCGACCAGGACCTCCCCCGGGTCAAGGAGTCGCTGAGGAGCCCCGAGCGCCTAGCCGCCGCACTCGGGACCTACCGCGCCACCCTCGGCGACGGTCCGCAATCCGCCGACCTCTCGGGCGAACAGGCCGCGTGCGGCACCACTCCCCCGCAACCAACGATGTACCTCCACGGCACCCGAGACGGGTGCATGGGCATCGACGTGGCGCGTGCAGCGGCCGCGGCCTTCGACCGCGAGGGCAGCCGCTTCGAGGAGATCGAAGGCGCCGGCCACTGGCTGCACCTCGAATCGCCAACCGCGGTCAACCGCCTTGTCGCCGACTTCGCAACGAGCTGAGACCGCGGCCCGGACGCGGCCGTGCCCCGCCACCGCCAGGTGGTGGCAGGGCGCCGGTCAAACGCTGAGGCTGCTAGTTGGCCGCCGTGGTCGTGGTGCCACCGCCACCGCCACCGCCACCGCCACCCCCGCCTGAGCCCGAGCTGACGAAGGCGTCCTCGGTGATCGCGTCCTTGGTGGGCATGAAGGCCACGGGGACCTGCTCGTCGGAGAGGAAGCCCCGCAGCACCGCCATGTGCCGGGCTTCCACGCCGCCGATGCCCATGATCGCCTGTCGCAGCGTCGTCGTGCTGAGCACACCGGTGGCGAACACGTAGGTCTCGGCGGCCACGGTCTCGAGCGTGAGTGCCAACTCGACGACGCTGGCCTCGTCGGTGAGATCGGCGACCGCCGGGTCGATCACGTTCTCCTGCACGAACGGGTTCGGATCGGTGAACTCGTTGCCACCGGCCGCCACCGTGGCCGCCTGCAACGCACCGGCGTGCTCGTCGTGCTGATCGCGGAACAGGGTGGCAGCCGATGCGACGTCCGCCGTCGTCACGAGACCTGAATCGATGGCGGCCTGATAGGTGTTGACGGCGAGGATCTCGAGCGACGTCGCGGTGCGGAGCAGCGTGAGGTCGGTGTCCGCGGCGCCCGCTGCAGCCGTCGTGGTCGTCGCGCTCGCGGCGTTGCCGCTCTCGGCGACCTCGGTGGCATCGCTGCCGCACGCCGCCAACACGGCGGCGCCGAGCACGGTCACCCCGCCGATCTTGAGGAAGCCCCGGCGGTTGGGCAGGCCCAGCATCTGGGCCTTGGCCGAGGCGGGGATGTCGTCTTCGGAGCCGAACACCCGTAGCAGCGAGTCACGCCACGGGCGCATCGCCGCCTTCTGCTCGGCTCGAGAGGTGGTCAACTGCCGCCGCACCTCGTCACGGGAGAATTCCATCTTCGTTTCCTTCTTTCGTCTCGGGCGGGGGGTCAGGCGTTGACCGGGTAGTCGGCGGGGTTCAACGCGGTCTCCTGGTTCTCGAAGCTCGGGACGTACTCCTCGAGGTCCTGACCCAGAGCCTGCCCGAGGACCACCGCGTGCTGCGCCTCGACGGGCAGGATCGTGGCCACGGCCACGGCGTTGGTCGGGTCCTGGAGGATGCCGAGGCTGAAGAAGTAGGTCGAGGCCGCGCCGTTCTCGAGGTCCTGGGCGATCTGCAGCAGCGCCGCCTGGTCGGCCGCGTCGGCGATCAGGGGGGCGAAGACGTCGAGCACCGCCTGGTTGGCCTCACCCGTCGCCGCATCGCCGGCGACCCCGGCGAACGCTCCCGCATGCTCCTGGTGATGACCGGCGAACGTGTTGGCCACGTCGAGGACCGCCGGGTCGAGCAGCCCGGTTTCGCCTGCTGCACCGTAGGCGGCGACCGCGGCGAGCTCGACGCTCTCGGCGAAAGCGGCAAGGTCGCCGTCGCTGATCTGGTCCTGCGCCCACGCCGCCGGCATGAGCCGTGACATCGGCACGAGTGCCGAGCCCAGGGTGAGGGCGGCTCCGCCGAGTCCGGCGGTGCGGATGAAATGGCGACGGCTCGCCCCCAGCTTCCGTGATGTCTCACCGAGGTGCACCTCACGAAGGTCCTCGTCGATCGTCCTCATCGCGTGGTGGTGCTGGTCGTCGACATCAGCGGCCAGCTGACGCAACTCGCTCGTGGTGATCTCCACGGTGGGTCTCCTTGTTCGGGGTTGGGGGGAGCGGCGATGCGGTGTGGCCGATGGCCGCACCGGCGCCGGCAGGCGCAATGGGCGCCCACCGGTGAGCGGGGCCCTCAGGAGACCGTGACGCTACCGGTCATCTGACTGTGGATGTTGCAGTGATAGGTGAAGTCGCCGGTCTCGTCGAAGGTCTGCTCGAAGGTCGAGCCGCCGTCGATGTTGCCGGAGTCGAACGAGTCGTCGTCCGCCGTGACCGTGTGGGCGAAGTCGTCGTTGTTGGTCCATGTGACGGTGTCGCCCTGGCCGATCTCGATCGGATCGGGGGTGAAGGTGAAGTTCTCGATCACCGGCGCTGTGGGGTCACCACCCGTGTCCGCCGCGGCGGTGGTGTCGGTCGTGTCGCCCCCCGAACCGGAGTCCGTGGCGGTTGTGTCGGAGGAACTGCTGTCGCTGCTGTCGTCGCTGCCGCAGGCCGAAAGGCCGAGCAGGAGCAGAACGGCGAGCAGGACACCGGTCAGGCGTCTCGCGGGGGTCGTGCTGGGGGTCATGGGCTCTTTCCGCTTTCGATCGTTGAGCTTGCCGTCGCGGAAAGACTCTTGCACGCTTGCAGAGGTGGCGTGGATTCGACCGCCGGCGACCTCGAGATCCCGGGCCTCGTAGTCGGGTCGTGGGCCCCGTTGGCCCTTCACCGCCCGGCGCTCTCCACCTTGGTGCCCCCCACGCCATCAGTCCGCGAGGAACAGCCAACCTTCGCGTTCGGTGACCAGTGCCTCGTCCACCAGACCGGTCGCGACCCGGTTGGCCCGAGCGGCATCGTCGGGCCAACCCATGGCCGACGCCAGGTCGGCGGCGGCGACCGGCCCACGACGCAGCGCATCCACGAGACGGCCGCGCCCCTGGCGGTCCGACCCCTCGAACCGGGACTGCGGTCCGCTCACGCCAGCCGAGCCGACGGCCGGGTCGGGCGCCGCGTTCCCATCGGCCGACCAGCCGCACCGGTCCGCCACCGGGCACCGGGCACACCCCGGCGCCCGCGCGGTGCAGACGACGGCGCCCAGGTCGAGCAGCGCCTGGTTCCACGCCCATCCGAACCCCGACGGAACCCAGCGATCGGCATCGGCCTGGGCCTCGGCGCCGCTGAGCGTCCGCGCCGCCCGGCGCGCCAGGACCCGGGCCACGTTCGTGTCCACGACGGCGACGTCGCGCTCGAACGCGAAGGCCAACACCGCCCGAGCGGTGTACGGACCCACGCCCGGCAGGCGGAGCAGGTCGTCGATCTCGTCGGGGACGACTCCGTCGTGCCGGTCGACGATCTCCCGTGCCGCCCGGTGCAACTGGCTCGCACGGCGGTTGTAGCCGAGGCCTGCCCACGAGCGCACGACATCGGCCTGGCGAGCTGTCGCACACGCCAGCGGGTTGGGAAACGCATCAAGGAAGGCGTGGTACTTCGGCACCACCCGGGCGACCTGGGTCTGCTGCAGCATCGCCTCACTGACCAGGATCGCCCAGGGATCACGGGTCTGCCGCCATGGCAGATCACGGCCCGAGTGGGCCGCCCACCGCAAGAGGGCCTGCTGGTCCTTCATGAGGGCCGCTCGACTCCGCCCGCTGGGCCCGGCGCCGAGTGCCGGCCCACGACCGCCCCTGGCGGGGCCGGCAGCAGTCACCCCCACGCAGGTGGGGACGGCCGGCCACGAGCGGGAGCGGCGTCCTTCCCCGTCATCGGTCGACCGGCGCGGGAAGGGCCGCCAACACCGCCTCGGCCCACAGTCGGTAGCCCCGGTCGCTCGGGTGGAAGTCGTCCGCGGCGAACAGCGCGCCGGGATCGCGGCGGAACGCCGGGCCGGTCTCCCCCGCGATGTCGACGTAGGTCCGACCTTCTTCGGCCGCGAGATCCTGGATCACGGCATCGATCGTGCCACCCCGGACGCCGGCGACGAAGCGCAACGGTTGCGCGAAGCGCGGCGTCGAACCCAAGTCGGGTACCCCGAGCATGACCACAGTCGCCCCAGGCGGAAGTGCGTCGAGCAACCGGCGGTACCGGGCCCCGAAGTCGGCCGCACGGGTGAGGTGCACGGTGTCGTTCGCCCCCACGCTGAGCACCACGACGTCGATCGGGCCCGACGGCAGGCGAGGCACCTGCTCGTCGAGCACATCGCTGATGCGGGCGCCCGACACCGCCAACACCGTCAGGTCGACGGGTCGGTCGAAGCCCTTGGCCACGAGTCGGGGAAGCGTTGTTCCCGCGCGGGACGAACCGACGCCCGCCGCGGTGGAATCACCGAGCCAGACCAGGTGTTGCCTCCCGCCGGGGCGAGCGACACCGACGATGCCGTCGAGGTCGTAGGGATCGCGGTCGGGCAGGTTGGCACCCCGAGCGGCGATCATCACCTCGACCCCGACCACGGCGGCTGCAAGAGCGGGAACGGCGAGCACGACCAGGACCGCCACGGCGACCCGGCGGCGAGTGATCAGGCGTCGTCCCAGATCGACTCGTCGTACGGGCGCTGGCGGGGCGGGGCGGCATCGCGCTTCCACACCATCACCTTGCGGCGGAAGTAGCAGACCTCTTCGCCGCGCTGGTTGATGCCCTTGGTCTCGACGGTGACCACCCCCCGGTCGTCCTTCGACGAGGACTCACGCTTGTCCAGCACCTTCGTCTCCGCATAGATCGTGTCGCCGTGGAACGTGGGCCTGCGGTGCGTGAGCGACTCGATCTCGAGATTGGCGATGGCCGAGCCGCTGACATCGGGGACGCTGAGGCCCAGCACGAGCGAGTAGACGAGGTTGCCAACGACCACGTTCTTCTTGTGCACGGTCTCGTTCTCCGCGAACCACGTGTTCGTGTGGAGCGGGTGGTGGTTCATGGTGATCATGCAGAACAGGTGGTCGTCCGCCTCGGTGATCGTCTTGCCGGGCCAGTGGCGGTACACGTCGCCGACCTCGAAGTCCTCGAGATAGCGGCCGAAGGGGCGTTCGTACGTGGTCACAGGGAGCCTTTCGTGGGTCTCGAGGCCGAGTGGTCGAGCGTTGCCGGGCAACCCGTTCGTAGCAGACGCCGAGGGCGGTCCGGCGAAAGGGCGATGAGGCGGGCAGGCCACGGATGGTATCGGCAGCACCTGGCTCGGTACCGTGCGGCCCATGAGCGACCTCCACCCCACCCCTCTCACCTCGCCGGACCTCGCCGCGGCTGCCGCCGCAATCGATCTCTCGAGTGCGGTGGTGAGCGCCGCCACGACCCACCTCGCGGCAGTGGGCCTCGACGACAACCAGGCGCTGGCCTACGACCTGGCCCACGCGGCGTCGGCCATCGAGATGGCCAGCGGCCTGCTCGCCTATGGCGCCAAGGGCGACATCGAGGGCCGCCTGACGTGCGCGTTCGTGGCCGACGCGGTCCACGACCTGAGCGCCAGGATCTTCGGCCGCGAGGCGCAATGGGGCGTGGAGCCCGGTGCGGTCGACGGCGCCCGGCCCTTCCTGGCTGCCTACCGGGACCCGGCCTTCCTGGCCGGCCTGGCCGACCAGGAAGGGCCACGCCACCTCGACGCCGACTTCGAGTTGGTGCAGGACACCTTCCGTCGCTTCGCCGAGGACAAGATCCGCCCGGCGGCCGAGCATGTCCATCGCACCAACGGCGACGTGCCCGAGGACATCATCTCAGGGCTCGCCGAGATGGGCGGCTTCGGCCTGTCCGTGCCCGAGGAGTACGGCGGCTTCGCCGGCGGCGGCGAGAGCGACTACCTGGGCATGGTGGTCGCCACCGAGGAGCTCTCGCGGGGCTCGCTCGGCATCGGCGGCTCGCTCATCACCCGACCCGAGATCCTCACCCGTGCGCTGGTGAAGGGCGGCACCGAGGCCCAGAAGCAGGAGTGGCTCCCCAGGCTGGCCACCGCCGAGGTCATGGCCGCCGTCGCGGTCACCGAGCCCGACTTCGGCTCCGATGTCGCCGGCATCAAGGTGACCGCCACGCCGACCGAGGGCGGCTGGCTGATCAACGGGGTCAAGACCTGGTGCACCTTCGGAGCCCGTGCCGACGCACTGATGCTGCTGGCCCGCACGGACCCCGACCGCTCGAAGACCCACCGGGGCCTGTCGATGTTCGTGGTGCCCAAACCCCGCGGCGAAGGCCACGGCTTCGAGTTCGTCCAGGAGGTCGGAGCCGACGGCGGTGCGCCCGGCGGCGGGAAGATGGAGGGACGGGCCATCGACACGATCGGGTATCGGGGCATGCACTCGTACGAGATCGCCCTCGACAACTGGTTCGTGGCCGCGGCCAACCAGGTCGGTGGCGATGAGGGGCTCGGCAAGGGCTTCTACTACCAGATGGAGGGATTCGAGAACGGCCGCCTCCAGACCGCGGCCCGGGCCGTCGGCGTGATGCAGGCCGCCTACGAGGACGCCCGCCAGTACGCCCTCGACCGCACGGTCTTCGGCCATCCCATCGCGGAGTACCAGCTCACCCGGGTGAAGCTGGCCCGCATGGCGGTGCTGATCCAGGCCAGCCGCCAGTTCTCCTACGCAGTCGCCACCATGATGGCCAGCGGCGAGGGAGCCCTCGAGGCGTCGATGGTGAAGGCGTACGTCTGTCGCGCCGCCGAGTGGGTGACACGTGAGGCGATGCAGATCCACGGCGGGTTCGGCTACGCCGAGGAGTATCCCGTCAGCCGCTATTTCGTGGACGCCCGTGTTCTGTCCATCTTCGAGGGCGCCGACGAGACCCTGTGCCTCAAGGTGATCGCCCGCCGCCTGCTCGACCGCCAGAAGGCCGCCGCCTAGCCCACGCCTGGCCCCTTCCCCCCGATTCTCGACGCAATAGCTGTCGGATTCCGACAGCTATTGCGTCGAGTTGGCGGACGGGTCAGGGGGCGGGGGTGCGGGTGAAGCCGGCTCGTTCGCCGCGGCTGACGACCTTGATGGCCACCTTGCGGGACGCCTCGTCGATCATCTCGTCACCCATCATCACCGCGCCCTTGCGGTCGCCGGTGGTGGTGGCCTCCTCGTAGGCGTCGAGGACCGCCCAGGCGTGGTCGAACTGCTCCTGGTTGGGGCCGAACACCTCGTTGAGGATCGTCACCTGATCGGGGTGGAGCGCCCATTTCCCATCGAAGCCCAGGATCTGCGTGCGGGTGCAGAAGTCGCGGAAGCCGTCGTTGTCGCGCACCCTCACATACGGGCCATCGATGACCTGGAGGCCGTTGGCCCGACCCGCCATGAGGATCTTCATGAATGGGTAGTGGAAGTAGTCGCCGGGGTACTCGGGGATCTGGAGCCCGCCCTGCAGCGACGGCATCTCCATCGATGCCGAGAAGTCCACCGGGCCGAGGATGATGGTCTCGGTGCGGGAGGACGCCGCACAGATCTCCTCGACGTTGATGAGACCCTGGGCGGTCTCGATCTGTGCCTCGATGCCGATGTGGCCCTGGGGCAGGCCCGCCTTGGCCTCCACCTGGGTCAGCAGCAGGTCCATGGCCACGACCTCGGCGGCGGTCTGCACCTTGGGCAGCATGATCTCCTCGAGGCGCTCACCGGCGTTGCCGACCACCTCGATGATGTCGTACGCGGTCCATTCGGTGTCCCAGGCGTTCACCCGGACGCACAGCACCTTGTCACCCCAGTCCTGGTTCTTGATGGCGTCGACCACCTTGGCCCGGGCCGCCTCCTTCTCGAGGGGAGCGACCGAGTCCTCGAGGTCGAGGAAGACCATGTCGGCCGGGATGTTCGGCCCCTTGCCCAGCATCTTCTCGCTCGATCCGGGGATCGACAGGCAGGAGCGACGCGGCAGGTTTCGGGTGCGTTCGGACATGGGCCGATGGTATGCGCCCACTACTCGGGAACTCCAAGTGCGGGTCAGCCCGCCTGCAGCACCGCCGGGGTCAGCGGCTCGGACAGCAGGCGCCCGAACCGGGCCGGGTCGCCACCGACCCATCGGCGACAGAGGGGGAGCCCTTCGACGTAGCAGCTGATGTAGGCCCGCCAGGTGGGATCGAGCAGGAACCGGACCGCCTTCTCGGCACGCGCCTTCGACAGCAGCGCCCAGCGCTGGAGGTAGGCGATCGCCGCGTCAGGATCGGCGTCGTCCTCATGGAGCAGGAGGGCGGTGTTGCCCCTCACGGCATCGAGCGCCTGACCCGCCTCGGCCACGGCCGCTGCGACCTCGGCGTCATAGGGCACCCCGAGCGGCAGGAGGTGCTCGGCCACGATCGCCTCCGGTCGCACCCCCACCAGCACTTCAAGGCCGAGATCGGCCAGACCCTCGGCCAGGAGGCACTGCGGCGTGCCCACGAGGAAGATGGTCTCCTCGAGATGCCCGCGCCGGCGCACGAGCCCGGCCTCCTTGCGGACGTGTTCGGTGTGATGGCCCGGGTAGGCCTCGTGAGCCACGAGATGAGCCAGGGTGGGGCTCAGCACGGGCAGGTCGATGTTGATGGCCACCCGGCTCTGCAACCGACCCTGGTAGTAGTTGAAGCCCGACCACGGCTGATCACCCACGAGCTCGAAAGTGACCTGCTCGCCCTCGGGGAGGCCGAACATCTCGTGCGTTCGGGCGCGGAAGTCCTCGGCCAGCGAGGCGACGGCCGCGTCGAGACGATCGGTCGGCACCGCCTGGGCCTCCCGCCACGTGCCGTACCGCTCGGCCAGCGACCCCGAGCCCGGAAGCACCCCGGCCATTGCCCGGTGCGCCTGCTCGAATCGCTCCTCCGGCACGCGTCTCGGCCGAACCCCGTAGCAGGACTCCACCTCGTCGGAGTAGCCGATCGGGTCGCCCCGGAGCTTCGCCCCGGTCGTCACGAGACCGGCGACCTGCGCCCGCAGCCACACCCGGCGGGGTCGGTCGAGGCCGTCGGCATCACCCGACGAGTCAAGGTCCGCCACCAGGCGGGAGGCCTCGGCAACCAGGTCGTCGAGGGTCACCCTCGGTTCCCGTTCGGCACGACGGGCCAGGTCCGGCGGACCGTAGTAGGCGTCCACGAGGCCGTCGAGGTGACGGCCCATCCGCAGGCCGAGGAGCAGGTACCGCTCGACCAAGCCGATCTCGGGCGTCATCCCAGATGGGCGCGCAGGAACGACAGGGTCCGCACCCAGGACTGGTGCGCGGCGTCCTCGTCGAAGACCTCGGGACGGGCGTCGTTGAAGAAGGCGTGCTCGGCCTCGGGATAGACGAAGAGCTCCACCGACTTGCCGAGGTCGGTGAGCTCGGCCTCGAGCGAGCGGGCAGCCGCCACCGTGAAGAACCCGTCCCTGCCCGCGTAGTGGCCCTGGACCGGCGCCCGGAGCCTCGACCAGTCGGGCTGGGCCTCGGGCCACGGGATCAGGCCGTAGAACGGAACACACGCCTTGATGTCGTCGGGCTCCTGGCAGGCCAGCACGAGGGCGAGTCCGCCACCCATGCAGTAGCCCGTCACGCCGACGCCACGACCGTGCACCCTGTCGTGGCCCTCGAGGAACGCGACCGCTCCACCCAGGTCGCGGGCCGCCTGGGCCAGGTTGAGCGCCATCATCAACTTGGCGGCCTCGTCGGGCTCGGTGGTCGTCTGCCCGCGGTAGAGGTCGGGTGCGAGCGCGGTGAAGCCCTCGTCTGCGAACCGGTCGCACACGTCGATGATGTGGGGGACGAGGCCCCACCACTCCTGGATCACGAGCAGGCCAGGACCCGCGCTGCCGTGCCCGGGGGTGGCCAGGTAGCCGTTGCCGTTGCCGCCGGCGAACTGGACGCGCTCACCCATGCCGGTGCTCAGTAGCCGCCGGCGAGCTTGTGGTGGTCCCAGGAGACCACCTTGTCGGTGTTGATGACGATCGCCGAGCGCTTGTGGGCGAGCCCCGCGGCGATGGCGTCGAGGTCCTCCGGCTTGTCGACCGGGAAGTAGCGCTCCACCACCGAGCGAGCCACCGTCATCACCGTCTCGGGATCGTCCGAGACCTCAGCGGTGCCGACCAGTTCGACCCCTCGCAGTTCCTCGTACTGATCGCCGTCCTCGACCAACACGGTGATGCGGGGGTCTCGCAGCAGGTTCTTCACCTTCTGTGACTTGGTGAAGGTCTCGAAGGCCGGCTTGCCGTCGATGAACCCGTACCACATGGCCACCAGGTGGATGTTGCCGTCCGGGCCGAACGTGGCGATGTTCATCGTCTGGCGCTCACGAAGGAAGCCGTCCACTTCCTCGTCGGACATGCGGACGACTTCTCGGCGTGACGGCATGGCCGACGAGGCTACGTCGGTCGGGAGGGTGTGTGCACGGCGTCAGAGTCGCACGAGGAGCTCGGCGGCGACCGGGCAATCGGTGCGGCGGAGCGCGTCTGCCGGCCGTTCAGGACCACTCGGACCGACGATGCGGTCCACCAGGTCGAGGGGGACGAGCTCGTCGTCGGACTCCCATGGCTCCTCGGCGACCTCGACCCGCCCCGCGGCGGCCTCCCACACGCGGCGGGGAAGCAGGCGTCCGACCCCGGCGACCAGCCACACGGGGGTCCCCTCGTGACGGGCGACCGCGGCCGCTGCACGTGAGCCGGCCACGGCCATGAACCCGGAGGGGCCGACGGCCGATGCCTCGAGGAGGACGAGGTCGGCCGCAGCCGCCGCCGCGCCCAGGCCCTGCGTGGCCACATCGACGGCATCGACCTCGGCGGCGGCCAGTCGCCGGACGAGACCCGACCCCTCGCCCAGCACGTCGACCACGAGGGCCTCGAGATCACCTCGGCGTGGGATGGCGTCGCCCACCTGCTCGGGCCAGCCCAGCAGGCAGACGGTGGCGGCGTCCGGAAGGGCATGGGCCAGCTCGATGACCGTGGCGTCGGCGTCGATCTCGTCGGCGGCGCGCCACGCCTCACCCATCGGATCGTCGGCGGTCAGCACGCGACCGCACAGCCACCAGAGCGCCCCCGAGGTCGGGTGCCGGGACACGATCCGCCGGCAGGCCGTCACCATGCCGGCAGGGTCCGACCGGAACGCCCCTAACGCCGAGGCAGTCTCCTGGACCAGCAACGACTGGTCGACCCCCGACGCCCGGGCGACGTAGCGGAGCCGCTCGATCGGGTGCACGACGGCGAGAGTACCGCTGAGGACGTCGGAAGTCGTTCGGCATCGTGATGCCCGACTAGTTTCTTCGGCCGTGGCGAGTGCTCCCCCTGCCGACATCGAACTCGAGCCAATGGATGGCCAAGGCCGACCGCTCTCCGAATGGCTGACGACCTTCCAGCTGGTCTGCGTGGTGCTCGATCCCTACACCTGGGAGAGCGCCTGGATCCTCGAGACCGCCGGTCGCCTGCTGCGCACGTACGCCGAGTCGGACTGCCGCGTCGCCTGGTTGGTCACCGCCCCTTCCGCGGAGGCCCGGCAGTTCCTCGGCCCCTGGGGCGAGGAGATCCTCACCTTCGTCGACCCCGAGCGCGAGATCGTCAAGGCACTGCATCTCGAGCAGCTACCGGCGCTGGTGCACATCACCCAGGACGGCGCGCTCGCCGGCGTGGCCGAAGGTTGGGACGCCGCCGACTGGCGGCCCATCACCCATGAGCTCAGCCGCATGCTCAGTTGGAGCACCCCGGTGCTCCCCACCGCCGGCGACCCCGGCCCCTTCGCCGGCTCCCCCGCCCTCGGCGCCTAGCTCACAAGAGACCGCCGCGGCTCATCGCCTCGATGTCGAGGGCACTGTCGACCTCGGCCTCGGTGAGCAGGCCCCGTTCGAGCACGACCTCACGGATCGTCTTCTCCTCCTTCAACGACGCCTTGATCACCTCGCCCGCCGCCTCGTAGCCGATGTAGGGGCTCAGGGCGGTGCCGATGGAGGGCGACGACTCGGCATGGCGCCGGCAGCTCTCGACGTTGGCCTCGATCCCGTCGATGCACTTGTCCGCGAAGACGCGGCTCACGTTGGCGAGCAGCCGGATGGACTCGAGCAGGTTGCGGGCCATCACCGGCATGAACACGTTGAGCTCGAGCGTTCCCTGTGACCCACCGAAGGCAACCGCGGCGTCGTTGCCGAAGACCTGCGCCCCCACCTGGGTCACCGCCTCGGGGATCACCGGGTTGACCTTGCCCGGCATGATCGACGACCCCGGCTGGAGACCGGGGATGAGGATCTCGCCGAGGCCGGTCCGCGGCCCGCTGCCCATCCAGCGCAGGTCGTTCGCGATCTTGATGAGCGCCACGGCCACGGTGCGGCACTGTCCCGAAGCCTCGACCAGTGCGTCACGCGCGCCCTGGGCGGCGAAGTGGTCGCGAGCCTCGGTGAGCGGCAGCCCCGTTCGGTCGACGAGTCGCGCGATCACGGCAGGGGCGAAGGCGGGCGGTGCGTTGATGCCGGTGCCGACGGCCGTTCCACCCAGCGGGATCTCACCGACGTGCGCCAGGCAGCCATGGAGTCGCTCGGCGCCCTGGGAGACCTGGGCGGCATAGCCCGAGAACTCCTGCCCGAGCGTGACCGGGGTGGCATCCATGAGGTGGGTGCGACCCGACTTCACCACGTCGGCGAACTCGTCGGCCTTGCGCCGAAGCGCCGTGGCCAGGTGTTCCAGCGCCGGGAGGAGATCGGCGTCGATCGCCTCGACGGCGGCCAGATGGATGGCCGACGGGAAGACGTCGTTCGAGGACTGGGAGGCGTTCACGTGATCATTCGGGTGCACGGCGCCGGCAGTGCCGAGGCGCTCCGATGCCAGCGTGGCGATCACCTCGTTCGCGTTCATGTTCGACGACGTGCCCGAACCGGTCTGGAACACGTCGACGGGGAAGTGCTCGTCCCAGTCACCGGCGGCCACCTCGTCGGCGGCCCACGCAACGGCCTCGCCGATGCGGGCGTCGACTCCGGGCACCTCGTCGAGCCCCGCGTTGACCCTGGCGGCATCCCCCTTGATGAGCGCCAGCGCACGAATCAGGCGGCGTTCGATGGTGAGGCCCGAGATGGGGAAGTTCTCGACGGCACGCTGGGTCTGGGCGGCGTACTTGGCGCGGACCGGTACGTGCACGTCACCCATCGAGTCGCGCTCGATGCGGAACTCCTGGTTGCCGGACGGGCCGTCGGACGATGCGTCGCGCATGTTTCCGACCGTAGCGGCCGCCCGCTGCGCACTGGAGGGCGGGCACCGGGGAGACCGCCGACGAGCGCACTGGTACGCGCGCCCAGGGCCTACAGAGGCGGCCTGAGTGGGTGCGCCACGAAGAAGGCCCAGAGCAGGTCGCCGCCCCCGACCGTGGCACCGGTCGGCCACGCCGCATCGGCACCGGCGAGCTCGTAGGACTCCACAGCCGCTCCGTCCGCGCAACCGCGGAAGGTCCGGTGGGTGACGTCGGCCGCCGGGGCCTCACTTCTGGGTTCAGGGCTGCAGCCGTAGCGGTCGGCCCATCGGGTCAAGGCCTTCCGCTGCTCGGGTGCGGGGGCGCTTCCGAAGAGGCCGAGCAACGGGACGGGACGCTCCTGTGGGCACGCGACGGGATAGGCGACGTCGCCCACCACGCCGACGGCGGCGATCCGATCCGACAGATCGCAGGCCAGGCGGCCGGCGAAGCGGGCACCGTCCCCGAGGCCGGCAAGGTAGACCCGCTGAGGCTCGAGGCAGAAGTCGTCCTGCGCCTGATCCAGCAGGTCGGCGACGAAGGCGACGTCCGCAGAGTCGCCGCGGTGGTCCCAGGCCGGCGGGTCGCCGGTGGCCTGGGGGGTGAGGGTGACGAACCCGTCGGTCTCGGCGGTCTGGGAGAGGCCGCTGATCGTGGCCTCCTCGAGGGCGGTGCTCCCGGAGTCGTGCAGGTCCACCACCACGGGCATGGCCACGCCCTCGTACGAGCTCGGCACGTAGCGGAGGTAGGAGCGCTCGATGCCGCCCGACTCGATCGTCTCGAAGCTCGTGCCCGTCGCGACCGGCTCGGCGGCCACGCAGGTGGGATCGAGCGGCGGCACGGTGACGGCGATGCCGGTCGTGGAGGTGGGAACGGCGTCTTCGGGCTCGCCGCCACCACCGCACGCCGATGCTGCGAGCGCGAGCGCGAAGGCGACGACCGGCACCGACCGTCGTGGCACGGTTCGGTCAGGCCATGGCGACGAGGTCGAGCAGGTCGTCGCTCCAGTAGTCCAGGTCACCTTCGGGCATGAGCAGCACCCGGTCGGGACGCAGCTCGCGCACGAAGTCGCGGTCGTGGCTCACCAGGATCATCGTGCCCGGCCAGGCCGCCAGCGCGTCGGCGGTGGCGGTGCGCGAGCCGGGGTCGAGGTTGTTGGTGGGCTCGTCGAGCAGCAGCAGGTTGTGGCGGCCGGCCACGAGCTGGGCGAGGGCGAGCTTGGTCTTCTCGCCTCCGGAGAGGGTGGACGCGTCCTGGAAGGCCTTGTCGCCCGTGAGCCCGAACATGCCGAGCAGGGCCCGGCGGTCCTGGTCGCCCAGTCCGCTCGCCCCTTGGAGATGGTCGTACAAGGTCCGGCCGGCCTCGATGCCCTCGTGCTCCTGCGCGTAGTAGCCGAGCTCGACCCCCAGACCGGGCTTCACCTCGCCGGCGTCCGCCTCGGTCACCCCGGCGAGCACGCGCAGCAGGCTGGTCTTGCCAGCGCCGTTGAGGCCCATGACCAGCAGGCGCTCGCCGCGGCCGAGGTCGAACTCCAGGTCCTGGAACACGCGGAGGTCGCCATAGGACTTGTCGAGCCCCGACACCTTCAGCACGGTGCGACCGGCCTTCGGGGGCTCGGGGAACCGCAGGTGGAGGCTCTGCTTGCGCGACGGCCCCTCGACCCGCTCCTTCTCCATCCGCTTGACGCGGCTGTCGAGGGTCTGCGCCTTGCGCGCCCGGTTGGCGGTGGAGTGGCGCATCGAGTCGGCCAGCGTGGTCAGGCGGTTGATCTCCGATGCCTGGCGCGCCGCCACCTTGGCCAGGCGCTCCTCGTCCTTCTGCCGCGAGACCAGGTACTGGGAGTAGGTGCCCTTGTACTCGACCATCCCACCCACGGCATCCTCGCCCTGCCGGTCGAGGTGCAGCACGCGGGTGATGGCCTCGTCGAGCAGTTCGAGGTCGTGGCTCACCACGAGCAGGGCGCCCTTGTAGCCACGCAGGAAGCGCAGCATCCAGTCGCGGGCGTCGTTGTCGAGGTGGTTGGTGGGCTCGTCGAGCAGCAACACGTCGCTGCCGGCGAACAGGATGCGGGCCAGCTCGACCCGCCGCCGCTCTCCGCCGGAGAGCACGCCTATGGGCAGGTCGAGGCGGTCGTCGCCGAGGCCCAGGCCGGCGGCGATCTTGCGCGCCTCGGGCTCGGCCTCGTAGCCGCCGTCCATGCGGTACTGGTCCTCCTCGCGGGTGAAGCGGGCCACATTGCGGTCGGAGGGGGTCTCCTCGATGGCGAGTCGGAGCTTCTCGAGGCGGATCCGGGCCTGGTCGAGACCCCGGCCCGAGAGCACGTGGTCGACGCCCGACACCTTGTCGTCGGTGGTGTCGAGCCGGGGATCCTGCGACAGGTAGCCGAGGCCGCCCGTGCGGTGGACGACGCCGGCCGCAGCCTGGGCGCCACCGCCGAGCACGCGCAGCAGACTGGTCTTCCCGGCGCCGTTGCGGCCGACGAGGCCCACCTTGTCGCGGGCGCGGACGGTGAAGGAGGCACCCTCCACCACGAGGTTGCCTCCGACCTCCACGTTCAGCTCACGGACCTGCAGCATCCCGCCATTGTGGGGGTTCGGACAGCGGTTGACGCGGCAGATACGCGTAGAGGGAAATAGCCGGACCGCTGGCCTGGTTGGGCAACACGTTGCCCCGACCGATCCCGCCACCACCAGGAGCGCATCACCGATGCCCGTCGAGCCCGCCGTCCGAGACCTGATCGCCGCCGGCAACTTCGCCGCCCTCGCCTACCACCGTGCCGACGGCACCATCGCCAACCACGTCATGTGGGTCGACACCGACGACGACCACCTGCTCGTCAACACCGAGGTGCATCGGCCCAAGTTCAAGGCGATGGAAGCGAACCCCGACGTCACCATCACCATCTGGGACAAGGCCAACCCGTACCACTACGCCGAGGTTCACGGCACCGTCGTCGACACCGACGACAGCCAGGCCGCAAGGGACCACATCGACACGTTGTCCCAGCGTTACAACGGCACCGACTACGCCAACCCCATCCAGAGCCGCCGCGTCATCGTCAAGATCGCGCCGGACCGCCAGCGGGTCCAGTAGCGGCGGCCGCTCGCCCGCAGGTCATTCGCGCCACCACCGGTCACACACACAGGCGTAATCCACCGGGATCTCAGGATCACCAGGCTCCAGGCCCAGCTCCTCGACCTCTTTGAACCATCGATCACGGAGCGAGGTCGGCAGGTCTGCACCGCACCAGGGACAGTGAGCGATCGACAACGAGCTTGTGCCGCCGTCCTGGTAGGTCAGCCCGTACTCACGGAAGACGGGTGAGTACGTGACTGGGACGTCGGGGTCAGCCAGCGAACGAGCCATCTCCTCGCAACCGTCCTGGTGCGGGCGATCACCCGCAGCACTCATGATCGCCATCGATGCCGCTCAGTTGACCTGGCGGTCGCGGCCCTCCCAGTAGGGCGCCCGCAGCTTGAACTTCTGCAGCTTGCCCGTGGCGGTGCGGGCCAGCTCGTCGCGGATCTCGACCGAGGTCGGGCACTTGTAGTGGGCCAGGCGCTCACGGCAGTGGGCGATCAAGTCCGCCTCGGTCAGCGTGTCGGCGCCGTCGCCGCTGACGACCACCAGGGCCTTCACCGTCTCGCCCCACTTCTCGTCGGGCACGCCGATGACGGCCACCTCGGTGACGTTCGGATGGGAGAACAGGGCATCCTCGACCTCGATCGACGACACGTTCTCGCCCCCCGAGATGATCACGTCCTTCTTGCGATCCGAGATGGTGAGGTAGCTGTCCTCGATGACGCCGCCGTCGCCGGTGTGGAACCAGCCGTCGACGATGGCGTCGGAGGTGGCCTCGGGTTGCTCCCAATAGCCCTCCAGCACCATGTTGCCGCGGGCCAGCACCTCGCCCATGTCGTCGACGGCCAGCTGAACGCCCACCACGGGGGCGCCGGCGCGGCTGAGCAGCTGCGCCCGCTCGCCGGGGGGCAGGTCGTCCCACTCCTCGCGCCCGCGGTTCATGGTGAGCACGGGCGCGGTCTCGGTGAGCCCGTAGATCTGGATGAACTCCCAGCCCAGCTCGGTCTCGACCCGTTCGATGGTGCGGGTGGGAGGCGGCGCACCGGCCACCACGATGCGGGTGGTGCCGGCGCCGGGGATGGGGCCGTCCCACTCGGCGGCGGCGTCGAGGACAGCAGCCACAACAGCCGGGGCCGCGCACAGAAGGGTGACGCCCTGGGCCTCGACCCGGCGCAGGATCTCGGCGCCGTCGACCTTGCGCAGCACCACCTGGCGCACTCCCATGCCCGCGACCGCGAACGGCATCCCCCAGCCGTTGCAGTGGAACATCGGCAGGGTGTGCAGGTAGACGTCACGGTCGCTCACCCCGGCGTGCCACCCGAAGCCCATGGCGTTGATCCACAGGTTGCGATGGGTCATCTGCACGCCCTTGGGCCGCGCTGTGGTGCCGCTGGTGTAGTTGATCGTGGCGGTGGCGTCCTCGTCCGGCACCCAGGGCACCGGCTCGGCGGGCGGCGAGCCCACCCCGAAGAGGGAGGCGTCGGTCTCGGGCCCCAGGACCATGCGTCGCGGCGCGTCAACCGATGACAGCGCCTCGTCCAACTCGGGGTCGACCAGCAGCAACGACGCGCCGCAGTGCTCGACGATGTAGGCGATCTCCACCGGGCTGAGCCGGAAGTTGACGGGCACGAACACCCGGCCCCAACCGCTGACGCCGAAGAACGACACCAGCATCCGGGCCGCGTTCTGCGACACCATCGCCACCCGCTCCCCCGGGGCGATGCCCAACTCGTCCAAGGCGGCGGCCTGGTTGCGGGCCAGCTCGGCGATGCGGGCGTAGGTGACCTCGCCCCACGAGGGCGCGGGCTGATCGGGCTCGTCCACCACCCCGACCCGTTCGCCGTAGACGGCGGCGGCCCGGTCGAGGTAGTCGCGGATGGTCAGGTCGACCTTCATCGGCACTGCTCCTGTCGTGGGGAACGCTGGGGTTGAGGGTGGTTGGCGGTCATCGGGCGGTGAACCCGCCATCGACGGCCAGCACCTGGCCGGTCACGTAGGTGCTGGCGTCGCCGGCCAGGTACAGCAGCGCGCCGTCGAGCTCGTCGGCTCGTCCCGGGCGACGCATCGGGGTGTTGCGCTCGATCCAGCGCATGCTGCGCTCGTCGGCGAACATCGCGTCGGTCATCTCCGAGGCGAAGTAACCGGGGGCGATGGCATTCACCCGCACGCCGTCGGTGGCCCACTGGCAGGCCAGCTCGCGGGTGAGGCCCACGACCGCGGTCTTGGAGGCCACGTAGGCGGCCTGGCTGTTGGGGGCGGCGGCGACGAGGCCGTGGACCGAGGAGATGTTGACGATGCTGCCACCCCCCTGGGCGATCATCGCCACCGCCACCTGCTGGCTCAGCACGAACACCGCGTTCAGGTTCACCTCGACCACCCGCCGGAACAGCGCCGGGTCCTCCGCCTCGGCCTTCTCGGTGGCGTCGCCGATCCCGGCGTTGTTGACCAACACGTCCACCCGACCATGGCCGTCCAGCGCGGTTCCCACCAACCGGGTCAGGTCGGCGTCGTCGGCCACATCGCACACCACGGGCACGAATCGGTCGAGGTCGGCGGCGAGAGCGTCGAGACGATCGGCCCGCCGGGCCGCGCCGATCACGGTGGCCCCAGCGGCGTGGAGCACACGAGCGAACCGCTCGCCCAGACCTCCCGACGCCCCGGTCACGATCGCGACCCGCCTGTCGAGGCGGAGCAGGCGATCGAGGTCGGCGGGGTTCATCGTGGCGAAGAGTAGTAATGGTCGCCATGAAGGTGCGCGTGGGGTACGGGTTGGGCACTCGCAGCACGACCAACGACCAGGACCGGTTCGCCGCGATGGTGGACGACCTCGAGCGCCTGGGCTTCGACTCGCTGTGGCTGAGCGAGCGCATCAGCGGCGACTCGCCCGACCCCGTGGTGGGCATGGCCTTCGCCGCCGGTCGCACCACAAGGCTGAAGTTCGGGATGAGCGTGATGGTGCTGCCGGGCCGCAACCCGATGCTCGTCGCGAAGTCGCTGGCCACGCTGGACCGTTTGTCGAACGGACGCCTGCTGCCGGCGTTCGGCCTGGGTGTTGCCGACCCCCGCGAGCAGCAGGCGTTCGGCGTCGAGCGCAAGGCGCGGGCCGCGATCTTCGACGAGGCGCTTCCGTTGATCCGCCGCCTCTGGAGCGAGGACGCCGTCGACCACGACGGCGCGCACTGGCAACTGCGGGCTGCCACCGTGCGTCCCCAGCCGTTGCAGCAGCCGCTGGATGTGTGGCTGGGCGGCCAGGCACCGTCAGAGCTGCGCCGGGTCGGGCGCCTCGGCGACGGCTGGCTGCCCTCGTTCTGCGACGCGGAGGACGTGCGCCGGGGCCGCGCCGCCATCGAGGTGGCGGCCGACGAAGCCGGACGTGCGATTGACCCCGAGCACTACGGCGCCCTCGTCGCCTACGCCGACGGCGAGGTGCCCGAGGCGCTGGGCGCATTCATCCGGCAGCGCCGGCCCGACATCGACGATCCCCGCCTGCTCATCCCCACCGACCTGCCCTCGCTGCGCCACCGCCTCGAGGACATGATCGAGGCGGGCGCCTCCAAGTTCGTGGTGCTCCCCCTCACCGAGCCCGACGACTGGGCCACTGAGCTCGAAGCCGTCGCCGCCGAGCTTCTCCCCCTTCAGAACTGAATTCCCGCCAACTTGCGCGCGTTCATGCCCCTCTGGGGCGATGGACGCGCGCCAGTTCAGATGGTCGCGGCACATCGACTGCCACTACCTCCGCCCCGCACACCTAGAGTTGGCGGGCAACCCGAGGGGGATCTGATGACGGCACAGGTCGAGTTCAGCGAGCACGAGCTGCTGGAGAGCCACCCGTACGAGGCGCCGCTGATCGCCGGCGGCGTGACGTGCCACGGCGGGTTCGACGCCGACGGCGCCTACGTGTCGCCTCGCACGAAGCACCGCTCCCCCGCCATCCAGGCCTGGCAGGCGCAACATCGCGAACGGTCCGCCACCCCCCTGTTCCACCTGCCGCTCGACACCTGGCCGGCGAACTACCCCAACGTGGCCCAGGCCAAGCACCTGATCGCGGGCGGCGTGCCCGAGCCCGTCATCGCCACCCTCACGCGGATCGGCACCGTCGAGGGCTTCGGTGGGATGATCCGGCTCTCGGTCGTCCCCGATCTCCGCGCGGCGTTCGCGGAGGAGGTCACCGGCACGGCGATGACCCACCTCGACCGTGGCCTCTACGAGGCACATGCCCGCGACGAGGCGGGCCATGAAGGAGAGGGCGGCCACAAGCAGATGTGGTTCGCGGCCCGCGACATCGCCTTCGACCACCCGGTCACCCGGGACGAGACCGCGCTGATGCTCGAGCGCATGGGAATCGCCACGCCGGGCAGCCTGGGGAAGCTCGATCTCGCCGCCGCTCGCGCACGGGCGATGGCCGGCCGCCTGTGGCCGGACGACGTGGGCTTCGACCTCGAGATGCTGGTCGAGCGCATGACCCGCCTCCTGCTCATCGAGATCTCCGCCTTCCACACCTTCGCGTGGGCCGAGGCCGTCCTTTCCGACACCGATCTCGTTGGTGGCGAGGGCGAGGCCGCGCGCCTCGTCTCGTTCATCCGCCAGGACGAGCAACCGCACGTGGAGTACCTGCGCACCGTGCTGTCGGAGATGCGCGACCGCACGTTCGTCGGCGAGGGCGGGGCCCACCACGCAGGCTCCGACCTGGTGGGGCGCATCTGGGACCGTGCGCTCGCCGAGTCGCTCGGGGCCCGGCGCACCGACACCATGGACGTCGTGCTCCACGAGGTCTCCCACGCCCTCGACGCGAGACCCGACGGGGGCGACCTCCTGGCCCGGTTCCACGACCTCGGCGACTTCGCTCCCGACGCGGACGGCGCCTGGGTCGAGCAGGGGCAAGCGGCATGAAGTTCGGGATCTTCTACGAGCACCAGCTCCCCCGGCCGTGGACCGAGGACAGCGAGTACCGGCTGGTCCAGGACGCCCTCGACCAGGTCGAGCTCGCCGACCGACTGGGCATCGACTACTGCTGGGAGGTCGAGCACCACTTCCTCGAGGAGTACTCGCATTCCAGCGCCCCCGAGGTCTTCCTGGCCGCCGCCAGCCAGCGCACGAAGAGCATCCGGCTCGGCCACGGCATCATCCAGACGGCCCCGGGCTACAACCACCCGGTCCGCACGGCCGAGCGGGTGGCCATGCTCGACCTCGTCTCCGGCGGTCGGGCCGAGTTCGGGTCGGGCGAGTCGTCCTCCGAGGCCGAGCTGGGCGGGTTCGGCATCGAGATGGCGGTGAAGCGCGAGCAGTGGCTCGAAGGGTTGGAGGTGGCGATCCGATGCATGACCGAGGACCCCTTCACCGGCCACGAGGGGACCTTCGTGACCGTGCCCCCGCGCAACGTCGTGCCCAAGCCGATGCAGAAGCCCCACCCGCCGCTGTGGGTCGCCTGCTCGCGCCGCGACACCATCCTCCTCGCGGCCGAGAAGGGCATCGGAGCGCTCACGTTCGCCTTCATCGACCCCGAGGAGGCCCAGCAATGGGTGGGCGACTACACCGCCACCATGGCCGAGAAGTGCGTGCCCGTCGGCAGGGCCGTCAACCACAACGTCGCCTGCGTGACGCCCATGATGTGCGCCGCCGACGAGGACGACGCCATCGCGATGGGCCTCGAGGGCGGCAACTTCTTCGGGTACTCGCTCGCCCACTTCTACGTGTTCGGCGACCACGTCCCCGGCCGGACCAACGTCTGGGACGAGTTCATCGAGCGTCGCGACCAGATGGGCTACTCGCCCGAGGCCGCCCTCGCCGCCGAGAAGCAGGTGCTCGGGGCCAAGGCCGCGAGCGGCGACACGAGCGGGCTACGCGGCGCCGTCGGAACGCCGGCGCAGATCCGTGAGTTCCTGCGTCGCTACGAGGAGGCCGGCGTCGATCAGTTGATCTTCGTGATGCAAGCCGGGAAGAACCGCCACGAGGACATCATGGCCAGCCTCGAGCTGTTCGCGAGCGAGGTGATGCCCGAGTTCAAGGATCGCGACGAGGCGGCGTGCGCGGCCAAGGCCGAGCGGATCGCGCCGATCATCGAGGCGGCCATGGCCCGACGGGTCGACGACACGCCACCCATGCCCGACGACTACGTGATGCGGGCCATCCCGAAGGCGATGGTCGAGGCCGCCGACTCCGAGGCGGGCCGCGAGCTGCTCGACCAACTCGCCGAGAAGAGCGCCGTGGGTGATCGCGACGGCACCCTCGGCATCCTCGGCTGACCACCCGACGATCTCGACGCATCCGCTCGCTCGGAGCGAGCGTTGCCGTGTCGAGAAGGGCCTTCAGCCGCAGGAGGTGAGGACGGCCCGGTCGCCGTCACGCCGCACGGCTGCGTCGTCCCGGCCATCGGCCCACGCGGCCAGGCCCCGCTCGAGCTCGTCGGTGTCGGTGGGCGTGTCGCCGACGAAGGCCACCCGGAGACACGCGCGGGCGCCCTCGTGCCACGCCACGTACCGGTCGCCGCCCCACCCGATGGCGGCCTGCTGCGCCGTTTCGGTGGCCACCCCGCCGTCGCTCAGGAGCAGGAGCAGCAGCAGTTGGCCGAAGGTGCCCTGATCGAACGACTCGCCGTCGGCGGGCGGCTCGGCGACGGTGACGGGCCCCTCGTCGTCGAGGTACCGCTGCGGGTCGAGCACCTGCTCGCTGGAGACCGGCGGGCCGTCGAAGGCGGCGTCGATCGCCCGCTGCCCGCCGTCCGCGACGAGGGCGTCGATGAACGGCGGGCCGAGCTCGTAGGGGGCGCTGAAGAGCGCGAGCAGGATCTGGGGGAACTGACCGAAGTCGGTGTCGGCACCGATGGCTGCCTCCTCGCGCTCGAGTTGGGCTTGCTCGTCCTGGCCCAAGGAGTCGCGGTAGGCGTTCCCGACCGTGGTGGCGTTGCCCTCCACCAGCGCAGAGAACCCGAAGCTCCGCTCGTCGTCTGTCTCATCGAGTTCCGGTCGGAACAGTTCGAAGTGCTGGTCGTCGAGCGCGTGGGTCAGCTCATGGGCGAGGGTCTGGCGAGCATAAGGCGACAGTTCCGTGCCACGAACGATGAGTTCGTCGGTCTCTTGGTCGTAGGAGCCCACGACCCCGGCGCTCAGGAATGCCTTGACCTGCGCGACCAGGTCGTCGCCCGCTTCGAGGAGACCCAGGGCACGGAGCTCGGCCGCCGTGTCGCGCACGTCGGCCTCGTCCTGGGCCTCGAAGCCGTCGAGCAGGCGACGCTCGAACTCCCGGTCGTCCAGCAGCTCGACGTCGACCGGTCGCTCGAACTCGAGGCCGCGTTGGCGCTCCACGAAGTCGCTCAGCTCGGCGACCACCGCCTCGAGGCTCTCGGGCTCGGTGGTCGAAGTGGTCGACGTGGTCGGCGTGGTCGAAGGCGACCCCCGGCCGGCGTCGTCTCGCTGCTCGCGTGTGGCGAACCACGCGGCACCCATGGCGACCACCACGAGCAGCATCGACGACACCACCGCCACGACGGGCTGCACCGAGCGCGTGCTCCGATGGCCACCGTTGTCGGGAATCACGGGCCGCACGGTACCGGCTGGCCAGCGGCGCCCGAGCGCACGGCGCACTGGTCAGACCGGGGTCGGGCCTCCCTCGCCGACGAGTGCGCTGCGCAGTTCCTCGAGCACGGCGCCCATCCCGTCCGTGATGTCCTCGAGGCCGGGCATCACGTCCCGACAGGCGATGGCGCTCACGTGCACCTGGTCGAGGTAGCTCCACGCGGTGACGTTGAGGCCGATCCCCTCGAGGACCGGGCCGACCGAGTAGATCGACTCGAGCCGCGCCCCGGCGATGTAGAGCGGCTCACGCGGGCCGGGCACGTTGGACACCACCAGGTTGATCGGCGGCCGGTGACGATCGGCGATCCGGTACCGCGAGTACTGGCGCGCGAGCCAGGCGTAGGGGCGGGGGGGCGTGTACTCGACCCAGTCGGCGAGCATGTCGACCCCGAGCAGGTTGTGCACCTCTTTGGCGGCGGCGGTGACCTCGTGCACCGCCCGGAGCCGGTCGATCGGGTCGTCGAGATGGGTCGGGAGCGCGGTGAACAGGTTGGACACCTTGTTGCCGCCGAGTCGACGGATGGCGTCCGGGTGATCGGTGGACACGGGAACGCCGGCCACGAGAGGCACATCGGGAAGCTCGCCACGGTCGAGGAGGTAGCGCCGCAACGCGCCGGCGACCAGGGCCAGGAGCACGTCGTTGACGGTGACGCCCGCCGCGGTCTTGACGGCACGGATCTCGTCGAGCGAGATCGTGGTCGTGGCGAAGATGCGAGACGGGGTGAGTGAGGTGCTGAACGACACGTTGGGCGTGTCGAGCATCGGGACCGGCGTGGGCACCGTGGCCTCCCGACGACGGCGACCGACGGCGAGCAGGCTCCGCAGCGTGCGGCCGACGAGGGCCGGCAACCGGGCGATGCCGCCGAGCACCTCCCACAGGGCCGACCAGATCAAAGCCCACCGCGACGGCATCTCCTCGCCTCGCCACGGTTCGCCCGCGACCGGTGGGGCGGCCGGCTCCGGCTCGAGATCCATGACATTGGCCAACAACTCGGCAGCAGCGACCCCGTCGGCCAGCGCGTGGTGGATCTTGGCCACGAAGCCGATCCGGCCCTCGGGCATGCTCTCGACCACCACGATCTCCCACAGCGGCCGGTCACGTGAGAGGGGCGTCGAGGCGACCGTGGCGACGGCGTCGTCCATCTCCCGCCGACCCGCCGGTGCGTCGAGCACGATCCGCCGTATGTGCCGGTCGATGTCGAAGTCGGGGTCTTCCACCCAAACGGGGTGGTGGAGGCCGAAGGGCACCTCCACCACCCGGCGCCGGAAGGGCGGCAGCAGGTAGAGCCGCTCACCCAGGACCTCGCGGAACCGCTCGAAGGTGTAGCCGCCCGGCACCGTCGACGGGTCGATGACCGCCGCCTTGATCGTGTGCATGTGGATCGTCGGGGTCTCCATGTAGAGGAACCCTGCGTCCATACCGGTCATCCGGTTCATCGCTGCTCAGTGTGGCACCACCGCGCCTCACCCGCCCGGGGCCATGTGCCCCTTGGCCGCCGACATCGAGGGCGCCGGCGCGAGCCCCCGGCGTCAGTCCCTGAACTCGGGGATCACTTGGGTGCCGATGAGCTCGATCGTCTGCATCACCGCTTCGTGCGAGATGTCGTAGGGGTTCACCAGGCAGAGCAGCAGGTCGACACCGGCGGCCTCGTAGCGGCGGCAGGTCTCGATGCACTGCTCGGGGGTCCCGAGCACGCAAGCCCCCGAGTCGACCAGGTACTCGAGGCTGAGCAGGTCGAGCGACCCCTCACGGTCGTGCTGGGCCATGTCCGCGGCGTAGCCGTAGTTGCCGAGATCCTGTTGCTGTTCGGCCATCCATCCTGCCAGCGAGCCGATGAGTCGGGCGCCGGCCTTCGGGTACCACTCGAAGGACTCCCGGGCCGTCGCCCACGCTTCTTCCTGCGTCGGTGCGCAGACCGCCATCGAGAACGTTGCCGCCTGGTCGTTCACGAACGAGCCGATGGGGGCGGTGCACGAAGCCACTGCCTCCCGGTAGATGTCGATCTTCTTCTTCACCTCTTCGGGCGAGACGCCGACGGCGAACGAGCACAGCCCCAGTCCCAGGTCGCCGACCTGGCGATGCCCGTCCTCGCTGCTGGTGGCACCCCAGATCGGCGGGTGCGGGTCCTGGTAGGGCTTCGGGTGCACCCGGCGCTTCGGCATCTGCCAGTGCTTGCCGGCGAACTCGTACTCGTCGTTGGTCCAGCACCCCACCACATGGCCGATGGCCTCGTGCCACATCTCGCGGGTCTCGTGGGGGTCGACACCGAACCCCTCGAGCTCGGCCCGTGTCGCCGACCGCCCGGTGCCGAAGTCGACCCGCCCGCCCGAGAGCAGGTCGAGCACGGCCACCGATTCCGCAGTCCTCACGGGGTGGTTGTAGCCCTTCGGCATGAGGCGCACGCCGTAGCCGAGGCGCATCCGCTCGGTCTGTGCGGCGATGGCGCCATAGAGCACCTCGGGGTTCGAGCAGTGCGAGTAGGTGTCCAGGAAGTGGTGCTCCACCGTCCAGAACGCGTCCCAGCCGAACCGCTCGCCCGCCAGCGCCTGTTCGAGGGTGTCGAGGTAGGCCCGGCGCTCACGCTCACGGGTCCATGGTTCGCGGACGGGAATCTCGTAGAAGAGGGCGAACTTCACGGTCGGGCTCCTGGTGTGCAGGTGAGGGGCGGGATCGGTGTGATCATGTCGTTTCGTGTAGGCAGCGTCCGAGCGTAGGGGGAAGTCACGTGCGGGGAATCGACCGACGGGTGATCGTGGTGACCGGAGCGGCATCGGGCATCGGCAGGGCCTGCGTCGAGCGCCTGCTCACCGAGGGGGCACGTGTGGTCGGCGGCGACCTGACGGCCGGCGCGCCCCTGCCCGACGATGGCGACGACCGCTACCGCGGGCTGGTCGCCGACGTCACCGACGAGGCCGACGTAGGGGCACTGTTCGACGAGGCCATCGCCGCGTTCGGGCAGGTCGACGGCGCGGTCAACGCCGCGGGCGTCGCCGGGGGCGGGCCGGTCCACCTGCTCGATGACGCCGAGTGGCGGCGCGTGATCGACGTCAACCTGCGCGGCA
Organism: Acidimicrobiales bacterium; assembly: GCA_041918615.1. Lineage (GTDB taxonomy): Bacteria > Actinomycetota > Acidimicrobiia > Acidimicrobiales > DATDAH01 > JAEUJM01. Next base: position 217,803 of record JAYRVH010000043.1, read on the forward strand.
CGTTCCTCTTCGCCAAGCACGCCGCCACGCGCATGCTCGAGAATGCGCCCACGAACGGCGAGCGCGGCTCCGTCGTCACCATTGCCAGCGTGGAGGGCCTCGAGGGCACGGCCGGCGGGAGCGCCTACAACGCGTCGAAGGGTGGCGTCGTGGTGCTCACCAAGAACGTGGCCATCGACTACGGGCGCCAGGGCATCCGCGCCAACGCGATCTGCCCGGGCTTCATCGAGACGCCGATGTACTCGAGCACGTTCGGCACCGACGGGCTCGAAGCCGTGCAGGCGTCGGTGATCGAGGAGCACAAGCTGCGCCGTCTCGGCCGGGCCGACGAGGTGGCTGCCGCCGCCACGTTCCTGCTGTCGGACGATGCCTCGTTCATCACGGGCCAGGCCATCGCCGTCGACGGGGGCTACACCGCCGGCCGTGACCACGGCGTCACCACGCTCATGGGGCTCTGACCTTGGCCCCTCGTCCCTGGGAGCGACTTCGGCATCCAGATGGGCAGGTGCCCGCTGCTCGGCTGTGCAGCGTCAGGAATGGGAGGTCCCGTGCTTCTGTTGATAGTTGCACACGCAAGCATTGAGGAGAAGCCATGAACACCACCCCCACCGTCGACGTCCGCCGGTCCGACAGCCGCCCGCACACCGCCATCGACTGGCTCGACAGCCGCCACAGCTTCAGTTTCGGGTCGCACTACGACCCCGCCAACCTCGGCCACGGCCTGCTGCTGGTGTCCAACGACGACCGCGTGGCGGCCGGCACGGGGTTCAGCACCCACCCGCACCAGGACATGGAGATCGTCACCTGGGTGCTCTCGGGCCGCCTCGAGCACAAGGACTCCGAGGGAAACCACGGCGAGCTGTACCCCGGCCTCGCGCAGCGCATGACCGCCGGCTCGGGCATCTGGCACTCGGAGATGAACCCGTCGGCCACCGAGGACGTGCACTTCGTCCAGATGTGGGTGCTCCCCGACATCGGGCGGGTCACCCCCGGGTACGAGCAACTCGACATCAACACCGAGCTGGACAAGGGCGGCCTGCAACCGATCGCCTCGGGCCAGGGTCACGACGCCGCCATCAGCATCCGACAGCGCGACGCTGTGCTGTGGGGAGGCCGCCTGCGCCCCGGCGAGGTGGTCTCGGTGCCCGACGGCCGCCACGTCCACCTGTTCGTGGCCGTGGGCGCGGCCTCGCTCGAGGGCGCCGGCGAGCTGGCCGAGGGCGACGCCGCCCGCCTGACCGCCGCCGGAGCGCCCGCCCTCTCCGCCGGCCCCAACGGTGCCGAGGTGCTCGTCTGGGTCACCGCCTGACAGCCGCCGCTGAACCGGGCCTGCCGTCGGCGAGGCATGATCGACCATGGCCCCGGAGCACGAGCACACCATCGTCATGACCGCCACGGACGACCCGGACCAGGCCGCGGACTTGGCCCGCCGGTTGGTCGAGGGCCGGCTGGCGGCGTGTGTGCAGGTCACCGGCGTGACCAGCACCTATAGATGGGAGGGCGAGGTGACCACGGCCGACGAGCGCCTGCTGCTCATCAAGACCAGAGCCGACCGGGTGCCGGCGGTGCAGGCCTTCCTGGCCGAGCACCACTCGTACGACACCCCCGAGGTGATCGAGGTGCCGATCGTCTCCGGCTTGCCCGGATACCTCGATTGGATCGACGAGTCGCTCGGCTAGGTACCGCCAACCACGCGGCGAACATGGGAAGGTCCTCCCGCGTCATGGGGCCGGAACGACCGATCTGTCCAGGGGGCGAGTCAATCGATGATCTGGGTGTCCACCCGGCCAGAGGCGCTGGCGTCGACCAGCGCCTGATGGTCCTGGGCGTTGGTGGCGGCATAGCCCGCCGAGAACTCGGCGATGGCACGGTCGAACTGCTGACCCGCACCGAGATAGCCGGCCAACTGCGCCGGGTCGCCCGTGCGGGCGTGGGCCCGGGCCAGGGCCCAGCCGCAGAGGGCGGCGTAGTGGCCGAGGTTCGGGGCGTCCATCTTCAGCACGTCGCTCTGGCCCTTGACGTCCCAGAGTTGGCGTACGTAGTAGGTGCGCCTGGTGGTGGGGCCGACACACCACCCGAGGAAGAGGTCGCTGGCGGCCTGGGTGAGGCGCTGGCCGACCACGACCCGCTCGCCGTTGCTTGCCTGCGTCGGCGGCCCGGCGTAGGGCTCGAGCACCGAGGCCTGCGCCTCCTTCACCTGCAGGACGAGATGGTCGCCCTCAGCGTGATCGGGGCCCTGCAACAGGACCACCCAGCACCGCGTGCCGACGCTGCCGACGCCGACAACCCGGCGGGCGACGTCGACCACCTCGAAGCGGTCGAACAGGACCCGCCGGTCCTCGCTCAGGCTCTGCCGATACTGCTCGATCATGGGCTCGAGGTCGTCCCGCACGGCGTCGGTGCGGTCGAGGTGGACCTGCAACGGCGGCGACTCGACGAAGCCGAGCCGCCCGTCGACGACCTGGGTGAGGCGGTCGATGGCCCGGCGGTGCCCCTTGCGGCGGGCCTTGGCCACGTCTCGGTGGACCTGGGCGCGGTAGCGCTTGGGGAAGTGGTCGAGCACCTGGCCGACATGGATTCGGTCGTACCAGAGCTCCATGGTCGTGCGCGTGGCGGCCTCCGCCATGCGCTCGCGGTACGTGCGAACCGAGGCGCCGACGATCGCTTCGCAACGGGTGCGGCCGAAGCCGCGCTGGCGGCCGAGCACGTAGAGGCTGGCGCCCAGGCGCTTGACGTCCCACTCCCACGGGCCGGGCAGGGTCTCGTCGAAGTCGTTGATGTCGAACGCGACGTTGCGCTCGGGGGTGGCGAACTTGCCGAAGTTGTTGACGTGGGCGTCGCCACACGCCTGCACCCGTAGTCCGGTGACGGGCGTGGTTGCCAGGTCCATGGCCATGATCGCCGACCCGCCCCGGAAGAAGGCGAAGGGCGACTCGACCATGCGCCCGTAGCGGATGGGCACCAGCTCGAGCGCCCGGCTGTCGCCCTGCGCCTCGAGCAGGTCGATCGGATCGCGCCGGCCCTCCCAGGGCGTCCAGGCCGCGTGCGCCGATCGGGGTACTTCTCGTCGCAGGGCCTTGCCCGCCTGCCGTCGCTCGTCGACCGTCATGCACAGAGCATGGCGCAGCATTCAGCGTCAGCGGATGTCGCAGCGAAGAATCCACCATCCGGAGGTGAGCGCGATCGGATCCCGGCCGCTGTCCCTCCGGAGACTCGGCCGACGACGATCACCAGGAAGGCCGTGCCCGGGGCGGGGTTCGAACCCGCACGGAGCCGAAGCTCCGGAGGGGTTTAAGCCCTCCGCGTCTGCCTGTTCCGCCACCCGGGCCGGGCGGCTCACGGTAGCGAGCGGCGCGGTCAGGCCGCTTGGAGGCCGCCGCCCTCGACTGCGGTCCACATGGCGGTGCGGCAGTGGTCGGCGTCGGCACCCTGCAGGCGGTTGGCCACCACCACGCCCTCGACCATGTCGGCCAGCACGGCCACCCAGGGCCGGCCCCGCAGGCGGACGGCGACCACCACGGCGCCGTCCGCCCGTCGCCGAAGCGACCGCTCGACCCCGACCAGGCGGGGCGGGCTGCGGAACGCCGGCACGGCCAGGCCGCGCCGGCGAGCAGCGGCACCGAGGCTCCGGGCGGCAGCGGCGAACCGCAGCGAGGTGGCTTCCATCTCCGCCATCATCTCCACCACCACTGACAGGAACGCGGGTCGTAGTCTCGGGGGGTGGAGGACGTCGCCCTCAACCCTGCCCAGCAGGACCTGCTCGCGGCCCTGCGTACGGGCGACGACGGGCCCCGCACCTTCGATGCCGGCCTGCGCAACGAGTTGCGGGCCGAGATCGAACAACGAATCGGCCCGCTGGTGAACGATCTGCCCGAGGTGCCGCTCTTCGTCAGCAAGCACCGCCTCAGCCAGGTGCACGGCTGCGAGGTGCGCTTCCTGGCCGAGGAAGCCGACCCGTTCGCCTGGTCCCCGGCAACCGCCCGGGGGACCGTGGCCCACAAGGCCATCGAGCTGTCGCTGAACCTGCGGGGCAATTCGGCGCCCCTCGAGCTGGTCGACGGCGCGCTCACCCGCCTCAGCGAGGACGATCGCAGCCTGGGCGACTGGCTCCGCTCGTGCTCGGACGAGGAGGTCGCCGAGCTGCGGGCCGAGGCCAACGACCGGGTGGCCAAGTTCCTCGAGTGCTGGCCGCCGCTGAAGATCGCCTGGCGCCCGGTGCCCGAGAGCCGGGTCAGCGCCGACCTGTGCGGCGACAAGGTGCGCCTGTCGGGCAAGGTCGACCTGTCCATCGGGTTCGCCCGCGGCAACGTGGCCGGCAAGGTGCTGATCGACCTGAAGACGGGCATGTTCTCGCCCACCCACGTGGACGACCTGCGCTTCTACGCCCTCGTCGAGACCCTTCGCCTGGGGACGCCGCCCCGCCGCCTGGCCACCCACTACCTGGACTCCGGCCGCCTACAGCCAGAGGACGTCACCGAGGACGTGCTCCACGCCGCCGTCGCCCGCACCACCGAGGGCGTGGCCCGCATCGTCGAGCTGCACCACGACGGCCGCGAGCCGGCCTACCGCACCGGCCCCGTCTGTCGCTGGTGCCCCCTCTTCGACGACTGCGCGACCGGCCAGTCCTGGGTCACCGACACCGCCTTCGACTGATGATCAGCCGTCCATGAGCTGGAGGCGCCGGGCGCCCGCCAGCCAGGCGGTGACGGCCAGGAAGGCCGCGCCCCCGATGAGCACGGTGATGCGCGGGCCGATGGCCTCGGTCATCCACCCCTGGATCAGGTTGCCCACCGGCACCGTGAAGGTGAGCCCCATCAGATACAGCGCGATCACCTTGCCCCGCATGTGCTCGTCCACCAGCAGCTGCAGCGTCGTGTTCAGGGTCGAGGCCACGGCCAGGTAACCGGCCCCGGCCACCAACAGGGCGGCGACGCCCCACCAGTAGCTCGGCGACAGGGCGAAGCCCATCAGCGCGGCGCCGTAGACGACCAGGGCGCCCGAGATGAGGCGGCTGCGCAGCAGCCCGCTGCCCCACCCGGCCACCACCGGCGTGCCGATGATGGCGCCCAGCCCCAGCGCCGCCCCCAGCAGGCCGTACAGACCCCTCCCCACGCCGTACACGTCATCGGCGAAGACCACGAGCAGGGTGAACACCGGGCTGCCGAAGAGCCCGAGGGCGATCACCACGATGATGCAGGTGACGATGCCGGGCTTGGTGCGGGTGTAGCGGACCGTGTTGGCGAACTCGGCGAAGATCCGGGGTGGGCCCGACTGGCGTACGACGATCACCGGCACCCGGATGAGGGCCAGGGCCACCAGCACGGCGATGAACGAGACCGCGTTGATCAGGAACGCCCACGTCACGCCCAGCGTGGCCAGCACCAGGCCCCCGATGGCCGGGCCGAACGCCCGCGATGCGTTGAACTGCGCCGAGTTCAACGTCACCGCGTTCAGCAGGTCCTCGCGCGGCACCAGTTCGCTGACGAAGGCCTGCCAGCTGGGGATGTTGAGGCCCGCCACCACGCCCGACACCGCCACGATGGCCACGATGACCACCGCGTTGCGCACGCCCGCGGCCCACACCACGGCCTCGAGCAGGGCCAGCAGCGCCATCGCGATCTGGGTCACCAACAGCACGGTGCGGCGGGGGAAGCGGTCAGCGACCACGCCGCCGGCCGGTCCCATCAGCCATGCCGGGAACAACTGCGCGAACCCGGCCACCCCGAGCCAGCCCGCCGACCCGGTCAGCTTGAACACCACGAACGGCACGGTGACGTTCTGCACCCAGCTGCCCGTGTTCGACAGCACGGCACCGGTCCAGAACAGGGCGAAGTTGCGATGGTGGAAGGCCTTGGCCGCGTCCCGCAGGCCTCGCCTTTCGCTCTTCGCCTGACGGCTCATCGCACCGTCAGGGCTCGCTCGTCCCTCGCTCGCCGCACCGTGGCCGGACGCGCCACCCTGAGTCCCCGGTGCATCCTCAAGGTTCGCTCGTCCCTCCCCCACTGCCCTTGTGTCTATCGGCCCGCGGGCGTCGACCGGCCCGACCGGGCCGTTGGCTCGAAGCGCCCGGCGCGGTGACCGAACGACGCGGGAGCCATGATGGTCCTGATCAGCCGTCCACCGAAGAGCAGAAAGTGGGACGCATGGCTCATGACCTGGTTATCAAGGGCGGCACGGTGGCCGACGGGACCGGGGCACCGGCACGACACGCCGACGTGGCCGTCGACGGCGACCGCATCACCGCGGTGGGCGCCGTCGACGCGGGCGGGGCCGCCCGGGTGATCGACGCGGACGGCCGCCTGGTCACCCCCGGCTTCGTCGACCTGCACTCACACCTCGACGCGCAGGTGGGGTGGGACCCGCTGATGTCGTCGTCGTGCTGGCACGGGGTCACGTCGGTGGTCATGGGGAACTGCGGCATGACCTTCGCACCGGTGCGGCCCGGCCAGGCCGAGACGCTGGCCACCATGATGGAGTCGGTCGAGGACATCCCCGCGTCCTGCATCCTCGACGGCCTGTCCTGGGAGTGGGAGTCCTACGGCGACTACCTCGACGCCGTCGACCGTCTGCCCATGGGGATCAACGCCGGCGGCTACGTCGGCGATGTCGCGTTGCGTACCTACGTCTGCGGCGAGGCGGCCTGCGAGCCCGACTTCGCGGCGATCCCAGAGCAGATCCGCGAGATGGCGACCCTCGTGCACGCGGCCCTCGAAGCCGGGGCGCTCGGCTACTCGATGTCACGGAGCCTGTTCCACCGCGTGCCCGACGGCCGCAACGTGCCGGGCACCTGGAGCGACCCCGCCGAGTTCTTCGGCATCGCCGCGCCCCTGGGCGCGCTCGGCCGGGGCGTGCTCGAGAGCGCCCCCCGCTACAACGAGGAGTCCGGGTCCGTGTCGCGGGTCGACGAAGAGCTCGCCTGGATGGCCGAGATCAGCCGGCGCCTCGACCGCCCGTTCAGCTTCAACCTCCAGCAGATCAGCTCGCTGGGCACCCACTACCGGCGCGTGATCGAGCTGTGCGAGGAGGCGAACCGGACGGGGGCGCGTCTGAGGCCCCAGATCACGCCGCGCAGCGTGGGCGTGCTCTTCAGCCTCGCCGCCAACACCCTGATCGACGACCTCCCGTCCTTCGCCCCCCTGGCGGGCTCCGGGCTCGCCGACCGCCTGGCCGGCCTTCGCGACCCGGCGCTGCGGGCGCGGCTCATCGCCGAAGGATCGGACAAGGCGGTCGAGCCCTACGAGCGCATGTACCTCATGTCGGCGGGCGACGCCCACTACGCCTACTCCCCCGACGAGTCCATCGCCGCGATCGCCCGGAAGGCGGGCATCTCGCCCGTCGAGGCGTACATCGACGCCATGGTCACGTCCGACGGCCTGGCCCTCGTGAACTGGCCGGTGATGAACCAGCTCGAGGAGGCCATCGAGGAGCTGATCGTGTCGCCCGTGACGATCCTGGGCCTCGCCGACGCCGGCGCCCACGCCACCCAGATCATGGACGCCTCGCAGCCCACCTATCTCCTGTCGCACTGGGCCCGAGACCGAGGCCTCATCAGCGTCGAGGAGGCGGTGCGCATGCTCACCACCGACACCGCGTCGTTCATCGGCTACAGAGACCGTGGCCGGGTGGTCGAGGGCGGGTACGCGGATCTCAACGTGATCGACCTCGACGGTCTGGGCCTCGAGGTCCCCCGGATCGTCCACGACTTCCCCGGCGACGCCCCCCGGTTCATCCAGCGTTGCCACGGGATCGACCACACCGTCGTGAACGGCGTGCCGTTCATGGAGGCCGGCGAGCACACCGGCGCGCTGGCGGGCCGCCTGCTCCGCAGCACCGACGGGCCCTGACACCCGATACCGGTCCGGGCATCCAGGCCGTGTCGGCGCCACTGAGCCGATCAGCGGCGGCGTGCAGCGCGACAGCCGGACGCCAGGACAGGCGTCACCTTTCAGGTGGGCCGGAACCGCCCTAGCATCGGGGGGTGGCCGAACCCGAACCAGAGGACGCTCGGGACCGCCGGGTGGCCGACGCCCCTGGCAGTGCGCTCGTCGCCGTCCCCCGCGAGGCCGACGACCCGGAGCTCGAGGATCCTCGACGGACCGACGTCGACGAGTGGGGACGGTCCGAGCGCATGCGCGCCCTCGCCCGAAAGGCCTACGACCCCGTCTACCGGCGCTGGTTCCGGGTCGAGTGGGAGGGTCTCGAGAAGATCCCCGCTGACGGCGGCGCCCTGCTCGTCGCGAACCACGCTGCCGCCATCCCGTCCGACGCCCCGGTGATCATGCACGGGATCGAGACCGAGCTCCAACGGCCCGTCTACGGGCTCGCCGACCACCTGTTCAAGAGCCTGCCCGTCATCGGCACCCTGTGGTCCCGCGGCGGCGGCGTCGCCGCCCACCCCGACAACGCCTACCGGCTCCTTCGCGAGCAGGGACAGCTGGTGCTCGTCTTCCCGGAGGGCAGCAAAGGACCGGGCAAGAACTTCACGGAGCGCTACCAGCTGCGCCGATTCGGCCGGGGCGGCTTCGTCGAGATCGCGATGCGAGCGGGTGTGCCCGTGATCCCGATCGCCGTCGTGGGAGCCGAGGAATCCATGCCCACCCTCTACAACATGGGCCGCCTCGCCAAGGTCGCCGGCCTCCCGTACTTCCCCATCACGGCCAACATGTTGGCCTTCGGGCCGCTCGGCGCGGTCACCTACTTCCCGGCCAAGTTCAAGCTCCGGGTGCTCGACCCCGTCCACTTCGACGTGGCCGCCGACCAACCCCGCTACTCGAAGAGCCGCATCATGGACGAGTCCGAGGCGATCCGCGACAAGATCCAACAGGCCCTCTACGACATGTTGCGCAAGCGTCGATCGGTCTGGTTCGGCTGATGGGCCGACGCATCCTCGTCACGGGCCTCGGCACCTTCTGGGGCGGTCGGGTCGCCCAGGCGCTCGAGGCCGACCCGTCCGTCGACGTGATCGTCGGCCTCGACACCAGCCCACCATCGGTCGAGCTCGAGCGAACCGAGTTCGTGCGGGTGGACGAGAACTACTCGATCCTGGCCCGCATCGTGAAGGCCGCCCAGGTCGACACCATCGTCCACACCTTCCTCGTCGTGAACTCCGACCAGATGCGGGCGCGGGCGATGCACGAGATCAACGTCATCGGCACCATGAACCTGTTCGCCGCGGCCTCTTCCGCGGGCAGCACGGTGCGCAACGTTGTGGTCAAGTCGTCGTCGCTCGTCTACGGATCGGCCGTCGGCGACCCCACCTGGTTCAGCGAGGACACTCCCCGCACCCGGGCACCGCGAACCCGGGTCGAGCGGTCGCTGCTCGGGGTCGAGGGGTACGTCCACGACTTCGCCGAGGACAACCCGCACGTCAACGTCTCGCTCCTGCGCTTCTCCAACGTGCTCGGCGCGGACATCGTCACGCCCCTCTCCCATCTGCTCGAGCTCCCCGTCGTCCCTTCGATCTTCGGGTTCGACCCGCGACTGCAGTTCGTGCACGAGATCGACGTCATCCGATCGATGCTCTTCGTGCTCGACCAGGAGGTCCCCGGCATCTACAACGTGGCCGGCGAGGGCCTCCTGCCCTGGACCGAGGTGGCCAAGATCTGCGCCAAGCGCACCGTCCCGCTCCCTCCGGTCGGCACGGCCCTGGCCTCGGTGCCGCTCCGGATGCTCGGGGCGGACCTCAACGACGAGACCCTCGACCTTCTGCGCTATGGCCGCGGCATCGACAACCGCCGGCTCATCGAGGCCGGCTTCCGCTACGAGTACACCTCGGCGGGCACCGTGCGCGCCTTCGCCGAGGCGATGCGCCTGCGGAACACCGTCGGCGACCACGAGCCCTCCTACCGCTACGAGAGCGACGTCGAGCAATTCTTCCGTCACTCCCCCGCCGTGGTGCGCGAGCACGATCGGTGAGCCTGCTCGACATCTCCGTCGCGGCGCGGGTCGCGGTGCTCACACTCGACGATCCCGGTCGCCGCAACGCCCTCAGCCTCGAACTGGTGAGCGAGATCGTTGAGGCCCTCGACGATCTCGAGTCGCGCGACGACGTCGGCGCCCTGGTGGTCACCGGCACGGCCCCCGCCTTCTGCGCCGGCGCCGACCTCTCGGACCTCGGCGACTCGCAGCGCGACGGTCTCAACCGCATCTACGAGGGGTTCCTCCGCTTCTCCCGCTCGCCGCTCCCCACGATCGCCGCGGTCAACGGCGCGGCCGTGGGGGCAGGGATGAACCTGGCCCTCTCGTGCGACGTGCGCCTGGCCGGGGCCTCGGCCCGGTTCGACACCCGCTTCGTGCAGCTCGGCATACACCCCGGCGGCGGCCACACCTGGATGATGCGACGCGCCGTCGGCCCGCAGGCCACCGCGGCCATGGTGCTGTTCGGCGAGGTGCTCGACGCCACCGAGGCCGAACGCGTCGGGCTCGTCTGGCGGGCGGTGCCTGAAGACCGCCTGCTCGAGACGGCCCGTCAGCTGGCCGGGCGGGCCGCCGACTGCCCGCCCGAGCTCGTGCGCAAGACCAAGGCCACGATCATTGCGATGGCCACCGTCGATGACCACGACACCGCCGTCGAGCGCGAGCTCGAGACCCAGGTGTGGTCGATGGGCGAGCCGGACTTCCGTGCCCGTCTCGAAGGACTCCAACGCAGGATCAGTCGACCGGACGACGGTTCAGTGGATCCAGTCACCGAGTAGTTGCCCGCCCCGCTGGACCCACTCTTCGCGGGTCATGGCGTAGCGGACGTGATCCTCCCACGCACCGTTGATCTCGAGGTACCGGACGGCGATGCCCTCCTCGCGCAGCCCGAGCTTCTCGGGTACCCGCCTGCTGGCGGCGTTGCGCGGGATGATCGCTATCTGGATGCGATGCAAGTGCAGGTCCTCGAACACGAAACGGGCAAGGGCCACGACCGCCTCGGGCACGTACCCCTTTCCGGCATGGAGCTCGTCGATCCAGTAGCCCACGTACGCGCTCTGGAAGGGGCCCCGCTGAACGGCGTTGAGGTTGATCTCGCCCGCGAACCGACCTTCCACGAAGATGCCGAACCCGTAGGCCGTCCCCAACTGGCGCTCGCGCTCCCGGGCACTGCACCGGACGAGGAAGGCCCCGCGGTCACGGGTGGTGTCGGGCTGGCCGGGGACGCGCTGCGGCTCCCACTTCGTGAGCCACTCGACGTTGCGCCGCCTCACGTCGCGCCACGCCGCGAAGTCGTTCGCCACGAGCGGCCTCAGGACGACACGACGCCCGATGATGGTGGTCACCCTCGAACCAGGGCCCGGCCCAACGGCACGGTCAGTCGACGGCGCCGACGCCACGGCGCGAGTGCTTTTCGACCGTGAGCACCTGTAGGCCGCCGATCAGCCCGCTCAGCAGGTTGACGATCGTTGCCGCGACCACGTTGAACAGCGTGCCCACGACGACCAGTATCACGGCGATGGACCGAAGGCCCGACCACATCTGGGCCGGCACGAACTCGAAGTTCGAGTAGCCGGTGTCCTCGACGAACTTCTCGAAAGCGTCCACCGACCCCGACCCCACGAGGAACCCCCAGAAGAGGACGGTCAGACCGACGATGGTCGCGACGGCGCAGAGGTAGAACGGGAGCGACACCTTGGCCACCGACCAGACGTCGATCTTGTAGACGACGGCCTGATGCTGGACCGGTGCGGCGGGTCCCCGGTCGGCGTCCATCCGCTCACCTTAAGCCGAGCACGAGACCATCGAGAATGTCGGCCTCTGACACCTGGCAGTGGTCGATCCCGAAGTGCCGCATGATCGCCACCAGGATGCAGCAACCGCCGACGATCACGTCGGCCCGTTCGGCCTCCATGCCGGGGTTTCGGACGCGCTCCTCCCGGGTCTCGGTCGCCAGGGTGCGGAACACGTCCTCGACCGCCGAGCGGGTGAGGTCGAAGTGGTGGATCCGGTCACGGTCGTAGACCGCCAGACCCTGTTCGACCGCCGCGACCACGCTCACCGTGCCGGCGAGCCCGACGAATCGCCGAGCGGAGGCCACGTTCGCCAGCTCGCGCTCGACATCGTCGAGGTGGCTGTGCACGACCGAGAGGCAGGCGCTCAGCTCGTCCGCTCGCGGTGGATCGTGATGGAGGAACTTCTCGGTGAGGCGGACGCAGCCGATGTCGAGCGACCGCACGTCGTCACACTCGGCGGCCCCGATGGCGAACTCGGTCGACCCACCGCCGATGTCCACGACGAGGAACGGGCCGTCGGCGGGAGCGAGTTCCGCCGTCGCCCCTCGGAACGAGAGCCGGCCCTCCTCGTCGCCGCCGAGCAATTCGGGCCGGGCGCCGACGATCGCCTCGGCGGCATCGAAGAATTCGTCACGGTTGGCGGCATCCCTGGCGGCCGAGGTCGCCGTGATCCGCACCCGCTCCACCCCGTGACGGTCCATCGCCTCCCGGTACCGGCCAAGGGTCTCGGTGGTGCGGGCGATCGCGTCCGGCGCCAAGGCGCCCGTGGCGTCGACCCCCCGGCCGAGGCGGGTGATCTCCATGCGTCGCTCGATCGTGCGGGTCCCGCGCTCGCTCACGAGCAATCGGGTCGAGTTCGTGCCGCAGTCGATCGCCGCGAGGACGCCCGGCACCGGGCCCGCCCCGCCGGGACCGGTGCTGCCCTCCGGGTCGAGACCGCCGCCTCGTTCCGATGCGGCACGCGACGCCATCAGAGGTGTGCCGCCGTCCAACGCCCGACCGGGTCGTCGCCGCCGGCCAGGTGCCAGGCGTAGTGGGCGTGCAGGCACTTCACCCCTCGTCGGGTGCCGCCGACGCCTCCGGAGGGGCGGGGCCCGCGGTGCCCGTCGGGCAGCGAGGCATCACGTTCGGCCCCGTAGCGACGGTGCGCATCGGCCAACGCCTCGGGATCGACCTCGGCCTCGGCCCGCCGGACGCCGCCGGCGGCCTCGAGCCGCCCGACGGCAACCCGTTCGACCGCGCCGACGAGCCAGAAGCGGGTGGGCATGGGCGTGCCGTCGTCCAGCAACGGCGCGTTGCGGATGACCACCGGCCCGCCGGCGACGTCCGCGACCACCACCTCGAACGCTCCGAGGGGCTCTCGGCCGAGCAACTCGGCAACCGTCGCCGTCATGGGAACGGTCGGACCGCCACGTCCGCGATCGGGGCCGCGCCACTGTGCTCGTTCGTCAGGTCCAACGCTCCAGGTCCTCCACGGTGTCGACGTCGCCAGGATTGCCAGGGCACGGTATCTCGGCCACCAGGTCGGGACGCTCCCGGATGAGGCGGCGGGCACCCTCGTCGCCGCTGACGGGGAGCAGGGGCCACACGGCGCGCGCCAGACGGACCGGCGGCCGGACCGTCCCCCCGAACGTGGCCGTGGCGATGTCGGCGTCGCTCGCGCCGACCCGCCGCCAGGCCTCGGCGGGCACGAGCGGCTGGTCACCCAGTCCGACGACGACGGCACCGTGGCCCGCGCGTTCCGCCACGTCGAGGGCACACCGGATCGTGGTCGCCTGACCGGCGCGGGGATCAGGGTTCGTCACCACCGTCACCCCCGGGGGGAGCAGGTCGTCGAGGGCGACCGCCCCGACCACCACCATCACCTCGTCGAACCCCGCGGCGACGACCGCATCGATCGCCCACGCCACGAGCGGGCGACCCCGAAAGGGGGCCAGGAGCTTCGGGACCGGGCCGGCGAAACGCTCGCCGAGCCCTGCCGCGAGCAGCACACCGGCAGATGTCGACCGGCTGCCGGAGCGCCCCCGGGCGGTCACCGTCGAGCCGTGAAGGGCTTCGTGCGCACGGTCACCCCGCCGAGCACCGCTCGGGCGCGTACGTGGACCACGGGTGTCCCGGGGCGGAGCGACGACTCCCGAACCCGGTAGTCCCTGCCGCCGAGGAACGCGAAGCCACCGAGCGCCACGTGGACGCCCTCGGGCACCAGGATCTCGACCCCTCCCAGCACCGCCCACGCCTCGATGTCGACCTGCGCGCCGACCAGTGCGTTGCAGAGGTCGACCTGCACGCTCCCGAGCACCGCCACGGCACGGAAGTGCTCGTCCGGACGCCACCGCCCGCTCTGTCGGGCGCCGCTGAGCACTCCCACCGCCCACCGGCGGGCCGGGATCGGGGACGACTCGGCAACCACGGGGAGATCGGCGGTCGGCCCGACGAGGTCGGCGCGGGTCCGGGCGGCGTAGACCGCGCCGACTCGATCGGAGAACTCGTCGAGGGTGAGGCGGCCCTCGGCGGTCGACGCACGTAGCCGATCGATCTCACGCTGGCGATCGGCATCACCGATCAGGTCGTCGGGCCCGGCCATTCGGCAAGGCTACGGTCTCGGGCATGGATCTCGGACTGCGCGGGCGCACCGCCGCCGTGGCGGCGTCCTCGTCGGGACTCGGCCTGGCCAGTGCTCGTGCGCTCGCGGCCGAGGGCGCCCGGGTGGCCATCTGCGGCCGTCACCAGGACCGCCTCGACGTCGCCGCATCGAGCATCGGGCCCGACGTCGTCACCGTCGTCGCCGACGTGGGCAAGCAGGACGACGCCACCGCCTTCGTGAACACCGTCGCCGAGCGGCTCGGCACCGTCGACATACTCGTGGCCAACGCCGGTGGCCCGCCGGGAGGCACCTTCGCCTCCACCGCGTTCGCCGGGTACGAAGAGGCGCTGCGCCTCAACCTGCTGTCCACGGTCGCGATGTGCCAGGTCGCCGTCCCGCCGATGCAGGCCCGTGGGTGGGGCCGGGTGGTCGCCATCACCTCGGTGGGCGCCCGCCAGCCCATCGCCCGTCTCATCGCCTCGAGCACGGCACGCGCCGGTGTCACGGCCTTCCTGAAGGTCCTTGCCCAGGAGGTCGCCGGCGATGGGGTCACGGTCAACTCGGTGCAGCCGGGCATGCACGCGACCGATCGCCTCAGCCACCTCGGCACCGACCTCGACACCCTGGCCCGGTCCGTCCCCGTCGGCTTCCTGGGCGACCCCGACGACTTCGGTGCCCTGGTGGCGTTCCTGTGCTCCGAGCAGGCCAAGTTCATCACCGGCTCGGCCATCCCCATCGAGGGCGGCACATCGGCGGCGCTCCAGTGATCCGCCACGTCGTGCTGCTGCACTGGACACCCAGCGCAACCGACGAACAACACGAGGCGGTCCTCGAAGCCCTCGCCGCCCTCCCTGCCGCCATCCCCGAGATCGACCGTTACCGGGTGGGCACCGACCTCGGCCTCGGCGAAGGCAACGCCAGCCTGGTCGTTATCGCCGACTTCGCCACGATCGACGACTACACGGTCTACCGCGACCATGCCGCCCACCAGGCGGCCATCGCCACCCACATCAAACCCATCCTCGCGGGCCGATCCGCGCTGCAGTACGAGTTCGACCCCTCGACCGACTAGTCCAGACATCGACGCTGGACGCACCCTCGTGTTCTGGACGACACGGACGAGCGTCCGGAAGACGTCGTTGCGTGTCGTCTAGCGGCCGGCTTCGACGAGGGCGCGGCGGACCAGGACCTGGGCAAGGTGCCGGCGGAAGTCCTCGCCGGCGTTGAGGTCGGCCGGGGGGTCGGTGCCCTCGTCGGCATGGGCCGAGGCCTCGGTCGCGTCGGCGCCATCAGCGAGGGCCCGTTCCACCGCCTGCGCGCGAATCGGCGTGGGGCCCATGTTCACCAGGCCCACACCGGGTGCCGCCCCGCCGCCCACGACCGCCGCGACGCCGACGATGGCCCAGTCGCAGGCGCGCTGGGTGAACTTCTGGAACGACCAACCCGCACCCGGGACCCGGGGGACCCGCACCTCGGTGAGCACCTCGTCGTCGGCGAGGTCCGTCTCGAGGAAGCCGGTGAAGAAGTCGGTGGCGGCGATCCGGCGCGCACCTGCGGGGCCCTGGGCCACGAGCGTGCCGCCGAGGGCGAGCAGGACCGCCGGCAGGTCCGATGCCGGGTCGCCGTGGACCAGCGAACCGCCGAGGGTTCCGCGGTGGCGCACCTGCGGGTCGCCCACCTGGCCGGCCGCGTGCGCGAGCAACGGCACCTCACGGGCCAACACGCCGCTCGTCTCCACGTCGTGGTGCCGGGTGAGGGCCCCCACCGCGATCTCGTCGCCCTCCTCGCGGATGTAGGAGAGCTCGGCGATGCGGCCGATGTCGATCAGCACGCCCGGCGTGGCCAGCCGCAGCTTCATCAGTGGGAGCAGCGAGTGCCCGCCCGCCAACAGCTTGGCGTCGTCGCCGTGCTCGGCCAGGAGCGCCAAGGCGCCGTCGACGGTGGTCACCCGCTCGTATTCGAAGGCGACGGGGATCACGTGGGGTCGGCCGCCCGATGCGCCGTGCCCACGAGGGCGACGGACTGCCCGGATGCCGCCAGTACCGCCTTCACGATGTTGTGGTACCCGGTGCAGCGGCACAGGTTGCCCTCGAGGCCTTCACGCACCTGGCGCTCGGTGGGCACCGGGATCTCGTCGAGCAACGAGACCGCCGCCATCACCATCCCCGGCGTGCAGTAGCCGCACTGGAGGCCGTGGCACTCGCGGAAGGCCTCCTGCATGGGGTGCATCGGGTCGCCGTCCGCCAACCCCTCGATGGTGGTGATCCGTGCGCCCTCAGCCTGCACGGCAAGCACCGTGCACGCCTTCACCGACTGGTCGTCGAGGTGGACCGTGCAGGCACCGCACGACGACGTGTCGCACCCGATGTTCGTGCCCGTGAGCCCGACCACATCACGGAGGTACTGCACGAGCAGGAGGCGCGGCTCGACCTCGTGGCTCTGCACCGTACCGTTGACGGTCATGGTCAGCCGCATGTCCGAGATCCTTTCAGATCAGCGCACCAGGCGACGGAACCCCGTCAGCGCCCAGATGCCGAAGCCCACCAGGCCGACGGCGATGGACAGCAGGCCGGGCCAGGTGTCGGCCCAGGTGACCTCGCCGAGAAAGCCGGACCGGGCCATGACGAGCACGGGCGTGAGGGGGTTCAGGCGCGCCACCCGGTAGAGCCAACCTTCCATCAGGGCAAGGGGCGCCTGGCCGATGGAAAGGAACATGGTGACGAAGATCCCCACCTGGATCAGGGCGCCCGAGCGCTGCGTGCGCACCCGGTACACGACGCCGAGACCCCAGAGGCCGGCCACGAGCGCGAAGCCCTCGGCTGCCACCACCAGGGTCACCATGCCGATCAGGCCGTCGGTGAGGCGGGCGCCGGCGGCGAACCCGGCCAGCGAGACGGTGGTGACCGGCAGGAGCACGCGGACCATGGCCGCCCACATCGGGCCGAGGACGAGCGCCGATCGCGGCGACGGAGCCATCAGCAGCCGGTCGTAGAAGCCGTTCTCGAGGTCGCGCGCCACGCCGAAGCAGATGCCCATCCCTGCGAACGCGGCACCCTGCATGACGGCCCAGGGCATGAACCAGTTGAGCGCGTTGTCGGTGGGGAAGCCGGGCACCTCGGTGAGGGCACTGAAGGCGCCGCTGAAGGCGACGACGAAGAACAGGGGCATGGCGATGGTGGGGATCACCGCCGACGGGGTGCGCAGGATGTTCACCAGGCTGCGGAGCGCCAGGCCTCGCGCCACGCCGACGGTTCGCCCGCCGGGGGCGGTCGGGTCGGCGACGAGGCCACCACTGGCGGCATGCACCGGCGTCTCGGCGATCACGAGTCGCGCGCCAGACGGAGCCTCATCTGGCGCACGGCCAGGCTCACCGTGAAGACGGCCAGGACCGCGGGGACCACAAGCGCCGTGAGCGCCGCGGCGGGGTCGAAGCCCACGATCACGAGCTCGCGCGCGCCGTTGATCATCCAGGACAGCGGGTTGTGCTCGGCCACCCACTGGAACCAGCCGTGCATGAGGTCGGTGGGAAAGAACGCGGAGCTCATGAACAGGAGGATGAAGACCAGGGGGAAGGCGGACTCGACCGACTCCTGACGGCCGGTGCGCACACCCACGGCGGCGGTGATCCCGCCGATCATGAGCGTCACCAACATGGCCATCGCCATGAGCACGAGCACCGCCGGGACCCCACCCTTCACCGTGGCCCCGAACACCCGGAAGACGACGACGAAGATGACCGCCTGGCACGCGGCCAGCACGGCTCCCCCTGTGAGGCGGCCCACCAGGATCGCCGGGCGGATGACGGGCGAGGCCAGCAGCCGCTCGAAGAAGCCGTTCTCGATGTCGAGGGCGAGGTCGGATCCCCCAGAGATGGCGCCGAACATCACCCCTTGCACGATGGTTGCCGGCAAGAGGAACTGGAGGAGCGACTCGACCGGGGGGAAGCCGGGCAGGTGCACCGCCCGGGCCATCGCCGAGTTGTTCACCGCGGCGATCAGCATGGGGAAGAACAGCGACGGCAGATACACCCCGGGCTGGCGGATCGTCGACACGACCGACCGCCGCGCGAGGGCACGCGCCTGGGCCATGGGCCGGATGCGGCGGGCGTCGGCGGGCGCCTCGGGCTCGCTCACGAGCGCGGTCATGTCACCGGCCACGGCGTGACCGGGCCGCCCGGCCGTTCACGCCGCCGGCTCGTCGACGACATCGATGCCGCCACCGGCGTCGTCGACCTGAGCGCCCTCGAGGCGCCGGCCGGTCGCCTCGGCGAAGACGTCATCCAGGCTGGGGGCGTTGAGCTCCATGTGCTTGATCAGCACGCCGACCTCGTCGAGGGCCCGCACGACCGACGCCACCTGCTCGGCCCCGCCCTCGAGCCCGATGGCCAGCACGCCGACACGATCCGGTCGTGCGGGGCCGAACCCCCCGAGGGTGGCACGAGCCACCTCGCCGTGGTCGTCGTCGACCTCGAGGCGCAGGGTCGGCGAGCCCACCTCGGCCTTGAGCCGGCTCGGCTCGCCTTCGCGCACGATGCGACCATCGTCGATGATGGCGATGCGCCCGGCGAGCTGGTCGGCCTCTTCGAGGTACTGCGTGGTGAGGAAGATCGTCGTGCCGTTCTCGATGTTCAGCGACCGAAGCTCATCCCAGAGATTGAGCCGACTGGTGGGATCGAGGCCCGTGGTGGGCTCGTCGAGGAAGAGCACGGCAGGCTCGTGGAGCAACGACAGGGCGAGGTCGAGACGCCGCCGCATGCCGCCCGAGTACTTGCCGACCCGCCGGCCGGCCGCGGCGGTGAGGCCCACCCGCTCGAGCAACTCGGCGCCCCGCTTCTCGGCACGGTCACGGGGCAGCCCGTAGAGCACCGACTGGAGCCGGAGGAGCTCACGTCCGGTCATGAGCGGGTCGATGGCCGCGTCCTGGAGGGCCACGCCGATGGAGCGGCGGACCATGGCTGCCTCGCTGACCACGTCGAAGCCGGCCACGCGCGCCGACCCCGAGGTGGGCGAGAGGAGGGTGGTGAGCATCCGCACGATGGTGGACTTGCCGGCACCGTTCGGGCCGAGGAACCCGAAGACCTCGCCCTCCTCGACCACGAGGTCGACGCCGGCAACGGCCTCGATGTCGCCGAAGCGACGAACCAGGCCGGTGGCCTCCACCGGAACGCTCATGTCTCCTGTCTCCCTCCACGCCTGGCCGAACGACCAGGCTACCGGCCGCGCTCCAGAGGGAGCCCCGGCCGGGTCCCGAACGACGTCAACGGGTCGCGGCGAACAACCGGGAGTAGGGCCAGCCCGACGGAATCGTGACCGGAGCCGGCACCGGCGGGAGCAGGGCGACGGCCTCTTCGCCCGGGCGGGCCATGTGGTATTCCTCGCGCGCTCGGGCCTCGACCTCACCATCGGTCTGGAGCCGGTCGATCTCGGTCTGGAGGGTGCTGATCTCGGCATCGAGGGCGTTGAGCTCGGCCTCGGCCCGGTCGGTGCTGTGCTGCTGACGGAGATACGTGCGGGCCGGGAAGGCACCGAGAAACGCGACCCCCAGCACGGCCAGCCCCACCACGCCCGTCCAGAACAGGTGCCGGCGCCGCTGCATCGGCTTGGCGGACCGGGGCGCGTCGGCACCCCTGGTCTTCGACGGGCTCCCGCCCTTCGGCGGCGCGGTGGACCGCTGGCGGGCGCGCGCCTCTTTGCGCGGCGCCATCAGCCCGGGCCCCGCGACAGCGCGGCGGCCCCCCAGAAGGCGGCGGCCTCGCCGAGGTCCTCCTCGATCCGGAGCAGTTGGTTGTACTTGGCCACCCGGTCGCTGCGCGCGGGAGCTCCGGTCTTGATCTGGCCGCAGTTGGTGGCGACGGCGAGGTCGGCGATGGTGGTGTCCTCGGTCTCGCCCGATCGGTGCGACATGACCGCCGTGTAGGCGTTCCGGTTGGCCAGGGCCACCGCCTCGAGCGTCTCGGTCAGCGAACCGATCTGATTGACCTTGATGAGGATCGAGTTGGCGACGCCGGTGTCGATGCCCCGCTGGAGCCGCTCGGTGCTGGTGACGAACAGGTCGTCGCCCACGAGCTGCACCCGGTCGCCCACCGCGGCGGTGAGGGCGGACCAGCCGTCCCAGTCCTCCTCGGCCATGCCGTCCTCCACCGAGACGATGGGGTAACGCTCGACCCAGTCGGCCCAGAACGCGGCCATCTCGTCAGGGCCGAGGGTGCGATCCTCGCCGGCGAGCACGTAGGCGCCATCGGTGTAGAACTCGGACGACGCAGGGTCGAGGGCGATGGCGATCTGGTCGCCTGGGGTGTAGCCCGCCCGCTCGATGGCGTCCATGAGCACCTGGACCGCCTCTTCGTTGGAGCCCAGGTTCGGGGCGAACCCGCCCTCGTCGCCCACCGCGGTGGAGAGGCCACGGTCCGCGAGCACGCGCTTGAGCACGTGATAGGTCTCGGTGCCCCAGCGCAGCGCCTCGCTGAACGACGCCGCGCCCACCGGCATGAGCATGAACTCCTGGAGGTCGACGTTGTTGTCGGCGTGGGCGCCGCCGTTGAGCACGTTCATCATCGGCACCGGCAGCACATGGGCGTTCGCGCCGCCGACGTAGCGGTAGAGGGGGAGCTCGAGCTCGTCGGCCGCGGCCTTGGCCGTGGCGAGGGACACGCCGAGGATCGCGTTTGCGCCGAAGCCCGCCTTGTTGGGCGTTCCGTCGGCGTCGATCAACCGGCGGTCGAGCTCGCGTTGGTCGAGGCCCTCCATGCCGAGCACCAACTCGGCGAGGGCCCCGTTGACGTGGCCGACGGCGACCGCCACGCCCTTGCCGCCGTATCGGTCGCCGCCATCGCGCAGCTCGACCGCCTCGAACTGGCCGGTAGAGGCCCCGGACGGGACGATGGCCCGGCCACGGGACCCCGACTCGAGCACGACCTCGACCTCGACCGTGGGGTTGCCGCGCGAATCGAGTACTTCACGGCCCACTACCTGTTCGATGGAGCTCACGCCCGTGATTCTAGTGGGGCTGCTGTTGCTGTTGTTGTCAATGAGGAATCGACGTCACGCCTCGACTCCGGCTGCCATGGATCTTCGGTCGGGCCTGATCGGGCCGAGCGCTCAGCCGGCGAACTTGCCGGCGCTGATGCGCTCGGCCTCCATGAGGGCGATCTCCTGGGCACCGGACACCACGATGGCGGGATCCGGGACGAAGTCGACGTCCGGCGAGCGCCCGGCGTAGTCGGCGGAGTTGAGGATCACCCGCATGGCGTTGAGCCGGGCCCGATGCTTGTCCTCGGACCGGATGATCGTCCAGGGTGCGTCGGAGGTGCTCGTGCGCTTGAGCATGCGGTACTTGCTGTCGGTGAATTCGTCCCAGTGCTCCTGGGCCTGGACATCGATCTCGCTGAGCTTCCACTGGCGGAGCGGATCATCGCGCCGGCGGTCGAACCGGCGCTTCTGCTCGGCCTTGTCAACGCTGAAGTAGAGCTTGACCAGGATGGTGCCCTGGCGGACCAGGTCCTTCTCGAAGCCCACCACGCCGCGCATGAAGTTCTTGTACTCCTCGTCGGTGCAGAAGCCGAACACCTGCTCGACCATGGCCCGGTTGTACCAGGACCGGTCGAACAGGACCATCTCGCCGCCCGTGGGGAACTGGGCGACGTAACGCTGGAAGTACCACTGGGTGCGCTGCTCCTCGGTGGGCTTGCCCAGCGCGACCACCCGGTAGTGCTTCTCGTTCATGTAGCGGGTGACCCGGCGGATGGTGCCGCCCTTGCCGGCGGCATCGCGGCCCTCGAAGAGCACGATCATCCGCCGGTGGTTCTCCTCCAGGTGATGCTGCAGCTTCAAGAGCTCAACCTGGAAGGGCTTGAGGCGGGCTTCCTGCCGGCGCCGACGGACGGCCACCCGCTCCTCCTTGCGCAGGCCCTGGTACTGCTCGACGAGGGCCGAGAGCGCCATCTCCCTCCCTCCGACGGACACGACCGGGTCGTCCTCGGGATCTTCAACGGTCGGATGGTCGGTTGACATCTGATCCTTTCCGCCCGGCCCTGTCGGGCCGGGGCCAAGTCCTGTGCGGAATGCTCGCAGGGGGTGTCACGGGGCGGCGACCGAGCTGAGGGCCGACGCATCGATGTCGCCGGGCACGCCCCAACCGCCCCGGTAGTCGAAGAACTCGCGGGCGCCGGTGGTGCGACAGCCGTCATCGACCAGCTCGAACGAGTCGAGGTCCACGAGGGCCGGATGCACCTGGCCGCACGCCGCGGCCAGTCGGAGCAGTTCGCGACGCAACGAGATCACGTAGTGACCCGCCCGGACCGACTTGAGCGTGGGGTCGAGGCCGCCGGTCAGCCATGGCGACTGGGTGGCCACGCCGGTGGGGCAGCGCCCGGTGTGGCAGCGCTGGGCCTGGATGCACCCGACGGCCAACATGGCCTCGCGGCCCACGTTGATGAGGTCGCAGCCCATCGCCATGGCGAGGAACCCCGAATCCGGCAGGCCGAGCTTGCCCGAGCCGACGAACACGACGTCGTCGGTGAGACCCGCCCTGGCGAAGGTCCGGTAGACGCGGGGGAAGGCCACCCGGAAAGGAAGCGACACGTGGTCGGCGAACACCAGCGGCGCCGCACCCGAGCCGCCTTCCCCGCCGTCGACGGTCACGAAGTCGGGCCCCTCGCCCCGGGCGGCCATCCGGGCGACCAGGTCGTCCCAGAACTGCTGCTCCCCCACCGCCGACTTGATGCCCACGGGCAGGCCGGTGGCGCCGGCGATGCGCTCGACGAAGTCGATGAGGCCGTCGACATCGGCGAACTCGCGGTGGTAGGGCGGGCTGAGGCAGTCCTGGCCCTCGGGGATTCCCCGCATCGCCGCGATCTCGGGGGTGACCTTGGCGCCCGGGACCACACCGCCGAGGCCGGCCTTCGCGCCCTGCGAGAGCTTGATCTCGATAGCACGGATCGGTGACCGCCCGACTCTGGCGACCACCTGGTCGAGGTCGAAGCTGCCACTCTCGTCGCGGCAGCCGAAGTAGCCGGTGCCGATCTGCCAGATCAGCTCGCCGCCGTGCTCGTGGTGGGGCGACACACCACCCTCGCCCGTGTTGTGCAGGCAGCCGGCCAGCGCGGCACCCCGGTTGAGGGCCTCGACCGCGGGGCCGCTCAGCGACCCGAAGCTCATGGCCGAGATGTTCACGATCGAGCGGGGCCGGAACGCACCGGGCCGGCCACGCGCCGCGCCCAGCACCTTGGCGCACGGCACCGAGGGGTCACGATCGGTCGCCATGGTGCGCTCGGGGAAGGCGACGTGCTTGATGATGAGGTAGTCGGGGCTCAGCTCGAGGTTGTTGTCGGTGCCGAACCCGGTGAGGTTGTTCTCCTGCTTCGACGACGTGTACACCCAGCGCCGCTGGTCGCGGTTGAAGGGGCGCTCCTGGTCGTTGTCGGTGACGATGTACTGGCGCAGCTCGGGACCGACCGCCTCGAGCCAGAACCGCAGGTGGCCGAGCACGGGGAAGTTGCGCAGGATGGCATGGCGACGCTGCACCAGGTCGTAGGCCGCCAAGCCCCCCACCCCAGCAGCAGCGGCGACCGCGAGTCGGCCGAGGCGGGTGGTCACGGACGAGAAGCTAGCGGTCGTGCAGGCCGCCGGGCAGGGTCGAAGGTCACACAGCCGACGCAGGGCCCAGGTTCACCCCCACCAGAAAACCGTGGCCAACACGGCCTGGAGCGCCACTGGCGCAGCACCCTGGGTCCGTCGCGTCGTTGACCATGCAACGGGTCCCCGTCGGGATAGAGACCGATGCCGACCTCGGCTGAGCGCGACCTCGAGAGGGTCACCGGCGCACCGTCATCCTCCCACGATCTCGGCCTTCGTGAGGTCGACCGCGGCGAGCGCGTCGACGCCGGGGGCAAGCGGGAACGAATGCTCTCCGGCGTGCACGACGAACGCCCGGTCGAGGCGGAGCGTTTCGATCGCCGACCGCAACGACGAGGTCATCTTTGGCGTGGCCGTCCGCTTGATCTCGAACCCGATGCGCTCCGCACCTCGAACGATGAGCAGATCGAGCTCCGCGCCACCGTGGGTGGCCCAGAAGTACCGCTGATCTGCTCGGCTCCCACTCACCGCCGATATCTGTCGGAGGATGAACCCTTCCCACGACGCCCCGAGGATCGGGTGGCGTTCGATCGAGGTGCGATCCGGCAGGTCGAGCAACGCGTGAAGGATTCCGCTGTCGGAGATGTACACCTTGGGCGACTTCACCTGCCGCTTGCCGACGTTCTCGTGCCACGGGCGGAGCTGTTCGACCACGAGTGCGCTGGTCAACAGGTCGAGATACCGGCGCACCGTCGTGTCGGCGACACCGAACGAGGATGCGAACCGGGAACCACTCCACACCTGCCCGTGAACGTGGGCGAGCATCCGCCAGAACCGGTCGTTCGTCGAGGCAGGAACGCGGACCCCGAGCGACGGGAGGTCCCGCTCGACGAAGGTGCGAACGAAGTCGAGTCGCCACCGGAAGCTCGCATCGTCGGAATCGGCGGTGAAGGACCTGGGGAACCCACCCCTGGCCCAGAGTCGATCGATGGCTCCGATCCCGACCTCGTCGAGGGTGAAGGGCGTGAGGTCGTGAAAGGCGATCCGACCGGCCAGCGTCTCGGAGGACTGTCGAAGGAGCTCGGGAGCCGCGCTGCCGAGCACCAGGTACCGGCACCCCGGATCCCGGTCGATCAGCGACCGCAGCACGGGGAAGAGCTCGGGACGGCGCTGCACCTCGTCGAACACCACGAGACCATCCAGTCCCGCCAATGCCAGTTCAGGCTCCGCCAATCTCGCAAGATCGCTCGGCAGCTCGAGGTCGAACCTGTGCACAGGTCCGCTCCACGCCTCGGCGATCTCCTGCGCGAGCGTGGTCTTTCCCACCTGGCGCGCGCCGAGCAACGCCACGCAGGGCACGGTGGACAAGAGCTCCTGGCATCGGTGCCGATGGCCGTTGCGATCGATCACGACAGCCATCCTAGCGACTTCTACCTTGAAATCCCGGCTATCACCACCGAGATTTCATGCCACACTCCTACCCGCCCTCCACCGAGCGCTCGGCTTTCGCCGCGCGCCACCACCGGTCGAGGGTGTCCGGGCGGGCCTCGTTGAGCACGACCCCCTCCTCGTCGGCCAGTCGCTCGACCACCCGGAAGCGCGCCTGGAAGCGGTCGGCCGCCCCCCGCAGCGCCGACTCGGGGTCGACGCCCAGGTGCTGCGCGACTCCGGTGGCGGCGAACAGCACGTCGCCCACCTCGTGGGGCGTGGGGTCGGCGCGCACCTCGGCGAGCTCGCTCTCGACATCGGCGAACGCCGCGTCGAGCGACGGGTAGGCGAAGCCCGAGTTGGCACCCTTCTTCTGCACCTTGAGGGCGTAGAGCAGTGCCGGCAGCGCCTTCGGGATGCCGTCCATCACGCTGTCGCGGCCCTTCTCGGCTTTCTTGATCTGCTCCCAGTTGCGCATCACGTCCCCCGGGCCTGCCACCTCGACCTCGCCGAACACGTGGGGGTGGCGCAGGCGCAGCTTGTCGTGGATGCCCCGGGCCACGTCGGCGACGGTGAACTGCCCCTCCTCGGTGGCCAGGGTGGCGTGGAAGAACACCTGGAAGAGCAGGTCGCCGAGCTCTTCCTCGAGGTGGTCGTAGCCCTCACCCGCCTCCACGTCGACCCCCTCGATCGCCTCGAGGGTCTCGTAGGTCTCCTCGAGCAGGTGGCGGCCGAGGCTGAGGTGGGTCTGCTCGCGGTCCCAAGGGCACTCTCGTCGCAGCGTGACCACGAGCTCGGCGAACCGTTGCAGCTCGCCCGCCACCGGCGCCGCCAGTGAAGGCAGCCACAGGGACGTGAGGTGGTCCGGCTCCACTGACCGGTCGAGGTCCTCCCACGCCACCTCGAAGACGGACTCGTCGGCGAGGCCGAGGCGCTGGAGCACCACCACCCGATCGGGTGCGTCCTGCTCCACGGCCAGCTTGATCTCCGACAGCACCGAGCGTCGGTCGCACTGCGCGACGAGCAGCGGGCCGCGTTGACCCGCTCCCTCCGAGGCGAACCGCTGCCCGTCGACGATTCGCGCCCCGACCGCCACAGGGTCCACGCGCAGGCGCGCCCACACGAGATCGGCGAACGACATCGCCGGGAGCAACTCGACCTCGATGCCCCTCCCGGAAGCACCGACCAGCAACTCGACCGTCCGTTCCGCCACGACAGGTGACCCGGGAACCGCGTAGAGCACCGAACCATGGGTGGCGGCGGCGTCGACGAGCGTGGCGACGATCGAGCGGTACACCTCGTCGAGGGTCTCGGACGCGTCGTAGACCGCGTCGAAGGTGGGGGCGTCGCCCAGAAGGGCGGCGGCCGGATGGCGGCCGGTGCGGAGGTAACGACGGGGCGTGGCCTCGATCGCGGCCAGTGTGCCGGCGGTGACAAGGTCGGGCCCTGCCGGGCCCAGGCCGACGACGGTGAGGTGCGCCGTCAACCCCCGGCGGTGGTGCTGTCGGTCGTGGAGGGATCCTGGGCGGGTGCGGTGCCCAGGTCGGGAAGGGTCGTGCTCGGCGTGGACGGCCCCTCGGGAGGTACCACCGTCATCGTGTCCGCGTCCCACCGGCCATAGCGGGAGTTGACCTCGACCTCGGCGCTTCCCAGGGCCTCGGACAGGAAGGTGTTGAGGGGATCCTGGGCGGGCGCCTCCAGCTGGGACCGGATCTGGGCCTTCACGTCGGCGAAGGGGGCGACGCCCTTCTGGTTCACCAGGATGAGGTGATAGCCGAACTGTGTCTGGACCGGCTCGGTGACCGTGCCGACGTCGGCGGCGGCGATGGCCGCCTCGAACTCGGGGACGAAGGAGCCAACGGGCTGGCAACCGAGGTCGCCACCGTTCGCCGCCGAACCGGTGTCCGTGGAGTTCGCCGCGGCCAGGTCCGCGAAGTCCGCACCGTCGGCGAGCTGCTGGGAGAGGTCCTGGGCCGTCGCCTCGTCGTCGACCAGGATGTGGCTCGCGCAGTTCTGGGTGAACTGGTCCTGGTTGTCGTCGTAGTAGGCCCGGACGTCGGCACCGGTGACGGCGGCGTCCTCGCCCGCTTCGGCCGCCAGGGCCTCGGAGAGCACGGCGGCCTGGGCGTTGAACGTGACCTCGAAGTCCTGGAAGCTCTGCGAGAACTGGTCGAAGACCGCCTGGCCCGCGGCCGGATCGGCCGTGGTAGGGGGTGCGGTGGGGTCGGCGTTGGGGTCCGCCGCAGGTTGCGGCGCGAGCTGCGCGGCGAACTGCTCCTCGGCCGCCTGGCGGTCGGCATCGGTGATCTCGAGGTTCCGCCGGCCGAACTCTTCGGCGACGACGGCGGCCACGACCCGCTCCTGGAGCACCTGCGCGGTGAAGGCCGTGTTCACGGTGTCCTCACCCTCGCCGTAGACGGCCTGGGCGAACTGGGTGTCGGGGTTCGCGTCGGCGTAGCCGACCAGGTCGTCGAGCTCGGCATCGATCACCGACTGCGGCACCACGGTGCCGTTGACGGTCACGGCGGCGTTGTCGGCGGCGTCGGAGCATGAGGCGAGCGCACCCGCCAACAGGAGCACGAGCGCGACGAGGGAGAGGCGGAGGAATCGGGTCACAGGGCGATCATGCTACGGCCTGGCCGGCGAGAGCCAGGCGCGGGGCCGCCCGTCGCGGTGCGCCTACTCCACGGGCACCAGCTGTCGGAGCAGGGCGACCAGGTTGTCGACGAGGCCCTCGGCGGTGCTGACCGGCACCTGGAGCTGACCGCTGTCCTCCTTGTAGATCGCCTTGGGCGAAAGGCGGTTCAGGCGGATCTGCTGGCTCGTGAGCAGCGACAACGGTGCGAACCGGGCGACGAACGCCGGCCCCGAGAATGCCGGGCCCTTGGTGACGGCAATCTCGCGCAGCTCGAGGCGGGCGCACTCCGCGCGCAGACGGGCCACGCCGAGAAGGGCCTCGGCGGTGGACGGGACCGGGCCGTAGCGGTCCTGCCACTCGACGCGGATGTCGTCTACCTCGTTCTCGGTGGTGACTGCGGCCAGACGCCGATATGCCTCGAGCCGCAATTCCTCCTTGGTCACGTAGTCGGGGGGCAGGTTGGCGTCGAAGGGCAGGTCGATCTTCACCTCGGCCGGCTCCGCGGGGGTCTCGCCCTTCAGCTCGGCCACCGCCTCGGTGACCATCTGGCAATAGAGGTCGTAGCCCACCGCCGCGATGTGGCCCGACTGGCCCACGCCCAACAGGTTGCCGGCGCCACGGATCTCGAGGTCGCGCATGGCGATCTTGAACCCCGAGCCCAGCTCGGTGGCCTCTCCGATGGTCTTGAGCCGCTCGTAGGCCTCGTCGGTGAGCGCCCGGTCGCGGGGCGAGAACAAGTAGGCGTAGGCACGCGACCCCGAGCGCCCGACCCGGCCGCGCAGCTGGTGGAGCTGGCCCAGGCCCAGCAGGTCGGCCCGGTCGACCACCAGCGTGTTCACCGTGGGCATGTCGATGCCCGACTCGATGATGGTGGTGCACACGAGCACGTCGAAGCGCCCCTCCCAGAAGTCGATGACCACCCGCTCGAGGGTGCCCTCGTCCATCTGGCCGTGGGCCACCGCTATCCGCGCCTCGGGCACCAGGTCGCGCAGGTCGGCGGCCACCGCCTCGATGTCCTTCACCCGGTTGTGGACGAAGAACACCTGACCGTCGCGGAGCAGCTCACGGCGCAGGGCCTCGGACACGGCCCGCTCGTCGTACTCGCCGACGTAGGTGAGGATCGGCTGGCGCTCGGCCGGCGGCGTGTTGAGCAGGGTGAGGTCGCGGATCCCGGTGAGGCTCATCTCGAGCGTCCTCGGGATCGGTGTGGCCGTGAGGGTGAGCACGTCGACATCGGCCTTGAGCTGCTTCATGGCCTCCTTGTGGGTGACCCCGAACCGCTGCTCCTCGTCGACCACCAGCAGGCCCAGCTTCTTGAACGCGATGTCGTCGGACAGCAGCCGGTGGGTGCCGATGATCACGTCGACCGACCCGTCGCGCACCCCCGCCGCCACCTTGCGGGCCTGCGCGTTCGTCAGGAACCTGCTCAGCACCTCGACCCGGACCGGGTAGGGAGAGAAGCGCTCGCTGAAGGTCTGGAAGTGCTGTTGCGCGAGCAGGGTGGTGGGCACCAGCACCGCCGCCTGCGTACCGTCCTGGACCGCCTTGAAGACGGCCCGGATGGCGACCTCGGTCTTGCCGAAGCCCACGTCGCCGCACACCAGGCGGTCCATGGGCACCGGCTCTTCCATGTCGGCTTTCACCTCGGTGATGGCGGTGAGTTGGTCGGGCGTCTCGCGGTAGGGGAAGCCATCCTCGAGCTCACGCTGCCACGGCGTGTCGGGGCCGAAGGCGGTGCCCGTGCTGTTGACCCTGGTCTGGTAGAGCACCACGAGCTCCTGGGCGATCTCCGCCACCGCCGAGCGCACCTTCGCCTTGGCCTTCTGCCAGTCCGAGCCGTTGAGGCGGCTGAGGGTCGGGGTTTCACCGCCGGTGTAGTGCCGGACGGCGTCGATCTGGTCGGACGGCACGTAGAGCCGGTCGCCGCTGCGGTACTCGAGCAGCAGGTAGTCGCGCTCGTGGCCGGCGATGGCCCGCTTGACCATGCCGCCGTAGCGGGCGACCCCGTGCTGGTGGTGGACGACGTGGTCGCCCACGCTGAGGTCGTCGAAGAAGCCCCGAGCGTCGCGGTGCCGCGCGCGCGGCGGGCGGTGGGCCCGGCGACGGCCGGTGACGTCGCTCTCGGCCAGCACGGCGAGCTTGAGGCTCGGCATCACGAACCCGCGCTCGAGAGGAGCCACCACCAGGTGACCGCCGGGCCTTGTCAGGTCGACCGGGGTGGCCGCATCATCCAGAAGCGGCTGGGACGCCTCCAGCCGGTCGGCCACGTGCACGCCCTGGTCCGACAGCAGCCGGCCCACCCGCGCCCCCGAACCAGCGCCGTCGGTGGCGACGACCAGCCGGTAGTCGTCGGCGAGCAGGTTGGCCAGTTGCCCGACCAGCCGGTTGCCGTCGCCGACGACGGGGTCCCAGCCGTACGCGCCAACCGTGACGACGTCCGGGCCTTCCGGGGCGTTGGTGACCGACCACGCCGGCACGTCGGTGTGGGCGAGCAGCCGGTCGAAGGGGAGGTGGAGCTGAGGGAACGCTCGGTCGGCCGCTCCCCAGGTCTGGGCGAGCGTGCCGGCGAGGTCGGCCTCCTCGGCCAGCAGGTCGGCGGCGCGGTCGCGCATGCGCGTGGGCTCGACCAGCAGCAGCTGCGCGTCGGCGGGCAGCAGGTCGGGGAGCAGGTGCTCGTCGTCGACGAGCCAGCTGAGCCACGACTCCATGCCGTCGAAGGTCTCACCACGGGCCAGCCGCTCCCACTGCTCCCGTCCCCACGGCTCGGTGGCCACGAGCGCCTCGGCACGCGCCCGGACCTCGGCGGTGGGGAGCAGCTCGCGACACCCGAAGATCTCGACCTCGGCGAGATCGACCGTCGATCGCTGATCGGCGACCGAGAACTCGGTGAGCCGGTCGACCTCGTCGCCCCACAGGTCGATGCGCACGGGCGTGTCCGCCGTCGACGGGAAGACGTCGATGATCGACCCGCGCACCGCCAGCTCGCCCCGGTGCTCCACCTGGTACTCGCGGCGGTACCCGGCACCGACCAGCTGCTCGACGAGCTCGGTGGTGTCGACCGCTTCGCCGGCCCGGACCATGACCGGCTCGACGTCCTCGACGTGGGGGCCGAGCCGCTGGACGAGGGCACGCACCGGTGCCACCAGGACGCGCGGGAGGCGTTCGGGGTGCCGGAGGCGCCACATCCCGCGAAGCCGCCGGCCCATGGTCTCGACGCTGGGGCTCACCCGCTCGAAGGGCAGCGTCTCCCATGCCGGGAAGAGGTCGACGGCCTCGTCGCCGAGGAACGCGACCAGGTCGCGCGCCAGGCGTTCGGCGTCGCCGGTCGTCGGCACGGCCACGACCAGCGGCGTGCGCTGCGACACCTCGGACAGGCCGGCGATCGTGAACGCACGCGCCGCCTCGGGCACCGCGAGCACGGCGGATGACCGGCCCAGCACCCGCAGGACCGCCGGCTCGTCGCGCAGAAGTCCGGGCAGCGACGCGAGGCTCACCCCGAAAGTCTAGGGAAGGCCACCCGGCGGCGATGCTCTTCGGGATCAGCCTCTCGGGGACAGCGCCTTGGCGTCGTGGAGCCGCTCGATGGTCGGAGCGAGGTCGGCGTACATCGCCTCGGCCACCACGCGTGCGCCCAGCTCGTTGGTGTGCACGTCGTCGAAATACACGATCTCGTCCACATCGTCGAGGGTGTCGCCCAGGTCGGTCACGCCGTCGACGGTCGCGAGCGCGCGGGCCTGATTCCACGCGACGGACCAGGTGTCGCGCCACTCGAGGTCCGCTCCGATGTTGGCGAGCGTGGCGTCGTCGACGGCGAGGTCACGGGTGTAGACCGAGGGTTGCAGGAACTGCGCGATGGGGATGCCGTGCGCGTGGGCGAGGTCTCGCGCCAAACCGGCCGAACGCCCGAGGATCGTCGCCGAGTTCTCGGCAGACGTGAAGGCGGTGCGTGGGACGACGTCTTCGACAAGACCGCCGCTGCCGGCGAGGTCGGCGGCCTGCTCCGTCAGGGCCCTCTGCACTTCGTCGGCGAAGCCCGTGGACACGCTCGTGGGCGATCCGGGGGCGATCGTGTGGACGATGTCGTTGTAGCCCTCGTAGGTCACGATGAGGTCGGGCGGCGGACGCTCGCTGAGCATCTGGGCCATCAGCATGTCGTCCTGCCATGCCCAGTAGGACGGCACCCCGAAGTTCGTGGCCCGAAGGGGGACACCTGACTCGGTGGCGACGCGGGCGACCTCGGACACGATGGTGTGATCGTCGCGCTGGCCCTGCCCGAACAGCGCCGACGCGCCGAAGAACCACACATCGAGCGCCGTCGGGTCGTCGGCTGCACCCGTTGGCGTGTAGCTCCGGCGCACGCGGTCGGACACGTTGACGTACTGGCCCCGGTGATCGGCCACGCGGACGGTGAGGACAGGGTCGAACCCGAAGCGCGTCGGGAAGAGCTCGTCGAAGTAGTCGTCCGCCCACGGCACGTCCCGATGAGCGATGGCCACGTCGCGTACAGATCCGTCCGGTGGGTCGCCTGAGGGGTCCGGGCTGGGTTGCAGGTCGGCCGAAGGGGGCGTTCCTGTGGCGGCGGGCGCTTCGGTGGCCGAAGGAGCGGACGGGTCCGGCGTGTCGATGAAGACGTGGCCCGGCACCGCCCAGCCCGCCAGGCGCAGGGCCCCCGTGCGGAGCGGGAAGGCGAGTAGGGCGACCAGCGCGACCGGCACCGCGACGACAGCCAGGGCGTGCAGTTGCGTCTTCGGCGCGAGCGACCGGCGCTCGTCGGCGAACGGGCGATCGGGTCGGCTCTGCCAGGGTCGGAGCCGGCGCCGTGCCCAGCGCCCAGCGTCGAGCGCGGGCTCGAGCGTGTTCCAGCGCAACACGGTCGTGACGGCCCACACCGGAGCGATCACCACCACCACGAGGAAGCCGAGGCAGAGCCACGTGAGCATGATGCCCACCGCCCGGGCCAGTCGGGCGAGCCCGACCTCCATCCACCGGTCGAATGTGGGCGAGGCCCGCCGGGCACCGACCAGCGTCACCACGACCACCGCCAAGACCGTGGCGGCCACACGATGACCGCGCCATGCCAGGACCACGACCACGCCGGTCCCGACGATCACGCCTACGACCGGCGACGGGCCCTTCGGCGTCACCGAGGCACTCGGCCTCACCTCGAGCCAGAACGTCGGGGCGTTCTCTCCGGCACTCGCCACGAGGGACATCCTGGCAGACTTCCTCGATGAACCGGCAGCGCACCCGTGCCGGCGTCAGCTGTCGACTTGCTCCCGGAGGAGGCGGTCGGGGAAGGCCTCCCGCAAGTACGACTCGTCGAGGCTGGCGACGGCCTCGGGGCGGTCGATGTCGAACACCTCGTTCAGTTGGGCGACCGTCACATGGTCGATGAGGGCCCAGACCGTCTCGGCGGGCGTGTCGGAAGGGAGGCAGCCGTTCTCGCCGAGCTCGATGAGGGGGACCTTGTCGGGGTCGAGCCCGAGCGCCTCGATGAAGCCGGAGAGCCCGCCCTCGGCCTGGATCGGCTGGCACGGGTCGACGAACACGGCGTGCCCGCTGTCGGCGATGACCACCAGCCGCTTGGGCGTGTCGAGCCAGTCGTAGATGGCCTGGACGCTGTCGAGCGGGATCACGGTGTCGCCCTCGGCGGCGATGATCATCGAGGGGACGGGTGGCGGAGTGGTCTCTGCCAGGAAGCCTTCGGTGTCGAACTCGAACTCGCACTCGCCGGCCGCGTTCTCAGCGGCGCTGGCGAACGGGGTCGGGTCGGCGCCGGGCTCGAGGGGCGTGCCGGGCGCCTGACCGATCCAGGTGTCCACGCGCTCGTCGTAGGCCAGCGTGCCCGACGCACTGCCGCCGGCACTGTGCCCCTCGGCTGCCACCCGCTCGGGGTCGACAACGCCCTCGAGCACCGACCCCGAGCTGCCGGTCTCGTCGGTCAGCAGGTCGAGACCGGCGGCCAACTGGTCACTGTCGAGGAACCGGTCGCTCTGATCACGCGGCTCACAACCCTGATCTTCGGAGCCGCCCGGGGATATCGACGAGGTGATCGCGTTCCCCACGCCCCGCTCGGGGTGATCGACCGCGGCCACGACGTAGCCCCACGACGCCACATGACTGTTGTGGATGTTGGCGAAGCGGAGATTTCCGGCGGCGCCGTGGCTGTGCATCACCACCGGGAAGGGGCCCGACCCGCTGGCGGGCGCCTCGACCCAGGTGTCGGGAGGCGAGATCTCGCCGGCGAGCGCACCCGGGAGAAGGTCGACGATCTCGGGCCCCAGGATTTCTTCGCCCGAGTAGGTGTAGGGCGTGGCGTCGTCGGGCAGGGCGTCGCGATCGACCGGGTAGAACACAGCGATCTTGTGCTCGGGGTCGAGCTCGAGGTCCACCTCGCCGACGGCGTAGGGACCTCGAGCGGAGTAGTCGACCGGGTCGGCCGCCGGGATGGTGCTCGTGGCCCCGCCGCCCGGGCCCTTGTCATCGGACCCGCTGCCGCATGCCGCGGTCAGCACCGCCACGACGGCCAAGACGGCGGCTCCGGTCGATCTGCGAACGCCCACAGCTCCCCCTTCGACGACGGGCACCGTCGCCCGAGGGTCCATTCTCGCAGAGTCCTCGAGGCCCGAGAGGATCGGAGCCCACCGAACTTCGCGTTCTGCGAGCACGTCGGCCGCCGGCACGCGAACATGGGGGCATGGGTTGCTGCCTCGTCGTCATCGCCAGTTGGTTGTCACCACGCCTCGCGCTCTTCCTGATGTGGTTGTTCGGCGATCGCCTCTCGCTCGCCTTCGACTCCTTCTTCATGGGTGCCATCGGCTTTCTCGTACTGCCCTGGACCACCCTCTTCTACGCCCTCGCCTACGCGCCCATCGCGGGTGTCCACGGCCTCGGTTGGCTGTTCGTGGCCACGGGCCTGTTCCTCGACGTCGTGTCCTGGGGTGGCGGCGGCCGGCAGTACAACGACCGCAACCGCACCGCCTGAGCCCATGGCGGGCGGCCGCACGGCAGGTGGTGCGCCCCCACCCGAGGTCCGATCCCACACGTTCGCGGGCGCCGCCTCGCGTGGTCCGAGTACGGCGCTCCCAACGGTACCCCGGTGGTCTGGAACCACGGCGGGCTGAGTTGTCGAGTCGACGCGGCTCGCGCCGACGGGCCCGCCAAGGCCGTGGGCGCCCGCATCATCGCCCCGGACCGCACCGGGATCGGCTGGTCGGACCGCGACCCGGGTCGCACGGTCGCCGGTTGGGGCGTGGACGCCGCCGCGCTGGCCGATCACCTCGGCCTCGACCGGTTCGCGGCGCTCGGCTGGTCCGCCGGCGGTCCCCACGCCCTGGCCTGCGCCGCCGCCGCACCCGATCGGGTCACGCGGTTGGCGACCTGTGGAGGCATGGCCCCACTGCCCGATGGGGCAGACACCAATCAGCTGGGCCTCGTCATCGACCGGATCCTGGTCCCGCTGTCCCGGCGGGCGCCCTGGCTCGCCGCCCCCATCGTGGGCCTGGCCAGCGGCCGGCGGGGTCTCGAGAAGGCCAAGCAGCAGCTGCTGCACGTCGTCGGACCGACCGATCGCGCCGTGCTGGCGGACTGGCCCGCCGAGGATGTGGTGGGTTGGGAGGGCAACCGCGTGGCCACCTTCGCCAACGGCCCCCATGGCACCGTCGACGACTACCGGGCGGTCGGGGCCCCCGACTGGGGCTTCGCGTGTGGCCGACATCGGCGTCCACCTGGATTGCTGGCAGGGCGCCGACGACGAGCTCCTGCCGATGGTGCACGCGCAGCGGCTGGTCGCCTCGCTACCCCACGCCGAGCTGCAAGTGGTCGACGGCTCCGGCCACTTCATCCCGGCCCAGCCCGACCGCCTCACCGAGGTCCTGCGCACCCTCATCGCCTGAGCTCTGCGAGTCTCAGTGTTCGGGTAGACCCCGGGCGATCGCGGCGATGACCTCACCCAGATCCGCGTCGAGCGACCGGTGGGGCTCGTACCTGAGGTGACGACGGGCAGCCCCGATGTCGGCGACCGTGAAGCGCGGCTCGCCTTCGTGTTCAGGGCCGTGATGGGGCTGCGTGTCGACCCCGAGGTGGTCACTCATCAGCCTGGCCAGCTCGTTCACCGTCGTCGCCTTGCCCGTCCCGAGGTTGTAGGTGCCGGGCGGGCCGTCCAGCGCCGCCACCGTCCCCGCCACGATGTCATCGACGTGCACGAAGTCCCGCTGCTGTTCGCCATCACCAAAGACGGTCGGGGTGCCGCCTTGGAGCAGGGTGGTGGCGAAGATGGTGATGACCCCCACGTAGGGCGTGAACCGCTGGTGGGGGCCATAGGTGTTGAAGTAGCGCAGGGCCGTGAAGGGGACACCCTGCATGGCGAGGACCTGCGCGGCAAGCCGCTCCGCCGCGAGCTTCGAGACCCCGTAGGGAGAGATGGGCTCGCACGGCGCGTGCTCGTCGACGGGGTCGGGGCTGGGCGGTGGCGCATAGACCGCCATCGACGACGCCAGCACGAAACGATCGAGGCGTCGTTCGCGCAGTGAGCGGAGCAGGTTGAGCGTGCCCATCACGTTGTGGTCCACGTCGTCGTAGAAGTGGTCGAGGCTACCCCGGATGGTGACCCGCGCCGCCAAATGGAACACGACATCGGCGTCCTTGACCGCGGCGTCGACCGCTCGCGGGTCCCGGATGTCGCCCTCCACCAACGTGGCCCGGGGATCGACCCGTTCCGCGACGCCCGTGGAAAGGTTGTCGAGCACCACGACCCGCACGTCACGCTCGAGGAGCTCGGCGACCAGGTGCGACCCGATGAAGCCAGCGCCACCCGTCACCAGGGCCCGCCGCGTCGGTGCGGTCATCGGTTGGCCGCGGTGCCTGATCTCTGCGCCGGCCGGACCGTCAGCACTGGATCTGACCCTCCCCATGGACGATGACGCGACGCAGGTCGGTGCCGCTCTCGAGCTTCGTGTCGGCGAACACCAGGCTGTCGCGGATCGTGATCGGCTCGGAGATGACCACACCGGCGCCAATGACGCTGTTCTCCACCGCTGCGCCCGGCGCGATGCAGGCGCCGTCGCCGATGAGGTGATCGACACCCCGGCGCTCGAGGTCCAGCAGGTTGATCTCGAGGAGGTCCGATGGGACCGTCAGGTTGATGTCCTCGCTAACCAGCGGGCTGTGCAGGATCGTGTACCCGTCCTCGATCATGATCTGGACGGTGTCGGTGATCTCGTATTCATCTCGCATCGCGGTGCGCGGCGTGCGGCGGACTGCGTCGAACACCGGCAGATCGAAGGTGTAGAGGCCTGAGCCCTTCAGGTCGCTGATCGTGTGTCGCGGCTTCTCGATCACCCGGCGAACCTGTGTTCCGCCGTCGTCGCAGATGATCGCGAAATTCCGCTTGATCTTCTCGGGGTCGGGCTCGACCCTGCTGGCCAGCACCCCCGTCGCCTCGCCACTGGTGACCGCCTCGATCATCGATCCCAGGCCTTCGGTCTCGAGGTAGATGTCGCCGAGCATGAGCACGAAGGGCGATTGGATGAACGGCTCGAGGTTGCCGACCGCGTGGGCCAGCCCGAGGGTGTCGCGCTGCTCGACGTAGCGGATGCGCACGCCAAGGCCGCTTCCGTCTCCGAGGGCGTTGACGATCGCGTAGCCGAGGTAGCCGATGACGATGACGATGTCGGTGATCCCGTGATCGCGCATCATCTCCACCTGCCGCTGAAGAAGCGGCCGGTTCCCGACCGGCAGCACGGGCTTCGGCTGGGTGGCGGAGAACGGGTAGATGCGGGTTCCCTTGCCCGCGGCGAGGATCACCCCGACGACATCGGCGCCTGGGTCAGCCATGCTGGTTGACCTTGCGAACCCGGCAGGCCAGTAGGCGCCGCGTGACGTGCACCGCATCGACCATCCGGATCTTCTTGCCCTCCTCAACCGTGCGACCCACGAAGCTGATCGGGACCTCGGCGAACCGTGCGCCCCGCTGTGCGAGCCGAGCCGTGAGCTCGGCCTCGAAATCGAATCCGTCGGCGCTGATGCTCAGGCCGCTCACGAGGTCGCGGCGATACGCCTTGTAACAGGTCATCAGATCCGTTATCTCGAGGCCGTAGAGGTGGCGGGCGGCCCAGCTCATCAGTCGGTTGCCGAGTTCGTTCGCGCCCCGCATCTGCTCGATCGAACCCTTGAAGCGGCTCCCGAACACGACATCGGCGTCACCCGCGACGATCGGCGCGAGCAGGCGGGAGATCTCGGCAGGGTCGTACTCGAGATCCGCATCCTGGTGGACGATGATGTGACCCGATGCCCTCGTCCAGAGGTGCTTGAGCACACCACCACGACCGATGTTCTCATCGAGGAACTCCACGGACACCTCGGGCTCGCCCGCGACGCCGGCGAGCAGGTCCCTGGTTCCGTCGGTCGACCCGTCGTCGCACACCAGCACCTCCTTCGCCATGCCGACCGGCGAGCGCAGCACCTGCTGGAGCAACTCGATGACGGTGTGTGACTCGTTGAAGACCGGTACGAGGATGCTGACCTTCAGCGTGTCGACGGTCTCCGGCCACGCCGCGCCGTCGGCAACGGTCACAAATCGCTCCATGGACGGCACTCAGCAGTAGCAGACATGTTTGGTGGCCTCTTCCAACACGTTCCGTGGCAGGTCAGGTGCAGCGTAGGCCACGACCCCAGCCCCACGCATCCTCCCGCCACACAGCGAGTGGGCTCGGCGAACTCCGAGTGCAAGCAACGGTCGGCGCCCTCGACGTCGAGTGCCTCCGGGCGAATGATCCACGTCGCCCCTGGCGTGTACGTTGAGTGGCGCATCAGAACCAACGTCGCCTCTTCCTAGGAACTCTCGGTTGGCCGCACTCTCACTTCTGCTGGTTGTCGCGGCCGTGCTGTGCCTCCACGCATGGTTCTTCGGACCCTCCCTGCCCGCCGCCCGGATGCGGACCTGGATCGTTCACCCGGGCAACCGATCCCTCGTAACAGCCGTGGTGGTCGCCTTCGTGGTGCGACTCGCCTGGTCCATCGCCACCACCAAGGCCACCGCCGTGCCCATCACGGACCCCGGCCGGTACATCACCACCGCCGAGCAGCTCTCGAGGTTCCACCTTCCGACCTGGCACGGCACGCCCACCGCCGGAAACGCCATCGGCTACCCCATCCTGCTGGCCCCGTTCTTCTGGTTGAGCCACCAGGTGGGCGCACCGAGCGCGGTGTTCACTGCCGCGTTGCTCAACGTCGTGCTCGGCACGATCAACGTCGGGCTGGTCGCCGCGATCGGGGCGACCTGGTTCGGGCGCTCG
The DNA here is from genome assembly GCA_041918615.1 of Acidimicrobiales bacterium. GTDB lineage: Bacteria > Actinomycetota > Acidimicrobiia > Acidimicrobiales > DATDAH01 > JAEUJM01. The sequence continues at coordinate 257,030 of JAYRVH010000043.1, forward strand.
ACCCGAAACCTGGCGGCGTGGTTGCTGGCCGTCGGTCCGGCCCAGATCTACTTCACCTCGGTGGCGATGACCGAGACGTTCTACGCCACGTTGGTCCTCAGCTGTGTGCTGGCGGCAACGCTGCTCGTCATCCGGGCCGGTGACGACAAGCCATCGAAGGGATGGTCGATCGGCTTCGGGGCGCTGGCCGGCTGGGCAGCGTTGGTCAATCCCGGCGGCACGGTGCTGGTGCTCGTGCCCGGCCTGGCCCTCCGTGGCCTCCGGGGCTCGTGGCGGCCCTTCACCACCCGCCTGGGGATGATCCTCATCGGCGCGGCGATGGTGACCGTTCCGGTTGCGCTGCGCAACGGGTTGCAGGTCGGTGTGTGGACCCCCATGGCCACCAGCACCTCGTTCCAAGCGTGCATGGGCCACTGGGAAGGTGCGAACGGCACGGCCACCCTGGGCCCGACGGGGCTCGTTCACTGCTACACCCGAGATCCCAACCAGGACTTCGCGGAATGGCTGGCGCATCCCCCCAAGGAGAGCGAGGTGTACTACCGCAACTACCGGGAGGCGATGCGGTACGCGTGGTCCCATCCCCGCGCCGAGGTGCGATTGTTCGGACAGAAGCTCTGGGTCACGATGAAGAACGACCATGAGGCCCTGGAGGCAGCCCAGGACTTCGGTCGCCACCAGCTCGCCGGTCCGTCGGTCGGGTCACTGCTCCGGATCCTTGCCGACACCTGGTACGCGCTGGTGATGCTGCTGGTGGTCATCGGCCTCGCCTGCATCCAAGCGTGCCGACGGGCCGTCCCCCTCTGGGCCGTGCCGGTCATGCTGCTGCTCGGGATCAACCTCGCCCACGGCTCACCCCGCTATCACCACGCCGCGGTCGCACTGCTCTCGGTCCTCGCAGCCCACACCCTCGTCACGACGTGGGATCGCCTGATCCGGCGACGGTCCGCGCCCCGCAAGACCTCCCGTCCCGAAGGTGTGGCGACCTCCTCACCCGGGGGCCTCGCCTGACGTCACGTCCGTCCAGCAGACCGGTCAGTCCTGGGTGTTGAACCGGTTCATGGCAGCCTCGATGCCCTCATCGAGGATGTACTCGACGGCGTCCGCGGCCTTCTGGATGGCGATGTCCAGCTCGATCCGATCGGCCTTGGGCACCCGCTTGAGGACGTGGTCGGCGCCGTGCTCCTTGCTCGGCGGCTTGCCCACCCCGATGCGCACCCGCACGAAAACGTCGGCGTGCAAGTGGGCCTTGATCGAGCGCAGTCCGTTGTGGCCGGCCAGCCCCCCACCCAACTTCAGCTTGAGGCGCCCGACGGGCAGGTCGAGCTCGTCATGGACCACCACGAGGTGCCGTAGGTGGTCCTCGACGCCGAACCGACGGGCGAGGGGGGCGACGGCCTGGCCTGACTCGTTCATGTAGGTGAGCGGAACCGCCAACGCCAACCGACGCCCACCCACCCGCACCTCGTCGGAGCGGGCGTGCTCCTTGCGGCCACGCAAGCGGGCACCGTGACGCCCCGCGAGCAGCTCGACGACCTCGGCCCCGACGTTGTGCCGACTGCCCTCGTACTGCGACCCCGGATTGCCGAGGCCCACCACCAAGAGATCGGCGGGTGTCCCCCGCCGGCTGTCAGCCCGCGTCGCCGCCGGCGTCGCCGCCGGAGCCCTCGTCGCCCGAAGCGGCAGCCTCGCCGGCTTCCTCCGCAGCCGCGGCCTCGGCCGCCTCGGCGGCCCCGGCCTCCATGGTGGCGCGGGTGATCTCGCCCATGGCCACGACCTCTTCGGGGTCGACCTCGGTGCGCACGCCGTCGGGCAGGACGAGGTCGGCCACCCGAACCGCCGTGCCGATCTCGAGGCCCGAGATGTCGACACTGAGCTGCGCCGGGATGGCGCCCGGCTTGGCGATGATCGGGAGCGTGAAGAGCACGTGCGAGACGGTGCCGTCCTCGCGCTCGACGAGCTCGGCCTCGCCCTCGAGCACCACGGGCACCTCGACCTCGATGTCGGCGTCGCGGTCGATGAGGATGAAGTCGACGTGGGTGACCGATCGCTTCACCGGGTTGCGCTGCATCTCCTTCACGATGCTGAGCTGACGATCACCGTCGATGTCGAGGTTGATCAGGGCGTTGAGGCCGGCATCGGTGGTGAGCACCTGGCGCAGCTCACGCCACTGCACCGAGATGGCCAACGGCTCGGTGCCCATGCCGTAGACCACCGCCGGGATCCTGCCTTCGGCCCGGAGTCGATTGGACGGGCGGCTGCCGGTCGGTCGGCCGGTCTCGGCGGTGAGGGTGAGTTCGGCCATTCGGGTGCACTCCTGGGGAAAGCAAAGGGCCGGGACAGGGGTGTCCCGGGACAGCTGTCGAGTCTACCGGTGGCCTCGGTGGGCACGACAAACGGGACTTTCGACCCTGGACAGGGCCCGTTGGATCCGTGATGCTCGACCGATGTCCTCCACCTCGGAACTCAATGATCAGGGCTTCACCCGCGCGGTCATCATCGGCATCCTGGTGGGCATCCCGGTCCTGGGTGCCCTGGCCTTCGTGGGCTTCGAGCTGGCCGGTCCCGACACCTCGAACGCGGCGATCGCCTGGCTCGCCGCGTGGACCGGCCTGTGGGCCGGGGTCTTCCTGGGTGGCACCGTCGCCGTGTGGCTCCACATGCGCAAGCTCGAGCACGGTTGACCGCCGCCGACGCGGCCGGCCGGCCGTTCGGCATCAGCTCTGGTTCGCGCCGCCGAAGATCTCGCTGACGGACGTGTCCTCGAACACCGCGCCGACGGCGTCGGCGATCACCTCGGCGATCGAGATCACCTCGATCTTGTCGATCTGCTTCTCGGGAGGAAGCGGCAGGGTGTTCGTCACCACCACCCGCTCGATGGCCGAATTCTGAATCCGTTCGATGGCCGGGCCCGAGAACAGGCCGTGGGTGGCCGCAGCATGCACCTGGCCGGCACCACGGGCGGCCAATGCCTCGGCCGCGGCCACCAGCGTGCCCCCGGTGTCGATCATGTCGTCGATGAGCACACAGGTGCGGCCGGCCACGTCGCCCACCACCTCACCGGCCTCCACCTTGTTCTTCTCGCCCTTGACGTGGCGCTTGTGCACGATGGCGAGGTCGGCACCGAGCGCGTTGGCGTAGCGCTCGGCCACCGCGGCACGGCCCGCGTCGGGCGACACCACGACCAGGTCGCCCTGGAGGTTCGACGCCATGTGCTCGACGAGGACGGGCATGGCCGTGAGGTGATCGACGGGCCCGTCGAAGAACCCCTGGATCTGACCCGAGTGCAGGTCGACGCTCACGAGGCGCGTGGCGCCCGCGATCGTGAACAGGTTGGCGACGAGCTTGGCGGTTATCGGTTCGCGCCCTTCGGCCTTGCGATCCTGGCGGGCGTACCCGTAGAAGGGGCACACGACCGTGATGCGCTTGGCCGACGCCCGCCGAGCGGCGTCGACCATGATGAGCTGCTGCATCAGGGCATCGTTGACCGAGCTCTCGCCGTTGGCGCAGTGCGTCTGGAGGATGAACACGTCGGTGCCGCGCACCGACTCCGCGAAGCGGCAGTGCAGCTCGCCGTTGGCGAACCGGGCGAGGTTGGCGTTGCCGAGCTCCTCACCGAGCTGGTCGGCGATCTCCTCCGCGAGCGGGAGGTTGGCGTCACCCGACACCAGGTGCAGCCGCTTGGTGGATACCTGCTCCATATTCCGCCTTCCGCCTTCCGCCTCAGGGGCCCTTGTCGGCGGTGTCGCCGAGTTGGCCAGTGTAGAACGCCCCCGTGCGAAGCCCCGGGCCCACCTGCGCGCCCGGCTCGAGCGAGGCGAACGGTCCCACGGTCGCCCCGTCGCCCACTTCGGCATCGCGCCCGACGGTCTGTTCGACCACGCAGTCGGCGCCCACCACGCAGTCAACCAACCGGGTGTCGGGGCCGATCTCGCTGCCCCGTCCCACCACTGTTCGTCCCTGCAGCAAGGTGCCGGGGAACAGCGTGACATCGGCCGCCAACTCGACCGTCGCATCGATGTACGTGCGATCAGGGTCGACCATGGTGACACCGCGGGCCAGCCACCCCGCGGCGGTGCGACGACGGAGCTCACCTTCAGCCGCCGCCAGCTGGGCGCGGTCGTTGACCCCGGCGATCTCGCCGGGGTCGTCCGCCACCACCGACCCCACGGGGTAGCCCGCGTCATGGAGCACCGCGACCACGTCGGTGAGGTAGTACTCGCCCTGCGCATTTCCCTCGGGGCTCAGGCGGCGAAGGGCCGGCGCCAGCACACTGCGGCGGAAGCAGTAGATCGAGGTGTTGATCTCGTCGATCTGGCGCTGCGACTCGTCGGCGTCGACCTGCTCGACGATCTGTTGCACCCGGCCATCTCGGCCCCGAACCACCCGCCCGTAGCCGTGCGGGTCGGCGACCCGGGCGGTGAGGATCGTGGCCGCCGCACCGCTCTCGCGATGCTCGGCCACGAGCGCGGCGATCGTGGCCGGCCGCAGCAACGGCGTGTCACCGGGCAGCACGATCACATCACCCCCGTCGAGGTCGGTGTCGATCTCGTCGTCGAGGCCCGTGAGCCCGACGCTGACCGCGTCGCCGGTGCCCCGCTGGACATCCTGCTCGACGTGGTCGACGACGAGATCGGGCCCGTCCTCCCGGAGCATCTTCGTCACCCGCTCGGCGCCATGGCCCACGACGACGACGACCCGGTCGACCGCGCAGTCGACCAGTGAGTCGACCACGTAGAGGAGCATCGGTCGACCGCAGAGGACATGCAGCGGTTTGGGGCGCTGTGATCGCATGCGCTTGCCTTCACCGGCGGCCAGGATGAGCGCAGAGAGAGAGGAAGAGGCCACGAGCCCCTTTCTATACGGTGCAGTGCGCCCGAGGAAGACGGGGGCGCCGGTTCCGGGAGTGGGGAGGCGGCACCGTCGTGACCGACACCTCGCGCCCGGCCGCCCGCCCGGGTCCGGCACTACCGTGGTTCCGGAGTGACCGAAACCCACCCTGAGGGAGTGCCGGCATGAATCGACGGACCGGATCTGTGCTGGGCGGGCTGCTTGCTCTCGCCCTACTGGCGGGGTGCAGCAGCGCCAACGACAAGCCCGACACCGGCGTCGGGACATCGACGACCGAGGTGAGCTCCACGAGCACCACCAGCGGCCCCTTCGGCGGCGGGCCTGCCACCTCCACGACCGGCGCGACCCCGGACACAACCGAGGGCGCCGGGTCAGACCCCGGTGCCAGCTCGGGTGTCGGCACCGGGAGCGGTCCGTCCGACGCCTCCTCACCGGTGGACGCCGGAACACCACAGGAGCTCAGCGACGCGCTGGGCTCGGACTGCGCCGACTTCGCCGACGTCGGTGGCGCGGTGCAGCAACCCGGCACCGCCGCCGAGGGCACGTGCGAGTTCGGTGGTGAGATCGTGAACCTCTACACCTTCGCCGACGCGGCGGCCCAACGCGACTTCGTGGAGAACGGCAGCTTCTTCGACTGCAGCTTCATCACGGCGTTCGGGGGCGGGGGTGCCACCTACTACGTCTCGGGCAACGGCTGGATAGCCCGGCCGGGCACCGAGGAGGTCGCCCGGGGCCTGGCCGCCGCCCTCGACGGCGAGGTCGCCACCTACACCTGCGAGTCCGGGAACTGACGCCGCGACCGCCCCTCAGGCCACCGACCAGTTCAGGGTGATGTTGCCGCTCGCTGCACCGAAGCCGTCGACGGCGAGGCGGTAGGTCACCCCGGCCGCCACAGCGAACGAGATCGAGCTCTGGAGGCCACACGAGTCGTCGTTGCCCGCCGACGTCGTGAGGGCATTGACCGCCGTGCCGGTGTAGGCACCGAGCAGGGTGTCGTAGCTGCTCCCGCAGGTGGTGACCGTGGCCGTGCCCGACGAGGGAGCGGTCCACCGGTACCAGACCGACTTGCCTCCCGGGAACCCTCCGTGGTTGGGCTCGCCCGTCTCCTTGGTGGCGTTGACGTTGGTTCCCGTGACCGTGCCGCCCGCGCCCGAGATGGGCGCGGCGTTGGCGAACGAGTCGTTGGGCGGTGGTGGGACACGGTTCGAGAAGGTGCACGTGACCTGCTCGTTCGCCGTCAAGGTGATCGTGGCCCGGCGGTTGGCGAGGTCGATGGACTCGCCGGTGTTGCACGACAGCGCGAAGAGCTCGAACCCGGCGGTCGGGCTCTGGGTGATGGTGTAGGTGGCCGGCGCGAGGCCACCGGCTGACAGCGAACGGGCCAGTGTGGGGTCGGCGTCGTCGTCGAGGACGAACGGGCCGCACCCGGCGCCCTGGCAACCCGTGAACGCGAAGTCCTGGCCGTTGTCGGGAACGGTGTCCTGCACGACGGTGATCGACGCCGAGCGGTTCGTGAACGTACAGGTCGCGTGCTCGGCCGCCCCCAGGCTGATGGTGACCTTCCGATTGGCCAGGTCGACCGTCTCGCCGGTGTCGCACACGAGCGAAGAGAGCGACCAGTTGGCCGCGGCGGACTGGGTGATCGTGTACGTGCCGGCGGCCAGGCCGGGGAATGTCAGTGACCGCTGGCGAGTGGCGTCGGTGTCATCGTCGAGCACGATGGGGCCGCATCCGGTCCCTTCGTGGCAACCGACGAACGCGAAGTCCTGGGCCGAGTCGGGGATGGCGTCCTCCACGACCGTGATCGACGGCGACCGATTGGTGAACGTGCACGTCACCTGCTCGTTGACCCCCAGGCCGATGGTGACCTGGCGGTTGACCAGGTCGACCGTCTCGCCGGTGTCGCACACGAGGCTCGAGAGGGACCAACCGGCCACAGCCGCCTGGGTGATGGTGTAGGTGCCCGGGTTGAGGCTGGGCACCGACAGCGACCGGGGGAGGGTCGGGTCGGCGTCGTCGTCGAGGGCGAACGGGGTACACCCGGCCCCTAGGTGGCACCTCGTGAAGGCGAAGTCCTGGGCCGCGTCGGCGACCGAGTCCTGCACGACCGTGATGCGTGCGCCGAGGACGATGTTGCCGGTGAAGAGGAGCCGATTGGGCGAGCCGGTGCCGGGATCGGTCACCTTGCCGGGCGTGGAGTCGGCGACGATCGCCGCCCCCACCTGGGCAGGCGTCGAGCTCGGGGCGGTCTCGAGGAACAGAGCGGCCGCGCCGGCGACATGGGGGGTGGCCATCGACGTGCCGCTGATGGTGTTGGTCGCCGTGTCGTTCGTGTTCCACGACGAGGTGATGCTCGACCCTGGGGCGAAGATGTCGACGCAGGTGCCGATGTTCGAGAACGACGACCGGGCGTCGGTGGACGTCGTGGAGCCCACGGTCAACGCCTCGGGTGTGCGGCCGGGCGAGCCGTTGCAGGCGTTCGCGCCGTTGTCGTTCCCGGCGGCGAGCGCGTAGGTGACCCCCGACGCGATGGAGTTCTGCACCGAGGTGTCCAATGCCGTCGACGCACCGCCACCGAGGCTCATGTTGGCCACCGACGGGCCCGAGCGGTTGGCCGTCACCCAGTCGACCCCGGCGATGACACCGGCGTTGGAACCGCTGCCGGAACAGTCGAGCACCCGCACGGCGATCAGCGAGACCTCCTTGGCCACACCGAAGGTCGAGCCGCCGACCGTGCCGGCGACGTGGGTGCCGTGGCCGTTGCAGTCGTTGCCGTTCTGGCCGTCGTTGATGGAGTCGGTGCCCACCGATGCCCGCCCGCCGAACTGCTGGTGCGTCACCCTGATGCCGGTGTCGATGATGTACGCGTCGACGCCCGAGCCCGTCGCGTTGTAGGTGTAGGTGGTGCTCAGCGGCAGGTCGCGCTGGTCGATCCGATCCAATCCCCACGTGGCGCCCGGCTGCGTCGCCGTTGCCCGCACCACGCCGTTCTCCTCGACCGCGGCCACGCGCGGATCGCCGGCCAAGGCAAGCGCTTCGGCCTCGCTCATCGAGACCGCGAAGCCCCGGAGCGCGTGCTTGTAGATGTAGAGCACGTCGCCTTCATGTGCCGCGGCAAGGTCGCGCGCGGTGACCCCCACCCCTGTCGCGCCGACATCGGCGAGGGTGACGATGTACTCGCCGTCGACCGGCGCCGTCGACGGGGTGATGGCATCGCCGTCGCCCGTCGGCGCCGCCGCGGCATCGACGGACGCTCCCGACGCGCCCGCAGGGTCGTCAACGGTCGAGGCGGTGGTGCCGGGAACATCGCCGGTGTCCGTCGCATCCGGCACCGTGCCGTCCGAGACGGCGGTTCCGGCCGCAGGGTCATCGGACCCGACGGGTTCGGCGCCGACGGGCCCGACGATCACAAGACCCGCCAGGACCGTGAGAACGACCATCGTCGGGAGAAGCATCCGACCGAATCGAGAGAACATGAACGCCGCCTTCGGCACGACCCGCGCCTCGGGCCCTCCGCCAGGTGAGAAGGGTACCACCCTCCGCGGCCAGGCCTCGGCGGGTGGCCCAACGAGGGTCAAGCTCGTTCGGCGGATCTCTCGTCGGACGCACGTCCGGTGCCCCGGGGCCCAGGAACACTCGTCGACTACCCTGCGGCAACAGCCAATTGGTGCAGCGGCGGGACGACGGAGGAGCCGGGGATGACGGCATCAGCCTGGAGGGCATCAGCGGTCTGCGCGGTACTGGTGGTGGGCTTGATCTCGGCCCCTCGGACGGCCGGGGCGGCAGGCGTCACCACCCACGCATGGATGGCCCTCGAAGCCGTCGAACTGGTGTCGGACCCCGGGCTGGCGGCCCTCCTGGAGGCGAACCTCGGCCAGGTGGAGGGCGGGGCGCAGTTCCCCGACAGCGGCTACTGGAACCTCCAGTTCAACCAGCCGGGAGGCGATTACGGAGAGGAGTCGCACTGGCAGCGCTTCTTCGACGCCTACGCCGCCCAGATCCGCGACGACCCGTCGTGTGGCGATCTCACCGCGCCGACGGGCCCCTGCGCGCCACGGATCGCCCATCTCATGGGCGCCATGGGCCATGGCATCGGCGACGAGGTGTGGGACTGGCTGTTCGAGCCCCGCGCCCCCGACTTCGCCGAGAGCTACGTCCCCCCGGCCCTGGCAGGCTTCTTCGGCACCGGCGGGGTCGAACTGCAGATGGACATCATCGCCATACACGACCACGGTCGTCAGACATCGCCCGACACACCGCCCATCCCCGCACCGCAGGACCTCGTGGACGTGTTCGCCGCGATCGGACGCACCGACATCACCCAGGAGGGCCTGACGTCGGGCAAGGGAGGCATGACGATCATCCGGGGGGCGGAGCCCATCCTCACCCAGCTCTACCAGGCGCAGGTCCATGCCAACATGCCCAGGACGTCGGCCGGCCTGGTGACCGCACCGGGCGGTGTGACCTTCGCCGCCCGGGCCATCGCGGGGGCCTACGAGAACCTCTGGGGCCAGATCCTGGGTAGCCAGCCCCCTACCGAGGTCGCGGCCACCTACCCCGCCGACGGCGAGGTGGACGTCCCGTCCACCGGGTGGGACCGCAGCGTGTTCCTTCCGGGGGCCAGCCCCGGGCGCGGCGGTGCCCGGAACCGCATCACCGCCGCGCTGACCTACAGCCTGCCCTACGTCCCCAGGGCCGACGACCCCGGCCACGTCCCGTCAGTGCTGCCCCCGGGCGCCATGACCCTCAGGGAAGCCGCCACGGGCGCCCTCGTCCCGGTGAGGAGCGGCTACCCGAAGATCGTCCCCTACAACCCCGACCGTGGCGAGCACACGATCGACCTGCAGCCTGCGGACAACCTGACCCCTTGCACCGACTACCGGGTCGATGTCACCGACACGCTCCTGGACCACCACGGTGCCCCGGTGGCACCGACCTCGTGGACCTTCCGCACCGACGGGTGCCCTGGCATCATCTCCGGCACCGTCTCGGCATCCGGCTCGGCCTCGCCGGTTGCGGGTGCATGGGTGGCGGTGTTGCGAACCAGCGACTTCTCGATCGCGGGTGGCGCGGTTGCGGACGGGACCGGCAACTACTCGGCGCAGATGCCGCCGGGTTCGTACCACCTGTTCGTGATCGACCCGGCCGGAGGCCACTCGACGAGCTTCTTCGGGTCACCGACGACGGTGGCGGTGACCTCAGGGGCGACAGTGGACGCGGACCCGCAGATGGCGTCGACCCGAGGGGCAGTCGCTGGCTCAGTCATCGAGAGCGGCACGAACGCTCCGATCCCGGGGGCGTTGACGGTCACGTTCAACGGGTCCACGACCCTTCCCGAGGGCGGGGTCACCGCCAACGGGGCCGGGCAGTTCACGGTCCCAGGGTTTCGCCCGGGTACCCACTTCGTCGGGTTCATCGACCCGTCCGGTGCGCACCAGACCAGGTTCTTCCCTGGTTCACCGAGCCTGCCCGCCTCCACCCCGGTGACGGTCACCGCCGGTGGGACCACCACCGCGAACGGTTCGCTGCCCACCCAGGCGTTGACCCCGGGCGGCGCCGCGCTCACCGGGACCGTCATCGAAGCCGGCACCGCCAACCCGCTCGCCGGCGTGTACGTGCTGGCGTTGCGGGCCGCCGACTACCAGATCGTGCGGGCGGCGACCACCAACGCCTCAGGGGCGTACAACCTGAACGTCGCCGCCGGCGCCTACAAGCTGGTCTTCTACGACTCCACCGGCACCCACGACATGGAATGGCACAACAACCTGCCCCTCACCGGCATCGAGACCGCGACCTCGGTGACCGCCCCCGCAGCCACCAACGCCGCCCTCGACCCCAACACCGGCACCATGGCCGGCACCATCACCGACGACCCCGCCGCCACCGGGATCCCCGGCGCCTGGGTCCTCGCCATCGGCCCCACCGGCATCGCCGCCGGCGCCGTCACCAACGCCGACGGCACCTACACCATCACCGGGCTCGCCCCCGGCACCTACCGGGCCACGTTCCTCGACCCCAACGGCGGCCGCACCCAGGAATACTGGGACAACAGCCCCACCTACCCCGGCGCCACCCCCATCAACATCACCGCCGCGGCCACCACCACCATCAACGCCGCCCTCCACCACCCCTGAAACGGGACGTCTGGTACCTTGGCACCGCTACGAGGCGGCCGAGGGCGGGAGGCCTGATGCATAGGGGCGCAACGATTGTTGCGACGGTGGCCACACTGCTCTCGGTGCTCGCAGGGGCCGCTGCCGCAGCGACCCCGGCCCCGCAGCGCTACCTCGACCCCGTCTTCGAATCGGTCACCGCCACGTTGGACCGGCAGTTCGCCACGGTGGTCGACTCAGGCGGTCACGCCGAGCAACTGCTGGTGGACCTCTACGAGCCGACCGGCGACACCGAGACTCGCCGACCCGTCGTCGTGTGGGTGCACGGCGGCAGCTTCCTGCACGGTGACCGCACACAGATGGCGTGGTGGGCCAGACAGTTCGCCCGCCGCGGCTACGTCTCGGCCACCATCGAGTACCGACTCGAGGACGAGGCCACGTTCGACCAGGTCCGGGCCATCAACAACGCCACGGCCGACGCCAGAGCCGCAGTGCGCTGGCTGCGGCAGCACGCCGGCGAGTTCCGGCTCGACACGAACCGGATCTCTCTGGGCGGCATCTCGGCGGGGGCCGTCACCACACTGCACTCTGCGTACTCCTTCATCGCTCCCGGTGGGCCACACCCCGGGTACTCGTCGACCCTCGCGGCCGCCATCTCCATCGCGGGCATGAGCGCCGCCCGGCCCGACCCGGGCGAGGCGCCGGCGATCATGTTCCACGGCACCCTCGACCCCCTGGTCCCCTACAGCCACGGCACGGGACCACCAGGGTCCGAGCTCGACGCCGTGTCGACCTGCCGCCGGATCCGCGCTGCCGGCGTTCCCTGCAATTTCAACTCGTACACAGCCGTGGGGCACAACCTCGATGCCTTCGACGCGGCCATCCGTGACCTGACCCTGCGCTTCCTGTCGTGCCGGGTCGGGGCCACCTCACCCTTCACCGACACCGACGGCCGTCCTTACGAGAACGACGCCTCCTGGGCGGTTCGCTCGGGAATCATGGCCGCGGGCCGTCGATTCCGCGGCGAGGTCGCTCCGACCCGAGCGAGCGCGGTCTCGGCGATCTGGTCGCTCTTCGACCAGCCGGCGGGGTCTCCCCCGCACAGGTTCCCGGACGTGGCTGTCGCCGCGCCCTACGGCGCCGCGCTCGACTGGGCCCGAGCGAACGGCGTGGTGGGTGGCCCGCCCGCCGCCGCGTTCGACCCCGACGGCCCCACCACCCGGGGCCGCCTGGCGGTCATGTTGTGGAGGGCGGTGGGTCGTCCCGCCGGGGCGCCGCCGGCGGGCTTCGTCGACGTCGGCAACGGCGGGCTGCGGGACGCCGCCAACTGGGCAGCTGCGAACGGCCTGTTGGTCCGCCCGGGCACCCGGTTCCTGCCGAACGATCCTGTGACCCGCGGCCAGATGGCGACCGTGTTCCACGACCTGTCCCAGCGATCCGACGCATGGGACCCCGTGGTCCAGACCGCACCACCGTCGACCGTCTGCTTCCGGGTCGGCGACCCTCCCCCCGACGCGTGAAGCCAGGGTCGGGAGGGCCACCTCGGTCACCGCCCCGGCAGCCATCAAGGCCGCAGGCCGTCGCCAGCCCCACCACACAGAGCACGGCCATCGCATCCGGTGGTTCACCATCGTTTCGACATCTCGTCCGGCGCACCGTCGCCGACTTCGACGTCTGGCGGAGGGCCGACGACGGCGCGGATGAGATGCGACCCAATCAGGGCTGCATCGGCCAACCGTGCGAGGCTGTACACCAGGGCGAGGTACAGGAGGTGTGACCGATGATGCGAGGTCTGCAGATGCGGGTTTTGCGGCGGGTCGGCTTGGCAGTGACGGCGACGGCGGTCATGGCCGTCGGCGCTGGCCGAGGGCGGGGCGCGGCATGAGGCGAGGTCTCGTCATCGTTCTGGTGGTCCTCGCGTCGCTGGGAGGCTCACCGCCTTCGGTTGGCGCGCAGGCGAGTGGCGGCACGGGTGCTTCGGTCGCGCCGTGGACGGCGCTGGCGGAGATTCCGCCGTCTCGTTCACCAGGGGTTCGGGCGTTCATCCGTCCGGAGCGGTTCCAGGCGTTGGCGTTGAACCAGGCGGCGCTGGTCGCCGACCTCGGCTCGGTCCCGATCGAACCATCGCCGGGCGTTCGCCCCGTTGGTGGGGGCCAGGTGGTGTCCTTGCCGTCGCCTGATGGCAGGCTCGCACGGTTCGCGGTGGCGGAGTCACCGATCATGGAACCCGGCCTGGCCGCCAAGTTCCCCGACATCCATACCTACAGTGGCCAAGGCATTGACGATCCCGCGGCCACGGTGCGCTTCGACGTGTCGAACCAGGGGTTCCACGCTCAGGTCCTCTCCCCTGACGGCGCCTGGTACATCGACCCCTACTACCACCTCGAGACCAGCGCCTACATCAGCTATTTCAAAGCCGACCTGACCGCGAACCCCCACGGCGAGTTCACCGAGAACCTGCTCGGCGACCTCGGCCCGTCGGGCGACGCCGCGCCACCTGCCGCGAGCCGGTCCGGCACCAAGCTGCGCATCCACCGCGCCGCGTTCGCCGCCGACGGCGAGTACACGGCGTTCCACGGCGGCACCGTGGCCGCCGGCCAGGCCGCGATCGTGACGGCGCTCAACCGGGTCGACGGCATCTACGAGAACGAGGTCGCCGTGCGCATGGTGCTGGTGGCCAACAACAGTCAGCTCGTATATACCAACGCCGCCACCGACCCCTACGCCAACGACACCAGTGACATCGACACCAACCGCACCAACGTCGACGCCGTCATCGGCTCGGCCAACTACGACATCGGCCACGTGTTCACCACCGGATCCGGCGGCGTCGCCTACCTCGGCGTCGTCGGGGTCAACGGCTTCAAGGCCGGCGGTACCACCGGCACCTCGGCTCCCGTCAACGACCCGTTCGTGGTCGACTACGTCGCCCACGAGGTCGGCCACCAATACGGCGGCAACCACACCTTCAACGGCACCAACGGCTCCTGCGGCGGCAACGCGAACCCCTCCACCGCCTACGAGCCCGGCAGCGGCTCCACCATCCAGGCCTACGCCGGGATCTGCGGGCTCGACGACCTCCAACTCGTCGGCACCGGCGCCACCGGCGCGTCGGACCCCTACTTCCACTCGGTCAGCTTCGACGAGATCGTCACGCACACCACCGGCGGCCACCCCGGCGACATCGGCGCCGTCAACACCAACAACACCGTGCCCACCGCGGCGGCCGGTGTCGACGGCGCCATCCCCGCCTCCACGCCGTTCCTGCTCCAAGGCGCCGGCACCGACGCCAATGGCGACACGCTCACCTACAACTGGGAACAACGGGATGCAGGCGCCCAACGCGCCCTCAACAACCCCCAGATCACCGCCGGACCCCTGTTCCGATCCTTCACCCCCACCACCTCTCCGATCCGATACCTGCCAAAGCTCGCAACCATCGCCGCGGGCACCACCAACGTTCCCGGGCCCTGCCCCGCCCTCACCGGCACCATGGGCCCCGCCCAAACCTGCTGGTCCGAGTTCATTCCCACCGCGGCACGCACCATGAACTTCCGCGTCACCGTGCGCGACAACCGCGCCGGCGGCGGCGGCGTCAACACCGACGACATCGCCGTCACCGTCACCAACACCGGCGCGCCCTTCGCCGTCACCAGCCAGGCCATTGCCACGAGCTACGCCGGCGGGACAGCCCAGACCGTCACCTGGAACGTGGCCGGCACCACCGGCGCACCCATCAACGCCGCCAACGTCGACATCCTGCTCTCCACCAACGGCGGTCTCACCTTTCCCACCACCCTCGCCACCAACACCGCCAACGACGGCACCCAAGTCATCTCCCTGCCGAACACCGCCACCACGAGCGCCCGCATCATGGTCGTCCGATCGGGCAGCGGCACCGGCGTCCGCTTCTTCAACGTGAACAAGGCCAACTTCACCATCACCGCCGCGGCCCCGACCGGGGTGTCGGGCACGGTGACCGAAACGGGTTCGGGGTCGCCGGTGGCGGGGGCGTTCGTGGCGGTGTTGCGGACCTCGGACTTCTCGATCGCGGGCGGGGCGGTCGCGGACGGGTCCGGCAACTACAGCGCCGGCATGGCGCCCGGTTCGTACTTCCTGTATGTGATGGACCCCGCGGGCAGGCATGTCGCCGGGTTCTTCGGTCCACCGACAACGGTGACGGTCGTTGGCGGCGCAATGGTCGACGCGGACCCGCAGGTGGCCGCCACCCGAGGAACGATCGCGGGCACGGTGACCGAGAGCGGCACCAACGCGGCGATCCCGGGGGCGTTCGTGGTCACGTTCAACGGGGCGAGCACCCTCCCCGAGGGCGGGGTCACCGCGAACGGGGCCGGCCAGTTCACGGTCCCCGGGTTGCGGCCGGGCACCCACTTCGTCGGGTTCATCGACCCCGCCGGCGGCCACCAGACCAGGTTCTACCCGAACTCACCGAACCTTCCCGCCTCCACCCCGCCGGCGGTCACCGCCGGGGGAACAACCACCGCGAACGCGTCGCTGCCCACCCAACCGCTCGTCGGGGGCGGCGCCGCGCTCACCGGGACCGTCACCGAGGCCGGCACCGCCAACCCGCTCGCCGGCGTGTACGTCCTGGCCCTCCGAGCCGCCGACTACCAGATCGTGCGGGCCGCGACCACCAACGCATCAGGCCAATACAACCTGAACGTGGCCGCCGGCGCCTACAAACTGGTCTTCTACGACTCCACCGGCCTCCACGACATGGAATGGCACAACAACCTGCCCCTCACCGGCATCGAGAACGCGACCTCCGTGACCGCCCCCGCCGTCACCAACGCCCAACTCGACCCCAACACCGGGACCATGGCCGGCACCATCGTCGACGACCCCGCCGCCACCGGGGTCCCCGGCGCCTGGGTCCTCGCCATCGCCCCCACCGGCATCGCCGCCGGCGCCGCCACCAACGCCAACGGCACCTACACCATCGCCGGCCTCGCCCCCGGCACCTACCGGGCCACCTTCGTCGACCCCAACGGCGGCCGCACCCAGGAATACTGGGACAACAGCCCCACCTACCCCGGCGCCACCCCCATCAACATCACCGCCGCGGCCACCACCACCATCAACGCCGCCCTCCACCACCCCTGAACACCGACACCGGTTCAAGACCGGCGCGCACCACTCTGAAGCGCTGGCAGACTCGCTCCCACGTCACGTCGCTTGCTGGCGGGGGAGGGCTCGAACCTCCAACCTCCTGATCCAAAGTCAGGCGTTCTGCCGGTTGAACTACCCGCCAGGGTGTCGTCACGACGGTACCCGGTTTCGGGGTCTGGGCATGCGTCGGTTCGCAACCTCGGGGCCGTGCCGGTACCCTGCACCCCGCCATGGGATCTCTGATCAAGAAGCGCCGCAAGCGCATGCGCAAGAAGAAGCACAAGAAGATGCTGAAGCGCACGAGATTCCAGCGCCGCGCCGCCGGCAAGTAGTCGAACCAGCACTACAGCGCTCCCACTGAGGGGCCCCTACTCGCTCCGCAGGATCCGTGCCGGCGGGGTCCGTCGGGCGAACCAGGCCGGGCCGAGCGCCACCAGGTTCGCGAAGACGAGGACTGCGGCCATGAGGGCAAGCAGCGCCGCGCCCGGGGTCACCGGCACCGACGGGAACCCTGCCTGTCCCGCGACGAGCGTCCAAGCGGCGCGGCCGGCCGCGACACCCAGCGGGACCCCGATGAGAAGCGCGGCGGCGCAGAGGACGGTGGCCTGCCAGGCGACCGTGGCCGAGATCTGCCGGCGGGACAGGCCGAGGGTCTTGACGATGGCCAGGTCGCGCCGGCGCCGACGCGTGGCCGTCACGAGCACATGGATCAGCGTGGCGGCGACCACCACGGAGAGCACTACGGCGATGGCCGGCGTCAGGGTGCCGCCCTGGCCGAAGTTCAGCAGGTCGGTGGGACGCAGATCGTCGTAGACGGGGTACACGTCCAGTGCACGCCGGAGGTTCGCCACCTCGGTCGACACGGAGGCATCGTCATCGAAGTCGACCAGGACCATCGTCCGCTCCGAGCCCGGGGCCACGCGCTCGAGGCCCGCGAAGGTGAGCCGGGCCCCACGACCGAGCTGGCCTGCGTCACCCAGGTTGGGAAAGACGCTGCGCCCCACCACCCGCATCCTCACGGCGCGATCGCCGGTCGAGACCTCGACCCGATCGCCCACGGAGGCACCGACATCGTCCAAGGTGGCCGTTCCGAGGGCGATCTCGCCGGCGGTTTCCGGTGCCCGCCCGTCGAGCACCGCGGCCGAGATGCTCCCCTGCACATCGTCGACCGCGTAACCGTCCACCCGGATCCCGTTGATCTCGAGTTGCGGGATGCCGCCGACACCCACATTGTCCACCGCCGGGTTGTCGAGGAGCCCGGCGGTGAGCGGCTCGCTGATGTCGGGGCTGCCGACGCCCCCGATCTGGGCGTCCCACACCCACCCGTAGAGGCGTGGCGTGTCGGTCAGATGGTCGAGGCTGGCCGTCACCGTGAGGGCCAGCGCGGCGGCGCCCACCGCAACGCTGAGGGAGGCCAGCGTCGAACGGACGGGAACGGCCGTGCGCCCACGACCGGGGTCGAGGGCCAGGCGACCGCCCAGCCGGAGCGTGAGGGGTAAGTGCCGGAACCACCCGTCCCGCCGGACCGCGCCGCCCGCGGACCGGGGTGGTTGCAGTCGGGTCTGCCTGGTGATGCGGGCCCGCGTGGCGAGCACGGACACGCCGAAGGTCAGGAGAGCGACCCCGAACGCCCCGATGACCAGCGCCGACGGATCCGGGCGAAAGCCGGGCGTGGGCTCGGCCGCCGCCGCGGTTCCCAACGGGAACAGCGGCGATACCGCGCCGGCAACCACGATCACCAGGAGGCCGGCCGCACCGGAGATGGCGGCGGCACGAACCGCGCCCACGGCAAGCAGTTGCGCCGGCGTCATCCCGAGCGCACGGAGCGCGGGCTGCTCGTCGGACTCCAACGCGACCTGACGCACGAGCAACTGCGCCACGATCATCATGGCCGCGAGAGCCACGAGCAGCGCGAGGAACCACAGGCCCTTGGCCTGCAGGTCGATCGAGCGTTGCACCGTGACCGCCCGGTCATCGACGCCGCCGCTGTAGACGACTGGTCGGCCCGGATTGTGACGTTCGAGGTCAGCCTTGTACTCAGGAACGGAAACGTCGGGATCGAGCCGAACGAGCAGGATCGGGTTTGCCCCGATGTGGCGGCCGGTTCGCTCGTGGAATGCAGGAGTGGGGAAGACCATCGGGACGAGCGTTCCGGGGACGGGCGGGAAGTCCATCGCCGAGGTCTCGATGCCGGTCACGACAAATCGGTACCTGCGGGCATTTCCGGCCTCGACCAGGTCGACCTCGCTCGTGTCCCGACCCGAGACGCGGTCGGTGAGCGTGACCAGCAGCGGCGTGAAGGCCTCGACCAGCCGATCGCTCTCGATCAGGTCCAGCTCGAAGATCGAGCCGGGACCGAGGTCGTAGCGCCGAGCCGCTTCATAGCTGACCAAGATCTCGCCAGGGGCCTCCGGGTTCGGGAGGCGACCCTCGAGGAGCAGCCGCCGTTCCACGGTCCTGCCCAACGCACGGTCCGAGGTACTGAAGGCGGCGACCGCGAACGGCGGGAGCGCTCGACCGTCTGCGGTCCCACCGACCGACAGCAGCGCATGCACAAGCACCGAATCGACGACACCCTCCAGATGCGCCGCCTCCTCGAGATCGATGCCTGTTCCGGGGGTGAGCAGGCTGGTGTCGAGCACGAGCAGATCGGCCGGCGCGCTCTGCTGTTGCAGGCGCTGATACGCCGTCTCGGTGCGCCGGGCGCCCGCAGCCAGGCCGGTGACCAGACCGCCCAACAGGCCGATGAGCAGGGCCAGGCCCAACCAGGCTCGCCAGCGGTTCCGTAGCTCCACGCGGGCCCGCAGGCGCACCGCGGCCATCAGCGGGGACCCACCCCTGGCCACAAGCTGTCAAGGAGCACCAGTGCAGCATGCACCCGAAGCACCGCTTCGGCGAGGGCACCACCATGCCTCCGAGGTGGGGTGCCACCACCCCCGCGCCGAGCCCGCTCGTCTCCGGTCCCCGCCGTTCTCGAGGCAACAGCGGTCGGTTTCCGACAGCTATTGCCTCGAGTTCAGGGTGCGGGGTGGGGTTCGACGGTGCGGGCGACCACCCGGCCGGCGCCGGGGAACTCGCCCTCAACGAACCAGGTGGAACCGCTGCCCGCGAGCTGTGGCCGAACACCCGCTTCGTCGCCCAGCCGGTTGCGCCACTCCGCGAGGCGCGGCTCGACGATGAGGGCGGCCGGCTCTAGGTCGTTGGGCCCGTCCGCACGCGGCCCACCGAGGTCGTCCCAGGCCCGGTACACCGCAGGGGTCGAGCAGAACAGCGGTGGCGTGAGCAGGGTGAAGGTCCTGGCCATGTAGGGGAGCGGCTGCACCCGTTCACCCACGCCGGTCACCCGCGCCCGCCCGCCCACCACGCAGAACGCCACGTCCGCGCCGATCGAGGCGGCCAGGTCGAGATCGTCGGACCCCGCCCAGCGGAACACCGCCGCGGCGTCGGCCGATCCACCGCCGAGACCGGCCCCCGGGGCGATCCGCTTGTCCAGACGCACGTGGGCCGTCCGGCCGACGGCCACGAGGGCCCTCCTGACCAGGTTGTCGTCGCCGGTGGGAGCCTCGGGCGCCCCGACCACCTCGAGACCGTCGCCGGCGCTGAAGGTGAGGGTGTCACATACGTCCAGGCTCACCATCTCGGCGTCGATCAGGTGGTAGCCGTCCTCCCGGACACCGGTGATCCGAAGCGAGAGGGTCAGCTTTGCCGGTGCGTCGACACACTCCACCGGATGAAGACTAGGACGGCGACGCGTCGGCCAGGCGGCCCCAGGCCGCCACGTCGAGCTCCTCGGCCCTGGCTTCGGGGCGCACGCCAGCCGCGACGAACGCGTCCGCGTCCACCATGCCGGCGAGCGAACGGCGCAGCATCTTGCGGCGCTGGCCGAACCCGGCCCGCACCAGGGCGAACAGACGCTCCGGATCAGCGTCGACCGCCGGGGCCGGTCGGCGCACGATGCGCACGAGTGCGGACTCGACCTTCGGCCGGGGCAGGAAGACGTTGGGACCCACTCGGCCCACGATCTCGGCCGTCGCCCAGTAGGCCACCTTCACCGACGGGATGCCGTAGGTCCTGCCGCCAGGACCCGCAGCCAGGCGCTCGGCCGCTTCGCGCTGAACCATCACCAGCATGTTCTCGATGGCCGGCACCTCGTCGAGCAGGTCGGCCACGAGCGGCGTGGCGATGTTGTACGGCAGGTTCGCCACCAGCGACCACCGGGGGTGCGAGCCGAGGAGGTCGTGCCAGTCGAGCGTGAGGGCATCACCCTCGACCACCAGCACGTCGGTGCCGGCTACCACCTGGCGGAGCACGGGGAGCAGGTGCCGATCGATCTCGACGGCGGTGACGTCCGCCCCCCGCTCGGCGAGGGCGAGGGTCAGCGAGCCGAGCCCGGCGCCGATCTCGACCACGGGGTCGCCGGGACCGACCCCCGAGAGGTGGACGACCTTGCGCACGATGTTGGGGTCGACCACGAAGTTCTGGCCGAGTGACCGGCTCGGGTCCAGATCGTGGCGCTCGAGGAGCGCCAGCACGTCACGCCGGGTCAGCACGAGACGACGCCACGGTCCGAAGCGTCGGGGCCCCGGCCCGAGGGCGCTAGATCAGGCCGAGTTGGCGAGCGCAGGACGGCCACTGGCCGTAGCCGCTGCGGTTGAGGAGGGCCCACGCCCCGAACTTCTGTTCCTCGTAGGTGTAATCACGTGGATCGCCGAGGAAGCCCAGGCCCCGCCAGGTGGGCAGGGAGAACTGGAAGGCGCCGTAGTAGCCGGCCGGGTTGTAGGCATCGGGGTTGCGGCCCGACTCGCACTGGGCGATGGCGTCGAGGTTGGCACTGACGCTGCCGGGAGGCGCAGGGGCGGGCCGGGGGGCCGGTCGTGGGGCCGGCGCGGGGGCCGCCGCCGGTGCGCGCACAGGGGCGGGTGCCGGAGCGGCAGCGGGCGCAGGTGCGGGCTCGGGCGCCTGCTCACGGTGTGGGGCCGGAGCCGGCGCGGGCGGCACGGTGGTAGGTGGAGGAGGTGGCGCCGTGGTCGTTGTCGTCGGAGGGGCGACGACGGCGACACCCTTCGGCTCGGCGAGGGTCCGCGGCTCGGGGACGGCCTCGCGAACCTCGATCACCTCCGGTGCCGTGGTGGCGGGGGCGGCGGTGCTCACCTCGGTGGCGGAGAAGCGGTCGTTGCCCAGCGTGCCGACCATTGCGAGCGCCACGACGGGCACCGCCACGAACGCGGCCGAGGTGGCCAACAGCCGTGCGCGTGTCCGAGTGCCGGTCCTGGCTTGCAGCGGAGGATCCTGTCGTCGCCGAGCGGAAAGAGAACCGTAACACAACAGCAATGAGCCGCGTCAAGGGTCCGACCCGCCGTTGCGCTACCCGGCCCCGGCGAAGCGGTAGAAGCGCTCGGCGTTGTCCCACGACGCTGCGGCGAGCTCGTCGACGGTGACACCCCTGGCCGCAGCGACCGCGGCGCCCACATGGATCAGGAGGTCAGGGCGGTTGGCCTTGCCGCGGTGGGGCACGGGAGCGAGGAACGGCGCGTCGGTCTCGACCAGCACACGGTCGAGTGGGCACACCGCGACCGCGGCCCGAACGTCGTGGGCCGTCTTGAACGTGACGATGCCGCTGATCGACAGCAATGCGCCACGAGCGAGCGACTCCTCGGCCTCTGCCGGACCTCCGGTGAAGCAGTGCACCACCGTGTGCTCGGGGACGCCCTCGGCGTCGAGGACGGAGAAGGTGTCGTCCCACGCCTCACGGGTGTGGATAACGAGGGGCAGCGAGCGCTCGTGTGCGAGCGCGATCTGGGTGGCGAACACGTCACGCTGCTGCGCCCGGGGCGAGTGGTCGTAGTGGTAGTCGAGACCGCACTCCCCCACGGCCACCACCGAGGGGTGGTCGAGCAGGTCCACCAGACCGTCGACGCCACCCGACGCGTCGTGGGGGTGCACGCCCGCCGTCGCCCAGACACCGTCGAGCGCGCCCGCCACGGCGGCGGCGGCGCGAGACGAGCTCAGGTCGGTGCCGATGTTCACCATCCGCTCGACCCCGGCGACCCTGGCCGCCTCCACCTGGACCGTGGCATCCGCGAGGTCGTCGGGCAGGTGGCAGTGGCTGTCGGTCCAGCGCGCCATGACCGGGCCTCAGGCCTTGATGCGCGGGAACAGCGGCGTCCCCGTTTCGATGGCGAAGCCGCCCGGGTAGCCGCCCCACACGGCGGCGTCGGGCAGGCGTTGCTCGGACGGCTCGCCGGCCAGGCCGAGCCGACGCCAGATCTCCGCGCTCGCCTCGGGCACCGCCGGGCAGGCGAGGACCGCGACGATGCGCAGGACCTCGAGAGCGTCGCCCATCACACCGTCCACCCCGGGCCCGGGCTCGGCCTTCCACGGCTCGGCCGCTTCGAGCATGGCGTTGGCCTCGCGGATCAGTCTCCAGGTGGCATCGAGGGCCACCGACGGGGCAAAGCGCTCCCAGGCCTCGGCGGTCGCCTCGTAGGCCGACGCCGCCAGCGGGCCGAGTGGGCTGTCGGCGCGGGGCGCGGGGCCGATGCCTCCGCACTTCTTCCCGACCACCGTGGCCACCCGCGACAACAGGTTGCCCAGGTTGTTGGCGAGGTCGCCGTTGTAGCGGGCGACCATCGACTCGTAGGAGAAGTCGCCGTCGGGGCCGAAGGGGTTCTCGCGGAGGAAGTGGTAGCGGAAACCGTCGACGCCGAAGTCGGCCACCAGGTCGGCCGGGAAGATCTGGTTGAGGCTCGTCTTCGACATCTTCTCGCCGCCGATGAGCAAGAAGCCGTGCACGTGCACCCGCTGCGGCGGGAGCTCACCGGCGGCCATGAGCAGCGCCGGCCAGTAGACGGTGTGGAAGCGCAGGATGTCCTTGCCGATCACGTGGTGGACGTGGGGCCACCAGTCGTCGAAACGCTCCCGGTCCTCGCCGTAGCCGACCGCGGTGGCGTAATTGATCAACGCGTCGTACCAGACGTAGAAGACGTGCTCGGGGTCCCACGGCACGGGGATGCCCCAGTCGATCGACGTGCGACTGATCGAGATGTCCTTCAGCCCGTGGCGGATGATGCCGAGGGCCTCGTTGCGCTTGCCCTCGGGTTGCACGACGTCGCCGCTGTCATACCAATCGATGAGGCGGTCGGTGAAGGTGGAGAGCTTGAAGAACCAGTTCTCCTCGCTCAGGGACTCGACGGGGCGCTTGTGGATCGGGCAGAGCCCGTCGATCAGGTCTTCCTCGTTGTAGTAGGCCTCGCACGACACGCAGTAGAGGCCCTCGTACGTGCTCTTTTCGATGTGGCCGTTGTCGTAGGCGGCCTTCAGCAGCTTCGACACCGCCCGGTGGTGACGCGGCTCGGTGGTGCGGATGAAGTCGTCGTTGCTGATGTCGAGCAGCTTCCAGGCCTCGCGGAAGCGGTCACTCGTGGCGTCGGCGTGTTCGACAGGCGTGAGCCCCCGTTCCTCGGCCGCGCGCTGCACCTTCAGGCCGTGCTCGTCGGTGCCGGTGAGGAACCAGACCTCGTCGCCGAGAAGCCGGTGCCAACGGGCCACGGCATCTGCGATGACCGTGGTGTACGCGTGGCCGATGTGGGGCACGTCGTTGACGTAGTAGATCGGCGTCGTGACGTAGAACCGGGGCACCTGCTCAGGCTACCGACGGCCACCGTCCCGCCCGAACGCCGCTTCTCCGGCCGACGGCGACCGGGCATCGAGCCGGTCCCGGTCTGCGGACGATCAGCACCGACGGCGGGCCGCGACCGATCAGCCCGCGTGGACCTCACGCAGGTGCACCACGTCTGGCTCCGGGCCGGCCACCCGCCCCGGCCCATCGGGCACACCCCCCTCGTCGATGCCCCGTCGCTCCCGGAGGTCGACCACGGCGTCGACCGCCCGCTGCAACTGGTTGCGACGCGTGCCCGCCAGCTCGTTGAAGGCCTTCTGGCCGCCGTCGAGCTGGCGACCGACCTTGTCGACCTGCTCGGAGAACTTCTCCCACTGGCGGGTGAACGTGCCGAGGCAGTCGAGGATCTCGCTGGACGCCCGCTCGAGGCGGAAGTGGTCGATGGCCTGGCGCACCACCGCCATCACCGCGAACAGGGTGAACGGTGAGCACAGCACCACCCGCTGGTCGAGGGCATGGTCCAACAGGTCGGGGTCCTGTTCGTGCATGAACGAGTAGATGCTCTCGTTGGGGATGAACAGCAGCAGGTAGCCGGGCGTGGTGCGGGCATCGGCGTAGTCGCGGACCGTGAGCTCCTTGACCCGGTCCCGCACGTCGCGGAGGAAGGACCGCCGGAACTGCTCACGGTCGGCCTCAGCGGTGGCCTCGAGGTAACGCACGTAGTTGGAGGCGGGGAACTTGACGTCCATGTGCAACACGTCGCCGTCGGGCAGCAGGAAGGTGAAGTCGGGGATGGTGCCCGTGTCGGTGGCCTTGCGCTTGGTGTAGCTCACGCCCTCGACGAAGCCCGCCCGGCGCAACACGTCGTCGGCCATGCGCTCGCCCCACTGGCCACGCGACTGCGGGCCGGCGAGCGCCTGGCGGAGGGCGCCCGTGACGCCGGCCAGATCGGCGCTCTGACGGGCCGCCTCCTCGAGCCTGGTCTCGAGGCGGCCCTGCTGATCGACCCGGTCGCGCTGCAGCGCGGCCACCAGGTCGCGGACCTGGGTGAGCTCGCCGGCCATCCCCTCGACCTGCCGGGTGATGGCCTGACCGCGTAGGTCGATCTCGCGCGACCCGGTGGCGAGGTGGTCGCCCAACTTGTCACCCGCCATGGCGTAGACGGTGTCGACCGCAGCGCGGACCGTGGCGTCTCGCGACGCCTCGGCCTGGCGGGACAGAACGAGCCACACGACGCCCCCGACGACGACCGCGGTGACGACGACGAGGACCAGGGCGGCGAGCAGGGCGATGACCATGCCCAGAGTGTGCACAAGGGGTCTGACACGAATGGGCGGCGGGCACCCGCCGAACCCAGCGCATCGAGTCACCCGTCAGCGCAGTCGTTGCGCTGAGTTCGCTTCGAGCGGGACTCAGGGCAGCGACAACGAGAGGGTGTAGGCGCGGCGCTTGGGCACGCCGAGGTCGGCTGCGACGTCGGCTGCCGCGTCACGCTTGGAGGCGCCGGCGTCGAGGCGGGCCCGCAGCGCGGCCACCACCGCTTCGTCGTCCGCCGGGGCGGCTTCGGGGGCACCGTCGACGACGAGCACGAACTCGCCACGGGGCGGCTGGTCGACCACCCAATCGGCGGCCGCCCCCAGCGACCCCCGCCACACCTCCTCGTGCCGCTTCGTGAGCTCGCGGGCCAGCGCCACACGGCGTGCGGGCCCGAAGGCCCCGGCCAGGTCGGCGAGGGTACGGGCCACCCGGTGCGGCGCCTCGTAGAGCACCATCGTCCGCGGTTCGGTGGCCAGGTCGGCGAGCCGCTGCGTGCGACCGGAGCCCTTGCGGGGAAGGAATCCCTCGAAGCAGAAGCGTCCGGTGGGCAGCCCGCTCGCGACCAGGCCGGCGATGGCAGCCGACGGGCCGGGCACGACCTCCACCACATGGCCGGCGGATGCCGCCGCCGAGACGAGGCGCTCGCCCGGGTCCGAGATGCCCGGCGTGCCGGCGTCAGTGACGACCGCCACCCGGTCACCGGCGTCGAGGCGGGCGAGGATGGCGCGCACCTGCGCGGCCTCGGTGTGGTCGTTCACCACGGCCAACCGCTTGGCCCGCACACCGGCGTGCTCGAGCAGGCGGCCCGTCCGCCTGGTGTCCTCGCAGGCCACCAGATCGGCACCCGCCAACGCCTCCACCGCCCTGGGTGACAGGTCACCCAGGTTCCCGATCGGCGTCGCCACCAGGATCAGGGCGCCACGCCGCCCGCTACCTTCGGGGTCCGTCATGGCCACCGCCGTCCAGGTCTTCGGGGCCGCCCTCGTGCTCGGGGCCTTCGCGCTCGCCCAGACCGACCGTTGGACACCCCACGCCTACCCCTACCTGCTCGTGAACCTGCTGGGAGCGACGATCCTGGCGCTCAGCGCGGTCGTCGCCCGGCAATGGGGATTCGTGTTGCTCAACGCCACCTGGGCGGCCGTCTCGGTGGCCGGCCTCGCGCGGCGGGCCCGACGGCCTGAGCCCTGATCCCGCCCACGCCGGACCCGACGAGGCAAATCCCCGTGAACAAGAGGGATTGCCTCGCGACCGGCACCCAAACGGACGGGGGAGAGTCACGGCTTCACCTCGAGCCGCATCCCGGGCACCAACCCCCAGCGCTCGAAGGCGCCCGCCTCGGCCTCGAGCACCGCCCGCGCCTTCAGGCACGGGCGACCGAGCCGGTTGGGCACCATGCGCCTCGTGCGCACCACGACCAGGTCGCCGTCGCAGTAGGCCACGTCGATCGGGAAGCGCATGCCGAAGGTGTGGACCGATCGAGCCGGGCGGAGCAAGAGCGCTCCTTCCGATCCGTCCGCGCCGAGAAGGCCCCGGGTGCGGGCCCGGAAGGTCTCGGCGATCTCAAGGCTGGCCAACACTTTGTCGTCGGTCACGAGCCAGCCCATGGGTGGACTGTTGCGCGCCGATCGCCGAGTTGCAACGCACGCGCGCGGTGCCATCCGCCTCCCGCGAGCCGCAAGACCGACGTGGGACGACTCGGGGGATGCGCCTTGCATGACCCGCTCACACCGGCTCCCAAGCAGGCTCGGCGATCGAATACAGATCATATGATCTGTATTCGATCCACTGTCGGAGTACCCTGACGGGCATGAACCTCGGCGCCCCGGTTCTCGACGTCACTCCGACAGTTCGTGGCGCCCTGCTCCAGGTGCTTTCGCGCCTCGAGCAGCCGGTGACACGACGACGGCTGGCATCGGTTGCCGGCGTCTCACCGGGGAACGCCAGCGGTGTCATCGAGGAGCTCATTCGCTCCGGGCTGGTGAGCGAGACAGCGGCTGGCCGGTCCTCCATGGTCGTGCTGAACCGGAACCATCTCGCAGCCGGGCCGGTGCTGGCCCTGGCCGGTCTGCGTGGCGAGCTCATCCGCCGACTGCGCGAGCGTCTCTCGACGTGGCCCGACCTGCTCGGTGCATGGGTCTTCGGCTCCGTCGCCCGCGGCGACGCTGACAGCGACTCCGACGTGGACGTGCTCATCGTGGTCGACGACCTCGGGTCACCCGGCCTGCACGAACGCGTCGGGCAGCTCCACGCCGACGTTCGCTCCTGGACGGGCAATGACCTGCAGGTCGTCGAGCATTCGCAGGAATCGTGGCGCAAGCTCATCCGAGCCAAGAACCCGCTTGTCGAGCAGGTCCGGCTCCACGGGGTCGCGCTCACTGCCCACACCGTCGCACTCCGCGACCGTCACTGATGACCCGCGCCAAGGGAAGCCGCAAGCAGTGCGATGCCCGGCAGGCAAGACAGCGACTCATCGACGCCCGCCAGTTCCTCGAGGCCGCCGAGCTCCTGGACGCACCGGACCTGGTCGCGACGAACGCGATCCATGCCGCCATCGCCGCCGCTGACGCGATCACGTGTCACGCGCTGGGCGAGCGGTCGAGCGGCGGACGCCACGTTGTGGCCGTCGACCTGCTGCGGCAGGTCGACCCACGCATGGCGACCACACTCAATCGGGCACTCGACCGCAAGACACAGGCGGGCTACGAGAGCGCCGCCATCAGCTCATCGGACGCCGGGCGTTGCGTGAAGTGGGCCGCGCAACTCGTCGCCGCTGCGGAAGCTCGCCTCGAGACGTGAGCCCCCGAGGTTGCCGTCCCCCGGCTAGACGTTGAAGCGGAACTCCATGACGTCGCCGTCCTCCACCACGTAGTCCTTTCCCTCGACGCGCAGCTTGCCGACGTCACGTGCCTGCGCCCAACCGCCCAGCTCGAGCAGCTCGTCCCAGTGGATCACCTCGGCCCGGATGAACCCACGCTCGAAGTCGGTGTGGATGACGCCCGCGCACTGCGGGGCCCGGGAGCCGGCCCGGAAGGTCCACGCCCGCGACTCCTTCTCGCCGGTGGTGAAGAACGTACGCAGCCCGAGGGCGTGGTAGGCGGCGCGCACGAAGCGGGGCAGGGCGCCCTCGCCGAGCCCGAGCGCCTCGAGCATCTCGGTGCGCTCGCCCGGGTCGAGCATGGCCGCCTCGGCCTCCAACTGGATGCAGGCGCCGAAGACCGGCGCCATGTCGCCCAGCTCCGCGGCCACCGGCCCCACCACCTCGTCGAGCCGCTCGAGTTGCTCCTCGTCCACGTTCACGACGGCGAGCACGGGCTTGTTGGTGAGCAGCCAATAGGGGCGCAGGACCTCCCGGTCGGCGACCTTGACGTCGCTGCGGTAGAGGGGTGTGCCCTCGGACAGCGCGGCGTAGGCGGCGTCGAGGGCCTTCACCTCGTCGACCAGCGAGCGGTCGAGCTTCGAGGCCTTGCGCTTGCGCTCGATCTGGCCCTCGACGGTCTCGAGGTCGGCCAGCGTGAGCTCGAGCTCGACGATGCGCAGGTGCTCGAGCGGGTCGGTCTCGCCGGGAACGTCCGCGTCGGCGAAGGCCCGCAGCACGTACACGATGGCGTCGACCTCACGGATGCCGCCGAGGAAGCGGTTCCCCAGCCCCTCACCCTTGCTGGCCCCCTCGACGAGCCCGCCGATGTCGGTGAACTGCACCGCCGCCGGGACCACGTTCTTCGAATGGCTCATCTCGGCCAGGCGGTCGAGGCGGTCGTCGAAGACCTTGGCCACACCCACGTTCGGGTCGGTGGTCGCGAACGCGTACGGGGCGGCCAGCGCACCCCCGCCCGCCAGTGCGTTGTACAGCGACGACTTGCCCGCGTTGGGCAGGCCGACGAAGCCGAATCGTTCCATCCGAGGACCGTACCGGCCCTCGGTAGCCTGCCCCCCCATGCCGGACGCTCCGATCGACCCGCCCCCGATGGACCCGCCCCCGATGGACCCCGACGCGGCGCTGGGCCGGATCGTGTACCTGCTCGACCGCAGCCTCGCCCCGGCACCGAAGGTGCGGGCCTTCCGGCGCGCCCGTGAGATCGTGGCTGAACTCGGCCCCGACGAGGTCAGCCGGCGCGTCGACCAGGGGACCCTCACCGACCTTGAGGGCATCGGGGACTCCACGGGCACCGCGATCGCCCAGGCCGCACGCGGCGAGTTGCCCACCTACCTCGAACGCCTCGAGGAGTCCTCGGTCATCCCCCTGGGCATGGGCCGCGAGATCCGCCAGGCGATCCAGGGCGACTGCCACTGCCATTCACACTGGTCCGACGGCGGCGCACCGATCCGGGACATGGCGCTCGCGGCGCGTGCGCTCGGCCACTCCTACCTGGTGCTCACCGACCACTCACCCCGGTTGACCATCGCCCACGGACTCGACCGCGAGCGCCTACTGGCCCAACTCGACGAGATCGACACCCTCAACAACGAGCTCGCGCCGTTTCGCATCCTCACGGGGATCGAGGTGGACATCAACGAGGACGGCACCCTCGACCAGGACGACGACCTTCTCGCCCGCCTCGACGTCGTCGTCGCCAGCGTGCACTCGAAGCTGCGCATGGACCGCGAGCCGATGACCCGGCGCATGGTGCTCGCCATGACCAGCCCCCACACCGACATCCTCGGCCACTGCACCGGTCGCATGGTCGCCGGCAGGGGCCGACCGCCGTCGGACTTCGATGCCGAGGCGGTGTTCGCCACCTGCGCCCGCTTCGACAAGGCGGTCGAGATCAACTGCCGGCCCGAACGTCAGGACCCACCCGACGACCTGCTCGCCCTGGCCCTCGACCGGGGCTGCAAGATCGCCATCGACACGGACGCCCACGCACCGGGCCAACTCGAATGGCAGCCCTACGGCTGCGACAAGGCAGCCGGCCACGACGTGGCGGTCGCCCATATCGTCAACACCTGGGACGCCGACGACCTGCTGGCATGGACCGAGGCCCACGCACGGGGTTGACCTCCCCCGGATATCGCGGAGCGCAGCGCCGGCCCGGCGGCCACGCCCCCGACCTGCGCCTGACCGGGTGGGTTCTGAGCCGCCGTTTCAACCCGGTTGGACCACCGGCAGGAGGTCCGTCCACCGCCTGCGGTAGTGTCGACCGCTCCGGACGAGCACGAGGGAGCGGGTCTGGGCGTGGGCGTGGTCGACCAACCGGTTCTGAGGCGGGCTGCCCTCGTGGTGGTTGCCTCGATCTTGGCCGTCGGGGCCCTCTTCGTGTTCGACAGCCTCACCAGGCCCGACGCGTACGAGACCCACGCCGACGTCGCCCTGAACCCGGTGGTGCCGAGCTCGCTCTACGACGACGAGGCCGCGGCCTTGACCCCCGCCGGGGCGATGGACCGGGAGCTCGCCTTCGCAGAGGGCCGCGCCGTGACGAGAGCGGTGGGCGCAGAGGTGCCGTATGCGCAGAGCATCGAGTGGTCGGCGCTCGACGACACCACGTTGCGGGTCACCACCCGTGCCGACACCGCCGAACTGGCCGTGTCGGCGGCATCCTCTGCCGGAGCCACCTACGGGCGGGTCCGGGAAGAGACGGCCACGGCCGTGGCCGACGAGGCGATCAGCGGGCTCGAGGCCGAGACGGCCCGGCTGACCACCGAGGTGGCCAGGGCCGGCGATCCCGCCACGACCACCGCCGACGAGGAGCTCGCGACCACCCAGCAGCAATTGGACAGGGTGACCGGGGCACGGACCGCGTATCAGGCGGGCACCGCGTACGTGGTCGCGTTGCCGGACACGCCCTGCTGCCCGCTCGGTGCCGACACCGGCCGGGCGGGCCTCGTCGGGGGCCTCGTGGGACTCGTGGTGGGCCTGGTCCTGGCCGCGGTGGTCGTCATCGAGGATCAGGTGCGCCACCCGTCGTCGCCACCCGTGTCCAGGTCAGCGGCCCGAGTCGCGGGTCGACTCCCCTCGTGGCACGGGCTGGGCCCGGACTGGGGTGAGCGTCGACCGTGGGCCGCCCCCGTCGGCGTGGTGGTACTGGTCCTGGGCCGCTCGGCGATCTCTGTCGTCCAGGGCGCCCGATTCATGCTCGACGACTACATCCACCTCTACGCGAGCCGGTTCCTGGGGGTGCTCGAGACCAGCCCGCACGAGCGACTGCTCAACCGCCCGGGAGCGTGGCTCACCCAGACGGCGTTGTTCAGCCTCTCCGGCGAGCGGCCGCTGCTGCTCTTCGCACTGCTGACCCTCCTCAACCTCGGCGCCGCCCTCGCGCTGTACTTCGCGGTCGCCCGGTTCTTCCCGAGGCCGCTCCCCTTCCTCGTGGCGGCCCTGTGGGTGCTGATGGCCAACCACAGCACCCTGACCGTCTGGGCTGCGGCGGGCCAAGGGGCGCTGGCCCTGGGCCTCTGCTTCTGGGGGGTGAACCTCATGTCGAAGGGCCGCTGGCTCGGTGCGCTCGCCCTGCTGTCCGCCTCGATCCTCTCCTACGAACTGGCCGTCGCCATCTGCTTCGCCACCGCAGTGGTGGTGGGCACGCCACTGGCTCGGCCGCTCGACCCGGGCTCGGTCGTCCGGGAGGTCAAGTCCTGGCAACGGGCGGTCATGGTGGCCGTGCTGACGGCCGTGGTGTGGTGGATGTCGCGCAACCCGACCCACCCCTTGGAGTCGCAGGACTTCAACCTCTGGGAGACGCTGTCCGGCCACGTGTCCTCGGGGCTCGTCTCCACCGATGCCGGTCCGACGATGCTGCTCCGGGGCCTCGAGATGGCTGCGTTCGTGGGCCTGGTCGCCTGCATCGTGGCGTGGCAGCGCGGCGACCGCGGGCGCGAGCGGGGCCCCACCCTGGCGGTCGCGGGCACCGTGGTGATGGTGCTCGGGCTCACCCTGGCCGTGGCCGTACCCGGCGGGCTCTTCGGGTTGGGCAACCGCCTGTACGGGGCCTCGTCGGTGGGAACGGCCATGATCTTCGCGGGGATCTGCCTGTTCCTGTGGTACCGCCTGCGAACCGCAGCTGTGGCTGCCGCCGTCACGCTGGTCGTCGTCTGCGTCGCGGGGCAGTTCGTGGCCCTGCGTGCCGCCCACCAGGCGGGCGAGGACGGGGCCGCGTTGATCCGTTATCTGGGAACGGCGGCCGAGCGGCCCGAGGACACCCGGTTCCTGGTCGAGCCGCGCCGTGACCACAACGGCTTCGTCGGTGTCGACAACCTGTTCGACCTCTACCCCTACCGGCTCGCCTACCCCAACGGATCGGGCGAGCTGCAACTGGCGGAGACCCAGGAGGAGTTCCTGAGCCCGGCGCCCGACCAGGTGACCGTGACCTGGGCCCAGGTCCTCGGCGAATGACCTGGGCTGTCGCGCCGGCCCCGGCAGCCGGTAGCGTCCTAGTCCTTATGTCGAAGAAGACGGACAAGCGCAAGACCAACGCCCGCCGCAAGAAGGCCAACCACGGCCGCAAGCCCAACGCGGGGCGGTAGGCCCAACCGGCGCATCGCCAGCACCCACTGCCTGGCCAGCGCCTGCTTCGCCCGACCCGCCCAGCGAACCGGCGCGGTGGCACGAACCTGGGTGGCGAGCGGCACGCGGGGCTCTGGCTCGGGCACGACCTCCAGGCCCGCGGGACGCCAACGGCGAGAGGGCTGACGGCGCAGCGCGCCGAGCGCCGGCAGGGCCGACGGGGGGTGCCCTTCGAGCGGCTTCCACCAGGCGACGGCGGGGATCACGAGCGAGGACGGCCCGGCGTCGTCGATCGACAGGTCGACGATCACCTTGTGCCCCTGGTCGTCCACCCCCTCGCGGTGGAGGGGCTCGAGGTCCCAGTGGGCCTGATTGCCCCCAGGGGCCCCGATGGTGATGCCCACGCTGGAGCCGGCACGGAAGTAGTGGCCGGACGCGGCGATGGGCACGCGCACGAGCGTGAACTCGCCAGGCGGCAGCGGCGCCATCTCGTCCACCCGATAGGTGGGGCGGGGTGCCAACTCGGTGGACCGCGCGGGGTCGAGGGACCGGTGACTGGCGCGTAGCCAACCCGACTGCACGTAGGTCTCCCAACCGTCCGGGCGCACCTCGCTCAGGACGACCTCGAGGTCGATGTCGTCAGTGGTGGCCCGCAGCCAGAGATCGAGGCTGGACGGGCCCACCAGCAAGAGGTCGTCCTCGAGCGCGGGCGTGGCGAACTGGAGGGCGCGCCCGCCTTCGGGAGGTCGCCAGTCGTAGGAGGGGGCGGCGGCATTGACGTCGAAGTCCTCTCCGGCCGCAGTGCGCGGCCCGAGGGAGCCGTCGTAGTGGAAACCGAGCGGCGGACGGCCCGAAGCTGGCGCCTGCTGCTCGAGCCCGTTGTCCCAACCGAGGTACCAACGCTGCGGCGAAACCTCTCGTGGCGGCCACCGGTCGAAGCCCACCGAGAAGGCGGCGTAGGGATAGCCGTCGGGGTGGTCCGTCGCCGCCCCGTTGTCGAAGGCCACGACGAACGGGGGCGACGCCAGGTAGGCCTCGAGGGCGGCATCGAACGACATGCCCGCGTACCGGTCGAACGACACGGGGAGGCCCTCGGGGTACAGGTAGCCGGTGACGGCGTCCAGGTAGTGCTGCGCCGCGTCGTTCCAGGCGGGCAGCTCCTCGCGCACGAAGAACCCCAGGAACTCCAGCGACTGGACCGCGGCGAGCGGAAAGCGCGTCTCCTCGTGGGTGCCGTTGTAGGCCGCCAACCGCACCGTGGTGGTGGGCGGGAATTGATCGAGCAGATCGGCGAACCAGGGCCCCGACTCCTGGTCCTGCCACGCGCCCAGCACCAGGGTGGGCGCGGTGATCGTGCGTGCCCACGCCTCGCCGTCGGCGTGGGCCAGCGTTCCGCCCTCCTCGTGCTCGACTTCGGTCCAGCCCGGCACCGCGTCCACCGCCTGCCCACGGAGCAGCTGGTTGCGCGCACAGACCTCATCACCTTCGGCGATCTTGGCGGGTACCCAGTCGTCCCAACCGCCCGGCTCGTAGCGTGGCGGCTGCACCTGCGGCACACCGTCGGGTGGATCGATCGGGTCCACCTGCCAGCCCGCGATCCCCCGGGCCAACGCCACGTTGGGGATGCCCCCGGGGCGGCCGGCCGCGCCGTACGGGCGGCCTCCCGCGGCCGCGGGCGTGATGGCCGCCAGGGACGGCGGGGAGAAGCTGGCCACGAGCAGCTGGGTGTACCCGGGCATCGACCGGCCGATCATCCCGACCTTCGGGCTCCCGTCACGCTTGCGGGCGACCCACGGCTGGGCGGCGATGGCCTCGATCACGTCGTGGCCGTCGGTTCCCTCGATCGGCTCCAGCAGCAGGAACGACCCCTCGGACCCACCCGAGCCCCGCAGGCTCACCCCCACCACCGCGTAGCCGAGGAGCAGGGCGATGTTGGCCTCGGTGTTGAGGATGTTGTCGAGCGCGGGGTCACCGACCGCGAAGTCGCCCCGAGTGTCGCGGTAGCCGGAGTACTGCATGAGGGTCGGGAACGGCCCGTCGCCCCACACCTCGGCATCGGGCAGGAAGACGTTGCAGCTCAGCCGTGCGCCGTCACGCACCTCGACATAGCCATACCCCGGCCCGAGGTGCTGTCCCCGGACGCGCTCGTCGAAGTCGGCGGGCAGGACGTGGGGGTCGAGCACCGTCACCTCGACCCGCTCCACGCCATCGTCGCTGTCGGCACTGTCGACAGCCCCGCCGGCACCCGGCTCGCCGAGCACCAGTGTGTACGGCCCGGGCTCGAGCTTGCGGAACACGAGGCCGCCGAGTCCCTTGAGGCCGTCGGTGACGCCCAGGTCGCCGAGCGTCAGGCGGTCGCCGAACGAGTCGATGAGCCCCGAGGCAACGAGACCACCGCCGACGTCGCGCAACCCGACCTGGGTGCCCGAGGGACCGGTCACCGAGACCTGGAGAACACTGCCACGCACCTGGAAGAGAGAGTCGCTCACGGTGGTGCAAGGTAGTTGCATGGCGCCCGCCGATCATCCTTCGCCCGTCGCTCCCCCACCCACTCGTCGTCAGGACCTGGTGGAGACGATCCACGGGATCGAGGTGCCCGACCCCTACCGGTGGCTCGAGGAGGACAGCCCCGAAGTGTCGACCTGGGTCGCGGCCCAGAACCGGCACACCCGACGTGTGCTCGACTGGTTGCCCCAGCGGGCCGCGATCCGGGACCGGCTGCTGCCGCTGCTGCGGGCGACCACCACCTCGTCGCCGCAGGTGGCCCGCGATCGGGTCTTCACCGTCGACCGGGACGGCGACCGCGACCAGGCGGTGCTGTGCGTCCGGTCGGCGATGGAACAGGGACCGGCACACCTCGTCATCGACCCGGCCGCCATCACCGGCGACCCCACGGCCGCCCTCGACTGGTACCACGCCTCCCCCGACGGCGGCCTGGTGGCGTACGGCATGTCCACCGGCGGCGATGAGCAGAGCACGTTGCGTGTGGTCGACGTGGCGAGCGGCATCCACCTCGTCGACACGATCCCTCACGCCCGGGCGGCATCGGTCGCCTGGCTGCCCGACGGCAGTGGGTTCGGGTACGCGTGCTACCCCGAGCCCGACCTCGTGGACGAGGCCGATCGGGGCTACCACCGTCACATCCGCTGGCACACCATCGGCGACGACCAGGCAGAGGATCCGCTGATCTTCGAGGATCCCGACGACAGGTCGGCCTGGCCCGACGTGTCGATCTCTGACGACGGCCACTGGCTCCTGATCCACGTGGCCGTGGGCTGGAGCCGCACCGACGTGCACCTGATCGACCGCGCATCGGGTGAGCGGACGGTCGTGGTCGCCGGCGTCGAGGCCCAGAGCGGGTTCGACGTCGTGGACGGTCGGCTGGTGGGCCACACCACCCTCGATGCCCCACGTGGCCGGGTGGTCGTCGCCGACCTCGACCGCCCCCAGGTCGGTTCGTGGACCACCCTCGTGCCCGAGGGCCGCGGGGTGATCGAGGGGTTCGTGGCGACGCCCGAGTCGCTGCTCGTGGCGTCGACCGACGGCGCGGTGGCCGCGCTCACCCGCTACGACCACGACGGCTCGCACGCGGCACGGGTGCCGCTGCCCGGGCTCGGATCGCTCTCGGGCATCTCGGCCGGCAAGGCCCGCGACGAGGCGTTCCTCTCCTTCACCTCGTTCACCCGACCCGCCCAGCTCCACCGCTGGAGCCGCTCGGGGCTCGAGGCGTGGACCGCCCCGGCGGCCGGTATCGACCCTGACGCCTACACGGTCGACCAGGTGCGCTATCCGTCCACCGACGGCACCGACGTGTCGATGTTCCTCGTGCGGCGGGCGGACACACACCCGTCTGCCGGGACGAAGGCGGTCCTCACGGGATACGGCGGCTTCGCGGTGACCATGGGCCCCGCCTACAGCGCCGGCATCGTCGACGTCTGCGACCGCGGCGGGCTCTATGCCGTCGCCAACATCCGCGGTGGCGCCGAGGCGGGTGAGGACTGGCACCGGGCGGGCACCCGCGAGCGCAAGCAGCAGGTGTTCGACGACTTCTGTGCCGCGGCCGACTGGCTCGTGGCGAGCGGGCTCACTTCGCGGCGCCGGCTCGCCATTCGGGGTGGCAGCAACGGCGGCCTGCTCGTGGGCGCCGCCCTCACCCAGCGGCCCGACCTGTGCCGAGCCGTCCACTGCGCCGTGCCGCTGCTCGACATGGTGCGCTACCACCGGTTCCTCATCGCCCGGCTCTGGATCCCCGAGTACGGCGACCCGGACGTCGCCGAAGAGTTCGCCTGGCTGCACGCCTACTCGCCCTACCACCGGGTGGTCGACGGCACCTGCTACCCGGCGGTGCTGATCACCACGGGCGAGGAGGACTCACGGGTGCACCCCGCCCACGCCCGGAAGATGGCGGCCCGACTCCAGGCGGCCACGTCGTGCGGCGACGAGCGGCCCGTCCTGCTCGAGGTCGAGGCCCGCGCGGGCCATGGCCAGGGCAAGCCCGTGGGCATGCAGGCCGACGAGCTGGCCGACGTCCTCGCCTTCCTCGACTGGCAGCTCGACGACCCGTGACGGGAAGCGGCCGACCACCCCATCTGGCGTCGTACCCCATCTGGCGTCGAATTCCGTCGCCCTGCGACGGTTCCTGACGCCAGAACGCAAGGGGTCGGGTGCTCAGAGATCGATGACGGCGCCTTCGACGGCCGCCGTGACCGGCAGCCGCGCATCGGCGAAGCGGGCGACGGCCGCGTCGAGCTGCGCGTCGGTGCGGTTGGGGTCGTGGTGGAACAACAGCACGCTCCGGGCACCGGCCTCCTCGGCCAGGCCGACGGCGTACTCCATGGCCGAGTGGCCGAACGAGGCCCGGGCCGGCAGCTCCTCGGCGGTGTGCTGGGCGTCGTGGATGAGCACGTCGACACCGGCGGCCAGGCGGACGGCGTTGTCGTGGTACTCACCGATGCCCTCGGGTCCCGGCCCGGACGTCAGGGGAGAGTGATCGGAGAGGTAGGCGAACGAGGCACCCTCCGCCTCGACCCGGAAACCAAGCATGCGCCCGCCCTTGTGGGGGATGTCGAGGGCCAGCACCGAGAACCCCTCGATCTCGCGCTCGCCCTCCTCGATGCCGCGTAGGGACCAGTCGCCCCGCAGGCCGTCGACCCCGATCGGGAAGTGCGGCGGCGACATGAACCGCTCGAGCACCTCGGTCTCGTCGCCCTGCTGGGGCAGGTAGAGGTCCACCCGCGACCCCTCATGGTCGCCGCCCACGAAGAAGGGGATGCCCTGGGTGTGGTCCCAGTGCAGATGGCCCAGCACCAGGGCGCCCCGGTAAGGCCGCCCGCCGAGCAGGGCGGTGACGTTGCGCAACCCCGTGCCCGCGTCGAACACCAGCGTGGGCGGTCCCTCGCCGTGAGCCACGGCCACGCACGAGGTGTGGCCCCCGTAGCGGACGAAGTCCGCACCGGGGGCCGGTGTCGAGCCCCGGACGCCGCAGAGGTGCAGCCGCAACTACCCGGCATCCTCGCGGCGGTGGCCTTCGCTCAGCTCGGCCAGCGCGGCATGGTCCACCTCGTCGGTGCCGGCGACGGCCACCTTCACCGGCGTCAGTGCCCGCAGCGTTGACGTGCGGGCACCACCCTCGAGGATGGCCCGCTCGCCGAGGATCGCGCCCGGCCCGACCTCGGCCAGCGACTCGCCGTCGACCTCCACCGACAGCACGCCGTCGAGGAGGAGGAACAGCTCGCTGCCCTCTTCGCCCTGCTCGGTGAGGGTCTGGCCCTCCTTCACCTTGCGCTTCTTGGGCTTGGCGCCGCCCTGCATGATCGACTTCGACAGCTGGCGCTCGAGGGCCGTCTCGGCGGCGGTGACCAGCGCCGGCGACTCCTCGTCGCCCCAGGGCGTGTACTTGCCGAACGACGTGTGGTACCAGTCCTTGAAGTCGGCCATGCCGGCCTTGGCCGAGATCTGCTCGGCCTCGTCGTACACCCAGTGCCGCGGGAACTTGCTGGCTCCCTTCACCTCGTAGGACGACGTGCCGTCGGCGTTGATGGTGAGTGCCAGGGTGGTCCACACCAGCGGTGCCTGCCACTGCACGAAGGGCGGGTGGTTCACCCGGCGGGGCGCCGGCAGTCCCGTCCGCCCCCCGGTGGTCTGGCTGAAGGTGGCCGACTCGGCGCCCCAGTCGGGGCCGGTCTGCAGGTCTTCGAGCTGGCCGGCCTGGAAGACGGTCTTGGCCGGCCCCACCTTCACCGTCGTCGATCCCATGACGCCTCCGCTCTCGTCGCCGAAGCCGGCGTCGACGATGGCGCCGTCGTCCACCTCGACCCAGGCGGTGAGACGGTTGACAAAGCGGAAGCGGTCGCTGTTGCGGAGGGCCTCGAGGTCCTGGATCTCGTCCGGCGGCACCTCGTCGTAGTGGGTGAACCCCGCCTCGAACGGGGCCTTCATCACCCCCTTGATGGCCTCGGTCGGGATCCACGAGAGCGACGTGACTGACTTCTCGATGCGCATGGTCGAACCTTTCTGGCTGGCTGCTTCGCACGATACGGGCGACGGCTCCGGCGCCGGAAGGGTGCAGGCCAGTGGAGGAGGGTGTAGCTGGCACCACCACGCGTCGGCATGGTCGTGCCCTTGGCCGGACGACGGATGTCTGCGCTTAACGACCGCAGTGTCCGGGGAACAGCCAGCCGTGGAGGGGACGATCACCGTCTTCCTCGCCGACGACAACCTCATCATCCGCGAAGGCGTGCGGGCCCTGGTGGCCCGCCAGCCCGACCTCGAGGTCGTGGGCGTGGCCGCCGACTACGACGAGCTCATCGCGGGCGCCGAGGAAGCCGCCCCGCAGGTGGTGGTCACCGACATCCGCATGCCGCCCACCTTCCAACGGGAGGGCATCGAGGCGGCCAAGGAGGTGCGCAAGCGCCACCCCGGCACCGGCGTCGTGATCCTCTCGCAGTACGACGACCCCGAGTACGCCATCGCGCTGCTCAGCGAGGGGGCGGCCGGCTACGGCTACCTCCTGAAGGACCGCTTGGCCGAGGGCGACCAGCTCGTGCAGGCGATCCGCTCGGTCGCCACAGGCGGGTCGGCACTCGACCCCGCCATCGTCAACGCCCTGGTGCAGCCGGTCACCGACGACGGCGAGATGACGCCGGCCGAGGAGGAGCTGCTCCGCATGGTGGCCGAGGGCAAGCCCATGAAGGCCATCGCTGTCTCGCTGCAGACCACCCCCGAGTCCGTCGCCGCCGACGTGGAGCAGGTGTTCCTGAAGCTCGCCCAGGGCGCGAGCACGGGCACGAGCAGCTCGCTGCGACGCCTGCGCATGCTGCACCAGGCCATCGTCGACCGCGAGGAGCAGGGCGAGAGCCTCAGCCGCCTGCTGCCCGGCGGCATCGCCGAGAAGCTCCGGCTCGAGGGCCGCCGCATCGGCGAGAGCGACGAGGTCGTGGTCACCGTGCTCATGTCCGACATCCGGGGCTACTCGGGCATCGCCGAGCACGCCCAGCCCACCCAGCTCGCCACCCAGCTCAACGAGCACCGGGCCGAGATGAACAAGGCCATCCTCGACGTCGGCGGCACCGTCATGCAGTTCGTCGGCGATGCCGTGATGGCGGTGTTCGGCGCACCGTTCCCCCAGGACGACCACGCCGACCGCTCGGTGAAGGCCGCCGCCGCCATGCACGCCGCGCAGAACGCGGTGAACGAGCGGTGGGCCGAGGCAGGTCTACCCGCATTCGGTCTCGGCATCGGGCTGTCCACCGGTGACGCGGCCGCCGCCCTGCTGGGCTCAGAAGAACGCCTCGAGTACACGATCGTCGGCGACACGGTGAACCTCACCCAGCGGCTGCAGCAGTGGGCCGAGGCGGGCGAGACCGTGATCAGCGAGCCCACGCTCGACGCACTGAGCACACGCCCGGAGCTCGAGACCCTGCCGCCCGAGCAGGTGAAGGGCCGCACCACCCCCGTCCAGGCCTACAAGATCCACCGGGTCGCCGACAGCGGTGACCCGTCCATTACCACACAGTCCCGCAACCCCCCGTCCCACAACCCCCCGTCCCACAACCCACTGGAGGCAGCGCCATGAGTGACAACGAGCCCGGCACCGACACGGCGGCCGAGTCCGCTCCCGACGACTCGGGCGTGGGCGACGAGCCCGTGCTCCGGGTGACCGGCGCTCGCAAGACCTACGAGGCCGAGGGTGCTCCCGTGCGGGCGCTGCGGGGCGCCAACCTCACCATGGCCCGCGGCGAGTTCGTGGCCGTCATGGGCCCCTCGGGTTGCGGCAAGTCCACGCTGCTCAACCTGGTGGCCGGGCTCGACAGCGCGGACGAGGGCACGATCATCCTCGATGACGAGGAGGTCACCGGTCGCAGTGAGGACGACCTGGCCCGGATGCGCCGCCGCCACATCGGGATCGTGTTCCAGTTCTTCAACCTGCTCGAGGGCATGAGCGTGCTCGAGAACGTGGCCCTGCCCGCCATCGTGGCTGGCTCGAAGCGCAAGCAGGCCGAGACGAGGGCACGCGACCTGCTCGACCTGCTCGGCCTGTCCGACAAGGCCAAAGCCGCCCCCGGCGTTCTCTCCGGCGGCCAGCGCCAGCGCCTGGCCATCGCCAGGGCCCTCGCCAACGAGCCCACCCTGGTGCTCGCCGACGAGCCCACCGGTGCCCTCGACTCCGAGGGCGGCGCCGAGGTCATGGAGCTGTTCCGCCGCCTCCACGCCGGCGGCCAGACGATCCTGCTCGTCACCCACGACGACGACGTCGCCGCCGCGGCCGACCGCATCGTGCAGATGGTGGACGGGCGCATCGTGGGCCAGGACGACGAAGCCCTGCAGCCCGCCGGCGCCGGCTCGGCGTAGGCCGTCCCGCCGAACGGGCAGAGGCGATCTCCGATGGGGGCAGCGCGCCTGTGCGCCCGTGGTGAGCTTCGCCGTCGGTGGCGGTCGCACCTCGCGCTCGCCGTGCTCGTGGCCGTGGTGGGCGGTACCGTATTGGCGGCGATCGCCGGGGCGCACCGGACCAGCACCGCATTCGACCGGTTCCTGGTCTACTCCGGTGTGCCGGACACCTTCGCGGTGGTGGGTGACGAAGAGGCGCAGCTCGACCGGGTCCGGCGCCTGCCCCAGGTCGACCAGTTCGCCGGCCTGCGCCAGTACGCGATCAACACGCCCGACCCGTCGGTCTACGTGCCCATCGCCGCGAGCATCGACGGTCAACTCGGTACGAGCCTGATGCGGCCGCTCGTGCTGGACGGTCGGCTGCCGAACCTGGACGCCGCGCACGAGGTGAGCGTCAACGAGAACCAGGCCCGCCTACTCGGGGTCGAGGTGGGCGACACGTTGCGTCTGGCGTCCTACGCACCAGCGCAGATGGGCGCCCTCCGGGCCGGCGACCAGCAGGTGAACCCGAACGGCCCGGTCGTGCGGCTCGAGGTGGTCGGCGTCACCCGCAACGCCGGTGAGGTCGCCTCGGCCGAGGACGACCCCAGCGTGCTCCTGCTCACCCCCGCATTCGACCGGGCCCATCGAGATCGCATCGGCAGCTTCGTCGGCTTCCTGTTCGCCGCGTCGCTGAAGGGCGGTGAAGACGATGTCGACCCGTTCACCGCGGCCGTGCGCGACATCTACCAGGACGGCCCTGCGCCCCAGTTCCAACCGCTTGCCGTTGCCGATGCCGCGGTGCGTAGCTCGCTCCGGGTCCTCAGCGTCGGGCTGCTCCTGTTCGCGGCCGCGGCCGGGGTCGCCGGCCTGGTCGCGCTCAGCCTGGTCGCCAACCGCCAGGTGAACGCGAGCGGCGAAGACGATGCGGTCCGTCGTGACCTGGGCATGGCCCGAGCCGCCCGGGTGACCACGCTGGCCCTCCCCCACGGCGTCGTGGCCGTCTGCGGCGCCGCGGGTGCCGTGCTACTCGCCGCAGCAGCGTCGGGTCGCTTCCCCTTCGGGTTGGGACGGCGGGCCGAGCCCGATCCGGGCCTCTCCCTCGATGTCCTGGTGTTGGCCGGCGGCGGGGCGTTGCTGGTGCTGCTGGTGGTGTCGGTGGCGACACTCGTGTCGTGGCGCCTCGTCGCCCGCTCGGGCCGCGCCGTCTCCGCCGAGCTCCGGACGGACCGGCCGCGCTCGCTCAGCGGGCTGGCCATCGCTCTGGGGCTGGGACCGGCGGGGGTCACGGGGGTGCGCATGGCCACCGAGCCGGGCCGCGGTCGCACGTCCGTGCCGGTTCGGCCGGCCATGGTCGGCGCGTCGATCGGCGTCGCCGGGCTGGTGGCCTCCCTGGTGTTCAGCGCCACCCTCGCCCAGATCGCGAACAGCCCTGATCGCTGGGGCTGGACCTGGGATGTGGCCGTCAGCGACAACCCCGGAATCCGCGCCGCCCTCGAGCAGCACGACGACGAGGTCGATGCGGTCGCCCTCGGATCGTTCGTGAAGCTCGTCATCGGCGGCCATGCGGTCGACAGCCTGGCCTTCGACCCCGTGAAGGGCGCGGTTCGCCCCACCGTCGTGGCTGGCCGGGAACCGCAGGGACCCGCAGAGGTGGTGCTGGGCGCGGACACGCTGGCCCGCCGTCGCCTCGCGATCGGCGACGAAGTGACCGCGGAGGGCCCCTCGGGCCCGACGACGCTGGACATCGTCGGGCGGGGTGTCTTCCCGTCGGTCGACGACCGGGTTTCCCTGGCCGACGGTGCCGCGTTGACACCGGCCGGCCTCCGGCGTCTCGACGACCCCACCGACGGTGAGGGCTTCCAGAAACTCGTCGTGCGATGGGCGCCGGGCGTCGATGGGCAGGAGGCCGGCGCGTGGCTGGCCGAGGCCGCCCAGGAAGAGCCCCGAGGGGCCCGTCTGCCGGCCGAGATCGACCGCCTGACCCAGGTAGACCGCCTTCCGCAACTGTTGGCCGCGTTCCTGGTGATCCTCGCGGGGCTGGCCGTCGCCAACAGCGCCGCGGTCGTGGGCACCCGCCGTCGACGCGACCTCGGCGTCCTGGGGAGCATCGGGTTCACGCCCCACCAGATCCGCAGTGTGCTCACGTGGCAGGCCGCCACCCTCGGCCTCATCGGTCTGGTCATCGGGCTGCCCATCGGCCTCATCGTCGGCCGGTTGGCCTGGTCGGCCACCGCCGCGGGCCTCGGCGTCGCCGACGACATCGCCGTGCCCATCGACCAACTCGTCGCGGCGGGCGTGCTCACGATGTTGGTCCTGGCGGCCGTCGGCCTCGTCGCCGGCGCCCGCGTCGGACGCCGCCACCCCGCGCTCGCCCTCCGGGCCGAGTGATGGGAGCGTCCTGGCTCTGTGCCCGCAGCGGAATGCGCCACACCATCGGCGCCACCATCGCGTTGGTGGCGCTGGCTGGCGTCGCCGGCGCGGTCGTGCTGGCCGCGCTCGCCGGGGCGCACCGGTCGGATACGGCGTTCGACCGCTTCATGACCGCCACTCGAGGACCGGACGCCATCTTCCAGCCGCAGAGCGACGACGAGCTCGAGCAGATCAGCAACCTGCCCGAGGTCAGCGCGGTCGCGCCCTTGTGGTTCATGGCCGTGGCTCCTCACGGTCTCAGCCCCGAGCAGGGCGGCGGCGCGTTCGCGGGCAGCGACGGGCGATTCGGCTACCGGATCAACCGGCCTGTCGTCCTGCACGGCCGACTGGCGGACCCACGCCGGGTGGATGAGGTGACCATGAACGAGGTCATGGCCCGCCGCCTCGGTTTGCGGGTGGGCGACCGGGTCACGCTCGACGGCATCAGCCCCGAGCAGTTCCAGGCCCAGTCCAGCGGCGAGCGCGCGACCGGTCCGGCAGGCCCACGCGTTCGGGTGCGCGTGGTCGGCATCGTCGCCTCCTTCCTCGACCTCGCCACGAACGCCGGGTCGCCCGCCATGTATCCCACGGCCGCCTTCTTCGAGCGCTACCAGGACCGCATCGCATCATCGGGCCCCATCGTGTTGGTCGACCTGAGCCACGACGAGCAGGACCTCCCCGCACTGCAACGCGGGCTGCACGCCGCCGCCGGGGACGGGCCGACGTCGGACTTCGGCACCCGCAAGGACCTCAGCATCGACTTCGACCAGGCCGCCGGCGTGCAAGCTCGTGCACTGCTGATCTTCGCGGTGCTCGCGGCGCTGGCCGGCATGCTGGCGGTCGGCCAGGCC
Source organism: Acidimicrobiales bacterium (assembly GCA_041918615.1). Lineage (GTDB taxonomy): Bacteria > Actinomycetota > Acidimicrobiia > Acidimicrobiales > DATDAH01 > JAEUJM01. The sequence goes on from JAYRVH010000043.1 coordinate 301,625, forward strand.
CTGTCCCGTCACCTGGCTCGCACCGTGCCGGATCGGCTGACCACTGCCGCGCTGGGGATGACCCGGCGCCAGCGGTTCGCCATCGGCGTGCTCGAGACCCTCCCGGTTGCCCTCGGGGGCGCGCTGGTCGCGGTGCCCCTGGCCGTCGCCGCTTCGCCGCTGCTGCCCATCGGCCTGTCGCGCCAGGCCGAGCCACATCCGGGCGTGGCCTTCGACGCGCTCATCGTGCTCACGGGCGCCCTGATCGTCGGCCTCGTGATCCTCGGACGCGGTGCGCTCTCGGCCTGGGCGCTCGCCCGCCGAGCCACCACAGCCTCGGCGACTACCCCACCGTCGAAGATCTGCGCCTCGCTCGCCCGGAACAACGCCCCGCCCCCCACGGTCGCCGGGGTCGGCATGGCCCTCCCCCGCCAACCCCCGCCGATGGGCCCCGCGGCTCGCAGCGCGCTGCTGGCCGGGGTCGCCGGCACCGCGCTGCTCGTCGGCATCCTCACCTTCAGCGCCAGCCTCGACCGGCTGGTGTCGACCCCGGCCCGCTATGGCGCACCGTACGACCAGGCCACCACTGATGCGGTGTCCGGCAGGGTCGCACACACGGGGGCCAGGGCGCTGGCCGACCGCCCTGGCGTGGGTTCCGTCACCGTCCTGGGCCGGGCCGCGATCACTGCGCTCGGACACCAGGCCGCCGCCGCGAGCGTGCAAGGCATCGGGGGCCCGCCACGGATCACCGTGACGCGCGGTCGCCTGCCGGCTGCCGACGACGAGGTCTTCATGGGCCCGTCCGTCCTGCGCAACCTCGGCCTCCACGTCGGGCAGCCGGTGCCGCTCGCGGGCCATCCGTTCACGATCGTGGGCTACGGCCTCATCCCGGTCCTCGGTGACGTGGACGCGTCCAAGACCGCTGTGTTCACCCGTGCCGGCCTCCGGGCGGCGCAGGGGCAGGTCCAGGACTACTACCTCTGGTTCGACGATCACTCGCCCCATGACGAGGCCACCACGTGGGCCAACGCCCATGTCGGCCGGACCGCTCCGCCGGCGCCGCCTCCTGTGGTCAGGAACCTGGCCGACATCGACCGGATGCCGTTGCTGCTCGCCCTCTTCGTGGGTTTCCTGGCCGTCGCCGCCCTGATGCATGCCACGGTCACGACCGTGCGGTGGCGCCGCCGCGACCTCGCCGTGCTGCGGGTGATCGGGTTCGCCGGGCGCCAAGTGCGCTCCACCGTCCGGTGGCAGGCGTGGGTGCCCGTGCTGCTCGGCCTGGTCGTCGGCCTCCCGGTCGGGATCGCCATCGGCCGTTGGATATGGGTGCTCGTCGCCCACGGCCCGGGGGCACCCGACGACGCCTTCGTACCGGTCGCCGCCCTGGTGCTCCTCGTCCCGGCGGCGCTGCTGTTCGCGGCGCTCGTCGCCGCCCTGCCGGGCCGCTCCGCCGCGCGCATTCGACCGGCCGTCGCGCTGAGGGCCGAATGAGAGGACATCGCTGATGGGAACCGTCCGCTACCGCTTCCGCAACGAGGCCCGCCGTCGGTGGCGGGGCTGGCTGGCCCGTGGCGTGCTCTACGGCCTGCTTGCCGGCGCGGTGCTGGCTTCCGTGGCCGGCGCCCGCCGGACCGACTCGGCCTACGACCGTTTCCTCGCCGCCCAGGACGCCTACGACGTGCTGCTCCCGAACACGGGCGAGCAGGGCCTCGCGGCTCTCGATCCCGAGGTCGTGGCGGCCCTGCCCCAGGTGGCCGACTCGTCCACGGTGGTCTACGGCTACGTCGAGGTGGGTACCGGTGAGGCCGCGTTGGCCGACCCGTCGGGCCGGCTCGGCCGCGACCTCAACCGCTTTCACATGCTCGAAGGGCGCGCCCCGGAGGCCATCGACGAGGCCGCGGTGTCGTTCCCCGTGGCCGACCGCTACGGCCTCGAGGTGGGCGACACAATCTCGACCTACCCGCTGTCCGACGAGCAACGACAGGCGCTCGGCGACGACCTCCCCGACGGCCGCCTGACGGTGGTGGGCATCGAGGCCTCGCCGGGCGAATTCCCGCCCCAGCACCCGGGCGCGGGCATGGTGCACCTCAGCCCCGCGTTCGCACGTTCCGGTGTGCTCGGCGAGCCGACCGCCATCGCCGTTCGACTCGAGCACGGCAGCGCTGACGTCCCCGCCTTCCGCCGGGCGCTCGATGACCTCGCCGGCGACGAGCCGGTGTCGGTCATCCTCCAGACCGAGCAGTCGGGCGAGGTCGAGCGGTCGATCCACCTACAGGCCCTCGCGTTCTGGGTCCTGGCCGGCGTCCTGGCGCTCGTCGCGGTAACGATCGTCGCCCAGGTCGAGTCCCGGTCCACCCACGCCGAGGCGGAGGACCTACCAATCGTCGCCGCGCTCGGCGCAGCCCGGTCTCAACGCTTCGCCGCCGCCCTCGCACCGCGGATCGCCATCGGCGTGCTCGCGTCGATCACCGCGGCCGTGACCGCCGCGGCCCTCTCACCGCTCGCCCCGGTCGGCCTGGCGAGGATCGCCGAACCGTCCCCCGGCTTCCACGTCGACCCACTCGTCGTGCTGCTCGGGATGGTGGGGGTCATCCTGTTGGTCCCAATCCTGGCCCTGCCCGCCTGCTGGACGGCGGCCCGTCGCCACGCCGCCTCGATCGGCGCGGTCGGCGGGGTGACAACCGGCCGACGCGAGCCCGTGCTCGCCCGGGCCGCCGCCAACGTCTCGCCGGCCGCCGCCACCGGGGTCCGCTTTGCAGTGGAGACCGGTGGCGGCCGCGACTCGGTGCCGGTGCGCTCCACCCTGCTGGGCGTCACGCTGGCGGTCGGGGTGCTGGCGGCCGCGCTCACCTTCGCCGCCAGCCTGCACCATCTACTGACCGTCCCCCGCCTCTACGGCGTGGTGTGGACGACCCAACTCACCAACTACGGCTCGGGGCCTGACCTGGCTGCCGAGGCCGAGCAGCTGCGCGACCGGCCGGACGTCGAGGCCGTCGCTGTCGGCGAGACCGGCATCCCGTCGAAGGTGAACGGCGACGCCCTCGACGTCCTTCTCCTCGACTCGGACGACCCCACGGCCATGCCCCCACTTCTTGATGGTCACCAGGCCGTCGCCGCGGACGAGATCGTGCTCGGCGCCCGGACGCTGCGCGACCTCGGGGTAGCGGTCGGCGACACGGTCGAGGTGCAGATCGCCGACCTCCCCGCCGCCCCGCTCACCGTGGTGGGGTCGGTGGTGATGCCCAGCAGCCCCCAGTCGAACCTGGGCGAAGGCGGCGTGATCAGCCGGGCCGGCGTCTTGAGCCTGGGGGCGCCATCGGACGCGCTGGCGGCCGACCTGTTCGTGCGGACGACACCCGGCGCCGACCTCGACGCCATCGTGGCCACCCTGCCGACCGGCGCGGACGACGGCACCGGGGTGTTGGCCCTACCGCTCGACGCACCGAGCGACGTGGTCAACTTCGGTCGCGTCGATGCCCTTCCCGCCCTCGTCGCCGGACTCCTCGCCGTGGTCGCCGCGAGCACGCTGGCGCACACCCTGCTCAGCGCCGCCCGCCGTCGCCGGCGTGACCTCGCGGTGCTGAAGACCATCGGCTTCGTCGACGGCCAGGTGCGCGCCGCCATGCGCTGGCAGGCGATCACGCTCGTCTCGATCGCCCTACTGGTGGGCATCCCGCTCGGTGTGGCCGTCGGCCGGTGGGCCTGGGTGACCCTCGCCGACCAACTCGGTGTGCTGCCGGTGCCCGTGATCCCGTGGCCCGCACTCGTGCTGCTCGTCCCGGTCACCCTGGCCATCGCCGTCGTGCTCGCCTTCTTCCCCGCCCGCATGGCCGCCCGGACGCCTGCCGCATCCGTGTTGCGGGCGGGCTGAGCCGTGGGCGCCCTCGGCTACCGGTTCCGGGCCTCGTGGCGGGGCCGGTGGCGCGCGTGGCTGGCTCGGGGCGTCCTCTTCGGCGTCGCCGCCGCGGTGGTGCTGGCCACCCTGCTCACCGCACAGCGCACGGACACCGCCGCCGCCCGGTTCGCGGCCACGAGAGACGCGTTCGACGTGTTCATCCCGAACGCCCAAGACCGGGGCATCGCCCGGTTCGACCCCGCCGAGGTCGCGGCGCTGCCCAACGTCGTCGACACCGCCGTCGCCGGGCTCGTCTATCTGTACGTGGGCACCGGGGAGGCCGCCTTGGCCACCGAGGACAACCGGATCGGCACGGACATCAATCGCTTCGACATCGTCGAAGGGCGCCGGGCCGACCCGACCCGCATCGACGAGGCGGTCGTCGGGGTGGCCGTGGCCGACCGCTACGGGCTCGGCATCGGCGACACCGTCCCCCTGTTGGATCCCGCGCTGTTCTCGGAGGGCCCGCTTCCGGTGGACGAACAGCGGGCGCTGGAGCGGCTCCGGGAACGATTGCCCGACCTGGCCCTGACCGTCGTCGGCATCGAGTCATCGCCGAACGAGCTCCCGCCCCAGCCGGCCGGCAACAGCAGGAGCACGGGCCTGGTCCACCTGACGCCCGCCCTCGATGCCGCGACGCCCTTCATGCAGGCGGGCCGGGCCATCGAGGTCCGGCTCCGTCACGGCGCCGACGACGTGCCCGCCTTCCTCGACGACCTGCGGACGTTGGGTGGCGGCAAGCCGCTGAACGTCGCCACCAGCGCAGAGCTGACCCTCGAGACCGAGCGGTCGCTGCACCTCCAGGCGCAGGCGCTGCGCCTGCTCGCGGCGATGCTGGCCCTCGCCGCCCTGGTCATCCTCGGGCCGCTGGCCTCGCGGGCCACCTTCGCCGAGGCGAGCGACCTGGGTGTGCTGGCCGCCTTGGGGGCGACCACCCGGGGCCGGGCCGCCATGGCCGGGCTCCCCGGCGTGGTGGTGGGATTGGTGGCCGCGCCGATCGCGCTCGCCGTCGCGCTCCCCCTCACCCTCGCAGGTCCCTTCGGCCTCGCCGGCACGATCGAGCCCGACCCTGGCGTGTGGTTCGACGCGCGGATCGCGGTCCTCGGCGTGCTTGCGGTCGTGTTCATCACCCCGCTCCTGGGGCTTTCGGCCGCCCTCCGCTCGGCCCGCCGTGGCGTCCTCGGCATCGGCATCCGGCGCGGCAACAACGGCTCGACCCGTGTGTCGGTCGTCGCCAGTGCCGCCGCGGCTGCCGGCGCGCCGCCGCCGGTGGTGCTGGGTGGCCGGCTCGCCCTGGAGGCGGCCGGGGCCGAGGACGCGGTGCCGGTGCGATCGACGGTGCTGGCCGTGACGATGAGCGTGCTGATGGCCACCGCGGCGCTCACGCTGAGCGCAAGCCTCGACCACCTCCTGCACGACCCCCGGTCGTACGGCGTCGTCTGGACCGCCAACCTCACGAACTACGGCGAGGGATCGGGCCTCTCACGCCACGCCACGGTGCTGCGCGACGATCCCACGGTCGAGGCCTACGCCGTCGGCCACCTGGCGCTGCTCGCCACCATCGAGGGTGACCGCACGTCGGTCTTCGCCCTCGACAGCGAGAAGGGCGACGCCCTCCCACCGGTCGTCGACGGTCGCCTGCCCGACGGCCGCGACGAGATCGCGCTCGGCACCCGGACGAGCCGGGACCTCCACGCCGGCATCGGCGACTCCGTCGACGTGGCCCTCGAGGGCCGTCCACCGAGGGCACTGGAGGTGGTCGGCCGGGTGGTGCTGCCGAGCGCCGGGGGCGGGCACCTCGGTGAGGGCGGGCTCGTCCACCTGGACAGCCGGCTCTTCGCGGGGATCGACAGCGAGTCGTTCATCGGGAGGGACGTGATGGTCCGGATGCGCCCGGGTGCCTCGCTCGACGCGGTCGCCCGGCAGTTCGACGAGTTCTTCCCGGCCGTAGTCACCTTCGAGGCCCCTGCGGACATCGAGAACTTCGGCGAGGTACGGCGGCTGCCGACGGCCATCGCCGGCCTGTTGGCCGCGGTCGCGCTCGGCAGCCTGGCCAACACCCTGGTGAGCGCCATCCGGAGGCGCCGCCGCGACTTCGCCCTGCTGAAGACCTTCGGCTTCGTGGGCCGTCAGGTCCGCACCGCGGTACTGGTACAGGCAACGACCCTGGTGGCCATCGGTCTTCTGGGCGGCGTGCCACTGGGCATCGTGGTCGGGCGCTGGACCTGGCATTGGCTGGCCGGCCAGATCGGCGTCGTCCCAGTACCGGTGACGCCGGTGCCGGCGCTGCTCCTGCTCGTGCCGGCCGCCCTGCTCCTCGGCGTGATCGTCGCCGTGCTGCCGGCCCGCGCCGCCGCGAGGACTCCCGTCGCCGACTCCCTGAAGGAGGCGTGATGGGGGCGCTGTGGGTCTGGACCAGGTGCCAGTGGCGCCGGCGGCGGGGGGGCGCTTTCGCAGCCACCTTTCTGTTCGCGCTCGCGGTCGCGGTCGTGCTGACCGCGGCGGCCGGGGCCCGGCGCACCCAGACCGCCTATCCCCGCATGGTGGAGGCCACCGCCGCGAGTGACGTGCTGGTGAACCCCGACGCCGGCGTCGACACGAACCTCGACTTCGACGCCGTCGAGGCCTTGCCTGGGGTGAAGGCCCTGGGGCGGGCCGCAGGCATGTTCGCGGTTCCACCCCTCGCCGACGGATCCCCCGATTTCACGACGCCGATCATCTCCCTGGCCTCCGCGGACGGGACCTACGGCTACACCATCGATCGCTTCCTGTTGAGCGAGGGGCGCCTGCCGGACCCCGACCGGACCGACGAGGTCCTCCTCGATCCCCGACTGGGCGAGACGCTCGGCGTCCAGGCGGGGGATACCACGACGCTCCTCGTCCCGGACCTCACCAGACCACCGCCGCCGAATGGCATGCCGTCGTTCCTACGCCGCGAGTTCCGCGTGACGGGCATCGGTCTGGCAGCCAACCAGATCCTGACGGACGAGAGCTTCGACTACCGCGCCATCCTCCTGACGCCGGCGTTCTACGAGGAGCAGAAGGACGCGGTCGGGTACTGGGGGCTGGGCGTCCGCCTCGACGACCCTTCCCCCGAAGGGATCCTGGCCTTCCGGCGGGCCGTCGATCACCTCGCGGCCGGCGAGGTCATCGAGTACCGCAGCCAGCGGGTGGACACCGACGCCGTACGCCGGGCCGTGCAGCCCCAGGTGCTCGCGCTCTACCTGTTCGGCGCGCTGGCCGGCCTCGCCGCGCTGGTGATCATCGGCCAGAGCCTCGCCCGACCGCTCGCCCTCGACGAGCGCGAAGCCCTCACCCTCCAGGCCCTCGGCGTCCGCAGGAGATCCCTCTTCGCGGGCGGCATGGCCCGGGCGCTCGCGCTCGGGGCCGTGGGGGCCGGCCTGGGCGTGGCCCTCAGCGTGGTGGCGTCCTCGCGCTTCCCGATCGGGTTCGTCCGGCGAGCCGAGCCCCACCCGGGCATCGACGTGAACGTTGCCTACCTGGCGGGTGGCGCGGCGATCGCCGTCCTGTTGCTTCTGGCCGTGGTCGCCGTCCCGGTGTGGCGCGGATCCGGTCTCGCCACCCGCGACGCGGGGCCCTCCCGGCCCTCCGTGACGGCCGGCACCCTCGGCCGGTGGGGTGGCGGTCCGGCCCTCGTCAGCGGTGTGCGCTTCGCCCTGGAGCCGGCCCCCGGTCGGTCGGGCGTCGGCGTGCGCTCATCGATCGTGGGTGGCGCGTTGGTGGTGGCGATCCTGAGCACCGCTGTCACCTTCGGCGCCAGCCTGGCGCACGTCGTCGACACACCCCGCCTCTACGGCTGGGCATGGGATGCGCGGGTGGGCGCCAGCCAGCCCGTCCCGGCGCTCGAAGCGGCGTTGCGCGCCGACGAGCGCGTCGAGGCGTGGTCACGAATCACGAACAACCGCCTCGTGATCGAGGGGGTGCCGATCCCGAGTGTCGGGGTCTCGAGCGCCGCCGATGCCGTCGTCCCCACGATCGTCGACGGCCACGCTCCCCGTGGCGGCGACGAGATCGCCTTGGGCGCCAAGACCATGAGCCGACTCGACACCGCCATCGGCCAGGACGTCACCGTCACCACCCCAGAAGGCGACGACCACGACCTCCGGGTGGTCGGCCGCGCCGCCTTCCCCGGTCTCGGCACCTACTCGGGGTCCGAGCGGACCGAGCTCGGCGCCGGCGCCATGGTCACCATCGGTGCCCTCCGCCGCCTCGGCCCCGACATCAACAACGGCAACGTCATGGTCCGACTGGTTCCCGGCACCGACACCCACGCGTTCGCCGACGACATGACCGCGGTGTTCCGTCAGATCGGCGCCGACGCCGACGAGATCGACATCGCCGTCCGTCCGGAGCGGCCCACCGACATCGTGGCGCTGCAACGGGTACGAAGCACACCGCTCGTCCTGGCGCTGTTGCTCGCCGTGCTCATCCTGGTGCAGGTCGTGATCACCCTGTTCACTTCGAGCCGCCGCCGGCGCCACGACCTCGCGCTGCTCAAGACGGTCGGCTTCCTGCGCCGCCAGGTGGCCGCCGCCGTGGCCTGGCAGACCGTCACCTTCGCGTTCATCGCCCTCGCCGTCGGCATCCCCGTCGGCGTCGCCGCCGGCCGGATGCTGTGGACCGCGCTCGTCGACCACCTCGGTGCCGTGGACGAGCCCGTCACCCCGCTGGCGACCCTGGCCCTGCTCGTCGGCGGCACGCTCGTGGTCGGCGGCCTCCTCGCCTTCACCGGCGGCGCCGTCCTCGCCCGCACCCGCCCCGCCGCGGCCCTGAGGTCCGAGTGATCAACCGAGCCGCGCACCCTGCTCCTGCAACCGTTCTCCGATCGGAGTAAGCCAATGTCCGTGATCCTCGACCAACCGGCCGTGGTGGTGCCCCCCGAGCCCCCCCCGCCGTCCGACCGCGAGGCCACGCCCCTGCTGCTGCTCGCGCCGATCGCCGTCGCGCTCATCCTCGTCGGCCTCCTGGTCGCCGCCGAGGACGGGCTGGTGGCACGAGAGTGGGTGGGCGCCGCCATCATCGCCACCTGGGTCTTCGCCGGTGTCACGCTCGGGCTCCGGCGGGCGCTCCGGCCGCTCGGGGTCTGGGTCCTGTCCGGTTCCACCGTCGCCGCGGCCACCTTCCTCGCCTGTGCCGGTGTCACCGAAGACTGGGCCGGCGCGGGCGGCACCGTGGTCGAGATCGTCCGTCCATTCGGCATCGGCCTCCTTCCCGCCTTCGGGCTCACGATCCTCCTCGCCCTCCCGTCGGGCCGCCTCGAAACCAAGGCACGGCGCGTCGGGGCCTGGCTCGGGTTCCTGACGGGGCTCGCCCTCGGCGCCGTGCTCTGGTCCGTACGGCCAGACCTGCCCGCATGGCTCCTCTGGTCGGTGTCGGCCCTGATGCTGCTGGCCGGCGTGCCCGCCGCCCACCGGCGCTACATGAGCACCGCAGGCCTCGACCGGCAACGGCTCCAATGGGTGGGCTGCGCCGCCGCCGTCGCCTTCGAGGCGGCGCTCGTCATCGGTGCGATGCGGCTGTTCGCGGGCTGGCCGCCGAACGGGGCGGTCGCCGCCGCCGCCTTCACGGCGCTCATCCCCCTCGGTCTCGCCGCGGGCACGTCGCACCGGATGGTGGCCAGGGTCGACCGGATGCTCGTGCACACCGTGTCGCTCGCCGGGCTCACCGGCGTGGTGGTGGCGGTGTACCTGGTGATCGTGCTCGGACTGGGCCGCACGCCCGACGACGCCGAGCGCCACGTGCTCGTCCTGTCGATGGCGGCCGCGGCCGTCGCCGCCCTCCTGTACCTTCCCGCCCGGGAACGGCTGTCCGAGGTGGCCAACCGGCTGGTCTACGGCGAACGCCAGGCGCCCGACGAGGTGTTGCGCACCTTCGGTGGCCGCCTGTCCCGGGCGGTCCCCATGGACGAGCTGCTGCTGCAACTGGCCGAGTCGCTCAAGAAGACCATGGCCCTCAGTGCCGCCGAGGTGTGGACCGGCACCGGCGGAATCGTCCAACGCGAGGTCTCGGTGCCCGACCGGCCCCGGCGGCGCATCGAGCTGGGCGAGAAAGAGCAGCCGGTGGTCGCGCGAGCCGGGGTGTCGGGCAACGCCTGGGTGTCGATCTGGATGCCGGCGCTGCTGGAAGGGCGGTCCGACGTGGCCATCCGGGTCGCGCCGGTGAGCCACTCGGGCGAGCTGTTCGGGCTGATCGTGGCCGAGCGGCCCGCGGACGGCGACCTGTTCGGCGAGGAGGACGAGCGGGTGCTCACCGAACTGGCCCGCCAGGTCGGCCTGGCCCTCCACAACGTCGAGCTCGACTCGGCGCTCCAGGAGAGCATCGACGAGGTGCGGCGCCAGGCCGAGGAGCTGCGGGCCTCACGTGCGCGGATCGTCGCGACCGCCGACGCCGAGCGCCGCAAGATCGAGCGCAACCTGCACGACGGCGCTCAACAGCACCTCGTGGCTCTTGCGGTGAACCTGCGCCTCGCTCGCGACATCCTCACCGAGGACCCCGCCACCGCCACCGAGATGCTCGACCTGCTGGCCGGCAGCATCAAAGAGACGATCCAGGAGCTCCGCGACCTCGCCCACGGCATCTACCCGCCCCTCCTCATGGACAGCGGGTTGGTCGAAGCGCTCCGAGCCGCTGCCGGGCGAAGCCCGCTGGACGTCTCGTTCGAGCCCGGCGAGGTGAACCGCTATCCCACCGACGTCGAGGCCGCGATCTACTTCTGCTGCCTCGAGGCGCTCCAGAACGCGGCCAAGCACGCCCCCGACGCCCACGTCGTCCTCAGCGTCGGCGAGACCGACGGCCACCTGCGGTTCTCGGTGGTCGACGACGGGCCCGGCTTCGACCTGGCCGGGGTGGGCCTCGGCCACGGCTTCACCAACATGAGCGACCGCCTCGGTGCCATCGGCGGCGAGGCCCGCTGGGACTCGGCCCCCGGCGACGGTGTCACCGTCACCGGCACCGTTCCCCTCGCATTTGCTCCTCCTCCGACGGACCGGCTTCGCCATCCGGGTCAGTAGGTCCCCGCTGCTCTCCTCCGCTGCGCAACGTTTCGATGGCCCCGTCGAGCACGCGAGCTACGGCTCGGGAGGGACAGGCCGAGCCTTGGTGATCGCGATGAGCGTCGGCTAGACGGCCGAGTCGAGGGTGACGGCGTCGCGGTCGTCCCACAGGCGCCGGAGCACCACCGGGCCCAGCTCTTCCTTGTTGATGTAGGCGCGTGCGCCGCTCTCCCCCGCCTCGTCCGGCAGATCGCTGCGCTCATAGGTCGAGCAAAGGAAGACCACGGCGTCGGGCTCGCGGGAAACGATGCGGCTCGTGGCCTCGATGCCGTTGATGCCGGGCATGTTGATGTCCATGAGCACCAGGTCGGGGTTGAGGGCCTCGGCGAGCTCGACCGCTTCCTCGCCCGTGCCGGCCTCGCCGACGAGCTCGAAGCCCACGGCCCTGCTGATGACCGCGCGCGCCGCAAGGCGGAAGGGCGCCTGGTCGTCGACGACCAGCACCGAGACGTGTTCGTCGTTCCCCACGTCGGCACGCACCGTTTCCACACTCATCGTGACCTCATCGTGACAGACGGCGATCCGGGCGACCACCGTGCAGGCAGGTGTCAGGGGGTGGTGCTACCCCTCCCTTCGTCGGCCAGGTGGAGGAGCACCGCCTTCACCCGACGGTTCACGTCCTTCTCCTCGGACAGGCCCAACTTCGAAAAGATCGAGTTCGTGTGCTTCTCGACCGCGCGCTCGCTCAACACGAGCGCGGCAGCGATGGCGGCGTTGCTCTTGCCCTGCGCCATCTCACCCAGGACCTCGGCCTCTCTCGGGGTGAGCCGGTCGAGCTCGGAGGACGGGACACGACGGCCGGCCACCAGGGACTCGACCACCTTCGGGTCGATCACGGACCCGCCGGCATCGACCTCGCGCACGGCCATGAGCAGCTCCGCGACCTCGCTCACGCGCTCTTTGAGCAGATAGGCCCGGCCCTCGGAGCCATCGGCGAGGAGGGCCAGCGCATAGGCCGGTTCGGCGTACTGGCTGAGCACCACCACGCCGATGGTGGGGTGCTCGGCCCGCAGGATGGACGCCGCCCGGATGCCCTCGTCGGTGCCGGTCGGGGGCATACGGATGTCGGTGATCACCACATCGGGCTTCTCGCGGTCGATGAGGTCCAGCAGGCCCGGCAGGTCGCCGGCCACGCCTACCAGGTCGAGGTCGTCCTGTGCCTCGACGAGCCGCGAGACGCCCTCCCGCAACAGCACGTTGTCCTCGGCCAGCACCACGCGGATCACGGGACCAACCTAGTTTCGGGTGGGTCGAAGGCCGCGACCAAGCAGCGCGGCCGTCGAGAGGGCCGCCCCTGCCGCGACGACACGCCGGGAGCGACGGTCGCGGGCGAGCGCCGCCCGGGCGGCATTGGCCCCACACGCTCCGTGCACACCACCCCCGGGGTGAGCCGACGCCGAGGCGAGGTAGAGCCGGTCGATCGGCGTCTCGGCTCGACCGAGCCCCGGCACCGGGCGAAAGATCAGTTGCTGATGCAGCTGCGCCGTGCCGCCGTTGATCTCACCCGCCACCAGGTTCGCGTTCGCCGCCTCGAAGGTGGGCGGCGTGAAGACGTGCCTCGCCAGGACCCGATCACGGAACCCCGGTGCCATCTGCTCGACTCGGGCCTCCATCCGGGACGCGAAGCGCTCGGTCTCGTCGGCATCCCAGGTGCCCCTGAGCCCGTCCGGGCCCGCGTCGCCCTTCGGCCGGCGGGGGACGTGGGCGTACGCCCATGCCGACTCGGTCCCCGGGGGAGAACGGGTGGGGTCGGCCGTCGTCATCTGGCCCATCACGAGGTAGGGGTTCTCGGGGATGAGCCCACGGACCAGCTGACCGGACATCTCGGAGAGGTCGTCCAGCGAGTCCGCGATGTGGACGGTCCCGGCCCGGTTCACCGCGGGATCCAGCCACGGGATCGGCCCGTCGACCGCCCAGTCGACCTTGACCGTGCCAGAGCCATACTCGAACCGCCGGACGTCCTCGACCGTCCGGGCTGGGAGGTGGGCCTGTTCGACCAGGTGGGAGAAGAGGGCGGGCGCCCCCACGTCGGCGAGCACCGCCCGAGCAGCGGCGAACTCGGAGCCGTCCGCGGCTCGGGCGCCCACCGCCCGACCACGCCGCACCTCGATCCGCGTGACCCGGACGCCGCACTCCACGCGACCACCCCGTTCGATGAGACGCCGCACGAGGGCATCAGTGAGCGACTGGGCACCGCCCACCGGCACCGGGAACCCTCTTGCCTGTCCGAGGCCGCCCAACACCCAGCCGAACAGCCCGCCGCCCGCCGACTCGGGGCTGAGGTCGGTGTGCAGTGCACAGCCGCCGAGCAGCACCCCACCGCCATCGCCCGAGAACTCCTCCTGCGCCAGACGGCGGACCGTCATGAGTGCGAGACGGGCGAAGGGCAGGGCCCGGGACGGACCGAGCGCGGCAACCAGGCGCCCACCCGCGACGACCGGCGGGAACGGCTCGAGCAGCGCGCCGAGAAGCCGTTCGCCCACCTGCTCCCACAACGCGTAGAGGTGCCGCCAGCCGTCACCGTCTCCAGGCGAGAACCGGTCGAGCGATGCCGCGGTCTCGTCGAGATCGGTGGACAGCACCGCCGTCGGCCCGTCGGGGGTGGGATTGGCCACCACCACCGGAGCGCGGCTCCACTCGAGGCCGTGGCGCTCCAGCTGAAGGCCATTGATGGCGGGCGAGGCGGCCGCGAGCGGATAGAACGCGCTGAAGAGGTCGTTCCGGAAGCCCGGCGCGGTGATCTCGGCGGTGCGGACGGCGCCCCCGGGCTCGTCGTTCGCCTCGAGCACAACCACATCCCAGCCCGCGTCGGCGAGGAGGTTCGCGGCGACCAGCCCGTTGGGCCCGGCCCCCACAACGACCGCGTCGCTCATGGTCGGGCAGGATAGGCGCCAATTGGCACTCCCCTCCCCGCTCCTGATCGGGAACCGAGCGAGATCGACTAGACCGGAGGGCGTGGGACACCGATCGGCGCGGACCGGGGAGTCCGAGACATCGCAGACATCGGCGACATCGGGAGCACCGCCGACGCGAGGCCATTCCCGGGTCGCCATCCTGGTCGCCACCAGCGTGACGTTGATCGCACTGGCCGTGGTGGTCGTCCCGCGGCTGGGGGGCGACGGGACCCCCGACCGCGACACCGACACCTACACCGTCCGCTTGGGCGACACGATCTCGTCCGTGGCGCAACTCCACGCCACCACCAGCGAGGCCGTCGAGGAGGAGAACGACCTCACCCCCGCTTCGTCGATCGACCCGGGCTCGCAGATCACGATCCCAGCTCCGGCCTCCACGGGGCGCGGCCTCCCTCCCGACCTGGCGGCCGACGGCGGCCTGCTCCGCCTTCGAGCCACCTTCGAGCAGTGGGCCGAGCAGCACAACGTGCCCGCCGCCCTCCTCGAGGCCAATGCCTGGCAGGAGTCGGCCTGGAGCAACGAGAAGGCGGGCACTGACGGGGCCGTCGGGATCAGCCAGTTGAGCCCCGAGACGGTCGGCTTCGTCAACGAGGAGCTGGTCGAGGGGCCGGCCCTCGACCCCGCCGACCCCTCGGACAACATCCAGCTCATGGCCGTGTACGTCGACTACCTGCTCGACCAGACCGACGGGAGCTGGGCAGCAACCCTCGCGGCCTACCGGGTCGGCCTCTCGGCCTCCCGCGCCAACGACTGGGACACCGACACCCTCAACTACATCACCGCGGCCATGAGCCTCGTGCCCGACTTCGAGGCCGGCTGATGCCCAAGGCGCAGCCGCTCGCCAAGTCCGCCCTGACGCGATTCGACCACCTCCCTCCGGTCGTGTTGGAGCGCGCGCGGATCAGGGTGTGGCGCCGGCTCCCGAAGCAGGCCGACGCCATGACCATCGGCCGCACGATCTTCGTACGGCCCGGCCATGAGGACAGCGAGGGGCTGATGGCCCACGAGCTCGTGCACGTCCGTCAGTGGAAGCAGTACGGAAGGTTCGGCTTCCTCCGGCGCTACCTGTGGGCGTACGCGAAGAACCTGATCGAGCTGCGCAACCACATGGCTGCGTACCGGGCCATCCCGTTCGAGGCCGAGGCCACCGCCGAAGCCGCGAAGTGGAGGGTGAAGCATGCACGTCTCGACGCCGACCACGGCGAGGGCAAGTAGCCCGTAGCCTGCGGCGGTGCTCGACCACGTGTTCACCGACGCCATCGGCGCGCTACGCGATGCGTTCGAGAGCGCGCTCCTGGAGCGCCAGGCGTTCGAGGAGCGGTTCCAGGCCGACGTGCTCCTAGGCGACCTCACCTGGGAGACGAGCTACGGCCTACCGGGTGAAGGCTCACCGCCGCGTGTCCGAGCCGACATCACCCTCGACTGGCCCACGTGGGCGCAGAGCGCCTACCGGTCGTGGTACATCGGCGAGGCCTTCGGGGAAGGCCCGCACATCGAAGTCGAGATCGTGCTGCGGATGCAGCGGCTGGCCAGCGAACCCGACCACCGGGCGGTGCTCGCAGTGCTACCCGCGACGAGCCCACCGATCGGCGACGGACGACTCGAACGGTCCGGCCCCACGATCGAGATCGTCTACGACGACAACCTCGAAGACCGCCAATACGCCCTCGAGGTCTCGTACGACGGCTCGTACGAACTGGGCGAGCCGACCCTCAGCGACGGCTCGATCCTCGACGACCATTTCAAGGCGATGGGCGGCTGGATCGCTTCGGTGCTGGTTCGCCTCGGCGATGTCAAGCTCTCCTACCTCCCTCCCGACGTGGAGGAAGAAGACCCGTGACGCGGCGGTGGCTCGGGGCCGGGCGCGACCGGGTCACGACCTCGCCGGGTGCCAACGCCGGCTACAGCCCGTCCGGTCGGGGGGGTAGGTCCTGGAACTCGGGGGCACGCTCGTCGCCCTTGGCCGCGAATGCCTCCATCATGTCGGCGGGCTGGAACATGCCGGTCTGCCAGGTGGCGATGTAGTTCAGGGCATCGGCGACCGAGTGGTCGCGGCCGTAGTTGAGCGTCTCCTTCGAGCCCCAGACGGCGAGCGGGGACTTGGACGCAATCTCACGCGCCACGTCGAGGGCACCGCCCACCAACTCATCGTGGGTGGCGAACACCTCGTTGACGAGGCCGACCTCACGGGCCCGGTCGGCCGACATGCGCCGGCCCGTGTACGCATACTCGCGGGCCACGCCCTCGGGAATGATCTTGGGCAGCCGCTGCAGGGTGCCCACATCGGCGGTCATCCCGATGTTGATCTCCTGGATGCAGAAGAACGCATCGGCGGTGGCATAGCGCATGTCGCACGCCGTCACCATGTCGACCGCGCCGCCTATGCAGCCACCGTGGACGGCGGCGATCACGGGCATCCGAGCCCGTTCGAGGCAGGTGAAGCTCTCCTGCAATGCCATGGCGGTGAGCCGGAGGTTGGCGCGCTGGCGGCCCATCTCGACCGATGCCGCGTCCGATCCACCGGCACCGACCGCCCCCCCACCGGTGAAGACGCTGAGGTCCATCCCCGCGCTGAAGTGCCGGCCGGTGGACGAGATGACGACGGCCCGGGCCGAGCCGGCGGCGTCGAGCCCGTTGACGATCTCGGGGAGCTCGCGCCAGAAGGCGGGCGTCATGGTGTTCAGTTCGTCGGGACGCGACAGACGGAGGTGCGCGACCTTGTCGACGATCTCGACGTCGAAGCAGCTGTAGCTCATCACGGGACGCTACCGCGCCCGTTCCGGCACCCGATTCCGGCGTCAGCGGGACGGAACCCGTCGCCGGGTGGGGTGGTGGTCAGTCCAGTTGGGCGGCCAACTCGGCCAGCGAGACCTCGGGACGGGCGCCGTAGTGGCTGATCACCTCGCCGGCGGCCAGCGCGGCCAGGCGCCCGCACCGGTCGAGGGGCTGGCCGCTGGTGAGCCCGTGCAGGAAGCCCGCGGCATAGAGGTCGCCGGCGCCGGTGGTGTCGACCACGGGGCCCCGGGGGTGGATGTCGATGGCATGGGTCGCGTCGGCCGTGACGATGAGCGACCCCTTCTCGCTGCGCGTGAGGCAGGCGATCTCGCAGTGGCCCGACACCAGGTCGCGCGCCTCGTCGAAGCGGTCGACCTCGTAGAGCGAGGTGATCTCGCTCTCGTTCGCGAACAACACGTCGACCCGCTCCTCGACGAGCGTCCGGAACTCGTCGCGGTACCGGTCGACGCAGAACGAGTCGGACAGGCTCAGGGCCACCCGGTTGCCGGCGGCGCGGGCATGGTCCATGGCCTTCACGATGGCGTCCTTGGCCGACGGGACGTCCCACAGGTAGCCCTCGCACAACACCACCCGCCCGCGGGTCACGAGGCCCTCGTCGATGTCGTCCGGCCCCAGGTTCCCCGCGGTGCCGAGGTAGGTGCTCAGCGTGCGCTCGGCGTCGGGCGTCACGGCAATCAGGCAACGGGCGGTGGAAGGGCCCGCGGTGGCCGGCGGGGCCTCGAAGGCGATGCCCATCGCCGTGATGTCGTGGGTGAAGATCGCGCCGAGCTGATCGTCACGGACCTTGCCCACGAAGCCCCCGGAACCGCCGAAGGAGGCGACGCCCGCTACGGTGTTGGCCACCGAACCACCCGACGTCTCCTCGGCCGGCGGCATGGCGGCGTACAGCAGCTCGGCGCGGTCGGCGTCGATGAGGCCCATCGCTCCCTTCACGAGTTCCTGCTCGACGAGGAAGGATTCGTCGACCGGACTGATCACATCGACGATGGCGTTGCCGATACCCACCACATCGAGGGGAGAACGAGAGTTGGCTGTCACGAGGCGGGGACCTTATCGCTGGCTCCTCGCTCACGCTCATCGTCGATCATCGCGGTCCTCTCGCCCCTCGCCGATCGCCGTGCCGCCACCCTCCGAGCACTTAGCCTCTGACTGATGGATCCCGTCCGCCTTCCTCGAACGGTGGTGCCGTCGCACTACGACCTGTCGCTCGCTCCCGATCTGGAGGCGGGCACCTTCGCGGGCCGGGTGGCGATCACCGTCGACGTCACCGACGCCGTGGACCACGTCGTGCTCAACGCCGTCGAGCTCACGGTCCACGAGGCCTGGCTCGAGAACCCGGACGGCATCCGCCGCAACGCCACCGTCACCCTCGACGAGCACACCGAACGGGCCACCCTCACCCTCGAAGAGCCCGCCGCGGCAGGCGCCTGGACGGTCAACCTCCTGTTCGCCGGAATCCTGAACGACAAGCTGCGCGGCTTCTACCGCAGCACCTTCGTCGACGACGACGGTGCCGAGCGCGTCATCGCCACCACCCAGTTCGAGTCCACCTCGGCGCGGCGGGCATTCCCCTGCTGGGACGAGCCCGACTTCAAGGCCACCTTCGCCATCACGCTCGTCGTCCCCGACGACCTGCTCGCCATCTCCAATGCGGCGGAGGCCGGACGCTCACCGGCCGGTGAGGGGTTGGTCGCCGTGCACTTCGCGGACACCATGGTCATGTCCACCTACCTGGTGGCGTTCGTCGTCGGGCCGCTCGAGGTCACGGGGCCGGTCGACGCCGGCGGCACGCCACTACGGGTGGTGCACCCGCCCGGGAAGGGCCACCTCGCCACCTTTGCACTCGAGGTCGGCGCCTTCGCCCTCGCCTTCTTCGAGGACTACTACGCCATCGCCTACCCGGGCGACAAGCTCGATCTGGTGGCCGTCCCCGACTTCGCGTTCGGCGCCATGGAGAACCTGGGCTGTGTGACCTTCCGAGAGGTGCTGCTGCTGGTCGATCCCGATGCAGTCACCCAGCCCGAGCTTCAGCGTGTGGTCGACGTGATCGCCCACGAACTGGCCCACATGTGGTTCGGCGACCTGGTGACGATGAAGTGGTGGAACGGCATCTGGCTCAACGAGGCCTTCGCCACCTTCATGGAGATGCTGGTCACCGACGCCTTTCGCCCCGAGTGGGACCGCTGGGCCGATTTCGGCCTGTCCCGCACCGCCGCCTTCGACATCGACTCGTTGGCTTCCACCCGGCCCATCGAGTTCGAGGTCGTCTCACCGGCCGACTGCGAGGGCATGTTCGACGTGCTCACCTACCAGAAGGGCGCCGCCGTCGTGCGGATGCTCGAGCAGTACCTCGGCGCAGATGCGTTCCGATCCGGGATCCGGCACTACCTGGCCACCCACCAGTACGGCAACACGGAGACCACCGACCTGTGGGACGCCATCGAAGAGGCCAACCCCCACCTCCCGGTGCGCAAGATGATGGACGCCTGGATCTTCCAGCGGGGCTACCCGGTGGTCGACGTGACCCGCGACGGCGCCGGGCTCGCCGTCAGCGTCGACCAACGCCGATTCCTGTACGACGGCAGCGACACCGACGCGCAGTGGGAGATCCCACTCATCGTCACGATGGGAGGCGGTGACGACGAGCACAAGTGGCAGGAGACCCGCAAGGTCCTGCTGGGCGAGGCCCCCTTCGAGCTGCACGGGCGCTTCGAGTGGCTCATGGCCAACGCCGGCGGAAGCGGTTTCTACCGTGTGCACTACGACCCGACGCTGCGGGCGGCGATCACGGGCAACCTCGCGGCGCTCTCCCCCGTCGAGCGCTACGGCCTGGTCGACGACTCCTGGGCATCCGTGCTCGCCGCTGACACGACCGCCGCCGAGTTCTGCGACCTGGCAGCCGCCTTCGCCGACGAGACCGACCTCGCGGTCTGGCAGCGCCTCCTCGGCGCGCTGGATGCACTCCATCGACTGCTCGACGGTGACGGCCTCGTCTCCTTCCGGGTATTTGCCGCGTCACTCGTCGATCCCGCCTACCGGCGCCTGGGCGACCACCCGGTCGGCGGCGAGGCCGACCGCGACCGCGAATTGCGCGCCGCACTGTTCGCGGCGCTCGGCGACCTGGGTTCGAGCGTCGAGGTGCAGGACCGATCCCGTGTCCTGCACACCCGCTACCTCGCCGACCCCGGATCCGTCGATCCGAGCATGACCGCCGCTGCGGTCGCCGTGCTGGCCGCCACGGGCGGCGCCGACGACTACGCCACGTTCCTCGACCGGTTCACCCACGCGACCACGCCGCAGGAGGAGCAGCGCTACCTGCGCTCCCTGGCCGACTTCCGAGACCCCGACCTGTTCGACAAGACGCTCGCCATGACCCTGTCCGACGACGTACGCAGCCAGGACGCCCCGTTCGTGCTCCGCCGGTCGCTGGCGAACCGAGAACGGGGCGCCGATGCCTGGGCCTTCGTCAAGGACCGCTGGGACGACATCGGCGAGCGCTTCCCTTCGAGCAGCATCGCCCGCCTGCTCGAAGGCGTCCGGTCGCTCTCCACTCCCGGGCTCGCGGCCGACGTGGCCGCCTTCCTCGACGCGCACCCGGTACCCCAGGGCGCGAAGACGATCACCCAGCACCTCGAGCGGCTCCGCGTCAACGTCGCGCTCAGAGAACGCGAGTCCGGCCGTCTCGCCGACCGGTTCGCCTGATCCCGTGACGAGCCCACGTGCCGCCCGATTGGGCATCTTCGCGGTCGACGAGACCGAGGTGCAGGTCGCCTGGGGCCGGTTGGGCCCGGGCCGCGTCGAGCTCTCGGTGGGTGACGACGCGGTCGAGGTCCACTCCGACGGCGGCCCCGGCGTGCTGTCGTTCTCCGGGCTTCCCGCCGACACGCCGGGCGAGGTGCTGCTCACCGGGCCAGGGGTACCGGGGGGACGGGCGGCATTGTCGTTCCACACCCTCGCCTCGCTCCCCGGGCCAGAGCTCTACCGATTCGCCACGGTGAGCGACCTGCACCTCGGCTGCCGGAACTTCGGCGTGCTCCGTCGCATGCGGGAGCGGCCCCAGCCCGAAGAGATCTACACCCTGCGCACCGCCCGCGCCGCCCTCACCGAGGCCAGGGAGTGGGGTGCTCAACGGTTGGTCGCGAAGGGCGACATCACCCACCACGGCATGATCGACCAATGGGAGACCTTCGGCAGGCTCGTCGAGGAGGTCGGGCTCCCCACCGAGGCCATCCCTGGGAACCACGACGTGGAGTCCATCCGCGAGATCCTGCCCAACGACGCCCTCGAGAAGATCGGCCTCGAGCCCATCCCGGAAGGTTGGCGCACCGTGGACGTGCCCGGGCTGCGGCTGGTGCTCCTCGACTCGACCCGCCTCGACACGAGACGAGGTCACATCTCCCACCTGCACGAGGTCGTCCGCGATGCCCTCACCACCACCGACGGCCCCGTCTGGATCGGCCTCCACCACCACCTCGAGCCGTTCCATCTGGCCTACTTCTACCCACCGGGGGTGCGCGGCCATCACACGGGCCGCTTCCTCGACGAGGTGATCGCGGCCAACCCGGCGGCCTTCGTCTCGTCGGGCCACACGCACCGCAACCGACGGCGCCGGTACGGTCCCGTCATGCTCACCGAGGTGGGCTCGCCCGAGGACTACCCGGGGACCTGGGCCGGCTACACCGTCCACGAGACCGGCATCCGCCAGGTGGTACGACGCATCGCCGATCCACGATGCGTGCCGTGGATCGAGTACTCCCGACGGGCATTCGGAACGCTGTGGGGTCGCTGGTCGCCGGGCCGGCTCGACCATCGCTGCTTCAACCACCTGTGGCCTTGACATTGGCTCCTCCTCCGTCGGAGCGCCTTCGGCATCCTGGACGGTAGGTGCCCGCTGCTCGGCTCCGCCACGCAGCCCCACGACCCCGTCGGAGCGCCTTCGCCATCCTGGACGGTAGGTGCCTATCGGCAGCGGGCGGGCAGTGTCCGGGTCACCTGGCCCGAGTCGGGAGCCACCCGCAGGCACGTCGCGTCCACCGCTTCGAAGTCGGCACCGGTGAGGCCGAGCAGGTCTCGGAGGGCGTCGTTGTCCCAGTGCCCGTCCGGCGCCCCGCTCACGAACCACGGCGAGCCGTTGTCGGCCAGGATCATGCCGTGGGTCTTCAGGGCGGCCAGGATCGCCCGCACCTCGCCGGTGTAACCCGAGATGTCGACGCCGGCCTTGAGCCGGAACCACGTGCCCATGGGCGGGAGCTTCGGGTCGTGGTTGCTCGACGCCTCGTGACGGGCCGGCCAGACGTAGGTGTCGCGGGTGGCGGGCGCGGTGAACCGGAGCGCGTGGTCGATCACACCGCGGTGGGCCTCATCCCACCGAACGAGCCCGGGGAGTATGGGCAGCCCCGCGGCGTCGGCAGAGGTCCAACCGGCGGGACGCATCGCATTGGAGCCCAGGTCGTAGATCGCACCCGAGCCGGCCCGCCAACGCGTCGCGGTCACCCGGTGCGCGTCGTAGAGCTCGTAGAGACGGCACTTCCCAGTATCGACCGTGAGGACGTGCCGGTCGCCGGTACCGTTCCTGCCGCCTTCGATCTCGGGGTTCCTGCGGACGGGGTAGGGGCCGCGGTCGCTCTCGGACGCGTACAGGAAGCTCACCTGCACCCGGCGGGTCGCCGCATCGCCGACCATGAAGGGGATGCCGATCGGGCCACCGTCCCACAGCCCACTCCCGAAGTCCGCCTTGACGCCGACGTCGCGTCCGATGCGCCGCACGTACGCCGCCGACTGCGGGAGCACCGGCAGGTCCGAGACATCGGCGTGCCAGTAGTTGTCTTCGGGGAACACCTGGCAGTGGGCCAGCGGCGCGGCGCTCGCCGTCGGGACGACTCCGCCGGCCAACGCGACCAGCGCGGCCCCGGCCGTTGCGAAGAGGAGCCTTCTCATGGCCACGGGTATCGGCTGTCCACCGGGCCGGCTTGATCACACCAGGGAGAGGACGAGGCCGGCCTGGGCGAGGTGGTAGGTGACCATGATCGCCACCGGCCCCCACGCGTAGGACTTCACGAACCGGTTCCAGCCGATCAGCGCGTCGGACGCGTAGAACGAGCATGCACCGGCGATGGCCAGGGCCGAGCCGGTGCCGATCGCGCACGCGACCATCGTGGAGATGACCGTGATGTAGGCCGCGACGGGCACGGTGAGCGCCGGCTCGTCGCCCGAGCGTACCGACGAGATGATGTGGCGGCCGAGCGTGGCCATGGCCACGGCGACCAGCGCGATGCCCACGAGCAGCGAGCTTCCCGAGACCCCTTCGGTCACGAGGCCCACGATGTAGGCGACGTGGCCGACCAGGAACGACCCCAACCCGAGCACGAACCACTGCTCGCCGGGGAGCAGGGGTTCGTCGTCGCCGCCGATCATCAAGAAGATGTCCCCGCCCAGCGAGAACAAGAGTGCGACCACGAACCAGGCTCGGACCGTGGCATCAGCCGGGTCGAGGGCGAGGGCCACACCGATGAGCGCGATCAGCGTCGCCGGCTTGCACACGAACTCGAGTCGTCGGTTCCGGGTGGCTCTCGATACCCAGTCCCCCAACGCGAATACGGTCGCCACCGCCAGGAGGCCCCACGTCAGTCCGGTCATCGCCCCAGTCTCGCCCAGTCGGCCCCTGGACGCGGGGTTCGGCGCCGACCGGATGATCTCGCGTCGCCGACCGCGGGGTCAGGGCTCCGATCGGGCCAACGCCAGCGCGTCCGTCCAGTCCATGCCCGTCTCGAGGCGCGGGCGCCACTGCATCACATGGCGGGGTCGATTCCAGCCGAGCGCGCCCACCAGTCGTCCGGCGCGCCCGTAGAGGGCCACGAAGCGGCGCTCGGCCACGTCGCCGTGCACCACCTCGACCTCGTCGCCAGGACCGGCGCGTCCGGCGAGTTGGATCTTGCGGTCATAGAGA
Organism: Acidimicrobiales bacterium; assembly: GCA_041918615.1. Taxonomy (GTDB): domain Bacteria; phylum Actinomycetota; class Acidimicrobiia; order Acidimicrobiales; family DATDAH01; genus JAEUJM01. The sequence goes on from JAYRVH010000043.1 coordinate 325,229, forward strand.
TCCGACCAGAACCACGGCACCGGCATGTAGGGCTCGGCCGCGCTGCCGTCGACCAGCAGGCGGCGGGCAGCCGCCGCACCCATCTCGATCGCGTTGTCCCAGTGCTCGACCCGCATGAGGTCGCCGCCGTATCGCCGGTTCGGCCAGCGGGCCACGTCGCCCGCAGCGACGACGCCGGGCGCGGCCAGGCAGGTCTCGTCGCACACCACCCCGTTGTCGAGCGTGAGCCCCGAGCCTGCGAGCCACTCGGTGTTGGGGACCACCCCGATGCCGACGACCACCACCCCGGCCGCGACCGTCGAGCCGTCGGACAGGCGGACGCCGGTCACGTGCCCCGCGCCGTCGTGGTCGAAGCCGTCGACCCCGACCGCGAGGCGAAGGTCGACCCCGTTGTCGCGGTGGAGGTCGGCGCACAGCGCTCCCATCTCGGCGCCGAGCACCCGCTCGAGCGGCACCGGGAGCGCCTCGACCACCGTGACTTCGAGACCACGGGCCCGGCACGAGGCCGCCACCTCGGACCCGATGAAGCCGGCGCCGATGACCACCACCCGCTCGGGGGCCCGTTCGAGATCGGCCCGCAGCGCCACGGCGTCGTCGAGCGTGCGCAGCACGTGCACCCCGGCGAGGGCGTCGTCGCCGATGGCGCGGGGTCGACAACCCGTCGCGACGACCAGGCCGTCGAAAGCGAGCCGCTCGCCACCCTCGAGCACGAGCGCCCGTTCACCGAGGTCGAGCGACATCGCCCGATGGCCGAGTCGCCAGTCGAAGGGCTCGAGCGCAGGCGGCTCGACCGGGGCCGCCGTGGGCAGCGTGACCCGGTCGATGTCCCAGTCGCCGGTGAGCACCTGCTTCGACAGCGGGGGCCGGTCGTAGGGCCGGTGCGGCTCGTCACCGACGAGGGTGAGCGCACCGTCGAAGCCCCGGGTGCGCAGGGCCTCCGCGGCACGGAACCCGGCCAGTGACGCGCCCACGACGACGATGCGATCCATCACGAGTTGATGATCCGATGCGCAGCCGGCGGTGGGCCGGTGTCAGTCCTCGGCGATGGAGATGGCCTGCTTGGGGCAGCGCCGCACGGCCTCTTCCAGCTTGGCGCGCATCTCCTCCGGCGGGTTCTCGTTCAGGACGTAGAGGAAGTCGTCGTCTCGGACCTCGAAGACCTCGGGGAGGATCCCCATGCACACGGCGTTGCTCTCACACAGATCGAAGTCCACGACGACTCGCATTGGTGTCCCTTCTCAGGTTCAGGAAGACGGCTGGCCCTCATCATGCCCCACGCCGCCGTCCCGCTCAGACCTGGCGGGCCTCGGGATCGCCCGGGTCGACCTTCCAGGTGGCCTCGGTGGTGATGGCCGAGTCGGGATCGGTGACGTCGGCCAGCATGCGGAACTGGGCGGTCACCGCGTCCGGCGTGGCGTCGATGACCAGGTAGCCGTGGCCGTCGAGCTGCTGGCGCAACTGGGGGGTCCGGCCCCCGACGGGGTCGTCGAAGACCACCGACGAGATGGGCGGGGCCATGAACTCGGGGGCCACGAGCCGGCTCGACGTGTCGAACGGCACCTGGTTGACGTCGAGGACCATGCCCTGGTGGTAGTCGCCCGAGATCACCACGGGGTTGTCCACCTCGGCCAGCAGATCGATCACCCGCTGGCGGGCCACCGGGAAGCCGTCCCACAGGTCGAGGAAGTACACGGGCTCGTCGCCCTGGCCGGCGTCGATGCCGGCCAGGGCCACCGGGCTGCCCAGCAGGTTCCACCGCACGCCACCTTGGCGGGCCGACTCGTCGAGCCAGGCCTCCTGGTCGGGGCCGAGCCGATCACCGTCGTAGTCGGCAACGGCGGGGCAGGTGCCCGTGTCGTAGGGCACGGTTCCACCCCGGCAGGCCGGCACATCTGCGTACTGGCGCTCGTCCAAGAGGTAGAGCCGGGCCAGGTCGCCGAAGGTCACGTCGTGGTACACGGTGAGGTCGGGGCCGTCGGGCGGCGACACCCGCACCGGCAGGTTCTCCCACCAGGCCTGGTAGGCGGCCGCCCGCAGGGCGCGCACCTCGTCGGCCGGCGCGCCGAGGGGCACGGTGTCGCCCATGTAGTTGTCGGACACCTCGTGGTCGTCCCACGTCAACGTGAACGGCAGGGCGGCGTGGGCCGCCTGCAGGTCGGGGTCGACCTTGTACGACGCGTAGCGCAGGCGGAACTCGTCGAGGGTGCTCGGCGCCAGCGCCGGTTGGCTGCGGCGGCCATCGCCCGGGCCGTTCGTGGCGGGTAGCTCATAGATGTAGTCACCGAGGTGCACGACCAGGTCGATGTCGTCGTCGATCATGTACCGGTACGCGGTGTACAGACCGGCCTCGAGATGCTGGCAGTTGGCGATGGCCAGGCGGATGCGCTCGGGCGAGGAGTCCGCCGCGGGCAGCGTGCGGGTCCGGCCCACCGGGCTGATGGCCTCGCCGACGACGAACCGGTAGAAGTAGTCGGACGCGGCGTCGAGCCCGCCGGCGTCGACATGCACCGAGTGACCCCACCGCGGCTCGGCCGTGGCCACGCCGGCCGCGACCACCGAGGTGAACCGTTCATCGGTGGCGATCTCCCACTGCACGTCGACGGGCTGGTCGGGCATGCCGCCCCGCCCGTCCCGGGCCACCGGGTCGGGAGCCAGCCGCGTCCACAAGATGACCGATTCGGGCTGGGGGTCGCCCGAAGCGATGCCCAGCTGGAAGGGGTCGTCCGACAGCCGGGCCGTGTTGCGCACCACGCCCGTCGTCGCGCTCGACGACTCACCCGCGCCTCCGCACGCGCTCAGCACGGCGACCGACGCCGCCCCGGCGAGGAACCCTCGCCGGCTGATCCCGTCGTTCAGCAGTCGTTCACGTACCGGACGCCCCTGGTTCACGCGGCGATTCTGGCACGAGGCGCGGCAAGTGAGGGACGACGACACCTTGGCGGTGCGAGACGCCCCCTGGGGCGGGGAGCGATCAGGCGGGCTTGGCGGAGCTCACGACCCACATGGCGAAGAACTGGGAGCCGCCGCCGTAGGCGTGGCCGAACGCCGTGCGGGCCCCGTCGATCTGGTGCTCGCCGGCCAGGCCGCGGACCTGCATGGTGGACTCCCCGAAGCGCAGCATGCCTGACGCCCCGATGGGGTTGGTGGAGAGCACGCCGCCGGACGGGTTGACCGGCAGGTCGCCCTCCATCCTCGTGACGCCGGCCTCGGTGAGCTTCCAGCCGTCACCCACGGGACAGAAGCCCAGGTTCTCGAGCCACATGGGCTCGTACCACGAGAACGGCACGTACATCTCGACCACGTCGATCTGGCCCCGCCGATCGGTGATGCCCGCCTGGGCGAACACGTCGTCGGCGCACAACTGGCCGGCCACCGGGTTCACCGGGTCCCGCCCGGCGAACATGGTGGGCTCGCTGCGCATGGCGTTGCCGAGGATCCACGCCGCGTTGCCATTGGCGTCCCCGCCGGCCTCGTCGGTGATGACCATGGCCGCGGCGCCGTCGGAGGACGGGCAGGTCTCCGAGTAGCGAATCGGGTCCCAGAGCATGATCGACTCCTCGATCTTCTCGAAGGTGACGTCGTGCTCGTGCACGTGCGCGTACGGGTTCTTCAACGCGTTCTGGCGGTCCTTGAGGGCGACCAGACAGCCGATGTGGGGCGGCGCACCCGACCGGTGCATGTACGCGCGGATGTGGGGGGCGAAGAACCCGCCCGCGCCGGCCACGAGGGGCGGCGAGAACGGCATCGGAAGGGACAGCGCCCACATCGCCTCGCTCTCCGACTGCTTCTCGAAGGCGACGGTGAGCACGCGTTCGTGGATGCCGGCCTGCACCAGCGACGCCGCCACCAGGGCGGTGGAGCCACCCACGCTGCCGGCGGTGTGCACCCGCAGCAGCGGCTTGCCGACACAGCCGAGCGCCTCGGCCAGGTAGAGCTCGGGCATCATCACGCCCTCGAAGAAGTCGGGGGCCTTGCCCACCACGACCGCTTCGATGTCGTCCCACGTCATGTTGGCGTCGTCGAGGGCGCGGAGCGCGGCCTCGCGGACCAGGCCCGCGATCGACACGTCGCCCCGGGTGGCGGTGTGGTTGGTCTGACCGAACCCGACCACGGCGGCGAGTTGCTTGGCCATCAGCTGTCACCCTCCAGGACGCAGACGAGGTTCTGTTGCAGGCACGGACCCGAGGTGGCGTGGGCCACCGCCCGGTCACCCGCGCCCCGGCTGATGCGCTCGGCCGCCTCGCCGAGCCGGATGAGCCCGGCAGCCATGATCGGGTTGGCCGCCAGGGGCCCACCCGACGGGTTGATGGGGACGTCGTCGCCGAGACCGAGGGCCTCGGTGAGGATGAGCTCCTGAAACGTGAACGGAGCGTGGAGCTCGGCGAAGTCGACCTTGCCGTCGGCGACCCCGGCCTTCTCGCCGGCGAGCCTGGTCGAGGGCGACTCGGTGAGGTCCCGTAGCCCGAGGGCATGGGCGTCGACGCGGTGGTCCAGGCCCCGGATCCACGCGGGGCGATCGTTGAGCTCGCGGGCCAGGTCGCCTGCGGCCAGGATCACCGCGGCGGCACCGTCGGTGATGGGTGGGCAGTCGTGCTTGCGCAGTGGGGAGGCCAGGTAGGGGTCGGCGAGGATGCCGTCGACCGTGTACTCCCCGGCGAGCTGCGCCTTCGGGTTGTCCATCGCGACGCGGCGGTTGCGGACCGCGACCTCGGCGAAGTCCCGCTCGGAGGCCTTTCCGGAGTCCAGCAGGGCACGGGCCTGGAGGCCGGCGACGCTGATGGCATCGGGCCACAGGGGGGCCACGTAGTACGGGTCGAGCTGGGTCGTCAGCACCTTGGGCAGGTCACCCGGGGACGACTTGCCGTAGCTGTACACGAGAGCCGAGTCGATCTCGCCGATCTGCAGCTTCACCCAGGCCTCGTAGAGGGCCCAGGCACCGTCCATCTCGACGTGGCTCTCGGCGATGGGCGGCCAGGGGCCGATGGCGTCGAGGATCGTGACGAACGAGAAGGCCTGGCCGGCCAGGAAGTCGGTGCTCCCCGAACAGGTGAAGCCGATGGTGTCGGCGGAGAGGCCCGTGCGATCGAACAGCTCGCCGACCACCGGCATCATCATCTCGATCTCGTTCTGTGTCTCGATCCGGCGCTCGTGCTTCGACTGCGCGAACGCGACGACTGCTACGTCTCGCATGACACTGGCACCTCCTTCGTCGGTGCACCTTCGGCATCCGGTTCGTCGGTTGCCGCTGCTCCGCTGCGCTGCGCAGCCTCGATCGCCATCACACTGGCACCTCCTTCGTCGGTGCACCTTCGGCATCCGGTTCGTCGGTTGCCGCTGCTCCGCTCCGCTGCGCAGCCTCGATCGCCATCACACTGGCACCTCCTTCGTCGGTGCACCTTCGGCATCCGGTTCGTCGGTTGCCGCTGCTCCGCTCCGCTGCGCAGCCTCGATCGCCATCACATCTGCCCTTCGTAGACGGACGGGTCGGCATCGGGCTCGCCCGTCGGGCGCCACCACTTGATGTTCTCGAGGCTGGTCTCGAGCTCGTCGTCGTCCTTCCACACCGCTTCCACCCGCAGTCCCATGCGCACGTCGTGGGCGGGCATCTCCTGGACGAGGCCGAAAAGCGGCAGGTCGGCCCCGTCGACGAGCACGTTGGCGCTGACGTAGGGGATCTCCATCTGCTGGCCGTGGAACGGCACGTTCACGACGCAGAAAGTGGTCACTGTCCCGGTATGGGCCAGTTCCACCTCGTCGGTGGTGGGGACGCCGTCGGTGGGACAGGCGCCGCGTGGTGGCAGGTAGACCTTGTGGCACTTCGGGCAGCGCTGGCCCAGCAGCCTCTTGTCGCGCAGCCCCAGGAGGAACCTCGTCTGGGCGATGCCGGCGGTGTACTGGTAGTCGAGGTGGAGCGGCGTCCGGGTGCTGCGAACGGGCTCGACGTCGGCCAGCGCCGGGATGGTGGTGAGGTCGATGGTCATTGCTCTCGCACCTCCTCCGTCGGCGCCCCTTCGGGATCCGGTTCGTCGGTTGCCGCTGCTCCGCTCCGCTGCGCGGCCTCGATGATCATGCGCTCGCCTTCTCTTCCGGTACGAAGCATTCGATGTCGCGGACGTGGCCCTCGCGCTCGGCGCGCCACTTGACCGTCACCCGCATGCCGGAGGCCATGGCCGACTGGTCGGCGTCGACCGCGTGCAGGAAGCCGGTGTCGGCGCCGTCGAACTTCACGAGCGCGAAGGCGAAGGGATGGTCGAGCGGGTGCTCGGGCCGCGGCGAGTCGACCCACGACCAGGTGAGCACCTCACCGTCGGGGCCGACCTCGACGAGCTCGGAGAGCTCCTCGGCGGTGACGGGGTCGTACTCGGTGGGCGGGACGATCACGCGGCGGTCGGCCCCTCGCACGCCCACGACCACCTGCTCGCGCAGGCCGGTGAGGAACGCGCCGACCGCGGGGCCGACCGTCCGGCTGAAGGGGTACTCGATGACGAGCGGTGCCCGCAGGACCTCGTCGGCCATCAGAAGGTGAGGACCTGGCGGATGACCTCGCCCCGGACCATCGACTCCAGGGCCTCGTTCACCTCGGAGATGTCCATCTTGCGGGTGATCATGCCCTCGAGGTCGAGCTTCCCGGCGCGCCACAGCCGTAGCAGGCGGTGGAAGTCGCTGCGGACATCGGTGGAGCCGTAGTACGAGCCCATGAGGGTCTTCTCGGCGAAGAACAGCTCGAAGGCGCTGAGCGACACCATGTCGTCCATCTTGCCGACACCCACCACCACGGCCTTGCCGCCCCGGCGCACGGCGTCGAACGAGGCGCGCATGGTGGCCGACAGGCCGATGGCCTCGAAGGCGTAGTCGAATCCCTGACCGGCGGTGAGCTGGCCCTTCAGGTCGTCGAGCTCGTCGGGCTTCACCGCATGGGTGGCGCCGAACCGTTTGGCGTCTTCGAGCTTCGAGTCGATCATGTCCACGGCCACGATCGTTGCGGCGCCGGCGATGCGGGCGCCCTGGATCACCGAGATGCCGACCCCGCCACAGCCGAACACCACGACCGACGAGCCCGGCTCGACCTTGGCCGTGTTGATGACGGCGCCGACGCCGGTCATGACCGCACAGCCCACGAGCGAGGCCACGTCGAAGGGGATGTCATCGTCGATCTTCACGGCGCCCTGCCAGGGCAGGATCGTCTCTTCGGCCCAGGTGCCGGCGCCGGCCATGCCGTACACGCCGGTGTCGCCATGCTGGAACTTCTGCTGGACGGCCCATTCGAACTGCAGGTTGGCGCAGAGGTGCGGCTGCTTGTGGTCGATGCAGTAGACGCAGTGCCCGCACGGCGCCGACCAGGCGACGATCACGTGGTCGCCCTCGTTGACGTGGGTGACACCGGCGCCGACCGCGGTGACGATGCCGGCCCCTTCGTGACCGAGCACCACGGGGGCGGGCTGGGGAATGAGCCCGTTCATGGCCGATAGGTCCGAGTGGCAGACACCCGTGGCCTCGATCTTCACCTTCACCTGACCGGGACCCGGGTCGGCGACCGTGAGATCGTCGACGATCTCGAGAGTGTCGTCACCGGTGTTGTGCAGCAGCGCTCCTCGCATCGAGGGGTCCTTCTTTCGTCATTCGTGGGTGGGCGTCGGCGACTGTAGTGGAACACGTTCTACCACCGCCTCTACGCTCGTCCCTCGGCCCCGGTCCGGGGCCCCGAGATCCGAGAGAAGGGGACGAACGTGGCGAACCTGGGGTTCTGGAGAATCGGCGCCGAGCAGCCCGACCGCCCGGCCGTGGTGACACCCGACGGCGAGGAGTACACGTTCGGCGAGTTGCTGGCCGAGACCAACAAGGTCACCCACGGGCTCCGTGCGCTCGGCCTCGGGCGGGGCGACACCATTGCGACGGTGCTGCCCAACGGCCTCGAGATGATCGAGCTCTACATGGCGTGCCTCCAGTCGGGCATGTACATCACACCCGTCAACCACCACCTGGTGGCCGCCGAGATCGCCTACATCGTCAAGGACAGCGAGGCCAAGGTGCTCATCGGGCACGAACGCTTCGCCGACGAGGTGGCCGCCGCCGCGGACGAGATCGACTTCCCGGCCGACCGACGCTTCGCCGTCGGCGACGTGGCCGGCTTCCGGCCCTTCGCCGAGCTCACCCGGGACCAGCCCGACACCCTGCCCGAGGATCGCTCGTCGGGCGCGGCCATGCACTACACCTCGGGCACCACCGGCCAGCCCAAGGGCGTGAAGCGCCCCGTGGTCGACATCGACCCTGACGTGTTCGGCGAGCTGTTCGCCGGCTTCCCCCAGATGTTCGGCATCACCCCGATGGGCGAGGGCGTGCACATCACCGGCTCGCCGCTCTACCACACCGCCGTGCTGCACTTCATGGGCAACTCACTGCACCTCGGCCACAAGGTCGTGCTCATGGACAAGTGGACGCCAGAGGGGATGCTCGTGCTGATCGACCAGCACAAGGTCACCCACAGCCACATGGTGCCGACCCAGTTCAACCGGCTGCTGGCCCTACCGCAGGACGTGAAGGACCGCTACGACGTCTCGTCGCTGTCCAACATGGTCCACGCCGCCGCCCCCTGCCCGCCGGACGTCAAGCGGGCGATGCTCGAGTGGTGGGGCCCGTCGATCTACGAGTACTACGCGGCCACCGAGGGCGGCGGCACCATCGTCACCCCCACCGAGTGGCTCGAGAAGCCCGGCACCGTGGGCAAGGCCTGGAACAACTCCGAGGTCGTGATCATGGACGACGACGGCAACGAGCTGCCCGCCGGCGAGGTGGGCACGGTCTACATGCGCATGGGGACGGGCCAGGACTTCGAGTACAAGGACGACCCCGGCAAGACCGCCGAGAACCGCATGAAGGGCTTCTTCACCGTCGGCGACATCGGCGTGATGGACGAGGACGGGTTCCTGTTCCTACGCGACCGCAAGAGCCACATGATCATCTCGGGCGGCGTGAACATCTACCCGGCCGAGATCGAGTCGGTCCTGCACAGCCACCCCAAGGTGGCCGACGTCGCGGTGTTCGGCATCCCCCACCCGGACTGGGGCGAGGAGGTCAAGGCGGTCATCGAGCCCGAGGACGGCATCGAGCCCGGCGATGCACTGGCCGACGAGCTGCTGGCCTACTGCGGCGAGAAGTTGGCCAGGTTCAAGATCCCGAAGAGCATCGACTTCACCGACGAGATGCCCCGCGACCCCAACGGCAAGCTCTACAAGCGCAAGCTGCGCGACCCGTACTGGGAGGGCCACGAGGCCAAGATCTGAGCCGCAGCCCGTTCTGGAGGCGGGTCCAGCGAACTCGGCGCATCGAGCGCGTTCACGATGTCGTGGATGCGCCGAGTTCAACCGGCCGCAGGGTCGGGGGGCCCGTGGCATCTGGTCACTCGGCGTCTCGGTCGGCCCGTATCTGAGCGACGAGCTGGTCGGCCCACTCCACCGTCAGTCCTGGTGTGCTGGACAAGGGACGGCGAGCACCTTCCTCCATTCGTTCCCTGAGACGATCGGCGGCGGCGAATACTTCCTCCCTGCGGCGCTCGCGGAGCCGATCCGGTCGGGTGACGACCGCCACCGGCTGCCCGTGGCGCGTGATGGTGACGTCCTCGCCCCCGATGACCCGGTCAGCAGGTCGGTGAACGCAGCTCGCGCCTCGGCCACCGTGATCGTTGCCACGAAACGATGGTAGATCGACGAGTGATGCGGCCGGCGAGCAGTTCGGCCAGAGCGTTCAGCGGAACGCAGCCGCCTGGCTCAGGGAATCGGCCAACTGGCGATGCCGGCGGCGGCGGCGAGCGCCGGCATGTCGTCGAGGTCGTGGTGGAGGAGCACGGTCGAGCGGGCTGCCGTCGCCGCGCTCACGATGAGCGCATCGACGGTCGCATCGAGGCCCGTCGCACCCAGCAGTCGACCGGCTTCACGGCACGAGGCCTCGTCCATGCCGGGGCAGGCCCCGATCGATTTCACGACCTGATTGACCCTGGCGTCGCCCGGGTTGCCTCTCGTGACCTCGGCGAGCACGGGCGCAGGGATGCTGAGTTCGTGCCCGGCCTCACGAGCAGCCGCTACGCGAGCGCGCGCTCGAGCATCCCTATTGGCCAGGAGGATCACCACGCCCGCATCCAGGGCTACGCGCTGCGTCGTCCGCTCCCTTGCTTGCCGGTGAGTTGCTTCAGCTCCTGGCGTGCCTGTTCCAGCATCTCCTCCGGCACGGCGCCGAGCTCCTGCTCCATGTCAGCGAGCAGCGCATCGACGCGGAGGCCCTGCAGATAGACGCGGAGGGCCTCGTTGACGGTGGCGGACAAGCCCCCAGTCGCGCCATGGACGCGGGCCTGTTGAAGCAGTTCGGCGTCGAGGGTGATCGATACCTTCGCGGTGGCCACGACATCATCCTACCTCAGGTAGGATTCGGGCCGCGGCCAGATACCGCTGACTGGCTCGGCGAGCGACCGCCAGCGGTGCTCGTCGAGGACGAGCAGGTCGTGGAGGTGGACGCCCATCTCGTCAAGGCTCTGGCACATACAGCCGAAGACGTGCTCATCGAGCCACGTCGGCTCGGTGCCTTCACCCGGTCTGCAGGCGAGTGCGACGGCAGCCTGCGGCCAGCAGTCGCACATGCCGAGACGGACAGCGTAGAAGTCAGCGTCGAGGTCCTCGATCGTTTCCGCCACCCGCGATTCGCAGTCGCATCGCCCATCCGCGAACAGGTGAAGGACGAACACCCCCGTTCGCCAGCCGACCCGATGCTCGCGAGCCCAGAGGACGACGTCTTCGGGCCCCCGGAACGTGACGGGGGGTTCAACGGCTTGCGGTTGGGGACGCATGGCGCGTTCCTCCTTGGGTTCGGGACCGAAGGGGGAAGCGGCCTACGCCACCAACCTATGCAGGGGTACTGACAACCTCGGCGAGCACCGCGTCGATCAGCGGCCGGACCTCGGAGCGGTGGCGGATGACGTGATGGCTCCACCCGCCCCAGCGGCCCTCGCCGTTCACGGCTGCAACCCAGCGGTGTGCCGCTGTCTCCTTTTGGTGGTCCTTGGCCGTCTCGCGGCCCCTGCCCTCGATCAGGAGGCGCTGATCACCGGGGAGGCGCACCAGGAAGTCGGGGATGTAGCGCGACGTGCGTCCGTTGAACCGGTAGGGGATCTCGCAGAAGAGGTGGTCGTTCTTCACGTAGGCGGCGACCCGGTCGTCCGCCTCCACCTCACGCGCGATGTCGCGTTCGAGCCCGGAATCGCAGACCACGTTGTTCACGTGGCTCTTCAGTCCCGAGGCGGATCAGCGCCTGGTCGCCGAGCCATGGGCACCTGTGTTCGTAAGTGGCACCGCGATTTCGCGAGGATCGCCGAAAGGTTGTCGGTCATCTGCTCGAGCAGGCTGTACAGCGCCGCGATCTCGGGCCAGTTCGTCTCCTCGTAGAGGGGCGCCTGGTCGTGGACGGCGGCGATGGCCGCCTGCACCTGGTAATCCCCCACCGCTCCCTGGCGCATCGCGTCGGTGATGAGAGCCACCCCCCACCCCCTTACCCCCCCCGGCGATGAACGCCCGATCCCACAGCGAGCGGTCCTGCTCCGCGAGCGGGACCAGCGCGCCATCAGCCGTCGATCGGGCCGGCCGGCTTGTTCCTCCGTCGACGGCAGGACGAACGGCTTGTCGGACGCCTTCACCTTGGCCTTGGCCTTGGCCCGGCTGATTCGCTGGGCCATCGTTGCCTCGGAGACCAGGAACGCCGCCGCGATCTCCCTCGTCCTGAGGCAACCGACCGCCCGCAAGGGAAGCGGGATGGCCGAGGCCATGGAATCTCAAACCTCGGGATCGGGGGCGTTCAGCACCTGTTGGAACTAGATGTGGCTGCTGATGTCCTCGGGCCTCCACTCGTTCATGGACGGGCACCCTGAGGCCACCGCCGCGTAGTTCTGCAGCAGCATGAATCTCATGACCTTCTCCTGATCCAGGCGGCGCCCCGATGGCGTCGCTCACCCACCTGTCGCGGCCGAGGCCACGTTCTCGACATCCGGCGCGCGGAAGCCGCCGCCGCCGCGGGGTCCTTGGCGCTCACCCTTCGTGGGGCCCGATGAGCAGGCGGGCGGCCAGTTCGAGCTCGTCGCCCACCGTGCCGATGCCCGTCCAGCCGTTGACCCAGCCGACGAGTGCGGCGTACCAGATCCAGCCGAGCATCCGGACGATGCCCGCGCGGGTCTCACCGTCGAAGTCGTCGGAGAAGGCCTGGTCCTGCACCCGGGCCATGGCGTTGCCCACCTGGTGCTGGCACTCGATCACCTTCGGGTCCGACGCTGACAGCGCCGTGATGACGGCCGCGCTCAGCTTGGACTGACGCTCCATGGTGCGGGTGGCCCGACGGAGGATGTCGACCATCCGGTCGGCCGTGGTGGCGCCCGCCGGTGGACGGCGCCCGATCTGGCTCTCGAGGTCGAGGACCCACTCCACCAGCGCCTCCGCAAGGACGTGGTCTTTCGATGAGTAGTAGCGGTAGATCGTGCCGAGGGCGACGTCGCTCCGTGCCGACATGTCACGCATCTGCACGGCGTCGTAGCCGCCCTCCGCCCCCAACTCGACCGCGGCCTCGATCACGCGGCGCCGCCGCTCGGCCTGGCTCTTGCTCAACGCAGAAGCGGACTCGCCGGACGTCACCGGGCCGAGGATAGGGGTCGGCGACCCGTTCGCCCGTGACCTGCCGGCCCACGAATCAGGTCGCGCCGACCGGCGAGGCGCGCTACTTCGCCGGCCTCCAGCGGGACGGGTGCTGGGAGCTGGCCTCGTCGCGGCGACGGTCACGATGGGCACCGAGGTCCACCACGACGTCCTTGTACTCGTCGGGCACGATCACGACCACGCTGGACGAGGGGCGGAACTCGTTCGGCTCGCTACGGGTGACCCGTTTCAGCGCGGCACGCTCGATCTCGTAGGGGCTGACCCAGCGGGGGCCGTGGTACAGCCGACGGCCCGGAACTCTCGACGAACGAACTGCCTGCATCCCCACGACCTCCTGCCTCTACCGATGTCCATCCATCGGTAGACGCAGGTCGATCCTGAGCAATCGTCACGAGGTCGAAACACCAGCGGTCAGGTCCTCGTCGGACCGGGCATCGACATCGGCGAGGCACGCTGACCCGTCGCCCATCGCGCTGCTCATCGCGGTGCCCGTGCGCAGTTACGTGGACGCGGCCTCCGGCGTGGTCCGGGCGACCAGGTCGGCGTCGGACACCAGGGCGTCGTCGGTGATGGCGCCCCCGTCATCGCCGTCGATCCCGCGGAGCCAGTCGCGGTGCACGCCGTCCAGGAACCGCTCGACGCCTTCGATGACCGGGGCGGTGCGGGGCGACACGAAGATGTCGAAGGCGTGCTGCGCGCCCCGCAGCTCGGCGTACACGACGGGTTGCTCCGAGGCCTCGCGCAGGCGCTCGACGAAGAGCCGGGCGTCGGCCAACGGCGCAAGAGTGTCCCTGTCGCCGTGGAGCACGAAGAACGGCGGGGCGTCCGCACAGACCTGGTCGATGGGCGACGCCCGCGCGAACCGCTCGGGCTCGTCGGCGAGATAGGCCTTCATCACATAGGGCTCGATGAACAGGTGGAGGAAGCCCTTGGTCTGGGTGTGGAGACGGTCGGTGAAGTCGTAGACGCCGTAGAAGGGCACGGCCGCCTGGACACTCGTGTCGGCCTGCTCGAATCCGGGCTGGTACTCGGGGTCGTTGGCGGTGAGCCCCATGAGGGCGGTGAGGTGACCGCCGGCTGATCCGCCGGTGACGGCGATGAAGTCGGGGTCGATGCCGTACTCGTCGGCATGCGCACGGATCCAGGCCAGGGCGTGCTTGAGGTCGATCAGGTGCTCGGGGAACGTGGCCGAGGGACTGAGCCGGTAGTTGACGTTGAAGCCGACCCAACCGTTGGCGGCGAGGTGCCCGAGCAGTGGGATCCCCTGCTCGCGCTTGTCGCCGAGCACCCAACCCCCGCCATGGATCTGCATGATGGCGGGACGCATCTTGCCCTCGGTACGGGGAAGGTAGACGTCGAGCTTGAGTGTCCGGCCCCCGACGCGGTTGTAGACGACGTCCTTGATCCGCCGGGCCTCCGGACGGCGGAACAGGAACGGCACCAGGACGTGGCGCTTCGGAACCCGGGGCGTGCCCTCGTCGTGGATGAGGACATCCATCGCCTCGCGCATCGTGACCGCGGACCTGCGGCCACGTCCGACGAGGATCCACAGGCCGATCCAGGACACGAGCGTCAGCCCGAGGGCGACCCATCCCGGCCACGATTCGAGCGCGCCCTCGTAGATGAAGAACACCGACGCCACGAACTGCCAGACGAGGTGGTGGCCGGCGAGCTCGATGGTCATCCACGAGGCGAAGAAGCTCGGCACCAGGAGCACCCGGTTGCTCGTCGGGAGGAACGCATTGAGGGTGAACAGGAACCCGATCACGCTCACGAAGAGAAAGAGCCACGACACGCCTCTATTGTGCCAGGGTGCAACGACTGTCCGGGCTCGACGCCACCTTCCTGTACCTCGAGACACCCACCCTCCACATGCACGTGGCGATGACCGCGGTCTTCGACCCCTCCTCGATGCCCGGCGGCTATTCGTTCGAGCAGGTGAAGGACTTCATCGGCAGCCGGGTGCATCTGATCGCGCCGTTCCATCGCCGGCTCGTCGAGGTGCCGTTCCGCCTCCACCACCCCCTGTGGGTCGAAGACCCCGAGTTCGACCTCGACTACCACGTCCGTCGCATCGGTGCCCCACCCCCGGGGGGCCCGGTCGAGCTCGGTCGCGTCGCCGGGCAGATCGCCAGCACCCCCCTCGACCGCTCGAGGCCGCTGTGGGAGGCCTGGGTCATCGAGGGCCTCGCCGACGGCAACGTCGCTCTCGTGGCGAAGGTCCACCACTGCGGCGTCGACGGAAGTGCCGGCGCCGAGTTCATGGTCCACCTGTTCGACCTCGACCCCGCCGGCGGCCGTCCCGAACCGCCCGAGCCGATCGAGCCCGAGCACGTCCCGTCGGACGGCGAGCTCATGTATCACGCCGCCGCCTCACGGATGCGGGCACGGCTCGACATCATCCCCCTCGTCGGCAAGACCATCTCCTCGGCGTCGCAGCTGATCGCCTCGAGGCGCGACTCGGCGCGGCCATCGGGAGCGACCCCCCTCACCGCCCCGGCCACACCGTTCAACGCCAGCATCTCCGCTCGGCGCAACGTGGCGTTCAGCCGGATCCCCCTCGCCGACATCAAAGCCGTGAAGAACGCCGCCGACGCCACGGTGAACGACGTCGTCCTGGCCATCTGCTCCGGCGCGCTCCGGCGGTACCTGGAAGGGATCGGCGCGCTGCCCGACAGCTCCTTGTTGGCGGTCTGCCCGGTGGCGGTGGCTCCCGGTGAGACCGCGGGCGAGAGCGCCAACTCGGTGTCGGCCATGTTCACCGCGCTCGCCACCGACATCTCGGACCCCGCGCTCCGACTGGCCGTGATCTCCGAGAACACCAGAGGCGCCAAGGAGGACCACCACGCCATCGGTGCCGACATGCTGCAGGGGTGGACCGAGTTGGCGGCGCCCAACACCTTCGCGCTGGCCGCCCGCCTCTACTCGAGCATGAACCTGGCGAGCCGCCACCGCCCGATCCACAACGTGATCATCTCCAACGTGCCCGGCCCGCCGTTCCCGCTCTACTTCGCGGGCGCCGAGCTCAAGGCTGCCTACCCGATGGGCCCCGTGATGGAGGGAGCCGGCCTCAACATCACGGTCATGAGCTACCGCGACTCGGTCGACTTCGGCTTCATGGTGTGCGACGACCTGATGCCCGACGTCTGGGACCTGGCCGACGCCGTCGGGCCCGCGTTCGAGGCACTCCAGACCGCCGTTCTGAATCGCTGAGCCGCACTTCACCCTCGGCATGAGCGTGCCGGTCACGGTGGCCTCGGGCTGATCCGGGCACCGGTTTCGGCGATGCGGGACCGGTCGCCGTGCCCGCGGATCGCGGGCGCAAGACCTGCCGGGAAACGCCGGTTGACCGGTGGCGCTACTCTCCGCCTCGCAGGGGACGCAGACGAGAGGTGGGGACATGCAGCGTTTCTGGTCGGTACTGGCGGTGCAACTCGGCAAGCGGGCCGGCCTCGTGTCCGTCGTGGGCCTCCTGGTCACTCTCGGGCTGGGCTTCGGCATCACCAAGCTCGAGTTCGCCACGGGCCAGGACAGCTACTTCAACAAGAGCGACCAGATCTACAAGGACAGCGTCGCCTACCAGGACCTCTTCGGCGGCCAGGCCATGATCACGCTGGCCACCATGGACGAGGGTCACACGGTGGCCGAGCTCTTCACCGCCGAGAACCGGGAGCAGTGGCAGACCGTCTCCCAGGAGCTCCACGACAGCGGGCAGGTGCTGGGGGTCATCACTCCCCTGGACATCATGAAGTTCAACGAGGCCCTGGTCCAGAGCGACAACGGCGACCCGACCCAGAGCATGGCGGGCCGGGCGCTGCTCGCCGCCACCGAGCGGGACCCTGACACCGAGGGCCAGGCGGCGCGACAGGCCGATGCCCTCGTCACCCTCGACCGGCTGAACGCCGTGCCCGCGGCCGAGCGCACGCTGGACAACCCCGAGTGGGTCGACTTCCTCCTGCACGACAACCAGGGCGAGATCCGCAAGGCCCTGCGATCGTTCATCATCGACGATCAGCACGCCCAGATGATCACGCGCCTCGAGGGGAACGCGTCGATCAAGGGCGAGGGTGCGGCCTCCGCGGTCACCGAAGAGGCCGCCGCGCACCTCGACATCACCAACGCCTCCCTCGTCACCACGGGGGCCCCCATCCTGCTGCGTGACATCAACGACTACCTCACGGGCGGCATGCTCACCCTCGGCGGCATCGCCATCGCCATCATGGTCGTGATCCTGCTGCTCTTCTTCGACGTCCGGTGGCGTCTCCTGCCGCTCGGCGTGATCGTGATCGGGGTGATCTGGGCCTTCGGGCTCGCCGGCTACCTGGGTATCCCGCTCACCATCGTCACCATCGCCGGCCTCCCCGTCATGCTCGGCGTCGGCATCGACTATGCGATCCAGATGCACGCCCGCGTGGAGGAGGAGGTGGTCATCGACAGCGAGGAGCACCCGATCCAGGAGACGGCGCGCAACCTCTGTCCCGCCCTGCTGGTGGTGACGTTCGACGCCGTCTTCGCCTTCGCCGCGCTGCAGTTCGCGAAGGTGCCGATGATCCGTGACTTCGGGCTCCTGCTCGCCGTCGGCATCGCCGTGATCTGCTTCTGCAGCATCATCGCCCCGCTCGCCGCCCTCGGCATCCGCGAGTTCAAGTCGCCGACCAAGGGCCGCGACTTCCGCGAGGGCGCCCTCGGCCGCCTGGTGGTGTGGCTCGGTTCGGTGCCCGAACGAGCTGCGGTCCCGCTCGCTGTCGCCAGCCTCCTGATCTTCGCCGGCGGGATCGCCGTCGAAGGCAAGCTCGTCCTGCAGACGGACCCCATCAAGTGGGTGAACCAGGACACGCAGGTGATCAGGGACATCAACACGCTGGACGAGGAAACCGGCTCGTCGAGCGAGTTGGGCGTCTTCATCCAGAGCGACGACGTCTTCAGCGACGAGAGCGTCGCCTTCATGCACCGGTTCACCGAGGAGCAGCTCACCCAGTATCCCGACGACCTTCTCACCGGGTCGAGCATCGTCTCGACGGTCAGCGACCTTCTGGAAGTGCCCGGCGCCTCGTCCGTGCCGCCGACCGGTGAAGAGGTCCGGGCCGCATACGAGCTCGCACCCCCGGACATCCAGGCGTCGGTGGTCGGCGCCGGCGGCAACGCGATGAACCTGGTCTTCCGCACCGGCCCGAGCGCGCTCGAGGAACGGGCCGTGGTCGTCGACGAGATCGAGGCGACCGTCGACCCGCCTCCCGGCGTCTCGGCCACGCCCTCCGGTCTGGCCGTGGTCGGCGTCGGCCTGCTCAAGAACCTCGAGGCCAACCGGATCCTCCTCACCTACCTGGCGATCCTGTTCGTCTTCCTGTTCCTGTCCGTCCGGCTGCGCAGCGTCATCCGGAGCCTGCTGTCGCTGGTGCCCGTTCTCATCGCGGTCGGTGCGGCGTCGCTGGTTGCCTTCGTGTTCAGCCTCCAACTGAGCCCGATGACCGCAATCGGCGGACCGCTCGTGATCGCCGTCTGCACCGAGTTCACCTCGCTGATCCTTCTGCGCTTCGTCGAGGAGCGACAGCGTGGGCTCGACCCCCGAGAGTCCGTGAGGGTGGCGGCGGGGCGCACCGGCCGCGCGTTCATCGTCTCGGCCATGACCGCCATCTCGGGCGTGATGGTCATCGCCACCTCGTCGCTCCCGCTGCTCCGGGGCTTCGGCATCCTCGTGGCGATGAACGTCACGGTCGCCCTGCTGAGCGCCCTGGTGGTGCTTCCCCCGATGCTCGTGTGGGCCGACGGCGAGAAGCGCCGGTGGGTGTCGAAGGGCATGGTGCACCCCGAGCGGGCGCACCCGGTGAACATCCCCACCCCACCCCGCCCGGGCGACCCCGCGGGCGCTCCCGCTCGCGTCTAGCCCTCGATCCCGGGGGAGTGTCGGAGCCGACCACGTCAGTGATCCTGCCGGGCGGTGCCCCGGCGGTCATCACGTCGTGTTCGTGGTGGGTGCAGTGGTCGTGGACGTGGTCGTGGTCGGCGCCGCCGTGGTGGTCGTCGTCGGTCTCGCGGTGGTCGTGGTGGTGGGTGCCGCCGTCGTCGTGGTCGGCGGCACGGTCGTCGAGGTGGAGCTGGTCGAGGTGGTGCTGGTCGAGGTGGTCGACGACGAGGAGGTCGTCGTCGTCGGCGAGCCGTCGTCGCCGTTCGAGGCGAAGACCGCCACGGCGACGACGATCAGGAGCACGACGACGAGGACGATGGCCACGATGACCGAGGTCTGCTGATACCACTTGGGCTCTTCCTCGTAGCCCCCGGGACCGCCGGACCCGCCCTGACCTGGCGGCCCGGTGGCGCCCTCGTCACCCGGCAGCGCGGGCTGCGGCGGGACCTCGTAGTGCACCGCTTCGGTGGCACCCGTCCCGACCTGGCCGCCGGCCGGCTCTGTCGGCGGCCCGAGGGGAGCGGTCGGCTGCCCCGCGGGCGGGGTGGGCTGACCGGCCCCGCCGACGCCGAACACCGAGGACTCGCTCGGTTGGGTGGGGTCACTCATGGCTGGCTCCTCTTCGATCCGACGCCGCTGTTACGCCCGATCGACCGTAGCCTCCCCCGGTGGCAGCGAGGTCCCTCTGCCGCCGTGGCCCGACCAGTACGGTGACGGGGACGACGAGAGGAGCACTCCGGTGACAGATTTCCGACCGTTGGGCGCAGAGGCGCTGGGCACATTCTGGCTGGTGCTCGGCGGAACCGGGAGTGCCGTGCTTGCCGCCGAGTTCGGCGACGGCCTCGGCATCGGCCTTCTCGGTGTCTCCCTGGCCTTCGGGCTCACGGTCGTCACCGGCGCCTACGCCCTCGGCCACATCTCCGGCGGCCACTTCAACCCGGCGGTCACCGTCGGGCTCTGGACGGCAAAGAGGTTCGAGACGAGGCACGTGCTGCCCTACGTGATCGCCCAGGTGCTCGGTGCCATCCTCGCCTCGGCCACACTGCTCGTCATCGTCAGCGGAAGACCCGGTTTCGAGCGCTCGGGCAACTTCCTCGCCGCGAACGGCTTCGGCAGGACGGGGTCTCCCGGCGGGTTCTCGCTGGCCGCCTGCCTCATCACCGAGGTCCTCTTCACCGCCGTGTTCCTCTGGGTGATCCTCGGCGTCACCGACCGGCGCGCGCCGGCCGGCTTCGCACCGCTCGGCATCGGCCTCTCACTCACCCTCATCCACCTGGTCACCATCCCGGTCACCAACACCTCGGTGAACCCCGCCCGCTCCACCGGTCCGGCGCTGTTCGTGGGCGGCGACTACCTCGGCCAGCTCTGGCTCTTCTGGCTCGCGCCAATTGCCGGCGCGTTGCTCGGCGCCGTCATCCACCGCGTCCTCGCCGGACGCGAGATCCAGGGCGACGCCGAAATCGCCTGAGTCGCCGGCTGTCGAAGCAGCGTCAGTCGGATCTCACACGTGGATGAGGTTCACGCCCTTGTCGCTGCTCGTCAGGTGGACCGTGGCCCCGACCCACTCGCTGGACTCCATCTCGGCCAGGAGGCCCGGATCGACCACGCGGGCGTAGCACCGGGCGCCACCGGGCAGGTCGCACACCGCCAGGCCCCACTCGGCCGCACCGTCGCGCCCGTGCGCCACGGTGTAGGAGGCGACCGTGGCTCGACCCTCGGCCTGCGCCGCGATGGCACGGACCGGGCGCTCTGCGAGGCGGGTCTCCACTCCGGACTCGTCGGGCCAGTCGATGGCCCCGGGCTCGGTGGAGTAGACGCCGAAGGCGTGCTTCGTCATGTGCATGCCGACCCCCGAGACCAGGCCGTAGGAGCCGGGATCGGCGCGCAGGGCCAGGGCCATCGCGGCGAGTGACTGGGTGACGTAGTTGCTGCCCGCACCCCCCGCGAACGGAAGGCCGCCGGTGACGGTGAGCGCCCGTGAGTCGTCCGCGGTGAGGCCGAGCGCGTCCTGGGCGAAGTGAACCGAACTGGCGAAGCACGAGTAGAGATCGAGATGGGCGACGTCGTCGAGGCCCACCCCGGCCGAGCGCAACGCCTCTGCGCCTGCGGCGGCCATGGCCGGTGAGTTCCACAGCTCGTCGCGCTCGGCGACGTAGAGCGGGTCCGTGGCGTAGCACCAGCCCCGCAGGTAGACGCGGTTCTCGGTCGGCACCCCCAGTTGGTCCGCCTTCTCGTGGCTCGCCACGATGACTGCGGCGGCCAGGTCGACGTCCATGACCGAGACCGTGTACTTCGTGTAGGGGTAGCCGACCATCCGGTTGTCGGGCGTGGGAGCCGTCAGCTCCGAGGCGGTGCGCCGCGTCGGGAACCAGGCGTACGGGTTGGCCACCGCCACGTCGGTCATCGGGGCCATCAGCGCACCGATGCGCTCCCGGTAGTCGTCGGGCGAGATCCCCAGGTGCGCCCGCCGGGCGATGTCCCAGACCGGGAAGGTGAGCCACGCCTGGAACACCTCGTGCGCGACCTCGGCCGGATGGAAGGGCGCGTCGAACGGGAACGGGTCGCGGTCCACCGCCGGGAAGCTCCACTCGGGTCGTCGGCCCTCCTTCTTCATCCGGCGACGTGTCTGGAGCGCCTCCCCGCCCACCACCACGCCCAGGTCCACGTCACCCGCGGCGATGACATCGGCCAGGTGCTGCACCAACAGTTGCGGCGTGGTGCCGCCGATTCCCGAATAGTGCCCTCGGGTCGACTCGAGCCCGAGGCGCTCGGCGAGCCGGCCGGGTGGGTCGTCGTACTGCCAGCTCTGGCAGTGGACCACCTGAAGACTCCCGATGGCGTCGACCACGTCGCGCCCGCCGCTGTCGGCGGCGGCGGCGCGCACCGCCTGCTCCCACACCACCAGCGGCTCGGCGGACTCGCCCTCGCCCGGCCGCACGATCGACTGCGCCACCCCGATGATGCAGGCTGAGCGGGGGTCCGGAGCAGCGCTCACCGGTTCTGCCACCGGGGCGGCCGCTTCTCGGCGAAGGCCCGCGGCCCCTCCTTGGCGTCCTCCGAGGAGAAGACCACGCCGCTGATCTCTTGCTCGACGGCGTAGGCCGCGTCGAGGTCGAGCGCCAGGCCGCGCATGACGCTCTCCTTGGTGGCCTGCACCGCCAACGGGGCGTTGACCGTGATCCGGCGAGCCCAGTCGTAGGCGCGGTCGAGCAGCTCGGACGCGGGCACGATCTCGTTGAGCAGGCCGACCGCCAACGCCCGCTCGGCGGGGAACGCCTCGGCCGTGAGCAGGAACTCCATGGCCGCAGGGAACGCGAGTTGGCGGGGCAGTCGCACGGTGGTGCCGCCGCCGGCGAAGAGACCCCGCTTCGGCTCCATCACACCGAAGGTGGCCTCGGGCGTGGCGATCCTGATGTCGATCCCACCGAGCATCTCCATGCCCCCCGCCACACACGGCCCGCCGACGGCGGCGATGATCGGCTTGTAGATCTTCGAATCGCGCAGCACGGCCCGTGTGCCGTCGCTGAGCCTGCACCCGTCGATCTCGGTGACCTCGCCCGTCGCGATCTTCTGGTGCAACTCGGTGATCTGGGGGATGTACGTCTTCAGGTCGGCACCGGCCATGAAGGCGTTGCCCACGCCCGTGACGATGGCGACCCACGCATCGTCGTCGTAGCGGAACTGCTTCCACGCGTTGGCCAGATCGCGGAAGTGGTACATGTCGAGCGCATTGCGCGTCTCGGGCCGGTCGATGGTGATGAGCACCACGTGCTCGTCGTCCTTGTCGTAGCGGATCGGCATCGGACGGTCTCAGAACGCCGAGTCGGTGAGGGCGATGGTCACGGTCTTGGTCTCGAGGAAGACGTCGATGCCGTCGCGTCCGCCCTCGCGGCCGATGCCCGACTGCTTGTACCCGCCGAAGGGCGCATTGGGCATCACGGTGTAGCCATTGACCCCGAAGGTGCCGCTCCGGACCGCCTTGGCGACCCGCAGCGCCCGACGGATGTCGGACGTGTGCACCGACGCCCCGAGGCCGTAGTCGGTGTCGTTCGCGAGCCGGATGGCCTCGTCCTCGTCGTCGAAGGGGATGACGGCGAGCACGGGACCGAAGATCTCCTCGCGTGCGATCGTCATGGCGTTGTCCACATCGGCGAACAGGGTGGCGTTCACGAAGTTGCCACCGGCGAGGTCGCCTCCCGGGCGATCGCCGCCGACAACCAGCCGGGCGCCCTCTTCGGCCCCTTGCTCGATGAGCCCCATGATGCGGTCGGTCTGGCGCCGGTTGATGATGGGTCCCGACGTCGTGCCGGAATCGAAGGGGTCGCCGACCACCGACATCGCCGCCATGGCCGCGGTCTTGTCCACCATGTCGTCGTAGATCGAGCGATGGGCGAGCAGTCGGGTGTGGCACACGCACCCCTGGCCGGACAGACCCATCGACACCATGCCCATGGCCGCCATCGCCACCTGGTCGAGGTCGACGTCGGGGAACACGATGTTGGGGCTCTTGCCCCCGAGCTCGAGCGACACGCGGGCGACGCGCTCGGCGCAGGCCGCCATGATGTGGCGGCCGACGTTGCGGCTGCCGGTGAACGTGACCTTGTCGACTCGTGGGTCGGTGATGAGGGCCTCGCCCGTCGGATCGCCCGCGCCGGGCACCAGGTTGAAGACGCCCGCCGGGATGCCGGCCTCCTCGACCAGTTCGGTGAGCCGGAAGGCGGTGAGGCTCGCATACTCGGACGGCTTCATCACCATCGTGCAGCCGGCGGCGAGCGCGGGGCCGACCTTCTGGGCGAACAACATGAGGGGCGCGTTCCACGGGATGATGGCGCCCACCACGCCGACCGGCTCGCGGAGGGTGAGGGTGAACATCTCCGAGCCCGTGTAGGACGGCAGCGTCTGGCCGGCCAGCTTGTCCACCCACCCGGCATGGTGGTCGATCACGTCGGCGGCCATGGTGGACGACACCTGGTAGATCGACGAGAACGACAGCGGCATGCCGTTGTCGAGGGTCTGCAGCCGGTCGAGCTCGTCACCGTGGTCGGCGATGAGCTGGGACAGCCGCTGAAGCAGCACCCGACGATCCCGTGCCGCGAGACGCGACCAGGCGCCGTCGTCGAACGCCCGCCGAGCCGCCCCGACCGCGTCGGCCACGTCGGCGGCCGACGCAGTGACGAAGTCGACGACCTCCTCGTTGGTGGCGGGGTGTACGTGCGTCCAGCGCCCGCCGTCGGCACTGTCGCGCCACACGCCGTCGATGTAGAGCCGACCCGGTTTCACCCCGAGCTCATCGCGATGCGACAAGACGCTGAAAGTCATCGAATCCCCCTTGGTGAGCTCACGGCTACGCCGTGATCCCGCGAACAGTAATGTCCCTACCACTGAGGGTCGAAAGGGGGGAGACGTGACGAGGCTGGCGGTCATCGACTCCGACGGCCACGTCGGGGAACCCTTCGCCATGTGGCACAAACGGCTCCCCGATCCGGGGCCCACCACCACCCCGACCTCACCGGCATGATCCCGGAAGCGGTCGCGGCGTGAGCGACGGGTCATACGGTTCCGGTTCGGGCGGGGCCGGGCGCGCCCGAAGCCCCCACGTGGGGCTGTACCTGCCGCAGCTCCGGATGGACTTCTCGACCATCGAGGAACGAGTCCTCATGGCCGAGAGCCTCGGCTTCCACTCGGTCTGGTTCATGGACCACTTGGCCGCTCCGGCGATGCCCGAGGCGAACACACTCGAGGGGTGGACCGTCACCGCGGCGTTGGCCCGGCGAACGTCGAGGATCAGGCTCGGCCATCTCACGTTGTGCGCCTCGTTCCGGCACCCGGCACTTCTGGCCAAGATGGCCGCCACGCTCGACGTGATCACCGACGGTCGCCTGGACCTCGGCCTGGGTTGGGGCTCGGCCAGAGAGGAGCTCCGCACCTTCGGTTACCCCGACGAGCCGCCCAGGGTGCGAGCGACCCGCCTGGTCGAGTCGCTCGAGATCATGGACCGGATGTTCTCTGGCGAGACCTTCTCGTTCAAGGGGCGCTTCCACCAACTGCGCGACGCCATCGGGCGCCCCGTGCCGGTGCAGCAACCCCGCATACCGATCCACATCGGAGGCGGCGGCCGCCGCTACACGCTGCCACTGGCCGCGCACTACGCCGACTGGTGGAACTGCCCGTCCTATGCCGTGGATCGCCTCGAGGCCCTCATCCCCCTCGCCCGACCAGCGCGGGTCTCGGTGCAGCACCCCCTCGGCCTCGCCTCCAACCGGGCCGCCCGCGACGGCGTGATCGCCGAGGCCGAGCGCCGCTTCGGCAGCTGGGGCGGCGTCGTCGCCGGCACCCCCCAGGAGGTGGCCGAAACCCTCAACCGTGAGGTCGCGCTGGGGGTCGAGATGTTCATCCTCCAGTTCTCCGACTTCGGCAGCGCCAAGTCCCTGCGCCTCTTCGCCCGCGAAGTGATGCCCGCGCTGCGGTCACCCGCCGGCTGAGCCCGACGGGCGGGTCGGCTCCCCGCAGGCCAGGCGGTAGAGCACGTGGGGGAGGTCCCAGTGGACGATGTCGCGGTCGTAGGTGAAGCCCGCCTTCGCCATCACCCGCCGGCTGCCCTCGTTGGTCGGCAGGGTCATCGACACCAGTGCATCGAGGCCCGCCTGCGCGAACGCGTACCCCACGCTGAACGTCGCGATCTCGGTGGCGAAGCCCTGGCGCCACCAGCGGGGCATCACGGCATAGCCGACCTCGGTCTCCACCCTCCCGAGCAGGGGGACCGTGCGCAGCCCGCCCCGTGCCACGAACACGCCGGACTCCGAGCACCGCCAGGCCCACATGCCGTAGCCGTGCCGCTCCCATTGCTCGACATCGCGCTCGACGATCGCCCCCACCTCGGCATCGGTCCGCTTGCCGGCCATGGTGAGCGCGACCTGTTCGTCCTGGAACAGCGAGCGAAGCTCCGTCAGGTCGCCGCGAGTGACCGGCGCGCCGACGAGGCGGGCCGTTTCGGCGGTCATCATCGTGCCTTCCTATCCCAACCGCAGGTCCGCCAGGGCGCGCAGCCGAACGACCGCGTCACGCCCTTGCGAGCACAGCGACGAATCACGTAGTAGGCCATTGAGGTTCCTGGGGGGACCAGGGCGAAGAACCAAGGGGGGCCACATGGCTGTCGACGCGAGCGCTGCGGCGCCGAAGTCGGACACCGAACGCCTGCACGAGCTCGGCTACGCGCAGGAACTCGGTCGCAAGATGCAGGGCTTTTCGAACATGGCGGTCTCGTTCTCGATCATCTCGATCCTGGCGGGCTGCCTCACCGTGTACTACCTGGCGCTCTATGCCGGCGCCGGACCGTCGATCGCCTACGGCTGGCCGATCGTCGTGGTCGGATCGCTGTTGGTGGCCATGTCCATGGGCGAGGTGTGCTCGCACTTCCCCACCGCCGGTGGCCTCTACTACTGGTCGGGCAAGCTGGCCAGTCGCAACGCGCCGTTCTGGTCGTGGACCACCGGTTGGTTCAACCTGATCGGCCAGGTGGCGGTCACGGCGAGCGTCGACTTCGCCCTGGCCAACTTCTTCGGCGGGTTCCTCAGCCTCGTGTCCGACTACACACCCACCAAGTACTCGATCCTGGCGATCTACGCCATGTTCCTGGTGATCCACGGGGTGCTCAACAGCCTCGGCATCCGTGTGATCGCGCTGATCAACGACATCAGCGTGTGGTGGCACCTGGCCGGTGTGGCCGTGTTCCTGGCCTTCCTGGCGCTGCTGCCCGACGAGCACGCGTCGGCGAGCTTCGTGTTCAGCGAGTTCCAGAACAACACCGGGTTCAATGGGCGCTTCTCGGGCATCTACGTCTTCGGGATCGGCATGCTGATGGCGCAGTACACGATCACCGGGTTCGATGCCTCCGCCCACATGAGCGAGGAGACGGAGAACGCCGCCGTCGCCGGCCCGAAGGGCATGGTCACCGCGGTGTGGCTCTCGGGGGTCGTGGGCTACATCCTGCTCCTCGCGCTCACCTTCGCCATCGCACCCGGCTTTGACTTCATCGGTGCGGCGGGCGGGCTCATCACCGCACCGATCCCCATCATCGTCGACGCCATCGGCGCCGACGGCGCCAAGCTGTTGATCGGCATCGCCTGCGTCGCCCAGTTCTTCTGTGGAAACGCCTGCTTAACGGCCAACTCGCGGATGGTCTACGCCTTCTCCCGGGACGGAGCGGTGCCCGGGCACAAGCTGTGGCACCGCATCAACCCGCGGACCCGGACGCCCACGAACTCCATCTGGTTCTGTGTCGTCCTGGCCTTCCTCGCCGGCGTGCCGTCCCTGCGGGAGGCGGGCGGCTTCCCGGCCACCTTCTTCGCAATCGTGTCACTCGGCGTCATCGGGCTGTACATCTCGTACATCATCCCGGTGTTCCTGCGCCTGCGACAGGGCGACGACTTCCAGAAGGGGCCGTGGAACCTCGGCCGCTGGAGCTACGTCGTTGGCTGGTCGGCGGTTGTCTGGGTCGTGTTCATCTCCATCCTCTTCCTGGTGCCGCAGTTCAGTCCCATCACCTGGGCCAGCTTCAACTACACGCCGGTGGCCCTGCTGGCCCTGCTGATCTTCGTCTTCGGATACTGGTTCCTCGCCGCCCGCAAGTGGTTCACCGGGCCACAGGTCCAGGGCACACCCGAGGAACTGGCCGCCCTCGAGGCCGAGCTCGAAGCCGTCGCGGCAGGCAAGGCGCCGGTTTCCGAGTTCATCGCCATGGAGGACGAGATGGACGCCCGCCCCGACGAGAAGGGGTAGGCGCGAAACAACCACGGGAGGGTGGGGCCGCCCCGGCGGCCCCACCCTCCCTCGCGACTGAACCACATGACCGCTGCACCACCACCAGAGCTCCCCGACGGACTCGACGATGTGTTCGACCGGGTTCCCGGCTGGGCCGGTCGGCCGCGGTCGGTCACCCCACTCGAGGGTGGGATCACCAACCGGAACTGGCTCGTCGCGATCGGCGCCGAGCGATTCGTGGTGCGGTCGCCCGGCAAGGACACCGACCTGCTCGGCATCGACCGGGGTCACGAACGAGAGGCGAGCGAGCGGGCGGCGTCGCTCGGCATCGGTCCTGAGGTGGTGGCATTCGTGGAACCCGGAGGCGCACTCGTCACCCGCTTCGTGGCCGACGCCGAGACCCTCGGGCCCGCCGCCTTCGCCCGACCCGGTGTGCTCGACGCCGCCGCCGGCCTCCTGCGCCGGTTCCACGAGAGTCCCCCGATCTCCTCGGCCTTCGACTGGTTCGGGGTGCCGGGCGACTACGCCTCGACAGCCACGGCACGTGGCGTCGTGGTGCCCGACACCTACGAGCGGTCGATGGCAAAGGCGCGTGAGGTGCGTTCGGCGTTCGCCGCGAACCCCGAGCCGCCCGTGCCGTGCCACAACGACCTGCTCGGTGCCAACTTCCTCCAGGCGTCCGACGGCCGCCTGTGGCTCCTCGACTGGGAGTATGCGGGCATGAACGACCGCTTCTTCGACCTCGGCAACCTCGCCGTCAACAACACGCTCGACGCCGACGCGGAGGTGGCGCTCGTCGAGGCCTACTTCGGCGCCGTGACCACCCTTCGTCTTGCCCGGCTCCGCCTCATGAAGGTGATGAGCGACCTGCGAGAGGCGATGTGGGGTGTCGTGCAGCAGGGCCTCAGCGCGCTCGACGTCGACTACGTGGCCTACGCCGGCGAGCACTTCGATCGGCTCCTGACCAACGCCGGAGGCACGCGATGGTCGACTCTGCTCGCGGAGGCTGCCGGTGACTGAACGCGCCCAGGTCGTGATCATCGGCGGGGGCGTCGGCGGCGCGTCTGTCGCCTACCACCTCGCCGAGGCCGGTTGCACCGACGTGGTGCTCGTCGAGCGGGCCGAGCTGACGAGCGGCAGCACCTTCCACTCCGCGGGCCTCGTGGGGCAGCTCCGGGGCTCGCTGCCCCTCACCGGCATGATGATGCACAGCGTCGCCGTCTACCGTCGCCTCGAGGCCGAGGCGGCCGAAACCGGTCGCTCGGTGGGCTGGCGCGAGGTGGGCTCGCTGCGCCTTGCCTCCACCGAGGCGCGCCTCGAGGAGCTGCGCCGCCAGCACGGTTGGGCCAAGACGTTCGGGCTCCCGATGGAGCTCGTGGGACCGTCCGAGGCCCATGAGCTGTTCCCGCTGATGGACATCGACGGCGTGCTCGGCGCGGCCTGGCTGCCCACCGACGGGTACCTCGACCCCAGCGGGCTCACCTACGCCCTGATCGGCGCGGCCAAGGCGAAGGGCGTGCGCGTCCAGACGGGCACCCGGGTCACCGACCTCACGGTCGTCGATGGCCGGATCACCGGCGTGGTCACCGACCAGGGACGCATCGAAGCCGAGACCGTCGTTGCGGCCTGCGGCATGTACACCCCGCAGGTCGCCGCCTTGGCGGGCGTCAACGTCCCCATCGTCCCCATGGCCCACCAGTACCTCATCACCAAGGACGTCGCCGGCGTCACCGACGACCTGCCCCAGCTGCGCGACCCGGACAACCTCGTGTACTTCCGCCGCGACGGCAGCGGCCTGGTGGTCGGCGGTTACGAGCGCGACCCGGCCCCGTGGTCGGTGGACGGGGTGCCCGACGACTTCAACAACCGGCTCCTCGCCGAGGACTGGGAGCGCTTCGCCCCGCTGATGGGCAGCGCATGCAGCCGGGTGCCCGCCGTCGAGGGCGCCGACATCGTCCAGCTCCTCAACGGCCCCGAGGGCTTCACCCCCGACAACGAGTTCATCCTGGGCGAGAGCGAGGTGCGGGGGTTCTTCGTGGCCGCCGGCTTCTGCGCCCACGGCATCGCGGGTGCCGGTGGCGTGGGCCGGGTGATGGCCGAGTGGATCATCGACGGCGAGCCGGGCTTCGACACCTGGAAGATGGACATCCGCCGGTTCGGCGCCCAGTACCGCAGCCGTGCGCACACCCTCGCCCGCACCGTCGAGGTCTATGCCACCTACTACGACATCCACTACCCCAACGAGGAGCGCCTGGCGGGCCGCCCGCTGCGCCGCTCCCCCGCCTACCCCGCGCTCGCCGCGCTGGGGTGTGTCTTCGGCGAGAAGAGCAGTTGGGAGCGGCCCAACTGGTTCACCCCCAACGAGGCCGCGGGTGATCCGGCGTGGCGGCCCAGGGGCTGGGCGGGCGAGCACTGGAGCCCGGCCATCGGCACCGAGGCCCTCGCCTGCCGCGACACGGCTGCGCTCTTCGACGAGACCAGCTTCTCCAAGCTGGAGGTCTCGGGACCCGGCGCCGCGCGCTTCCTCGACCGCATCTGCGCGAACGAGGTCGACCGGCCCGTGGGCTCGGTGATCTACACCCAGCTCACCAACGACCAGGGTGGCATCGAGTGCGACCTCACGGCCACCCGCCTCGCCGACGACCACTACCTGCTCGTCACCGGCACCGCCTTCGGGAACCACGACCTGGGTTGGATCGCCAAGCAACGGGACCTGCTTCCCGAGGGCGACGCGTGCGAGGCGCGCGACGCCACCTCGGCCTGGGCGTGCTTCGGTCTGTGGGGGCCTTCCGCCCGCGACATCGTCGCCCCCCTCACCACGACCGATCTCGCCGACGAGGCGTTCCCCTACCTCACCGCCCGGCGGCTCACCATCGGCTCCGTGCCGGTGCTCGCGCTGCGGGTGACGTTCGTGGGCGAGCTGGGATGGGAGCTCTACTGCCCCACCGAGTACGGCGCCACCCTCTGGGACACCTTGTGGGAGGCCGGTGCGCGGCACGGCATGGTCGCAGGCGGTTACCGAGCCATCGACTCGCTGCGGGTCGAGAAGGGGTACCGGGTGTGGGGCCTCGACATCACGCCAGAGGACAACCCCTACGAGGCCGGCCTCGGGTTCGCGGTCGCGCTCGACAAGGCGTCGGGCTTCGTGGGCCAGGACGCCCTGCGGGAAGTCAAGGCGCGGGGCGTCGACCGGCGTCTGCGCACCCTCACCCTCGCCGACCCGCTCGCGGTCCCCCTCGGCTCGGAGCCGGTGCAGGTCGACGGCAAGATCGTGGGGCGGGTGACGAGCGGCAACCACGGCTTCCGCACCGGCCGGGCCATCGCCTTCGCCTACCTGCCCGCCGACCGCGCCCAACTCGGTCGCCAGGTCGAGGTGGAGGTCTTCGGCGACTGGATCGCCGCCGAGGTGGTCCGCAGCTCCCCCTACGACCCCGAGGGCCTCCGCATCCGCGCCTGAGCGGCCCTTCAGAGCGCGCTGGAAGGCTCGTGCTCGGATGCGGACATTCGAGCGATGGCGTCGGCGCGGTGGCGGCTGTAGGCGGCGTGAGCCTCGAGGGCGAGGGGATGATCGCCGTCCGTGACGGCCTGACGGGCCTCGAACGCCGACCGACGCATGCCTGTGAGCATGGACGCCAGGCCCGGGTCGGGGCACACCTCCGCAGCCGCAGCCATCGCCTCGTCGAGTTGCGCGTCGATGGCCGGGTCGGCGCCGGGGACGAGCGACGGGAGCGTGCCCTCGTGGGCGTCGAGCCAGCGATCGACGTCGTGGCCACGGGTGCTCTGCCACTCGCCGAGGTCGGCCGACGCCGCGCCCCGCTCGCGCCTCTGGCGCCGCAGCTTGAGACGCCGGGCGATCACCGCAATCAGGATGATCAGCAGGCAGGCGGCGATGATCGCGAGGGGGATCACCACGCCGCCCGTGTCGCTCGTGTCGATCACGGGCATCGTCAGCGTCCTCTCGTGAGCAGCAGGCAGCCGCCGAGCGGAC
Source organism: Acidimicrobiales bacterium (assembly GCA_041918615.1). GTDB lineage: Bacteria > Actinomycetota > Acidimicrobiia > Acidimicrobiales > DATDAH01 > JAEUJM01. The sequence goes on from JAYRVH010000043.1 coordinate 356,565, forward strand.
CGCCACCGGCGGCGGCAACCGCCACCTCGGGGTCGCCTGCCACCTGACGGTCGCCGCCCTCACCCCACAGCTGGAGGCAGGCCTCGTGCAGGAACCCGTAGCCGTGCAGCCGGCCGGCCGAGAGCTGGCCCCCGTGGGTGTTGAGCGGGAGCGCACCGTCGAGGGCGATGCGTTCACCACCGTCCACGAAGGGCCCGCCCTCCCCCTTGGCGCAGAACCCGAGGGCCTCGAGCCAACACAGGGTGATGAAGCTGAAGCCGTCGTAGCACTCGGCGACATCGACGTCGGACGGGGTCAGGTCGGTGCGATCCCACATCATCGCGGCAGCGTCACGCAGGGCCATCGTGGTCAGATCGTCCCACTGGTCCCACGACGGCCGGCCGTGGATGGCAGTGCCCACGGCCTCGACCGACACCGGCGATCGGCGCAGATCGGCGGCGGTGTCAGTTGCCGAGACGACGATGGCGGTGCTGCCATCGGCGGGGACGTCGCAGTCGTACAGGCAGAGCGGTGACGAGATCATGCGGGCGCCCAGGTAGTCGTCCAGGCTCATGGGGTCGCGGTAGATGGCATTGGGGTTCAGCCCCGCGTTGCGGCGGGCATTGACCGCGATCCAGCCCAGTTGCTCACGGGTCGTGCCGTACTCGTGGAAGTGGCGCTGGGCCATCATGGCGATCCAGTTCGCGGCCGAGGGCGCGCCGAACGGCAGGGACCACTGCATGAAGCTGCCCACCCGGAACGAACCCGCGCCCCCTTCGGCGGCACCGATGCCGGGCATCACCGCGGAGCGACCCTTCCGGCCCTGCGCCGTTGCCTCCCACACCGTCCGGAAGCACACGACGTGGCGGGCCAGCCCACACGCCACGGCCATGCAGGCGTTGATCACCGAGCCGAGCTGACCGGGCGCCTCGAGCCCACCCGCGAACCAGTCGAGGTCGAGGCGAAGGGCGTCCTGCAGTTCGGCGACGCCCACTCCCGAGAACCCCGGTGGCGTGTCCATGTTGCCGGGGTAGGTGGCGATGCCGTCGATGTCGGCGAGGGTGAGGCCCGCGTCGGCCACCGCCGCGAGCGCGGCGTCGACGGTCAGGTCGAGGGGGTCGCGGTCGATCCGACGACCGACCTGCGACTGGCCCACACCCGAGATCACCGCGTCCATGGTCATGACGGCGCCCCCTCAGCCGGCTCGAAGAACGGCAGCCACACGTCGTCGTACCGCTCGAACGTCACCCGCAAGGCCATGCCGATCTCCACCTCGTCGGGCGCGCAGTTGACGAGGTTGGTGGTGAGGCGCAGGCCGGGTTGTTCGGGCAGCTCGACGATGGCGACCACGTAGGGCGGGTCGAGGCCCGGGTACCACGACTGGTGGTTGACCGTGAAGGTGTGCAGCGTGGCGTCGCCCGAGGCGGTGTCGGTCACCAGGTGCTTCCCGAGGCACTCGGGGCAGATGGGCCCCGGCGGGTGGAGCCAGTAGCCACAGTCGCCGCAGCGCCGGAAGCGAAGGGCGCCCTCGGCGCCGCCGGTCCAGAAGGGCTCGGTCTGGGGAGTGACCCGGGGCAGCAGGCGGAACGGCTGGTCGGCCATGACGGGGACGCCTCAGCTCTCGTCGCCAGTGCCGTCGAGCCAGGCGTCCCGCACGTCCTGGCGGGCCACGCACTCCTCGTGGAGAAGCCCCTCGGACGGGTAGTGCCGCGCCTGCTCGCTCACGGCGCCACCCTACTGGCGGCCGTCACCCCTCCCGGCGGCGACACGGCCACTTCAACCCCGGCGCCACCTCCACCTACGCTCTCCGCGTGCACAACGCCCCGAAGACGGCGCTTCCCCCGCAGGGCGAGGCGCTCGCCACGATGACCCCGGACGAGCATCGGGCGCCGCCGCTCGACGGCGCGGCCACCCTGGCGAGCCCGGGTGCGCAAGCGGTGAGGTCGACGTGACGGCCCACCGCGAACTGCTGGCCCGGCACCGGGCGGTGATGCCCTCGTGGATGAGCCTGTACTACGACGAGCCCATCGAGCTCGTCTCGGGCTCGGGCCGTCACGTCGTCGACGGCGAGGGCAACCGCTACCTGGACTTCTTCGGCGGGATCCTCACCACGATGACGGGCTACGGCGTGCCCGAGGTCACCCGGGCGATCCAGACGCAGGCCGAGAAGATGCTGCACACCTCGACGCTGTACCTCATCCGGCCGGCGGTCGAGCTCGCCGAGATGATCGCGGAGCTCTCGGGCATCCCCGACGCCAGGGTGTTCTTCACGACGTCGGGCACCGAGGCCAACGAGGCGGCGCTCCTGGCGGCATCGTCCTATCGCCGCTCGAGCCAGATCATCGCCGTGCGCAACAGCTACCACGGACGATCGTTCGCCACCATCGGCGTCACGGGGAACCGCGGCTGGTCGCCGTCGGCCCTCAGCCCGTTCCACGTCACCTACATGCAGTCGGGCTACAAGTTCCGCAGCCCCTTCCGCCATCTCGACGACGACGCGTATGTCGATGCCTGCGCCGAGGACCTGCGCGACCTGGTGGCCACCACCACCTCGGGCGACGTGGCCGCCCTCATCGCCGAGCCCATCCAGGGTGTCGGCGGGTTCGCCATCCCGCCCCCAGGCTTCTTCGGTCCCGTCGCGAAGGTGTGCAAGGAGCACGACATCTTGTTCATCTGCGACGAGGTGCAGACCGGCTGGGGCCGCACCGGCGCGCACTTCTGGGGATACGAGGCGCACGGCATCACGCCCGACCTGCTCACCTTCGCCAAGGGCCTCGGCAACGGGCTCACCATCGCCGGGGTCGTGGGTCGGGCCGACGTCATGAACGCCGTTCCCGCGAACTCGATCTCCACGTTCGGGGGCAACCCCCTGTCGAGCGCCGGCGCCCTCGCCAACCTGCGATACCTGCTCGACAACGACCTCCAGACGAACTGCCGGGAGGTGGGCCGGCAGTTGCTCGCGGACATCGACCGACTGGCCCGATCTCATCCGGCCATCGGCGAGATCCGAGGCGCCGGCTTGATGATCGGAGTCGAGTTCGTCGGCTCCGACGGGTGGGCTCCGGACACCCAGGCGGCAGCCGCCGTGCTCGAGGCCTGCAAGGCCCGCGGCCTGCTCGTCGGCAAGGGTGGCCTCTACGGCAATTGCCTGCGCGTCGCGCCACCCCTGTCGGTCACCGCCGACGAGGCCCGGGAGGGTGCGGCGATCCTCGGCGCCGCCCTCGACGCCACATTGCCGTAGCCACCTCGGCCGCCGACCAGGCGGGGCTCACTCGGACGGGGCCGGCACCACCAATACGGGGAGGGTGGACAGGTGGAGCAGCTTGTAGGCCGTCGACCCGAGGATGGTCCCCACGAGCGCGCTCTCTCCCCGGGTGCCGACCACGATCATGGTGGCGCCCCGCTGCTCGGCCACATCGATGAGGGCGTCGGCCGGCAGCTCCTCGATCTCCACGGTCTCCGCGGTGACGCCGCTGCCCTCGATCGACGCCATGGCCTCGGCCATGCGCGCGCGACCCATCTCCTCGATCAGGTCGCGCTGGTAGCCCACCGGGCCGCCCGCCCGCATCGACGGGGGCTCGTAGCCGAACACGATGGCGATGCCATCCCCGGTCACCTTCGCCAGCTCCACCGCCTTGGTGAGCGCCGCCTTCGCGCAGTCCGATCCGTCGTAGCCGACGACCATCTCACCCATGTCAGTCCTCCTCCACGATCAGTGCACCCTCGGCGATGGCGTCACCCCGGGCCACCTCGTCCGACGGGGTCTCGGCCCTGCGTTCGAAGAACTCGGGCTCCGTGATGCGCTGGGCGATCATCAGCGCCACACCGAACAACATGAAGACGAGGGCGATCACCACCGGAAGGCCGACGCCGAACAGCGAGTCGCCCGAGTCCGAGTTGGCGGGGTCCCAGTAGTCGATGATCGATTTCACCAGGACCCAGGTGAGAATCGCGCCACCGAGAAACGGGAACAACCCGATGTACACGAAGTTCTTCGCGCTCGTGAACAGGTGCCTGCGGTAGTAGACGACGCAGGCGAAGGCGGTGAGACCGTAGTAGAAGGCGATCATCAATCCGAGCGACAGCAGCGAATCGTTGAGCACGTCCTCGGACACGATCGTGAGGCCCACGTACCAGGCCACCGACAGGATGCCCATCCAGATCGTCGAGGTCGAGGGGGTGAAGAACCGTGGGTGGATGCGGGCGAAGTACTTGGGCGCCGCACCCTTCGCGGCCATCGACAACGACGTCCGGGTGGTGGGCAGGATCGTGGTCTGGCACGAGGCCGCCGCCGAGGTGAGCACGGCGATGATCAACAGCTTGCCGAGCGTCGATCCCATCACCTCGTTGGCCAGCACGGCGAGCACGTCGTCCTGGTCGGCAAGGCTCTCGACGCCCCCGAAGGCCATGGCTGCGATGGTGACCAGGACGTAGATGCCGACGAGCACGAGCGTGCTGATGACGGCGGCCTTGCCCGGCGTCTTGGCGGCATCGGTGCTCTCCTCGTTGACCGTCACCGCCGAGTCCCAGCCCCAGTAGATGAACACGGCCAGCAGGACGCCGGTGACGAGGGCACTCGTGCTCTCGATCTCGAAGGGGTTGAGCCAGCTGAGCGACGGGTCCACCGAGCCCTTCACGTCGCCGAAGTACACCCGCACCAGGGCGATCACGGTGAACAGACCGAGGGCGATCAACTCCATGCCGAGTAGGAAGTACTGCGTCTTGGCCGAGACTTCGATGCCGATGTAGCAGATCCAGGTGACGACGATGATGAACACGACACCGAGGGTGGTGACCCAGAACGTGTCGTTGGCGAGACCGTCGGCGCCGAACAGAAGGAATGTGTAGATGCCGGCGATCTGGGCGAGCGCGGCCATGACGATGACATCGGCGACGATGATCGCCCACCCCCCGAACCACCCGGCCGTGGGTCCCATGGCCCGGGTGACCCACGAGAACGTGGTGCCGCAGTCCGGGTCGGCACGGTTGAGGTAGTAGTACGACGCCGCCGTGAAGGCCATGGGCACGAAGGCCACCCACATGATGGCCGCCGACTGGAAGCCCACCGCGGTGATGACGAAGCCCAGCGTGGCTGCCAGGCTGTAGCCGGGCGCCGTCGAGGCCACCCCGATCACAACGGTCGACAGCAGACCGAGCGCCCCACCCTTCAGACCCTTCTCGCCCGCTCCGGCGCCACCGCCCGGACTCGCCACCACTGCGTCTGTCATTCGTCCCCCCGGGTCTGAGTAGGCCACATACTCACGGAGAACATGCCATCGCGCAACTGAGTCGTTGCCCGTGTCGCCTTCCAGCTGCGAGTCGGTGACACAGGGTGTGTCAGTAGCCGCCGAGGGCCGTCGTCTCGAAGAGCCGCCGGGGATTGCCCACCAGCATCTGCTGGATCTGGTCCGCAGTGACCCCGCGCTCGCGTAGCGCGGGGAGCACGTCGTCGGAGATGTGGGTGTAGTGCCAGTTCGGCAACACCGCGGCCTTGATGTCCTGGTCGATCCAGTCCATGAAGCAGGCGGCATCGTGGGCGAGCACCATGCGGTCGGCGTAGCCCTGCGCGCAGAGGTCGACCACCACGGCCACCCGCTGGTCGAACGACGAGTAGGCGTCGACACCGAAACGGTCCATGCCGATCATCGAGCCGTTGTCCATGAGCTCGCGCAGGTAGTCCAGGTCGCTCGAGTCACCGCTGTGGCCGACCACCACCCGGGTCAGATCGACCCCTTCCTCGAGGAACACCCGCTGCTGGTCACGGCCTCGGTAGGTGGCCACATCGGTGTGGGTGGTGATGGGCACCCCGGTCTCGCGGTGAGCCCGGGCGCAGGCCCGCAGCACGCGCTCGACGCCGGGCGTGAGACCCAGCTCGTCGGTGGCGCACTTGATGATGGCCGCCTTCACCCCGGTGCCGGCGATGCCCTCGGTGATGTCCTCGACGAACATCGCCACCATCGGCTCGGGACCCTCGACCAGTGCCCCCGGTCCGGGCCGCAGCCGGAAGAAGAACGGGAGGTCGTTGTAGGTGTACAGCCCCGTGGCGGCCACGATGTTGAGCTCGGTCTGCTCGGCGATGCGCTGGAGGCGCGGGATGTACCTGCCGAGCCCGATCACGGTGGGGTCGACGATCGAGTCGATGCCCCTGCCCTTCAGCTCGTCCAGCTTCGCGACGGCGTCGGTGACGCGCTCCTCCTCGTCCCAGAACTCGGGGTGGTTCTGGAGGATCTCGGGGCTCAGCACGAACACGTGCTCGTGCATGAGCGTCGGGCCCAGGGCACCGGTCTCGATGGGGCCGCGGATGGTCTCGACGGTGGTCATTGTCTTTGTGCCTCCTCCGTCGGCACCCCTTCGGGATCCGGTTCGCCTTCGGAAGCTGCTCCGCTCCGCTGCGCAGCGTCACTCGCCATGGTCACGTCTCCTTCGGTTCGGGGTCGCGGGGTAGGCCGAGCAGGCGCTCGGCGATCACGTTGCGCTGCACCTCGCTGGTGCCACCGGCGATGGTGAGGCATCGGTTGCCGAGGAAGCCGGCGATCCACGCGGCAGCCTCGCCGTCGGCGGCGGCGCCGTCGGGCCCGAGCAGCGCCAACCCTGCCTCCTGCACCCGTTGCTCGTGCTCGACACCGAGCAGCTTGCGCACGCTCGACTCCGGTCCCGGCTCCGCGCCGGAGAGGGCACGCAACGTGGTGCGCATGCCGAGCACGGCCAGGGACTGACCCACCGCGAGCAGGCCGCCGACCTCGTCGAGCGTCGCCGCATCCGCTGGGTCATCACCCCCGCACGCCAGCCGCAACACGTTCTCGACCCCAGGACCGAACGTGGACCCGCTGCCCATCGACACCCGCTCGTTCTCGAGGGTGGTGCGGGCCGCGCGCCAGCCGTCGTTCACAGCGCCCACCACGCACTCGTCCGGCACGAGCACGTCGGACAGGAAGACCTCGTTGAACATCTCGTGGCCGGTCAGCTCGCGCAGCGGACGCACGTCGATGCCCGACGACGTCATGTCGACGACGAAGCAGGTGATGCCCTTGTGCTTCGGCACGCTCGGATCAGTTCGGGCGAGACAGATGGCGAACTGTGCCTGATGGGCGAGGGTGGTCCAGACCTTCTGGCCGGACAACAGCCAGCCGCCGTCCCCACGCACCGCCTTCGTGGTCAGCGAGGCGAGATCGGACCCGGCGCCAGGCTCACTGAACATCTGGCACCAGGCGATCTCGCCGCGGAGGGTGCCCGGGATCCAGCGCTGCTGCTGTTCGGGGGTGCCGTGCGCGATGAGGGTGGGAAGGACCCACGCACCGACCTGGAGGTGCGGGCGGCGCACCCGCGCCGCGTCGAACTCCTCATCGATCACCAACTGCTCGACGGGTCCCGCGCCCCGGCCCCACGGACGGGGCCAGTAGGGAACCAGGTAGCCGCCGTCCGCGATCCGCGCTGTCCATTCCGACCGGTCGGCGGCCTTCACCGTGGCCAGGAACTCGCGGACCTCGGTGCGATGGGTGTCGTGGCCCGGCGGTAGGTCGACGGTCAGCGTGCGTCGCGCGCCGCTCGCAGCGAGGGTCGCGACCCGCCGGCGCCACGGCGACGCCCCACCCATCAGGGCGCGGACGCTCATCGAGCGCTTCAAGTGGAGGTGGGCGTCGTGCTCCCAGGTGAAACCGATACCGCCGAGCACCTGGATGCAGTCCTTGGCCGCGTCCGCGTAGGCCTCAGGCGCCAGCGCGCCCGCCACCGCAGCGGCAAGTGCGAACTCGTGCTCGTCGGCCTCCCGGGCGGCGTCCCACGCCGCGGCGCGGGCCTGCTCGATGGACAGCAGCATGTCGGCGCAGCGGTGCTTGACGGCCTGGAACTGGCCGATCGGCCGGCCGAACTGCTCACGCACCCTGGCGTAGTCGGCGGCGGTGTCGAGGCACCAGGCCGCGCCCCCGACGCACTCTGCCGCCACCAGCGCGACGACGAGCTCCTCCACGTGCGGACGGCGCAGGCCGGGGACGCGGTCGGCAGAGGCCAGCGGGGCGCCGTCGGCCTCGACCACCGCGACGCGACGGGTCGGATCGAGGCTGGGGAGGGGCGTCACATCGAGGCCACGCATCTCGAAGAGGCACCAGACCTCGTCGCCGTCGATGCGCACCGGCGCGAGGAGGACGTCGGCAAGTGCGCCGCCGAGCACCGGGCGGAGAGCCCCGCTGGCCTGCTGCCCGGCGCCGGCGAGCGCACCCGAGGAGAAGGCGACGGCGCCCCGTCGCGAGCCGTCGACGAGACCGGGGAGCCAACGGGCCTTCTGGTCGGCCGAGCCGTGCGACTTGATCAGCGCGCTGGTGAGCACCGTGGGCACGAAGGGCCCTGGCGCACAGGCACGACCGAGCTCCTCGAGCACGACCGCCAGCTCGCCCAGGCCGAAGCCCTCACCGCCGTGGGCCTCCTCGATGTGCAGGCCGAGCCAGCCGAGGCGGGCCAGGTCGTCCCAGAACGGCGGCAGGTTCTCCTCATCAGCGTCGAGCAGGGCCCGCGGAACCGCCGGAGGGCAGTGCGACCCCACCCAGCGGGCGGCGGCCCCGTGCAGCGCCAGGTGCTCGTCGGAGACGCCGAGGGGCACGGTTCAGCCTTCACCAAGGCTGAACGCCTGTGTCGGGCAACCCTCGGCGGCCAGGCGGACCTTGTCGTCGTCGCCGTCGCCGTGGCGGTCGATCAACATCGCCTCGAGGTCGTCGGTGAGGTCGAAGGTGGCGGGCGCATGGAACCCGCAGTTCCCGGACCCCAGGTACTTGTCACGGTCGATGTCGATCTGCACGAATCCCCCTCACGGCGACGCCCGCATCGTAGGTCCACCTCGCCGATCGGCGTTCCGGTGCCTGCGTTGCACCCGCGGGGCCCGTCACGGTCCGGTGAGCTCGAGGAACCGCTGGTAACGGGCGGCCATCGGGGCCGCCCAGACGGGATCGGGCTCGACGCGGTGGCTGGTGCGGGCCCACCGCGACGAGGTCGCCGAGGACGGCTCGATGCCCGCAGTGACCCGGGCGAGGAAGGCCGCGCCCAGCGCGCCACCCTCGGGAACGGCCACGACATCGACCGGCAGCTCGGTGGCGTCGGCAAGGCACTGCACCCACTCGTCCGAATGGGTGCCGCCACCGGTGGCGACGATGCGCCGGGCGTCGACACCCGCAAGGTCGAGGTGGTGGCGGACCACGAAGCCGGCGGACTCGTAGGCGGCCCGTCGAACGGCGCCGGGCCCGTGGGTGAGGTCGAGGCCGTGGAGGGCGGCTCGTCGGTCGGGATCGTGCAGCGGGGTGCGCTCCCCGCGCACGTAGGGCATCCAGACCGGCACCCGGCCGGGGTCCGGTGACCCCTTGGCCCGGCCGAGCAGGGCGGTCGCCCAGTTCAGGAACAGGCCGCCGGCGTTGCTCGGGCCGCCGATCAGGACCTTGCCGGCGGCGGTGTGGGGCACCGTCCAGAGCCCTGGCACGTCGCGCCACTCGCTCGTCACCGCCCAGGTGATGAGCGTGGTGCCCAGTATGACCAGCACGTCACCGTCATGGTCGGCCCCGGCCACCAGTTGCTCGCCGAAGGCGTCGATGGTGCCGCCCCCGAGGAGCGCGTCGCCGACCCGGGCCACCGGGTCGCTGCCCGACACGACCCGTGGCAGCTGCTCGACCGTGATGCCTGCCGACGCGGCCACCTCGGCGTCCCACTCGACCCCGGTGAACAGCGGCATTGCCGTCATGGCGGTCACGCTGTCGATGGCACCGGTGCCCGACAACGCATGGTTCGCCACCGCCTGTGCCGGCCAGAAGCCGGCGGCCTGAGGGGCCTGCGCCGCACACCAACGCAGGAACGCCAGGAGCTCGCCGCTGTCCGACGGATCGGCACTGCCCGCAGTGCGCCCCCGGGCGTCGCCGTAGAGCAGGCCCGGAGTCAGGCCACGGCCGCGACCGTCGACCGCGGCCAGCGACGGCACCATGGCGGCGACGTTCACCCCTCGCACGTCGAGGTCGCGGCACACCTCGCGGAACGCCCGCCGCACGTTGCGACGCCAGGCCCGGTCGATGTCGTGCTCGTAGCGGTCTGCGGCCGGGATGACGATCGGGTGGCGCACCCGGGCCCGGGCGAGGACGTTGCCATCTCCGTCCGCCGCGATGGCCTTCACCGACGTGGTGCCGATGTCGACCCCGATGGTGACCTCGCTCATGTCCCCCACTCCCCCTGTCGACTTCGAGATCCCCGACGACCGGGGCCCGCACTGCTACTTGACGGCCACCGGGTTCACGGGTGAGCCGACGGCGTTCACGAACGGCAGGGGCGACGCTTCGAGCAGGAAGTCGTACTGGCCGTTGTCGGCGCAGTCGGCCGCCAATGCGTCGAGCACCCAGTTCTGGCCCTGGGTCATCCCCATCTCCACCAGGTGCAGCAGGTGCACCGGCAGGGTGGCGTCCTCGCGCTCGTACGGATACACCTCGAAGGCCAGGCTGTCGGTGGCCACCGCGGCCACATCGCGGCCACGGAACCACGGCGCCGTGCCCATGGTGAGACCCGCGCCGCTGAGCGTGTAGCCCCACTTGTCGTCGGGAAGGTGAACCATCTGGCCGGTCCGGACGAGCACCACGTCGCCCGGCTCGACGCGCACGCCGGCCTGGTGCTCGGCAGCATCGAGGTCGTCGGACGAGATGGGGTACCCCGCCTCGAGCACGTCGACCCCTTTGGCCCGGGCGACGTCGAGCAGCACGCCCCGGCTGGTGAGGCTGGCGACACGATGGATGCCACACCGGCTGGCCCCGCCCTCGCTGATCGTGTCTGCGGGGTAGCCGTTCCAGATCCTGCCGCCGTAGCTCACGTGCCCGAGACCGTCCCAGTGCGTCGAGCACTGGAGCGAGAGGTCGACCTGGTCGTCGCTCGTGCAGCAGTCGTCGGGCTCGCCGGTGAGCGAGACGTTGACCATCGTCATCCGATGGACCGGGTTGTTGCGATCGGGGATGGCCCCCACCTGGATGCCCTGCACCTCGTCGAGGGGCAGCGCGAGCGAGAAGGCCCGACCCGACCGCACCGAGGCTGCGGCACGCTGCCGGACCGCGGGGGTTATGAGGTTGAGCGTGCCGATCTCGTCGTCGTCACCCCAGCGGCCCCAGTTGCGCACCCGGGCGGCCAGCTCATGGAACTCCGCGGGAAGTGCCACCGGTTGGACCTGGCCCGGGCTACTGGTTGGGCTTCTCGCCGGAAGCGGCCGCCGCCCGGCGCTCTTCGATCATGGCGATGAGAGGCATGGGCTCGACACCGACCTCGTCGAAACGGGCTTCGATCTCCTCGAGGGTCCAGCGGCCGTCCTTGCGCATCTCCCGCACCTCGTGGGGCTGGTCCCACACGGCGATGGTGCCGCCGTTGGCGGTGTAGATCTGGCCGGTCACCTCCTGCGCCTTGTCCGAGAGCAGGTAGGCCACCATGGGGGCCACGTCCTCGGGGCCGCCCATCTCGAGCTCCATGGGCACGTTCTCCGACATGCGGGTGCGGGCCACGGGGGCGATGGCGTTGGCCGTCACGCCGTAGCGGTGCATGCCGGCGGCGACGCTGCGCACGAGCGAGACGATGCCGCCCTTGGCCGAGGCGTAGTTGGCCTGGGCGATGCTGCCGGAGAACGCGCCGGACGTGAAGGCGATCATCCGCCCGGAGGACTGCGCCTTGAAGTGGGGTGCAGCGGCGCGGAACACCGTGAAGGTGCCCTTGAGGTGGGTCTCGAGGACCGCGTCCCACTCGTCTTCGGACATGTTGAAGAACATGCGCTCGCGGAGGTTTCCGGCCACGCACACGACCCCGTCGATCTTGCCGAACGAGTCGATGGCGGTCTGGACGATCCGGGCACCACCCTCCATGGTGGTTACGGTGTCGGCCACCGCGACGGCCTCACCGCCGGCGGCGACGATCTCGGCCACGACGGCGTCGGCCACCTCGCTGCTCGGGTCCTCACCGGCCATCGAGACGCCGTAGTCGGCGACCACGACCTTGGCCCCTTCGGCGGCGGCCAGGAGTGCGACGGCACGGCCGATGCCGCGGCCCGCGCCCGTGATCGCGATGGACTTGCCTTCGAGGTACCCACTCATGTGCGCTTCGTTCTCCTGGGAGTGTCCGGAATCCGCGGCCATGTTAGGTGGCCGGGCCGTCCAGCCCCGATTGCCCGCCCCGAACGAGCGAGCGGTGAGCCGGCGGTGCTCGGTGCACGAAGCGCCGGGAATCGCGGTAGAGAGGGACAGAACATCTGCGATGAACAGAGAGGCAAGCCACCGATGCCCGAGTACACCCTCCCCGACCTTCCCTACGACTACGGGGCCCTCGAGCCCCACTACTCGGCCGAGGTGGTCGAGCTGCACCACGACAAGCACCACGCGGCCTACGTGAAGGGCGCCAACGACACCCTCCAGAAGCTGGCCGACGCCCGCGGGTCCGACAACTTCGAGTCGATCGTCGGTCTGCAGAAGACGCTGGCGTTCAACCTGTCAGGCCACATCCTGCACTCCATCTTCTGGACCAACCTCAGCGCCGAGGGCGGCGACGAGCCCGAGGGCGACCTCGCCGACGCCATCGTCGAGAACTTCGGTTCGTTCGCCGGGTTCAAGGGCCAGCTCACCGCGGCCACGACCACGGTGCAGGGATCGGGCTGGGGCGTCCTCGCCTACGACCCCATGGGCGCCCGGCTCTTCGTCGAGCAGGTCTACGACCACCAGGGCAACATCGGCCAGAGCGCGGCGCCGCTGCTCGTGTTCGACGCCTGGGAGCACGCCTTCTACCTCCAGTACAAGAACGTGAAGGCCGACTACGTCGACGCCCTCTGGAACATCATCGACTGGACGGACGTCGCCGACCGCTTCACCCGGGCCAAGAAGCTCGACATCGGCAGCTGAGCGCGCCTACCCCGCCGGAGATCTTGGTGGGAAGCCCCTCATCGGGGGTTTCCCACCAAGAAATTCCAGGGTCGCGGCGCCCGTGGCACGATGGCGGGGTGACCGACGCCAGCACCAGCACCGCCCCTGACGACACGCCCGCCGAGGACCTGCTCCACCGGGTCGAGAACGGGGTGGCGTGGATCACCCTCAACCGCCCCGAGGCGGCCAACGCCATCACCCCCAGCCAGCGCAACCGCCTCATCGAACTGCTGGCCGAGGCCAGCGCCTCGTTGCACGTCCGAGCCGTGGTGCTCACCGCCGCCGGCACCAAGGGGTTCTGCACCGGCGCCGACCTCCGGGCCGCCCAGCCCGGTCCCGCCGAGCCGCCGCCCGAGGGTGCGCCCGATCGGGCCGCCGGCGACGTGGCCCGGATGATCGCCGGCGGCGCCCAGCGCCTGATCGCCGCCATCATGGACTGCGAGAAGCCCGTGATCGCCGCGGTCAACGGCACCGCGGCCGGCATCGGGGCGCACATGGCGCTCGCCGCCGACCTGGTGATCGCCGCCGAGGGTGTGCGCTTCATCGAGGTCTTCGTGCGCCGGGGCATCGCCCCCGACGGCGGCGGCGCCTACCTGCTGCCCCGCATCGTCGGTCTGCACAAGGCCAAGGAGCTCATGTTCTTCGGCGACGACCTCGATGCTGCCGACGCGGAGCGCCTCGGCATCGTGAACAAGGTGGTGCCCGCCGACGACCTCGAGGCCGCCACCCGTGAGTGGGCCGAGCGCCTGGCTGCCGGCCCCACCAAGGCCATCGGGCTGTCCAAATGGCTGCTCAATCGCTCGCTCGACGTCGACCGCACCACCCACTTCGGCGACGAGGCCCTCGTGCAGGACCTGATCATGACCACCTTCGACGCCAACGAGGGCGTCAACAGCTTCAAGGAGCGCCGACCCACCGAGTTCAAGGGCTGGTGACCTGCCCATGGCTCTTCGGCTGATGCCTCATCGCGATCGTCGGGGCCTCCTCGTCCCTCGTCGGCCGCGCCCGGCCGAAGGGTCGCGCACTCGGGAAACGGACTGAGTCCCGTGCGGCTGGAGGCGGTCGAACTGCGGGTGGTGGCGCTGCCGCTGGTGTCGCCGTTCCGGACGTCGTTCGGCACCGAGCTGGTCAAGGAGTGCGTGATCCTGCGGGCCGTCACCGATGGGGGCGAGGGCTGGGGCGAGTGCGTCGCCATGACCGACCCCTTCTATTCCTCGGAGTTCCTCACCGGCGCCGCGGAGGTGCTGCGGCGCTGGCTGGTACCGGCGCTGTTCGCCGCCGGCGACGAGCTGAACGCAGAGGCAGTCGGGCCCCTGACCGAGCACGTGAAGGATCACCGCATGGCCAAGGCGGCGCTCGAGATGGCCATGCTCGACGCCGAGTTGCGGGCCGCCGGTGCGTCGCTGGCGACGCGCCTCGGCGCCACCGCCACCTGGATCCCGTCCGGTGTCTCGGTGGGCATCCAGCCCTCGATCGCCGCCCTTGTCGAGGTCGTCGACGGCTACGTCGCGGACGGCTACCGGCGCATCAAGCTGAAGATCGAGCCGGGCTTCGACGTGGACGCCGTGCGGGCCGTGCGCGAGCACATCGGCCCCGACGTCCCCCTCCAAGTGGACGCCAACACCGCCTACACCGTCGACGACGCCGAGCACCTCGCCGGCCTCGACGAGCTCGACCTGCTGCTCATCGAGCAGCCCCTCCCCGAGGACGACATCGCCGGCCACGTCGAGCTGGCCAAGCGGGTGCGCACGCCCATCTGCCTCGACGAGAGCATCCTCTCGGCCGCCGGCGCGGTCGACGCCATCGACCGCTGCGCCTGCTCGGTGATCAACATCAAGGCCGGCCGGGTGGGCGGCTACCTCGAGGCGGTCCGGGTCCATGACGCCTGCGTCGCGCGCGACGTGCCCGTGTGGTGCGGCGGGATGGTCGAGACTGGCCTCGGCCGAGCGGCCAACGTCGCCCTCGCCGCCCTGCCCGGCTTCACCCTCCCCGGCGACACCTCCGGCTCCGACCGGTTCTTCACCACCGACCTCACCGAACCCCTGGTCCTGCGCGACGGCGGCCTCGACGTGCTCACCGCCCCCGGCCTCGGCGTGACCCCGATCCCCGAGCTCCTCGAGCGCTTCACCACCCACACCGAGTGGCTCCGCCCCGAATGATCACCGTCGTCCGGCTCCCCGAACCGCCGCGTCCGGCCCCGAACTCTGGCGCCAGAACCGAAGGCGGGTCGATGGTCGGACCGTGACGACGCCGTTCACGGTCGAGGTGCGCGCGCTGAGCACGCCCGACGAGTGCCACGCCCTGTCCGAGCTGTACACCCAGATCTGGGTGCTGCCGGTCGGAGAGAGCCCGATGGCGGGCGAGGTGCTGATCGCGCTGGCCCACTCGGGCAACTACATCGTGGGCGCGTACGCCGACTCGGGCGCGCTGATCGGCGGCGCCGCCGCCTGGCTCGGTGTTGATGATGACGACGGAACGCGCTTCCTCCACTCGCACATCGTCGGCGTGGCGCCCGCGTCACAGGGCCTCGGCGTGGGCATGGCACTCAAGCAGCACCAGCGACACTGGTGCCGGGAGGCGGGCGTGAGCGAGGTCCGCTGGACCTTTGATCCCCTCGTCCGCCGCAACGCCTGGTTCAACCTGACCCGGCTCGGCGCCGCCGGGGTGCACTACGTCGAGGACTACTACGGCGTGCTCCGGGACGGCATCAACGCCGGCGGCGCCACCGACCGCATGGTGGTGCACTGGGCCGTCGGGCAGCTCGACGGGCGCGCTGCGGGCTCAGGCGTCGGTGCCTACCCCGTGCTCGACGTGGGCCGGGGCGACGCCCCGGTGATTGTCGACCCTGATCCGCCGGACACCGACTTGGCCGTGTGGCTGCCCGAAGACATCGTCTCGATGCGCCGCACCGACCCCGCACTCGCCCACGAATGGCGCCTCGCCCAGCGAGCGGTGCTCGCGCCGGCGATGGCCAAGGGCTACCGGGCCACCGCCGTCACCCCCGAAGGCTGGCTCCTCCTCACCCGTTGAGCGTCGAGCGCCCGCGTTCCCGACGCAATAGCGGTCGGATTCCGACAGCTATTGCGTCGAGTTCAGATGAGCGGAGCGGGCTAGCGGTCGGGGTGGAGGATGAGGGCGCTGGTGGGGACGCCGGTGCCGGCGGTGGCCAGCACGTTCTCGACGTTCGCCACCTGGTTGACCGAGGTGCCCCGCACCTGGCGGACGGCCTCCGCGATGCCGTTCATCCCGTGGATGTAGGCCTCGCCGAGCTGACCGCCGTTGGTGTTGATGGGCAGGCGCCCGTCGGCCTCGATGTTGCCGTCGCGCAGGAAGTCCTTGGCCTCGCCGCGGGGGCAGAAGCGGAACTCCTCGAGGGTGAGCAGCACCATCGGGCTGAACGCGTCGTAGAGGATCGCTGTCTGGATGTCGTCGGGCCCGATGCCCGCGGTGGCGTAGCACTGCTCGGCCACGATCCCCATCTCGGGGATCCCGAGCTGGGGTCGGTAGTACGACGTCATCATCTCCTGCTCGCGGAACGTGCCTTGCGCCGCCGCCGAGATGACCGCCGGCGGGTTTGGCAGGTCGCGGGCCCGCTCGGTGCTGGTCACCACGATGGCCTGGCCGCCGTCGCTCTCCTGGCAGCAGTCGAGCAGGTGCAGCGGCTCGACGATCCAGCGGCTGTTCTGGTGGTCCTCCAGCGTCGCCGGCTTCTCGTAGAACCAGGCCGCGGGGTTGTTGGCCGCGTAAGTGCGACTGGCCACGGCCACCCGGCCGAAGTCCTCGCTGGTGGCGCCGGTCTCGTGCATGTAGCGACGGGCGAACATGGCGACCCACTGGGCCGGCGTCAGGAGACCGTGGGGTGAGTACCACGAGTACATGGCATTCTCGGCGTTCACTGCCGGCGGACGGTCCTGGACTCCCGTGCCGAAGCGGTGGCCCGACCGCTCGTTGAACGCCCGGTAGGCCACCACCACGTCGGCCACGCCCGTCGCCACGGCCATGGCCGCCTGTTGGATCGTGGCGCAGGCGGCGCCGCCGCCGTGGTGGATGCGGCTGAAGAACGTGAGGGCGCCCATCCCGAGATTCTTGGCGACCTCGATCTCCGGGTTGGTCTCGGCGGTGAAGCAGACCATGCCGTCCACATCGGCCGGGGTCAGGCCGGCGTCGGCGATGGCCGCCTTGCATGCCTCGGTGGCGAGCGACATCTCGCTGCGGCCCGAATCCTTCGAGAACTCGGTGGCACCGATCCCGACGATCGCCGCCTTGTCCTTGAGCAGGTTCGACGCGGTCATCAGCTGGTCCTCACGGGAGCACGAGAGTGACCTGGCCGGTCACGTGGTTGCCATGGCGGTTGGCGCCGACGACGTCGACGGTGACGGTACGGGTGTGATCATCGGTCGCCGAGACGACGCCCGTCATCACCATGGTGTCGTCGGGATAGTTGGGGGCGCCGAGGCGGATGCTCACCTTCTTCAGTACGGCATCAGGTCCGGCCCAGTCCGTGATGAAACGACCCACGAAGCCGTTGGTGGACAGGATGTTCATGAAGATGTCGGGCGATCCCCGCTCGGCCGCGAGGCCCGGGTCATGGTGGACATCTTGGTAGTCGCGAGACGCGATGGCGGTGGCCACGATGAGCGACCGGGTGAGGGGCACCTCGAGCGGCGACAACTCGTCGCCCACCGCGACATCGGCATAGAGGACGGTGGTGGGAGCAGTCATGCCCTTGCCTCCGCCGCGAGGTGGGCGCCGAGACCGACCAGGGTGTGGCTGGCCCCGCCGAGGGTGTCGCCCAACTGCTTGCCCCACAGGAACGTGCGGTGCAACGGGTAGTCGATGTCGGCGCCGATGCCGCCATGCAGGTGCTGGGTGCTGTGCACCACCCGGTGGCCCCCCTCGGTGCCCCACCACTTGGCGACGGCCACCTCGTCGGCAGCCGGCAGGCCCACGGTGAGGCGCCACGCCGCCGACCACAGCGTGGCCCGCATGGCCTCCGTGTCGATGTAGGCGTCAGCGGCCCGCAGAGCGACCGCCTGGTTGGTGGACAGCGGGCGACCGAACTGCTCGCGCTCTGAGGTGTATTCGGCGGTGGCCCGCAGCGCCCCTTCGCACACGCCCACCTGCTGGGCACACAGGCCCAGTCGGGCCCGGTCGAGCAGCCAGGTGACCACCTCGGCACCACCGGCCGGGTCGCCCACCACCTCGTCGGACGCCACGAACGCGCCGGCCATGGTCACACCGCCGTGGATCTGGCGGTTGGTCGCCTCCTCGGTGACGACCGACACGCCGTCGCCGCCGGGATCGACCAGGAACACACCGATGGTGCCGTCACCGGTGCGGGCACTGACCAGGATGCGAGCGGCCAGGTGGGGCACCGGGACACCGGGCTTCGACCCGGTGAGACGCCAACCGCCGTCGACCGACTCGGCCACCACCGCTGGCCACCGGGCGTCGTTGGCGCCCGGCTCATCGAACGCGCCGGTGAGGACGGTGTCGCCGGCGACGACGCCGGGTAGCCACGCCGCCTGCTGAGCCACGTTGCCGAACTCGGCGATGGGCACGGCGCCCAGCATGATGGTGGGCCACAGCGGGATGGGGGCCACTCGGCGGCCAGCCTCCTCGAGCACCAGCAGGGCCTCGATCAGGCCGAGCCCGCTGCCGCCCACCGACTCGGGCAGGGCGATGCCCAGCAGGTTGGCCTTGGCCAGCTCGGCCCACAGCTCGCGGTCGAAACGCTCGCTGCCGCTCTCGACTTCGCGCACCCTGTCATGGGTGGCCTGACCCTCGAAGATCTGGGCGGCCAGTTCCTGCACGGCCTGCTGCTCTTCGTTGAACGAGAAGTCCATCACTGCCCTCCGGCGGGGTTGTCGACGACAGGCCGGAACTGCGGCAAGCTCAGATCCGGGTCGTGATCGGCGAACTCGACCTGGACAGCCAGGCCCACCTCGATGTCGTCGGGGTCGATGCCCACGATGTCGGCCACGAGGCGGACGCCTTCCTCGAGCTCGATCAGGCCGATGGCCAGCGGATAGTCGAACGCCGGCAACCTCGGGTGGTGGTTCACCACGTAGCTGTAGACGATGCCCTTGCCGCTGGCCTCGACCGCCTCCCAGTCGAGGGACTGGCACGATTGACACATGGGGCCCGGCGGGTGGCGGAGCTGACCGCAGGCGGTGCACCGCTGGATGAGGAGCTGGTGCTGCTTGGCCCCCTCGAACCAGAACGCGCTGTCGTGGGTGATGACGGGGCGGGGCCGATTGGGCCGATCGGCGGCGTCCGCCGGACGGTCGGCGGGCCGGAACTTCAGTATGCGGAACACCATGGTGCCCACCAGTTCGCCGGTCTGGTCGCGGTACTCCTGACGAGTGGTCACGAAGTGGCCGACACCCAGGCCGGTCGCCTTCTCCGGTGAGACCGACTCGATGAAGCTCGTGAGCGTGAGCTCGTCGCCAGGGCGCAGGTAGCGCTGGTACTCCTGGTCGCAGTTGGTGGCCACCACCGAGGTGAAGCCCTGGCTGTCGAGCAGCGCCATCAGGTCGTCTTGGGCGCTGCCCCCCTCCGTCGGACGGGGGGCGAAGCCGCGCATGATCCACGCCTGCAACATCACCGGCGGGGCCACGACGCTGCCGTGCACCGACGCCGCGGCGGCCTCGGGGTCGGTGTAGACCGAGAGCTCGTCGCCCACCGCCTCGACCCAGTGCCGGATCATGGGCTGGTTGACCGGGTCGGGTGCCGACACGGGAACACCCACCTGACGACCCTCGAACGCCTTGAGTCGCGCGAGGAGCTCGCTCTCGGGCGTCGTCCCCTCCCCCACGCTCATCGTCGTGACTTCCTGGCCATGCCGAGGCCCATCCAGGCCACGATCTCACGCTGCACCTCGTTGACCCCTCCTCCGAAGGTGTTGATCTGGTCGGCGCGGGCGGCCCGTTCCAGGCGCCCCCGGATGACCGCCCCCTCCGATCCCTCCCGCAGGTACCCAGCGGCACCGACGATGCCGAGGAGGAGGTGGTAGACGGCGATGTGCGTCTCGGTGCCGAAGACCTTCGCCGCCGACGCGTCGGCTGCGTTGAGGTTGCCAGCCGCCACCGCCGACGCCAGCTTCCAGTTGAGCAGCTTCATGGCCTCCAGGCGGGCGTGGGCCTCGGCCAGGTCGCGCTGCACCCAGGACAGGTCGATCATCACCCCGTCGGTGCCGTCGGCCGAGGGAGTCACGGCCGCCCAGGCCATGACGTCCTCGTAGATCTGGTGCGCCTGGCCACCGCGGGCGGCGAGGCCGACCCGCTCGTGGTTCAGCTGGGTGGTGAGCATCCGCCAGCCGTCGTTCTCCCGGCCGACCAGGTTGGACACGGGCACGCGCACGTCGTCGTAGTAGGTGGCGGTGGTGCGGTTGCCTCCCACGGTGGTGATGGGCGTGTACTTGAATCCGGGAGCATCGGTGGGGACGAGGATCAGCGAGATCCCGGCGTGCGGTTTGGCCTCCGGGTCGGTGCGACACGCCAGCCACACCCAGTCGGCGTCGTCGGCGCCGCTCGTGTACACCTTGTTGCCGTTGATGACGTACTCGTCGCCGTCACGCACGGCTCGGGTGCGCAGGGCGGCCAGGTCGGTGCCGGCCTCGGGCTCGGTGTAGCCGATGGCGAAGATCACCTCGCCGGCGAGGATGGCGGGCAGGAAGGTCGCCTTCTGCTCCTCGGAGCCGAAGGACATGAGCGTGGGACCAACGGTGTTGAGGGTGACGAACGGGATCGGCGCCCCGGCCCGCTGCACCTCGTCGAAGAAGATGAACTGGTCCTGTTCGGGCCGGCCCTTCCCGCCGTATTCCGTGGGCCAGCCGATGCCGAGCCAGCCGTCAGCACCCATCTGGCGGACCGTCTCGCGCCAGACCTCCCCGCCCTCGCCGGGACCGCCGAGCCCCGCCCGCACCTCGGGCGTGATCAGCTTCGCGAAGTAAGCCCGCAGCTCGTCTCGGAGCTGCTCCTGTTCTGGTGTGTAGGTGAGGAACACTGCGTCTCCGGTCAGGCTTTGGCGAGGTCGCGGAAGGGCATGGTCTTGTCGGCGCGGGGCTCGGGTGGGAGCCCGAGCACACGTTCGCCGATCACGTTGCGCTGGATCTGGTCGGTGCCACCACCGATGCGAGCGGCCCACTGACCGAGGAAGTACTCCTGCCAGAGGCCCGCTGACGGCGCGTCGGCACCGGAGAGCACGCCGGCGGTGCCCTCGAGGGCGAGGACGAGGTCTGCGGTACGCGCCAGGTGCTGCGAGTACGCCAGCTTGAGGACCGAGCTCTCGGCACCGGGCGGGCGGCCCTGGCTCAGGGCGGTCTGCACCCGGAGGCCCAGGTAGCGCAGCACCTCGAAGCGCGTGAAGGCAGCCGCGAGGTCCTGGCGGAGCCGCGGTTCGCGCTCCGCCCCGGTCTCTCGGGCCAGTCGGTCGAGGTGGGCGAAGGTCACTCCCCCGCCTCCGCCGATGGCGGTGCGCTCGTTGGCCAGGGTGGTGAGGGTGGGGCCCCATCCGGCGTTGACCTCGCCGATGAGGTTCTCCATGGGCACCCGCACGTCAGAGAGGAACACCTCGTTGAAGTGGGCGGCGCCGTTGATCTGGGTCAGTGGGCGGACCTCGATGCCCGGGCTGGTCATGTCGACGAGCAGGTACGTGATGCCGCGGTGCTTCGGCTGGTCGAAGTCGGTCCGCACGAGCAGGATCGCGAAGTCGCTGTACTGCGCACCCGAAGTCCAGACCTTCTGGCCGTTGACCACGAACTCGTCGCCGTCGCGTACCGCCCGGGTGGACAGGCCGGCCAGGTCGGAGCCGGCCCCGGGCTCACTGAAGAGCTGGCACCAGATCTCCTCGCCACGGAGCAACGGGTCGAGGTAGCGCTTCTTCTGGGCGTCAGTGCCGTGGGCGATGATCGTGGGGCCGACCATGCCGCTGCCGACCGTGAACGCTCCCACCGACACGTCGTAACGCGACTGCTCCTGGTTGAAGATGCTCGCCTCGATGGCCGAGGCGCCGCGGCCGCCATACTCCTCGGGCCAGGTGATGCCGGCCCAACCACCCTCGTAGAGCGTGCGCTGCCACTCGCGGCACCTTGCGACATGGTCTGAGCGCTGCGTCAGGTAGCCGGACAGACCGCTGTCGTCGGTGCGGAGGGTGGCGTTCGCATCCAGCCAGGCGCGGGCCTCGGCCCGGAAGGCGGCCTCGGTGGGCGTGTCGTCGAAATCCACCGGTCGTTCAGCCCTGGCTGCCGTAGACCGGGCTGGGGGTCGGCGCCAGGGCGAGCAGGTCGGCGACGGCCTCGCCGACCTCGGCCGGTTGCCAGCGGGCACCCTTGTCGACCCGCGGGCCCGAATGCCAGCCGTCGGCCACCCCGATGACGCCACCCTCGACCTCGAAGACCCGTCCGGTGACGTTGCCCGAGTCCGCCGAGCCCAGCCAGACGACGAGCGGCGCCACGTTGTCGGGGGCCATGGCGTCGAAGCCGCCGTCGACAGGCGCCCCCATCGTGTCCGCGAACACCGCCTCGGTCATGCGGGTGCGGGCCGCCGGGGCGATGGCGTTCGCCGTGACGCCGTACCGACCCATCTCGGCGGCCTGTACCAGGGTGAGCGCGGCGATCCCGGCCTTGGCCGCCGAGTAGTTGCCCTGCCCCACGCTGCCGAGCAGGCCCGCACCCGAACTGGTGTTGATGATGCGAGCGTCGACTGGCTCACCGGCCTTCGCCCGCTCCCGCCAGTAGGCCGACGCATGGCGGGACGGGCAGAAGTGGCCCTTGAGGTGCACACGAATCACGGCGTCCCATTCCTGCTCGGAGGTGCTGACGAGCATTCGGTCGCGAAGGAAGCCGGCGTTGTTGACCACCACGTCGAGCCCGCCGAAGACGTCGATCGCCGTGCCGATGAGGCGCGCGGCGCCGTCCCAGTCGGCCACGTCGTCACCGTTGGCGACGGCCTCGCCACCGGCCGCCCGGATGGCGTGGACGACCTCGCCGGCCGGGCCGTCCGAGCCCCCGGAGCCGTCGATCTCGGCGCCGAGGTCGTTCACCACGACCTTGGCCCCTTGGCGCGCGAACTCGAGAGCGTGGCCCCGTCCGATGCCACGGCCCGCGCCCGTGATGACCACGACCCGTCCGTCACAGATACCGCTCACGCGGAGAGTAGAACACATTCTATTTTTCTGCGGCAACCCCATGTCTCGATAAATGCGGACAGCCGCCCTAACCTGACCTGCCGTGCTGCGAACCTCCCTGATTGCAGCGATCACCCTCTGTCTCGGCACCCTCGTCGTTCTCCCGTCGCCGGCCGGGGCCCAGGTACCAGCAGACCCCGCCACGCCTCCGGCACCGCCGGTCAGTTCGCCGGCCCTCGACTCGACACCACCGGACATGACCTCACGGGACACGACGCCGCCGGACGCGACCCCGCCCACCACCGTTCCGCCCGTCGTCCCCGCTCCCACCCCTGTCGCGCCTTCCGCCCCGACGCCTGCTCCACCAACGACGCTCGCCGCCGACGTGCCGCCCGAGCAGGCCCCCAAGGTGCGCGGCGTCGGTGACTCGGTCTTCCACAGCGCCGAGTCCCGGACCGTGGCGGCGCTGCGACCGGAATACCGCCCGAGCTTCCTGAGCGTGCTCGGCGCCAGCATCGCCGAGATGACCCCGACGGCACAGCGCATGGTCGCCCGCCGACCCGCGGTCATGGTCCTCGGTCTCGCCAACCCCGACGTGGCATTGATGGCCGACCCCACCTGGGGGTGGCTGCCGTACCAGTGGGCCGAGGACCTGCTCGACACCACCGAGAGCGTGCCCTGCGTGGTCTGGGTCAACCTCAAGGAACACGGGGTCAACCCGTACTACACGCCGCGCTGGGAACAGGAGGCCCGCAGCTTCAACAGATGGTTGCGGGGTGCCGCCCGCGGTGGTGGCCGCCTGTACTACCCCAACTTCCACGTGGTCGACTGGAACGCCGCCACCGTCGGGCACCCGTCGTGGTTCCTCGAGGATGGCCTTCACCTGAAGCCGACAGGCCAGGTCAGCTACGCGGCCAAGATCGATCGGACCCTGAACCGCATCTGCCCTCCCTGACGAAGAACTGACTGATCCGACGGGGGGTCGCCGACCGAACGAGCACCATGGAACACGACTACGAAGCACTTCTCTGGGAACAGACGGCGCAACTCGCCGACCTCGCCAAAGGGCTCGACGAGGCCGACTGGGGCCACAAGAGCCTGTGCGACGGGTGGCGGGTGCGAGACGTCTACGGCCACATGTGCGTCGGTCACACCTACCCGATGCCGAAGCTCCTCGCCAAGGTCGCCGCCAATGGCTTCGACGTGGACAAGGGCTCGGCCAAGGAGTCGGTGGCCTGGGCCGATGACCACAGCACCGCTGAGATCGTGGCCACCATCGACCGCATCGCCACCGACCACGTGCGCAAGGGCATCGCCAGGCTCATTCCGACCAGTGACGCCTTCGTCGACCACCTGATCCACGAGTTCGACATCAGGCGACCGCTCGGGAAGCCCCGACAGGTGCCGACCGAGCGCCTGACGGCCGGCCTCGACGCCATGGTCACCAAGCAGGGAGGCGGCACCAAGCCCAAGAAGCGCATGGCTGGATTCACCTTCACCGCCACCGATGTCGACTGGTCCACCGGCGACGGTCCCGAGGTACGCGGCACCGCCGAGGCATTGCTGCTCAGCCTCGCCAACCGCGACGTGGCGGTCGCCGAACTCGGGGGCGAGGGGGCCGCGGCCTTCACGGCACGCGTCGGCGCCGCTGCGTAGCGTCGCCTCCACCCCGGGTCGCCCCGCTACCCCTCCAGTGCCCTGGCGAGCACCAGGTGCGGGTCCCATTGGGTTCGTGACCAGGAATGAGCGACCCCGCCGTCGGCACCGACGAGGAACAGCTCCACCGCGTGGCGGTTGACGATCGAGCCGTTGTACCCGACCTGGAGATCGAAGTGCCGGCGGAGCTGCCCGTGCTGAGACGGGGCTCTCAGCAGGCGGACCGACTCGCCGTAGTGGAGTCCTCGCGACTCGCCGTAGCCGCGTAGCCGCGCGGGCAGGTCGTAGCCGGGGTCGTACGTGATGGCGGCGATCCCGAGGGAAGGCGCGTCCGCCCGGGCCTCGACGAGTCGCTGCACCTCGGCGAGCTTGGTGATGGTGAGTGAGCACCGGTTGGGGTTGGGGCACCTCGTGTAGAAGAAGGCCGCCAGGGCGGGGCGACCGGAGAAGAAGTCGGCGAAGGCCAGGCGCCGGCCGTCCTGGTCCTCGAGCTCGACGCCACCGACATCGCCGACATGCCGGCCGCGTGGCTCGTCGTCCATCGTTGCGCCATCCGCAGAACAGCAGTGGCCGGCGGGCACCACCCCGAGGGCCGCGATGGTCTCATCGAGTGCATCGCGTACGGCGTGGCTCCAGCCGGCGCCGTGTTGGTCCCTCACCGCTTCGAGGTGTGGCCGAACGGGAGCCGCGACCGCACCGAGCCATCGCAGCGACGCCAGGACCTCCAGCGAGGCCGTCGTGGTGTGGGCCGCCGGCCACGAGGGGCGCAGCGCGTCGAAGGTGACCGAGTCGTCACAGCCCCGGATGTTGACCAGTGCGGCAACCAGGGCGTCAGCGATGACCGGGGTCGGCGCCTGCGCCCCACGGACCGCTCTGGCCGCAGCGGCGACGAGGTAGGGCTCGAGTCCGCTCTCGAGCTCGCCCAGGACATGGGGGAGGGCAGCGGGGGGCAGACCGACCTCGGCGAACGACGCGAGCACCCACCCTCGGAGCCGGGCCGTGGCGGCAGAGCCGCGGTCGTCGTAGACCGGGGCGCTCTCGCGCAAGAGCGCGGTCAGCTCGTCGCGACGACCGGGTTCGTGGCGAACCTGTTCGACGATCGATGCCAGCTCGTCCTCGGTGCTCACCTCGGCGTGCATTCGCCCCTCAGGCCTGCTCGTCGGCCAGCCGGCCGAAGTGTCGTGCCGCCTGGGTGAGCTGGGGCGAGGAGGACTCCTCCTCCACCGCGCGGACCTGTGCGACGAGCTCCTCGTCGTGAGCGGAGGGACCGTGGGCCAAGGCATTGACGAAGGTGGCCCGGACGGTGTCGTCGTCGTCGGCGTCGACCAGTACCTCCCGGGCGACCACATCGAAGCGATCAGGAGCCAGTGACTGCAACGCAATGGCGCTCGTGGCCCTCGCCCGGCTGTCTTCGGACTTGTCCGCCGCGATGCGCTCGAAGAGGTCGCTCGAGTCGCTGTCGGCGGCCAACAACCGGAGTGCGGCACGGCGATCGGTGGGCTTGTCCGAGGTCTCGGCGATGTCGCGGAGTAGCCCGTAGTGGTCGCCGTGCACGTCGTAGCCGATCATCCGCAAGGCTGCTTGGGTCGGGACGAGGCCCTTGGCCGGGTCTTCGAGCCCCTCCACGAGCAACCGCTGCACGTACTCGTCGCCGCTCAGCGCGAGGAGATCGATCGCCCGCGCCCGCAATTCGGGGTCGGCGTCGGTCGCGACTGCTCGGAGCGCCTCGAGGAACTCGGTCGACCAGCGTCGGAAGGCCACGGCGCTGAAGCTGTTCTGTTGCAGCGCGTCCAGCGCGGCCCGTCGGACCGGCGGGTCGTCGTCGGGAGCGGCCAGCACCGCCAGGAGCGCCTTCATCGCCGCGGGCTTCGACACCGCGTCGGCGCCCACCTCGTCGATGGCTGTCACGCGGGCGCCGGCCGGCCGGGCCGCGTCCTTGATGACCGCGACGAGCTCGCGCGTGCCGCGCTCACCTGCCGACGCCCCACTCGCCCCGACCTTCCGCTTGCCCCGAGCTGCAGCCGTGGTCACCTCCTTCTCGTAGCCCTTGCGGTAGTCATCGAGGTCCATGGGCGGGGGCTCCTTGGTTGACGCGGTCAGGGCGCAAGCGACTCGAAAGGGACGTCGTCGTAGTCGAACCCGAGCCGACCGGCCGGGTCACGGTGGCCCTGGAAGTCGATCATGGCCCGCACGTCGGGCTTGAGCCCCGGTGCCGGGGTCGTGGGCGCAGCAGGGAAGGGCGTGCGGGGGGCAGTCCGGGGACGGAGCCCGGTCTTCACGTTGTTCCATGGCCACATCGTGTCGAGCAGGTTGTGGCCGATCCGTGTCGCTCCCGGGCTCGAGGCACTTCCCCGGAAGTGGTAGGTGGCGTCGCTGGTGGGGTCGAAGCGGTGCTGGAACCACTGCCACTTGGCCCACAACCGGTCGACGTTGCAGTGCAACAGGAAGAACAGCGGGTCGCGCGCCGCCGTCCCGATGCTGGCGATCACGCCGGCGAAACACGTGTGGGCGCGCCCGTGCGGATTGCCCTCCAACGGGCCCCTGAGCGTGCGGTAGGCGACCGCCGATCCGACGATTGCAGCCTCGCCGATGACCGGGCCGTTGCTGTTTGATGCCGGGGACGTCTGGGAGTTGAACAGGGGGAACCGCTCGATACCGGGGATCCCGTCGGTCGACCACAGACTCAGCGGGTTCGCGGGCGTGAAGCGGGCCAACCCGGTTGCCGGGTCGGGCGCGCCGAGGAAGCTGGCCCGGAAGAGCTTCGGCGCCGGTTGGTCGAATCGCCAATACGGCAGCGTGACGCTGGGGTCCAGCTTCTGGAGCTCGCGCTCGAGGTCGAGCAGGTACGCGCGGTGCCAGGGCAGGAATCCGTCGTCGCCGTGCGCCTCGTTGGACGTGTCGTCGGTGTGGGTGGCGCGGAAGCTGCGGAAGATCCCGGTGCCGTGGTCGTTCAACCTGGCCATCGCACTGAGGAAACGATCTCGCTCGGCGGTCGTGAGCCGCTCGGCGTTCTTGCGCACGCGCACCATGACGGGAATCGACGCGATCACCGCAGGGGGCGTGCCCTGCTGGACTTCGATGGCGGCGTCGCCGTTGGCGATGCTCGGCGACCCGAACCGCCCCGAGACGAAGAACGTCTTGCGGCCACCACTCGCCGGCACGGTCAACGACAGTCGATCGGTGGCCGCGGCCGTGGCCGTCGACCGAAAGACGACCTTTCCGCCCGGGCCGACCCGGTTGGCGAGCGTGATGGCGATGGGGCCGACGAGCCCGTCGGCGTTCAACACGCGCACGGTGCAGGGAGCCGGCGCCCAGGTGACATAGCGGCCGCCGACCTCGGTGGTGCCATTGACCGTCAACTCGACGGAAACAGCCACGACGCGCCTCCCGGTCGGTTGCTCGAGCAGCCAGGACCGGACTGTAGGCCACGAGCCGGGGGCTATGCGTCGCGAAGGAGGAGACGCGCCGCCTGCTCGAGGTCGTCGCCGACCTGGTCGACCGTGAGCCACCCGTTGACCCAGCCGAGGTTCGTGGAGTTCCAGACGTGCGCGAGGACCCGCACGATGCCGTGGCGCTCGTCGGCAGGGAGCCCGGCCATGGGTGCCGCCAGCACCCGCATGATCGTGTGCGTGATGGCGCGCTGGCACTCGACGACGGCGGGGTCGTTCGCGGACACCGCCGTGACCAGCGCCGCCGCCAACCGGGGCTGGCTCTCCATACCGGTCGTGACGCCGCGGATGACCGCGACGACACGGTCCGCCGCGCTGCCCTCGGCCGGCGGTTGCGCCGTCACCCGATCCTCGAGCTCCATCGACCAGTCGACCATGCTCGCGGCGAGCAGGTGGTCCTTCGACGAGAAGTAGCGGTAGATGGTCCCGAGCGCGACACCGGCGGTCGTGGCGACGTCGCGCATCTGCACGGCGTCGTAGCCACCTTCCGCGGCCAGCTGCATCGCCGACCCGATCACCCGCTCACGACGCGCCGCCTGGCTCACCGTCAGTGTGTCGGAGGGCACCGGGAAAGAGAACACGTTCTCGTCAGAGCGCGTCAAACAGACCAGAACCGGGATCAGCGACGCGTCGAGGATGAAGGTACGGTCGGCGACCATGGAACCAGAGGCCGACAGGGTCGTCGTGTACCACAACCCCTCGTGCAGCAAGTCACGCGCCGCACTCGAATTGCTCCGCGGTCGGGGCGTCGCACACGCCGTGGTGAACTACAAGTCCCACCCGCTCGACCGGACCACCATCGAGCGCATCGTCGACCTCGTCGGCGACCCGCCTGCCGCCCTCGTGCGCCATGATCAGAACTTCAGGGCGCTCGGCCTCGAAGCTGCCGACTACGAGACCCGTGACGCCGTCGTCGACCTGCTCAGCGAGCACGGCATCCTGATGGAGCGCCCCGTCGTCGTCCGCGGCGATCAGGCGGTCATCGGCCGTCCCACCGAGAACATCGCCGCTCTTCTCGACTGACATGGCCGTCGACCCCCAGCTCCAACCGCTGCTCGACCTGCTCGCCGGCAGCAACGCGCCACGCATCCACGAACTCGAGGTGGCCGAGGCGCGCGCGCTGATGGCCGCCATGCCGTCCATGGCCCGTGCCGTCGAGGTGGCCGCAGTCCGCGACCTGAGCGCACCCGGCCCGAACGGCGAAATCCCGGTGCGCGTCTACACCCCGCCGGGCAGCGGGCCGTTCCCCCTGCTCGTCTGGTTCCACGGGGGCGGCTGGGCGCTCGGGAGCCTGGAGCAGTCCGATGCAACCGCACGGGCGCTGTGCGCGGGCGCCGGGTGTGTGACCGCGTCCGTCGACTACCGACTGGCCCCCGAGCACCCGTTCCCCGAACCGCTCGAGGACTGCTACGCCGCACTCTGCTGGGCGGTCGCCCATGCCGATGAGTTGCATGCCGACGCGAGCCGGACCGCCCTGGGGGGCGACAGTGCGGGCGGAAACCTGGCCGCCGCATCGGCCCTCCTCGCCCGCGAGCTCGACGGGCCCGACCTGTGCCTCCAGCTCCTCGTCTACCCCGTCACCGACTTCGACAACACCACTCGGTCGATGGTCGACAACGCCGAGGGCTACCTGCTCACCGCCGAGGCGATGAGTTGGTTCTACGACCAGTACGCCAACCCGGCCCAACGCTCCGACTGGCGGGCCGCTCCCCTTCGCAGCGACGACCTCTCTCGCCTCCCGGCTGCGCTCGTGATCACCGCCGAGTTCGACCCACTGCGCGACGAGGGCGAGGCGTACGGGCGTCGCTTGGCGGACGCGTCGGTTCCCGCCGTCGTCTCCCGGTACGACGGCATGATCCACGGGTTCTTCGCCATGACCGCCCACGTCGACCGGGCGCGCGACGCCGAGGCCGAGGCCGTCGCCGCCCTGCGCCGGGCCTTCGGGCAGGACGGCGCTTCAGACGTCGCGGTTGGAGCTGTGGATCTCGACCAGTGACGGCCGGCCCTCCACGGCGAACGCCGCCTCGAGGGCCGGACCGAGCTCGTCGGCGGTGCGCACCGAGAACCCCTCGCCACCACACAGCCGGGCGTACTCGGCGAAGTCGGGGTTGACGAGCGAGGTCTGCCAGACCGGCCGGATGGCCGCCACCTGCTCACGGCTGATCTTGGCCAGCTCGCCGTTGTTCAAGAGCACGTGGGTGATGCCCATGTCGTACTTCACGGCCGTGGTGAAGTCGGCCAGGTACTGACCGAACCCGCCGTCGCCCGAGATCGAGACGACCTTGCGGCCGGTGCCCCTCGTGGCCGCCCACGCCCCCATGGCGGACGCGAACCCGAAGCCGATCGAGCCGAGGTAGCCCGACATGATGACGTCCTGGCGGCCCCGACACTCGAAGAAGTGGCCGAAGGAGTACGTGTTGTTGCCGACGTCGCAGCAGATGGCGGCATCCTCGGGGGTCACCCGGCCCAACGCCTCGAAGATCAGCGCCGGGTGCAGGCGCCCCTTGCCGTCGACCAGCCCACGGCGCTGCTCCTTCTCGGCCCGCCACCGTGCCCATCGAAGGTCGACTGACGCGCGCAGGTCGGGGCGGTCGCCCGCAGGCAGGGCGTCCATGAGCAACTCGACGGTGCGGCCGATCTCGCCCCAGATCGGCACGTCGACCGGGTGGAACTTGCCCAGCATCATGCGGTCGAAGTCCACCTGGATGGTCGGCACGTAGGTGGCGATACCCGTGTGATTCGAGAACGAGGCGCCGAGCACGAGGAGCGCGTCCGACCGGCCCATGGTCATGGACGCCACGGGGATGCCGGACCGACCGAGCACGCCGCAGGCGAGGGGATGGTCGTCGGGGATGAGGCCCTTCGCCTTGAACGTGGTGATCACCGGCGCGTCGAGGTGCTCGGCCAGGGCGATGACCTGCTCGCGGTACGGGCGGGCACCGTTGCCGACGATGATCGCCGGGCGCTCGGCCCCGGCGAGCAGGGCGACGGCCTCGGCCAGCTCGGCCTCGGGCGGAGCGATGCGGGTGGTGGAGACCCGGCCGTGCTTCGGGCGGGCCGGGGGGTCGTCGAGCCCGGGCAGGTTCTGCACGTCGTCGGGGAAGATCAGGTGGGCGACGTCGCGGTTCACCAGGGCGTGCTTCAGAGCGAGCGCCATGAGCTCGGTGGCGTTGGCGGCACCCAGCACGGTCTGGCTCCAGTCGGCCACGGCCGCGAACGCCTCCGCCAGGGGCACCTCCTGGAAGGCACCCGGCCCGAAGACCTGGGTCTGCACCTGCCCCGTGAGCGCCAGGATCGGCACGCGGTCGACCTTGGCGTCCCAGAGGCCGGTGAGCAGGTTGGTGGCGCCCGGGCCGGCGATGGTGAGACAGGCCGCCGGGCGACCGGTGAGCTTCGCGTAGCCGCTCGCCGCAAAGGCACCCGCCCCCTCGTGGCGGATGCCGATGTAGGTCAGGCGCCCGTCCGCCTCGGCCTTCCGCAGGGCCTCGGCGAGGCCGAGGTTGGAGTGACCGACCATGCCGAAGACGGTGTCCACACCCCAGTCGGTCATCACATCGACCATCTGGTCCATTGCTGACGGGCGGGACTCGTCGACGGGCACCTCGATGTAGAGGCCGTCGCCGCGCTCTTCCACGGCATAGGCGGTGGCGCCGTCGCTGAACCCCTCGGGTGGGCTACCGGTGCACGGGTGGTACTCGTAGGCGTGCCACGGGCAGATGAGGTAGCCGTTGTCGAGTTGCCCGTCACCCAGCGGACCACCCTGGTGGGGGCAATGGTTGTCGAGGGCACCCCAGCCGTCCTCGGTACGGGTGACCGCCACCGCCCGGTTCCGCACGACCACCGTGGTCACCCGCCCCACCTCGATGTCGGGCACGTCGACCCGGTGGAACTCACGCGAGACACCGATGCCTGCGCCGGGAGCGGTCGCGGAGGCCTCTGATCCGTGTGCGCTAGTGGGCATCGATCAGCTCCTGTCCCGTCCGGAAGAAGGCGAGCGCAGCTTCGCGGTGGTCGGGTGCGGCCACGAGCTCGGCGTAGGCCAGAATCGCCCCGCGGAACGATTCGGCATTCCAGAATCCACCGCTCGAGACCTCGGCCCACGGCAGCACATAGAGGTAGGGCTGGGGGTTTGCCTCATCGCCGGGCGATGCCCCGATCGTGACGCGGGTGCCGTCCGCCTCGACGCCGAGGTCGGTGCCGAGATCGAAGTGCTCCGGCCAGAGCTGCACCCTCGACGGGGGGTCCGCTGCCAGGCTCTCCGCTCTGATCTGCTCGAGCACCGAGGCGCCGAGGGCGTACCAGTCGCCCAGGAGGACGGCCGAGGGGAGGTCGATGTCGAGCACCGCGGAGGGATCGCACGGTGTCGACGCCGAGAAGACATCGACCGGCGCCCCGAGAGGGACGCCGGCTGCCTCGGCGGCGGCGGCGAGCGTGGTGAGGTCGTGTCGACGCAGCGCGGCGCCGTCCTGCACCACCAGGCGACCGAGCTCCACCCGCACCTGACGGGTGTCACCACCGGCCGAGAAGAACGGCGTGCCGAACCCCCCGAGGGTGTACCGCATCGCGATCTTGCCGTTGGCCGCGTGGCGGGCGGCGCAGGCCACGTGCTCGGCGACCGACTGCAGCGCCAGTCGCGTGCCCGTGTAGCCCGCCGGCAGTTGCACCGGGAGGGGGCGCCAGCCGCCGAGACCCCGGGCGCCACACCACTCGGCGAGTGCCGGATCATCGGCGCAGAGCTCGTCCCAGGTCACGTCGCCGTTGCCCACGGGCGACACGACCTGGCGATCGTCCCCGCCCGCCAGAGGACCCGGGTCGGTGGGATCGTCGGCATACCAGGGCGCACCCACGGCGGGAGGCGACGGTTCGAGCACGAGCGCGTGGTACTCACCATCCATGCGCTGCTCGGCCTCGGCCCGGGCGTCGCGGACCGGCTCGGCGATGACCATCAGAAGCCGTACTCGATCCCGCAACCGTCGGCGAGGCGTTGGTCGAGCGACACCAGGTCGTGGCGATCGAGGTCGACGAGGCGGGTCTTTCCGACCACGCGGGCGAAGTCCGTCATGAGCAGGGTGACACCACGGAGGAAGTTCGTGAGGCGTTGCGCCGACACCTCGATGTCGAGGCGGTCACGGAGCAGGGGGTCCTGGGTGGCGATCCCCACCGGACAGGTGCCGCGATGACACGCCCGGTACTGCTGGCAGCCGATGGCCATCAGCGAGGTGGTGGCGAGCGCCACCGCATCCGCGCCCATCGCGAGAGCCTTGGCCATCTCGTCGGCTGTCCGGAACCCTCCTGTCGCGATCACCTGCACGTCTGTCACGCCCTGCTCGTCGAGCCATCGTCGCGTCCGGTAGAGCCCGGTGATCGAGGGCAGCCCCACGTTGTCCTTCACGTGGGTGGGGGCGGCGCCGGTGCCGCCGCCGAGGCCGTCGATCGTCACCCAGTCGGCCCCCGCCTCGACCGCAGCGGCAACGTCGGCCTCGACGTTGCCGCTGGCGAACTTGATGCCCACCGGCGTGCCGCCGGTCATGGCCTTGATCTCGGCCACCCGCTCGGCCAGGTCGGCCACCGAATTGATGTCGGGGAAGTGCGCGGGCGAGTGCACGTCGGTGCCGGGTGCCACGCCACGGATGGCCGCGATCTCGTCGGTGACCTTCGGGCCGAGAAGGGTGCCGCCGAGGCCCGGCTTGGCGCCCTGCCCCAACTTGATCTCGATCGCGTCGGCCGCCGTGATGTTCTCCTCGGTCCACCCGAAGTACCCCGAGGCCATCTCGAAGATGTAGTGGGCGGCGTTGTCCCGCTCACGCGGGTGCGCCCCACCCTCTCCCGAGGCGATGGCCGTCCCGGCCGCCGCCGAACCTCGCGAAAGTGCCTCTTTGGCCTCGGCGCTGAGCGCACCGAATGACATGTGGCTGACGAAGACCGGCAGCTCGAGGCGCAGGGGCTTCGCCGCGCCGGTGCCCAGCACAGTCGACGTGTCGATCTCGACATGGCCGAGCGTCGGCAGCTGCGCGAGCTGACCGGGGCGGAACACCAGGTCCTCGTAGGAGGGGTAGCGCCGGCCGGTGTCGTGGCCCGGCTCGTTGCGCTCGGAGCCCATGGCCTCGGTGAAGGCCCCGGCGCCCTCGGCAAGGTGGTGGACCATGTACATCCCGCGGTCCTCCGCTCCCCGACGGATCCACGGCCCGAGGTAGACGCCGGGTCGTGGTGCGGTGAGCGGCACGGCCGAGGCATCGACCTCCACGTTCCCATCCCGAACACGGGCCGGGAACGTGGGGAGGCGGTCGGCCGGGTTGAACGGTGAAACGCCGGTACGCAGGTCGAAGTCCCAGGTGTGGAGCGGGCAGATGGCCTTGCCGTCCACGACCTTGCCGTCGCCGATCTGACCGCCCCGATGCGGGCAGAGATTGCCCAACGCGTGGACGGCGTCGTCGGGCGACCCGTCACCGTCACGCATGATGGCGAGGTCGAGCCCGTTCACCACCCGCACCACGCCCCGGCCCGCGGCGATGTCTTCGAGGGCGCACACCGCCATCCAACCCGACCCCTCGTTGCGGTCGCCCATCGCCAGGAGGTGCTCGGTGCTACGACCCCGCTCCACGAACGCCATGCTGTGCCCCCGATCTCTCCGTCGCCTGATGGTTCTGTCCCCGTGCCGTCCGGGGCGTTACACGTTCGGGCACAGGTGACTCACTTCCGAGAGGCCAACCAGCCCCGGAACGCGCCGAGGAGCTCGGACATCGTGGCCTCGTCGACGTCGTCCTCACGCAAGGTGCCGGCGGCGTCGATGGCCTCACGGAATTGCTCGAGGTAGGTGACGCACCCGGGGCACAGGGCGAGGTGGGCCTCGAAGGTCTCGGCGTCCCGGGGCGAGAGGGCGCCGTCGAGGTAGGAGGTGAGGAGCTCGACCATCTCGGGGCACGACAGTGGTCGCTCTCCTGCCGCTGGCTGGGCTTCGTCAGGGGTCGCCATAGGTGTCCTCGAGCGCTCGCCGCAACTTGGTGCGGGCACGGTGGAGAAGCACTCTCTGGTTGGTCTCGCTCACGTCGAGGGCGTTACACACCTCGGCCGCCGACCACCCGTGGACGTCGCGGAGGGTGAGCACCTCGCGCTGCGCCGGCGGCAGCGCGTCGACGGCCGCGGTGAGCGCTGCCCGGGACTCGGCGGCCACCAGGCGGCTCTCGGGTGACCCTCGCCAGACGGCGAGCGGCGCCGCCCAGTGCATCGGCACGAGGGGGTGGTCGCACGGTTCGAAGCGGGACGGGTCGACCGACGGGCCCTCGACATCGCGCTCGGGGTCGAAGGCCGACGCGAACGGCACGGTGCGGCGCTCTCTCGTGCCTCGCGTCCCGGCGCGGTTGACGAGGATGCGGAAGATCCAGGTCTTCAGCGACGAGCGCCCCTCGAACCGGTCGATGCCGTTCAGCACACCGAGCCACGTCTCCTGCACGACCTCCTCGGCGACGGCGAGGCTCGGGACGTAACCCCGGGCCACCCGCAACAGGACGGGGTGGTGGGTCGCGACCAGTGCCTCGAACGCGGCCTCGTCGCCGGCACGAAGGCGTTCCAGGAGCGCGTCTTCGTCCGTCGCCGTCGCCTCCGCGCGTGTCACCGACGACGAGCGTACGCGGGCCGAGGTTATGAACGCGGCCTTGCCGGGACAGCACCGCTGGGCCCGCCGCGTTGGTGGCCGCCGGGCTCGTGTCGGTGCTGGTGTTCCCGCTGCGCGCGGCCCGTCTGCTCCGGGAAGCGTCGGCCCCGGCGGTCCGGGGCGCTGTGGCGCCCTGAGATCGTCAGGTCGAGCGCCACTCGGCGGTCAGCGCCCGGCGAGCACTGCCTGGATCTGGTCGAGCAGCGGCAGGACCACGTCGGCGGGCTCGGGCGGGATACGGAACACGATCTCGCTGACGCCGAGTCCGACGAGGTACTCGATCTTGCCCGGCTCGGGCATCGAGCCGAAGGGGATCACCTGGAGCTCGGTCGGGTCGCGTCCCACTTCCTCTGCCGCCCGGCGGAGCTGCGGGATCGCTTCGCGCAGGCCTGCACCGCCGATCGGGATCCAGCCGTCGGCGTAGTCGGCGATCGCGCCGAAGAGCCTTGGCCCGGCTCCCCCGCCGATGAGGATGGGCGGATGCGGCTTCTGCACGGGCTTGGGCCACGACCAACTCGGGGCGAAGCTCACGTGGTCGCCCTGGAAGCCCGCCTCGTCCTCGGTCCAGAGCGCCTTCATGGCCAGCACCTTCTCGCGGACGATCTCACGGCGGACCTTGTAGTCGACGCCGTGGTCTTCCATCTCCTCCTTGTTCCAGCCGAACCCGACGCCCAGGTCGACCCGGCCTCTGGACACGAGATCGAGCGACGCCACCTCCTTGGCCATGACGATCGGGTCGCGCTGAGCCACGAGGGCGATGCCCGTGCCGACCCGGATGCGCTCGGTGGCCCCGGCGATCGCGGCCATGGTGACGAACGGGTCGAGCGAGCGCTTGTACTCCTCGGCCAGCGGCTCTCCTGCCGGCGCCGGGGTCAGGCGGCTCACCGGGATGTGGGTGTGCTCGGGGAACCAGATCGAGTCCAGCCCCCGGTCCTCCGCCGCCCGTCCGAGCTGGATCGGGTCGATCGCCTGGTCAGTCGGGAACATCGTGATGCCGTAGCGCATCCCGTCATCCTGTCAGGGCCTGACACCCGTGGATTCCCGCTTTCTGTGAGCACTTGCCTGCCAGACGCCCTCTTTGGAGGAAGCAGCGATCGGACTCCGCCGGATGGGGCCTGACCCGAGAGGCGCTCGTACCAAGTGCCCTCGCATAGGCCTTCCTTGGCCATCGTCGCGACCGTCGAGGTCGTCCTCGCCTGACAGCAGCACGACCTGACGCCGCGCGCGAGCGCATCCCGATCGGCGTTCCCTGGTCGGCCCATGAGCGACGAACGAGTGCCAGTCGACCGAACCCTTGCGCCACCGCTGACCACTCCCTACCGTGCAGGTCATGGCTGTTGCCTGGCGCACTGCGCCGCCGCTCACCATCGATGATCTCGACCACTTCCCCGACGACGGTTGCCGCTATGAACTGATCGAAGGGGACCTTCACGTGTCCGCCGCCCCCGCAAGCCTGCACCAGCGCGCGCTCCAGAACCTACTGATGCTCTTCGGCACGGCCTGTCCGCCGACCTTCGAGCTCCTACCGGGACCCGCGGTGGTGCTCGGATCCGCAACCTTGTTCGAGCCCGACTTCTGCGTCGTGGCGGTGGAGCGGGAACCGCTGGCTCGTCGGGTCACCGACCCGCCCCTCCTCGTCTGCGAGATCCTGTCGCCGTCCACCCGCAACTACGACGTGGGCACAAAGCGCCCGATCTATCGAGCGGCCGGCGTCGGCGCGATGTGGGTCGTCGACCCCGGGGTCCCAGCGCTCACGGTGTGGCGTTGGGACGGAACCAGCGAGACCGAGTCAACGGTGAGCGGCGAGGACGTCGCCACCATCGAGTGGCCGTTCC
Organism: Acidimicrobiales bacterium; assembly: GCA_041918615.1. GTDB lineage: Bacteria > Actinomycetota > Acidimicrobiia > Acidimicrobiales > DATDAH01 > JAEUJM01. The sequence continues at coordinate 394,165 of JAYRVH010000043.1, forward strand.
CCGTGACATTGGTGCCGCAGCGCCTCATCGAACCCAACGGCTGGAAGGCTGCGCGCCGCACCTGATCGGGACAACGTGCACGCTCGGCGCGCGACTCATTCGGCATGCGCTCCTCGACCCACGAGACCGATCGAGGACGTCGCCATCCGAGGCGCGCCGCGGGGGTGGCGGTGTTTCGGCGAACGGAAGTTGCGGAGGTTGGAGTGAGCGAAACGGCGTCGGCGCCCCCGCCTGGCGCAGAGTGCTAGACGGGCTCGTCGGCGAGGATCTTCCCGAGCTCCAGCAGGTGGTTGGTGCCTCCGCCGAGCGTGAGCTCGATCTGCTTGGCCCAGAGGAAGTAGCGGTGCAGGGGGTAGTCGCGGTCGACGCCCATGCCACCGTGCAGGTGCTGGGCGGCATGCACGACCCGCTGGCCGCCCTCGGCGGTCCAGAACTTGGCGATGGCCACCGCCTCCGTCGCCGGCAGCCCCTCGGACAGGCGCCAAACGGCCTGCCAGGCGGTGAGGCGGACGGCTTCGGTGTCGATGTAGGCGTCGGCGGCCCGCTGGCCCACAGCTTGGAACGTGGCGATGGGCCGGTCGAACTGCTCTCGGGTCTTGGTGTACTCGGCGGTGAGGCGCAGGGCCTCTGCACACACACCGATCGCGGTCGCACACCCGGCTGCGGTCGCATGCTCGACCATCCAGGCGACGATCGGACCGCCTCCGTCAGCATCGCCCACCACGTCGCCGGCACCGACGATCACGCCGTCGAGGTCGAGGCGGGTCTCGGGCTGGTAGGCCGTGGTGACCAGCGCCTCCTGCGACACGCCGTCGGCGGTCGGGTCGACGACGAAGACGCCGACGGCGTTCTCGCCGGTGGCCGCGGGCACGAGGATGCGGTCGGCCTGCCCGCCCATCGGCACGCACAGCTTCGAGCCGTCGAGTCGCCACCCGTCGCCGTCTCGGCGCGCGGTGGTGGTGGGCCGGCCAGGGGCGGTCCCGAACTCGACGAGGCCCGCGGTGAGGATCGAATCGCCGGCCACCACGCCGGGGAGCAGGGCCTCGCGCTGGGCGTCGGTGCCGAACTCGGCGATGGGCATGGCCCCGAGCACCACGGCGGGAAGATAGGGAACCGGAGCCGTCGTGCGACCGATCTGCTCGAGCACGAGCGCGGCCTCGATGAAGCCGAGCCCCGCGCCGCCCACGGACTCGGGCAGGGCGATGCCCAGAAGACCGGCCTTGGCGAACTCGGCCCACGTGCCACGGTCGAACGGCTCGTCGCCGGCATCGAAGGCCTTGAGGGCGTCGTTGCCGAGTTGGCCGTCGAGGATCTGCGCGGCCAGTTCCTTGACCGCGTCCTGCTCTTCGCTGAACGAGAAGTCCATGTCGTCGTGCCCCTTACCGTGTCGCTCGGGGGAGCCCGAGGCCGAACATGCCGATGAGGTCGCGCTGCACCTCGTTGGTGCCACCTCCGAAGGTGAGGATGATGAGGCTGCGGTACATCTGCTCGAGCCGTGACTTGAGTATCGACCCGGGAGACTCCCGACGCAGGTAGGCGTGCTGGCCGACGATCTCCATGAGCAGCCGGAACGCCTCGAGGTAGAACTCGGTGCCGTAGACCTTGATGGTGGACGCATCGGCCACGTCGAGGGGGTGGCCGGCCGTGGCACCCCAGGCCACCTTCCAGTTGATCAGCCGCAGGAACTCGAGCTTGGCGTAGACCCTCGCCAGGTTGAGCTGCACCCATTCCTGGTCGACCACCCGTCGACCGTCGGGCAGCTTGGTCTCCTGGGCCCACCGGCGGATCTCGGTGATCGAATTCTCGATCATCCCCGACGAGCAGAGCGTGACCCGCTCGTGGTTGAGCTGGTTGGTGATGAGCGTCCAGCCGTTGTTCTCACCGCCGACGAGGTTGTCCGCCGGCACCCGCACGTCGGTGAAGTACGTCTGGTTGATGTCGTGCTCGCCGATCAGCGACATCGGCACCACCTCGACACCGGGGGTGTCCATGGGCACGATGATCATCGAGATGCCCTTGTGCTTCTTCACCTCGGCGTTGGTGCGGACGGCCAGCCAGCAGTAGTCGGCGTCGCTGGCGAGGCTCGTGAAGATCTTCTGGCCGTTGATGACGTACTCGTCGCCGTCGCGCACGGCCTTGGTCTGCAACGCGGCGAGGTCGGTGCCGGCGCCGGGCTCCGTGTAGCCGATGCAGAAGTGGATCTCGCCCTTGATGATCTTCGGGAGGAAGAACTGCTTCTGGGCGTCGGTGCCGAAGTTCATGATGGTCGGGCCCACCGTGTTGGTGGTGAGCATGGGGACAGGGGCACCGCTGCGCATGGACTCGTCGAAGAAGATGAACTGCTCGAGCGGGGTGCGGCCCTGCCCGCCCCACTCCTTCGGCCAGCCGATGCCCAGCCAGCCGTCCTCGCCCATCTGGCGCACCACCCCGCGCATGGCGGGGCCGACACCGTGGCCCTGGTGGAGGGCCTCCTGGACCTCGGGGGTCAGGAGGCGGGCGTAGTAGTCCCGCAACTCCTGACGGAGGGCGTGCTGGTCTTCGTCGTAGCCGACGTACATGGGTCGAGTCCCCCAGGGGTTTCGCGCACTGGAACAGGTTCTATTCTCACCGAGGAACGCCGTCGCTGTCGATCCGGGGCCGACCCCGTCAGCCGCCGTGGGCGCCGATGGCCACCAGGAACACGACGATCGCGATGAGGGCCAGGAGGCCGCCGATCACTCCCAGCAACTGGGTCAGGCCCACACCCGTCGTGACGATCGCGGCCACCACCAGCGAGCTGGGCGACGGCGCCCAACGCAGTGGCGGCCGCGGCAGGCGCTCGACCTCCCAGATGCGCAGCGATGCCGCGACGACCACGACCGCGGTGACGGCCAGGACGATGGGAAGGAAGCCGGCCACACTCGCGAACGCCGCACCCACCGCGGACAGCACCAGCCCCGGTCCCCAGCGTGGGCCCCAGTGGGACAGGGACCGGCCGTCTCGAACGGCGGGGCCCGTGGCGTCGTGCGGGTCGGAGGTCCCGACCGACGGCATCGTGCCGGAACCCCTGGCGACGGTCGACCGAACGGGATCGACCGCCGTCGGCGTCACCACCGCCGGCGGGATCTGCACCCAGGTGCGCTCGAGCACGCGGGTGAGCTCGGCGTCGGTGGGCACGCTCAACTCGGTGGCCAACTGCACGGCGGTGGGCCGTCGCGCAGGATCGGGTGCCATCGCCCGCTCGACCAGGGGCCGCAGCCAGTCCGGCACCCCGTCGAGGTCGAGTTGACCGCGGGCGGCCCGCACCTGGATCACCTCGGGCCGGCTGCCGGTGACAGGAGGGCGCCCGGTGGCGGCGAAGGCCATGACCGCCCCCCACGCCCACACGTCGCTGGCCGGCGAGGTGACGTCGTCGCCCAGTTGCTCGGGGGCCATCCACGCCGGGGTGCCCAGCACCGTCCCGGTCCGCGTGAGGGTGGTGGCGTCGCCGAACCACGCGATGCCGAAATCGACCACCTTGGGTCCGTCGGGGCCGAGGATCACGTTGGACGGGCTCAGGTCGCGGTGCACCACGCCGGCCGCGTGGATGGCCACCAGGGCCCGGGCCAACCCCGCGGCGAGGGCGTGCAGGTCGAGATCGTGGTGCGCCTCCCGCAGCGTCGGCCCCAGCACGAACTCGGTGGCGATCCAGGGCTGGTCACCGGCCAGGTCGGCGGCCAGCACCCGGGCGATCGATCGGCCCTGCACCCGGCGAGCGGCCTCGACCTCGCGGCCGAAGCGGTGGCGGAAGTCCGGGTCGGCGCACAGTTCGGGGCGCAGCACCTTGAGGGCGACCTCGCCACCGTTCCGGTCGTCGACCGCCAGGAACACCTCGCCCATGCCGCCGCTGCCCAGCGGGCGGATCACCCGGTACGGCCCCATCGCCCCATCGTCGCAGGTATTCGCTGGTCGGCCTCGTCCCGCGAGGCCAGACTCCTGCTCATGACCGCCGCGTTCACCACCGGGTTCGGCCTCGGCTTCCTCGTCGCCGCCCAGGTGGGCCCGGTGTGGCTGCTCTGCGCCCGCTCGGTGCTGCGTGGCCGCATCGCCACCGGCCTCGCCATCGGCGGCGCCGCCGCCCTGGTCGACACCGCCTACGCGGCCCTCGGCGTGGCCGGCGCCGCCAGCCTGTTGGAGGTGGCCGGCCTGCGCGTCGGGCTCGGCATCGTCGGCGCCGCCTTCCTCGTCTACCTCGGCGGTCGCACCGTGTGGCAGGGCGTGCGGGCCCGTATCGGCATGGAGACCCTCGAGGAGGTGGCCGACCCCCGCAAGGCCTTCGTCACCGGCCTCGCCGCCACCGCCGCCAACCCCTCCACCATCATCTCCTGGGCGGCCATCTTCACCGCCGCCCACACCGCCGACGTCGCCACCTCCGGCACGAGCGCCGCCGCCATGCTCGTGGCCATCGGCCTCGGCTCGTTCTCGTGGTTCGTCATCCTGTCGCTGCTCACCGGCGCCCTCGGCGCCCGCCTGGGCGAGCAGGTGCAGCGCCCCATCGACGTGCTGTCCGGCTTGGCCCTCGCCGGCTTCGGCGCCTATCTCGGCTGGGCCACGCTCCGCGACGCCTGATCCGCACCCGACCCCGGGGCGGTCCGGGCGCTCATGCTCCGGCCACCGATTCGGGCCGTCAGGTGGTGGGCCCGACCTCGGGGGGACCGAAGCGGGCGGCTTCGTCCAGGCGGCCGGTGGCCACCAGCAGTCGGGCCATCGCGGACCGGGCTCGGGGGGCGGTGTCGGCGCGGGCGGCCCGCAGGCGCTCGATCACCGCGTCGAGCAGGCCGTCCGCCGCAACCCGACGGATGTAGACCGGCGGTGGCAGCAGGCCCGTCTCGGACAGCCACTCGTCCACCGTGGCGTTCACCCGCTCGACCGGGTCGGGCTCGAGCAGCAGGGCCCGCAGGTGGCCGCTGGCCTCGTGACCGGGCGGCATTCGCCGAAGCACCAACCGGGCCGCGTCGTCGTCGCCATCGGCCACCTGCGCCCAGGCCACCACGTCGATGGCCGCGGCCCGGAGGTCGGGCGCCTTGGCGCGTGGCACCGCCTCCCAGGCCAGGGCCAGGGCGGTGTCGGCGTCGTCCTGGGCCAGCGCCACGTAGGCCCGTCGCACTTCGCCCGCGACCAGGCTGGACCTGCGATCGGACAGCGCCCGGAAGTTCGAGGCCAGGAAGAAGAGCGCGAACATCCCGGCGAACACCAGGCCGCTGCGCAGTGCGTACAGCCCTGCCGCGCCGGCCACTGCGATCGACACCATGCGGGCGGGCACCTCGCCACGCTCACCGGTGACCGCATCCAGCACCTCCTTGGTGACGTTGCCGCCGTCGAGCGGCAGGATCGGCAGCAGGTTCACGAACGACCAGGCCACGTTCACCCAGACCAGCGACAGGATCACCAGATCGACCGTCTGGCTCGGGTCCTCGATCGAACGGCCGAGCCACACCGTCGGCACGCCCAGCAGGAACAGTCCCGACAGCGGACCGGCCAGGTCGACGGCGATGCGCTTCGATCGCGACCGAATGGAGGCTGAAGGGATGGTGAGGCCGCCCATCCCGTGCAGCACGATGCGTGACGAGACCCCGGACAGGCGCATGGCCACGGCATGGCCGAGTTCGTGCACGAGCACCGACACGAGCACCACGCCGACCCAGATCGCCACACCCTTCGCGGTGCCCAGGCTGGCGCCGAGGAGTGCGGCGATGAGGAAGAAGCCCAACTCGACCCGCACCGGCACGTCACCGATGCGCAGGTGCACGGCCCAGCCCGTGGACTCGTCGGTCACCTCGGCGCTGGGTTCGGTCATGTCCAACGGCTCCTCACGCCTCTTGACCCTGGACGAGAACTCGTTCTAGCCTAGCGGTCGATATTGCAACCGGCCGTTTGTGATTGCAAACGCTGCCCGATCGAACCGATACGACCCGACACCCGACCGAGGGGACCCAGATGAAGCTGGACATGCTGTACGAGATCGATTGCCCGAAGCCCTGGAACGGGGGCGACCACCCTTACGGGCAGCGGGCCGCCGAGCAGAAGTCGTACCGAGAGGCCATCGAGCAGATCAAGCTGGCCGACACCCTCGGGTACAACACCGTTTGGGTGGTCGAGCACCACTTCCGCGAGGGCCGTTCGCACTGCCCGGCCTCCGAGGTCTTCCTGGGTGGCCTGGCCACGGTGACCGAGAACATCAAGATGGGCTTCGGCGTCACCCTGACCCCCTTCGGGTTCATCAACCCGGCCCGTATCGCCGAGAAGGTCGCCACGGTCGACATCTTGTCGAACGGCCGGGTCGAATGGGGGACGGGCCGCTCCACGCCCATGGAGCAGACCGCCTTCCACGTCGACCGCGAGCAGAGCCGCCACGACTGGCGCGAGGCCATCGAGATCGTCTGCGGCATGTGGCGCGAGGAGTACTTCGAGTACGAGAGCGAGCGCTTCTCGTTCCCCCGCCGCATGGTCACCCCCAAGCCGGTCCAGGACCCGCACCCGCCGGTCTGGATGGCCGCCACCTCGGTCGAGTCCGCCGCGGTGGCCGGCTCGCTCGGCCTCGGCCTGCTGTCGTTCACCATCATGCAGCCCATCGAGCTGATGGCCAAGGCCATCGAGAACTACCGCACCGCCCAGGTCGACAACACGCCCCTCACCAAGGTCGTGAACAACCGCGTGGCGGCCTACACGCTCGTGCACTGTGAGTCCGACGAGTCGAAGTTCGAGGAGAACCGGGTGTGGGACTCGGTGGCCTGGTGGTACCAGAACCTGGCCCAGTTCACCATCGACTGGGAGTTCCCCCTCACGCCCCAGGAAGAGGTCGACCGCATCTTCCCGCTGATGAAGCCCCTGAAGGAAGGCAACGTCCCGGTTGACGCCTTCAACAAAGGCGACATGATCGTGATCGGCGATCCGGAGAAGTGCTTCGAGAAGATGCGCCACTACGCCGATCTCGGCTGCGACTCGCTGATCTGCTACTCGCAGTTCGGCTACCTGCCGCACGAGTCCATCATGGGGACGATCGAGCTCATCGGGAAGGAAGTCCTCCCCGAGATCGAGGCCTACGTGCCGCCGGACGACTCGCCTGCGGCCAAGTTCAAGGCCATCGCCGAGGGCCGGGTCGCGAGCTGACCCCCTCTCCATGAACGCCGCCGGGCGGCCCGAGCAGCCCGAACCGTTCTTGCGGGGCGCCCCCTTCCCCTCGGGAGGAGGCGCCCCGTATCCGCGGGCGAAACCCGAGACACCCATGTTGCGCCTGCCCATGGACACGTGGACCATGGCCAAGGTTCCCGCCGGCGTCCGCCTCGAGTTCTCGGGCGGGGCCGAGGCGGTCGAGATCGACTACCGCACCGAGCAGGCGCCCTTCGGCTATCTGGGCGGCGGCGAGGGCGGCGAGTTCACCCTGTGGCGGGACGGCGACCTGATCGCCGCCGAGGCCGCCGTGGTGGGCGAGGGCACGGTCCGCCTGCCGGGCACCGAGGGCTCCGAGCGGGCCGTCGTCCACCTGCCCGAGCGGATGCTGCCCACCGTGGTGGCCATCCGGGCCGCCGGCGGATCCGGCTCGATCGAGCCCGCCCCGGCGCAGCCCCGTTGGATCGCCTACGGCGATTCGATCACCGAGGGCTGGACCGTCTCCACGCCTGGGCGCTCCTGGCCCATGGTGATCGGACGCCGCTACGGCATCGACGCCGTGAACATGGGCTACTCCGGCTCGGCCCGGGGCGAGATACCCAGCGCCGAGGAGATTGCCAACCTGCCTGCCGACGTCATCACCATCGCCCACGGCACCAACTGCTGGACCCGCATCCCGTTCAGCACCGGGATGTTCCGCGAGGGGCTCACCGCCTTCCTCGACATCGTCCGCCAGGGCCACCCCGACACGCCGATCGTGGCCGTCAGCCCGATCACGCGGCCCGACGCCGAGTCCACCCCGAACCGCCTCGGCGCCAGCCTGGCCGACCTGCGAGCGGTGTTCGAGCGGCTGGTACGCGACCGCATCGCCGGCGGTGATGCGCTTCTCACCCTCGTCGAGGGCCTGCCCCTGGTGGACCCGGCACTGCTCGACGACGGCATCCACCCCGGCGATGCAGGGCACCGGGCCATGGCCGACGTCATCGGCCCTGTCGTCGCCTCCGCCGTCACCGCACGCTGAGTCCGTGCCCACCCGCACCGCTCGTTCCGGGGCCTCGAACGACTCATCGGCGACCCGCTCGAGTCAGCGCAGCGGGAAGGTCGAGGGCTGAGGGGTGGCGAGACCGGCGCCGGCGGTCGAACGCACGACCGCGGTCCTCGACTTCCTGGCCGCACATCCGAGCGAGCCGTGGAGCCTCTCGGAGCTGTCTCGGCGGCTCGACCTCAACAAGGCGACCGCCCACTCGCTGCTGTCGGCGCTGACCGACGCCGGCTACCTGGTGCGCCACCCGAGCCGCAAGGACTACGCGTTGGGACCGGCACTCATCGGCGTCGGGCGGGCAGCGCTCGAGCAGTTCCCGGTGGTCGACTTCGCCCGACCCGAGATGCGACGGCTCGCGGACGAGCTCAGCCTGGAGTGCCTGGCCAGCGCCGCGGTGGCCGGCGAGATGGTCATCCTCGAACGCGCCGGTACGCCCCGTCCCCTCGGGGTGAGCGTGGCCCTCGGCCAGCGCTTGCCGATCGTCCCCCCGTTCGGCACCGCCTTCGTGGCATGGGAGACCCCCGATGCCGTGGGTCGCTGGCTGGGACGGGCGGGGCCATCGACCACCGAAGTCGAGCTCGCCCAATACGGGGCCGCCCTGACGGCGGTGCGCGAACGGGGCTACTCGGTGAACCTCGAAGCCGACACCCACGCCCGACTTGGTCGCGTGCTCGCTGATCGGGCCGACGAGCGCGACGACGTCGGGGCACTGGTCGACGAACTCGGCCACGAGGAGTACCTGCTCATCGAATTCGACCCCGGTCGCTCCTACCGGGTGAACCACCTGGGCGCCCCGGTGTTCGATGCCTCGGGCGAGGTGGCGATCCTGCTGGTGCTCCTCGGCTTCCGGGGCACGCTTTCGGCCGCCGAGGTCGCGGCCCTCGGCGAGCGACTGAAGGCCGCGGCGGCCATCGTCACCGACTCGATCCACGGCCTGGTGCCCGCGCCATGACCCGCACGAACGACTGGATCGCCTACGAGGAGATCCGCCGCCTCGCGCTGCGGTATGCCATCGCCGTCGACCGACGCGACCTCGACCTGTTGGTCAGCCTCTACGTCGACGACGTGCGGGTCGGCAGCAAAGGCTCCGGCCGAGACGTGCTCCGAGCGGACTTCGCTGCCGGTCTACGCCGTATCGGTGTGTCCATGCTGTTCGTCGGCAACCACCTCGTCGAACTCGACGACACCGATCCCGACCGCGCCACCGGTGTCGTGTACTGCCGTGCCCGCATCGAGGCCGAGCCGGACAGCCACCGCATGGTCGAACATGCCATCCAGTACACCGACACCTACGAGCGACGGGACGGGCAGTGGTACTTCGTGCGCCGAAGGCACGAGCTGTTCTGGGGCGTCGAGCTGGCCGAGCGGCCCCTGGCCCAGCCCGACGCCAACTGGCCGGCGCACCAGGTCGGCGTGGGCACGATCCCGCACCGCTACGAGTCCTGGCAGCGCTTCTGGGGCACCTGACCGCCCCGATTCACACATTCCCGAGGCAATAGGGTCCGGAATCCGGACCCTATTGCCTCGACTACGCGCGCTCCTCGGGAATGCGCGCTGCCTCGACTACGTGCGCTGGGCGCGCTCGATGAAGTCGTGGAGGTGCTGGGCGAGGACGAGGGGCTGGTCGCCCTGGATGCTGTGTCCGGCGTCAGGCACGACGATGACATCGGCCTGGGGCTGGCGTCGCTGCAGCTCGTCGACGTCCTCGTCGCCCACGACCCCCGAGTTGCCGCCCCGCAGCAGCAAGAGCGGCGAGTCGACAGCCTCGACGGCCTCCCAGAGGTTCGTGAAATCGGCCATGCGACTGGCGTCGTTGCCACCGGCGGCGTTCCAGTCCCGGACCGCGTCGTAGCGCCACGACCAGGTGCCGTCGGGGTTCTCCCTGGCGTTGTGCAGCACGCCCCGCCGCAGCGACGACTCGGAGCGGGTGGGGTTGTGCTCGATGGTGCGGGCGAGGATCTCGTCGAAGCCGGCGAAGGTCTCGGGGCCGCTGATGAAGGTGACGATGGGCTCGGCCTTGGCGTGGTCGGTGCCCGGGGTGACGTCGACGACGGCGAGCCGCTCGACCAGGTACGGGTGGGTGGCCGCAAGGCACAACGATGTGAGCCCGCCGAGCGACATGCCCACCACGAGCTCGGCGTCGGGGGCCAGGATGCCGATCACCTTCGCGAGGTCGGCGGCCATCATCGGCGGCCAATACGCGTGGTCGTCGCGCCAATCCGAGTGGCCGTGGCCGGGCAGGTCCACGGCGAGCGCAGGGCGGTCGAGGGCCAGCGCCACCGTGTCCCAGGTGTGGGCATTCTGGGCGCCGCCATGGATGAGGACGACCTCCGGGTCGCCCTCACCCCACAGCAGAGCGCTGACCTTTCGACCCGCGGCGTCGACCTCGACGAACACCCGCTCGACCACGACGTCACCGGGGTGGGGCAACCCCACCTCCGACGCGTTCTCGTGGAGCATCCCGAACTCGTCGTAGGCGTACTGCTTTGTGCCTCCTTCGTCGGCACCCCTTCGGGATCCGAGTCCCGCCTCCTCTGCGCCTCCGCTCCGCTCCGGCACGTCACCCATTGCTGGACTCCTCTCCGATGGCGCCCCTTCGGGATCCGCCTCCCGACTCCTCTGCACCTCCGCTCTGCTCCGGCACGTCACTCATTGCTGGACTCCTCTTCGTCCGCCACCACGCCGCGGAGACCGTCGGCGCCGAACAGGGGCTCGAGGAAGGCCCGGAAGTCGGGGCCGCGACGCAGCGAGTGGCCGCCGTCCACGTGCAGCACCTGCCCGGTCACCCACGCCGAGTCGGGGCCGGCCAGGTAGCGCGCCGCGCCGGCGATGTCAGCGGCGGTGCCCGGCCGCGATATGGGCGTCTGCTCGAGGTAGTCCTCCAAGACGGGCCCGCCCGCGGTGACCGCGCCCACCAGCTCGGTGTCGACCAGGCCGGGGGCGATGGCGTTGACCCGCACGTTCGAGGCGCCAAGTTCGTCGGCCGCCATCGCCACCAGTTGCTCGATACCCGCTTTGGCCGGGCCGTAGGCGCCGAACCAGCGATGTGTGGTGGCACCCGCCAACGAGGTGACGGCGATGAACGACCCGCCACCGCCCCGCACCATGACCGGCGCCGAGTGCTTCAGCGTAAGGAACGTGCCCGTCAGGTTGAGATCGATCGTGCGCCGCCAGGCGTCGACGTCGATGGAGTGCACGGGGCCGATGGTCTCGGACCCGCCGGCTGACGCCACCACGATGTCGAGGCCGCCCGTCGCCTCACACGCCTTGGCCACCGCGGCGGCCACCTGGGCCTCGTCGGTCACGTCGCATGCGGTGGACGCCACCGTCACGCCCTCGGCCGCCACCGAACCGATCTGTTCGACCGCGGCGGCGAGGCGCTCCTCGCTGCGGCCGCAGATGGTGACGTGGGCGCCCTCGGCGGCGAAGCGCTCGGCGCACCCGAGCCCGATGCCGCTCCCCCCACCTGTGACGAGGGCCGCCTTGCCCTCGATGCCTGCCGATCCGTGCGCGCTGTTGGTCACGGCGTCACGTTAGAAGAACTAGAAAGCGCCCCATGCCTCAGCCACAACCCGCTGTGTTCGCGGAGGGGACCCAGTCCCACTGGTTCCTCCACTACCGCCTCGTCGACGGCGCCGACCTCGAAGGGGTCCGCGGGGCCGTCTCCGCGGTGCGGGGCGAGGCGGCCGGCATCACGCCGACCGACGCCGTCAACGTGGCGGTGGGCTTCGGACCCGACCTGCTCGCCCGCCTCACCCCCGACGACGCACCCGAGGGCTTCCAACCCTTCGCCCAGGTGGGCACCGAGCCCGGCCCGGTGGCGGTCGCCACCCAGGAGGACCTCTTCTTCTGGATCCACAGCAACCGGGTCGACCGGAACTTCGACGTCGCCCGGCAGGCCCGCCGCGCCCTCGACGGCCTGGCCACGCTGGCCCGGGAGACCGTCTCGTGGGTGTGGCACGACAACCGCGACCTCACCGGGTTCATCGACGGCACCGCCAACCCTCCGGTGGAGGAGGCCCGTGAGCTCGCCGTCGTTGCCGACGGGCCCGGCGCCGGCGGCAGCTTCGTCATCACCCAGCGCTACGTCCACGACCTCGACGCCTTCGACGCGCTCGACAGCTCGGCGCAGGAGGCGACCATCGGCCGCACCAAGGCGGACAGCATCGAACTCGAGGACAAGCCCGCCGACGCCCACATCTCCCGGGTCGAGATCGAGGACGAGGACGGTGACGAGATCGAGATCTACCGTCGCTCGGTGCCCTACGGGAACTCGGAGGAGTTCGGCCTCTACTTCCTCGCCTTCAGCGACGGCTTGGAGGCCTTCGACCGGATGCTGGCCAACATGTACGGCGCCTCTGGCGACGGCATCCACGACCGCCTCATGGACTTCACCCGACCCGTGAGCGGCGCCTACTACTTCACCCCGAGCGTCGAGGCCCTGAACGAGATCGCGCCGACCCCCGACCGCGAGGCCTGACCGCCCGCCCGGCGCTCCCCCTCCCCTCCAGAGCCTGCCGGTGTCTGTGCCAGAGGCCCTCACCAGCGTTGGCGCTGCGAGCCTCGATGGCCGGCTCGTAGTGTTCCGGGTAGCGGGCCCATCGGCCATACAGCCCCCTTTCGTGTTGCGCCTCGGCGCGCCCGACCAGCAGTCCGGATGGCCAGCGATCACCGACAACCAGATGGCACCGCGTGCGCCTTTGGCGGCGAGCCGACGCGAGCGACCCGACCCCGCTAGATCCGGGCCTGGCTGCAAGCGGCGGAGCACCCACTCGCCCCTCCGAACGGCAGCGTCTGATGCCCGAGCTCTGTCGGTTCATGGGGATCGTGATCCGGATGTACCGCCGCGAGCATCCCCCACCGCACTTCCATGCGATCCACGCCGAGCACGAGGCGACCTACACCTTCGACGGCGACTGCCTCGAGGGGGAACTGCCTCGCAAGCAGGACCGCCTCGTCCGGGAATGGGCCGAGCTCCACGACGATCTCGAGCACTGCTGGGAGCGAGCGACGAGCGATGAAGACCTCGGCACGATCGGGCCACTGCCATGACTACCACCGCCAACGGCCGAATCCCGAAGCTGATCCACGTCACCAGCGTGGAAGTGCTCCACGACCGCGTGGTCCACCTGACCTTCAGCGACGGCTGCAGCGGCGACCTCGATCTCGGCCCCGCGCTGACCGGACGGGTGTTCGGGCCGCTGGCCGACAACGACGACATGTTCCGCGCTGTCCACGTCGACCCCGAAGCCCGGACGCTCGTCTGGCCCAACGGCGCCGCATGGCCCCTGAGGTCCTGCATCTCGACACCGCCAAGGACTGCCCAGACCCGTGGAGCCGGCCGCACCGGCCAATGGGCGTTCGGAAAGATCCAAGACCGGCGAAACCCTGACCTGATGCCGATTCGCCGGATCGCCTGCTCCCCTGGTGAACGGGCCTTCCGGCCGTTTGCCGCCCACAGGCCGGCTACCAGCACGCCCAGCAGACCCACCGGACGGGCCCTCCGACCTCGCGATCCTGTGGAGAGGGCGCCGCCGGTCGGCGTTGCACCGTCTAGACGAGCGCCGCCATGGCTTCGGCGTGGTGGTCGCCGGTGCCGAACACCGTCTCGAGCACCCATGCCCGCTTGAGGAAGAGGTGGACGTCGACCTCCCAGGTGAAGCCCATTCCCCCGTGGACCTGGATGCACGATTTGGCGTTGGCGATCGCGGCGTGACCGGCGATGAGCTTGGCGCCCGCGGCGGACCGGTCCGGGTCACCGACCGACGGGTCGTCGAGGGTGACACCGGCGGCGTAGACCGCCGCCCGGGCGACCTCGGATCGGGTGAGCATGTCGGCCAGGAGGTGCTTGACCGCCTGGAAGGTGCCGATCGGCTTGCCGAACTGCTGGCGTTCGAGTGCGTAGGCGGTGCCCAGTTCCACGGTGCGATCGGCGATGCCGAGCAGGCAGGCGGCCGCGAGGACCGCCCCCTCCCGGCGCCAGCGGGCGGCATCGTCGGGCCCACCGATGCGTTCACCCGCGGGCAGGACGTCGACGAGGTGTAGGGGGGTCAGGGGGTCGAGAGGACGGTCGACGGCTGCGCCCTCGATGGCGTCCGCGTCGACGAGCACGAGCCCGTCGTCGCCGGCCACGACCAGGGCGTCGAGAGCACTGAGGTGCTCCACGAGGATCGGGCCGGCCGTCTGCTCGACCAACCCCACGACGCGCTCGCCGGAGACGGCGCCATCCACGACACCGGCGGCGAGGTGCGTGGCCAACAGCGGACCGGGCACCAGGGCGCGGCCCAGCTCCTCGAACACCAGGACGGCCTCGGTCATGCCGAGACCCACCCCACCGTCCGCCTCGGGGAGCCGGAGCCCGAAGACGCCGGTGTCGGCCAGCTCGGCCCAGAGCGCGCGGTCGACGCCGGCGGTCTCGGCCAACCCGCGCACGACCTCGATGGGGAACCGCCCCGAGCAAAGGCCGCGCACGCCCGCCTGGAGGGCGGCCTCGTCCTCGTTGACGTCGAAGTCCACGTCGCCTCCTCCTACCGGTCCTTGGGGAGGCCGAGGATGCGCTCGGCCACGATGTTGCGCTGGATCTGGGTGGTGCCCGCCGCGATCGAGATCGAGATGGCGTGCAGCAGGCCCTCGACGTGAGGGCGGTTGCCCATGCCGGCGACGTCGTCGAACGACAGCCCGGCTCGTTGGAACACCCGCTCGCTCAGGTCGCCCAATCGGTGGCGCACCTCGGAGTAGTGGAGCTTGAACACCGACCCACCTGGGCCCGGGACGCCACTACGAGTGGCCTGGGTGACGTTGCGCTTCACGAGGGCCCAGAGCGCGTCGAGATCGGCGGCGGCCCGCCCGATGTCTCGGCGCAGGCCGGCGTCGTCCCACGCGGTGCCCGAACCGCGAGTGACCGTCTTGGCCACTGCCGCGAGCTGGCTCACCAGCTTCATGGAGTACAACATCTCGCTGACGAAGGCGGTGCCCCGCTCGAAGCTGAAGGTGACCATGGCCACGCGCCAACCGTCGTTCTCGGCGCCCACCCGGTTGACCACGGGCACGCGCACGTCGTCGAAGAAGACCTCACTGAACTCGTCGGACCCGGCGATCGTGCGCAGCGGGCGGATCTCGATGCCCGGCGTGTCCATGGGCAGGATCAGCCAGCTGATCCCCTTGTGCTTGGGCGCATCGGCGTCGGTGCGCACCAGCAGCTCGCAGTAGTCGGCCACCTGGGCGTTCGACGTCCAGATCTTCTGGCCGTTGACCACGTACTCGTCGCCGTCGCGCACGGCACGGGTGCGCAGCGAGGCCAGGTCGGACCCGGCCTGCGGCTCGGAGAAGCCCTGGCACCACACCTCGTCGCCCCGCAGGATGGCAGGCAGGTGCTGCGCCTTCTGCGCGTCGGTCGCCTCGGCGATCAGCGTCGGACCGGCGTGCAGCAGGGCCACGAACAGGAGGCCCACGTAGGGCGCGGCCCGACGCTCGGTCTCCTCGAGGAAGATCAGGTGCTCGCCGGGCGACGCGCCCAGCCCGCCCACCTCGGCGGGCCAGTTGATCCCGGCGTAACCCGCGTCGAACAGCATGCGTTGCCACTGGCAGTCGTAGGCGCGACGGGCCTCCCAGTCGTCCATCGGAGGCGGCGGGCCGACGGTGGGAAGCACCTCGTCGAGCCACGCCGTCAACTTGGCCCGGAAGGCCTCTTCCTCATCCGAGAATCGCAGCTCCACGGCGGGCGAGTGTACGAGTGATCTGATGCCCCGTCAGATCCCCGATCGGCTTCGCGGCGTCCTCAGCGGGTGAAGGCGGCGACCAGGGTCTCGAGGTACCGCCCGATCGCCGCGGTGGACTCGGCGCCCGGTGGCGGTGTGACCGAGAACGATGTGACGCCGGCTTCGACCAAGGGGCCGACCCGGGCCATCGACGCGGCCAGGTCGAACCCACCGCCGTGTGCCGCCCGCTTGAACGGGAGGCCCACCCGGATGCCGAGCGTGGCCGGGTCGCGGCCCGCGGCGGCGAACGCCTCGCGGAGAACGGCCGACTCAGCCACCACCTCCTCGGGGCGCATCCGTCCCAGCGGCAGCCATCCGTCGCCCTGCTCCGCCAGGCGGGCACCCAGGGCCGGCGTGGCCTTGGCGCCGAACCAGATCGGGATCCGCTCCTGTACAGGCGAAGGTGTGCACCAGAGGTCGGTGAACGAGACCGTGGGCGACTCGAAGCTCACCGGCTCGGCACCACCGGCCCACAGCGCCCGGCAGGCCCGGATGGCGTCGTCGTGGCGGGCCCACCGCCCTGCCCACGGCACGCCGGCGGCCGCGTACTCCTCACGCTGCCAGCCGAGGCCCACGCCCAGGTCGACCCGACCGCGCGACAGGCTGTCGAGGGTGGCCACGGTCTTGGCCAGCAGCACCGCCGGTCGCAGCGGCGTGAGCAGCACACCCGTGCCGAGGCGAATCCGGGTGGTGACCGACGCGATCGCGGCCAGGGTGGTGAGCGGCTCGACCCACGGGTCGCCGGGCGGGAACGGGAAGTCGCCGTAGGGGTACGCGTCGGTGTTCCGGCTCATC
Organism: Acidimicrobiales bacterium; assembly: GCA_041918615.1. Taxonomy (GTDB): domain Bacteria; phylum Actinomycetota; class Acidimicrobiia; order Acidimicrobiales; family DATDAH01; genus JAEUJM01. The sequence goes on from JAYRVH010000043.1 coordinate 410,887, forward strand.
ACCACGTGCTCGGGCAGGACCACCTGGTCGATGCCGGCGCCTTCGGCGATGCGGGCGACCTCGACGATGACCCGGTGGTCGTCGCCGAACCGGCGGTGTAGCCCCGAGATCGTGAGCGAGAGGGTGGACGTGCTCACGTCGGGAGCACGCTCGCCAACCCTCCCGCCCTCAGCACGTGATGCCGCCGTCGAGGGGGACGATCGAGCCGGTCATGTACCGGGCCTCCTCGGACACCATGTAGGCGAACAGCCCGGCGATCTCGGACGGTTGGGCCGAGCCCATGGGCGTCATCATCTTGCGGATGCGCTTGTAGTCGCCACCCTCGGGCATGTCGACGAAGCTGTGCAGGATCGGTGTGTCGACCCCTCCCGGGCAGATCGCGTTGCAGCGGATGTTGCGGTCCTTGTACTCCTCGGCGAGTGCCTTGGTGAGCACGACCACGCCGCCCTTGGAGGCGCAGTAGGCCGCGCTGTAGGGCTGGCCGAACAGTCCGGCGCTGGATGCGGTGTTCACGATCACGCCACCGCCCTGTTCGAGCATCAGCGGCAGCACGAAGCGGGCCATGTACATGGTGCCGTTGAGATTGACGGCCACGATCTTGTCGAACTGGGCAAGGTCCATGTCGTGGCTGTTGGCGAAGGTGCCGATGCCCGCGATGTTGCACAGCACGTCGATCCGCCCGTGCTCGGCCGCCACCGCAGCCACTGCCTCCTCTGCCGCGGCGGCCGACGACACGTCGCAGGCCAGGGCCATGGCAGTGCCACCCGACTCGTTGATGGCGGTGGCCGTGTTCTCCGCCGTCTCCGCGAAGAGGTCGAGGCAGGCGATGGTGCCGCCCTCGGCGGCCAGGCGATGGGCCGTGGCCTGACCGATTCCCGACCCTGCCCCGGTGACGATGATCACCTTGCCGGCGGCACGCGGGAGGTACACCGCCGGACCTTCCGCCGCCACCTTGCTGCTCTCCGCCCAATCGGACACGCCCATCAGAAGGTCAACACCCCTCTTGCGAGCCTGCCCGCATGCATGTCGTCCACCACGTCGCCGAACGACTCCATCGGATAGGTCTTGGACACCAACTCGTCGAGCTTCAGCTTGCCGTCCAGGTAGAGCGACACCAGCAACGGGATGTCGTGATGCGGTCGCGCGCCGCCGTATCGACAGCCCCGAACGCCCCGGTCGATGTGGGTGAGGTGGGTGATGGGGATCTCGGCCCTGGCGCTCGCTGCGGGCACGCCGATGATCACGCAGTTGCCGCCCCAGTCGAGGGCCGCCACCGCATCTCCGACCACGGCCGGGTGACCGACGCACTCGAACGACCAGTCCACGCCACCCCGAACGAGTTGTTGGATCTGCTCGACCGAGCCGCCCTCGCTGGCGTCGACGAAGTCGGTGGCCCCGAACGAGAGCGCCAGGTCCTTCTTCGACACCATCGTGTCGACGGCGATGATGCGCGAGGCGTCGCACAGCCTGGCCGCCTGGATCACGTTGAGGCCGATGCCGCCAACGCCGAACACGGCCACCGTCTGGCCGTGCGTCACGTCCGCTGTGTTGAGTACCGCGCCCGCGCCGGTGATCACGCCGCACCCGATGAGGCAGGCCGACTGCAGGGGGATGTCCTTGTTGACCTTCACCGCCTGCACCTGGTCGACGACGGTGAGGTCGGTGAAGACAGAGGTGGCGGCGAAGTTGTAGGCGGGCCCACCGTTCACGGTGAAGGGCTGGCTCATCACGCCGAAGCTGCGACGACACCGGGTCGGAAAGCCGGTGTTGCAGGCCGAGCACTGCCCGCAGTACTTCAGGGTGCTGAGGACCACGTGGTCGCCCACCTTCAACTTGGTGACCTCGCTGCCCACCTCCTCGACGATGCCTGCGCCCTCGTGGCCCATCACGAGCGGCGTCGGGAACGGGATGCTGCCGTCCAGCACGCTGAGGTCGCTGTGGCAGACCCCGGCGTTCACGATCCGGATGGCGACGTCGGTGGGCCCCGGGGGGCGCACCTCGACATCGGTGCGGACGGACGGCTTCTCGCCGTCGTAGACGATGGCTCTCATGTTTGCCTTGTGCCTCCTTCGTCGGCACCCCTTCGGGATCCGACGTTCATCGGTGCCGCTGCTCCGCTCCGCTTCGCAGCCTGAGAATCTCCTTCGTCGGCACCCCTTCGGGATCCGACGTTCATCGGTGCCGCTGCTCCGCTCCGCTTCGCAGCCTGAGAATCTCCTTCGTCGGCACCCCTTCGGGATCCGACGTTCATCGGTGCCGCTGCTCCGCTC